>CAWDLK010000003.1:0-322307 GCA_963803165.1 uncultured Chloroflexia bacterium | reverse complement strand
GCCTTGGTAAGGCGTAGGTCGTGGGTTCGATTCCCACCTTGGGCTCCACGCCGATCCGGGGGCGGTGTGAAAGTCCGGTAGGTCTGTCCCACCGTGGCTTCGGGTCCTCTGTCTCGGGTGGAGATCCGGGGCGGTGGGGGGCACCGGGAACGCCCGGGGTGCGGTTCCGGGCGGCCCGGAGGGGGCCGGGGCGGGCTCGGAAGGCGTCGAAAGGCGCTTTTGGGGGTGTCCCGGAGGAGCGGGCATCGCCCGTTAGGGTGATTTTTAGTTCGCTCCGTTGACAAACCCCTCAGCTAGCTCAGACAATCCGGGCGCCTCATCACAGAGGTTCTGTGGGTGATGAGGTGGGCGCGTCGTCCGCCGTCCTGGCGGCTTCGCGAGAAAGGTCGTTCGCTGCGTGGAGGGCACAAGTCAATGCGTATGCAACCAAGTGACCGGGGCCTGGGGTCCCAAAAGCTGCGGAGGATGGCGCGGGTCAGCCTCGTGGGTGTAGCCGCCCTCGTGGCCGCGGCCTGCGGCAGCACCACCAGCACCACCTCATCGTCGGGTACGGGGACAAACCCGGGTGTCCCGTCGGCGATCACTGCGACCTCGTACACCCCGGACATCAACGCGACCATGAGCCTCCTCAAGCCGCTGACTCAGTACGCGACCAAGGGGGCCAACAGCCTGCTGGTGGGGGTGATCCTCCCGGACACCACCTCCTCGGTCCGCTGGGAAGACTACGACGCGCCGTACCTGAGTGACGCGTTCGCGGACGCTGGCTACACCTCGGCCGAGTTCAACGTCCAGAACGCCGAGGGCAGCGACCCGACCCAGATCGACGACGCGACGGCTGACATCAACCTGGGGGCCAAGGTCCTGCTGGTCTGCCCGCTTGACGGGCCGACCGGTCTGTCGATCGCCTCGGAAGCGGCCGCTCACGGTGTGACCGTGGTCGACTACGACCGGGCCATCTTCCCGACCTCGGGCAAGACCTACTACGTCAGCTTCAACAACGTGACCGTCGGCCAGCTGATCGGCAAGGGGTTCATCTCCTGCGTGCAGTCGGAAGGTGTCTCCAGCCCCAAGGTCTTCGTGCTCAACGGCGGTGAGGACACCGACCCGAACGCGATCTCCTTCGCGGAAGGCTACAACGGCATCGTCTGGGGCTCGGCGCAGAAGACAGTCAACGCCGGAGCCACCAACAGCACCATCAGCGCCACGCTGGTCGGCGAGAACTACGCTCCTGGATGGTCCAACACACAGGGCGGCACCATCTTCCAGCAGGAGTTCACCGCCAACCCGCAGATCAACGCCACCATCGAGGCCAACGACGGCCTTGGCCAGGCGGTGATCACGGACCTCATCGCTGACGGTGTGGGCCCGGGCAAGATCCCGACCACCGGACAGGACGCGACCGTGCAGGGCATGGCCTACATCCTCGAGGGATACCAGTGCGGTTCGGTCTACAAGCCGATCTACCTTGAGGCCCAGGACGCGATCGTCATGGCCACCATCCTGCTGGCCAAGGACACGATCCCGACGTCCATCCTGAACGGGACGACCACGGACCCGGCCAACTCGGCGATCACCGAGCCCGCGTCCCTGCTGACCCCGACCTGGGTGACCAAGTCGAACATGGAGGCGACGGTGGTGAAGGACGCCTTCGACACCGCCTCTGCCATCTGCGCCATCGCGGGCGCGACACTCTGCAGCCAGGACGGAATCTCGTAATCGGATAAGCCGGAGCGCTCCTCAGGGAGCGTCTCCTCAGTGACGGATCCGGGCCGCCCCGCCGGGCGGCCCGGATCCATGCTCCCCGCCGTCGGGAGGCGGACGCCGACAGCAGCAACCCGAGAGACGCAAGACCTAGGCTAGTGAGATGACTGAAGAGCACCTACCTGTCCAGAGCCGCCCCCCGTCGACCCCGGCGGAGCCGCTCGTGAAGCTGCGAGGCATCGACAAGCACTTCGGCGCCGTCCAGGCGCTGTACGGGGTCGATCTCGATCTGCCGGCCGGCCAGGTGACCGGCCTGTGCGGAGACAACGGGGCGGGCAAGTCGGTGCTCACCCGGTGCATCGCCGGCGTCCACCAGCCGGACCGCGGGCAGATCTACTTCGAGGGGCGGCCGGTGCACATCCGCACCGCCCGCGACGCCGCCGACCTGGGCATCGAGACCGTCTACCAGGACCTGGCGCTCGCCGACAACCTGGACATCGTCCAGAACATGTTCCTGGGGCGCGAGCGGGTGCGCCGGCAGCTCCTCAACGAGGACAGCATGGAGCGGGCGGCGGCCGAGACCCTGAGCGGTCTGCGGGTGACCTCGGTGCGGTCGATCCGGCAGCCGGTGGCCTCGCTCTCCGGAGGCCAGCGCCAGTCGGTGGCGGTGGCAAAGGCGGTGATGTGGAACTCCAAGGTGGTGCTCCTCGACGAGCCCACCGCGGCTCTGGGCGTGGTCCAGACCCGCATGGTCCTGGACCTGGTGCGGCGCCTGCGCGACCACGGTCTGGCGGTGATGGTGATCTCCCACAACCTGAACGACGTCTTCGAGGTGGCGGACCGGCTTGCCATCCTCCACCTCGGGCGGATGGTCGCCGAGGCGCCGGCCGCCAGCTTCGACCGCCAGAGCGTGGTCGAGTACATGACGACGGGGGGCTCCGGGGGTCGCCAGCTGGAGCCGGCCGCAGCCGCCGCCCCGAAGGAGGCCTGAGGCGGTGGCCCGGGCAGAGAGGGATCTCACGCCCGACACTGCGGGCGAGCTGGCACCTGAGGTCGACCTGACCGCCGCCGCTGGGGTCGCCGAGGCGGAGGTCCCTCCCGAGATCCTGGCCCAGTCGCTCGGCCAGTACCTGCGGGGCTGGTGGCAGAACATCAGGAGTGGCGAGAGCGGGGTCCTGCCCGTGCTCGTCGCCATGGTCATCGTTGCCGTCGTCTTCGAGATCATCACCCCCCAGAACGCCTACCTCCGACCCGGCAACCTCGTCTACATCTTCGGGTTGAGCACGGTCTACATGGTGCTGGCCATGGCGGAGATCGTGGTGCTGCTGCTGGGCGAGATCGACCTCTCCATCGGCGCCGTGGCCCTCCTGGGCGGGACCATCGCCTACCGGCTGGTCCAGACGCCCTCCCCGAACCTGCCCTGGTGGCTGGCGCTGCTCGCCACCCTGGGCTGCTGCGGTCTCATCGGCTTCCTCCAGGGCACGCTGGTGGCGCGGCTCAGGATCCCCGCGTTCGTCGTCACCCTGGCCGGCTACCTGCTCTTCTCCGGAATCCTGATCATCGTGCTGGGCGGCGCTGACGGCTTCCTCGCGGTCGCGTCGACCGGGAACCAGAGCGTCTTCTACAACCTGGTCCAGGGGGCCATCGACGTCGGTGCCAGCTGGGTGATCATGGGGGTGGTGGTGGTGGCGCTCGGCATCGGGATCTGGATGCGCGCGTCGGCGCGCCGCCGAGCCGGGCTGGTCGCCCCGCCCGCCAGCCTGACCGCCATCCGGATCGCCCTCATCGCCGTGGTCGGGGTGGGGCTGCTGCTGATCTGCAGCGTCAACCGGGGCGGCTTCGCCACCATCGAGGGGCTCCCGTGGGTGATCCCGATCGTCTTTGCCCTGTTGGGACTCTGGACCGTGCTGCTCGGGCGCACCCGCTTCGGTCGCTACGTCTACGCGATCGGGGGCAACCCTGAGGCGGCGCGCCGAGCCGGTGTCCGCCTGCCCGTGATCCGGACCTGGGCCTTCGTGCTCTGCTCGGCCACCGCCGGGTTCGCCGGCATCATGCTCGGCTCCTTCTACTACGGCCAGTACAGCACCAACGTCGGCGACCCCGGCCAGCTCGTGCTCTATTCGGTGGGCGCCGCCGTCATCGGCGGCACCAGCCTCTTCGGGGGCCGCGGCAAGCCGCTCCACGGCATCCTCGGCGGTCTGCTCATCGGTGGCATCGCCTACGGCGTCTCCCTGATGAGCCTGGGGACGCTGACCATCCCGCTGGAGTACATCCTCCCAGGGGGCGTGCTGATGGCGGCGGTGCTGGTCGACGTCCTCTCGCGGCGCGGAGCCAGGACCGGGAGCGTGGCCCGTGTCTGAACATCTATTATTCACGTCCGAACATCTCAGGGTGAGCGATGGCCAGGATCGACAGTGACCCGCTGACCGCCGGCCCGGTGGCGGCCGCCTCCTCGGGCGTCGACGCGGAGGCGATGGTCGACCTGACCGCCTCCGCCGAGGCTGAGCTGCCCCCCGAGATTGCGGCCCAGTCGATGGGCGAGTACCTGCGTGCCTGGTGGCAGAAGGTGAGGGGTGGAGACAGCGGGGTCCTCCCCGTCGTGCTCGGCATCGTCATCGTCTTCATCGCCTTCCAGATCGCCAACTCCAAGTTCCTGTCGTCCCAGAACCTGGTCAACCTGTTCGAGCAGAGCAGCATCTACATGCTGCTGGCGATGGCCGAGATCTTTGCCCTCCTGCTCGGCGAGATCGACCTCTCCGTGGGCCTGGTGATGGCCCTGGGCGCCGTCGTGGTCGCCGAGCTGGTCCAGCCCTCCGGGTCGGCCAGCTGCGCGCTCTGCCCGCACGGCCTGGCCCTGCCGGCGTGGCTGGCGATCGTCGTCGCCCTGCTCGTCTGCTCCGGTGTCGGTGCCATCCAGGGGACGCTGGTGGCCCGATTCAAGATGCCGTCGTTCATCGTCACCCTGGGCACCTTCCTGGTGCTCGAGGGAGTCTGCCTGATCGTCCTCAACGGCAACCCGATCTCCATCCGCAATGTCACGGTCCCCGCTCAGGTCCAGCTCTACGACATCTTCTATGGGCGGTTCAGCCCGCTCTTCAGCTGGATCCTGCTGGCGGTGGTGGTGGTGGCCGCGGGCGGCTTCTGGTGGTTCCGCGACGCCGCCCGGCGTCGCCAGGGCCTGGTGGCGCCGCCCGCCAGCTTCACCGCGATCAAGATCGCCGGTCTCGCCGCGGCGGGGATCGTGGTGGTCGCGCTCTGCAACCTCAACCGGGCCCACTTCGGGGTCATCGACGGGCTGCCCTTCATCATCCCGATCGTCCTCGCGGTGCTATTCATCTGGACCCTCCTGCTTCAGCGCACCCGGTTCGGCCGCTACGTCTACGCCATCGGCGGCAACCCCGAGGCGGCGCGGCGAGCCGGCGTCAGCCTCCCCGCCATCCGGACCTGGGGCTTCGTGCTGGCGGGCCTCACCTCCGGGATCGCCGGCATCCTCTTCTGCTCGTGGCAGGTGTTCATCCAGACCGACATCATCAAGTCCGCCAACGCCTACGTCCTGCTCGCGGTGGCCGCCGCCGTCATCGGCGGCACCAGCCTCTTCGGCGGACGGGGCAAGACCCTCCACGGGGTCCTGGGCGGCCTGATGATCGGTGGCATCTACAACGGCCTCTACCTCCTCGGGGTGTCCTCCGAGTGGGTCGACGTGCTGATCGCCGTCGTGCTTCTCGCAGCGGGCACGGTCGACGTCCTCTCACGGTCGGGCTCACGCTCGAAGGCCTGAGCCCTCGGCGCCGGCCCTGCGGGTCGGCGATGCCGGTCCGGCGGCCGGGGGGCGCGCGGTGCGCCCTCCGGGCGGCCGGCGGGCGGCGCGTCTCCTCGAAGGCCAATCTCCCCCCCTTTGAGGCGATCTCGGCCCCACCCGAGCAGATCCCCATGTATTTCGTTCATATTGCGGACATATGACCCCGATGGCCTCCGCGGAGTCGGTCCGCCGTCACAATCTGGGCCTGTTGCTCCGACACCTCCACCAGTCGGGGGCGGTCTCCCGATCCGAGATCGGCGTCGCCCTGGGCATGGCTCGGAGCACGATCGGTGAGCTGGTCGCGGACCTCTGCGCGCGCGGCCTGGTGGAGGTGGGCGACCCCGCCCGCCTGGGATCGCGCGGCCGCCCGTCGCTGGTGGCCCGACCTCGCGCCGAGGGCGCGGCCGCCATCACCGCGGACATCGAGGTCAACTCGCTGTCGGCAGCGGTGGTCGGGCTGGGCGGTCGCATCCTCCACCTGGCACGCGTGCCGCACCGGCAGGGCCGCCGGGCCCCCGACCAGACGGTGGAGGACGTCGCCAGGCTCATCCGGGCGGCGCAGGCCGCGATCCCCGCGGGGTGCTGGGTGGCCGGTCTGGGGATGGCGGTCCCGGGCGTCGTCCGCCGGGCCGACGGCATGGTGCACTTCGCCCCCAACCTGGGCTGGCGGGACGTGCCGCTGGGCAGCCTGGTCGCCGAGCGGCTGGGGTCGAGCCTGCCTGTGCTGATCGCCAACGAGGCCGACCTCGGCGCCGTGGCCGAGCACACCTGGGGGGCGGGGATCGGGGTCGACCACCTCGTCTACATCTCCAGCGACGTCGGCATCGGCGGCGGCCTGGTGATCGACGGCCGGCCGCTGGTGGGGGCGGCGGGCTGCGCGGGGGAGGTGGGGCATGTGCAGGTGAACCCCGGGGGCGCTCCCTGCCGCTGCGGGGCGATCGGTTGCTGGGAGACGGAGATCGGGGGGCCGGCACTCCTGCTGCGCGCCGGGAGGGCCGAGACAGGGTACCGGCCCGACGCCGTCGCCCGGCTGGTGCGTGAGGCCGCCTGGGCTGACCCGGTGGCGCTGGCGGCGGTGGAGGAGGTCGGCCGTTGGCTGGGTGCGGGCATGGCGGGTCTGGTCAACTCCCTCAACCCGCAGCGGGTCGTGCTCGGCGGTTACCTGGGCATCATGTGGCCCCTGGTCGAGGAGATCGTCCAGGTGGAGTTGAGGGCGCGGGTCATGAAGCCTGCCTACGAGGCGGTGGAGATCCGGGCGGCGCAGCTCGGTGCCGAGGCGCCCCTCCTGGGCGCTGCCGAGCTGGCGCTGAGGGCGGTCCTCGACGAGCCGACCCTGGTCCCGCTGCGAGGGCCGGAGCTGAGGTCGGCCTGACCCGGTGCTCCGCCGGGTGGCGACCGCGGCCCGGCCGGCCCCGACCGGATCAGAGCGGGCCGGCGCTCCCGGCGCCGAGCGAGCGGAGGGCGGGATAGCAGGCGCGGAACCGAGCGCGCGCCTCCCGGTACGGCTCGATCCAGGCGGCCACCGGCTCGACGACGTCGGTGACCCGCACGCAGGTCGCCGCCGCCTCGTCGAGGTCGGCGTAGACGCCGGCGGCGACGCCCCCGAGGAGGGCGGCGCCGAAGGCCGAGCCCTGGTCGGTGGCCATCACCTCGAGGGGCAGCTCGAGCACGCTGGCGACGGTCTGCAGCCACAGCCGGCTCCTCGATCCCCCGCCCGACACCCGGCCGCGGTCCGCGGTCGCACCCACGGCACGGACGGTGTCGAGGCAGTCGCGGAGGCCGAAGGCGACGCCCTCCAGGACCGCCCGGGTGAGGGCCCCGCGCCCGTGGGTCACGCTCAGGCCGCAGAAGGCTCCGCGCGCCTCGGAGTCGAAGTGGGGGGTCCGCTCCCCGGCGAGGTAGGGGAGGAAGAGCAGGCCGTCGCAGCCCGGCGGCACGCTCTCGGCCTCGCCGAGCATGGCGTCGTAGTCGACCCTCGGGAGCAGGGTGTCGTGGTACCAGGCCAGCGACCCGGCCGCCGCCAGCATCACTCCCATCACCAGCCACCGCTCCGGCGCGGCATGGCAGAAGGCGTGGACGCGGCCCTCGGGGTCGGCGAGGAAACGGTCCGTCGCCGCCAGTACCACCCCCGAGGTGCCGAGCACCACCGAGAGCGGGCCCGGGCCGGTGATGCCCCCGCCCGCGGCCGCGGCCGGCTGGTCGCCCGCGCCGGCGGCGACCGGCACCCCCTCGAAGCTGCCGACGGCGTCGCAGCTCTCGACGAGCTCCGGCAGCCATGACGGCGGGATGTCCAGCTCGGCCAGCAGCTCGGCGCTCCAGCGGCGCTCGGCGACGTCGAGGAGCAGTGTCCCCGAGGCGTCGGCGACGTCGCTGCGATGGCCGCCGGTCAGGCGGTCACGCACGTAGTCCTTGGGTAGCGCGATCTGGCGGATGCGGGCGTACTCGGCCGGCTCGCGTTCGCGCATCCAGAGCAGCTTCGGGGCGGTGAAGCCGGGCAGGGCGCGGTTGCCGGTGAGCCTCACCAGCCGATCGCGGCCGTCCCCACTCTCCAGCGCGGCGCACTGCGGGGCCGAGCGCTGGTCGTTCCAGAGGATGGCCGGGCGGATGACCGCGCCCCGGGCGTCGAGGCAGACCAGGCCGTGCATCTGGCCGGAGAAGCCGATGCCGAGGATCTCGGTGACCTCGGTTCGGATCCGGTCGAGCACCGTGCGGGTCCCCGCCACCCACGCGTCCGGTCCCTGCTCCATCCAGCCCGGGTGGGGGAGCTCACCGGGTGGGGGAACTCGGCGACGCTGAGCACTCTTCCGGAGGCCGGCTCGATGGCCACGGCCTTGGTCGACGTCGTGCCGATGTCGATGCCGACGAGCGCGCTCGAGCTCACCGGTGGAGCCCGCTCACCTCTGGTCGCGCCATCCGCCTAGGAGCGGACGCCGTAGAGGTAGTCGAGGGCCAGCTGGTCCAGCTGCTCGAAGGCCAGGCCCCGTGCCGCCTTCGCGTCGACGTCCAGGGTCTCGGTGCGCATCGACGCCAGGGTCTCGCCGGGGGCGAGGGTGGTCGTCGCCAGCTCGTCGAGCCGGGCCGCCCTGAGGGCAGCCGCCACCTCGGGGTCGGCGCGGAAGGCGCGGACCCGGTCGCGCAGGATGAGGTAGTTGCGGATGCAGCCGGCGGCCGACGCCCACACCCCGTCCATGTCCTCGGTGCGCGGCGGCTTGAAGTCGAAGTGACGGGGTCCCTGGTAGCCGCCCGAACTCGAGGATGTCGACGGTCCAGAAGGCCCCCCGGGCGTTGCCGGCGCCGAAGCGGAGGTCCTGGTCGTAGCGCGGCCCGTTCTGACCGTTGAGGTCGACGTGGAAGAGCTTGCCGTGCCAGAGCGCCTGGGCGAGCCCGTGGGCAAAGTTGAGCCCGGACATCTCCTCGTGGCCGACCTCGGGGTTGAGCCCCACCATCTCGGAGTGCTCCAGCTCGTTGATGAAGGCCAGGGCGTGGCCGATGGTGGGCAGGAGCATGTCGCCGCGCGGCTCGTTCGGCTTGGGCTCGATCGCGAAGCGGAGCTTGTACCCCTTCTCGATCACGTAGCCCGCGAGGATGTCGAAGGCCTCCTTGTAGCGATCGAGAGCGGCGCGGATGTCCTTGGCGGCGCCCGACTCGGCGCCTTCGCGTCCTCCCCAGAAGACCACCGTACCGGCTCCGAGCTCGGCGGCGAGGTCGAGGTTGTCGAGGACCTTGCGGAGCGCGAAACGGCGCACCTGCCGGTCGTTGGCGGTGAAGGCGCCGTCGCGGAAGACCGGGTGGGAGAAGAGGTTGGTGGTCACCATCGGGATCACCAGCCCGACGCTCTCGACCGCCTGGCGCAGGCGCCCGATCACGCGGCTCTTGTCGGCCGCGGTAGCGTCGAACGGGAAGACGTCGTTGTCGTGGAAGCTGATGCCGTAGGCTCCGAGCTCGGCCAGATGGTTGACCGCCACCACCGGGTCGAGCGGCTCGCGCACGGCGGCGCCGAAGACGTCGACACCCTGCCAGCCCACTGTCCAAAGCCCGAACGAGAAATGGTCTTCGCGGGTCGGCTTCAGCATGGTCATCTCCTCGAGGGCCCCTCTGCCATCGTCCGATCGTCCAAAGTGCCGACAATCGGTCGCAGTTCCCTTGGACTCGAAAGCTGCACCGAATTATACACGCCACTGAGTTCAGATCAGAGGGTCGCGCGGCTGTCCCCCGCACCCCATCGGCGCCGCGGTCGCGCCCTGTAGGAATGGGCCTTCGCCGCACAAATCCGCCGCCATCCTCCGGGCCGGCGCCGGTCCCCCGGGCGGGGCCGGAGGGTGTGTCGGGATGCTGCCGCAGGACCCCACGGACCCCCGCTCACGCGCTACCGTTGTCGCGACTCGAAGGTCCGAGCACAGGGGGTCGGTGACATGAGCACCACGTCTTGGGGGAGTGGCGCGCCGGGGGCGCACGGGGCCCTGCTGGGATGGACGCACCGGCATCTCGTCCTGGTCGCGGCCGCGGCCGCGGCCGCCGCCTGCTGCCTCGCCGCCTGCGGGAGCACGAGCTCACCGACGGCCGCCCCGACCGCGCCGGCCGCGAGCCCGTCGGCGTCGGTTCCGGCCGCCACTCCGACGCCGACACCGGCGCCGGTCGCCGTCGTCGGTCCCGGGGCGAGCGACCCGGTCACCGCTGCGGAGGAGGTCTCCGGCACCGGAGCCCCCGGCACCGTGAGCCAGCAGAGCGGCTGTGCCAAGTCGATCATCGCCCAGCCCTGCCCGATGACCCTGCAGCTGGCCACCCGTATCGGCGAGAACCCGTTCAACGGCACCGGCGGGGGCGCGGCGTGGCAGTGCCGGTGCCAGGGTGGGTCGGGCACCTGGACCTTCAGCCTGATCTCGCAGAGCGGGAGCACCGCGTATGTCTCGGTGACCTTCCCGTGGACTCCGTCGACCTCGCTGCGATGGACCGTGGTCGAGGTCGGCGGCAGCTGGTATGCACAGGACCAGGACACCGGCTGCGCCGCGACCTCGATCTACAGCAGCGCCTACTCCTTCAACTCGAGCGCGACGCCACCCACCTGTTGAGACGAGCCGCGCAGGGCGGCCGCCTCGTGCGCGATCCACTCCACGTCCCGGATCTCTCCGCCGAAGGGGCCGGAGGACCGTGGCCAGGGCACCACGAGATCGGTGAAGCCGAGCGCCGCGAAGCGGCCGGCGGCGTCGCGGAACGCCTCCGGCGAGGCGGTGACGCCCGCAATGCGCACTCCTGCGAAGAGGAGACGTCCAAGGCTGGTGGGATCGCGGCCGGCCTCGGCGCAGGCGGCGTCGATGCGTCCCAGCTCGGCGGCGAGAGCGGGGAGGGCGGCCTCGACGCCGATGGTGCCGCCCGCGGGCACCGCCGGGCCCTCGGTCACCCAGATGGCGGCGTGGTGGGCGGCGAGGCGCATGCCCCGAGGCCCCCCGGCCGCGATCGCGAACGGCAGGCGGGGTCGCTGCACGCAGCCGGGGTGCATGCGCGCGCCGTACGCCCGGTAGAAGCGACCCTCGTGGGTGGTGACCGGCTCCCTGAGCAGCCGGTCGAGGAGGGTCACGAACTCCTCGAATCGATCGGTCCGCTCCCGCTGGGACCACGCCTCCCGGCGGGTGGTGGCGGCGTCGAAGCCACCTCCCCCCGCCCCGATGCCGAGGGTGAACCGGCCCTCGGAGATGTGGTCCAGGGTGATCAGCTCCCGCGCGAAGGGGACCGGGTGGCGGAAGTTGGGGGAGGCGACCAGGGTGCCCAGCCGGATGCTCGAGGTGACCGCGGCAGCGGCCGCCAGGGTCGGCACCGCCCCGAACCACGGCGCCTCCCGGAGCGACCGCCAGGCCAGGTGGTCGAAGGTCCAGGCGTGGTCGAAGCCGAGGTGATCGGCGCGCCGCCAGGTGTCGCGCTGCGTCGCCCACGTCTCGGCCGGAAGGATCAGGACCCCGAAGCGCATGGACCGGAGCTTCTCACGATGCCGGAGCGACCGGCCGGGCTGTGGGCGTCGCCACGCGCCGGCGGCACGCTGCCCTCCCCCCGCGCGCGCTACGCTCCCTGCCGTGAGCGCTCCCGCCATCACCGCGGATCACCTCGCCCGCTCCTTCGGCGCGACCAGAGCCCTGGTCGACGTCAGCCTGCGCGTGGAGAGGGGCACCGTGTGCGCCCTCCTGGGTCGCAATGGGGCGGGCAAGACGACCACCGTCCGCATCCTCACCACCCTGCTCCCCGCCGACGCGGGACACGCCCGGGTGGCCGGTTTCGACGTCACCCAGCAGGCGCCCCGGGTCCGCACCAGGATCGGCGTCACCGGCCAGACCGCGACCATGGACGAGCTGCTCACCGGGGCGGAGAACCTCGAGACCATCGGGCGCTTCTGCCACCTGGGAGCGGCCGTCTCGCGGCGGCGGACCCAGGAGCTGCTCGGCCAGTTCGACCTCGTGGAGGCCGGCAATCAGCTGGTGAAGCGCTACTCGGGAGGGATGAGGCGCCGCCTCGACCTCGCCGCCAGCCTGATCCACCACCCCGAGGTTCTCTTCCTCGACGAGCCCACCACCGGGCTCGACCCGGTCAGCCGCGGCGAGATGTGGGCGTCGATCCGGAGCCTGGTGGCTGGGGGCACCACCGTGCTGCTCACCACCCAGTACCTCGACGAGGCCGACCGGCTCGCCGACACCATCGTGGTCATCGACCGCGGGCTGGTGGTGGCCGAGGGCACTCCGGAGCAGCTCAAGGCGTCGATCGGACGGCCCGTGGTCCGGGTCACCCTGCCCGACGCGGACCCCGGCGTGGTGGAGCGGGTCCGGCAGCTGCTCGGCGAGGGGGCGGAGGTGCGAGGCCGGTCGGTGAGCGCCCCGGCGCCGCGTGGCCTGACCGGGCTCGAGGAGGTCGTGGCCCGGCTCCGCGCCATGGGGGTGGCCGTCCACGAGGTCGGTCTGGAGCACCCCAGCCTGGATGAGGTGTTCAGCACCGTGACCGACCACTCCGGGCATCCGGACGAGCCCTCCTCCGCCGCGGCGGGCGGAGCGTGAGCCAGGCCGCCGTGGAGGCGGAGCGACGGCTCCTGGGCGGACTGCTCGACGCCTACACGGCGACCCGTCGGTTCCTCATCCGGGGCAAGCGCCAGCCCGACGTCGTCTTCGGGACCCTGCTCACCCCGGTCATCTTCGTGGTCCTCTTCGGCTACGTCTTCGGCAGCTCGATCAGCGTCCCCGGGGGCAACTACCGCTCCTACCTGATGCCCGGCCTCTTCGCCATGACCGTGCTCTTCAGCGCCGGCAACGCGGCGGTGGCGGTGGCCACCGACATGAGCGAGGGGGTCGTCGACCGCTTCCGAACCCTGCCCATCGCCCGCTCCGCGATCATCATCGGGCGCGCCCTCTCCAGCCTGCTGCTCGGCATCCCCGTCCTGGTGGTGATGATCGTCTGCGGCTATGCGGTGGGCTGGCGCGCCGACAACGGCCTCGGCAACGCGGTGCTCGCCTTCCTGCTCTTCGAGCTCTTCGGGTTCGCCATCGGCTGGCTGGGCATCCTGGTGGGCCTCCTGGCGGGCTCGGCGCAGGCGGCCGACGTGATCATGAACATACCCATCTTCCTGATGGGCTTCATCTCCAGCGTCTTCGTCGACCCCAGCCGGATGCCAGCCTGGCTGCGGGTGATCGCGAACTGGAACCCGATGTCGGCGGTGGTGACCGCCGGGCGTCAGCTCTTCGGCAACACCATCGGTCCGCCGCCCTCGGGGGTCTGGTCGCTGGAGCACCCCATCGCCACCACCTTCGGCCTGGCCCTGGTGATCATCATGGTGGTGGTGCCCATCTGCGTGCACCGGTACAGCCACATCACCCGCTGACCGGTCGCGCGCGGGGCGCCGTCCCCGCGGGCGGCAGCGGCTCCGCCTCGGACCGTCTCGGCCCCTCTCTTCAGAGCTGGGCCCCACTCTCCTCGGCGAGCTCCAGCGCCGGGGCTACCCGGGTTCGCAGCGGAACCTCCTTGATGAACCAGACGAGCACGAAGGCGACGACCGCGAACGGGACGCCGGCCAGGAACACCTCGCCGAGCGACTGGCCGAAGGCCTGCACCACGCCGCTGTGGATCAGGGGCGGGAGCTTGTCGAGCACCTGGGGGCTGGCGTTGCCGATGCCGCCGGAGAGGCCGCCGAGGTGGAAGCCCGCGGGCAGGTCGGAGGCCAGCTTGGCGATCAGGACGTTGCTGAAGATCGCCCCGAAGATGGGGACCCCGATCGAGCCTCCCATGGAGCGGAAGAAGGTCGCTGTCGAGGTGGCGGTCCCCAGGTCCTTCTGGGCGACGGAGTTCTGCACCACCACCACCAGGACCTGCATGACACCGCCGAGGCCGAGGCCCAGCACCACCATGTAGGCGGCGGTTACGACCTGGGGGGTGGCGGCGTTCATGGTGCTGAGCAGATACATGCCGAGCACGGTGGTGGCGGTGCCCAGGATCGGCCAGATCTTGTAGCGCCCGGTCCGGCTGATCAGCTGTCCGCTGACGATGGAGGTGATCAGCAGCCCGACCATCATCGGCACGAGGAGCAGACCCGAGTTGGTCGCCCCGTCGCCCTTGACGATCTGGAGGAACTCGGGCAGGAAGATGATCGACCCGAAGAGCGCCAGGCCGATGATGAAACCCGACGCGTTGGCGAGGGCAAAGACCGAGTTGCGGAAGAGGGCGAGCGGGAGGATGGGCTCGGACGCGCGCCGTTCGACCGCGATGAAGGTGCCGAGGAGCACCAGGCTGGCGAAGCTCAGGCCCAGCGTCTGCGCCGAGGCCCACGGGAACTCGGTCCCGCCCCAGGTGGTGAGCAGCACGATGCAGGTGACGGCGGCGCCCAGAAGCGCGGCCCCCGCGTAGTCGATCCGGTGCTCGCGCCGTACCCGGGGCAGATGCAGCACCAGCCCCGTGGCCACCAGGGCGGCCGCTCCGATCGGGACGTTGACGTAGAAGACCCAGCGCCAGGAGGCGTGATCGACGAAGAAGCCGCCGAGCAGCGGCCCGGCCACCGTGGCCAGTCCAAAGACGGCACCGAAGTAGCCCATGTAGCGGCCCCGGTCGCGCGGCGAGACGACATCGCCGATGATCGCCTGCGAGCCGACCATCAGCCCGCCCGCGCCGATCCCCTGGAGGGCCCGGAAGCTGATCAGCTCGGTCATGTTCTGAGCCAGCCCGCAGAGCATCGAGCCGGCCAGGAAGATGACGATCGCGCCCTGGAAGATGCGCTTGCGCCCGTACAGGTCCCCGAGCTTCCCGTAGAGCGGGGTGGAGATGGTGGAGGTGAGGATGTAGGCGGTGACGACCCAGGAGAGCTGGGTGAGACCGCCGAGGTCGCCGACGATGGTGGGCAGGGCGGTGGAGACGATGGTCTGGTCGAGGGCCGCGATCAGCATCGCCAGCATCAGGGCGCCGAAGATCACCGCCAGCCGGCGGCGTTCGCCGATGGGGCGCGCCTCGACACCCAGGGCGAGGGTGGGGGCGTTCACGTGGCGGGCTCCTCCGCGGTCACCGGGGCTGCGTGCCGCGCGTAGAGGCGGGAGGGCCACCAGGTCCAGCGGCCGACCAGCACCACGGTCGCGGGCACCAGGATGGTGCGGACGAAGAACGTGTCCATCAGGATGCCGGCGGCGATCCCGAAGCCGACCTGCTGCACCTCGCCCGAGGAGGGTGATCCCCCCGAGGCGAAGGCGAGCACCGCGAAGGTGCCGCCGAGCACCAGGCCGGCGGTGGTGACCGTGGTCCCGGTCACCCCGATGGCGGTCGTCACCGCCTCGCGCAGGGGCAGCCCATGGGACTCCTCACGGATCCTGGTCATCACCAGCACGTTGTAATCGGAGCCCAGGGCCATCAGGAAGACGAACATGAGGAAGGGCATGATGAACTGCACCCCGCTCTGGCCCCCGAGGTGTACGAAGACCAGGCCCACCAGGCCCAGGGCGGCCAGGTAGGAGAGCACCACGCTGGGCACCAGGAAGAGCGACGCGACCCCGCTGCGCAGGACGATGGCGAGCAGGATGGCGATGATGATCGCCACCGTCGGGATGATGTGGACCAGGTCGTCCTGGGAGACGTTCTCGACGTCGTAGGCGAAGGCGTCGAGGCTGAAGACGCCGCTGTCGGTGGCGCCCGCGGCACGGGCGGCCGCCGTGGTGTCCGCGCGCAGGGCCGGCACGTTGGCGCTCGCCGCCGCGCTGCCCGGCGGGCCCACCCGGGGCACCACGGCGAACACGACGGTCCGCGCGTCCGGGCTGACGAAGCTGGCCAGGGCGCCGTACTCCTTCGCGACCTCGGGGCTGACGCCGGCTGCAGCGGCGGGCGTGAGGGGCCAGCCGAGCTGCTCGTACAGGGCGGAGACCTGGGCCGCCGTGAGGGTCGGCCCCTGGGGGCCGTACGGGTTGAGCGGTCCGATCACGCCGTTGAAGCCGGGTGAGGCCGCGAGGTTGCGCTGCGCCGCCGCGAGCTGTGTGGGATCGGCGAGCACCGACGTGGGGAAGACCATCGCCACCTCGGTCGAGGTCAGCGTTCCGGCGGAGGGGAAGTGCGCGGTGAGGACCGCCTGACCGACCGCGGAGTCGCTCCCCGCGGGGCCGGAGCCCTCGTCGGCGAAGCCCGCCGTGGTGGTTCCCAGAGAGCCGAGTGAGAGGGCGGCGAAGACGGCGACCCCGGCGATGGCGGTGGCCAGCGGCCGGCGCACGAAGGCGGCCGCCACCCGCCCCCAGAAGCCGCCCTGCTGAGTCTCCCTCACCCGCAGGCTGCTCGGCCAGAAGACGGCCCGGCCCAGGATGGCGAGCAGGGCCGGGAGCAGGGTGAGGCCGGCGAGCAGCATCAGGCCGATCCCGATCGCGAGCGCCGGGCCGAGGCCCTGGTAGAAGCCGAACTGGGCGATCACCAGGCTGAGCAGAGCGCCGATGACGATCAGCGCGGAGAAGGTGATGGATTCGCCCACGGTCTCGACGGCCCGGACCACCGCGTCCCGGGGGACCAGGCCGCGGCGGATCTCCTCACGCACGCGGAAGACCAGGAAGAGGCCGTAGTCGGTGCCCGCCCCCAGCACCAGGACGACCAGGATGAGCTCGGTGATGATGGAGACCTGGACGCCGATGTGGGAGGCGGCGGCGATCACCGGCCCGGCGAGGGCGAGGACCAGGCCGGCCGGCAGCAGGGTCACGAGCGGCGCCAGCAGCGCCCGGAAGGCGAAGAGCAGCAGGGCGATGATGAAGAGGACCGAGAACAGCTGGGTGAGGTTCTGGGAGTGCGCCGAGGCGTTGTCGCTGTCCGTCGCGATCGCCAGCTGCCCGGTCAGGTTGAACTGCAGGCCGCTGGGCGCGCCCACCCGGGTGAAGTCGGCGCGGATGGCGTCCACCAGGGTGGTCCCGGCGCCGCCGCCGTACTGGGGGACGTTGGCCTGGACCAGCGCCTGCAGGGCCTGCCCGTCGCCCGAGGTGCCCAGGGCGCGGACGCTCACGACGTTGGGCAGAGCCCTCACCCTGGCCAGCAGGGAGGTGGCCGCCGCCTGGTCCTGGGTGGTCAGCTCGCCGTGGCGGCGCGAGGCCACCAGGGTCGCGGTGGCCAGGTTGGAGTTCTCGAAGGGGTCGAGCAGCTGGGCGGCGTGCATGCTCGGTGAGTTGGCGGGCAGGAAGCCGCTCTCCGTGTCCTTGGCGACCGAGCCGAGCGCCGGCAGGGTGTGGACGCAGACCACCGTGATCACCACCCAGGCCAGGACGATGAGGTAGCGGAAGCGGACGTCGAAGCGGCCGAGGCGGGAGTAGAACCGTCTCATCGGGAGCACTCCCCGCCCGCCGGCTGGGTGATCCGGGCGAGCAGGCCGACGCCGGTGCGCAGCTCCTCGTCGCTGAGCGGCTCGGTGATCGCTGCCAGGCTGCTCAGGTGAAGGCGGAGCATCTCCTCGAACCTCTGCCGGGCGGACCCGGAGAGCTGGACCCGCACCAGCCGCCGGTCCTCCTCCTCGCGGAGGCGCTCGACCAGCCCGAGCCTCACCAGCCGGTCGACCAGCTGGGTGGCCGAGCTGGGGGTGATCGCCTGAGCCTCGGCCAGCTCGTGCATGGAGAGCCCGGGCCGGCTCTGGTGGAGGAGCATCAGCACCTCCAGCTGGGAGGCGGTCACGTCCTCCATGGTCTCCTGCAGCCGCAGCCGGGCCTCCGCCGGGACGGTCGCCCGGAAGCGGTGGCGGAGGGCCGGCCCGAGCTCGAGGAGGCGGTGCAGGAGGGCGTCCCTCTCGGAGAGGGCGGTGGGCTCGCCGGTCATTCGTTGATCTCCCGGATACTCAGGGGACCTTAGTATGTGGCAGACGAAGGTTGGCGTGTCGCGGCGAGGTGGCGGCGGGCCGGTGGCGGATCCGGCGGGCGCCATGGGCGGGCGGGGGGCACGCCCGCCCTTTTGACGGGGTGGGAGCCTGTGCTATCATTGCGCTTGACCTAGCGCGGCTAGGTCTTATTTGTGTTGGGGCTTCAACGTGGCTACGGCTAAAGGCGGCTCGTCGACGATCACCCTGCAGTGTCCCGACTGCAAGGAGCGCAACTACACCACCGTGAAGAACAAGCGCAACGATCCGGATCGGATCGAGCTTCGCAAGTTCTGCCCGCGCTGCCGCACCCACACGCGGCATCGCGAGACCAAGTAGCCAGCCCGGGGAGAACCGATCCATGTGCAGAGGCGGCCCCGCCGGCCGCTATGCTGACGGGCCACAGGGGCGTAGCTCAGTTGGTAGAGCATCGGTCTCCAAAACCGAGGGTCGCGAGTTCGAATCTTGCCGCCCCTGCCATCTCGGGTCGGACCCGACCGGGTAAGCCCGGCGTAGCCTTGGAGGTCAGGAGAGGACGTGGCCAGAGCGCCGGCCAGGCCGGGATTCAACCAGGGGGGGAGCGGAGGGCGCGGCCCGGGCCGGTTCGCCTACTTCCGCGGCGTCTGGGACGAGCTGCGCAAGGTCATCTGGCCGACCCGCACCGAGCTCTGGCGGATGACCGGGGTGGTGGTGGTGACCGTCATCCTCTTCAGCCTCCTGATCGGTGGCGCCGACTACGGTCTGAGCTACGCCGTGAAGCCCATCTACAGCGGCACCGGGAACAACAGCTCGAGCACCGTCACCCTGCCTGCCACGACCACCCCCACGCCGACCCCGGGCGCCTCCGCCTCGGCGAGCCCCAGTGCCTCCGCCTCCGCCAGCCCGAGCGCCTCGCCGTCGGCGAGCCCCTCGAGCTGAGCGAGCCACCCTCATCGAGATGACCATGAGCGAAACCGGCACCGCGATCCAGACCGGCGATGTCCGCTGGTACGTGATCCACGCCTACTCCGGCCACGAGGAGAAGGTCAAGAACAACCTCCTCAAGCGCGTGGAGTTGATGGACATGCACGACAAGATCTTCGAGGTCCTGGTCCCCACCGAGGAGGTCATGGAGATCAAGGACGGCCAGCGCCGCCGGGTCTCCAAGCGCATCTACCCGGGCTACATCCTGGTCAACATGATCATGTCCGACGAGTCCTGGTACGTGGTGCGCAACACCCCGGGAGTCACCTCCTTCGTCGGCTCCGGGAACAAGCCGGTGCCGCTCGCCGAGAGCGAGATCCGGGGAATCCAGCGGCAGGTCAAGGCCGAGGCTCCCACCAAGGTCTCGGTCGAGTACCAGGTGGACGAGAGCGTGCGGGTCATTGACGGCCCCTTCACCGACTTCCACGGCAAGGTCACCGAGATCAACGCCGAGAAGGGCAAGCTCAAAGTGCTGGTCAACATGTTCGGCCGGGAAACGCCGGTGGAGCTCGACCTGCTTCAGGTCGAGCGACTTCGCTAGGGGACGGAGAGCAGCATGGGCAAGAAGAAGGTCAAGACCGTCATCCGCCTCCAGATCCAGGCTGGCAAGGCAACCCCGGCCCCCCCGGTGGGGACCGCGCTGGGCCCGCACGGCCTCAACATCATGGAGTTCTGCCGTGCCTACAACGAGCGCACCGCCGCCCAGGCTGGCATGGTCATCCCCGCTGAGATCACCGTCTTCGAGGACCGCAGCTTCGTCTTCGTGACCAAGACGCCGCCCGCCTACGATCTGCTCAAGAAGGCGGCGGGCGTCGACAAGGGTTCGGCCCGTCCCAACCTGGACAAGGTGGGGACGGTGACCGCCGCCCAGGTCCGGGAGATCGCCGAGCTCAAGCTCGCCGACCTCAACGCCTTCGACGTCGAGCAGGCGATGCGCACCGTCGAGGGCACCGCCCGCTCCATGGGCCTGACCGTCCAGCCATGACCTCGCAGAGGAGGCTCCCAGCCTCGCAGCCCGCCGTCTGAGTGGGAGGGCGCTCGCCGCCCGCCAGAACCACAGGAGAAGAACGATGACCCAGCAGCATGGCAAGAACTACCGAGCGGCCCTGGAGAAGGTCGAGAAGGGACGCCTCTACGCGCCCCAGGAGGCGGTGGAGCTGGTGCGCGGCACGCCGACCAGCGGGCGCTTCGACCCGACGGTCGAGGCCCACCTCCGTCTCGGCATCGACCCCCGTCACGCCGACCAGACGGTGCGCACCACCGTGGTCCTGCCCCACGGCACCGGGAAGGTGCGGCGGATTGCCGTCTTCGCCACCGGGGAGAAGGCGCGCGAGGCGAGCGAGGCCGGGGCGGACCTGGTCGGCGGCGAGGACCTGGTCAAGCAGGTCCAGGCGGGCCAGATCGACTTCGACGTGGCCCTGGCGACCCCAGACGTCATGGGGCTCGTGGGACGCATCGGCAAGGTTCTCGGCCCCCGCGGGCTGATGCCCAACCCCAAGGCGGGCACGGTCACCTTCGACATCGCCAAGGCGGTCCGCGAGGTCCAGGGCGGCCGCATCGAGGTCCGCAACGACCGGCTCGGCAACATCCACGCCCCCATCGGCAAGGCGTCCTTCGACGACGTCAAGCTGCGCGACAACTTCGCCGCGCTGATGGAGGCGATCGTGCGCTCCAAGCCCTCCGCCGCCAAGGGCACCTTCGTCAAGACGGTCACCCTCTGCACCACCCACGGGCCCGGGGTCAAGGTCGACCCAGGCCAGGCCGCGAAGCTGCAGGTGGGGTAGCGCCCTTGGCCGAGCAGCCGATCCGCCTGCTCATCGTCGACGACATCCAGTCGACGCGCGACAACCTGCGCAAGCTCCTCAGCTTCGAGGACGACATCCAGGTGGTGGGCACGGCCGGTGACGGCAAGGAGGGGGTGGAGGAGGCGGAGCGTCTCCGCCCCGACATCGTGCTGACCGACGTCAACATGCCGCTGATGGACGGCATCCAGCTGACCGAGCAGCTGACCCAGGATCTCCCCTCGAGCCCGGTGATCATCATGTCGGTGCAGGGCGAGCGGGACTACCTCCGCCGTGCCATGCAGGCGGGCGCCCGCGAGTTCCTGATCAAGCCCTTCAGCCACGACGAGCTGGTGGCCGCCATCCGGCGCGTCTACGCCCTCGAGCAGAAGAAGGGGACCTTCCTGGCCCGGGGCGCGGACGCGCCGCCGGTGCCGGCCTCGGGGCGCACCGGTCCCGGCGAGGTCTTCGTGGTCTTCTCGGCCAAGGGCGGGGTCGGCAAGTCGATCATCGCCGCCAACCTCGCCGTCGCCCTGGCTCGCGAGACCGACGCCCGGGTGGCCCTCGTGGACCTCGACCTCCAGTTCGGCGACATCGGCGTGATGCTCAACCTCAACCACTCGCGCAGCATCACCGACGTCGTGGACGCCCAGGACCACCTCGACGCGGAGATCCTCGACGACATCCTGGCGGTGGGACCTGCCGGCGTGCGGGTGCTGCTGGCCCCGATCAAGCCCGAGCTGGCCGACCTGGTCACCCCCGATCACGTGCGCACCGTGTTCGCCGAGGTGCGCAAGGTCTGCGACTTCGTGGTCGTCGACGCCTCGAGCCACCTCGGCGAGGCCATCCTCCAGGTGATGGAGATGGCCACCCGGATCCTGGTGGTCACCGGGCTGACCATCCCCAGCGTCAAGAACGCCCGCCTCACCCTGGGCGTGCTCGAGTCGCTCAACATCGACCCGGAGCGCGTGCTCCTGATCGTCAACCGCGTCGACGGCTACTCCGACTTCAACAAGGAGGCCACCGAGCAGTACCTCCGGGTCCCGGTGATGGTCCAGATCCCCCACGATCCCAAGGCGGTGGCCGACGCCTGGAATCAGGGCAAGCCGTTCGTGGAGACGCAGCCGGAGGCCGAGATCAGCCGGGCGATCCGGGAGCTCGTCTTCCGGCTGGTGCCGCAGGAGCAGGCCGCCCTGGCCGGCGGCGACAAGAAGCGCAAGCGCGGCATCTTCGGTCGCTGAGCCGTCAGTCGGTGGGGGAGGCGGGATCCCCCTGGGCGCGGCCCATGCCCAGCACCCCGCGCCGCCTCCGCGGCTGTGCCTCCGGGGGGCCCGCCGCGCCCGAGGGCCGCGGTCCGCTCGCCACCGCCGCGAGAGCGTCGGCCAGCCCGGCCACGCGGATGGCGACCTGGCTCTGCGGCTGGGCCAGCACGAACGGCACGCCTCGGGCGATCGAGGTGGCGACCACCACGGGGTCGTAGGGGATCTCGGCGGCGGCGCGCATCTCCAGCAGCTTCTCGATGTAGGCGCGCTCCAGCTCACCGGCCGCCTCGCGATGGTTGATCACCAGGACCAGGCTCTCGTGGTCGATCTTCAGGACCCCCAGGACGTTCTGGAGCAGGCGGGCGTTCTTGATCGCCGTGGCGCTCAGGTCGGTGACCAGCAGCACCCTGTCGGCCATCTCGACGACGTCCAGGGTGATCTCGCCGAGGTGGGGTGCGGTGTCGACGACCACGAAGTCGAAGCTCGCACGCAGCTGCTCGATCAGCACTCGCAGATGCTGGGTGGTGACGTAGTCGGCCAGCTCGGGGCTGGTGGGGGCGGCCAGCACCCGGACGCCGCCCGGCCCGTCGCTCATCACCTCGGCGATGACATCGCGGTCGGCCACGGCGTTGTTCGCGGCCAGGTCGGAGATGGTGCGCTCCGGGCTGACGTTGAGGAGGATCGCGACGTCGCCGAACTGGAGCGAGCAGTCAACCAGCGCCACGCGGTGAGAGCGGGCCAGGGCCACCGCCAGGTTGGCCGCCACCGTCGTCTTGCCCACACCCCCCTTGGCGCCGACCACGGTCAGGAGCTTGCCCTCGGCCACGGGCGCGGCCGGCGCCGCCGTCACGCTGGGCGGAGCCGCCTTGCGCTGCTCGAAGGCGTGGACACGGCGGACCGCGGCCACCATCTCGTCGCCGCTGAAGGGCTTCTGGAGAAACTCGCGCGCCCCCGCCAGCATGGCCCGGCGGAAGGCCTCGTTCTCGGCCTCCATGGAGAGCAGGATGACCCCGGTTCGCGGCAGGTACTGGACCAGCATCTCGGTGGTCTGGATGCCGTCCATCCCGGGCAGACCGGCATCGACGACGGCCACGTCGGGCCGGGTGCGCAGGGCCTCCTGGAGCGCCGTGTCACCGTCCCGGGCAATGGCGCACACCACCAGGTCACCCTCCTGGCCGAGCCGTCTGGCCACGGTCTCGGTGATGCGCTCCGATTCGTCGGCCAGCAGCACGCGGATCATGGCCCGCCCACCTCAGCTGCGGCCGAGCGAGAATCGTCGCCGGGTGGCCCGTCCCTTGGTCCGCACCGTCTCCGTGGCGTCGCTCCCCTCGTCGCTGCCCGCGACGTGGTCGACCAGCACGCGGAACTGCTTGCTGAACTCCGCCTTCGGGTCGGCGATGACGATCTGCTGTCCGTTGTCGATGTAGTCGTCGACCCTGGGTTCGAAAGGCAGCACTGTCAGCACCTGGAAGCGGAGGCTCTCCTCGACCTCGGCCCGCTGAAAGCCGACCTTCGCCCGGGTCTGGTTGAGGACCACGGAGATGACGTCGCGCTCCACGCCCAGGGACTGGAGCAGCTTGAGGGTGACCTTGGTGTCCTTGATGGCGGCGAAGTTGAAGCTGGTCACGACGATGATCTGGTCGGCCATCTCGATGGCCTCCAGGTTGCGCTCCTCCAGGTGGGAGGGGGTGTCCACCACGATGTGGTCATAGGTCTTGGCCAGCTCCCTGAGGATGGCTCGCAGGCTGGCGGTGTTGACCAGGTCGGCGAACTCGGGGCTGGCCGGGGCGAGCAGGGCTCGCACCCCCTCGGGTCCGGTCGCCATGACCTCCTCGATGAACTCGGCGTCGACCTGCTCACCCTGCTGGGCCAGGGCGTCGATGGCGGTCGGGTGGCTCTCGGCGTGGAGCATGACCGCCACGTCGCCGAACTGCAGGTCGAGATCGATGAGGGCCACCCGGTCCTCCTCGGCGGCGAGAGCCACCGCCAGGTTGGTGGCGACCAGCGATTTCCCGACCCCCCCCTTGCCCGAGAAGACCACCACCACCTCGGCGCGGCCGCGCCCGCGGCGCCGGGGCGGGCGAGGCCGCACCGGCTGGATCGGCTCGGGATCCAGCTCCGCGGGCGCCGCCGGCGCTGTGGGGGAGGCCGCGGGCACCCCGGGCCACTGGTCCCCCGCCGGCGGGCTGCTCTCCGCCGCGGGTTCGAAGGCAGCGGTGTCGAGCTGGAAGACGGGCACTGCGGCGGGGAGGGTGGGCTCCTCCGCGAACGGCGCCCCCGCCCACCCGGCCGGGGCCGGGGCGCCCGGCGTCGGAAGGGGCTCGGGATGGGACTGGTCCCCCCAGCCGGCGCCCGACGCCGGCGCGTCGCCGGAGGCCTGGATGCCCCAGGTCGCGGGTTGGGAGGCGGCGGGGGGTGGCTCCCAGTTGGGGTAGGTCTCGGCCACCGGTCGACCGAACGGCTCCCCCTGGAGCTCGACGGACGACGGCATGGGCGTCTCCATGCCCGGCCAGGCGGCGGGTGTGCCGCTCGCGGGATCGGGGGCAGGGACCGCGGCGGCCACCGTTCCGAGGATCGCCCCGACCAGGGAGGCGGGGTCGGCGTCGGCCCGGACGGTGGCGGCCCCGGCATCCTCCAGCCGGGTGATGAACTGCTCGTCGCCGGGATCGACCACCACCATGACCCGGAGCCGGGCCGAGCGCGAAGCCAGATAGGCGGCCAGCCCGACCGTGTCCAGGCCTCCGAACCCGGTGTAGAGGAGGACCAGGTCGGGGAGGAGCGCCTCCAGGTCCTCGTCCAGCTCGTAGGGGTGGCGGATGAAGCCGATCAGGCTCACCTGATCCGCGTAGCCGGCGAGCTTGTCCAGCTCGGCCACCGCCTGGGGCGCATCGCTGGCGATGACCACTCGCACGGCACCGCCCAAGGGACCGTACTGCATTGGCGGCATGGTACGTCGAAAACCCCGATTTCGGCTGTCCGCAGAGCGCTGGCCGGAGGCGGACGCGAAAAAGGGGAGCCGCGGAATGCGGCTCCCCTTTTCCTCGAGGCCCTGGTGGCTTACGAGCCCAGGGTGCTGCTGATGTTCGAGAAGATGTTGTTGACTTGGTGGCCAACCACGGTCAGGATGACGATGACGACGATGGCGATGAGGACCAGGATCAGGGCGTACTCGACCATGCCCTGCCCCTTCTCCTTGTCTTCCTCGAGCTCGGTCTTGCGGACCACGAGCCCACGAAGGCGCTGGTACAGATCGTTCAACATTTCGGCTCTTTCACCTCCTTGTGAAGCCTAGGCTGGCCGCGGTGGGAGCGGCTTCTGCGAACTATGCTCTGATCGCTGCTTCCTGAGATGCGGGAAGTGCGAAGGGACGGTAACAACCGGTCGCACAGCAGTGAGGGGGTTGTCGGGGGCGTCTCGCGCGACGGACTGGAGGCCCGGCGGCCGCCCCCATCGGCTCGGTGAAGGCCTCGGATGGAGCTGTCGGCGGGTGCTAAGGTCACCGTCATGGCCTCGCCGAACAGGTCGAGTGCGCCCGTCCAGACCCCCGGGGCCGCGGAGGGGCACCCCTCCGTCCTCGCCGGCGACCTGCCCGGTGACCAGCCGTGCACCCAGCCGGGCTGCGGGGCCCTCACGGGCGTGGCCTGCGAGTACATGGACCGGCGCGGCCACGGCTGCCGGACCGCCTGGTGCCCGGATCACCGGCTGGTCATCGACACGCGGGTCTACTGCCGGCGCCACGCCGGGGTGGTGAGCGCGTTGCCGGTCGGGTACGTCGGCCACACCGCGCCGATGCCCGACCTGGAGACGCGCGCCCCCTCGCTGGTCAGCTGGGTGGCCCGAGAGGTGGACGCGGACATCCGCCAGCTGCTCCTCGCCGAGGCCGGGGAGGGAGCGGTGCAGCTGGTCACCGACCCCGTCTATCTGGTCTTCGTCGGCAGCGACCGCCGCCGTGCCTGGGAGCGGGCCTGGAAGCTGGTCGATCACACCGGACGGAGCCTCCGGGTGTCGCTCCTGGTCGAGGAGGGCGCGGACGCGGAGCTCGCCGTCCGGGTCGACACCACCGTCGTGGGACGCCTCGCTCCGCCTTGGATCGTCCAGCGGCTCCACGGTGCCCTCCCTCCCCCGGAGGTGGACAGCGACCGTCGCAGGGACTTCAACCGCCGCCTTCTCGGCATCATCGACAAGGGTGTGCGGCGGCGTACGGAGCGGGAGGCGATCGGGGTCGGAGTGGGTGACAGCGCCGCCGAGCCCGCCGGGCGCGACCGGTGATCAGAAGCCTGCCGTCCTCCATTATCCTGGTGCCCTCCGGCACCGCCAGCCGGTGCCAACCGCCCAGGATCATCCCGGAAGGAGTGATGTCGACCACCCGTCCCGCCCAGACCGGGCCGGAGCCGGAGCTCCAGCCGTGAGCCAGCGTCGCATCCTCGTCGTCGACGACGATCCCCGGCTCCTCCACATCGTGGAGATGTACCTGGGCATCGAGGGCTACGAGGTCAGGACGGCCTCCAACGGGGAGGAGGGCCTCCGTGAGGTGGATGCCCAGCGGCCCGACCTGATCATCCTCGACATCATGATGCCGGGGATGGACGGGCTGGAGGCGTGCCGGCGGATCCGCGGCAATCCCGAGACGGCGGAGATTCCCGTTCTGATGTTCAGCGCCCTCTCCGGGGACGACGACGTCGAGCGCGCCCGCCTCGCCGGCGCCAACCACCTCATCACCAAGCCGTTCAACCTGGTCGGGCTCGGGTCGGTGGTGAGATCGTTCTTCGGCTCCGACCAGCCGGTGCCCGCCCCGCCGGAGCATCCGCCCTCGGCCTGACCGGATCAGGTGGTGGCGTTCCCGTCCAGGCGATCCTGCACGTTGCCGGGGAGCGCGGGGCCGAGCAGGGTCTGCATCCCCGGCTCCAGGCGGACGATGACCTGGGTCAGCACGCCGTTGTCGGCCGCGACCACCACCGTGGTGCGGTCCACCGTCGAAGCGGTCGATGTCGACGGCGGAGCGTTGGCGACCGCCTGGGCCACCAGCAGGAGCACGCCGAGCTCGAGGGCTCCCACCAGGAGGCCGGCGGCCAGGCCGGCGGCTCGGTCGAAGACGATGACCACCGCCTTCTGAATGGTGTCGGAGTAGAGCGCGGCGAGGACCTCGATCATCAGCACGGCGACGCCGAAGACGGCCACGAACGCCCAGGCGTTGGCCACCAGGCCCCCGGTGGTGACCGTCGAGGCCAGCGGGTTGCCGACGTAGTAGGCGGAGAGGGTGGCGCCGTAGACGGCGGCGAAGGCGATGGCGCGCCGGACCAGGCCGTAGCGCCAACCCAACCAGCAGTTGACGCCCACGACGATGACGAGGACGAAGTCGGCAGTGGCCTCGTTGAGCCCGTACCCTGGCACGGCAGCCGGCAACGTAGCACGCGAGGCGCGCCTGCGACTGGACGCCAACGAGTCTGTGACGGCGCCGTGGCTGGGGGGCCATCCCCGGGATGAGGGCGGGAAGGTGGCTGTAGATCGGTCCGGCCCCTGTTACCATCGCGGCCAGGCCGCTCGGCAGGTCATCCGTGAGGAGCCCGGTCAGGAGCATGGAAAGGAGCTTCATCGCCCGCCTCAGCGGCGTCGACGTCTCCGGTCGCAAGACCTACGACCTGGTGGACGAGCCCACCGGCGACGACTACCGCGCCCTGCTCCTCTGCGCCCGCTCCCAGTGCGACACCGCGGTCCTCAGCGTCGACGGCGGCCGCGACCTCGACGCCCCCGGAGAGGAGGTCCTGGAGCGGCTCGCCTCCCAGTTGCGCTCCGAGACCCGGAGCGGCGAGCTCAGGCGGCTGCGCTACGAGCTGAGCCAGGAGTGCGTCGACGTGCTCGGCGAGGCGCCCGGGCTCTACGCCTGGCAGCAGCCCCAGCGGCCCGAGAACCTCTGCCTGCTCCGCCACGACGGCAGCCCCTGGATCGTCTCGATCGCCGCGGAGCGGATCGGCTACGTGGAGTTCACCCCGTTCGAGAAGCTCCTCCTCGGCAGGGTCGCTCCCGGCCTCGCCGCGGTGCTCGCCCATCAGGGCACGAGGGACGCGATCCTGGCCGCCTTCGAGCGCCGCCTGGAGGACGCTGCAGACGCCCTGGAGGCCGACCTGCTCGTCTACGCGCGGTCGATCGCCGGGGACGGACGCGAGGGCCTGGTCGCCGCGGTCCGCGACTGGCTGCTGTCCGGCGAGCTGGTCAGGGTCGGAGCGGCGGTCCGCCTGGTCGCCCGGCTCGGGCTCACCGAGCTCGAGGTCGACATCGTCCACCTTCGCGAGCAGCTCCGCCGCGACCAGCTCCCGGGTCCGGCCGCGTATCGGTCCAGCCCCGTGCTCCGCGAGCGGTGGCGGATCCGTTTCGAGCGCCTGCTCGACGAGGCGCTCGCGGTGCTGGAGGCCATCCGCTCGGGCTGAGGCCCGTGCCCCTCTCCCGGCGAGCCGGGCACCTCGCTCAGTGCGGTCCGAACTCCGAGAGGACCTGGAGGGCGGCTGGGCCGAGCAGGACCACGAAGAGGGTGGGGAAGATGCAGCAGGCCATCGGGAAGAGCATCTTCAGCGGAGCCTTCTGCCCCTGCTCCTCGGCGCGCTGACGGCGCCGGCGCCGGATCTCCTCGGACTGGATGCGCAGCACGTTGGCGATGCCGACGCCGAGCTGCTCCGACTGGATCACCGCCTGGATGAAGCTGTTCAGCTCGTCGACCCGGTTGCGGCGCGCCATGTCGTCGAGCGCCTCCAGGCGGGGTCGTCCGAGGCGGATCTCGTTGAGAGCCTGGTTGAACTCGGCGGCCAGTGCGTTGTGGTACTTCTCGCACACGCGGCCGAGGGCGGCGTCGAAGCCGAGACCGGCCTCGACGCTGATGGTGAGCAGGTCGAGGGCCGACGGCAGGGCGAGGAGGATGTCCTTCTGCCGGGTGCGGATCCGGCGCGACAGCTCCGCGTCCGGGGCCAGATAACCGACCACCATCCCGACCACCGGGCCGAGGAGGAGCCCCGGCATGGTCAGCGCGAGCAGCGCGCTCGCGGCCAGGCCCACAAAGCCGAACAGGATCACCGAGATGATCCGCAGCACCAGGAAGCCGCCCACGGTGAGCCCCCACGGCCTGCCGGCGAGGTTGAGCTTCTCCTGCAGCGCCTGGGTGCGCTGCTGGCTGTTGCGCGCGGTGAGTCGCCGGCCCCAGCGGTCGAGGGTCGGTCGGAGGACGCGCTCGAAGAAGGGCAGCGTCATCTCCACCTCGGCCAGGCTTTGAACGGCGCGCCCGGACTCGGTGAACTGGGCGAGCCGCGCCTCGAGGAGGTCAGCCTGCGGAGAGCGCGCCGCGACCCCCCAGAGCACGAGCAGGGTGACGGCGCAGGCGACCAGGACTCCGGCGAGCGCGGCGATCATACCTGGATCCTGACGATCTTCTGGATGATCGCGGTGCCCACCAGGATGCTGAAGGCTCCCGCCCCCAGCATCACCCAGCCCAGTGTCTGCTTGACCATCGGCGCGAAGTAGCTCGGCTGCAGGAAGAAGAGGAAGAGGGCGAGACCGACCGGCAGCAGGGTGATGATCATCCCCGACATCCGAGCCTGGGCTGTGATGGTGCGAATCTCACCGTGGATGCGCACCCGCTCCCGAATGGTGTAGGCGATGGTGTCCAGGATCTCGGCCAGGTTGCCGCCGACCACGCGCTGGATCTGCACCGCCGTGACCATCAGGTCGAAGTCCTCGGACCGGTTGCGCTGCACCATGTGCTGGAGGGCGTCGTCGACGGGGATGCCGAGGGCGATTTCGCGGGTGGCCCGGCCGAACTCCTCGGAGATCGGTGGGGAGGCGTTCTTGGCCACCGTGCTCATCGCCTGGGCAAAGGAGAGGCCCGCCTTCAGCGCGTTGCTCAGCAGGATGATGGTGTCGCCCAGCTGCGCCTCGAAAGCCCGGGTGCGCCGGGACTGGCGAAGCCGGAGGAAGATGCCGCTCGCCACCCAGATCACGATCGGGCACGGGATGAAGGCGAGGAAGGTGCCGAAGCGCAGCCAGAAGATGCCTCCGACCCCGACCCCCACGCCGGCGACGATCAGCATCCACTCGGACGGCTTCATCCGCAGCCCGGCCTTCTGCAGGTCCTCGGCCAGCTTGCCGGCGTAGGACCCGCGTGCCATCAGCGGGTTGATGGCGTCGGTGAAGCTGTCGAGCAGGTCGCGGAGCGGGTTGCCGCTGCGCACCCGCTCCGGCTGGGGCGGGCGCTGACCGCCCATGAAGGCGCTCAGCCGCTTGGCAACCTCGTCGGCCTCGGTGTGGGATCGGGCGGCGATCAGGGCGACCCAGCAGAGCAGCGTGCAGGCCACCAGGATGGCGGCGAGCAGGGGCAGGAAGTCGCTCATCGCGGGTGGGATGAGGCCTCGGGCGCTCCTCGGCTCATCATCCGCCGAGCGCCTGCGCCAGCTGCGACGGGGTCACCGGCTCGGTGTCACCCGAGGGCAGGTTGATGATGTTGGGCGTGAAGGTCACGGTGTGCGGGGTGACCGCATTGTCGACCGTGAACTTGCCGTAGTCGGCGGAGGGACGGAGGACGTACTTGAGGACCACCGGCGGGTTGCCGGCCGTTGCCGGCGAGCCGCTCGACTGGGCGAAGTTGCCTGAGAGGACGGCGGTCATCATCTCGGCCTCGTAGCGGGGCATCTCCACGACGAAGTAGGAGGGCACCGGGAGGGTGGTGGCGGCCGGGGAGGCGCTCGGCGACGCCGTGCCCCCCGATGCGTAGCCGACTGCCAGCACCGGGACGTCCTGGAAGGCGTAGTCCACCGCGTAGCTGGTGGTCGTCGAGCCGCCCAGCTCGACGAGGATGTCGATCTGGTCGCCGGTCTGGACGTAGTAGCCCACCGTCATCTGGTCGACCGAGCTGCCGCCGGCGCTGCCGGTGGCGGGGATCGCCAGAGCCACGTACCCCTCGGCGATGGTGAACGGGGTGGCGGTGTTGGCCGCCGTGCCGGTCTCGGGGCTGGTGGAGTTGAGCAGCTGCTGGGTGATCGGCGTCCCGGCGCTGATGGTGGTCGGGATGGTCTTGCCGATCAGCTGGCTGGGAGCCGTGAAGGAATCAGCCGGAACATCCTGCTCGGGGTAGGGGCGGCTGATGAGATTGGCCGCCGAGAGCTGCGAGCCGGCGTTGATGGTGGTGGAGGCCACCACCACCGGGACGGTCGGGGTCGAGCTGGCCGAAGGCGACGACTTGGAGACGGCCAGGTAGACCACCACGCCCGCCAGCAGGGCAAAGAGGATGCCGCCGACGAGGAGGATTCGATTCTGAGGTCGGTTGGAGGGGATCGCCACTTGCTTTCCTCTGCTGGGACCGCGCCGTCATCAACCCGGGTCGGGTGCGGCGCGAGACACGGTTGGTTCGGCGGAAGTCTGTCGCCCGAGTGTGACCGAGGCGGACCGCTCGGGCGTTACTGTCCGGTAACAAATGGGTTCGCCTTCTCCCTCCCGGGTGCCTGGCCTCATGGGTCGATCCGTCCCGTGGCCTGGGCTCGCATCAGCATCTCCAGGACGTCGTCGCGATAGGGCGCTATGGTCGCGATCTTACGGTAGATCCGCAGCGCGCCGCGGGTGTCGCCGCGGAGCCGGGTGAGGCGCGCGATGCGCTCCAGGTAGGAGACCGCCAGGTCGATGTCCTGATCGTCGATGCAGATGTCGGCGAGGCGGGCGAGCGGCGGTTCGTAGACCGGGTCGGCCCGGGACGCCGCCAGGTAGCAGTTGAGCGCGGCGTTGCGCTTGCCCAGGGTTCGGCAGCGGTCGCCGGCGTCGAGGGCGAGCTCGGCGACCGCCTCCCCGCCCAGCTCCTGCGCGGCCTGCTGGAGCACCGCGGCGGCGTCGTCGCACCGCTTCTTGCGGAGCTTCTCGTTGACGGCGGCGCGGAGTGCGACGACGTCGCTCTCCGGGACGTCGACGAGCGGCGCCGCCGGCAGCTCTCCGAAGCCCCCCGCCAGGGCGGTGCGGTGGAGCTCCACCGCCTCGGGCTGCCGTACCGACCAGGCGGGCTGCGCCTCGGTGGGTCCATACCCCGCGACGGCCGTGTCGGGTCCGGCGAGCCACCCCGCGGACGCGTCGCGCCAGCTCTCACGCAGGTCGGGGTGGGGCTGCAGCTCGGCCGGTCCGAACTCGGCGATGCCCGGGTCCGCAGCCGCGCCCGGGTCGGCGCCGTCCGGCAGAGTGAGGGGCGGGGCTTCCGCGCCGGGCCAGCGCGAGGACCATCGCCCCGCGTCCTCGAACCCGCCGCGGGGCACCCCGTCCAGGGGCCGGACCGGCGGCCAGCTGCCCACGTCCTGGAACTGGGCGCCATCCGCGAGGGCGAACGGGGAGCCGTTCGTCGGGGGCGCGGCGTCTCCGAGGCCGGGGTCGACGGCGGGCAGGTCGCGGACGCCGCGGAGCGCGGGAGGTGCCGGCTTGGGCCAGGTCGACGGATCGGCGAAGGAGGCGCGGCGTGGGCCGGCCCCGCCGCCTCCGGCGGTGGGGGCGCCCTCCCCCTCGAAGTAGTCGCCGCCCCCTGCGCCCGCCCCGGGGGCTGCCGCGCTCTCATGGGGACCGTGGTTGGAGCTGAGGTCGTCCGGGTCGCCGATGTGGAAGCTGAACTGTGGCGGCGTGGGCGCCCGCGGCTGTGCCGCCAGCCTCCCACCCTCCCCCTCGGCGGACAGGACCGCGCTGGGATCGAACCACCGGACCCGGTCGCCGTCGGGTTCGGGGGCGGCGGCCCCCGGGTCGAGGGATTGGCCTCGCCGGAGCGCGACGACCTCCTCGGCTCCGATCAGCATGCCGCGGCCGTCCGGGGACTCCGTCTGACCCGCCGGGCGGCTCGTGCCCGCGTCGGCGGCGGCGTCCAGGGAGAGGAGGTACTCGTAGACGTGCCGGCGCAGCCGCTTGCTGAGGGCCGGGGCGACCTCCACCGCTCCCGAGTTGGCGGCCAGCTGGGTGGCGGCGTCGACGATGGAGAGGAGGTTGGCCTCGTCCAGGCGGCCCAGACGGGTCGCCTCGGCGAGCCGGTGGTCGAGCAGCTCGGCCAGACCCGAGACCTGGGGCGCCACCGTGGCCGCCACCTCCTGCCAGCCGCGCCGGATCATGCCGAGGGTGTCGTAGCTCATGAGAGAGGCTCCGAGGCGCCCGCTGCGGCCGCGTCGGCATCGCTCTCGGTCAGGATCTGCCGCACCTTGCGGATCCCGTAGTAGCCGATGACCCCGACCAGCAGGGCGATCAGACCCCAGAATCCGATGGTCTGGAGATAGCCGGCGGCCGTTCCCGCGCCCGGCAGGATGAAGACGACCCGATCGGCGTCGGCGCTCGCCTGCCGCTTGATCGTCCACTGGTCGGGCAGGGCGTTGTAGTCGCCCTTGGTGCGCGCCAGGACGTCGCCGCTCTGGTCGTGGCTGAGCCAGACGATGCGGTGGACGATGGTCAGCTTGGGATCGTTGGGGTTGGGGAACACCATGATGTCGCCGACCTGGAGCTGACCCGCCGGCAGCTGCTCGGTGACCACCAGGGACCCGATCGGGATGGTCGGCTGCATGCTGCCGGTGACCACCTCCTCCAGGTGGTGGCCGGTGACCACCAGGCCCACCACGATGCAGCAGAAGATCCCGACCAGCCCGAGTGCGGCCGCGATCAGCAGGTTGGTCACGTGGCCCAGGGTGGATCGCCACAGCGGGCGTCCCTCCGCGGCGATCGAGAGCGCAACCGTCGCCATCGGCGGGAGGACGACGGGCGCCGCCGGTGCCGCCGGGACCGGGTCGGCCGGTGGAGCGGTCGCGATCCGGCCCGCCAGGACCACCGCGGCGCCCTCTGCGGGCGGGTCCAGCGCCGGTGCCGCGGCGGGTGGTGCCGCCGCGGTCAGCCACGCCGGTGCCGCGATGGGGGAGGCGGAGGTCACCGGCAGCGATGGCACCGCCACCCGCAGCATCCGCGACATGCGGGCGGCGTCGAGCGGCGAGGCGCGCCGGCAGGCCACCTGGACCCGCCGGGTTCGCACCGGGAGCGGCATGTGGGGGACGGTCGACGCGACGGCCACGCGGGCGAGGAAGGCACGCCTGCGGGGGGCAGGCTCGAGGGCCGGGGATCCCGGGTCGAGACCGGCCGCGGCACCGGGTGACGAGCGGGGCGGGGGCTGGCCCGGGCTCGGGAGCCGCAGGACGGCGGCCTGGGGGGTCCGGCGTCGCTCCTGTCGCGGGGCTCGCGGTGGGGGCGGCGGGCCGCCCACCCCGAGGTCGCCGGTCGCGGACTCCAGGTCGGCGACGACGTCTCGGACCAGGTCGTGCAGCTCCTCGGGGAGCGTCACCCTCGCGTTGCCCACTGAAGTATTCCCCTGCTGCTCCCGCGCCTCCTGGTGGCGGTTCGAGCCGGCTCGCTCCATTGTGGTTCTCGCCGGGCGGCGGCTCGTGCAACGCGGCGCAACGAAACGGTTGCGCTCGCTGCCCGGGGCCGGTCATGGAACGACCGCCGCGGAGGGCGGTCTCCGGCGGCGGTCGTGGTCCTCAGCCCCGAGGGGGTGGCGGGTGGTCCGCCGGCCCCCTCATGGGCGTCGGGGACTGGTCAGAACTCCGTTCTGGCCCCAGGTGAAGAGTGCGGTGCAGGTGGAGTCCTCGTCGGTCGCGACGCCGGGTGACCCCAGCGCGAGGCTGAACGTGAAGGTGTTGCTGGCGTTGGGCGACCAGTTGGAGTTGCCACCGTTGTCGAGGAGGTTCTGAGGGGGCATCGCCCCCAGCGAACCGTTGTAGAGGACCGGCGCGCCGGCCTCCGCGTCCTTGACGGTGAGCTGCAGATCGGAGCAGAGGGTGGTGTCACCCGATGTCCACTCAGGGTCCTCGGCGCTCACTGTCGCCGACTTCAGGGTGAGCTGAAAGGTGGAGGCCTCGGTCCCGGTGTTGGTGATCGCCACCGTGCCGACGGTGGCCGAGTAGCCGGGGGTGATGTTCTTGGCCGTGAACACGGCGCCGCAGGCGCCCGGCGAGGTCTGGTCGGTGCAGGTGACCGGGCTGCCGCCTCCGGAGACGGTCGCCACGTTCTGCATGTGCACCCCGAGGGTGCTCGCGGTGCCGTTGTTCTGGGTCACCGCCTGCCACGCGGCCAGGCCGCCCCATCCGATCAGGGCGGTGCCGGCCAGCACCAGGACGAAGACCATCCCGGCGCGCAGCTTCCTGCGGTCCGGACGCTGCCGATCGATGGACATGGGGAACCTCCGGGAAGATGGGTGGTGGGCGGCACCGCCTCCGGGAGGTGGGCCGGGGACCCGCGGTTGCGGCGCTCTTGGGGGAGGGGCGGCGCCGCACTCGCCCTGGCTGACGGTGATGGGGAGAGAAGGGGCCGGGAAGAGGCGCTCCGCCCGGCCCCCCTCAGATCATGGCGGGGGTTACGCGCTCGCCTGGGTGAAGAGGACGTCGAAGGTGCAGCTGGAGCCGAGGACCGCATCATTGCTGCCGAAGCCGGTGACGGGATCGACTGCGAACGTGTAGGTCCCGGTGTCGTTGGGCACCCAGGGGTGGCTGTCACCGGTGCCGTCGCCGTTCTGGGCGAGGAGGCTGGTCGGCCCCATCTGGTCGCTCAGGGTCGTGGGCCCGTACGGAGTCGCCTGTGACGTCTCGTTGTCAGTGACCGTCAGCGTGAGGTATCCGCAGAGATTGCCGTCGCCGCTGTTGGCGGGGCCCGGCGCCGCGGGCATCGACATCTGGAAGGTGCTGTCCAGCGAGCCGCCGGCGGCGATGGTCACCGTTCCGCTCGTACCGGGGAAGTCCGATGTCAGGGCACTGTCGCTGATGATGACCGCGCAGTGGACCGGGGCGTCTGCCAGGACGGTCGTCGAGTTGCAGAGAACCGACTCGCCGGCGGTGTTGGTGTGGGAGAGGGTCCCCACCGCGAAGGCGTTGCCGCTGTTCTGGGTGTACGCCTGCCATGCGGCCAACCCGCCCCATCCGACCAGGGCGGTGCCGGCGACGGCCGCGCCCATGACCAGGGCCAGCCTCAGGGATCGCTTGCTCTTGCGGGTTTCCATGATCTTGGTGTCCTTTCTGTACGCTCTGACGGGTTGAGCCAGGTAGTTCAAATGCACTAGACGGCTCTGATGAGCCTAGGGGGGTCGATCTCACGAAACCCCGCCCCAACCGGCCACAGGCGGGTAACGGGATGCGGTGGAAGCGGTGAACCACTCGACGCGTATGCGCCATTTCTGATGAGAGGCCGCCGGGCAGCACAAGGCCGGGGCAGGAACCCTGCCCCGGCCTTCAGATCGTGTCCTGGGATCAGGCCGCCGTCTGGGTGAAGACCAGGCCGAAGGTGCAGTTCTGGCCCTGGTCGGTGGCGTTGCCCGCGAAGAGGGTGCCCATGCCCACGGTCACCGTGAAGGTGTCACCGGTGGCGCCCGTGCCGGTGCCGGCCGTGCCGTTCGGCGACCAGGTGTAGGCGGGCGTGCTGGCGTTGTTGTAGAGGCTGGGCGCGGTGAAGGTGCCGTTGAGGGCGGTGGCCGCCCACACCGTGTTGCTGTTCTTGTCCTTGACCGCGAGGGTGAGGTCGGGGCAGAGGCTCCCGGTCGGGGCCTGCAGCGCCGTCCCCATGCTCAGGGTGAAGGTGCTCTGCAGCGATCCCGTGTTGTCGATCTTGATGTTGACGGGCAGCACCGTGGTGGAGAAGTTGACCGGGTCCACCCCGGAGACGCTGATCACCGCGGCGCAGAAGCCCTGGCCGCTGGTGGGCACCGCGCCCAGGCTCGAGACGCAGCTCAGGCTCTGGTTGGAGTGGGAGAGGGTGCCGGCGGCGACGCTGTTGCCGGCGTTCTCGGTGTACGCGTTCCAGGCCGCCAACCCGCCCCAGCCGACCAGGGCGGTGCCGGCCACGGCCGCGCCCAGGACCAGGGCGACCCGCAGCGATCGCTTGCTTGTGCGGTTTCCCATGATCTTCGTCCTCGTCTCCTTCTGACCGTTCTAGCCAGGTAGTTCAAATGCACTAGACGGCTCTGGCCAGACTAGGGGGGGCCGTGCCACGAAGCCGCCGCGGAACCGGCGACAGGCGGGTCACGGAGCTCGGCCGCGGGTGTAACGCGATCGGGGCGTACGGGCGCTTGGGCCCGCGGCGGAGGAGCCCCCCTGAGAACAAGAGAGGCCGGGCAGGTTCGCCCTGCCCGGCCTCCGCGGCGCCCTGCTCGGGTCAGGCCGCCGTCTGGCTGAAGAGGAGGCCGAAGGTGCAGGTCGTGCCCTGGTCGGCGGCGTTGGAGGTGAAAGAGCCACCCGGGTTCACCGCCACCGTGAAGGTGTTGGCGGTCACTCCCGTGCCCGTCCCGGCCACCCCGCCGCCCGTCCAGCTCAGGCTGGGGGTCGCGGCGTTGCTGTAGAGGCTGACTCCGGTGGTGAGGCCGGCGGCGGTGAGCGCGGTGGTGGGGATGACCGTGCCGGTGTCAGGCGCCGTCGAGTTGAGGTCGGTGACCTTGAGGGTCAGGTCGGCGCAGAGGCCGCCGGACGCCGCCGCCGGCAGGGCGAGGGTGAAGGTGCCCTTGAGGGAGCCGGTGTTGGCGATGATGATGGAGCCGGTGGTGCCGGTCCAGGTCGCCGGGTCGGCGTTCCCGACCGTGATCGTCGCCGAGCACCAGCCGGTGCCGGTGGTGGTCGGGATCGTCCCCAGCAGCGAGACGCAGCTCACGCCGTTGGCGTGGGCGAGGGTGCCGGCGGCCACGCTGTTGCCGGCGTTCTCGGTGTAGGCGTTCCAGGCCGCCAACCCGCCCCAGCCGACCAGGGCGGTGCCGGCCACCGCGGCGCCCAGCACCAGGGCTGCCCGCAGCGATCGCTTGCTCGTGTGGCGTTCCATGATCCTCATTCCCTCTTGGGTGTCGGCCGCCCCGGTCAGATAGCTCAAATGCACTAGACGGCAAGGGGGAGGCTAGGGGGGGCGATCTCACGGAGTCCCGGCGGAAGCCGCGACAGGGGGGTTACGGGGTTCGTGGGAAGCTGTGAACGCGAGCGATTCGTCTGATCCGATATCCCCTCTTCCGGCGACGGTCACCCGGCCGTGCCACGGCCCCCGTCCCGCGGTGGCCCGTCCCGGCCCGTGACGGCCTCCGGTCGCGGGCTGCGGACGGGCGGAGGCAGCCCACCAGGGGGCCACCCGTCGTCACAAAGGGGGGCGGCGTGTTGTGACGATGACGTTGCTGTCTCCAGTACGTCCCAGGCTGGCTGAAAGCGTCTTTCATGCCTATCGGTGCAGCCCACGATGTCGGCCAACCCCGGGAGGGATGCCCGGCGGTTCCGCAGAAGTCGAGAGGTCGCCATCGGATGCTCGCCGAAGGACCGCGATTCCAACCGGGGACGCAGGGGGGAGACGGCGGCGCCGCGGCGCGCCAGATCGTCCTGGCCATGATCACGGACGCCGACGGACGGCTGGCCTTCGCCAACGGTGATCTGCTTGCCCTCGGTGGCTGGCGCTGGAGCGACCTCTGCGGCCGCCTCTGGCATGAGGCCCTGATCCCCGCGGAGCACCGGCGGCGCGCGGCGCGCGCCTTCGAACGGGCGCTGTCCGGCAAGGACGGTGCCGCCTGCGTCGAGGTCCCGATCCGCACCCACGACGGCCGGCTGAGGACCGTCGCCTGGTCGGCGACGCCGAGCCTCGGCGAGGATGGTCGCCGCGCCAGCGTCACCTCGGTGGGGGTGGACGTGACCCGCTGGACCGAGGAGCGTGACCACCTCGCCGCGGAGCGTGAGTTCGACGCCTCCCATGACCGGCTCACCGGCCTCCCCAACGCCTCGACCTTTCGCTGGCGTCTGGGTGCCGAGCTGACCGCGGGCCGTGGTTCCGGCCGATCCACCGGGGTGCTGCTGGTCGCCCTCGACCGGCTCCGGACCGTGGTCGAGACCCTCGGGCACGAGGCCGGCGACGAGCTGATGATCGAGATGGGGGAGCGCATCTCCGCCTGCGTCGGGGCCGCGGAGGGCGGTGCCGGACGCCGCGCGGCGGCATCCGGGCCGGCCTCCCCCTGGCTGGTGGCACGCTGGTCGGACGACGAGTTCGGTGTGCTCCTCCCCGGGCTGGTCTTCCCCGAGGAAGCGGTCTACATGGCGCGGTCCATCGTCGCCACCGTGGTGACCCCCTGCTCCGGCTGCGCCGCCGACATCCGGCTCCGCGCCGTGGTCGGGATCGCAGTCGCCCCGGAGGACGGGGACAGCCCGGCCGGGTTGCTGCGCAACGCCGCGATCGCGCAGCACGCCGGTCGCGCCACCGCCGAACGCCTGGCACGCTTCGATCCCTCGCTCTCCCGGGAGGCCGAGGACCGGCTGCTCATCGAGCGCGAGCTTCCCCTCGCCCTGGAGCGCGGGCAGCTGAGCGTGGCCTTCCAGCCCGAGGTCGACGCCGCGACGCACCGGATCGTCGGGCTCGAGGCGCTGGCGCGCTGGCATCACCCGGCGCTCGGCGAGGTCCCCCCGGTGCGCTTCATCCCCGTGGCCGAGGAGATCGGGTTGATCGCCGACATCGGCCAGTTCATCCTCCGCAGCGCCGTCCGCCAGGCCGCCCAGTGGCGCTCCGACGGCCTCGGCGACGTCCGGGTCGCCGTCAACGTCTCCGCCCACCAGCTGATGGATCGGAGCCTGGTCGGCGAGGTGCTCGCCTGCCTCTCGGAGACGGGGTTCCCGCCGCGCCTTCTGGAGCTGGAGGTCACCGAGTCGGCCGCCCTGGTCGACGCCCATGCCCCCGCGGAGGTCCTCGGCGAGCTGGCTCGCCGGGGCGTCACCATCTCGCTCGACGACTTCGGCACCGGCTACTCCAACCTGGGCAAGCTCCACCACCTGGCCATCAGCACGATCAAGATCGACCGCAGCTTCCTCCTCGACGACGAGGAGAGCCCGGCCGCCGACCCCGGCGCCCTCCTCCACGCCCTGGTCACCCTGGGGCGCAACCTCGGGCTGCGGGTCATTGCCGAGGGGGTCGAGACCGAGGAGCAGCTGAGCCGGCTGCAGCCCCAGGGCCTCGACGCCTACCAGGGATTCCTCTTCTCCCGTCCCGTCGCGGCCGCGGAGATCCTCCGCCTGCTCCGCGACGGCCGTCCCCTCGGCGGCGAGGCCGGCAGCCGGACCGCCTGACCTCGGCTCACCGCTCCAGCTCGGTGCCGGTCTGAGCTCTGGCCAGGGGGAGGAGCTGATCGAGCGCGAGACCGCCGGACCTCCCCTCCGCGACCAGGCTGTTGAGCACGTTCTCGACCCGCCACACCACGATGATCTCGAGGGCCGGGACGCCCCCCAGGGTTCCCGCCACCGTGACCGCGTGCCCGCCGTCGCCCAGGCTCCCGGTGGCAGCGGGGGCGGCCCCCGGGCGGGCGTCTAGCGCCCCGTCGAGCTGGCTCAGGGCCGCGGCCGCGCCCGCGACCCCGGTGAACCGCGCGGCTGCCGCGATGAGCGTGATGGGTCCGTTGCTGGTTCCGAAGGGCACCTGGCGGTAGTACTCGACCTCCGCGGCCTCCGCCAGGCCGTCCCTCTCGAGAGCCCTGGAGCTGGCCGGGTCGAGCCACCCGGCACCCACCGGCGCGGCCGGCAGGTAGAGCGTGAAGTCCGGTGAGGGGAGCTGTGCGGGAGCCAGCAGATAGGCGCTCGGATCGCCGTGCAGGGTCGCCGGTGCGGAGGCGCCGCAGGCGGCTCCCAGGGTCGCGGCGAGGATCGCCAGGAGCGCGCGCGCGGCGCTCCCCGGCGGCCTCATTCGTAGCGGACGGCGCCCACGATGTCGGCGGCGGCCGCCCGCCGGGCGGGCAGCACCCCGGCGAGCGTCACGGCCACCACCACGCCGCCGAGCAGGGCCACCAGCGAGGTGAGCGGCATCACGAACGCGGGGGTGAACCCGGGGCTGCTGCTCGCCCCCAGCATGGGCAGCACCAGCAGGCAGCCCACTCCGACCCCGATCACCGCGGCGGCGACCCCCAGCAGGCCCGCCTCCGCCAGCATCAGGTGCCGGGCCTGGGCCTGGCTGAGGCCGACGGCGCGCAGCAGTCCGAGCTCGCGCCGGCTCTGGCGGACGTTGACCGCCAGCGTGTTGACGACGGCCAGGACGGCGATGAGGATCCCCAGCCAGGCGATCGCCGGCAGGATGCCGACGGTGTCGCCGAGGGCCTGGTCGGTGGCCGACTCGATGGTGCCGACCGGCGTCGCCACGAGCCCGTACTGGCTCGCCACCGAGGCCACCGCGGAGGCGTGACCAGGGGTCAGCACCTCGAGGTCGTCGAAGCCCGCCGCCAGGCTGCCGAAGTAGCGGGACGCCTGCCGCGAGTTCGACGAGCAGGGACTCGCGACCGTCACCGCCCGGGAACGAGTGCTCGACGATGCCGGCGACGGTGAAGCCGGTCGTCCCCGTGCCCGTCGCCACCGTGAGCACGGTGCCCACCTGCCAGTCGTCCGCCTGGGCGAGGCTCAGAGGAGCGAGCACGCTGGGGCCGTCGCCGATCGCGGTGAAGGCGCGGCCGCGGTCTCCGCTGACCACCTGGAGTCCCCCGTCCCGCGCATAGGTGCTGCCGTCGATGGCGGTCACACCGATCACGTCGCCGTCCACCACGGCGGGGAAGAAGCGGAGGCTGGTGAGCTGGACCCCGGCGTCCTGGCCGATCTGGGTGGCGATCGCGCCCGGCTCGGTGACGGGGCTTCGCACCAGGGTGTCGCCGACGAAGAGGCTGCCCACCCAGGCGTCGCCCGCCGCCAGGCAGCCGGCCATCAGGATGCCGCCCGCCATGGCCGCGGCGATCGCCGTCACCAGGCCGGAGAGCGTCAGCGCGGTGCGGTTGCGCCGGCGCCTCAGGCTGGCCGCGGCGACCTCCGTCTCGGGCCAGCGCACCCCCAGGAGCCGTCCCAGCAGACCGGCGAGGGTGGGCGCCAGCAGTGGGAGGCTGAGAGCCACAGCGAGAAGAAGGGCCACGGCGCCGACCGCGACCGCGTAACCCCCGGCCAGGTCGGCGAGCGCCGCGAGGGCGAGCAGGGGGGTGATGGCGCCGAGCGCCGCGCCGCTGACGCGCTCGCGCCGCCCCGCGGTCTCCGGGCGCATCGCGTCGAGGATGGGCACCCGTGAGGCCGCCGCGGCGGGGATGGCCGATGCCGCCACGGCCGCCAGGATCCCGGCGAGGCCGGCGAGCACCGCCACCGCCGGGTCCACCTGGAAACCCACCGAGGCAGGGGTCGACCCGGTGCGGAAGGCGGCCTCCAGAGCGGCTCCCAGCCCGATGCCGCCGGCGACGCCTGCGAGCGCCCCGGCGACCGCCAGCACCCCCCCCTCGGTGACCAGCAGACGGAACACCTGCCCCGCCGACGCGCCGGCGGCGCGGAGCAATCCGTTCTCGCGTCGCCGCTCCAGCGCGGCGAGGCTCACCGTGTTGGCGCTGACGCCGGCTCCGATGACCACGCTGACGACGCTCGCCAGCACCAGCAGGGGGGAGAGCTGTGAGAGCGGGTCGCCGGTGTCGGCGCTCGGGTCGAAGGTCGTCACCGCTCCGCCGAGGCTCAGGTGAGCCGCCGCCGCTGCCGCCCCGGCGCTGGTTCCGGGATCCAGCCGCAGCGCCGCCAGGGAGGTGGTGAGCCCGAGGTCGAAGGAGGAGAGCAGCTCCGGGGTGGGCAGGAAGATGACGTCGTGGGTGAAGCTGGCGGTGACGCCGCTGGCGTCGGTCACCCCGACGACCCGGAAGGAGCGGATCCCGAGCGATGTGGTGAGCCAGACGCTGCTGCCCACCCCCAGGTTGCCGTTGGGCGGTGCCAGGGCGGGGAGCAGCGCGGCGTCGACGGCGACCTCGTCGTCGCTCGACGCGCCGGGGAGGCTGCCCGCGCTGAGGGTGACGGCGCGGAGGGCGGCCTCCCCGTTCTGGAGCCCCACCAGGGTCACCGTGGTGATCGGGCCCGCCGACCCCGGCCCCTGGGCGGCGACCCGCTTCTGGTAGAGCGGGACCACCTCCTGGACCCCGGGGATCTCCCTCAGGGCGGTCAGCTGCTGGGCGGTGAGGCCGGCGCCGGAGGTGGAGCGGACGTCGAGCCCGGACTGGCCGGCTCGCAGCCGCGCCGCTGCCCCGGCCTGGGCCGAGACCGCGGAGACCTCGATCTGGACGCCCAGCATCACCGCCACCCCGAGCCCGACGGCGGCCGCCGTCAGCGCGGCACGGACCGGCCGGGAGGTGAGGTTGCGCGCCAGCAGCGGGCGGAGGGCGGGAGCGAGGCCGGCCGCTCCGAGCCAGCCCGCCACCGCCGCGAGCCACCGGGGTGCGGAGGCCCCCCCTCCGCCTCCGCCGGCGCTCGGGTCAGAGGGCATGCCGCTCGAGCCGGTCGACCAGGGCACGGAAGCCGGCCGGGTCGGCATCGGCGCCGTCGTGATGCACCGGGACCTCGTCCACGATCCTGCCGTCGGCCACCACCAGCACCCGATCCGCGTGGGTGGCGGTGCGGGCGTCGTGGGTGACCAGCACGGTGGTCTGGGCGCGATCCCGGCAGAGACGATCGAGCAGGTGCATCACCTCCTGGCCACTCTGGCGGTCGAGGTTGCCGGTCGGCTCGTCGGCGAGCAGCAGGGTGGGGGCGGCGGCGAGGGCCCGGGCCAGGGCCACTCTCTGCTGCTCGCCCCCGGAGATCTCCTCGGGCCCGTGCCCCTGGAGGCCGCGCAGGGAGAGCTGGTCCATCAGCGCGCTGACGCGTTCGTTGACGGTCCTGCGGTCCAGGCGCACCGCCCCGTGCCCGCCGCTCTCGCCACGCAGCCGGAGTGGGAGGGCGACGTTCTCGGCGGCGGTGAGGCTGGGGATCAGGTTGAAGAACTGGAAGACGAACCCGATGTGATCGCGGCGAAAGGCGGAGCGCTCGCTGTCACCCATCGCGTAGATGTCACGTCCGTCGATCAGCACACGACCGGCGTCGGGCGGCTCCAGGCCCCCCATGACGTGGAGCAGCGTGCTCTTGCCCGAGCCGCTCTGCCCCATGATGGCCACGAACTCACCGGGGCGGATGCTGAACGAGATGCCGTCCAGGACGGTGCGCGGCGGCCGGCTGATGCGGAAGCTCTTGGACACCGCCTCCACGGCGACCACCGGGGGAGCGGCCGTCATGGCTGTGGTCGCAGGATCCTGGCTCACGGTCTGGGCTCCCGTGTATGCGGCGGCGTTGGCCGCAACTCTAGTTGAAGAGGAAGGCTTCCAGGGTCGATTCGATGGTTTCGGAGATCAGCCCGTTGATGGCGATCAGCTCCGGGCCGCTGTACGCTCCGCCCGGCTCGTAGGCGGGCAGGGGGGCGGCGGGGGTGGGGCTGGGGGTCGGAGCCGCCGACGGGCTCGGTGACGGCGTCGGCGACGCCGTGGGGGAGGGCGTGGGTGTGGGCGTGGAGGGGGCGGGCTGCGTCGACGCGGGAGCCGAGGAGCGGGCCGGCGGCGCCGTCGGCGGCGGGGCCGGCGAGCCGAGCTGGGCGAACTCCTCGGCGAACATCCACACGTCCGAGAAGGTGCCCGAGGTGCTGGAGTAGCTCCAGCCGGAGGCTGCCGTGGCACTCCCCACACCGAGGTCGGTGAAGTTCGGGTTCAGGATGTTGGTGCGGTGGTCGGGGCTGTTCATGAAGTCCGTGTTGACCTGGCTCGCCGAGGACGAGCCGCTCCCGTAGCCGCTCTCCCAGCCGATGTTCTCGCCGGCCGAGCGGTAGTGGACCCCGAAGGCGCTCATCATCGGCCAGACGTACTCGTTGCAGGGCGGGATCTGGTGGGAGAAGTAGTCGCGGTTGATCATGTCCTGGGCGCGGCCGTCGACGGTGCCGGCGCCGGAGCAGCCGCTGTAGGGAGCCGCCTCGCCGATCGCGCCGAGTGTCGAGTTGTCCGCCAGCGCGGCCACGCCGTTGCTGCTGCGGTCCTGGTTGGTGAGCGCGAAGAGATCGGAGTCGGCGCCGGCATCCGCTCCCACCGGCTGGACGTCGAAGTGGGTGGCGGCGAAGAGCGCGACCCCCAGGAGGGCTCCGGCGGCGAGCACGAGGCCGCGAGCACGCGGCCGCCGAGCCCGTCGCGGAGCGCGCTCGGCACGCACCTCGATCGCGGTCCGGCACAGCGCTTCCCAGCGGGTGTCGGACGCGGAGGGCGAGGACGCATGCTGCGGGCTCACCCGACGATGACACCTCCTCGCCCCTCCCCACGCGAACCCCGTCACCCCTCCGTGACCACCCCGTTGCACACCCGCCCGAGCCCTGTCGGCGACCGCGGGTGACGATGCGGGCAGCGCGAACCTCCGACTCTTGACATGATCGTTGCAAGCTACGTATTCGACGCGATAGATCCGAGGTGTAGCCTCGGTGAGCACCGTCAGAAGGAGCCGACGCTGACGTACGAGCCACGCACAGACAGACAGGCTGGGAGAGAGCATGTCGCTTCTCGACCGCGTTCAGCGGAAGGCTGAGGAGGTCTCGGCCCCCGCTTCGGCGGGGGGCCAGCCTCCGGCCGTGGTTCCCGCCGGACCTCCGGTGGGTGCGGCGTCGCCGCTGGCCGTCCCCCCGGCGGAGTCTCCCGACCCGGGTGCCGGATGGTCGGTGCGCGCCACGGCGGGCCCTGCGCTCGGGGCGGCCCCGCCGCGGGCGGCGGCCGAGCCGGCGCCGCGATCGCGACCGGCCATGGCCCCGGCGCCCACCGCCCCGCTGCTGAGCCGGACCGGCGACGGCGCCGAGGCTGCGCGTCCCGGCTCGCTGCTCAGCCGCACCGGCGACGGCGGCGGCGACGGCAACCACCCCACCTCGCTGCTCAGCCGCACCGGGATCCCGCGCCCCGGCCAGGGGCGTGGACCGCTCGGCGCGATGTACGGGCAGCTGCGCGGCCGGGTCCACCAGCGCCTTGTCGAGGAGCTGGCGGGCAACACCGATTCAGCGCCCGCCGAGGTGGTCCGGCAGCGGATCGCCGAGCTGGTGGCCGAGGTCATCCTCGAGCTGGGGCTGACCATGAGCCGCCAGGACCGGCAGCGCGTGGTCGACACCCTCATCCACGACGTCCTGGGGCTGGGTCCGCTCGAGGACCTGCTGGCCAGTCAGGAGATCGCCGAGATCATGGTCAACGGCCCCAACCAGATCTACGTCGAGGAGCGTGGCAAGCTGATCCGCAGCCCCGTCACCTTCGAGAGCAACGAGCAGCTGATGCAGGTCATCGACCGCATCGTCTCGTCGATCGGCCGCCGCGTCGATGAGTCGTCGCCGATGGTGGACGCCCGGCTCAAGGACGGCTCGCGGGTCAACGTCATCATCCCCCCGCTCGCGCTGCGCGGACCCACGGTGACCATCCGCAAGTTCTCCAAGGAAGCCTTCACCATCGACGATCTCATCCGCTTCGGGACCCTCACCGAGTCGATGGCCGCGTTCGTCCAGGCCTGCGTGCGCGGCCGCCTCAACGTGGTCGTCTCCGGCGGCACGGGATCGGGCAAGACGACCACCCTCAACGTCCTCTCCGGCTTCATCCCGGAGGATGAGCGCATCGTCACGATCGAGGACGCTGCCGAGCTCCAGCTGAGCCAGGAGCACGTGGTCACCCTCGAAGCTCGACCGGCGAACGTGGAGGGGCGCGGCCAGGTCACCATCCGCGACCTGGTCATCAACGCCCTGCGCATGCGCCCCGATCGCATCGTCGTCGGCGAGTGCCGCGGCGGCGAGGCTCTGGACATGCTCCAGGCCATGAACACCGGCCACGACGGCTCGCTGACCACGCTCCACGCCAACAGTCCCCACGACGCCATCAGCCGGCTGGAGACGATGGTGCTGATGTCCGGCGCCGAGCTGCCCTCGCGAGCCATCCGCGAGCAGATCGCCTCCGCGGTCAACATCATCGTGCACCAGTCCCGGCTGCGTGACGGCACCCGCCGGATCGTCAGCATCGCCGAGGTGCTGGGCAATGGCCCCGAGGGCGTCGCGATCCAGGAGATCTTCGCCTTTCATCAGCAGGGCGTGGATCCCCAGACCGGTCGGGTGATCGGCGAGCTGGCCCCCACCGGGGTGCTCCCCCGGGTCCTGGATCACCTGAGCGCCCAGGGTGAGGTCGTCCCCGAGGCGATGTTCACCGGCGCCTGACCCCGATCGGCGGCGGGTGCCGCCGGCACGGCTGTGAAGGATATGCCGAGCGGGTGACGGGCTCCTGACCGATCCGTTTCGGTCGGTGCGCGCGCTCCCCACCTCCCTGTGGCGCCCATACACTCGTGCCGAAGTGTCCTCGCCGACGACTGCGGGCGCGGTCCGCCCCCCACGTCCACGGAGCCGCGCCGCGGCACCGCCCCCCAGCGACGGCTCCGAGCGACTGGAGCAGATCAAGGAGCGCTACCTCGGGATCGTGCGGGCCCTCGAGTCGCCCACCGAGGAGGGCGCCCTTCGCGGGGTGCTGGAGCAGGTCGGGCTGAGCCTCGCCGCCCCCGAGGCCCGGCTCTGGGAGACCGATCAGCGGGGCGAGCCGGAGCTCGTGGCGCGCTGGCGCTCGCCGGGCGTGGGCGTGAGCGCGCCGGCGCCGCCCGTGGAGCCGTCGCATGCGGTGGAGGTGGCGCTCTCAACCGGGCGGCCGGCCGCCTTCGAGGGGGAGGCGGGGAGCTCCGAGGGCGGCTGGCTCGCCATCCCGGTGAGCAGCGGTCAGCAGGTCATCGGCGCCTTCGAGGCCGGCGGCCCGCAGCTGCCCGGCTGGGACGACCTCCTTCTGGTCCACCTCTCGACGATCGGGGGGTACCTCGGGATGCACCTGAGCCGGCGCCGCACCGAGGCCGACTTCGCCCGGAGCCTCGAGGAGCTCCATCGCATCGACGCCGACCGGCGGCGCCTGCTGCGCCTCCTGGTTGAGGCGCACGAGGCGGAGCGCCGGACGCTGGCCGCGGACATCCACGACGACCCGCTCCAGGTCATGGCCGCCGCCGCCCTCCGGCTGCACACGCTCCGGCGGCATCTGGACAGCGAGCCGGCCCAGCGCTCCCTGGAGGCGGTGGAGGAGATGGTCGGAGGCGCGGTCTCCCGGCTGCGCAGCCTGATGTTCAACCTCCGGCCGACCGGGCTCGACCACGGCGACCTCATCGGGCCGCTCCGTGATCGCCTGGAGCAGGTGCGTCGGGGCGAGCTCATCGACTACGACCTCGCCGGATCGGAACCGCAGGCCCTGACCAACGAGGTCCGGGTCACCCTCTACAGGATCGCCCAGGAGGCCATCTCCAACGTCGTCAAGCACGCCTCGGCACGGCACATCGATGTCGCCGTCAGCGAGCAGGACGGTGGCTGCCTGCTCCGCATCGCCGACGACGGCGCCGGGCCGGGCGAGGCGCTCGAGGGGCGCCCCGGTCACCTCGGCCTGCCCAGCATGCGCGAGCGGAGCGAGCTTGCCGGAGGCTGGCTCCGGTTGGAGGCGGGCGATCCCGCCGGCACCGTGGTCACCGCCTGGGTGCCGGTACCGTCCGAGGCGCGGAGCACGGGATGGGCACCGTGAGTGCCGTGACTCTGACCCGGGTGATGATCGCCGACGATGACCTCAACATCCGCGACGCGCTCCGCGAGCTGCTCGAGTCCGAGGCCGGGATCGAGGTCGTGGCGGTCGCCAGGGACGCGACGGAGGCCGTCGAGGCGGCCGCCCAGCTGCATCCGGACGTCGCCATCCTCGACGTGAAGATGCCCGGCGGGGGCGGGCCGCGCGCCGCTCGCGACATCCTCGCCGAGAGCCCGGGGACGCGGATCGTCGCCCTCTCCGCCTATGGCGACCGGGCCAGCATCCTGGAGATGCTGAGCGCGGGGGCGAGCGCGTACCTGGTCAAGGGTTCGATGCCGGACGAGGTTACCCAGACCATCCAGCGGGTGCTGCGCGGGGAGTCCGCCTTCTCGCCGGACGTGGCCAGCACCGTCGTCCGCGAGCTCAGCGAGCAGCTCGCCGGCAAGGAGGAGGCGGAGGCCCGCCGCGCCCGGGTGCTCGCCCGCATCCAGGCGGTGATCGAGCATGGCGGGATCCACCCCGTCTACCAGCCCATCGTCGATCTCGTCAAGGGCAGGGTCACCGGCGTGGAGGCGCTCTCCCGCTTCGACACCGGGATGCCGCTGCAGTGGTTCGAGGAGGCGGCCGGCGTCGGCCTCCGCGAGGAGCTGGAGTCCTCGGCGCTCGCGGTGGCCCTGGCGGGGCTGCCCGCGCTCCCGCCTGACGCCTACCTCTCCCTCAACCTCTCGCCGTCGACGCTGCTGCGGCGCGACGTCGCCCGGCTGCTCGGTGCGGTGCCCCTGGAGCGCATCGTCATCGAGATGACCGAGCACGCCCCGGTGGGTGACTACGAGGCGCTCAACCGGGCCCTCGAGCCGCTCCGGCACGCCGGGGTCCGCGTGGCCGTGGATGACGCCGGCGCCGGCTTCGCCAGCCTGCGCCACATCCTCCTGCTCGTCCCCGACATCATCAAGCTGGACATCTCGCTCACCCGGGGGATCGACGCCGACCGTCCCCGCCGGGCTCTCTCATGCGCCCTGGTGGCCTTCGCCCGGGAGACCTCCACCACCATCGTCGCCGAGGGGATCGAGACCGACGCCGAGCTGCGCACCCTCAAGGAGATCGGGGTGGCCGAGGGTCAGGGCTTCCTCATCGCCCGGCCGATGGTCCCGCCCATCGACGAGCGGCGCATCCTCGAGATCCTCGGGGTCTGACCCCTCGGGACCGGATCGCCGGGGCCCACCACCAGCGACGGTGGCTCGCGATCCCCCTCAGTGACCGGCCCTGCCCTGGGGCATGCTGGGGGGGAGCCCCAGGCCGTTCGGCCCGCCGAACGCGGGTGGGGGTGTCGGGCCCGGTGCCGGCCCGTTGCCCGCGTGCCGGGCCGCGGCCACCAGCGCCTCGTGCTGCAGCTGACGCCGATCGGGGAAGAGCTGGGCGAGGCGCGGCGGGAGCGGGACCCCCATGTCGAAGAGGCGGTCGATGATCTTGGGACGGATCCCGGTGGGCACGAAGTCGCCCACGATCTTCCCGGTCGAGGGGTCGGCCCCGCGGGGGTCGAACTTGAAGATCTCCTGCATGGTGATGGTCTCGCCCTCCATCCCCACCACCTCGGTGACGGAGGTGATCTTGCGCGAGCCGTCCTTGAGGCGGGAGAGCTGGACGATCAGGTTGATGGCGCTCGCCACCTGCTGGCGGATGGCCTTGAGGGGCAGGTCCATCCCGGCCATCAGCACCAGGGTCTCCAGCCGAGCCAGAGCATCGCGCGCGCTGTTGGCGTGGATCGTGGTCATGGATCCGTCGTGCCCGGTGTTCATCGCCTGGAGCATGTCCAGGGCCTCGCCGCCACGGCACTCGCCGACGACGATGCGGTCGGGCCGCATGCGCAGCGAGTTGATCACCAGGTCGCGGATGCTGACCCGGCTCTCGCCGTTGACGTCGGGCGGACGCGACTCCATCCGGCAGACGTGCTCCTGGTGGAGCTGCAGCTCGGCAGCGTCCTCGATGGTGATGATCCGCTCGTCGATGGGGATGAAGCCGGAGCAGACGTTGAGCAGCGTGGTCTTGCCGGCCCCGGTGCCTCCGGAGATGACGATGTTGGCCCGGGCCATGACGCAGGCCTGGACGAAGGACGCGCCCTCCTGGGTGATGGTCCCGAAGCCGATGAGGTCGGAGACCTGGTACGGGTCCTTGGAGAACTTCCGGATGGTCAGCAGGGGACCGTCGAGGGCCACCGGGGGGATGGCGGCGTTGACGCGCGAGCCGTCCAGGAGGCGGGCGTCGCAGAGTGGGCTCCGGGCGTCGACGCGGCGGCCCACCGAGGAGACGATGGTGTCGATCACCCGGAGCAGGTGAGCCTCGTCGTCGAACCGGATGTCGGTGAGCAGGATCTTGCCCTTGCGCTCGACGTAGACCATCTCCGGCCCGTTGACCATGATCTCGGTCAGGCTGTCATCCTCGATCAGCGGCCGGAGCGGCCCCATCGCCTCGAGATAGCGGTTGTCCAGTCGGGAGTTGGCGGCGACGCTCAAGGACAGGTCTCCTCCTGCACGCGGCGGCCGCCGGCGAGACGCGCCGCCTACGGCGATTCTGGCCTGCGCGGCCGGTCGCACGGCTTCAGCAACATTTTCGATACACGATCTTTTCCTGGACGCCGGGGCGGCCCCGACTACCATGTGTTCCTCAGCACCCTCCACGGGGACCCCCATGAGCCCACGCGGCCCAGGCTGCGATCGGAGGCGGAGGCCGTGACGCCCCCACCCCTGGAATTCCCGGCGCCGGCTGCCGAGGATCTCCTCGGCGGGGACTGGTTCGGCGAGGGCAGCGTCTTCGACACCGGAGAGGAGCTGGCCGGCGCTCTGCTGGTGATTGCCGCGGGCCGTTCCGGGGGGTCGCTCGAGGCGCTGGCGCTGCCTGCGCCCGGGGTCCCTCCCGAGGCGCGGCACGACCCCGCCGACCCCCGCCGGGCCACGGTCGGGGCGGCCCAGGGGGCGGCCGAGACCGGGGGCTTCGATGGGGAGTTCCAGGTGGCGACCATGCCCAGCGCGCGCTCGGCCGAGCCGAGCGGATGGTCGGTGCGACCGGCCGCCGTGGTCCGGCGCCGCTGGAGCGGTGGGACGCCGGGCGCCGAGCGCCGCGGATGGTCCATCCGTCAGAGCGTGCAGGTGCTGCGGCTGACCGAGGAGATCCTGATCCGGTTGCGCGAGGAGGCTGCCCAGCTCACCTGGCAGCTGGCCGCCGCGGCCCATCGGGAAGCCGGGGACTAGAGCTCGGGGACGCTCCCGCCCGCCTCGGCCCGCTCGCGCCGCGCCATCAGGTCGTGGACCACGTCCAGGGTCACCGCCTGACCGGAGCGCAGCAGCTGGATCACGATCTCCGGGTCGATCCCGCCCGGGGCGGCGAGCGCCGCCGCCCGGGCCGCCTGGTCGGCTGCCTCCCGCGCCCGCCTCAGCCGCATTCGCATCTCGTCGACCCGGCGGATCAGCCAGGCGGCGAGCACGCCCTCGATGATCGCCACCACCGCCAGCAGGATGGTGGCGTGTCCGGTGACGACGTTGATCACCGAGCTCACGGCGGTCAGCCTTCGGGGCAGGCGGTCACAGTCCGCTCAGGTACTCGGCCGCGTGGAAGTGCATCTCGCGGGTCATGGCCTGGACCACGGACTGCTCCTGCCCGGGGAGCTCGATGTGCCGGATCGCCTCGATGGCGGACATGACGTCCTCGATCGACGGGCGCGTCTGGCGGATCATCTCGGCGATCGGGGCGGCACCGTCGGTGCCCAGCCAGAGCGAGCCGATCTGGATGAGGTCGAGCTTGACCGCCTCGACGTCGGGCCCCACCTCCACTCCACCCAGCTGGTCGAGATCCGCCGGCGGGTCCGGCTGCTGCGCCGGGTAGGGGCCGATCCATGCCGGCGCGGCCGGGGGCGAGGCGCCGGGGGTGAGAGCCCAGCCGGCGCCGGATCCCGTCGGCGGTCCCGGTGCGGCGGGCGGAGGGGACGACCATCCGCGCCCCTCCGTGCCCTCGCCGGATGCCTCCGGGGCGGCGGTGGGGACCAGGGTGGGGGGGCGTGGCGGAGGCGGGACCCGGGTGCGGGCCACCGGCTCGGTGACCGGGCGGGTGGGGCTGACCGGCACCGCGGCCGGTCCGCCCGCTTCGCCGGCGCCGGCGTGGGCGGTGGGTTGAGCGCCCGGCGGGCCGGGGATGACCGGAGCCTCGGGGCCCTCGACGAATGCGTGGTAGGCGGTCTCCGGCAGGCGGTCGGCGAGGCTCGCCTCCGGGCTCTGGCGCAGGGTGATCCGCGCTCCCGGGGCCCGCAGCAGAGCGGTCAGCCTCTCCGGGGAGGCCAGCGGCTGTCGCTCGCTCTCGGTGAAGACGCCGACCAGCTCGCCGCCGGCCACCAGCGCCACCCCGTGGACGCTCCCCGTGACCACGATCGCGCTGTCGCGGTGCCGGCCCTCGAGGTCGGCGAGGAGGCTGTCGGTGTTGACCCAGGCGGCGGGCATCTCACGGTACACGGAGGGGCAGCGCCAGAGCATGGTCAGGGCCTCGGCGAGCTTGGGATCCTCGAGCCGGTACCCCGACACCGTGCCCTGGCGCGCCCCCATCAGGGCCATGGCGGCCGCCTCTCCCATGGTCCGCTCCTCTTCGTCGACCCAGACCGCGTCGATCAGCTGCTGGCGGACGACCACGGCGGCCGCCCGCAGCCGGGGCCCGGTCAGGACCACCAGCGCGTCGGGGAGGCTGGGGACCAGCACGTCGAGGTGGACGACGCCCGCCGATGCCTCGGCCCAGAGCGAGGGCCCGAGGGGGAGCAGCGGGAAGTCGGCGAGCCCGAAGTCGGGCTCCCCGGTGCGGACGCCGCCGGTGGCGGTGGCCTCCGGGGTCACCCGCGCCGGCGCTCCGGCGCCCGCTCGCTGGGCAAACGGCGCCATCAGCTCGTCGAGGGTGCAGGTGAGGGTCTCGGCCCGCACCACCTCCTTGCGCCAGGCCGAGAGCTGGAACCGGGGTGGCAGCTGGCGGGTCAGCGCGGTCAGCGCGTCGGGGCCCTCCAGGCGCTCCCCGCCGAACGTCTCCAGCACCGCGTGATTGGGCTGCCCGAAGACCAGGAAGAGGGTGGCCTTGCCCCCGTCCCAGCTGATGTCGAGCGCCCCGGTGAGGTAGTCGTCCTTGGCCTCCGCGAGTTGTCGCAGGAGCTTGACAAAGGATGCGGCTGTTGCCATCCCGAGATATTCTACGGACGTGGCCGCTGAAATAATCACGATCGCGTCACTGAAAGGTGGCGTTGGAAAGACGACCGCCACGTATGCGCTGGCGGCTGCCGGCGCTTCCAGTGGGCTGCGCGTTATCGCCATCGACCTCGATCCCACCGGCGGTCTGAGCAACGCCCTCGAGAAGTCGAAGCGCACCGTCACCATCGCCGACGTCCTGCATGGTCGCGTCAGCCTGCGGGATGCGCTCGTCGATCATCCCATCGGCATCCAGACCGTTCCCGGCCACCGCAGCCTGAACCATGAGCCGCTCCCCGAGCATCAGCTGCGCGCGGTGATCCAGCCGGTGCTCGACGACGTCGACGTGGTGCTGATCGACACTCATCCTCACGAACCGTCGCTGCTCGGGCCGATGGCGGTGGCCGACCGGATCGTGGTGCCCACCGCTCTCGATCTGCTCTCCCTGCGCGCCGCGGCGCTGAGCGTGGGCCTGGCCGAGCAGCTGGGTGTCCTGGAGCGTATTCGAGGCATTGTTGTCAGTAACGCGAAGCGTCCCCTCTCGCGCATCACCGAGTCCCTGCTCAACGGCCTCATCGTCAGTGGCCTGGCCTTCGAGACGGTGCTCTGGTTCTCCTCGGGGTGGGTGGTCGCCACCTCCGGCAAGGGAGAGCTGCCCGACCCGGAGCTGCTCGACGACGCGAGGTCGCTGCTCCAGGAGGTCGCCACCCGCCCGGTGCCGGTGGCGGCGCTGCGCCAGTTCATCGCCATGGCCCAGGGGCGGCGGCCGGCGGCACCGGTGACCGCGTAGCCGCTCCGGGGGCCCCCTTCAGTGACGCCCCATGCGCCAGAAGCCGTGCTGGCCGGCGGCGAGCTGGGCGCGCAGGCTCTCGATCTCGAGGCCGGCCCTGCGCAGCGCCTCCGCGGCCTCGGCGGCCTGGCGCTCGGCACGCTCCCGGGCGACCGACATCTCGCCCAGACGGCGGGTGAGCTCGGCGGTCTCCCTCCGGCCGTGCAGGTCGCGGCTCACCATCTCGCGTTCAGCGGCCTGGGATCGGGCGAGCTCGGCACCGAGTCGCTCCACCTCGCGGCGCAGAGCCTCGAGCTCGGGGAGGCCGGCGCCGGGTTCGTCGGCCTCCTCGAGGTCCTGCACTCCGGCGCGCAGCTGCGCCGCCTGCCGTTCCACCAGCCGGTCCAGGAAGGCCCACTGCTCGAAGAGCTCCTCCTCGGACTGCGGCGCCCGGTTCGGCTTGCGTGAGGTCACGCGGTTCCCATCCCTGGAGGCGGTTTCGTCTCGCTGATCCTCTCAGACGCCGGGCCCGACGAGTCGCACCGGGTCGACCCCGCGCAGAGCGGCGAGAGCCGCGCCGCGGTCGCGCCCGAGCGCGTCGAGCATCAGGTGCACGGGGTCCGTCGAGCCGGCGAAGCGCAGCGGCGCGAGGTCGGCGCGGAGGGGCCATGGGCCACGAGCCCCGGCCCGTGCCTCGGGGTCCGCGGCGGCGAGCAGGAGAGCGATCTCCGCCTCGGTGACGCCGGCGGCGATGAGCCGGGCCGCCACCTCGATCATCTCCCCCGCGCCGAGTCGGGGCAGGGCGCTCCAGACGGCCAGGAGGGACGCCTCCGCCTGGTCGAGCTCCCGCACGATGGCCGGCACCTCCGCCACCCCGAGCCGGCGGGCCACCTCGAGCCGGCGCGCGCCCAGCACCACCTCGAAGCGCCCCCCCTCCACGGGGCGGAGCAGGAGCGGCTCGACGATGCCGCGATGGCGCACGCTGCGGGTCAGGGCCAGCAGCTCCTGGTCCGGGTCGGGGGGAGCCGGCCATGGCCGCTGGTCGATCGCCTGGCAGGCGATCCGCTCCAGCCGCAACTCCGAGGTGGGGGCCAGCCAGCGGGCCAGCGCGCCGCCCCGCAGCGCCAGCCGGGCCGGATCGTCCGGAGCGCGCCGGGCCTCCGACGGGTCAGACAACCTGGAGCACCTCGTCGGCCAGCTCCCGGTACGCCGCCGCGGCCTTCGAGGTGGGGGCGTAGGCGACGATGGGGACGCCCGCCAGCGACGTCTCCTGAAGCTTGACGGTCGGCGTGATCACGGTCTGGAAGACGCGGATGCCGGCGAGGTCGGCGAGCCCGCCCAGCAGCTGGCGGCTGAAGTTGGTGCGGATGTTGACGAAGGTGGGCACCAGTCCCAGGATCTGCAGCTCGGGGTTGAGCCTGCTGCGCGCCACGTGAACCGTGCGCAGCACCTCCTTGAGGCCGCGCACCGCGAAACCCGACATCTGCAGGGGGATGAGCACGTAGTCGGTGGCGGCCAGCGCGTTGACGGTGTGGAAGCCGAAGCTCGGCGGGGTGTCGTAGAAGACGAAGTCGTAGGCGGCGAGGGTGCCGTCCCGGCCCAGGGCCTCGCGCAGCAGGGTCTCCCGGTGCAGGCCGGAGGGAAGCTCGGCCTCCACGGCGGTCAGGTCGGGGGTGGCGGGGAGCAGGTGGAGGTTGGCCCACTCGGTGGCCACGATCGCCTCGCTCGCGGTCACCCGGCCGCTCAGCAGGTCGCCCAGGCTCGCGTGCAGCTCGTAGGGGTTGAGGCCGAGGCCGCTGGTGAGGTTCGACTGCGGATCGCAGTCGACGGCCAGCACCCGGCGGCCCCGCTCGGCGAGGGCGGCTGCCAGGTTGATGGCGGTGGTCGTCTTGCCCACCCCGCCCTTCCCCGAGACGCAGGCGATCCCGATGCCCATGGTCACCTCCGCGCTGCGGCAGTCCCGACACCGTACCTTGGTCGCACGCGGCCGCACCGAGGGTCGGAGTCGCCTCGTCGTATCTTGCCTGCGACAGCGGTGTGGCCGTGCCTCGGCGCCGCGCCACGCGAGAGCGGGGGACGGTGAATGGCGACCCGACCGTTACCCGTCCGCGACCGGGCGTCCGGCCGATGGTCGGAGCCTCTCGGGATAATCGCACCAAGATGACCGTACAACCCTCTCTCCTCAGCACCTCCGATCCGCCACCCCGGCGGCGAATCGTCCGCGATGGCTTTCGGGACATCGAGCCGAACCCGGTCGACCACTTCGCGCTCCGCTCCGGAGAGATGTACCGGATCTCCTACTCGGTGGGGGGGCCCAGCCAGCGCCGGGTCACCCGCAGCGTGGCGATCTACGGTGGGCAGACCGAGCGCCGGGTCTGGAGTGGCGACGTCATGCCCTGCCTCGACTTCGCGCTTCCCCAGGGGAGGACGCTCTCCCTGCTCACCAACCAGCTGGTGGACGCCCGGCCGGCTGAGCTGAACGAGCGTGGGCAGTGGGTCCTCCAGCAGCCGGAGGGCCGCCGCCGGCGCGCACCGCGCCGCCATCACACCGGTCTGGGCTGAGCCCGCCGCCCAGGACCCTCTCCGCGGTCCGGGCGGCGGCCTGAGCACCGTCCCCACGTGAGTCGCGAGACTCTCAGCTCGGTCCGCTGGCGGGCTGGGTGCCGTTGAGCTCGGCGGGCGTCTCCTGCGCCCGGGCCAGCCGCTCGTTGAGGCCGCGCCGCTCGAAGCGGTAGCCGATGCCCGGCACCGCGTGGATGTAGGTGGGACGCGGCCCCTCGGGCTCGATCTTCCGGCGGAGCCGGTAGACGTGGGCGTCGACCGAGCGGAGGTCGAGGTCGGCGCCCTGGCCCCAGACCTTCTGGATCATCTCGGAGCGCGAGATGACCCGTCCCGGCGAGGCCGAGAGCAGAGCGAGCAGGTCGAACTCGGTGGGGGTCAGGGTGACCGGCTTGCCGTCGCGCAGCACCTCGTGGCGCCCGACGTCCACGATCAGGCCGGGGAACTTGAGCCGCCCCGGCCGGACCTGTGACTGGGTGGTCCGCTGGCGGCGGAGCTTGGCGTTGATGCGGGCGGCCAGCTCCCTGACCTCGAACGGCTTGATGATGTAGTCGTCCGCCCCGATCTCCAGGCCGACCACCACGTCGACCGGGTCCGAGCTGGCCGAGACCATCACGATGGGGACCTCGACGCCGGCGGCTCGCAGGCGGCGGCAGACGTCGAACCCGGTGAGGCCGGGGAGGCTGAGGTCGAGGATGATGAGGTCGATGTCGCTCGACTCGGCGAGACGGACGCCGTCGAGCCCGTCCTCGGCGAACTGGATGGTGAAGCCGTGCTGCTGGCCGAGGACGCTGAGGATGTCGTGCATCGACGGGTCGTCGTCGACCACCAGGACGGTGGCCTCGGTGATGCCGGGCCGGCCGGCCAGCGAGGCGGCCGGGTTGAGAATGCTGTAGTCCGTGAAGGGGCTCATCCTGTCGTTCCCTGGATTGGCCTCCGCGCTCCGACGCCGCGTGCTCGCCACGACGCTACCACCAGGATGGCGGGGGTTCGGATTCGGTTACCCGAGTGTTGCGAGCCTTTACCGGACCGAGATGGGTGGCGGAGGCGGGAGGTCACGCGGGCGCGGCGCACGGGCTGCCTAGATCTGGCCGGGGAGCGCGATCACGAAGGTGTTGCCGCGCACCCGGCTGTTGTCGATCCAGATCTTGCCGCCCATCCGCTCCACCAGCTGGCGGGCCAGGTAGAGGCCCACCCCGAAGCCGCCCCGCTGGCGGAGCAGGGGGGACTCCACCTGGTAGAAGGAGGCGAAGACGCGGTCGGCCTCGGCCTCCGGGATCCGCCGTCCGGCGTCCTGCACGCCGATCAGGACGTAGGGGCCGTCGCGCCGGGTGGCGATGGTCACCGGCTCCGATTCCGGGGAGAACTTGAGCGCGTTGTCGACCAGGCAGGCGAGGCTGAGGGCCAGCCTCTCGGCGTCGGCCATCGCCCGGTTGGCGTCCGGCTGGACGCTGACCGCGAACCGGCTGCGGTCCGCGGACTCGATGAAGCGGGAGATGGTCTCGTTGATCACCTGGCCCAGATCGCAGGACGAGGTCTTGAGCCGGATCTCCCCGGACTCGAGCTGGGCGATGGCGAGCAGGTTGTCGGTGAGTCGGGCCAGGTGCTCCAACTCCGAGCGCAGCTCGCGGATGCCCTCGTCCCGGGCGCTGGCCGGGAGCCGGTCCCCGGCGTCCTGCATCAGGGTCACCCATGCCTTGATCTTGGTGAGCGGGGTGCGCAGCTCGTGGGAGGCCAGCATCATGAAGTCGCTCTTGATCCGGTCCACCTCGCGCAGCTCGTTGAAGGCGACCGCCTCCAGCTCGTAGGTGTGGGTCAGCTGGCGGGCGCGGCTCTGGACCAGCTCGCGCGACAGCAGCCCACTGATCAGGGCGATGACCACGAACAGGAAGAGGCGCTCGGCGAAGAGGTTGGCGGTGGCGGCGTCGAGCCGGCCGCCGTCGGCGAAGCCGATGCCCAGGTAGATCAGCGCGATGGTGCCCGCGCAGAGCAGGCTCCCGCTGAGCCCGAAGCGGAGGCTGCTGGCGATGATCACCAGGTAGAACACCAGTCCCAGCTGGGAGTCGAAGCCGCCGGTCAGGTACACGAGGCCGCTCGCGATCACGATGTCCAGCGCCAGCATGGCGTACTGTAGCCGCCGGGTCGGGATCCGATTGACCAGGAGCGCGAGGGTTGTGGCCAGGGTGAAGATGGCCCAGAGGGCGAGCAGCAGGTTGACCTCCGGCCGGTTCTTGGTGGTCTCACCGGGGAAGTTGACGCTCACCGCGGCGAAGATCAGCACGATCCAGCGAGCGAGCTCGATGACCCGCTCAACGCCGGCGCGGCGGTCGCGTTCGAGCACGGTGGGGAGGTCGGGGATCGTCCGGGTCGCGCCCCCCTGGGTGGAGGGGAGGGGAGGGCGCGCCACCGAGGCGTCGGCTGCGACCTCAGGGGTCACACTCATCGAGGCGCACCGTTCCTCCGGCTCACGCCGATGAGCCTACTGTCGGCCCCGGGCGGCGGCACCAGCGCTTCCGGTAACGATGCGGCATCACCCCGCGTTACACACGTCCGCGCCACCGCGCCACCCGCTCCCCTGCTCGCCGCGCTGAGCCGCCTGGAGGGGGATCGGACCGCCGCGGCGGCGGCCTTCGATCGGGTGCGCGCCACCGAGTCCGCTCCCGCCTGGCGAGCCCTGGCCCTGCTCGGGCGGGGCCTCTGCGAGGAGCTGAGCGGGGCGCGGGCCGCCGCCCGAGGCAGCGTCCGGGCCGCCCTCGAGCAGTGGGCGGCGGCCGATCCCGACGCCTGCGCAGTCGCCGTGGCCGCGCTCGGCCGGGCGATCGCGGCCGATCTCGATTCCGGACTGGGGATCGCCTACCTGGAGGCGGCGCAGCGGCTCTCCGGTGGCAGCCCGCCCGAGGTGCTCGGCGCGGTCGCGCTCGAGCTCGGCTCGGCCGCGGCCGAGAACGGGGAGGCCGGCACCGCCGTCGCCCACTGGGAGCAGGCGATGGAGTGCGGGGACCTCCGCACCCGGTCCGCCGCGGCGGCGAACCTCGGGCGCCTCGCCGCCGCCCGCGGGGATGCCCTGACCGCGGGGCGGATGATCGAGCGCGCCCTGGCGCTGACCGAGGGGCCTCACCTCCAGGTGGTCGCGGACGGGCTGGTCGCGCTCGCCTCCCAGGCCGCCGCCGAGGGGCGCTGGGAGGAGGCGGAGGCGGGGCTGCGCCGCGCGCTCGCCCTGCGCCGAGCGGACGGCGACGCCCACGGTGCCGCCGAGATCCTCCACGACCTCGGCGTCGCCCACTGGCGGCGCGGTCAGGCGGTCGCGGCCACGCGCTACCTGGAGGAGTGCCGGGCCGCCGCCGAGGAAGAGGGGGATGCCGCGCTCCGCGGCGCGGCCCTGCGCGCCCTGGCCGGGGTGGCCCAGGAGGGAGGGCGTCTGGTGGTCGCTCTCGCCTACGCCCAGGAGGCGGCGCTGGCGGCCGAGAGCAGCTCCGAACGGCGTCTGGTCGCCGCCGCGCTCCGCGAGCTGGGCGACGAGGCCCGGCGCCAGGGCTCCGGGTCGGTGAGCGGGGAGGCCTTCCGCGCCGCCGCGCGGATCCTCGCCGACGCGCGTTAGCAGGCGGGCGCGGCCGAGGGCGGGGGAGGGGTCGCCGTCGGTGGCGAAGCGCCCGCGGAGATGACGACCCGGCCGCTCGCCGCGTCGTAGCAGTTGACGGTCCAGCCCAGCTCGAGCAGCGCCGAGGTGTCGGCGCCCGTCGCGCTCAGCACGGCGTGGTGGATGTGGAACTCGGAGAGCACGGCCTTCCAGCTCCCGGAGACGGTGGCGACTTCGATGTAGTCGTGGAGCGGGCCGGTCCCGAAGATGCCGATCTCGTCGTAGACGAAGACCACCCGGCCGGTCGGGAAGCGGTAGGCGAGATAGCCGGCGTCGCCGTCCGAGCTGAGCAGCCGCTGGCCGGGGAAGTGGGCGGCCACGTAGTCGGCGGCCGTCTCCGGTTCGTGGGTCTGCTCGAAGTGGGCTGCCGACGACGCGGAGACCTGGGGCAGGGTCACCGCGATCGAGGCGGCGCTCACCGCCAGCGCCGCGGCCACGGCCAGGACGGTGGGGAGGCGGGTGCCGAGGCGCCGGCGCCAGCGCTCCGGTGCGGTCGCCGACCAGGCGGTCTGACCGTACTCGGCGAGCAGGGGGATGGCCACCACCGCGAAGAGGCTGACGTTGCGGACCGCCTGGAGGGTGAAGAGGAAGGCGGCGGTGGCGAGGAGGAGGTCGGGCACGCGGGGACGGCGGCCGAGCAGCCAGACCAGCACCAGCAGCGCCGCCACCACCTCGATCAGGCGGGTGAGCAGGTCGTGGAAGTTGGGGGACTGCCATTCCGAGACGAGCTGCGAGAGGAGCGGGTTGCCCAGCGTCTCGACGATGTAGCCGTAGAGGCCGGGGCCCGCCGGGTTGACCAGGGTGAGGGCGGCCGCGCCCAGCGACGCGATGGCGAGGGGGCGGCGCCGGGCTCCCGGGTCGAGCGGGACGGGACGGAGCAGCCCCCAGAGCAGGGCCAGCACCACGGCGCCGGCGACCAGCCCGAGGAGCACCGCGGCCGCGGCCGCCCCCACCACGATCACCGCCAGGGAGAGGTTCCCCGAGAGCGCGGCCGGCCGCCGCCCCGTGGGGCGGTGGATGAGCAGGGTGAAGGCGAGCACCGCGAGCCCGGCGATGAAGCCGGCGTGGAGGTTGGCCCAGAGCAGGTACATCGGGGGCAGCAGCCAGACCGCCCACCGGCTGCCGTCGCGCCAGCGCCGGACGATCAGCAGGGTCGCCGCCACCCCGAGCGCGCTCACCGTCTCGGCGCGGACGCCGAGGGCCATCCCCGCCATCAGCCCGCCGAGCACCATCGCCGCCGCGGCCCAGCCGCGTGAGATCCGCGCCCCACGCGGCACCGCCAGGGCGGCGGCCAGCAGGGCGAGGCTTCCGACCAGCCCCAGTGCCAGGGAGGCGAGCCCGTCGCCGCCGAGGCGGACCAGCCCGGCGAGGATCACCTCGTACAGCCACTGCTGCTCCACCCAGGGATGCTGAGTGGCCACGAAGCTGAACGGCTCGACGCCGGGGATGCCGTGGCTCAGGATCAGCCGCCCCAGGGCGATGTGCCACCACTCGTCGCCGTAGCGGAAGAGCTGGACGGTGAGCGGGAGGGTGACGCAGAACCCGGCGACCAGCCAGGCCGCCCCGGCGGCGCGCGAGCCTCCGCGTCCGGCTCGGGTCGGTGCGCCGGTCGCGGGCGTGGCCGGGGTGCGCAGCGCGTCGCTCATGAGGAGGTCCCCTCACCCTGCCGGTCCAGCTCTGCGCAGGTCCCGGTCGCCGGGGGTTGTGGGGGGAGGTGGAGGGAGGCGAGCTCGCTGGTGAGGACGAATGCCTGGTTGTGGGGGTCGCTGTACACCATCACCCAGCGCGGGCTCTGCTGGAGCACGTGATCGAGCGCGGTGCCGGTGTCGAAGAGCACCACCTGGGTCCCGTAGCGCTCCAGCGTCGACTCCCAGCCGGGCTCCACGTTGCTGACGTCGGCGTAGGTGTAGAGGAGGTTGTCGCCCATCAGCGCGGCGTCGCCGAAGATGAAGATCCTGTCGCCGGTGCCGGCCAGGCTCCAGGCCAGATAACCGCCCTCCCCGTACTGGTTGAAGATGCGCAGGCCGTGAGGGGCCTCGCGAAGCCAGGCGCTGGCGCACACCGGGTAGGTCTCCGCGTAGCTGACCGCGGTGGGGCTGGTGGTCATCGCGGGGACCAGGCGCAGCCCCACCCAGCCGCCGAGCAGCGCCGCCGTCATGAGCGCCAGCGCGGTGACCCTGACCCGGAAGGGGGGGAGCCTCCGGCGCCCGCCGGGCCGCGCCGCGGGACGGAACCGCTCGAAGAGCCGGTTGAGCTGCTCGATCCAGGTCGGGGTGGCCGCCGCCACGAAGATGGCGACGTTGCGCACCGACTCGAAGGCGAGCGCGGTGGTCGCCGCCACCAGCACCGCGTCGCGGGCGCGGATCCTCCGGTTGGCGACCAGGAAGCCGAGCAGGCTCACCAGCATCACCGCGAAGCCGCGCACCTCCAGCTGGTGGAAGTCGGGTGACTGCCACTCGAGGATCAGGGCCTGCTGGGCGGGCGAGGCCAGGGTCTCGGCGGCGTAGAGGAGGATGCCCGGGCCGTTGGGGTTGACCATCGACACGAGGGTGCAGAGCACGGTGACCGCGGCCAGGGTGGCGATCCGCCGGGGCGGCACCGGGTCGGGGAGGCCGAGGCGCAGCCCGGCCGCCTCGGCGACCACGATCAGCGCCGCGAAGGCCAGGCCCACGACGAAGCCGCCGTGCAGGTTGCTCCAGAGCAGGAAGAGGGGGAGCAGCAGCCAGAGGGCCCGGCCTCCCCGCATCAGGTGGCGCTCGATGAGCAGCAGCACCACGCAGCTGAAGGTGAAGTCGACCATCTGGTCGCGCGGTCCCCAGATCGGGTTGGCCGCCAGCGCCGCGACGATGAGGCCGACCCCGAGGACCAGTCGGTTCCGCGTGTGGAGGCGGGCGCGCAGGAGGATGAAGACCACTCCCAGCCAGGTGAGCAGGCTGAGCACGGGGACGATCGCGCCCAGACCGCCCAGCTTGTAGAGGGCCGCGACCGCCACCTCGAAGAGCCACTCGTGCATCGTCCAGTGATGGGTGGGGACGGTGTAGGTGTAGGGATCGTGGCCGAGCAGCTGGAGATGGTTGGCGATCAGCAGCTGGCCGGTGCGCAGGTGCCACCAGAAGTCGGGGTCGGTGATCGCCGAGGTCACCGCGATCGCCGTGATCAGCACGGCGGCGACCAGCAGCAGCCCTCCGGGCGTGCTCAGCTCGTCGAGACGGTCGCGCAGCCGGTGCCGGGAGGGTGGGCTCCCCGTCCCGGCGCCGGGCTCGCCCGGCGCGGTCCCGGCCGCGACCGTGTCAGGACCGGCCACCGTCGGCTCCAGCCCCCGCTCGCCTCGGCTCAGGGCCGGGCCGGTCCGTCCGCGGCGGTGACCGAGGCCGCGGAGCGCGCGCTGAACATCGACGACGAGCGGACTTCGGGGAGCGGCCGCTCGACCAGCCGCTCGAGCACGGCGACCAGCTGGCGTGGGTTGAAGGGCTTGTTCATGAACTCCATTCCGCCCAGCTCCATCACCTTCTGGATGTCCTCGTCGAAGACCCGGGCGGTGAGCAGGATTATCGGCACTGCGGCGAAGCGTGGGTCGGCCCGCAGCTCGCGGCAGACGGTGAGGCCCGAGATGCGGGGCATCATGACATCGACGACCAGCGCGTCGGGCGGCCAGCGGTCCACCGCGGCCAGGGCGTCGGCGCCGTCGTTGACGGTCAGCACGTCGTACCCCTGGCTGCTCAGGAGCATGTCGATGAGGCGGCGCAGGGCCGGGTCGTCCTCGGCGACGAGGATGCGCGTCGGCTCCGGCGTGTCGCCCATCGCTCTCGACCTCTTTCGGTGGTGCCGTCTCGACGCCAAACGGGCGCCGGTACGGTGAACGGCGCTGACCGTGAGCCGGTTATACGCTCGGCCTGTAAAGCCGGGGTGACAGTGCAACCGGCTTGTGACAGACCCGATGTGCGGGCCTCCCGGTGGCTCCCCGGTGACCACCGGCCCGTCACGCCGGGGGTGGGCGTCGCCGGCGTGGCGGGGGGCGAGCGCCTCTCGGGACCCGCTGTGGGAGCGGCTCGGCGCGCGGCTCGACCACCCACGCGATCGACGCACTCGCCTCCCTTCCCGGCCGCCCCCTGCGGGGCGCGTGCCGCGCCCCGCGGTCACGCCATGGGGTCGCCATTGTCACGGCCATGCGGCAGGCGGCTTCGGAGGCACCGCTATCATGGCCGCGCAGTGTTTCGTGCGTCCCTGCTCGGATGACCGTGGCCGCAGAAGCGGGCAGGCCCGTCAACCCGTCCGCGATCTCCGGCATCCGGTTCCTCATCACCAAGCGGATCGAGGACCTCGAGGGGGTCGCCCTGCGCCTGGAGGCCCGTCAGGCGGACTCGGTGGTGCGCCGCGACCAGCTCCGGGACCGTCTCGAGGAGGCGGAGGTGGCCTGGAGCCACGTGCTCAAGAACTTCGACCGCTTCGCGGTGGAGGACATCGACAGCCAGTTCCGGCTGGTCTCCTCGACTCGCGCGGACCTCGCCTCGCTGGAGGAGCGGACCCGCGACGCGGCCTCGCGCCTCACCGACATCCATCATGAGCAGGAGGTCCTCCGCCAGGTGTACCGGAGCCTCGACGACCTGGCCGCCACCGCCTCCACCCCGGCTCCGGCCGGGGGCACGGCCCGGCTCCGCAACACCTCCCGCCAGGTGTTCCAGATCATCGAGGAGGAGCGGATGCGGATCGCGCGGGACATGCACGACGGTCCCGCGCAGTCGATGGCGAACCTGGTGCTGCAGGCCGAGATCCTGGAGCGGCTGATCAGCCGGGACCCGCAGCTCGTCGTCAACGAGCTGGCCGACTTCAAGGATGGGGTTCGAGGGGTGCTCGACGAGACCCGGCGGCTGATCTTCGACCTCCGTCCGATGACCCTCGACGACCTGGGCCTGGTGCCGACCCTGCGCAAGTTCACCAAGGACTTCGAGCTGGGCGGGCTGACCACCAGCCTGCGGGTGATCGGCGAGGAGACCCGGCTCCCCGGCGCGCTGGAGCCGACGCTCTTCCGGATCATCCAGGAGGCGATGAACAACGCCAGGAAGCACGCCCGGGCCAAGAACATCGAGGTCGTGGTCGGATTCCAAGCCCACCTGGTCTCCGCCATCGTGCGCGACGACGGCGTGGGCTTCGACGTCGCCGCCGCCGAGGGGCGGTTGGATTCCGGACGGCATCTCGGCATGATCTCGATGCGCGAGCGTGCCGAGCTGGAGAAGGGCAGGCTCGAGATCCGGTCGCAGATCGGCAAGGGGACCGAGGTCAGGGTGACCTTCGAGCACTGACCTCCGGGTCGCGGTCGCTCCCCACACCGTCAGGACGTCTCCGCCCCCCCGCTTGCGACAATGGTGAGGTGCGGTTCCGCGTTCTCGCGTGCGACTACGACGGGACCATCGCCACCGACGGGGTGGTGGCCGCGGCGACGCTCGCCGCGCTGGAGCGCGTGCGGGGGAGCGGACGGCGGGTGCTGCTGGTCACCGGGCGCACCCGGCCCCAGCTCGAGGCGGTGCTGGCCGGCTGGGGGGTCTTCGACGGCCTCGTCCTGGAGAACGGCGCGCTTCTCGTCGACCCTCTCACTGGGGGGGAGCGGCTGCTCTGCGACCCCGTCTCCGAGCGGCTGGTCGCCTCCCTGAGCCGGCGCGGCGTCGAGCCGCTGGCGGTGGGCCGCGCCATCTGTGCCACCGCCCTCCGCCACCTGACGGCGGTGCGCGAGGCCGTCCACGACTCCGGGCTGCCCCTCGGCGTGGTGGTGAACCGGGGCGGCGTGGTCGTCCTCCCCGCGGGGGTGAGCAAGGCCACCGGCCTGCGCGCCGCGCTGGCGGACCTCGGCGAGACGCTGCCGGCGTGCGTGGCCGTCGGCGACGCCGAGAACGACGTGCCCATGCTCGCCGCTGCGGGCTGTGGCGTGGCCGTGGCCAACGCGCTCCATGAGGCCAAGGCGAGCGCCGACCTCGTCATCTCACGGCCCAACGGCTCCGGCATCCTCGAGCTGGTCGGCCGGCTCGTGGCCGACGACCTTGCCGGGGTGTCCGCGGGCGCTGGCGGCGCGGGGGCCGCGCCCCGCTGACGGCGCCGCGATGCGGCATCAGCGGATCGGGTCATTCACGTCGCCAAGCCGTGACCACCGGCGCATGGGACTGTCACTGCGCGGGCCCGATGATGCGGGAGGCCCCACCGCGTGAGGCCCCCCCAGTGCCCTCCCTTCCCAAGGGCCGCCGGCGACAGTGAGTCGCCGGCGGCCCCTTCTCTTTTCCGCGCCGGGTCAGCGCGGCGGGACGGGGAGCGCGCGGCGATCACGAAGCGGTTGCGTCGGCGTGGAGCGCGGCGGCGCGCCGTATCGTTCTCCCCGATGCAGCCAGGACTCCTCGCCTCGCTCAGCCTGCCGACCACCGGAGAGGCCACGGCCATCGCGGCACTGGCCGTCTGCCTGCTCCTCTATCTCGCCTACAAGCTCTTCTACCGGCCCGACTTCGGGATGCCGGTGCGGCGCCGGATCCTGACCCGCCGGCTCCGCGTCCGGCGCGACCAGTTCGCTGACGTTCCCCTCTGGTGGTCCGACCTGCAGGTGCAGCGGGCCATCAGCATCCACTGGAAGCAGAGCCTGCGCGACACCGTGAACCGCCCGGTGGGCGCGTGGCCGCCCGCCGCGGAGCGCCGGGCGAGCGCGGATCAGCCCCCGGCTTCGGAGTGGCGCCGAGCCGGACGGTGAGCGTGGCGGCGGTGGTTCCGCCGCGGCGAGGGGGGCTCTGGCGCCCCCCCTCGGCTCACGACGTGCCGGCGTCGCCGGCGACGAGCGGTGCGGTGTCGACCAGGGCGGCGGCCACCTCGGCCCCATCCACCGCGACGTCGCCATCCGTGGCGACCGCCGCGGCTCCGCCGTCATCCTCCTCGTAGAGGCGGACGGCCTCCTCACGGAGCTTCTGGTAGTAGTCGAGGCCGGTCCCGGCGGGGATCAGCTTGCCGATGATGACGTTCTCCTTGAGCCCGCGGAGCCGGTCGATCTTGCCCGAGATGGCGGCCTCGGTGAGCACCCGGGTGGTCTCCTGGAAGGACGCTGCGGAGAGCCACGAGGCGGTGTTGAGAGCGGCCTTGATCAGGCCCAGCAGCACGGTCTGGGCGATCGCCGGCTCGCCGCCCTCGCTGAGCGCCTTGGCGTTGGCCTCCTCGAACTCGAACTGGGAGACGATCTCCCCGGGGAGCAGGTCGGTGTCGCCGGAGGCGTCGACGCGGACCTTGCGCATCATCTGCCGGACGATCACCTCGATGTGCTTGTCGTTGATGTCGACGCCCTGGTTGCGGTAGACGGACTGGACCTCGTGGACCAGGTAGTTCTGGACGTCGTCACGGCCGCGGACCAGGAGCAGCTCCTGGGGGCTGATCGAGCCCTTGGTGATCCGGTCGCCGGCCTGGATGCGGTCGCCGTCACGGACCACCAGCTCGGAGGAGGCCGGCACCGCGTACTCGCGAGCCTCCTCGTCGGTGGCGCGCACGGTGACCCCCGCCTTGCCGACCCGGACCACGCCCGCGTACTTGCTGCGGATCGAGATCTCGCTGCCGTGCTCGTCGGTGCCCCGGATCAGCTCGGTCCCCTCGACGACGGCCTGTCCGTCCTCGACCGTGACCGACTGCCGCGCCGGCACGGGGTAGACGGAGTCGAACACGTCGCGGGAGAAGATCTTGACCTTGAGGGACTTGCTGTCCCCGCGGATCACCTCCACCTCGCCGTCGATCTCGCCGATCAGGGCCTTGCCCTTGGGGACGCGGGCCTCGAACAGCTCCTCGACCCGGGGCAGACCCTGGGTGATGTCGGCGCCTCCGGTGGCCACCCCACCGGTGTGGAAGGTCCGCATGGTGAGCTGGGTGCCCGGCTCGCCGATCGACTGGGCGGCGATCACGCCCACCGCCTCGCCGATCTCGACCATCCGGCCGGTGGCCAGGTTGCGGCCGTAGCAGGCACGGCACACGCCCTCGCGAGCCTTGCAGGTCATGATGCTGCGCACCTTGATCCGCGGCAGCCGCTCCCGCTCCGCGAAGATGCGCCGGGCCAGCTCGTCGCTGATCTCCTCGCCGGTGGGCAGCAGCAGCTCGTCGCCGAGCACGATGTCCTGGGCGGCGATGCGTCCGGCGTAGCGCTCGATGACGCGCTCCCGGAGCTCGTCGTCCTCGAGGTCGATCCAGATGCCGGCGGTGGTCTCGCAGTCCTCGATGCGCACGATCACGTCCTGGGCGACGTCGACCAGGCGCCGGGTCAGGTAGCCCGAGTCGGCGGTGCGCAGCGCGGTGTCCGCCAGGCCCTTGCGGGCTCCGTGGGTGGAGATGAAGTACTCCAGCACGGTCAGCCCCTCGGAGAAGTTGGCCTTGATGGGGAGGTCGATGATCCGCCCCGTGGGGTCGGCCATCAGGCCGCGCATGCCGGCCAGCTGGCGGATCTGCTGGGTCGAGCCGCGCGCCCCGGACTGGGACATCATCAGCACCGAGTGGAACTTGTCGAAGGACGACATGGTCACCTTGGTCACGTCGTCGGTCGCCTTGGTCCAGATCTCCACCGTCTTGAGGTAGCGCTCGTCGTCGGTGATCAGGCCGCGCCGGTACTGGAGGTCGATCTCCTCGACCGCGGTCTCGGCGTCGGCGATGAGGGGAGCCTTGCCGGCCGGGGTCTTGATGTCCATGGCGGCGATGGTCACCCCGGCCTGGGTGGCGTAGTGGAAGCCCAGCTTCTTGATGCCGTTGACGATGACCGCGGTACGGCCCGACCCGTAGAGGTCGTAGCACTCCTTGACGATCTGGGCCAGCTTGCGCTGGTCCATGTTCTCGTTGCGGAAGACCATGGAGGGGAGGTTGCTCTCGGTGGCGATCTCGCCCAGCGGGAGCACCTCGTTGAAGATGAGCCGGCCCACCGTGGTCACCACCAGCTCGGTGCCCGTGGGCTCCTCGTCCTCCTGGCGGCGGGCCACCAGGATCCGCTTGGGGAGCCGGACCCGGACGTAGTGGTGGAGGAACACCCGGTCGTGCTCGTAGGCGATGCGAGCCTCCTCCGGGTCGCTGAAGGTGGGCAGCCGCTGGATCACCTCCGGGTCGCGCGGCCGGTCCTGCCCTTCCTGGGTGAGGTAGTAGGCACCCAGCACGATGTCCTGGCTGGGGGCCACCACCGGCCGGCCGTCGGAGGCGCTCAGGATGTTGTTGGACGACATCATGAGGTTGCGGGCCTCGGCGATCGCGCCGCTGAAGAGGGGCACGTGGACGGCCATCTGATCGCCGTCGAAGTCGGCGTTGAAGGCCTTGCACACGGAGGGGTGGATCTGGATCGCCTGGCCCTCGACCAGCACCGGCATGAACGCCTGGATGCCGAGCCGGTGGAGGGTGGGGGCGCGGTTGAGGAGCACCGGGTGCTCCTTGATCACCTGGTCGAGGACGTCCCACACCTCGGGACGGACCCGCTCCACCATGCGCTTGGCGCTCTTGATGTTCTGGGTGTAGTTCTGCGAGACCAGCTCGCGCATCACGAACGGCTTGAACAGCTCCAGGGCCATCTTCTTGGGCAGGCCGCACTCGTGGAGGCGCAGCTCGGGCCCGACCACGATCACCGACCGCCCGCTGTAGTCGACCCGCTTGCCGAGCAGGTTCTGGCGGAACCGGCCCTGCTTCCCCTTGAGCATGTCCGAGAGGGACTTGAGCTTGCGGTTGCCGGTGCCGGTGATGGCCCGGCCGCGGCGCCCGTTGTCGATCAGCGCGTCGACGGCCTCCTGGAGCATCCGCTTCTCGTTGCGGACGATGATCTCCGGGGCGCCGAGCTCGAGCAGCCTCTTGAGCCGGTTGTTGCGGTTGATGACCCGGCGGTAGAGGTCGTTGAGGTCGCTGGTGGCGAACCGTCCGCCGTCGAGCTGAACCATCGGGCGCAGCTCGGGCGGGATCACCGGGAGGACGTCGAGGATCATCCAGGTGGGGCTCGTCGACGACTTGCGGAAGGCCTCGACGACGCGGAGGCGCTTGATCGCCTTCTGGCGGCGCTGGCCGCTCGTCGACTTGGACTCCTCGCGCAGCTGGAGCGACTCCTGGGCGAGGTCGATCTGGTTCAGCAGCTCACGCACCGCCTGGGCACCGGTGCCCGCCTTGAAGACCTTGCCGAACTTCTCGATGTGCTCGCGGTACTGGGTGTCGGTGAGCAGCTCGCGCGGCGCCAGGGTCTCGAGCTGCTGGCGGCTGTTCTCGATCTCCTGGCGGAGGCTCTCCAGCTCCCCGCTGCCGGCGTGGGCGGCCTCAGCGCGGGCTCCCTCGGCGTCGGCGCGCCACTGGGCGACCTCGGCCGCGGCGGCGTCCTGGATGGCCTGGAGCTGGCGCGCGTGCTCGTCCTCGAGCGCCTCCCGGCGCTGGGTGAGGCGGTCCTGGACCAGGATGGTGGCGTCCTCGTCGAGCACCCTGCCCTTCTCGAGCACGATCTCGTCCTCGACACCGTCGCCGAGGATGAAGCGGGCCGGCGCCTTCTTGCCCTTGAGCTGCTGGATCCGCTCGTCGAGGTCGGCGGCGGAGCGCTCGAGGGTGGAGAGCCGCTGCTCGCGGCTCGCCTCGAGCTGGCCCGCCTGCTCGGCGGCCTGGGCTTCCCGGGCGGCGACCCGCTCGGGCAGGTCGGAGCCGGAGGTGTCACCGCGCAGCCGCTCGCGGAGCGCGATCACCCGCTCGTCCGTGTCGGGATCGAGCTTGGCGAGGAGCTCCTGGCGGGCCTTCTCGTCCACCGAGACCACGATGTAGTTGGCGAAGTAGAGGACCTTCTCGAGGTTGCGCGGGCTCATGTCGAGGAGCAGCCCCATCCGCGAGGGGATGCCCTTGAAGTACCAGACGTGGGAGACCGGCGAGGCCAGCTTGATGTGGCCCATCCGCTCGCGGCGGACCTTGCTCCGGGTCACCTCGACGCCGCACTTGTCGCAGATGATGCCCTTGTACCGGTACCGCTTGTACTTGCCGCAGTGGCACTCCCAGTCCTTGGTGGGGCCGAAGATCTTCTCGCAGAAGAGCCCGTCCCGCTCCGGCTTGAGGGTGCGGTAGTTGATGGTCTCCGGCTTGGTGACCTCGCCATGCGACCAGGAGAGGATCATCTCGGGGCTGGCGATCGAGAGTCGGAGGGCGTCGAAGTTCTCGAGTTTCAGCATCACTGACCTTCAGTAGCTCGTGGGCAGGGGCGGGCGGTCACCGCGGCGATCGCGGCGGGAGTTGCGGTGGTGGGGGAGGCGCTGGAGGAGAGCCGACGGTGCGTGCCGAGCGCAAGCCGGCCGAAGGGGAGGCGGGTGTGCGTGCTGAGCGCAGGCTTTGCGCAGGCGGCAGTTGCAATGCCGCCGAGCAAAGGGCGCGGCACGCCGGTCAGGGCGTGCCGACGGCCGGGCCGAAGCGAGGCACCACGCCCGCTTCCCCGGCGGTCCTGCTGCAGTCCCTGAAAGCTCAACTGCGGGCCTCGTCGACGTCGTCCCGTTCGTCGCGCTCCAGGTGGATGCCGAGGTCCAGTGGGATGTCGGGGATGTCCTCCTCACCGAGGATGATCTGGTTCTCGTCCTCGGACTGGATCTCGACCCCCAGGGCCAATCCCTCCAGCTCCTTGACCAGCACCCGGAAGGACTCGGGGATGCCGGCCTCCAGGGTGTTCTCGCCCTTGACGATGGCCTCGTAGGCCTTGACCCGGCCCACGATGTCGTCCGACTTGACGGTGAGGATCTCCTGGAGGATGTGGCTCGCGCCGTACGCCTCCAGGGCCCAGACCTCCATCTCGCCGAAGCGCTGGCCGCCGAACTGCGCCTTGCCGCCCAGCGGCTGCTGGGTGACCAGGGAGTAGGGGCCGGTGCTCCGCGAGTGGATCTTGTCCTCGACCATGTGGGCCAGCTTGAGCATGTAGATGTGGCCGACCGTGATCTCGCGGTCAAAGAAGTCCCCGGTCCGGCCGTCGCGGAGTCGCACCTTGCCGCTGGACGGCAGTCCGGCTCGGGTCAGCTCCTCCTCGATGAGGGCCTCCGAGGCCCCGTCGAAGACCGGCGACGCCACCGTCATGCCCAGCGCCTGCGCGGCCCACCCGAGATGGGTCTCCAGCACCTGGCCGAGGTTCATCCGGCTGGGGACGCCGAGCGGGTTGAGCACGATCTCGACCGGCGTTCCGTCGGGCAGGTAGGGCATGTCCTCGATGGGGAGGATGCGGGCGATGACGCCCTTGTTGCCGTGGCGTCCAGACATCTTGTCGCCCTGGGAGATCTTCCGCTTCTGGGCGACGTAGACCCGGATCAGCTCGTTGACCCCCGGGGGCAGCTCGTGACCCGACTCGCGGCTGAACACCTTGACGTCGACCACCGTGCCCCGCTCGCCGTGGGGGACGCGGAGCGACGAGTTGCGGACCTCGCGCGCCTTCTCTCCGAAGATGGCCCGGAGCAGGCGCTCCTCGGCGGAGAGCTCGGACTCGCCCTTGGGGGTGATCTTGCCGACCAGGATGTCGCCCGGCTGAACCTCGGCGCCGATGTAGATGATGCCCCGGTCGTTGAGGTTCTTCAGCGACTCCTCGGCGATGTTGGGGAGGTCGCGGGTGATGTCCTCGGGGCCGAGCTTGGTGTCGCGGGCCTCGATCTCGAACTCCTCGATGTGGATCGAGGTGTACTTGTCCTCCCGGACCACCAACTCGCTGATCAGGATCGCGTCCTCGAAGTTGTAGCCCTCCCACGGCATGAAGGCGCACAGCACGTTGCGACCCAGGGCCAGCTCGCCCCGGTCGGTGGAGGGGCCGTCGGCGAGCGCGCTGCCCGCCTCGACCCGCACCCCGGCCTTGACCGTGATGCGCTGGGAGAGGCAGGTGCCCTGGTTGCTCCGGACGAACTTGTGGATGCCGTACCAGATGTCCGGTCCGCCGTCGTCGGGACGCACCAGGATGCCGATGCCGGCGTCCTGCCCGCTGCGGACCTTGACCACGGAGCGGTCGTCGTCCGCCGGCTCCGGCCAGGAGACGCCGACCACGGTGCCCCTGCCCTGGGAGATGACCATCTCCCCCGAGTTGCGGGCCGCGTGGGTCTCCATGCCGGTGCCCACGATGGGCGCCTCGCTGACCAGCAGCGGGACCGCCTGCTTCTGCATGTTCGAGCCCATCAGGGCCCGGTTGGCGTCGTCGTGCTCGAGGAAGGGGATGAGCGCGGTGGCCACCGAGACCGTCTGCTTGGGCGAGACGTCCATGTAGTCGACCTCGGTCACCGGCAGGTCCTTGAAGTTGTGCCGGCTCCGGCAGGCGGTGTGGACCACGGTGAAATGGCCGGCGTCGTCGACCGGTGCGTTGGCCTGGGCCACCGTGTACTTGTCCTCCTCGTCGGCGGAGAGGAAGACGATCTCGTCGGAGACCCAGGGGACGATCCGGACCCGTTCGACGCCCTTCTGGGCCAGCCGCCGCACGTCCTCGGTGTCCAGCACGCGGCCGGCGCGAAGGGAGTTGGCGTCCTCGCGGAGGGTCTGGCCGGCGAGCAGGCCGCTCTCCCGGGCGTCGTGTGTCGACACCTCGCGGTAGACGCGGCGGAAGGGGGCCTCGATGAAGCCGAACTCGTTGACCCGGGCAAAGGTCGCCAGCGATCCGATCAGGCCGATGTTCGGACCCTCGGGGGTCTCGATCGGGCAGATCCGGCCGTAGTGGCTGTAGTGGACGTCGCGGACGTCGAAGCCGGCGCGCTCCCGGGAGAGGCCGCCCGGCCCGAGCGCGGAGAGGCGCCGCTTGTGGGTCAGCTCGGCCAGCGGGTTGGTCTGGTCCATGAACTGGGAGAGCTGGGAGGAGCCGAAGAACTCCTTGATCGCCGCCACCACCGGGCGGGCGTTGATCAGGCTCGCCGCCGTGACCGTCGCCGCGTCGCAGATGGTCATCCGCTCCTTGATGATCCGCTCCATCCGGATCAGGCCCATCCGGAACTGGTTCTGGAGCAGCTCGCCGACCGCGCGCACCCGGCGGTTGCCGAGGTGGTCGATGTCGTCGGACTCGCCCATGCCGTTGTTGAGCGAGATCAGCTTGCGGACGATCGAGACGAAGTCCTGGTTGTCGAGGACCCGGCGCTCCTTGTCCAGGGCCCGCTCCCGGGCCTCGTCCTCGGGGATGCCGAGGTTCTTGTCCAGCTTGAAGCGCCCCACCTTGCTGAGGTCGAAGCGGCGGGGGTTGAAGAAGAGCGAGCTGAGCAGGTTGCGGGCGTTCTCCACCGTGGGCGGGTCGCCGGGGCGGATCTTGCGGTAGAGCTCGATCAGCGCCTCCTCGACGGAGGTGGTGGCGTCCTTCTCCAGGGTGGCCGGGATATAGGCGTGCTCGGGGTCGTTGTCGACGTCGGCGAAGAAGGCGCGGATGTCGTCGTTGCCGGCGTAGCCGAGGGCCCGCACCAGGGTGGTCACCGGCACCTTGCGCTTGCGGTCGATCTTGACCGTGAGCACGTCCTTGCTCGAGGTCTCGATCTCCAGCCAGGCGCCCCGGTTGGGGATGAGCTTGGCCGCGAAGAGCATCCGGCCGGTGACCCGGTCCTCGCCGCCGGTGAAGTAGACGCCCGGGGAGCGCACCAGCTGGCTGACCACGACCCGCTCGGTGCCGTTGACGATGAAGGTCCCCTGCGGGGTCATCATGGGGAAGTCGCCCATGAAGACCTCGGTCTCCTTGATCTCGCCCGCGTTCTCACCGGTCTTGATGTGGAGGCGGGTGTTGATCCGCAGCGGGGCGCTGAAGGTCATGTCCCGCTGCCGGCACTCCTCCTCGTCGTACTTGGGGGTCCCGAACTCGTAGTCCAGGAACCTCAGCTCGTAGTTCTTACCGGTGTAGTCCGTGATCGGGTTGATCTCGTCGAAGAGCTCGCGCAGCCCCTCCCTGCAGAACCACGAGAACGAATCCAACTGCGTCTGGATGAGGTTCCCCACCTCCAGCTTGTCGGCGATCTGGCCATAACTGTGTCGGCTGGAGGGTGTGGAAGCAGAAAGGACCATGTGCTAGAGTTCCCCTGACAAGCGGCTGCGCGCGGACGCCGACGGTGACGGGCACAATCTCACAGCATAGCAAACCCGCCGGCGCCCGGGCCCGGTGAGCCGCGCCCGCGCGAGCAGATGTTCGGTGTCGCCTGCAAGGATGCCCAGGCGCCCAGTGTACCCGCAGACACCGCCGCGCAATCCCTTTCCCCTCTCAGCGGGCGCGGGGGAGGAATCGTTCTCGGCTCGGCGGCCCCCGCCGGGTGGGGGAGAGCAGTCCTCCACCCGGCGAGCCGAAGGGGACGGGCCTAGCGGATCTCGGCGGTCGCCCCCGCGTCCTGGAGCTTGGCCCTGACCTGGTCGGCCTCCTCCCTGGGCACCGCCTCGCGGACCGGCTTGGGGGCGGCGTCGACCAGGTCCTTGGCCTCCTTGAGGCCGAGCCCGGTGATCTCGCGCACCGCCTTGATGACGTTGATCTTGGCGTCGCCGACCGCGGTCAGGACGACGGTGAACTCGGTCTGCTCCTCGGCCGGGGCCGCCTCGGCGGCGGCGGCGGAGGGCGCGGCGGCCACGGCGACCGGGGCGGCGGCCTTGATCCCGAGCTTGTCCTCCATCAGCTTGACGGCGTTGACGACGTCGAGCACCGTCCAGCTCTGGAGGGCGTCGACGAATTCCTCGGGGGTGATGGACTTGGTGGCCATGGGTTGGCTCATCTCCTGAATTGATTCAATTGACTTGATCGATCATGGGCAGCGTCGGGGTCCGGATCAGGCGGCCTCCAGCTTCTCCCGGTAGGCGTCGAGGGTGGCGGCGAGGTTGGAGGTGATCGAGGCGAGGCCGGCGGCGAGCTGGGTCAGCGGCATCTGGAGGGTGCCGGCCAGCTGGGCGAGGAGGGCCTCCCGCGGTGGCAGCTCGGCGAGGGCCTGGACGCCGCGGGCGTCGAGCACCTGGCCCTCGACGAAGCCGGCGAGCAGCGGGAGGCGCCGGTTGACGCGGTGGTACTCGCTGAGGACCTTGGCGGGGGTGGCCAGCTCACCGAAGCCGAGGGCGAGGCCGACCGGACCGCGGAGGACGGTTCCGAGCTCCCCGACGCCGGCTTCCGCGGCAGCCCGCCGGGCCAGGGTGTTCTTGATCACGTGGTAGTCGATGCCCTGGGCGCGCAGTTGGGTGCGCAGCTCCTCGAGCTGCTTGACGGTCAGCCCCCGGTAGTCGGTGACGATCGCCGAGGTCGCCCGGCCGAGCTTCTCGGCGAGGCTTCCCACCGTCTCCCGCTTGCGGGGGCCGGCGCGCTCGGCCGCCTCCGCGGCGGTTGGTGCCTGGGGCATCGGCGTCTCTCCTTCTGGTGGGCCGCGGCACCGCCCGAGGAGAGCGGCGGCGGCGAGCGCCGCGAGGGCGCCGGCCGGACCACCGATCCCACCTGTGCAGGAGATTGAGGGGCCGAGCCCCACCTGCGGTCTCGGGCGAGATGCGTGAGCGCCGTTATGGATGCGTCTGGATGCGGACAATAGCAGGAGCCCGCCCCGGAGGGCGGCAGGCAGAGCCGCGGGAGGGATCGAGATGTCCGCAGGGCCAGGGGCGGAGAGCGGCGACCACCGACCCGACGGCGGCAACCCTCTCCAGGCCGCCTTCGAGCGCGCCCTCGACCGCTCCCGCACCCTGGTGCTGATCGCCGTCGTGGTCCTGCTCCTGGCTGCGCTCGGCGCCTTCGTCTACGGCGCCGCCGTCTTTGTCCAGGGGGTGCGGCAGGTTGCGGCCCACCCCTTCCCGGTGGGCAACCGGGTCGGCCTCTTCCTCCTCGTGATCGACCTCTTCCTGGTCGGGGCCACCCTGGCGATCGCCGGGATCGGCTTCTACCAGCTCTTCATCGGCTGGCGCCGCCAGCAGGGCGGGGGCCCGATGCCCGCCTGGCTGCAGATGCACGACCTCAACGACCTCAAGGCGAGGGTCCTCGCCATGATCGTGATGGTCGCCTCGGTCAGCTTCGTCCAGGCGCTGGTGGACGCGGGCAGCGGCCTCCAGATCCTCGAGCTGGGGGGCGGGGTGGCCCTGGTCATCGGCGCCATCACCGCCTTCATCCGCCTCGGAGGGCACCAGGGCGGGGAGCGCTGACGCCGGGGGGCGGCGCCCCGATCGCCCGCTCCGGGCCTCTCCCTCACCATGGAGGTGTCCGGGTGGGCTGCGGCCAGGGTGGCCGCCGGCGGCAGAGATCGACTGCGGGAGGGCCACAGATGCTCCTGGAAGGGCGCCGAGCCCTGGTGACGGGCGGCTCGAGCGGCATTGGCAAGGCGACGGCCCTGCGCCTCGGGCAGGAGGGGGCGGCGGTCGCCGTCAACTACTTCTCGGACCGGGAGCGGAGCGCCGCCGAGGCGGTGGCGGCCGCGATCGACCCGGCGGGCGGCCGCGCCTACGCGGTCCGGGCCGACGTCGGTGCCGAGGCCGACGTGGTCCGGATGGTGGGGGAGTGCCGGGAGCGCCTCGGCGGTCTCGACATCCTGGTCAACAACGCCGGCATCGAGAAGGAGGTCCCCACCCTGGAGATGCCGCTCGAGCTCTGGGAGCAGGTCCTGCGCACCAATCTCACCGGCGCCTTCCTCTGCCTGCGCGAAGCGGGGCGGCTGATGGCCGTCCAGAAGCGGGGGGTCGTCGTCAACATGAGCTCGGTCCACGAGTTCATCCCGTGGCCCGGGTTCGCCCACTACTGCGCCTCCAAGGGCGGGATGAAGCTGCTCACCCAGACCGTCGCCCGGGAGTGGGCCCCGCTCGGCATCCGGGTGCTCGCCATCGTCCCGGGAGCCATCGCCACCCCCATCAACTCCTTCGTCCTCGATGACGCCGAGGCCCGTCACCAGGTCGAGGCCGAGATTCCCCTCGGCCGCTTCGGGCGGCCCGAGGAGATCGCGGCGGCGGTGGTCTGGGCGGCCAGCGACGAGGCCGGCTACCTCACCGGGACCACCCTGGTGGTCGACGGGGGGATGAGCACCTACCCGAGGTTCATCTGAGGGGCGCCGGCCCCTGAGGCGCGCCGGCCTCCGGCCGAGAGCCCGCGCCGCCCGACCCGCGATCCTCCGGGCGGTCAGGGGGACGGCGTGGGCGCGATGCGGGCCACCGCCGCGGACCAGCTCCGCCCTCCGTCGCTGGTCCGGATCAGGTAGGCGGGGCCGTTCCCCGAGGATCCGAAGGCGGGGGCGGCCCAGCCGACCTCCGGGGTGAGGAAGTCGAGGCCGATGCCCGAGTACGGGAAGGCGTTGAGGCGGGTCCAGGCGCTCCCGCCGTCCCGGGTGGCGTAGAGCTCGGTGGCGCCGGCGAGGGTGTCGTCGTTGGCCACCAGCCAGCCGTGATCGGCGTCGAGGAAGTCGGAGGCGACGGGCGATCCCCCGGTGGTGGAGCGCAGCCGCCAGGAGAGCCCGCCGTCGGTGGTGGCGAAGAGGCCGGTGCTCAGACCGCCGCTCCCGTCCTGGTCCTGGGTGAGCAGGGTGCCGTCCCGCCCCGAGGTGAAGGTGGGCGGGAAGGACGTCCCCGCCGTGATCCCGGCGGGGAGGGCGGCGAGCGGCGCGGCGGCCCAGCTGACCCCGCCGTCCTGGCTGACGTAGAGAGGGGGCGGCTGGGTCAGGCAGGTTCCGGTCATGAACCCCGTGGTGGCGCTGACGAAGGTGGCGGTGAGGTCGTCGCAGCCCGCGGGGATGACCCCGGCGGCGCCGGCGTCGCCACCGCCGGTCGCGGCCACCCGGCTCCAGCTCGCGCCGCCGTCCACGGAGCGGAAGAGGGCGGTGCCGGCCAGACCGCCCGCCGCCTCGATGTCGCTGAACCAGCCGTGCTCGGCATCCGCGAACTCCAGAGCCCCCCCGATCGCCGGGTTGAACCCCTCGAGGCTCAGCGTGCCCCCCGGGCTCCAGGTGGCTCCGCCGTCCCGGGTGATCCAGGCCTGGACGGTCGCCTGCCCGGTGGCACCGCTCGGGACGGTCAGCGCGAGGGCGGCCTCGGGGCCGACGTAGGCCACCGCCAGGAGCCTGCCGGGCAGCGGCGCGGCCAGCTTCCAGCCCGCCATCCCCCCCGTGGTGTGGAGCACGGCGCCGTCGCTGACCCGCCGGGCCCAACCGGTGCTCTGGCTCACCATGTGGAGGTCGCCGATGGCTTCCGCAGCCGGCACCGCGGGGATCGTCACCGCGGTGGGCATCCTGGGGGGGTGGGTCTGGGCGAGGAGGGTGACGGCGGTCGACGCCGCCGCGACGGCCACGGCCAGCACCAGGGCGCCGAGCAGGGCGCTGCGGCGGCTCCACCGTGCGGGGTGCGCCTGACCTCCGCCGTCCGGGCCGGTGGGTGCGCTCGGGGCGGGTCCCCGGCTCCGGGGCTGGCTCCCACCGCCGGGCGCGCCGCCGGCCGTGCCGGGAGCGGCCTCGGCTCCGGGGGGTGGCCAGCCGAGGGGGGCGACCCCGGAGGCGACCCGGGCGCGTCCCAGCCGCCGCGCCTGGAGGTGCCGGGCGGGGTGCAGCGCCGGGTCGTCGCCCGGGGCCCGGGCCGGCGGCGCGGAGCCGCCCTCCGGGGAGGTCGCTCCCACGACCTCGTCCGCCCCCTCGTGCCCCCGCTCATCCGCGCGCGCCACCACCCCATGATCCGCGCCGGGGAAGCCGGGGCGGCCGGGCCCGTTCGGGTGGCTCGTCCGCCCCCCCGAGGCGGGGCGTCCGGCCCTCCCGAATTGACGCCCGGGGTCAGGCGCTGGTAGGATGCTCCCTCGCGCCCATTCGGGCGACGTCGTATCCACGCGCGCCCCGGAAGGGGCGCTGTTCAGTTCCAAACGGAGCTCTGTGCCCACCATCCAGCAGCTGGTCCGCAAGGGCCGGGTCCGGATCAACCGGAAGACCAAGGCCCCCGCGCTCCGGGGCTCGCCCCAGCGCCGTGGCGTCTGCGTGCGCGTCTACACGACCACCCCCAAGAAGCCCAACTCGGCGCTCCGCAAGGTGGCCCGGGTGCGCCTGACCAGCAAGGCCGAGGTCACCGCCTACATCCCCGGGATCGGGCACAACCTCCAGGAGCACTCCGTGGTGCTGATCCGGGGCGGCAGGGTCAAGGACCTCCCCGGAGTGCGCTACCACATCATCCGGGGCACCCTGGACACCGCCGGGACCAAGAATCGCAAGCAGGGGCGCAGCAAGTACGGCGCCAAGCGCGAGAAAGCGGCCAAGTAGAGAGCGCACTGAGATGCCCCGTCGAGCCCGCGTCCAGCGGCGCACCATCCTCCCGGACCCGATCTACGCCAGCCCGGCGCTGGCGAAGTTCATCAACTGCATCATGCTCGCCGGCAAGAAGTCGACCGCCCAGCGGATCGTCTACGACGCCTTCGAGAAGGTCCGGCGCTCCAGCCGGCGCGAGCCGCTGGACGTCTTCGACCAGGCGATGCGCAACGTCACCCCCGTGATCGAGGTCAAGCCCAAGCGGGTCGGCGGCGCCACCTACCAGGTCCCCGTCGAGATCCGTCACGACCGCCGCCAGGCGCTGGCGCGGCGCTGGGTGATCCGCTACGCCCGGGCCCGCTCGGGCAAGAGCATGGCCGACCGCCTGGCCGCCGAGCTGATGGACGCCGCCAACGGTGTCGGCGCGTCGGTGAAGCGCAAGGAAGACACCCACAAGATGGCCGAGTCCAACAAGGCCTTCTCGCATTTCCGATACTGAGTCGCGGTCCTGAGCTGATGAGCACTGCAGTCGCCGGTCGCGCCGTCGCCCTGGAGCGGTACCGCAACATCGGGATCATGGCCCACATCGACGCGGGCAAGACAACGACGACCGAGCGCATCCTCTTCTACACCGGCCGGATCCACCGCATGGGCGAGGTCCACGAGGGCGCCGCGACCATGGACTGGATGGTCCAGGAGCAGGAGCGCGGCATCACCATCACCTCGGCCGCCACGGCGGCGGAGTGGCGCGGCCACCGTATCAACATCATCGATACACCCGGGCATGTGGATTTCACGGTGGAGGTGGAGCGCAGCCTCCGCGTCCTCGACGGGGCGGTGGCCGTGTTCGACGCCGTGGCCGGCGTGGAGCCCCAGTCCGAGACCGTCTGGCGCCAGGCCGACCGCTACGACGTGCCGCGGATCTGCTTCGTCAACAAGATGGACCGGATGGGGGCGGACTTCTACGCCGCCGTGCAGTCGATCCGGGACCGCCTGGGGGCAAACCCGGTGCCCGTCCAGCTGCCCATCGGCAGCGAGGCCGACTTCTCCGGGATGGTCGACCTGGTCAACCTGACCGCGATCACCTACCTCGACGACCTGGGCACCACCAGCGAGCGCGTCGAGATCCCCGAGTCGATGCGCGCCGAGGTGGAGAAGTGGCGCCACACCCTCCTCGAGGCGGTCGCGGAGGCGGACGACGAGCTCCTCTCCCGCTACCTGGAGGGGGAGCAGCTCTCCCCGGACGACATCCGCCGGGGGCTCCGGATCGGGACCATCAAGACCCAGCTGGTCCCTGTCCTCTGCGGCGCCGCCCTCAAGAACCGGGGCGTGCAGCCGATGCTCGACGCGGTCGTCGACTACCTCCCCTCGCCCCTCGACGTGCCTGCCATCGAGGGCCACACCCCCGGGGCCGTGGAGCCGGGACGGCGCCAGGCCGACGACGACGAGCCCTTCGCGGCCATCGCCTTCAAGATCGCCAACGATCCCTTCGTGGGCAACCTCACCTTCTTCCGGGTCTACAGCGGCACCCTGCGCAGCGGCTCCTACGTGCTCAACGCCACCCGAGGGCAGCGGGAGCGGGTCGGCCGGATCCTCCAGATGCACGCCAACCACCGCGAGGAGATCGAGGAGGTCCGGACCGGCGACATCGCCGCCGCCATCGGGCTCAAGTCGACCACCACCGGGGACACGCTCTGCGCCGAGGACCACCCCATCGTGCTGGAGGCCATGGTCTTCCCCGAGCCGGTGATCTCGGTCGCCGTGGAGCCCAAGACCAAGGCCGACCAGGACAAGATGGCGCTCGCCCTGCAGCGGCTCGCCGCCGAGGACCCGACCTTCCGGGTCCGCACCGACGAGGACAGCGGCCAGACGGTGATCTCAGGGATGGGCGAGCTCCACCTCGAGATCATCGTCGACCGGATGCTCCGCGAGTTCAAGGTCGACGCCAGCGTCGGCAAGCCCCAGGTCGCCTACCGGGAGACGATCACGGTCCCGGCCCACGGCACCGGCCGATTCGTCCGCCAGACCGGGGGTCACGGCCAGTACGGTCACGTCGAGCTGGAGCTCCAGCCCCAGGAGCCGGGCAAGGGCTTCGAGTTCGTCTCCAAGATCGTCGGCGGGGCGGTGCCCCGCGAGTACATCCGGCCGGTGGAGAAGGGGATCGCCGAGGCCCTGCCCAACGGGGTGCTGGCCGGCTTCCCGGTCGTGGACGTCAAGGTCACCCTGGTCGACGGCTCGTACCACGAGGTCGAACTCCTCGGAGCAGGCCTTCCAGATCGCCGGCTCGATGGGCTTCAAGGACGGCATGCGCAAGGCGAAGCCCGCCCTGCTCGAGCCGATCATGAAGGTCGACGCCTCCATGCCGGAGGAGTTCATGGGCGACGTCATGGGCGACCTGAGCGGCCGCCGGGGCCACATCCTGGGCATGGACGGGCGCGGGACCACCCAGATCGTGCATGCTCTGGTCCCCCTGGCCGCCATGTTCGGCTACGCCACCGAGCTGCGCTCGATGACCCAGGGCCGCGCCGTGTACTCCATGGAATTCCACCACTACCAGCAGCTACCCTCCGGCCTGGCCGACGAGATCGTCGCCAAGGCCCGGTCATGAGCGGGACCTCCAGAGGACAGATGGGACCCAGCCAGCAGCACCAGCAGCAGAGGAACTGAGAAGGCCATGGGCAAGAAGAAATACGACAGCACCAAGCCCCACGTGAACGTCGGCACCATCGGTCACATCGACCACGGCAAGACGACGTTGACTGCTGCCATCACCAAGACTCTGGCTGAGCGGGTTGGCGGGTCCAACTCGTTTGTCGCTTTCGATCAGATCGACAACGCCCCCGAGGAGAAGGCGCGCGGCATCACCATCGCCACCGCCCACATCGAGTACGAGACCGCCACCCGCCACTACGCCCACGTCGACTGCCCGGGGCATGCCGACTACATCAAGAACATGATCACCGGCGCCGCCCAGATGGACGGCGCCATCCTGGTGGTGGCCGCCACCGACGGTCCCATGCCCCAGACCCGGGAGCACATCGTGCTGGCCCGCCAGGTCGGGGTGCCCTACATCGTGGTCGCCCTCAACAAGGTCGACCAGGTGGACGACGAGGAGCTGCTCGAGCTGGTCGAGCTCGAGGTCCGCGAGCTGCTCAGCCGTTACGAGTTCCCCGGGGACGACCTTCCCGTGGTCCGGCTCTCCGCGCTCAAGGCGCTGGAGGGGGACAAGGCGGCCGGCGACGACGTCATGAAGCTGATGGAGGCCGTCGACACCTACATCCCGGTGCCCGAGCGGCCCATCGACAAGCCCTTCATGATGCCCATCGAGGACGTCTTCTCGATCGAGGGTCGCGGGACCGTGGTCACCGGCCGCATCGACCGCGGCATCGTCAAGGTGAACGACCCGGTCGAGATCGTCGGCATCCGGCCGACCGGCAAGACGGTGGTCACCGGGGTCGAGATGTTCCACAAGCTGCTCGACCACGGCGATGCGGGCATGAACGTCGGCTGCCTGGTCCGGGGCATCAAGCGTGAGGACGTGGAGCGCGGCCAGGTGCTGGCCAAGCCCGGCTCGATCAACCCTCACACCAAGTTCAAGGCGCAGGTCTTCGTCCTCAGCAAGGAGGAGGGCGGCCGTCACACCCCGTTCTTCACCGGCTACCGGCCCCAGTTCTACATCCGGACCACCGACGTGACCGGCAGCATCAGCCTCCCCGAGGGGACCGAGATGGTGATGCCGGGTGACCACGTCGAGATGAGCGTGGAGCTGATCACCCCGATCGCGGTCGAGGAGGGGATGCGCTTCGCCATCCGCGAGGGTGGCCACACCGTCGGCGCCGGCGCCGTCACCAGCATCGAGAAGTAGCGGAACAGGAGAAGGCGGCGGCATCACCATGGCGCAGAAGATCCGCATCCGGCTCAAGGCCTACGACCACCGGGTCCTGGACCAGGCGGCCTCGAAGATCGTCGAGACCGTGGTTCGCACCGGCGCGCACGTCGCCGGGCCGGTGCCGCTGCCCACCCGGATCAGCAAGTGGACGGTGGTCCGCTCGCCGTTCATCGACAAGGACTCGCGCGAGCAGTTCGAGATGCGCACCCACAAGCGGATCCTCGACATCCTCGACCCCAACCCCAAGGTGGTCGACGCCCTGATGCGGCTCAACCTGCCGAGCGGCGTCGATATCGAGATCAAGCTGGGTGACCAGCGATGATGCCGCCCATTTGCCTGAGCGGCATCAGGGGGTCTTCCGATGTCTAAGGGGCTGCTGGCCCGCAAGCTGGGGATGACCCAGCTCTTCACCGAGCAGGGCACGGTGGTCCCGGTCACCGTCCTGGAGGCGGACTCCTGCCACGTCGTGCAGCTCAAGACCGCCGCCACCGACGGCTACGAGGCGGTGCAGATCGGTCTCGGGGAGCGCCGGCCGCGCCGGACCAACAAGCCCGAGGCCGGTCACTTCAAGCGCGCCGGCACCCCGCCGCTCAGCCGCCTCGCCGAGGTGCGCGACGCCGGCACCCCCGCCCTGGGCAGCCGGGTGTCGGTCTCCGTCTTCGCCCCCGGGGAGCGGGTGGACGTCACCGGCATCAGCAAGGGCAAGGGGTTCGCCGGGCAGCACAAGCGTCACAACTTCAGCCGGGGCCCGGTCACCCACGGCTCCCACAACATCAAGCAGCCGGGCTCGATCGGATCGACCGACGCCGCCCGCGTCTTCAAGGGGCTGCGCATGGCCGGGCACCTGGGTGCGGCCCGCTCCACCGTCCTCCGTCTCGAGGTGGTCAGGGTCGACGCCGAGCGCAACCTGCTCCTGGTCCGGGGCGCGGTCCCCGGGCACCGGCTCTCCGTGGTGCTGGTGCGCGACAGCGCGCGCAGCGGGGTCCTCGGGTCATGAGCACCGCCCCGGTCGTCGACCTCGCCGGTGCCAGCCAGGGGGAGCTCGAGCTTCCCGACGCCGTCTTCGGCGTCATCCCCCACGCCACGGTGATGCACCAGGCGTTGCTGCGCCAGCTCGCCAACGCGCGCCAGGGCACCCACGACACCAAGACCCGCACCGAGGTGTCGGGCGGTGGGCGCAAGCCCTACCGCCAGAAGGGCACCGGGCGCGCCCGCCAGGGCTCGATCCGGGCCCCCCACTACGCGGGCGGCGGCACGGTCTTCGGGCCCACCCCCCGCTCGTACACCCAGCAGATGCCGCGCAAGCAGCGCCGGCTGGCGCTGCGCAGCGCCCTCAGCGTCAAGGCCGCGGAGGGCCAGATCACCGTCCTCGACGGGATCCAGCTGGAGGAGCCCCGCACCAAGGCGGTGGTGGAGTTCCTCCGGGCGGTCGAGGCCGGCCGCCGGGTGCTGGTGGTGCTCGGCTCGCATCACGACGCGCTCGAGCTGAGCGCCCGCAACCTTCCCGAGGTGCGGCTCGTCCTGGCCGGCAACATCTCCGTGCGCGACCTGCTCACCGCCGACACCGTGGTGATGACGAGGGACGCCGTCGAGCACGTCGCGGAGGCCTGGGGATGAGCCAGGGACGCGCCTTCCACCAGGTGATCCTTCGCCCGATCTCGAGCGAAAAGTCCTACGCGGCCATGGGCCGGCTCAACAAGTACACGTTCGCCTGCCCCTGCCGGGTCACCAAGGTCGACATCCGCCGCGCCATCGAGGAGGCCTTCCCCGAGCAGCGGCTCACCGTCCTCTCGGTCAACGTGATGGCGGTGCACGGCAAGATCCGCCGCCGCCAGTTCCGGCGGGGCAGCGGGGCGCGCCTGATCGGCCAGAGCCCCGACTGGAAGAAGGCGGTGGTGACCCTCGCCCCCGGGCAGAAGATCCCCGGCCTGTTCGAGGGCGTGTAGACCGATGCCAGTCAAGAAGTACAAGCCGACCAGCCCGGGCCGCCGGTTCATGGCGGTCAGCTCCTTCGAGGAGGTCACCGGTGCCACCCCGCAGCGTGGCCTCACCGTCCACCTCAAGAAGGCGAGCGGGCGCAACAACACCGGGCGGATCACGGTGCGCCACCGCGGTGGCGGCCACACCAAGCTCTACCGCATCATCGACTTCCGGCGCAGCAAGCGCGACATCGCCGGCCGGGTGGCGGGGATCGAGTACGATCCCAACCGGAGCGCCCGGATCGCCCTCATCCACTACGCCGACGGGGAGAAGCGGTACATCCTCGCTCCGCTGGGCCTGACCGTCGGGGCCGTCATCAGCTCCGGCGTCGGTGCCGAGATCAAGCCGGGCAACGCCCTGCCGCTCGCCAACATCCCGCTGGGCACCACCATCCACAACCTGGAGGTCCAGCCCGGGCGGGGTGGCCAGCTGGTGCGCAGCGCCGGCGTCGCCGCCCAGCTGATCGCCCGAGAGGGCGAGCTGGCCACCGTCCGCATGCCCTCCGGCGAGGTGCGCCGCATCGACGTGCGCTGCTTCGCCACCATCGGCCAGGTCGGCAACGCCGACCACGAGAACCAGAACATCGGCAAGGCCGGGAAGTCACGCTGGCGCGGTTGGCGGCCCTCGGTGCGCGGCATGGCCATGAACCCCTTCGACCACCCCCACGGGGGCGGTGAGGGGCGCAGCGGCGCCGGTGGCAACCCGCAGACCCCCTGGGGCAAGCCGGCCCTCGGCTATCGCACCCGCCGCAACAAGAAGACCGACCGCATGATCGTGCGGCGCCGGAAGAAGTGAGACCATGAGCCGCTCCCTCAAGAAAGGGCCGTTCTGCGACGATCACCTGCTGGCCAAGGTTCAGCTGCTCAACCAGAGCCGCGAGAAGCGGGTCATCAAGACCTGGTCGCGCCGCAGCGACATCTTCCCCGAGATGGTCGGGCACACCATCGCTGTGCACGACGGCCGCAAGCACAACCCGGTGTTCATCACCGAGGCCATGGTCGGCCACAAGCTGGGCGAGTTCGCCGCGACCCGCAAGTACCGCGGCCACGGCCACCACACCGAGCGGAGCACCGCGCTCAAGTGAAAGTCGTCGCCACCGCCAAGGACGTCCGGATCACCTCGCGCAAGGCGAGGCTGGTCGCCGAGAGCGTGGTCGGCCTGCCCGTGGCCGAGGCGCTGGCCGTGCTCAGCTTCACGCCCCGCCATGCGGCGCGTGAGGTGGCCAAGGTCATCAAGTCCGCCGCCGCCAACGCCGAGCACAACTACAACCTCGAGCAGTCTTCGCTCCGCGTCGACCGCATCGACGTCGACCAGGCGGGGATCATGAAGCGGTACATCGCCAAGCCGCGGGGGATGGCGGGCAGCCTCTTCAAGCGGATGAGCCACCTGCGCTGCTACGTCACCGACGACGAGCCGGAGCCCCAGCGCCGCCGCCGCTCGGTGGTGGCCATGCCCGGACGGCCGGGGCGCGGCTCGACCAAGCCGGCCGCCGCCCGCCGCCGCCGTCCCGCCCAGTTGCGCCGCGCCCAGGAGGCCGCCGCCGCCGAGGCCCAGGCGGCCAGCGAGGTGGCCGCGGCGGAGACCGCACCGACCGAGATCGCCGAGGGCGAGCCCGACCAGGCTCAGGACGCCGATCTCGACACCGCCGAGCCCGAGGCCGGCCAGGACGACGAGGAGAAGGACTGATGGGACAGAAGGTGAACCCAATCGGCTTCCGCCTCGGCGTCTACCGGCAGTGGGACGCCCGCTGGTTCGCGGACAAGGAGTACACCAAGCTGCTCCACGAGGACCTGGCCATGCGCCGGCTGATCGCCAGCCGCCTCCGCAACGCCGGGGTGGCCCGGATCGAGACCGAGCGCAGCGCCAACCAGCTGACCGTGATCATCCAGACCGCCAAGCCCGGGATCGTGATCGGCAAGCAGGGAGCCTCCGTGGACGCCCTCCGCGACGAGCTGGAGCGGATCAGCGGCAAGAAGGTCCGGGTCACCATCCACGAGATCAAGGTCCCCGAGCTGGACGCCCGGCTGGTCGCCGAGAACGTCGCCTCCCAGCTGGAGAAGCGGATCGCCTTCCGCCGGGCGCTCAAGCAGACCGTGATGCGCAGCATGCGCGCCGGTGCCAAGGGGGTGAAGCTGGAGGTCAGCGGCCGCCTCGGCGGCGCCGAGATGTCGCGCCGCGAGTGGGACCGGGACGGGCGGGTGCCCCTCCACACCCTCCGCGCCAACATCGACTTCGGGCGGGCCGAGGCGAGGACCACCTTCGGCCGCATCGGGGTCACCTGCTGGATCTACAAGGGTGACTACGTCACCGCCACCGGCGAGCCGGTCATGACCGGCGGACCGGGACGTGAGATCGTGGAGGCGCTGCGGCCGCCCGCCGCGCCGGAGCGCGAGCGGCGTCCCGCCACCGCTGCGGCGCCCGATCACGAGCAGGCGTCGCCGGTGGCGGTCGCCGAGGCCGAGGACGGCGAGGCGGCCGCGACCGGCATCGTCGAACCCGCCGGTGCGGCGCTGGACGAGGCCTCGCTCGCCGGGGAGGGGGACGCCGAGGTCACGGAGCCCGATGTCGCCGAGCTGGACGAGGAGGTGGTCCCCGGGCTCGGTGTGGTGCCCGAGGCCGACGCCAAGGTGGAGAAGCTGCCGGCCAAGAAGCCGGCGGCGCGCCGCCGGGCGACGCCCGCCAAGAAGCCGGCGGTGGGCGCGCAGCCCGAGGTCGAGGCCGAGGAGGACTGACGGTGCTGATGCCGAAGCGGACCAAGTTCCGCAAGCTCCACCGGGGCCGCCGTCAGGGTGCCGCCCAGCGCGGCAACACGCTGAGCTTCGGCCCCTACGGCCTCCAGGCGCTCGAGCCCTGCTGGATGACCAACCGGCAGATCGAGGCGGCCCGGCGTGCCATGACCCGGCACGTCCGCCGCGGCGGGCAGATCTGGATCCGGATCTTCCCGGACCACGCGTACACCAAGAAGCCGGCCGAGACCCGCATGGGGTCGGGCAAGGGCGCCCCCGAGGGGTGGGTGGCGGTGGTCAAGCCCGGTCGCGTCCTCTTCGAGATGAGCGGCGTCACCGAGGAGATCGCCCGCGAGGCGATGCGCCTCGCCGCCCACAAGCTGCCCATCCCCACCCGCTTCGTCGCCCGTCAGGAGACCGGCGACGAGATCGCGGCGGAGGCGGGCGCATGACCAAGCAGGTCGAGGCGGTGCACCTGCTGCGCTCGATGACCGCGGACGATCTCGAGCTGCATCTGCAGGAGCAGCGCCGCCGGCTCTTCGAGGTCCGCTTCCAGCAGGCGGCCGGCCAGGTCGAGAACCACCGCCAGGTCCGCGAGCTGCGGCGCGAGATCGCCCGCACCATGACCCTGCAGCTGGAGCTGGCCCGTGGTCATCACCTGGTCTCCGACCTGGTCGAGATCGAGGCGCCCGAGGCCGAGCCGCGGCCGCGCCGCCTGGGCCGCCGCCGCGCGAGCGCCGAGCCGGTCGCCGAGGCCGAGCCCGAGGCCCTCCAGGCGGAGGTCGAGGTGGAGCCGGAGGCGGCCACGGAGCCGCTCGCGGAGAAGCCGCGGCGTGGACGCGTTCGCCGCGCGGCCGCCCCGCCGGTCGCCGAGACAGAGCCGGACGAGGCGTCCGCCGAGGGAGCCGAGGCCGCGGCAGAGGACGCCACCGGACCCGACGAGGAAGAGACAGATGAGTGAGCAGGCCGAGGAGCGCGGGCGCCGCAAGGTCCGCGACGGCGTCGTCGTCAGCGACAAGATGGACAAGACGGTGGTCGTCCTCGTCGAGGAGAAGAAGCAGCACGCCCTCTACAAGAAGGTGGTCACCCACAACCGGCGCCTCAAGGTTCACGACGAGGAGGGGCGTTGCGCGGTGGGGGACCGGGTCCGGATCACCGAGACCCGCCCGCTCTCCAAGGAGAAGCGCTGGCGGGTCGCCGAGATCATCGAGAAGGCGAAGTAGGCGTGATCCAGCAGGAGAGCATCCTGAAGGTGGCCGACAACAGCGGGGCGCGCGAGCTGCTCTGCATCCGCGTGCTCGGCGGCAGCCGCCGCAAGTACGGGTCGGTCGGCGACGTCATCATCGGCACCGTCAAGGTGGCCCAGCCCAACGCCCAGGTCAAGAAGGGCGACGTGGTCCGGGCGGTCATCGTCCGCACCGTCCAGCCCTTCCACCGGCCCGACGGCAGCCAGATCCGCTTCGACGAGAACGCGGCGGTGCTGATCAACCCGCAGAACAACCCTCGGGGGACGCGCATCTTCGGGCCGGTCGCGCGCGAGCTGCGGGAGCGGAACTTCATGAAGATCGTGTCCCTGGCACCGGAGGTGATCTAGGTGGTCCGGGCAACTTCGCGGGAGGTGCGGTGATGGGCTTGGTCGCCAAGCACCGGGCCGGCCTGGCCAGGCACCGCCGGGTCGAGCTGGAGCACGAGGGCTGGGCGGGGGGCAGGATGCGCCCGCTGGACATCCGCAGCGGTGACACCGTCGAGATCATCGCCGGCAAGGACAGGGGCAAGCGCGGCACGGTGGAGCGCGTGCAGGTCGAGAAGCAGCGGATCGTCGTCCGCGGCGCCAACCTGATGAAGCGGCACACCAAGGCCAACACCGCCGGCAACACCCAGGGCGGCATCGTCGACTTCAACGGGCCGATCGCCTACAGCAAGGTGCAGCTGGTCTGCAACCGCTGCGACAAGCGGACCCGGATCGCCCACCAGCTCACCGAGGAGGGCAGATCGGTGATGATCTGCCGCAAGTGCGGTGAGCGCTACGAGAGGGTGACCAGCTGATGGCCGTCGCCGTCTCCGAGGCTCCGCGCCTCCGCCGCCAGTACCAGGAGCAGGTGGTCCCCGAGCTGGTCCGCGAGTTCCGCTACAGCAACGCCATGCAGGTGCCTCGCATCGAGAAGGTCGTGGTCAACATCGGCCTGGGCGAGGCGATCCAGAACGCGCGCGCCATCGACGCCGCCGTGGCCGACGTCAAGACCATGACCGGGCAGGCCCCGATCGTGATCCGGGCGCGGAAGTCGGTGGCCGCCTTCAAGCTGCGCGCCGGGATGCCCATCGGCGTCAAGGTGACCCTCCGCGCCGACCGGATGTGGTACTTCCTCGACAAGCTGATCAACGTCGCCCTGCCCCGGATCCGCGACTTCCGCGGCGTCGACCCCAAGGCCTTCGACGGCCATGGCAACTACACCCTGGGCCTCCGCGAGCAGCTGGTCTTCCCCGAGATCGACTACGACAAGATCGACAAGCTGCGCGGGCTCGAGGTCTGCATCGTCACCAGCGCCCGGACCGACGACGAGGGCCGGGCGCTGCTCACCCACTTCGGCATGCCATTTCGGAAGAGTTGATGTCGATTCACAGTTCGCGCGCGTCGGCCGCTGCCGATACGGCGCGGCGAGGTGCCTGATGGCCAAGAAGTCTTCGATCGCCAAATCGCTCCGGGCGCCCCGGTTCGCGACCCAGCAGCGTCACCGCTGCGCTCTCTGCGGGCGCCCGCGCGCATACATGCGCAAGTTCGGCATGTGCCGCATCTGCTTCCGTGGGCTGGCCAGCATGGGCCAGATCCCCGGCGTCAAGAAGAGCTCCTGGTGAGGCCATGACCAGCGACACCATCGCCGACATGCTGACCCGGGTGCGCAACGCGAACGCGGCCAACCACCGGACCGTGGAGGTCCCCTCCAGCCGGATGAAGGCGGAGATCGCCCGCGTGCTCAAGGAGGAGGGCTTCATCGCCGACTACGCGGTGAGCGGCGAGCCGCCCCAGGAGACCATCACCATCACCTTCAAGGCCCGCAGCGCTCGCGGCCGCGCCCTGAGCGGCCTGCGCCGGATCAGCCGGCCCGGCCTGCGCGTCTACGCCCGCAAGTCCGAGCTGCCCCGGGTGCTCGGTGGGCTGGGGGTCGCCGTGATCTCCACCAGCCAGGGCCTGATGACCGGCCAGACCGCCCAGCGCATGGGCTTGGGCGGCGAAGTCGTCGCCTTCGTGTGGTGAGCCGGTGTCGCGCATAGGCCGCCGTCCGATCACCCTGCCCGCCGGCGTCACGGTGGCCGCCACCGGGGCGCACGTCTCGGTGTCCGGGGCGCGCGGCACCCTGGAGCGCCTGGTCCCCCCGGCCATGACCGTGGTCGTCGGCGAGGGGGTGGTCGAGGTCCAGCGTCCCACCGACAGCGCGGTGCACCGCTCCCTGCACGGGCTGACCCGGACCCTGATCGCCAACATGGTGGAGGGGGTGAGCACCGGGTTCACCCGCAACCTCGATCTGGTCGGCGTCGGCTTCCGCGCCACCAAGCAGGGTCATGACCTGGTGCTCACGGTGGGCTACTCGCATCCGATCCGCTACACGCCCCCCGAGGGCGTGACCATCGAGGTCCCCGCGCCCACCCAGATCGTGATCAGCGGGGCCAGCAAGGAGGCGGTGGGCCAGGTGGCCGCCAAGATCCGCTCCTTCCGCAAGCCCGAGCCCTACAAGGGCAAGGGCATCCTCTACCGCGGTGAGCGGGTCCGGCGCAAGGCGGGGAAGTCGGGCAAGGCAGGCAAGGGCAAGTAGGCGAGGACGACCGGATGTACACCAAGCACGATCGAGAGGCGGCGCGGACGCGCCGGCACCGGCGGGTTCGGCGCCGCGTCACCGGCACCGCGGCGCGTCCGCGCCTCTGCGTCCACCGCAGCCTCCGCCACATCGCCGCCCAGGTGATCGACGACACCGCCGGCCGCACCCTGGCGGCCGCCTCCACCCAGGACAAGGAGGCGGTGGCCCGCATCGGGGGCAGCCGCGCGACCTCGGTCGCCGCCGCCGTGGTCGGCGAGCTGGTCGCCGCGCGCGCCCTGGCCCAGGGGGTCTCCCAGGTCGTCTTCGACCGGGGCGGCTACCTCTACCACGGCCGGGTGGCGGCTCTCGCCGAGGCGGCCCGCAAAGCAGGATTGGAGCTCTGAGATGGCGATGCGAATGGACCGGCGGGACGATCGCGGGGGCGAGCGCGGCAGCGAGCTCACCGAGAAGATCGTCTCGCTCAACCGGGTCGCCAAGGTGGTCAAGGGCGGCCGCCGCTTCTCCTTCAGCGCGCTGGTCGTGGTCGGTGACGGCCAGGGCCGGGTCGGCGCCGGCCTGGGCAAGGCCGGCGAGGTTCCCGACGCCATCCGCAAGGGGGTCGAGGACGCCAAGAAGCACATGATCTCGGTCCCGCTGGTGGGCCGGACCATCCCCCACGACCTCCGCTACAAGCTCGGCGCCGCCCGCGTGCTGCTCCGGCCCGCGGTGCCCGGCACCGGGGTCATCTCCGGCGGCGCCATGCGCGCGGTGGTCGAGGCGGCGGGGATCCACGACATCCTCACCAAGTCCCTGGGCAGCAACAACCCGATCAACGTGGTCCGGGCGACGGTGGCGGCGCTCGCCAGCATGCGCACCCTCGCCGATGTGGCCGCGCTCCGGGGCAAGAGCCCGGAAGAGATCGTGGGACGCAAGCGCGCCGCCCAGATGCTGGGCGAGGCCGCCCCGGTGGCGGAGGCGGTATGACCACCTCGCCCGCCTCCCCGAGGGCTGCCCGCCGGGCCGCCGAGCCGAGGGCCGAGGCCGAGCCGGCGGCCACCGTGCGGGTCACCTACCGCAAGAGCGCGATCGGGTACGCGCATGACCAGAAGGCGACCGTCCTCGCCCTCGGCCTGCACCGCCTCCACCAGACCGTCGAGCACCCGGACACCCCGGCGCTGCGCGGGATGGTGCAGAAGGTGCGCCACCTGGTGAGCGTCGACGGCGTCGCCGCCGACAGCCCCGAGGTGGCGGCACGGCTGGCCGCCGGCGGGCCGCTGGGCAGCCCCGGCCCGGCGGCGGGGGCGCGGTCATGAGGTTGCACGAGCTGCGCCCGCCGGCGGGCAGCCGCCGCTCCCGCAAGCGGATCGGACGGGGCATCTCCGCCGGCAAGGGCAAGACCTCGGGCCGGGGCCAGAAGGGCGCCGGCGCGCGCCAGGGGTCCAAGGTGCCGCGCGCCTTCGAGGGCGGCCAGATGAAGCTCACCATGCGGCTGCCGAAGCTCCGCGGCTTCACCAACCGGTGGCGGGTCGACTACACCGTCCTCAACCTCAGCAAGCTCAATCGCTTCCCCAAGGCGGCGATCGTCGACGGCGCCGCTCTCGCCGCCAGCGGGCTGGTCAGCCATCCCGGCGAGCGGGTGAAGCTGCTCGCCGCGGGCAGGCTGAGGGTGGCGCTGACGGTCCGGGTCCACCGGGCCTCGGCGGCCGCCCAGCGGGCGGTCGAGGCGGCCGGAGGCAGGGTCGAGCTGCTCGAGGAGCGGGTCGCCCGCGTGCCCGGGGCCGGTCGCAAGGCCAAGCGCGCGGCGGTCGCCGAGGAGGAGCCCGTCGCGCCCGCGGCCGAGCCCGCGGGGCGACCCGCCCGCGTCCGGGCGGAGGGGCGGAAGTCGAAGCCGGCGGCCGCCGCCGGGGATGAGCCCGCCGCGGAGGCCGAGCCGGAGGCGTGAACCTTCTCCAGGCCCTCGCTCAGGCGCTGCGGATCCCGGAGCTGCGCAAGAAGATCCTCTTCACGGTGCTGCTCCTGCTCGCCTTCCGGGTCCTGGCCTCGGTCTCCATCCCGGGCGCCAACGGCGCGGCACTCGCCCAACTCTTCCAGAACAACTCGCTGCTCGGCCTGCTCAACCTCTTCAGCGGCAACGGGCTGGCCCACTTCACCATCGTCGGCCTGGGCCTCAACCCGTACATCAACGCCACCATCATCATGCAGCTGATGACCGTGGTCTCGGTCCGGCTCAAGGAGCTGTCCAAGGAGGGGGAGGTCGGGCGCAAGCGGATCACCCGCTACACCCGCTGGCTGACCGTCCCCCTCGCCGCCCTCCAGGCCTACGGCTACATGGCCCTCTTCACCAACTCCAACGCCACCAGCGCGGGGGCGATCATCCAGAACCCGACGGTCACCGAGACCCTGACCATCATCATCACCCTCACCGCGGGGACGGTCATCGCCATGTGGCTGGGCGAGCTGATCACCGAGTACGGGGTGGGCAACGGCGTCTCCCTGATCATCTTCACCGGGATCATCGGCCAGCTGCCGGGCGCCCTGCTCGGCTACGGCCAGGGCGGCGAGGCCAACGTGATCCGGCTGGTGGGCATGGCCGTGATCGCCCTCGCCGCGACCGCCGGCATCATCGAGGTCCAGCAGGCCCAGCGCAAGGTCCCCATGCAGTCGGCCCAGCGGGTGCTCAATCCGAGGACGGGGATGGCGTCGGCGGGCGGGAGACGCAACTTCCTGCCCCTCCGGGTCAACACCGCCGGGGTGATCCCGATCATCTTCGCCATCTCGATCATGGCCTTCCCGACCATCTTCGCCAACCTCTTCGGCTCGGCGGGCAGCTGGGTGGGCGGCCTCTCGACCTGGATCCGGACCAACTGGCAGCCCAACGGCGGGACCATCCTCGTCGACCTGCTCTACAACGGCTTCGAGTTCCTCCTCATCCTCGGCTTCACCTACTTCTACACGGCGGTCGTCTTCGATCCCAACGACGTCGCCGACAACCTCAAGAAGTCGTCGACGTTCATCCCCGGGATCAGGCCGGGGCGGCAGACGGCGGAGTACCTGGGCCGGGTCATGGGCCGCATCACCCTGGCCGGGGCGCTCTTCCTGGCCGGGGTCACGGTGGTGCTGCCGCTGATCACCAGCTTTCTCACCGGGGTCTCGACCAGCCAGTTCCTCCTCGGCGGCACCGCGATCCTGATCGTGGTCGGGGTGGCCCTCGACACCATGAAGCAGATCGAGACCCAGCTCCTGATGCGCCAGTACAAGGGCTTCATCCGATGATCGTCATCCTCTTCGGCGCGCCCGGAAGCGGCAAGGGCACCCAGGCGGAGCGGGTGGCGGCGACCACCGCCACCCCCCACGTCTCGACGGGCGCGATCCTGCGTGCCGAGGTGGCGCGCGGCTCGGAGCTGGGCCGCGAGGCGCAGCCGATCATGGAGAGCGGCGCCCTGGTCCCCGACGAGCTGATGGTCCGCATCATCGAGAGCCGGCTGGCCGAGCCGGACGCCGCCGGGGGCGTGATCCTGGACGGCTTCCCCCGCACCGTCCCCCAGGCCGAGGCGCTGGACCGGATGCTGGCCCGCAACGGGCGCGAGGTCGGCCTGGTCCTCTACCTCGAGGTCGACCCGGAGCTGATCAAGGAGCGCATCCTGCGCCGGGCCGCCATCGACGGGCGCAGCGACGACAACCCGGAGGCGCTCGCCGAGCGGATGCGCGTCTACCAGCGCGACACCGCCCCGGTGGTCGACCACTACCGGCGCACGGGCACCCGGATCGAGAGCATCGACGGCTCGCCGCCGATCGACCGGGTGACCGAGCAGATCCTGACCGTCCTCGCCACTCCCGTCGCCGGCGTGGAGCCGGTCGGCTGAGGAGGCGGTCGCGGTGAGGATCGAGGGCTTCCGCCTCAAGCACCCGGACGAGATCGAGAAGATGCGGGCGTCGGGGCGCATCCTGGGTGCCTGCCTGGCCCACCTCGCCGCCCAGGTCCGGCCCGGGATCCGCGCCGTCGATCTCGACCGGGAGGCCGAGACCTTCATCCGCGACCACCACTGCGTGCCCGGCTTCATCGGCTACAACGGCTTCCCCAACTCGCTCTGCGTCTCCGTCAACGAGCAGGTGGTGCACGGCATCCCCGGCGAGCGGGTCATCGAGGACGGCGACCTGGTCTCCCTGGACTGCGGTCTGACCCTCGAGGGCTGGTGGGCCGACTCCGGCCTCTCGCTCAGCGCGGGCAGCCCCAGCACCGAGGTGTCCCGGCTGCTCGAGGTGACCGAGGAGGCGCTCCGGCGCGGCATCGAGGCGGCCCGGCCCGGGGGCTTCGTCGGCGACATCGGCCACGCCGTCCAGAGCTTCGTCGAGAGCTGCGGCTTCTCGGTGGTCCGCCAGTTCGTGGGCCACGGGATCGGCCGCGACATGCACGAGTTGCCCCAAGTCCCCAACTTCGGCAAGCCGGGCACGGGCAACCTGATCAAGCCCGGGCTGGTCATCGCCATCGAGCCCATGGTCAACGCCGGCAAGCCGGAGACCAGGATCCTCGACGACGACTGGACCGTGGTCACCGCCGACGGCCGGCGCTCCTGCTACTTCGAGCACACGGTGGCGATCACCGCGACCGGCCCCGAGATCCTCACCCTCCGGCCCCCGGCGGCCCCGGCGGCGGGATGACCCATGACGCCGCCGCGACGTTTGCCCGGGAAGGGAGCCTGGTATACTCAGCGGCCGTGGCTGCCCGGCAGCCCGATTCGGCACGCCCGATGACGCGGGCTGACGAGCCGCTCGTGGGGCGAGTCATCGAACCTCTCCCCGACGCGCTCTACCGAGTCGAGCTGGCGGACGGGCACAAGGTTCTCTGCCACCCGGCCGGGAAGGCCCGCCTCCAGGCGGTGCGGATCCTCCCCGGGGACAGGGTCCAGGTCGAACTCTCCACCGCCGACCCCGGTCGGGGGCGGATCGTGCAGCGCCTCGCCTGACCGGCCCGAGCCGGTGGACGGGGAAACCCCAGAGAGATAGAGATGCAGATGAGACGAGCAGACGGGCGGAGCGGCCGGGCGGGCCGGATCGCCGGCCCCCCGGGGTGCCGGCCATGAAGGTGCGCGCCTCGGTGAGGCGGATGTGCGAGCGCTGCAAGATCATCAAGCGCCACGGCGCGGTCCGGGTGATCTGCGAGAACCCCAAGCACAAGCAGCGGCAGGGGTAGGGAGAGCCGTGGCACGCATCGCCGGCGTCGACGTCCCGCGGGAGAAGCGGATCGAGATCGCCCTCACCTACATCTACGGGATCGGGCCCTCCACCTCCAAGCGGATGCTCACCCTCGCCCAGGTCTCCCCCGACATCCGGGCCCGGGACCTGACCGACGCCCAGGTCGCCCGGCTCCGTGACGTCATCGCCAAGCAGCTCCAGGGCCGTGTCGAGGGGGACCTCCGCCGCCAGATCGCCCTCAACATCAAGCGCCTGATGGAGATCGGGACCTACCGAGGGCTGCGCCACCGCCGCGGGCTGCCGGTCCGGGGCCAGCGCACCCGCACCAACGCGCGCACCCGCCGGGGTCCCAAGAAGACCGTCGGCGTCCGCCGTGCCAAGGCCAAGAAGTAGATGGGCAAAAAGAAGAAGGTCGTCCGCACCCGGCGCCGCGAGCGCAAGAACATCGCGGTCGGGCACGCCCACGTGCTCTCGACCTTCAACAACACCATCGTCAGCCTCACCGACCCTCAGGGCAACGTCATCGCCTGGGGCTCGGCGGGGGCGCAGGGCTTCAAGGGCTCGCGCAAGTCGACCCCCTACGCGGCCCAGGTGACCGCCGAGGCGACCGCCCGGCGGGCCATGGAGCACGGTCTCAAGACCGTGGAGATCTTCGTCAAGGGCCCGGGCGCCGGCCGCGAGGCGGCCATTCGGAGCCTGCAGGCCTCCGGTCTGGAGGTCACCGCCATCACCGACATCACCCCCATCCCCCACAACGGCTGCCGCCCGCCCAAGCGGCGGCGGGTCTAGGCAGGCGAGGCGATGGCCAACTACAACGGTCCGGTGTGCCGCCTCTGCCGGCGAGAGGGCGCCAAGCTCTACCTCAAGGGCGCCAAGTGCCTCAGCAACTGCACCTTCGACAAGCGCAACGCCCTGCTCCCCGGTCAGCACGGCATGGCCCGGCGGCGCAAGGTGAGCGACTACGGCATCCAGCTGCGGGCCAAGCAGCGGGCGCGCCGCATGTACGGGGTCCTCGAGACCCAGTTCCGCCACTACTTCGAGCGGGCCGACAGCGCCACCGGGGTCACCGGCACGGTGCTCCTCCAGCAGCTGGAGCGGCGCCTGGACAACGTCGTGTACCGGCTCGGCCTGGCCGCCTCGCGCAAGGAGGCCCGCCAGCTCGTCAACCACCGCCACTTCACCGTCAACGGGCGGGTCCAGAGCATTCCCTCGGCGCAGATCCGGCCCGGCGACGTGGTCGGGGTGAGGGAGCGCAGCCGCGCCCTCGAGCCGATCCAGAACGCTCAGTCGCTGCTGGTCAACCGCAGCGTCCCCGAGTGGCTCTCCCTCGACGCCGAGCACCTGCGCGGCACCGTGCTGCGCCTTCCCGACCGCCAAGAGATGGAGCTGGTCATCGACGAGCAGCTCATCGTGGAGTACTACAGCCGATGACGCACCCAACCGTCCGGCTCCGCGTCATCGCCGCATCCCTGGAGACCCTATGATCGACTCGCTCGCCGTTCCCGTCGTCCATGAGCTCGAGAGCACTGCCAACTACGGCAAGTTCGAGGTGGAACCGCTCGAGCCGGGCTTCGGCACCACCCTCGGCAACTCGCTGCGGCGGGTCCTGATCTCCTCGCTGCCCGGCGCCGCGGTCACCTCGGTGGCCATCGACGGGGTCAGCCACGAGTTCAGCTCCATCCCCCACGTCAAGGAGGACGTCACCGAGATCCTCCTCAACCTCAAAGGGCTCTGCGTGGTCTCGCACAGCTCGACACCGGTGCGCTGCACCCTCGACGTGCGGGGGGCTCGGAGCGTCACCGCGGCCGACATCGAGTGCCCCAGCGACGTCGAGATCAAGAACCCCGACCTCTACCTCTGCACCCTCGACGGGCCCAAGGCGCAGCTGCGCATGGACCTGATGGTGGAGCAGGGGAAGGGCTACGTCACCGCCGAGCGCAACAAGAAAGAGGGCCAGCCCATCGGGGTCATCCCCATGGACGCGATCTTCACCCCGGTCCGCAAGGCCAACTTCACGGTCGAGAAGACCCGAGTCGGCCAGGAGACCGAGTGGGACAAGCTGCTCGTCGAGGTGTGGACGGACGGGACCATCCAGCCGGTCGAGGCGGTCAGCCAGGCGGCGGCCCTCTTCACCCAGCACCTCGATCTCTTCGTGCGCTTCGGCGACAACCTGGCCGCCCCCGCGGTGCGCCAGCAGCGGGGCAACGACCTGCCCAGCCGGCTCGCCGACGTGCCCATCGAGGAGCTGGAGCTCTCGGTGCGCGCCCTCAACTGCCTCAAGGCCAACGACGTGACCCGGATCGGCCAGCTGGTGGCGATGCGCCAGGAGGAGCTGCTGACCCTGCGCAACTTCGGTCAGAAGTCGCTGGACGAGATCAAGGAGAAGCTGGTCGAGCGCAGCTTCGTCACTCCCGAGGAGCTGGAGACACTCTTCCAGCCGTCGGCGCGGTGACCCTGCAGGGCTGATCGATGCGCCATCGCAAAGCCGGCCGCAAGTTCGGCCGCTCCGCCGCCCACCGCCAGGCGATGACCCGCAACCAGGTCACCGAGCTGCTCCGCCACGGCCGGATCATGACCACCGAGGCCAAGGCCAAGGAGCTGCGGCGCTGGGTGGAGAGGGTGGTCACCGAGTCGCGCGGCAACGACCTGGCCGCGCGCCGCAGGATCGCGATCTGGGTGACCGACCGCGAGGTGAGCAACCGGCTCTTCACCGTCTACCGGGAGCGCTACTTCGAGGGTCAGACCCCCCGCCCGGGCGGCTACACGCGGGTGATCAAGCTGGCGCCGCGCATCGGCGACGCGGCACCGATGGCGATCATCGAGATGGTCGGGTCGGAGGCCTGAGCCGTGCCCACCTTCCGCCTCACCCTCGAGTACGACGGCAGCGACTTCCACGGCTGGCAGCGCCAGCCGGGACAGCGCACCGTCGAGGGTGAGCTGCGCAGGGCGCTCGGCCGGCTCTGCGCCCATGACGTGGAGCTGACCGCCGCCGGGCGCACCGACGCGGGCGCCCACGCCCACGGTCAGGTGGTCGGGGTGCGGCTGGAGCGTTCCTGGGAGCCGGAGGCGCTGCGCCGGGCCCTGGTCGCGCTCCTTCCCGAGGATGTCACCGTCCGCGAGGTCGAGGCCGCGATCGACGGCTTCCACGCCCGCCGCCAGGCGGTCTCGCGCACCTACCGCTACCTGGTGGTGCCCCGTCGGGCCCCGGTGGCGCGGCGCTTCGCGTGGGAGCTCTCGGGAGAGGTGGACCTCGACGCCATGCGCGCCGCCGCCCGCCTGCTCGTCGGCCGCCACGACTTCGGCGGCTTCGGCCGCTCCCCGAGGCCGGGCGGCAGCACGGTGCGCACCGTCCACCAGGTCACGGTCCGGCGGGCCGCCTCGCTCTGCGGCGGCGATCGGCTACCCCTCGTGATGATCGAGGTCACCGCCGATGCCTTCCTCTACGGCATGATGCGGGCCTTCGCCGGAGCCCTGGTGGCGGTCGGGGCCGGCAGCCTCAGCCCCGAGGCCCTGGCCGGCTTCCTGGCCCATCCGGCGACCCGGGCCGTCGGGGTCACGGTCGCCCCCGCCCGGGGGCTTCACCAGTGGGCGGTGGACTACGCGTCCGCGCCCGGAGGCACGCCATGACCACCCAGCGGACCTACATGGCCAAGGCCGGCGAGGTCCCCTCGCGCTGGTTCCTGGTGGACGCCCGCGGCCAGACCCTGGGCCGGCTCTCCGTCAACATCGCCCGGGTGCTGCGCGGCAAGCACCGTCCCCAGTTCACCCCTCACCTGAACACCGGCGATCACGTGGTGGTGGTCAACGCCAAGGACATCGTGGTGACCGGCGGCAAGCCGCGCAAGAAGCTCTACGACCGCTACTCGGGGTACCCCGGCGGCCGCCGGACCCGGACCTTCGAGGAGGCGCTGGAGCGCGACCCGACCTTCCCCATCCGCCACGCCGTCAAGGGGATGCTCCAGCACAACACCCTGGGCGCGGACATGCTCACCCGGCTGCGCATCTATCCCGGACCGGAGCATCGCCACGAGGCCCAGCAGCCCACGCCCATCACCTTCGGGCCACTCGGGGAGATCATCGTTGCCAGCAACTGAGCAGACCGCCTACTACTACGCGACCGGCCGGCGCAAGTCGGCGGTGGCCCGGGTGCGCCTGGTTCCCGGCGACGGGGTCCTGCTCATCAACGGCCATCCCCCGAGCGAGTACTTCGGCCGCCGCGACCTCGAGACCGTGGTCACCCAGCCGCTCCGGATCACCGACATGGTCGAGCGCTACGCGGGCACGGTCAAGGTGGAGGGCGGGGGCATCGCCGGCCAGGCCGGCGCGGTCTGCCACGGCATCGCCCGTGCCCTGGTGGTCGCCGACCCCGAGCTCCGTGCGGTCCTCAAGAAGGCCGGCCTGCTCTCCCGCGACTCCCGCGAGAAGGAGCGCAAGAAGTACGGGCTGAAGCGCGCCCGCAAGGCTCCCCAGTACACCAAGCGGTAGCCGCAGGGCCCGCGCCGTCCCGGCCCATGCGGCGGGCGGCGCGAACCCCCATCATCAACCGCTGATGTCGCGCCTGGCCCTCGTCCACGACTGGCTCAACCGGCCCATCGGGGGTGGCGAGCGCGTGCTCCTGGAGCTGGCCCGGCTCTACCCGGACGCGCCCGTCTACACCCTGCTCTTCGACCCCGCGCGGTACGCGGGCCAGCTCGACCCGTCCCGGGTGCGCACCTCCTGGCTGCAGCGCCTCCCCGCGGCGCTGCTCTCCCGTCCGCGCTACCTGCTGCCGCTCATCCCTGCCGCTGTCGAGGCCTGGGATCTCTCCGACTTCGACGTCGTGGTCTCCAGCTCGGTGGCCTTCGTCAAGAACGTGGTGACCCCGGCGTCGACCCTCCACGTCTGCTACTGCCACGCGCCGATGCGCTTCGCCTGGGACTACTGGCCACGCTATGTCGAGGAGATGGAGGCGGGCCCGGTGCGGCGGCTCGCCGTCACCGCCCTGGTGGCCCGCTCCCGGCGCTGGGACCTGGCCGGGGTGGCGGGGGTCGACGCCTGGATCGCCAACTCCGAGACCACCGCGTCCCGGCTGCGTGCCTACTACCGCGTCACCGGCGCCACCGTGATCCCCCCGCCGGTGGACGTCGACGGCCTGCGCCGGCTCGCCTCGACCCCCAGGGGCGAGCACTGGGTGACCCTCAGCACCCTCACCGAGTACAAGCGGATCGACCTCGCGGTCCGGGCCTTCAGCGCCTCGGGCCGGCCCCTGACCGTGATCGGGGATGGCCCGGACAGGCACCGGCTGGAGCGCCTCGCCGGTCCGTCGGTGCGCTTCGCCGGGCATCTCGACGACGCGTCGCGGGGCGAGCTGCTGGCGAGCGCCCGTGCCCTCGTCTTTCCCGGCGAGGAGGACTTCGGCATCGCCGCGGTCGAGGCCCTCGCCTGCGGCACACCCGTCGTCGCCTACGGGCGGGGAGGCCTCACCGAGATCGTCACGGCGGGGCAGACCGGCGTCTTCTTCGACGAGGAGTCGGTGACCTCCCTCAACGCCGCGGTGGAACGCCTGGCCGAGATGCCGCTCCGGCGTGAGCAGCTGGTGGCCTCGGCGGAGCGCTTCGCCGCGCCCCGCTTCCGGGAGAGCGTGGGCGAGTTCGTCAGCCGGGCCGCGGCCGCCCGCGCCCCGCGCGGACGGGGGGGCCCCGCCGGACCGGTGTCGCCGAGGGTCCGCCTGCTCGGGGTGCCCGTCGACCCGCTGAGCCTCGCCGAGGCGGTGGACCGGATCACCGAGCGCGCCGCCGACCCGGGGAGCGCCGCCTGCTACGTGGTCAAGCCGTACGTCGAGTTCTTCGGGCCGCGGGCCGCCGCCGATGTCCGGGCCATCTTCGAGGGTGCCTGGCTCAGCCTCGCCGACGGGGTCGCGGTCCAGTGGGCGGCGGCCTACGAGGAGCGGCGCCGCCACCGGCCGGTCGACCTGCTCTCGAGCCTCGCGGCGATCGTGCTGCGGCCGCGCTCGGTGAGCCGCGTCGTCCCCGAGCGGGTGGCCGGGGCGACGTTGACCCTCGCCCTCCTGGAGAGCTGCCGGGCGCGGGGGCTTGGGGTGTTCCTGATCGGCACGCCCAAGCACAACCCGATCAGCCACACCGCCCGGCACCTGGAGCGTGCCCTGCCGGGGCTGAGGGTGGTCGGCACGGCTCCCGGACGGCCCGAGAAGGCGCGCGACGCGCGGCTGCTGGGTGAGCTGCGGCGGTGCCGCCCCGACCTCATCCTGGTGGGGATGGGCTTCCCGGTCCAGGAGCGGCTGATGGCCCGCCTGGCTCCCCAGCTCGCCCACGGGGTGTGGATCGGCGAGGGGGGGAGCTTCGACTTCCGTGAGCTGGGCGGCGGCATCCGCCGCGCCCCCGAGCCGCTCCGGCAACTCGGCCTGGAGTGGTCGTGGCGTCTGCTGCGCGAGCCGTGGCGGCTGCGCCGGCAGCTCGCCATCCCGCGTTTCGTCCTCGCCGTCCAGCGCGAGGCGTCCCGCCGCGATCCCCGAGCCGCCGCCGTCTGATCATCGTCATGCCAGAATCCCGCGAATGCTGAGCGTCGTCGTGCCCGCCTACGACGAGGCCCTGCGCCTGCCGGCCACCCTGCAGGCGCTGCGCGTCTACCTCGACGGGGCCGGCGAGGAGTACGAGGACTACGAGGTCATCGTCGTCGACGACGGCTCAGGGGACGGCACCGCCGACCTGGCCGAGCGGGAGTGCGCGGGCTGGCCCCAGCTCCGGGTGCTCCGGCTCCCCGAGAACCGCGGCAAGGGCGCGAGCGTCCAGGCTGGCATGCTCGCCGCCCGCGGCGACCTCCGGCTCTTCACCGACGCCGACCTGAGCACCCCGATCACCGAGCTGGCCAAGCTCCGCGATCTGATCGGCGGGTCGACCGCGGTGGTCATCGGCTCCCGCGCGGTCGCCGACTCCAAGGTCGAGGTCCATCAGCCCGCCCGCCGCGAGCTCATGGGCCGCACCTACAACCGGCTGCTCCGGCTCCTCGTGCTGCGCGGGCTCCACGACACCCAGTGCGGCTTCAAGCTGTTCACCGCGGAGGCCGCAGTCGCCTGCTTCACCCCGCTGCGGACCCCGGGGTACGGCTTCGACGCCGAGGTGCTGCTGCGGGCCCGCCGGCTGGGGTGGGAGATCGCCGAGGTGGGCGTGGTCTGGCGCCACGCCGAGAACTCCCGGGTCAGCCCGCTCCGGGACTCGCTGGGGACCCTGATCGACCTGCTCAAGCTCTGGCTGCGCCGCGAGTGAGCCGGCGGCCCGACGAGCGCCGCGATCACTCTGATGGCGGCGATCGAGCGTGTCCGCGGCCGACCTGCTAGCCTTCACCTGCTGTGCTCATGGCGTCTGAGGGGATTCGGGGCGGTGCCGCCGTGTCCTCACCCCTGCGGGAGCTGGTTCGCGCCCTGGAGGCACGTGCGGCGGAGCTGGAGGCGGTCGTCGGCGCCATCGACGAGGTGATCGCCGAGACCACCTCCGAGCGGGCTCGGGTGCACCGGGCCATGGCCCAGGCGGAGGAGCTTCGCGGCCAGCTGATGCAGCACCGCGGGCTGGTCACCGGTGAGGCCCTCGCCTCCGCCCTGCGCCGGAGCGGAGAGATCTATGCCCGTCTCCGATCCCTGGACTCCCGTCTGGAGGGCCTGGACGAGCGCCGGGCGGGCCTGGTGTCCGAGTGGGAGCAGCTCGGCTACCTGCGCCAGGGGGCCGCCGAGCTGAGCGCCGACCACCGGGTCCGGTCGGTGACCTCCGAGGACCCCCGGATCGTCTGCCGCAGGGCGGAGCGTCAGCTCCACCGCCTGGTCATCCAGGATCACGAGGCGGTGGCCGGCCTCATCCTCTCGGGGCCGCTCGAGGACCTCGCCGATGTCGTCCTCGCCGTCGAGCTGATTGGGCGCCGGGTCGGCCAGGCTCCGGCGCTCGCCGTGAGCTCCGAGGTGGTCCAGTGCGGGGAGGTCGCCCGCCGGGCCCTGGAGCGGATGGAGCGCGTCCTCTTCCAGATCAGCCCCGAGGGTCTCGAGGAGGAGGGCCTGGTCGCCGCCGTTCGCCGCTTCGTGGCCGACCTCGAGAGCACGTCGTCGGTGCGCGTCCAGGTGTTCGGCGAGGAGCGACGGCTCCCCTGGGCGATCGGCCTGGCCGGCTTCCGGGTGGTCGTGGAGGCGATCGAGAACGCCTGCCGGCACGGCGGCTCCGGGGAGGTGGAGGTGGTCCTCGCCTACCTGCCCGCCCGGCTCCAGGTCGTCGTCGCGGACCACGGCGAGGGCTTCGACGTCAGCGCCACCGAGGCGAGGCTGGGCCGGACCCAGGCGCTCGGGCTGATCAGCATGCGCGAGCGGGTCGAGAACCTCGGTGGCTGCTTCGAGATCCGCAGCTCCCTGGGGGCGGGGACCGAGGTCAGGGCCGCCTTCGACACCGCCTGAGCCGCCGGCGCCGGACCTCAGCCGGCGGCCTCGGCGGCCACGCGGTAGCGGCCGATCTCCGGCCGCCGGGTGCGCTCCCGCTTCAGCTCGTGGAAGTGATCGGCGGCGAGCAGCCAGGCGACGCGGTCCCACAGCTCACCGGCGGCCTCCCCGGTGATCCGGGCGTCGACCACCGGCCCGAAGGTCGGCGGGGCGTCGCCCAGCACCAGGGTGGGCACCCCGAAGGCGCCGCGGTCGGCGATGGCCCGATGCTCGGCGAGCAGCTCGTCGCGGGTGGTCGGATCGGCGAGGGCGCTGACGGCCAGCCCGGGATCGAGGCCGGCGGCGACCAGGGCGTGCCGCAGCCCCCGGGGGTCGTCGAGCTGCTCTCCCCGCTCGTGATGGGCCTCGCCGAGCTCCGTGAAGAGACGGGCCAGGGCGGGGTCCCCGCCCGCCCGCCGGGCGGCGACCATCACCCGGAGCGCGGTCTCGCTGGCACGGTGGAAGCGGAGGTGCCGCTCGTCCGGCTCGCTCTCCCGGTTGATCTCGGCGAGGACGAACAGGCGGGTGGTGACCCGGAGGGGTCGGACCTTCTCGGCCTCGGCCAGCCAGCGCGAGGTCAGCCAGGCCCAGGGGCAGGCCGGGTCGACGTGGATGGTGACGTCGGTGAGGTTCGTCATCCTCCCACCATACACGGGGGCCCTCGCGCGGCTACCATGCCTCCGTGGTCGCCGCGATCCGCCGCCTGGAGACCGCCGATGGCACCGTCGTCGCCGAGCGCTGCACGGTCGCCAACTCCTTCCTCCCCCGGCTGCGCGGCCTGCTCGGGCGCCGCGAGCTGCCGGCGGGGGAGGGTCTCTGCCTGCAGGACAGCAGCTCCATCCACATGTTCTTCATGCGCTTCGCGATCGACGTCGCCTTCGTGAACGGCGATGGCCGGGTCCTGCACGCGTGTCACACCATCCGCCCCTGGCGGATCTCCCGCATCGTCTTCGGGGCGAAGGCGGCCATCGAGCTGCCCGCGGGCACCCTGCGCAGCTTCGGCATCGACCGTGGCTCGGTGCTCAAGCTGGTCTGAGGGCAGCATGCGCATCTCCATCGTCATCGGCCACCACGTGCCGGCCGCCACTCGGGACCACGCCCTGGAGAAGCTCCGCCGGCTGGAGCGGCACGCCAGCCTCGACGACGTGGACCTCACCGTGGAGCGGGCGTCCCCGCTCCTCCCCGACGCGTCGGCCGAGATCGTGCTCCACCTCCACCACACCCGCCTGGTGGCCCGCTGCGCGGCGGCCAGCGTCCCCGAGGCGATCGATGGGGTGATCGACAAGGCCGACGAGCAGGTCCGCCGTCTCCACGATCGGACCACGGACCGCAAGGGTCGGATCGGGGCCGACGCCGAGCCGCCCCACGCCTGAGCGACGGCCCTCGCGCGCCGGCGTCCGGGCCTCCGGCGAGGGGGTCGGAGACGGTCCCCCGAGAGGGGGTTGAGCGGGCCGGCCGGCTGGTACGATCCAGCTCGGCGCCGCGCCGCCCGGTCCGATCGCCGGCATGCCGGGCGCACCCGCCGCGTCATCATGGAAGACCCGGCTCCCGGCTCCGACGCCGGGGCCCCAGCTAGGAAAGTGTCATGTCCCTGCTCAGCAAGGTGCTCGGCGACCCCCACAGGCGGGAGATCGGCCGTCACCTGAGGGTCGTCGAGGAGGTCAACGGCCTCGAGGACGAGATGCGCGCCCTCTCCGACGACGAGCTCCGCCACAAGACCGACGTCCTCCGCGAGCGCATCGGCTACGACGGCCCCGACATCAGCTTCGGCCAGACCTACGCCGAGGATCTCGACGTCCTGGGGGAGAGCGCGAGCCGCGCGTCCGCGGAGTTCGCCAGCGGCGACGTGGGCGCGGAGAGCGAGGGCGAGATCGACCGCCAGATCGCCCGCCGCGAGCGCGCGGAGCGCGAGGAGGAGGAGGCCGAGCACCTCGACGAGATCCTCCCCGAGGCCTTCGCGGTGGTCCGGGAGGCCTCACGGCGCGTCCTGGGGATGCGTCACTTCGACGTCCAGCTGGTCGGGGGCATCGTGCTCCACGAGGGCAAGATCGCCGAGATGAAGACCGGCGAGGGCAAGACCCTGGTGGCCACCCTGGCCCTCTACCTCAACGCGCTGGTCGGCAAGGGCGCCCACCTGGTCACCGTCAACGACTACCTGGCCCGCCGTGACGCCGGGTGGAACGCTCCCCTCTACACCTTCCTTGGGCTCAGCGTGGGGGTGATCGCGGGCCAGAACCTCTCCTTCGTGTACGACCCCGACTACCTCGACGAGGCCCACCCCGACCCTCGCCTGCAGCACCTCCGACCCTGCACCCGCCGCGAGGCGTACGCCTGCGACATCACCTACGCCACCAACAACGAGCTGGGTTTCGACTACCTCCGCGACAACATGGCCATGACCGTCGAGCAGTGCGTCCAGCGCCGCCTCCACTACGCCATCGTCGACGAGGTCGACTCGATCCTGATCGACGAGGCCCGGACGCCGCTGATCATCAGCGGCCAGGGCAGCGAGCCGACCGAGAAGTACTACACCTACTCCCGGCTGATCAAGAACCTGGTCGCCGAGGAGGACTACGTCGGCGACGAGAAGACCAAGTCGGTGACCCTCACCGACGAGGGCGTCGCCAAGATCGAGAAGTGGACCGGGATCTCCAACATCTACGACATCGAGCACGCCCTGGAGGCCCACCAGGTCAACCAGGCGCTGCGGGCGTGGGTCCACTACCTGCTCGACCGCGACTACATCATCCGCGACGGCGAGGTGGTGATCGTCGACGAGTTCACCGGCCGCACCATGCCGGGACGGCGCTGGAGCGACGGCCTGCACCAGGCCATCGAGGCCAAGGAGGGGGTCCAGGTCCAGCAGGAGAACATCACGCTGGCGACGATCACCTTCCAGAACTTCTTCCGCCTCTACCGCAAGCTGGCCGGGATGACCGGTACCGCGATCACCGAGGCCGAGGAGTTCGACAAGATCTACAAGCTGGAGGTGGTGCCGATCCCCACCAACCAGCCGATGATCCGCAGGGACGAGGCCGACCTCATCTACAAGACCGAGGCGGCCAAGTTCAAGGCGGTGGTGGAGGACATCGCGGAGCGCGCCAAGGCCGGCCAGCCGGTGCTGGTGGGCACCACCAGCATCGAGAAGTCGGAGCGGCTCTCCCGGCTCTTGGAGAAGCAGGGGGTGACCCACAACGTGCTCAACGCCAAGCAGCACGAGCGGGAGGCGGTGATCGTCACCGAGGCGGGTCAGCAGGGGGCGGTGACGATCGCCACCAACATGGCCGGCCGCGGCACCGACATCGTGCTCGGCGAGGGGGTGGCCGACATCGGCGGCCTGTACATCATCGGCACCGAGCGTCACGAGTCGCGGCGCATCGACAACCAGCTGCGCGGCCGGTCGGGGCGCCAGGGCGACCCGGGGGAGACCAGATTCTTCCTCTCCTTCGAGGACGATCTGATGCGCGTCTTCGGCGGCGAGCGGATGCAGGGGGTGATGGACCGCCTGCGCATCGACGAGGACGTGCCTCTCGAGTCCAAGCTGGTCAGCCGCCAGATCGAGGGTGCCCAATCCCGGGTCGAGGGTCACCACTTCGACACCCGGCGTCAGGTCGTCGAGTACGACGACGTCATGAACAAGCAGCGCGAGATCATCTACGGTGAGCGCCGCAAGATCCTGGAGGGGGTCGACACCCGGGCCAACTTCCTCAACATGCTCGAGAACGTGCTGGGCGAGGAGGTGCCCACCTTCTGCGAGGGCCGCCACCGCGACACCTGGGACCTGGAGGGGTTGTGGGCCCGGGTCCGCCAGTTCACCGGCCCGCTGCTCCCGGCGTTCGGCGAGATCGACGTCAACTCGCTGGGGGACACCGTGCCCGAGGTGGTCGAGACCCTGGTCGGCGAGCTGACCTCCCTCTACGAGGAGCAGGAGACCAAGCACGGGCCCGAGCTGATGCGGCGGGCCGAGCAGCTGGTGATGCTCAGCGTCATCGACGAGAAGTGGCGCTCCTACCTGACCCAGATGGAGCACATGCGCGAGGCCATCGGCTTCCACGGCTACGGCCAGATGGACCCCCTGGTCGAGTACAAGCAGGAGGCCTACCAGTCCTTCCAGGAGCTGATGGCGGAGATCCAGCGCGACATCGTCCGCTTCCTCTTCACCATCAAGTTCGAGGCTCTGCAGCCGCCCCAGGAGGCGCCGCCGTCGGAGGCGGCCGCCGGGGAGACCGCCGCCGCGTCGCCGCGTGCCGACCAGCCCGGGTCCGGGCGGACCGCGGAGGCCGAGACGGCGCCCCCACCGGCACGGCCGGCCGCTGCCGCCGCCAGCGGGTCACTGGCCCGCGCCACCGTCAAGGGCGGCGGCCCGGCTCCGGTCGCGGCCCCGGCTCCGGTCCTCCCGGCCGCTCCTGTGCCCATGCCGGACCTCGCCGTCGCTCCGGCGTCGGCCGGCGGGCTTCCGGTGCGCGCCGGCGGGCCTGCTCGCGCACCGGGCATCCCCGGGGTGGCCGGCATGTTGCCCCAGACCCGGGTGCGCAACGTGGTGGAGAGCTCCGCCGAGGGGAGCCGCCGCACTGACGGCGCGGGGATGCCGGGCTCCAACGCCAACGGTTCGCCACGCAAGATGGGCCGCAACGAGCGCTGCTGGTGCGGCAGCGGCAAGAAGTACAAGTATTGCCACGGCGCCTAGCTGAGATCGGGAAACCCCTTCAGCGGCAGGATAGGTTCAGGCGCCGCGGGGTTCAGTAGAGTACGTTGGCGTGAGACTGACGCTGCACACGTTCCTGACCCTCGATGGCGTGATGCAATCACCCGGAGATCGGCACGAGGATCCCGATGGTCCGTTCGAGTACGGGGCTGGCAGTTCGCGTACGGCGACGAGGAGGTCGGCGCGGCCGTGGTCGGCTGGTTCGAGAAGGCTGAGGCGTTTCTGCTCGGGCGCAAGACGTACCAGATCTTCAGCGGCTACTGGCCGAATGTCACCGATCCGGGCCATCCGATCGCGACGAAGCTCAACGCCCTCCCGAAGTACGTGGCGTCCACCACCCTCGATTCAGTGGAGTGGGCCCACTCCTCGCTGCTCGGCGCCGACCTGCCCGCGGAAGTGGCCCGGCTGAAGGCAAAGCCCGGTGGCGAGCTCCAGGTCCATGGCAGCGGTGACCTCGCTCGCACCCTCATCGATCACGACCTCGTCGACGAGTACCGGCTCCTCTACTACCCGCTGCACCTGGGCACCGGCAAGCGGCTCTTCCAGGACGGCGTGCGAGCTGGCGCGTTGCGGCTGGTCAGCAGCGCCACGACCACTGCCGGCGTGGTGATCGCCAGCTATGAACCGGCCGGCCCGGTCCACCCAGGGTCCCACGTCAACCCGAGTTAGCGCACCTCGCCTCCTCTGGGATGAGGGCGCCGGGGAGCTTCCTGACCCGGGCGGCCTCCTGGGACGTCGTGGTTCTCGGCTGCAGCGATGGATGCCGTACCAAGAGCGCCTCTCCGAGCGGGTCAGAGATGATCGCCGGGAGCCGTCGGCTCCTTCCGTTGCGGTGGGCGCCGCAAGCCCCGATCAGGAGGTGTGCCCGAGCCATGTTGACCCAGGATCAGATCCAGGACGCGCGGCGGCGAGCGGCGCGGCTGCTCGAGGAGGCGGGGTTTGTCCTCGGCGACGGGGAGCGCGACCGCATCGAGGTTTCCGATTTCGGTCTCTCCCAGCTGGAGGAGACGGGGCTGGAGGTTGTCGTCTACGTCAACACCCAGCGGGTCTGCGCCAAGGAGCTGGTCTTGTTCCCCGGCCAGACCTGCCCGGAGCATCGCCATCCCCCCTTCGGCGGCACCCCCGGCAAGGAGGAGACGTTCCGCTGCCGCCGCGGCATCGTCTACCTCTACCTCGAGGGCACGGCGGTGGAGCGGCCCACCTGCCGGCCGGCCAGGGCGGACCGCGGCATGTACACCGTGTGGCACGAGGTGGTCCTCCGTCCGGGGCAGCAGCACACCATTCCCCCCGACACGCTGCACTGGTTCCAGGCGGGGCCGGAGGGGGCCATCGTCTCGGAGTTCTCCACCCAGAGCCGCGACGACCTCGATGTGTTCACCGACCCCGACATCGCCCGGATCACGGTCGTCGCGCCGAGCTGAGCCGGTGGGGCCGGGGGTCGGCCGTGCTGCCACCAGTGCCGGCCGAGATCGGGGGGACCGATCTCATGGTCGGGTGCCGGCCGGCCTCGGGGACTGGCTCGCGATCCCGCTCCGCGGCCCGTGCGGGGCGGGCTGTCCCCTCGGGGGTCTCCCGCTCGTCATGAGGGCAGGCAGTTCACCTTCACTTGGGAGCCCACCATGAAGTACGCACTCTTGATCTACGAGGTCCCCGGAGCCATGGCGGCCCTCAGCCACGAGGAGCAGCAGGCCGCCGGGCGCGAGTACATGGCGCTCGGCCAGGCTCCGGGCGTCGTCGGCGGAGAGGGGTTGCAGGGGGTCGACACCGCGACCACGGTCCGCGTCCAGGACGGCAGGACCCTGGTCACCGACGGGCCCTTCGCCGACACCAAGGAGGTGTTCGGCGGCTTCTTCCTCGTCGAGGCCGATGACCTCGACAAGGCCATCAAGGTGGCCGGACGCATCCCGGCGGTCCACCAGGGCGGTTGCGTGGAGATCCGCCCGATACTGGAGATGTGAACCCGGTCGATCGGATCTTCCGCGATGAGTGGGGCCGGGTCCTCTCGGTCCTGATCGGGAGCCTCGGCGACTTCGATCTCGCCGAGGACTCCCTTCAGGATGCCTTCGCGATCGCCGTCGAGCGCTGGCCGCGCGACGGGGTCCCGGCCAGCCCGGCGGCCTGGCTGGTCACCACGGCCCGCCGCAGGGCCATCGACCGGCTTCGCCGCGAGCACCTGCTCTCCACCAAGCTCCGTCTGCTGGTGGCAGCCGAGGAGCCGGCGGAGGGGGTGGCGGGCGCCGGCATCCCCGACGAGCGCCTCCAGCTCGTGTTCATGTGCTGCCACCCGGCGTTGGGGATCGAAGCCCAGGTCGCGCTCATCCTGCGTGCGCTCGGCGGGCTCACCACCGAGGAGATCGCGCGCGCCTTCCTGGTCTCCGCGGAGACCATGAAGCGGCGGCTCACGCGCGCCAAAGCCAAGGTCAAGGCAGCCGGCATCCCCTTCGTGATCCCTCCCCGGGCCCTGCTGGCGGAGCGCCTCGCCACCGTGCTGGCCGCCGTTTACCTGATCTTCAACGAGGGCTATCGGGGGAGAGGTGAGCTCACCGACGAGGCGATCCACCTGGCCCGGGTGCTCGCCGGGCTGATGCCGGACCAGCCCGAGGTGCTGGGCCTGCTGGCGTTGATGCTGCTGCACGACGCGCGGCGCGAGGCCCGGTTCGGCGGGGACGATCTGGTGCTGCTGCAGGATCAGGACCGGTCGCTCTGGAACCGGGCGCAGATCGCCGACGGGCTCGCGACCCTCAGCCGGGCACGGGGGGTGGGCGGGGCTGGGCCGTACGTCCTGCAGGCCATGATCGCGGCCCTGCAGCTGGAGCAACCGCCGCCCTGGGCGAGGATCGTGGAGCTCTACACGGAGGTCGCCCGCATCACCGGGTCACCGGTGGTGGAGTTGAACCGCGCTGTCGCGGTGGCCCAGTCCGAGGGACCCGAGGCCGGGCTGAGGATCGTCGACCGGCTTGCCCTCGGCGACTACCTCTACCTGCATTCGACCCGCGCCGAGCTGCTGCGGCGCGTGGGACGGGTGGAGGAGGCGCGTGCCGCCTACCGTCGCGCCCTCGAGCTGGCGGAGGCGGCATCGGAGCGGCGCTTCCTCGAGGCCCGGATCGCAGAGCTCTGAGGAGCGGGCGAGCCAGGCCATCCCACGCCGCCCGGGTCAGTGCGGTCGCGGACGCGGGCGCCTGCCGCGACGGCGGCTCAGCCCCCGGTGGCGGCCCCGCGCAGATGGTTCCAGAGCAGCTCCACCGCCGGCGTGTGCACGCCCTCGCGGCGGGCCGCGGTGAACTCCTGCACCACATGGGGTCCGGGGCAGGGGAGGACGATCAACCTGCCGGCGGCGACGTCGCCCTCCACCAGCGACCGCGGCATCACCGCGAAGCCCAGGCCGGCTTTGAGCGCCGGCACCAGCGCACCCTCCTCCAGCTCGACGCCCTCGGCCTCTCGGCCGTGCTCGCGGAGCAGGTGGTCGGCCACCAGGTCGTGGGTCGCGGTGCCGCGCTCGTGCTCCAGGTGCCGGTACCCGTTGAGGTCCCGGAGCGGGTGGCGGCTGCTGGCGAGCGGATGGCCGGGGGCGACGACCAGCACCATCTCGGTGCGCTCCATGGTCAGCGCCTCGATCCCGGGGACGTCGACCCGGGAGCCGGCAAAGATCACGTCGACCTCGCCGCCCTGGAGCATCACGATCATGTCCCGGAAGCGCGCCAACCTGAGGTGCAGGCCAAACTGAGGGTGGGCCGCGACGAAGGGGGCAAGCCAGCCCGGGACGCGGTGGGCGCCGACGACGTGCCCCGCGGCGATGGCGATCTCCCCCTCCTCGGCGTTCAGGTAGCTGACCCGAAGCTCCTCCACCAGGGCGACGTCATCGAAGATCCGGGTGGCGATCGGCCGGAGCGCCCGGCCCACATCGGTCAGCCTGACGTTGCGGCCGACCCGCTGGAAGAGGGCCAGGCCGAGCCGCTTCTCGAGGCGGTGAACCACGGTGCTCACCGATCCCTGGGAGATCCCGAGTGCCTCGGCGGCCGCGCTCACGTGCTGGCGCTCGGCGACGGCCAGGAAGGTGTGGAGCTGGTCGAGGGTGACCTCCGGCCGCGGCCGCGCCGGGGTGTGAGCCCGCGTCATTCCATGGCGGGGCGGGCTGGCCTGGTCGGGGAGCGGGGGGAGGGCGTCCATGATTCTTCTAGGAAGAATGGAATCATACGATTCCCATCCTTGATCATGTGGATTGCGCCTGCCACACTCGGCTCGGCTCGGCACGGACGGGACCCACCGCGCTCGCTGGGGCACCCGCAGACGATGGAGGGCTCGCCGGTGATGACGCTGCCACGGGTTCGCGGCTGGAATGATAGGGGTCGGCGCGTGAGCGCGCTGGCCGGGCTCGCCCTGCTCGGACTGGTCGCCGCGTGTGGGGGCGGCTCCACCCCGACCGCCCGGGCGGACGCCTCCACCTGCTCGTCGAACACCGTCCTCAGTGCCACCTGCGACGTCAGCACGCCGAGCGCGGTCACCCTGAACGGCGCCGGCGCCAACTCCATCGAGCCCTTCTTCGAGAGCGTCTTCTACGAGTACGGGCAGAAGGACGCCCACACCACCGTCAACTACTCGCCGGCCGGCTCCAGCGTGGGGGTGACCGACATCCAGCAGGCGACCGTGGACTTCGGTGACTCGGAGATCCCCATGACCCAGGCGCAGCTGGCCGCCGCCACCGGAGGCAGCATCCTGCAGATCCCCGTCGACCTCGGCGGCGTCGCCGTCAGCTACAACGTGCCCGGCGCGCCCAAGGGCCTCAAGCTCGACGGCCCCACCCTGGCGGGCATCTTCGACGGCACCATCACCAACTGGGACAGCCCGCAGATCGCCAGGGTGTCCGGGGTCTCGGACCTCCCCAACCTCGCCATCAAGCCCGTCCATCGGGCCGACGCCTCGGGCCCCGGCTACGACCTCGACCAGTATCTGATCGACACCGCCCCCACCTGGGTGAGCGCGACCGGCACGTCGACCCCCTCGCGAACGTGGCCGCTGGCGACCGTCGGCATCGGCGAGCAGCTCAACACCGGCGTCGCCACCTATGTCAGCCAGACCAGCGGTTGCGTGGGCTACGTCGAGTACGGATACGCCCTCCAGAACGGGTTCGTCAACGCCGCCCTGCTCGACGCGGCCGGCTCCTACGTTGCCCCCACCGAGCAGTCCATAGCTCTGGCGGGAGCCCAGGCGACCACCCTCAGCGCGACGGACTTCAACGTCGTCAACGAGCCGGGGGCCGGCACCTACCCGCTCGCCAACTTCAGCTGGACGCTCGTCTACCAGAGGCAGGCGGACACGACCACGGGCATCGCGCTGGGCAAGCTGCTCGACTGGGCGGTGACCAGCGGCCAGCAGGATGCCGCCGCGCTCGGCTACGCGCCGCTGCCCGCCAACGTGGCGAGGCTGGCCCAGACCACGATCCGCGGGCTGGAGAGCTCCGCGGGCACGCCCCTCTTCACCAGCTGAGTTGGCCCCCCTCCCCGAGGCCTCGCCTGATCCTGGGCTGCGGCGATGACCTCTGACGCCGCCCTCGGTGCGCCCCGGGGGCTGAGCCCGGGTGGAGACGTGCGCCGCGCGCTCGCGAGGCGTCGCACCCGCGGGGGCGAGCGCACCTATGCCGGACTCCGCTGGGCCGGCGCCGCGCTGTTCGGCGCCATGGTAATCGGGCTGCTGCTCAGCGTTGCGGGGGACTCCGGCCAGGCGCTGCTGCACTCCGGCATCGGCTTCCTCTGGTCGGGCACCTGGAACCCGGCCGCCGGCCAGTACGGCGCCGGGATCCTGGTGGTGGGGACGCTGCTGACCACCGCGGTCGCCATGGTGATCGTGGTGCCCATCGGGCTGGGGACCGCGGCCTTCCTCTCGGAGCTGGCGCCCGGCTGGGTGGCCGCGCCGCTCTCCACGCTCATCGGCCTGCTCGCGGCGGTTCCCAGCATCGTGGTCGGCCTCTGGGGGCTGATCGTGCTCACCCCGATCTTCGCCAACCAGGTGGAGCCGTTCCTCGCCTCCGTGCCGGTGATGGGCTGGCTCTTCCGCGGGGAGGCGTACGGCCCCAGCATCCTGCTGGCGTCCGTGGTGCTCGCGGTGATGACGCTGCCGACCATGGTGACGCTGAGCCGCACCGCCCTCGCCGGGGTGCCCGTCGCCGACCGCGAGGCGGCCCTGGCCCTCGGCGCCACCCGGTGGCAGGCGGTGCGCAGGGCGGTCATCCCGGCGGCACGGTCGGGCGTCCAGGCGGCGGTGACACTGGCCGTCGGACGGGCGATGGGGGAGAGCATCGCCGTCGCCATGGTGATCGGGAACCGGCCCGCCCTCCCGGCGTCCCTCACCGCGCCGGGGGCGACACTGGGCTCGGCGATCGTCAACCAGTTCGCCGAGGCGACCCCCGGCATCGGGACCAGCTCGGTGATCGCCCTCGGTGCGGTGCTGCTCGCCCTCACCGTCGCCGTCAACGCCGGCGGTCAGGCGCTGCTCCGCCACGGTCGCGCGATCTCGGTCAGCACCGCGGGGGCGCTGCGGTGAGCGCCGTCCTCGTCGCGCGCCGTCGCGAGCTCATCCAGGCCACCGCCGAGCGCTCGCTGCTCCGGCGCCGCATCAGCGGACGCATCGCGCAGGGGCTGTGCGCGCTCGCGGCCCTCGCCGCGGTGGCGCCGCTCGTGACCCTCCTCTACTACACGATCAGCCGCGGCGCGGGGGCGCTCTCGTGGAGCTTCCTCGTCAATGCGCCGACCCCGCCCGGCGTCCCCGGCGGAGGGATCTCGACGGCCATCGTGGGCAGCGCCGAGATCGTGGGCCTGGCGCTCGTCCTGGCGATCCCCATCTCCCTGCTGACCGCCCTCTTCCTCTTCGAACGAAGCGGCCGGATCGCGGCCGCGCTGCGGTTCGGCGCCGATGTGCTGACCGGAGTCCCGTCGATCATCATCGGCATCTTCGCCTACGCGCTGCTGGTGCTCCCCCTGCACCAGTTCTCCACCCTGGCGGCGGCCTTCGCGCTGGCGGTGCTGATGCTGCCGATCATGATCCGGGCCGACGAGGAGGCGATGCGCACCATCGCACTCGACCTCTGGGAGGCGGGCCTCGCCCTGGGAGCGCGACGCGGCCGGGTGGCCCGCTCCGTGGTGCTGCGGGGTGCGCTCCCCGACCTGGTCACCGGCAACCTGCTCGCCATCGCGCGGGCGGTCGGCGAGACCGCTCCGCTGCTCTTCACCCTGGCCACTCCACTCGCCGCCATGACGCTGCTGATCTACACCGATGGGACCCAGGCCTACGCGGTCGCCCAGCAGACCGCGTGGGGCACGGCCCTGGTGCTGCTCGGCTTCGTCCTGCTGCTGAGCGTCGTCGCCAGAGTGACGGCCGGGCGCATCTCCCGGAGGGTCAGCTGAGATGTCCACCACCACGCGCGCGGCCCCGGCCGAGACCGCCGGGACGGAGGCCGAAACCGGATCGTCGGGTGGTGCGCCTCTGGTAGGCCTGGGCGCGGCGGTCGCCCCGCTCGCTGTCGGCCACGCGGCCTCGGCGCTGACCCACACCCATCCCGCGTCGTCGGCGCCTCCGGCGCTCACCCTGGAGGGGGTGCGGGTGTCCTTCGGCGAGCACGTCGCGGTTCGCAATGTGACCCTCTCCATCGCCGACCGTCAGGTGACCGCGCTCATCGGGCCGTCGGGGTGCGGCAAGACCACCCTCCTGCGGGCCGTCAACCGCCTCCACGATCACACCGACGGCCGCGTCGAGGGCTCGATCCGTCTCGGCGATCTCGACGTGTACGCGGCGAGCACCCGGCCGGAGCTGGTGCGCCGCCGGATCGGCATGGTGTTTCAGCGGCCCAACCCGTTCCCCGCCATGACCATCTTCGAGAACGTGGTCTCCGGGCTGCGCTTCAATGGTGTGCGCGGGCGTGCCCTGCTGCGCGACGCCGCCGAGGCGGCGCTGCGCCACGCGGCGCTCTGGGACACGGTGAAGGACCGCCTCCACCAGCCCGCCCAGCGTCTCTCCGGCGGGCAGCAGCAGCGCCTCTGCATCGCCCGGGCCCTGGCGGTGGAGCCCGACGTCCTGCTCATGGACGAGCCGTGCTCGGCCCTCGACCCGGTCGCCACCGCCAAGATCGAGGCACTGATCACCCGGCTGGCGCCGGACGTCACCATCGTCCTGGTGACCCACAACATGTTCCAGGCCGCCCGCGTCTCCGACCAGGCGGCCGTCTTCCTGCTCGGTGAGGACCGGGTGGGTGAGCTGGTCGAGACGGGGCCGACCAGGGAGCTCTTCGACGCCCCGCGCGATCCACGGACCAGGGAGTACGTGGCCGGACGTTTGGGATGAGGTGCGCATGAGCAGAGGTTTGGTGATCTGGCTGACCGGGCTGTCGGGGGCGGGCAAGTCGACGATCGCGGCCCGGCTGGAACAGGAGCTGCGCCTGCTGGGGAGGACGGTGACCGTCCTCGACGGCGACGAGGTGCGCACCCACCTCTCCAAGGGACTCGGCTTCTCCAAGGAGGATCGCGACACCAACATCCGCCGGATCGGCTACGTGGCCGGCCTGGTGGCGGGTCATGGGGGGGTCGCCATCACCGCGGCGATCTCGCCGTACCGCGAGGTTCGCGACGAGGTGCGGGCGGCGACCCCGGGGTTCGTGGAGGTCTACGTCCGCTGCACCCTCGACGAGCTGGTTCGCCGTGACGCCAAGGGGCTGTACGCCAAGGCCCTGCGGGGAGAGATCGCCAACTTCACCGGCGTCAGCGACCCCTACGAGGAGCCCCTCCATCCCGAGGTGACCGTGGACAGCGCCACCGAGACCGTCGAGGAGTTGGTGGAGCGGATCCTGGACCGTCTGGAGCGGCTCGGGCACATCTGGCGCGGGGTGCGCCCTCGGCTCGCCGTCGGCGCCGAGGCCACGGCTCTCCGGGACGAGGCGCGCGCGCTGCCGGTGCTCGAGGTCGGGCCTCACGAGACGGCCGACGCCCTGATGCTCGGGACCGGGGCGCTCTCGCCGCTCCCGGGTTTCATGGGCGCCTCCGACTACGCCGCGGTGCTCGAATCCGGCCGGCTCGCGGGCGGGCAACCCTTCCCGATACCGGTGATGCTGCGCCTCGACGAGGAGGGAGCGGGGCGCGCCCGCGCGGCGTCGCGGGTGGCGCTGCGCCACCAGGGAGAGCTCATCGCGGTGGTGGACGTCGAGGACGTCTACGCGACCGACCCCGAGCGTGAGGCGCTCTCGGTGTACGCGACCGAGGACAGCGCCCATCCCGGGGTCCGGCTGCTGCAGGCCTCGGGGCGGTGGGCGCTGGGCGGCCCGGTGACGGCGCTGCGCCGTCCCGACACGGGCTTCCCCGAGCACGACCTGACCCCGCTGGAGGTGCGGGCGGTGAAGGCGCAGCGGGGCTGGGCGACGATGGTCGGCTTCCAGACCCGCAATCCCGTGCACCGGGCCCACGAGTACCTGCAGAAGGTGGCGCTGGAGAACCTGGACGGGCTGCTCCTCCATCCCCTGGTGGGGGAGACCAAGAGCGACGACATCCCGGCGGTCACGCGGATGGCGTGCTACGAGGCGCTGCTCGAGGGGTACTACCCTCCCGAGCGCGTGCTGCTGGCGACGAACCCGGCATGGATGCGCTACGCGGGGCCCAAGGAGGCGGTGTTCCACGCCCTGATCCGGCGCAACTACGGGTGCACCCACTTCATCGTGGGCCGGGATCATGCCGGGGTGGGCAACTACTACGACACCTATGCGGCACACCGGATCTTCGACGGGTACTCGCCGGACGAGCTGGGCATCGAGATCCTCCGCTTCGAGCACACCTTCTGGTGCCGCACCTGCGGGGGGATGGCGTCCACCCGGACCTGCTCGCACCCGGCGGCGGAGCACGCCGTGCTGAGTGGGACCCGGGTGCGCGAGCTGCTCGCCCTCGGCGAGCCGCTGCCGGTCGAGTTCACCCGCCCCGAGATCGCCGGGATCCTCTCCGCGGACGCCCGGATCCCCCATGCCGAAGGGACGAAGGGCGCCGGCGTCGCCACGGGCGCCGCCGTGCCCGCCTGAGCGCAGGCCCATGCCAGCTCGCCCCCGCGCCGGCATCGTGGCCCGCCTGCGGGCGGCGGGGTGCGTCTTCGCCGAGGACGAGGCCGATCTGCTCCTCGCCGCCGCGGCGACGCCGGCCGACCTCGCCGCCATGGTGGAGCGCCGGGTGGCCGGTGAGCCGCTGGAGTACGTCATCGGCTGGGCGGAGTTCTGCGGCCTGCGCATCGCCGTCGACCCGGGGGTGTTCGTCCCCCGCCACCGCACCGAGCTCCTGGTCAGCGCGGCCGCCGCGCTGCTCTCCCCGGGGAGCGTCGTGGTCGACCTCTGCTGCGGGTCGGGGGCGCTGGCCGCGGCCCTGGCCGCCCAGGTCCCGGGGCTCGAGCTGCACGCCGCGGACATCGATGCTGCGGCGGTGGCCTGCGCCCGGCGCAACCTGGCCGGCTCGGGCGCTCGCGTCTACCAGGGAGACCTCTTCGCGGCGCTCCCCCCCGATCTGCGCGGCCGTGTGAACGCCCTGGTCGCCAACGTCCCCTACGTCCCCACCGCCGAGGTCGAGCTCCTTCCCCGTGAGGCCCGGCTCTTCGAGGCGCGGGCGGCCCTGGACGGGGGCGCGGACGGGCTCGACATGGTGCGGCGGGTGGCGGCCGGGGTGCCGCACTGGCTGGCTCCGGGCGGCCGCCTGCTGGTCGAGACCAGCGAGGCGCAGGCCGCCCTCGCGGTCGGCATCCTCGCCGGCGCCGGGCTCCTCGCAGAGGTCCTCCACGAGCCCGACCTCGAGGCCACCGTGGTCATAGGAAGCACGGGTCAGGTGCACGGCGGATCCGGAGGCTAGAGGTGTGGAGGCGGGCCGGCCCGGGTCGCTGAACCGTGGGCGCCCTGTCACACGCCGTGATCGTGGATGGTCGCCAACCGGCCGTAGCGTCTCACCGCGTGATAGGTCGCCCCGAGAGGAGGCGGAGCCCTGCCCCGCACCCTCGCGCTCGCCGTGCCCTGCTGTCCGCGGTCAGCCTGGTGATCGCCATCGCGCCGATCGTCGTCAGCAGCACACCGCCGAGCGTCGACGCCTCGGGAGCTCCCAACCTGGCCCTCAGCGAGTCCGCGCCCGCCACCGTTCTCTACGGCGCCGACGCCGGTGTCTCCCTGACCGCGAGTGACCCCTCGGGGGGCACCTGGGGCTACAACCTCAGCTTCGAGGACGTGCTGCCGGCAGGGGTGAGCTACGTTCCAGGATCGACCACTCCCGCGTCGGTCGGCGACCCCCAGATCCAGGGGGCGGTCCTCACCTGGAGCAACGTCTCCGACCTCTCTCCCGGCTCCAGCTACACCCTGGGCTTCACCCTGGCGGCGGCGACCGACTCCGATCCCACGCCCAACTTCCTGCCCAACGACAGCTACACCGACAGCACCTCCGCGTACGTCAACAGCGACCCCCGGTACGTCCCCCAGTTCGCGACCGACGGCACCCCGAGCAACTACACGGGCTGGGCGACCGCCGGCGGGACGACGGCCCTCTCGCCTCTCGAGATCAGCCAGGGCCCGGGCGGCGCCGAGCTGCGCGGCATCCACGACCACCAGTTCGTCTCCACCGTCACGGTCACCAACAACGACGTCCACGCCACCGACAGCATCAGCGTGACGGACTGGCTCCCCGCCGGGCTTGAGTATCTGCTCTGCGGCCAGAGCGACAACACCACCAGCGCGCCGACCGACCCCGGCAGCGTCGACGAGTACCCGGGAAGCGGGCTGGTCTCCGGACGCGTGGGGACTCCGTCCGGCTGCCTCACCCCGGTGTCCGTCGCCACCGTCAGCACCGATCCGGATGGCGGGGGGCCGCTGCCCACGGCGGTGTACACGGAGGTCCAGTGGACCGGGCTCGGCAACCTGGCTCCCTCCGCCAGCCTCACCCTCCGGTTCGTCACCGCCATCCCCATCCGGGCCAACACCATGACCTGGAGCGGAGCCACGCCCACCGCGGCGAGCCTCGGGCAGGCCGCCAACCTCGACAACAACGGGGGCTCGGAGACGGTCGACGGCACCTCATTGACCCTCTATGCCACCGCCACCGGCACCTACACGGGCACCCTGGGGAGCGGCGCCAACCCGGTCGAGGCGACCGGCTACGACACCGTCGTCGCCCGGGACATCGTCACCAGCAAGAGCGTCTCCGACGGCACCTTCACGCAGGCCGGCGTGGTCACCTACACGATCACGGTGAGCACCTCGGAGTACCGCCGCTCCGACGCCACCACGGTCACCGACACGCTGCCCTCCGGCCTCTGCCCCCTGGGCGACCTGAACTACGACGCCCACTCCGACCCGCAGTGCGCCCCCGACGGGGACGAGCCCTCGCCCGCCTACGCCTCGGTGAACGAGAACGAGGATGGCACCTTCACAATCGTCTGGGATCTGGGTCACATGGACCCCAACGCCACCGACACCATCACCTTCCCGGCCGTCGACCGCGGCTACTATCAGGCCGATGCCCAGGACACCGCGCCAACGGTGGGCCATGACACCCTCACCAACACCGAGATCGCCGCCGGCAACCTCTCGGTCATCTGCGGCACTGGCGACCCCGACTGCACCGGCGGGGACACCAGCTACGTCTCCCATGACACCGCGATCACGGTGGATGACGTCACCGCCACGGCGAGCGCCTCCCAGTCCGCGGCCGGGCCCACCATCAGCGTCTACGTCTCTCAGAACGTGCCGGCCGGCGACACCCTCGACTGCGCCACCGCCACCTACCTCTCGGCGTCCTCCTCGGGTTACCCGCCCACCTACCAGAAGGGCGACCTGATCTGCTTCCAGGTCGATGTCAGCTACCCGCCCGGCACTGACTTCAAGAACCCGGTGGTGACCGACTTCATCCCCCCCAACAGCGAGTACCAGGCGGGTTCGGAGACCACCACCACCGGCAACACCGCGGACAGCGTCAGCTTCACGCCCCCCAGCGGCGGGGGAGAGGAGCTGCAGTGGACCATGGGTGACGAGCTGTCCGATCCGGACGGCAACCTCTACGAGTCTCCCGGGACCCTCTTCGAGGTCCAGTTCTCGGTGATCGCCACCGCCGACCCCCCGATCGGCAACGACTACCAGCTGACCCAGGACCTGGCCAAGCTGGTGACCTCCAACACCCAGGGCACCACCTTCACCGCCCGCGGCCTGGTCACCTACCAGCTGGCCGTGCCGGTCGTGACCATGAGCAAGGCGGTGACCACGATCAACGGGTCGACAGCGGGGGTCACCCCCAAGAATGACACCGTGCGCGGTGGCGACGAGGTCGGCTACACGCTGACGGGCACGGACGCCGGGGTGGTCGACGCCTACGACGTGGAGGTGTGGGACGCGCTCCCCGTGCAGGTGCACGGCTGTGCCGGCGTGACGGCGATCGTCCCCGCCACCGGCAGCTGCGTCACCGGGACGGACGGGGACATCATCGAGTGGCCGCCCGATGCGGTCCCCGACCTGGGGCCGGGCGCCCAGGCGCAGCTCACCTTCACCGTCCAGATCCCCTCCAACGCCGGGGCGGGGGAGACCTTCGCCAACAGCGCCGGGGTGCGCAGCTTCCTCGGCGAGAACAACCAGGCTGGCGACAACCAGTACTACCCTGAGAACGACGTCGACCCGAGCATCACCTCGGACGAGCAGAACGCCCCCGAGGCGGACGACAGCGCCGACGTGACCGCCGCCGGCGCCACCGTCACCAAGACCGCGGTCACCTCGATCACCGGGCCCGGCAACACCAACTCCGATGCGACCGTCGGGGAGACCATCACCTACACGGTCACGGTCACCGTCCCCCACGACACCACCTTCTACGACGCGTCGCTCGCCGACCCGCTGGACGCCTCCGGGGCCGGCCGCTTGACCTATGTCACGGACAGCGGCCAGGTGACCGAGCCCGGCGGCTCCTTCACCGAGGCGGAGGGGAGCGACGCCGACGGATTCGCCTACGCCTACGACTCGGGCACCAACACCGTCACCCTCACCTTCCCCACGCCCTACCCCAACGCCACCTCCACCGACGAGTTGGTCACCGTCCAGTTCGCGGTGACGGTCGCCGACGTCAGCGCCAATCAGCGCGACGACCAGATCAGCAACGTGGCGACCCTCTCCGACCAGACCTCGACCGGCGAGCCGGTGACCGCCGCCAACAGCCCGGTGGACACGCTGATCGTCGAGCCCGACGTGGCGATCACCAAGAGCGCCTACCCTGCCGAGGTCCAGCCGGGAGGCACCAACACCTTCACGATCACGGTCACCAACCCGACTGCGCCCGGGGGGGTCAGCAGCGCCTACGACATCGTGGGCACCGACCCTGTCCCGACCACCCCGGCGCCGGGGCTGACCTATGTGGCCTCCAGCCTCGCCGTCACCGGGCCGTCCACGGGGCCCGCGGCCACCGCTGATTGGGACTCCGCCACCGGCGTGATCTCCTGGTCCATCCCCGAGCTGGACCCGGGTCAGACCGTCACCGTCACGTACGAGGTCACCCCGCCGGCGTCGGCCGACATGACCGACAGCGAGAGCTGGGCCAACACCGCGTACCTCACCTCCTGGTGTGGCGTCAGCGACTGCGCCAGCGTGGCCGGGACTAGAGGGTACGGCCCGATCCACTCGGCGGCCGCCCTCCCCGCCGAGTTCCCCATCCTCCAGGTGACCAAGACCGCGCCGGGCGCGCTCGCCGCCCCGGGTGGCGGCTACTACGCGCTCGACAATCAGCCGCTCACCTGGGAGGTGACGGTCCAGAACACGGCCTCGGTCGCGATCGCCGACTCGGTGGCGGTGACCGACACCCTGCCGGAATACTGGTCGTACGACACCGGGAGCACGACGATCGCGCCCCCGGGCGGGTCGGACAGCTACTCGGACCCGACCGTGACGGTGAACGGCAGCAGCGAGGAGGTGCTGAGCTGGACCGGCCTGGGGGTGCTCAACCCGGGTCAGTCGCTGACCATCACCTACACGGCAACGCCCGCGGTGTCGCCGCTGACCACCGGCAACACCGGGACCTTCGCGTACCCCAACCAGGCCTACGCCACCGCCGACGATGAGACCGGCGCTCCCGGCAACGGGACTGTCGCCCAGTACACGAGCAACACCTCCGTCGCCGACGCCTACATCGGTGACGCCGACCTGCAGATCACCAAGACCCACAGCGGCGCTTTCAGCGCCGGGGCGGACGGCACGTACACGCTGACCATCAAGAACAGCGGGCCCTCGACGGCCGCGGCGCCGATCACGGTGAGCGACCCCATGATCTCGCCCGAGAGCTACGTCTCGGCGAGCGGGTCCAACTCCACCACCAAGTGGGGTTGCAGCTACTCGTCGACCACCCTCACCGTGACCTGCACCCTGGAGACCAAGTCCTCAGGCGGCGCCACCACCCTGGCCAGCGGGATCACCGCACCGACCCTCAGCGTGGTCGTCGACACCCCGTCCAGCACCCCCAACGGCACCGGCGTCACCAACACCGCGACGGTGGGCTCCCCCACCTGGGACAGCAACACCGCCAACAACACCGCGAGCGACCCCACCACCGTCGACGCCAACGCCGACCTGGCCATCACCAAGTCGCACGCCGGCAACTTCACGGCGGGGAGCCAGGGCACCTACACGATCTCCATCGAGAACAACGGGCATTCCGACGCGGTGGGCCCGCTGACCGTGGACGACACCCTGCCCTCCGGCGAGAGCCTCGTCTCAGCCACCGGGACGGGGTGGACGTGCGGGGCCGTGGTCGACCAGCAGTTCAGCTGCACCACCAGCTCCGGGCTGACCAGCGGCTCCTACGCCCAGCCCATCACCGAGGTGGTCGACGTGACCGCCTCCCAGGCTCCGGGCTCGATCACCAACACCGCCTCGGTGAGCTCGCCGACCAACGACCCGGTCTCGGGCAACAACACCTCCAACAACTCGACCACGATCGCCACCTCGGCAGACCTGGCCCTGACCAAGGTGCACGAGGGCGACTTCGTGGCCGGCGAGGACGGCACCTACGAGTTCACGGTCACCAACAGCGACGGTCCGTCGAATGCGGCCGCGCCCACGGTGACCGACACCCTGCCCACCGGCGAGACCTACGTGAGCGGCGGGGGTGACGGCAGCGGCTGGTCGTGCTCGTCGCTGTCGGGGACGGTCACCTGCACGGACGCCTCAGCCCTCGACGTGGGCGGGACCACCTCCTTCACGATGACCGTCGCGATCGCCTCCGGGGTGACCGTCGCGACGCTCGCCAACAGCGCCACGGTCAGCTCGGCGACCAGCGACCCGGTATCCTCCAACAACACCAGCACCGACGACGCCGGCACCACCCAGTCGGCCGACCTGCAGGTGGTCAAGAGCCTGACCGGCACCCTGGTCGCAGGCGCTGAGGCCACCTACGCGCTCTCGGTGAGCGACAGCGGGCCGTCGGACGCCGCCGGACCGGTGACCCTCACCGACACCCTGCCCAGCGGCGAGAGCTACGTCAGCGCGACCGGCAGCGGCTGGTCCTGCGGCGCCAGCTCCGGGGCGGTGACCTGCACCCACGAGGGCTCGATCGTTGCCGGTGCGGGCGCCAGCGTGGTCACCCTGACCGTTGACCTGGCGAGCGACGTCCTGTCCCAGTCGATCAGCAACACCGCCACGGTGAGCTCCTCGACCCCTGACCCTGCCGCCGGCAACAACACCAGCACGACCACCGACACCTCGACCACCAGCGCCGACCTGAGCATCACCAAGACCGACGACGGGCCCTTCACAGCGGGGGACGACGGTGAGTACCAGATCGTGGTGAGCAACGCCGGCCCGTCCGACGCCCAGCCGACCCTGGTGGTCACCGACACCCTGCCGTCGGGCGAGATCTACGTCGTCGCGTCGGGGGCCGACTGGAGCTGCTCCGACAGTGAGCAGGTGGTCACCTGCGACGACGATGTCGCGCTCACCGCGGGACAGTCGGCGCCGACCATCGACCTGGAGGTGGCGGTGGCCGCCTCCCTGCAGTCGGCCAGCGTCACCAATGATGCGAGCGTCTCCAGCCCAACCTCAGACCCCGACTCGGGCAACAACAGCACCACCGACACCACCACGATCGAGAAGTCGGCGGACCTCGCCATCACCAAGACCCACGACGGCGATTTCACCGCGGGGAGCGACGGCAGCTACTCGCTGAGCGTGTCGAACAACGGGCCCTCGGACGCGGCTCTGCCGAGCGTCACCGACGACGTGCCCTCGCCCTTCACCGTGGTCTCGGTCGACGGGGGGAGCGCCTGGGAATGCGGCGCCACCGGGAACGACGTCAGCTGCACCGCGGTGGCGGACCTGCCGGCGGGGGCCACCGCTGCGACCATCTCGGTGGTGGTCAGCGTGCCGTCCTCCCAGGGGGCGACCGGCGTCACCAACACCGCCAGCGTGTCCTCCGCCACAGGCGACCCGGATGGGAGCAACGACAGCAGCGGCGACCCGACCTCGATCGTCACCGCGGCGGACCTCACCCTGACCAAGGTCCACCAGGGCACCTTCACCGCCGGCACCGACGGCTCCTATCTGATCACGGTCGAGAACCTGGGTCCCTCGGACGCCGCCGCCGACCTGAGCGTGAGCGACACCCTGCCGTCCACCGAGGCCTACGTCTCGGGGACCGGGAGCGACTGGACCTGCTCGGCGAGCGGGCAGGAGGTGTCCTGCACCGACCCGGACACCCTGCCCAGCGGGCAGAGTGCCCCCGCGATCACCCTCTCGGTCGCGATCGCCTCGAGCGCGACGGGGGAGATCAGCAACAGCGCGAGCGTCTCGTCACCGACGGCCGATCCCGTCCCGGACAACAACACGGGGAGCGACACCACCACGCTGGCGCTCAGCTCCGACCTCTCCGTCACCAAGAGCCACGTCGGAGACTTCACCGCCGGGCTGGACGGGACCTACACCCTTGGCGTCCACAACGCCGGGCCGTCGGACTCGGGCACGGGCGTCGTGGTCGCGGACACCCTCCCCGCCGGGGAGTCGTTCGTCAGCAGCATGGGGACCGGATGGAGCTGCGTCCCCGACGGCCAGTCGGTGAGCTGCACCCAGGCCTCCTCGATCCCCGTGACCGGTGACGCCCCCACCCTGCAGATCACTGTTGCGCTGGACTCCGGTGCGATCGGGACGCTCACCAACGTCGCCCAGGTCCAGGGATCGAACCCCGACCCCGACCTGGACAACAACACCGCGAGCGACCCGACCACCAGCCAGCGGGTGTTCGAGATCTCCCTGGCCAAGAGCCTGGTGAGCCCGCTCGAGGCCCGGAGGGACGCCAGCTACTCCCTCGCAGTGACCAACGCCGGCCCGTCCGACTCGACGGCGCCGGTCACGGTCACCGACCCTCTGCCGGCCGGGCTCAGCTTCGTCTCCGCCACCGAGGGGACCGGGGACACCTGGAGCTGCTCCGCCGAGGCCCAGACGGTCACGTGCGCCGACAGCACGGCGATCGTGGCCGCCACCACCTCGACCGTGGACATCACGGTGGCGGTGAGCGTCGCCGTGGGAGCCGATGTCACCAACACGGCGACGGCGAGCACGGCGGGGGAGGTGGACGCCGCCGACGAGGTCAGCTCCGCGGACGGAGCGGTGGCGGCGGCGCCATCCACGCCCGACGCGGGAGCGCCGCGGGGCGGCCCGCTGCCCCTGCTGCTGACCCTGGGGCTCGTGCTCGCCGGCCTGGCCCTGATGGTCGGCTCACGCCGCCGCTGGCGCCGGGGCGGGCACCCGGTCGGCCGCTGAGCGCAGCGGGAGGGGACGGCGAGCCGGACCCTACTGACCCAGGGCGGTCGGGTGGGTGGGCTGGTACAGGAGGACCTCGACGCCCCCCGGGAGGACCGCCGTGATCGACCGACCGAAGGCGCGGGGCTCGGGCTCACCGCGCAGGACGACGCCGCGCGCGCGCAGCTCGGCGATCGTGGCGTCCAGGTCGTCGCAGGTCAGCGAGATCTCGTGTGCCGGCTTCTCGCCGGGGTGGACCCCGAGCTCCGCCGGCGGGGTGTCGAAGATCAGCCAGCCCCCGCCCGCGTCGACGTGGGGCCAGCCGAAGGCGTCCCGGAGCGTCGCGCGCAGCGCGTCGGCCTCGGGGGAGAAGAAGAGCAGGTGCACACCGGTGATGGCCATCTGGGTCTCCTCAGTCGTTCATGGACCGTTCTTCGCGGTCAGTCGGGAATGTCGCGCAGCGGTGTGGCGCGGGAGGTTGTCGTCGTGGGCAGGGTCTCGGCGCGCGGCCCGATCGCCGAAGCGAGAAGGAGGACCAGACCCCCGATCGCGAGGATGAGCACCAGGACCTCCCAGCTGCTCCGGACGGTGACGGCCAGGACCAGCGCCAGGGCGGCGCCGCCCGACATGCCGAGGAAGCGGCTGGTGGAGACGGCGCCCTGAATCCGGCCGACCGTGTCAGGGGCCTGGCTCTGCACCACCACTCCGCCCTCTACCTGGGCCAGGCTCGCCGTCACGGTGCTGGCAACGAGAAGGACGAGGTCGGCGACTGGCGCCCCCGTGATGGCAACGGCGCCGATCCCAGCGATCTCGCCGATAATCCCTGGCAAGATCACCCCGGGGCGGCGGAGCGGGGGCCAGAGCACGACCAGCGAACCGGCGATGGTCCCGAGGCCGACCGCGGCGTAGAGGAGGCCAGCGTCCGCGGAGTCGCCGAAGCGCTGCAATGCGAGGGCGGGGAGGGCCGCTTGTAGCGCCGTGATCGTCACTGTTGACGCGAACGCACCGAAAGCGATGACTCGAAGCATCCGCTGTCGGAACACGGCGGCAAAGCCGTCAAGAGCGGCAGCGCGGAGAGTGAGGCGCTGCGTGGCAACCCTGGGCATAGGGGGGATCGAGAGGAAGAGCACGGCGGCGATCCCGAACGTGGCAGCGTCACTGAGGACGAGCGGCACAGCCCCCAGAGAGGGCAGCAGCAGGGCACCGACCGCGGGTGAGATCAGCATCGCCCCGCCGCTGAGGAGGATGTAGACGAGGTTGAGCGTGTGGCGATCCTCGCCCACGGCAAGCCGGGCCATCACCGCTGCGGTGAGTGGCTGCCATGAGCCGCCAACCAGCTGGGAGAGCCCGGCCAGCACGTAGACCGACCACAGCGCGCGATCGAGCCCCAGGGGGACCGCAAGAGCCGCCGTGATCGCTCCCTGCGTGAGTGCCGCCAGAAGGATGGCAACGCGTGGGCTGATCAGGTCACCGAGGGGCCCGCCGAGCCACGCTCCCAACGGGCGCGGCGCCACGCGGACGAGGAAATAACCAGCGGTGACCGCGTAGCTCCCCGTATCGCGGTAGAGCACCACCGCCAGGGCGAACGTCGTCAGCCAGTCACCGAAGCCGGAGATTCCGACACCGGCCAAGAAACGTCCCGTCCCACCCGGGCGCATCGCGCAAGTATGCGTCAGGGCGGGACGGGACTACGGGAGCGCTGACGGGCGACCTCCACCAGTGCTCCCCTATCGGCTCTGTTCAGAGCGGCCGACCCGCTCGTTAGAGGCGGGCTGCTACCAGCTGAGGTTGTCGAGGTCCACGTGGGCCACCGAGATCCCTCCATTCCCCCACGTTGCCTGCACCCGGCGGCGCACCACCGGTTGAGCCCGCGGCTCACGGGCGCGATTATGCGCGAGATGCGTCGCGGATGTAAAGCGTCGGTTGCGAACGCGTCACGCGTTGGCATCGCGGCATTCCAGCGAAGCGCAGTGGGATTGTCTTAAGAGTTGGTCTGAGAGCGTCCCACCGCGACCAAGCCTCTCCTGCGCCACATGCTCACGACAGAGCCGTGGCGGAAGGCCCGTGAAGGGGACGGCGAGCCTATGGTTGCAAGGATGGACACACTGGCTGGGCATCGAGGTCGGCCGTCGGTCCGATCACGCCTGTCCACCCTCTGGCGTTTGGCGATCAAGAGGATGGCCGTCCCGGAGCCGACAGCCCTTCCTCCGGTCGCCGCCACGCCCCGGCTGTGCGCGTTCGTCGTGGTGCTGTCGAGCGGGGCCCTCGCCGCCTTCCTCCTCATGCCCAGGGGCTCGCTGCAGTGGCCGAGCGCGGTCCTGGGTGGAATTCTGCTGACCTTGCTGTCCGCTTGGTCCGTGCCAGCCGCGGCCCGGACCCAGGGAAGGTGGTCGGCGAGTGTCTACGTCGAGTTGACCTTCGCCTATGCCGTCGGGCCGCTGGCCATCGTCGCCATGGCCTTTGGTTTCGCGCTCGGAGATCACCTTCGCCGGCGGCCCGGGTTCATTCGGGGCGCCTTCAATGTCGCGAACCACTCCCTCTTCAACTTCGCGGCGCTGGCGACGTTCATGAACTTGGCGGGACCCCATCCAGCGATGGCACGGGCCCTTGCTGCGGGCGTCGCCGGGGGGATCGTGCAGAGCCTCGTGGGGACTGGGCTGCTCGGCCTCGTGCTCGGGGCAGCCAGCCAGCGACCTCGTGCCCGCGAGCTGCTCGACGCGGTACTCCAACTCCTGCCCTGGAACCTCGCATTCGGGTTCGCAGCGGGGGGCGTCTCCGTCCTCTATGGCATCGGCGGAGTTCTCGGCCTGCTGGTCCTCCTGGTGCCCGTCGTGATGCTCCAGATGTCACTGGTCGCGACCGCTCGCCGCATGCACGCCGAGGCCGAGAAGGACGCGGCCCACGCCCGCGAACGAGAGGCGCTCCTCCGCCGTGAGGCCCAGGCCCTCCGGCGAGCGGGCGACGCATCCGAGATCGAGCGCAAGCGGATCGCCGCCGACCTCCACGACAGCGTCATCCAGGACGTCTCCGGCCTCCTCTTCCGGTCCAGCGCCCTGCTGGGCCGGCTCTCCGACGGCGACGCGGTCGTCTGGTCGCGCAGCGGCGTCGAGGGCTTCCTCAATTACACGCACGACCTCGCCGCAGAGGCCGTCCGGGAGCTGCGGACGCTCATGGTCGAGCTGGCCCCACCCCTCCTCGACCAGGAGGGACTCTCCTCGGCGCTCCGGCAGCTCCTGACCCGGCTGGACCGCGAGCAGATCTCCTGGGTGCTCGAGTGCGAGGAGAAGAACCTGGAGCCGCGCCATCAGCGGCTCGTCTACCGGGTGGTGCAGGAGGCCCTCCGCAACGTGGTCCAGCACTCGCAGTGCCACTCGGTGTGGGTCACCGTCAGCACCGACCCGGACCGGCTGATCGCCACCATCCGCGACGACGGCCGGGGTTTCTCGGCTGCCGAGCGCTCCGAGAGCCGCAAGAAGGGCCACGCCGGCCTCGGCCTCCTGGTCGAGACAGCGCGGGACGGGGGTGGCGAGCTGAGCATCACCACCGCGCGCGGCAAGGGGACCACGCTGCAGCTGGTGATCCCGATGCTGCCCTCGCTCATCGTCGAGGAGGGTGAGGCGGACGCTTCCACCCCACTTCCGGCCCCGGTCGTGACCTCGCTGAGCGGCCCCGCGGGCCGGTCGACACCGGTGCGGCCGGCCATGCCCCGGAGGCCGGGCCGGGCCCGGGGTGGGAAGTCCCGCGGCCAGGCCCCGGCGACCTCCAACTCGGTCCCCTGACCCCGGTGTCAGCCGGGGCCGCTGCTCCCGATCGGGCGGGTGAACGGGGGCGCACGGTCCCGTCGCTCCCGCGTGACATCCGGGCCGGAGGATGGCTGCGCCCCCTACAATGCGGCCTGCCGAGATAGGGGACGGCATCGTTAGCTAGAGGTTGCGCCCATGGCCAGCGGCGGCAAGATCAAGCTTCTGATCGTCGACGACCATCCCGTCGTGCGCCAGGGCCTGGCCGACATCTTCGACCGGACCGAGGACATCCAGGTGGTCGGGCTCGCCTCCGACGGGGTCGAGGCGGTCACCATGAGCCTCAAGCACGAGCCCGACATCGTCCTGATGGACCTCTCCATGCCGAACATGGACGGCATGGACGCGACCCGATTCCTGCTCAAGTCGTGCCCCGACACCCGGGTGCTCATGCTCACCTCCTTCTCCGGCAAGGAGCGGGTCAAGGAGGCCCTCCGCTCCGGCGCCGTCGGCTACCTCCTCAAGGACACCCCGACCGAGGAGCTGATCGCCGGGGTGCGCAACGCGGTCAAGCACGGCCGGCGCTTCCGCGACATCGACTGAAGCCTCCCCGCCGGTCACCCTGGCTGGTCCGCGGGGTGGCGCCCGGACCCAGCGGGTACACTCCACCACGCCATGAGCGCGCTGTCGGTACGAGCCAGGGAGGTCGCAGCCCGTGTAGCCGAGCTACAGGGCCACCTTTGACCTCGACTCCCGACGCCTGCGCGTGGCCGAGCTGGACGCCCAGGTCGCCGATCCGGCTCTCTGGGACGATGCCCGCCGAGCCGCCCAGCTGAACCAGGAGCTCTCCCACCTCCGCGAGGAGCTGGCGGGCTGGGAGACGCTCAGCAGGCGGGCGGACGACGCCCGCGACCTGGCCGACCTGATGGGGGACGAGGCGGACGCCGGCGAGGTCGCCGCCGACCCCGCCATGGTCGCGGAGCTGACCGCCGAGCTCGACGCCATCGAGCGGGAGCTGGGGGCGCGCGAGGTCGACCTCCTCTACAGCGATCCCTACACCGACAACCCTGCCCTGCTCTCCGTCAAGAGCGGGGCGGGAGGGACGGACAGCCAGGATTGGGCCGAGATGCTGCTCCGGATGTACCTCCGCTGGGGGGAGCGCCACCGGATGGCGGTCGAGTTCATCGAGGAGTCGGCGGGGGAGGAGGCGGGGATCAAGTCGGCGACCATCCGGGTCGCCGGGCGCCGCGCCTTCGGCCTGCTCAAGTCGGAGCGCGGCGTCCACCGGCTGGTCCGGCTCAGCCCCTTCGACTCCGCCCACCGGCGCCACACCAGCTTCGTCCTGGTGGAGGTGACCCCGGAGGTCGAGGACGACGTCACGGTGGAGATCGACCCCAAGGACGTCCGCGAGGACGTGTACCGCTCCAGCGGTGCCGGCGGCCAGCACGTCAACAAGACGTCGTCGGCGGTCCGGCTCACCCACATCCCCACCGGGATCGTGGTGACCTGCCAGAACGAGCGTTCCCAGCACCAGAACCGCGACGTCGCCTGGCGGGTGCTGCGCTCTCGGCTGCTGGCGGTGGCCCAGGCCGCCCACGCCGAGCGGATCAGCGAGCTCAAGGGCGAGTCGCTCCCCGCCGAGTGGGGCTCGCAGATCCGCTCCTACGTGCTCCACCCCTACACCATGGTCAAGGACCACCGCACCGGCCATGAGATGGGGGCGGTCCAGGCCGTCCTGGACGGCGAGATCGATCCCTTCCAGGAGGCGTATCTGCGCTGGGCCGCGGGCAAGGAGGACGCCGCCTCCGCGGCGGCGGCGATCTCCGCCTGAGGCTTCCCAGGCCCGCCCACGGCGCGGGCAGCGCGGCTATACTCGATCGGTCCCGCGTCGGGTCGTCGTCCCACTCCACGTCCCCACCCACCCCATCCGGGGCCACCTCCCGGCCTCCCGATCCCCCGGGAAACCGCCGTTGAACGATCGGAACGTCACACCCCTATGACCCTTCCCCCGTTTCTCTTCGCGAGCGCGCCCACCGCACGCCGCCAGCGGCCGCCGGTGCGCACTCTCGCCTCAGCCGCGCGAGGCCTCGAGCCGTGAGCCTCGCGGCGGTCATGCCGCCCCAGGCGGGCGAGCTCCCCGAGGTGGGGCTGCGACCGGTCATCTCGTTCCATGGGGTCAGCAAGACCTACCCCAACGGATGCGAGGCGGTTCGCGACGTCGACCTGGCCATCCACCAGGGGGACTTCTGTTTCGTCGTCGGCGCCAGCGGCTCCGGCAAGACCACCCTCGTCCGGCTCCTCATCCGGGAGGAGATCGCCTCCACCGGGCGGATCTTCGTCGACGGCCAGGAGACCACCCGGATGAGCCGGCGGCGGCTGCCCAGGCTGCGGCGCAAGTTCGGCATCGTCTTCCAGGACTACAAGCTGCTGCCCAAGCTGACCGTCGCGCAGAACGTCGCCTTCGCGCTCCAGGTGACCCGGCCGGGGCAGCGCCACCTCAAAGAGAAGGTGGAGGAGACACTCTGGATCGTCGGCCTCGAGGACAAGCTCGACACCTTCCCGTCCGAGCTTTCGGGCGGTGAGCAGCAGCGGGTGGCGATCGCCCGCGCCCTGGTCCACCGGCCGCGCATCTTCCTCGCCGACGAGCCCACCGGCAACCTCGACCCCGACACCTCGTGGGGGATCGTCCAGCTCCTGCTCCAGATCAACCACCGCGGCACCACCGTGGTGATGGCGACCCACAACCGGGAGATCGTCGACCTCTGCCGCCGCCGGGTCATCGCCATCGACTCCGGCCGGGTGGTGCGCGACGAGGAGGAGGGGGGTTACCTTCGCGAGGGCGAAGCGACGATATGAGGGGGCTGCTCGCCTCGATCCGCTTCGCACTGGTCGCCGCCGGGCAGAACTTCACCCGCAACCTGGCGGTGTCGATGGCCGGCGTCTTCACCATGGGGCTGATCATGCTGCTGGTCGGCGGCACCCTCCTGCTCACCCACACCGTCGACGCGATCCTCAACCAGCAGGAGGTGCAGGCGGACGAGATCCACATCTACCTCCAGGACTCGCTCTCGATGCGCACCATCGCCGACTACGAGCTGCGCTTCGGTCACGACCCGCGGGTCAACGGCGTCACCTTCACCAGCAAGGACCAGGCGGTGACCGCCGCGCAGCAGCGCGGACTCCAGCTGCAGCCGGCGATCAACACCCTGGGCACCAACCCGCTGCCGGCCTCGATCGACCTCCACGTCCGCACCCTCACCGACCTGACCCAGCTCAACGGCGTGGCCAAGTCGCTCCCGGTGGTCGACACCAGCAGCGGGTCGGCCACCGACTACAGCCCGACCGTCATCCCGCGCCTGCAGACCGTGATCACCTGGACGGTGTGGGTGGGCGGCATCCTCTCCGTGGTGCTGGCGGTGATCAGCCTGGTGATCATCATGAACACGATCCGGACCGCGGTGTACATCCGGCGCACTGAGATCGAGATCATGAAGCTGGTCGGGGCGAGCGACTGGTTCGTGCGCTGGCCCTTCATCCTGGAGGGCATCTTCGGAGGGGTGCTGGCGGCTGCGCTGGGGGGGACGGTGGTCGGGCTCGCCTACCGCTTCGTCCTCGAGCAGGCCAACACCCGGGCCTTCCTGGGGGTGAGCTTCGACGGCGCCTTCCTGACCGCGCTGGTCCTGCTGCTGCTCGTCTTCGGCGCCATGCTGGGTGGCTTCGGCAGCTTCCTCGGGGTGCGCCGGTTCCTCCACGTGTGACCGGCGGGCCCGAAGCCGGCGGTGAGCTGGGGGAGGAGCCCCCCGCCCCGGCCGCGCGCCGCCCCCGATGGCCCCGGCTGCACGCGGGCTTCTGGAGCCACGCGGCGGTGGCCGTCCTCGGCCTCTACCTCGGTGGCCTGCTGGTTGCCAACCTCGGCGCCGTCCCCTTCGGCCCCGGCCTGGCGAGCATCTTCCCCCGATTCGGGGGTCTCGACGAGACCTCGATCCAGACGGCCTGGCAGGACATCCAGGGCAACTACGTGCTCCGGGGTGTCCCCGGCAGCCTCGGCACCCAGGCCAGCGAGGCGGCCCTCGTCCAAGCCCTCGACACCACCTACGGCGACCGCTTCAGCACCTTCTTCACCCGGAGCCAGTACCAGCAGTTCAGCGCCGCCATCAACCAGCAGCGCAGCGGGAGCATCGGCATCGCGCTGGAGGAGCGGTGCGCCGGGGCGTCGCTCTGCGCCACCGGGGAGTCCCCGACCCTCCTGGCGATCGAGGACGTCCTCCACGGCCAGCCCGCGGAGCACGCCGGCCTGCGCAACGGCGACGTGCTGGTGGCGGTGGGGCAGACCCGGATCTCCAGCCTGGGCGCGGCCCCCGACCAGCAGCTCTCCAAGGTCTCGGCGCTCATCGACGGCGCCGCGGGAACGTCGGTCACCCTGACCGTGGAGCGCGGCACGGCGGAGCTCTCCTTCACGGTGAAGCGGGCCAACCTGCAGATCCCCACCGTGTACAGCCGGATGTTCGGCACCGTGCTCGATCTCCAGGTCACCAGCTTCGGCGCCAGCACCGCGCAGGACGCGGTCGCGCAGCTCAAGACGGAACTCGCCGGCGGTGCCACTGCGGTGGTCCTCGACCTGCGCGGCAATGGCGGCGGCTACGTGACCGCGGCGGTGACCCTCGCCAGCCAGTTTCTCACCCGCCACGGCGCCGAGCAGGACGTGGTCGTGCGGCGGGGCCGGATGGACCTGCAGGGTCAGCCCTCGACCGCCGAGACGGTGATCCACGATCAGATCCAATCAGGCGGTCTCGCTCCCACCCTCCCCCTGGTGGTCCTCGTCGACGGCGGCACCGCCTCGGCCTCCGAGATCGTCACGGCGGCGCTTCGCGACTACCACCGGGCCAGCGTGGTCGGCGCGACCACCTTCGGCAAGGGCTCGGTGCAGCTCGACTTCCCCTTGCCCGACGGCAGCGACCTGCACCTCACCGTGGAGAAGTGGTACGGGCCCGGCGGGGAGAGCATCGACGGCAAGGGCATCACCCCCGACGACCCGGTGAGCCTGCCGAGCCCCGACGACCTCTTCACCCTCGAGGCCCAATCGGCCAACCCCTCCCAGGACCCCCAGCTCCAGGCGGCCCTCGCCGCTGCCCAGGGGTAGTGGGGGTGCCGCCCCCGGCGCGGGGCGCTCGAGGCTGAGGCTCAGCTCGCGCCGGCGATCCGGGCGTGGCGGCGGAGCCGCAGCCAGCGCCACATCCCGGGGGGCAGCTCCACCCCCGCCTCCCGCCGGCCGTTGGCGTCCCAGTGGCGGACCAGGAGCCACGCCACCAGCGCCACCACGCTGAAGAGGGCGCCGGCGAGGCTCCAGAGGTTGACGCTCCGCCCCCAGCGCTCGGCGTCATAGCCGACGCCGACCCCGATCACCAGGCCGGCGACGACCAGCGCCAGCTCGACGGTGTTCATCGCCGCGGGCTCACCGGCCGGGGTCCACGGCCGGGGGGTCGGGGTTCACGCTGCCCAGGGTACTCGGGTCCGGCCGTCCCGCCTCTCTATACTCGCGTTCCGATGCCGGGTCGCTTCGATGTCGTCTTCCTGGGCGGGGGCATGGGCGGGTACGTGGGTGCCATCCGCGCTGCCCAGCTCGGCCTGCGCACCGCGGTGGTGGAGGAGGACAAGCTGGGTGGCACCTGCCTTCATCGCGGCTGCATCCCCACCAAGGCGCTGCTCCAATCGGCGTTCGTCCTCGACCAGGCGCGCCAGGGTGGCCGCCTCGGGGTGAGGGTCTCGGGCGTCGAGCTCGACTACCCGCAGGTGGCCAAGCACCGCGACCAGGTGGTGGGCCAGCTCCACAAGGGTGTCGAGTTCCTCATGAAGAAGCACCACATCGAGGTGGTGCGCGGCCGGGGCCGGCTGGACGGCCCGGGGCGGCTGAGGGTGGCGGGCGGCCAGAGCGGTGCGGTCGAGGTGGAGGCGAGTGCGGTGGTCGTCGCCACCGGCTCCCGCCCCAAGCAGGTGCCCGGCGCCGAGGCGGACGGCCGCACCGTGCTCAACTCCGACCACGCCCTCACCCTCGACCACGTCCCCGGCTCCGCCATCGTCCTGGGCGCCGGCGCGGTCGGCGTCGAGTTCGCCTCCTTCTGGCGCAGCTGCGGGGCCGAGGTGACCGTGGTGGAGATGCTCGACCGCCTGGTCCCCCTGGAGGACCGGGCGATCGGTGTCGAGCTGGGCAAGCACTTCGAGGCCCGCGGGATCCGCTGCCTGGTGGGGGCCACCCTGGACCTCGCCTCGGTCCGGCGCGGCGAGGACGGGGTCGAGGTCACCGTGGCCCACGGGGACAGGGAGGAGCGCCTCTCTGCCGAGATCCTGCTGGTCGCCGTGGGCCGCTCCCCTAACACCGAGGACGTGGGCCTGGAGACCACGGCGGTGGAGCTGGATCGGGGATTCGTGCGCGCCGGGCCTGACCTGCGCACCGCCCAGGAGGGCGTCTACGCCATCGGCGACGTGATCGGCGGCTTCCTCCTCGCCCACAAGGGGAGCCACGAGGGCATCATCGCCGCCGAGGTCATCGCCGGACGGGAGCCTCACCCCCTGGACCCCAACCTGGTGCCCCGCACCACCTACTGCACCCCCCAGATCGCCTCGATCGGGCTCTCCGAGGAGGAGGCCCGCACGGCCGGCCACGAGGTGAGCGTCGGGGTCTTCCCCACCACGGGCAACGCGCGCTCCCAGATCTGGGGCGAGAAGGGCTTCTGCAAGGTGGTGGCGGGCGCCGACGGCACCCTCCTCGGCGTCCACATGATCGGCCCCGAGGTCACCGAGCTCATCTACGCCGCGGCCCTGGGGGGCCTGCTCGAGGCCACCCCCTTCGAGCTGGGCCGGGCGATCGCGCCGCACCCCACCGTCAGCGAGATCCTCATGGAGGCCGCGCTCGCCGCCACCGGCGAACCGATCCACGTCTGAGGGCGCCGCCGAAACCAGCGGCTCCCCACCGGCTTCGGAATATGGCAGCCTCCCGCGGCCCTGAGCGCCAGGGCCGGCTCCCCGCGTCGCAGGCAGGTTTTCCCGGGCCCCGAGGCTCGGCAGGAGAGAGAGAGTGGTAGTCGCCAACAGGGACGCGGAGGCGGTCACCGGCATCGACGCCGACACCCTCCGCGCCATGTACCGGCACATGCTCCGGGCCCGCCTGCTCGACGAGCGGATGTGGGTGCTCAACCGCCAGGGGCTGGTCCGCTTCTGGGTCTCGGGGATGGGCCAGGAGGCCATCCAGGTGGCCCTCGGCATGCAGGTCAGGCCCGGGATCGACTGGGTGGCTCCCTACTACCGGGACCTCGCCCTCACCCTGGTGGTGGGGATGACCCCGCGCGACCAGCTGCTCGCCGCCCTCGCCCGGGCCGACGATCCCAACACGGGGGGCCGTCAGATGCCCGCTCACTACAGCAGCCGGCGGCTCCGCATCGTCAGCTCCGGGTCGGTGGTCGCCACCCAGCTCCTCCACGCCGCCGGGGTCGCCCTGGCCGCCCGGATCCGGGGCGAGGACGCCGTCACCGTGGTGACCACGGGGGAGGGGGCGACCAGCGAAGGGGACTTCCACGAGGCCCTCAACTTCGCCGCCATCCACCACCTCGCGGTGGTGTTCGTGGTGCAGAACAACGGCCTGGCGATCAGCGTGCCGGCCTCTCAGCAGATGGCCACCCGGGACGTCGCCGACCGGGCGGCGGCGTACGGCATCCCCGGGGTGGTGGTCGACGGCGCCGACCCGGTGGCGAGCTACCGGCGGTGCGCCGAGGCGGTGGCCCGGGCCCGAGCCGGCGAGGGGCCGACCCTCATCGATGCCAAGGTGCCGCGGCTCACCTCGCACAGCTCCGACGACGACCAGCGCCGCTACCGGACCGAGGAGGCCCTGGAGGCGGACCGGCAGCACGACTGCATCGGGCGCTACGCGGGCCGGCTGGCCGACCTGGGAGTGCTCTCCCCGGAGGCGGCGGAGGCGCTTCGCGCCGAGCTGCAGGTGGAGATCGACGGGGCCACCGCCGAGGCGGAGGCGGCGCTCGAGCCCGACCCCGCGACCATCGAGCTCCACGTCCTGGGGGACGCGTGATGGCCACCCTCACCTATCTCGAGGGGATCCGGGAGGCGATGCGCGACGAGATGCGCCGCGACGACCGGGTGATGGTGTTCGGCGAGGACGTCGGTGCCAAGGGGGGCGTCTTCGGGGTGACCGAGGGCCTGCAGCGCGAGTTCGGGGAGTGGCGGGTGATGGACTCCCCCCTCGCCGAGTCCTGCATCGTCGGGGTGTGCATCGGCGCCGCCCTCAACGGCATGCGGCCGATCGCCGAGATCCAGTTCCAGGACTTCATCCTCCCGGCGGTGGACCAGATCGTCAGCGAGGCCGCCAAGATCCGCTACCGGAGCAACGACGATTGGCACGTCCCCATGGTCATCCGCGCCCCGTTCGGGGGCGGTGTCCATGGTGCCCTCTACCACTCCCAGTCGCTGGAGGCGATGTTCTGCCACGTGCCCGGGCTCCGGGTGGTGGTGCCCTCCAACCCGTACGACGCCAAGGGGATGCTGGTGGCGGCCATCCGCGACCCCGACCCGGTCCTCTACTTCGAGCACAAGCGGGCGTACCGGTCGGTCCGCGGGGAGGTCCCCGAGCACGAGTACACCGTGCCCCTGGACCAGGTCCGGGTGGTCCGCGAGGGCGAGGACATCGTCGTCTTCACCTACGGGCTGATGGTCGACACCGCCGTCCAGGCAGCCGAGCGGCTGGCCCCGGACGGGTTCTCGGTGCGGGTCGTCGACCTCCGCTCGCTGCGCCCCCTCGATCGCCGCGGCATCGTGGAGAGCGCCCGGCGCTGCGGCAAGGTGCTGATCGCCCAGGAGGCGAACCTGGCCGTCTCGGTGAGCAGCGAGGTCGCCGCCATCGTCGCCGAGGAGTGTTTCGAGTACCTTGATGCTCCGGTGATGCGCATCGGCGGTCCGGAGGTCCCGGCGATGCCGTTCGCCAAGACCCTGGAGGACGCCTACCTGGTGGACGTCGACAAGCTCGAGACCAAGCTCCGCGGCCTCGCGGACTACTAGCCCGGAGCACATCCGAATTGAGGGAGCCGAACCCATGGCGCTGACGGTCAGCATGCCCCAGCTCGGGGAGTCGGTCACCGAGGGGACCATCGCCCGCTGGCTCAAGCAGACGGGCGACCCGGTGGCCAGGTACGAGTCGATCGCCGAGGTGGCGAGCGACAAGGTCAACGCCGAGATCCCCGCCCCCGCCGACGGCACCTTCGGAGAGGTGATCGCCGTCGAGGGATCGGTGGTCAGCGTCGGCCAGCCGATCTGCACCATCGAGCAGGGCGCCGCCGCGCCGGCCGCGGCCCCCGCTCCCACTCCGGCGGCGCCGGCGGCCCAGGCCCAGCCCGTGCCGGTGGCGCCCGCCCCCGCCGAGCGCCCGATCGCCGCTGCGGCTGCCCAGGCGGCCGCGCCGGCGTCGCTCGCCCCGGCCACCGCCGGCTCCAACGGCGCGGGGTCCGCGCTCAGCCACCAGCACGTCACCCCGGCGGTGCGCATGCTGGCCCGCGAGCACGAGGTCGACCTCGCTGTGGTGAGGGGGAGTGGCATCGGCGGGCGGATCACCAAGAAGGACGTCCTCGAGCACGTCCAGCGGCGGGACGCCGCCGCCCGCGCCGCCGGCCCCGCGGCGTCCGCCCCCGGCCCCCAGGCGGCCGCGCCGGCTCCCCTGCCGGCCAGCCCCGTCGCTCCGGCACCCTCGGCGACCCCCGAGGAGGGAGACCGGCTGCTGCCGATGACCACCGTCCGCCGGTCGATCGCCGACCACATGGTGCGCAGCCGCCAGACCTCGCCCCACGCCTGGCTGATGGTCGAGGTGGACATGTCCCGGGTGGTGCGCCTTCGGGAGAGGAGCCGGGCCGCCTTCCAGGAGCGCTACGGGATCTCCCTCACCTACCTGCCCTTCGTGGCCCGCGCCGTCGTCGAGGCGCTCCGCCGCCGCCCCACCCTCAACGCCCAGTGGAGCGACGCCGGGCTCGTGCTCAAGCACGACATCCACCTCGGCATCGCCGTCGCCCTGGAGGAGAACCTGGTGGTGCCGGTGCTGCGCAACGCCGACCGCCTCAGCGTGGCCGGGCTGGCCCAGGCGATGTCGGACCTCGGCGAGCGGGCCCGTGCCAACCGGCTCAAGCTCGACGAGATCCAGGGCGGCACCTTCACCCTCAACAACACCGGTGCGCTGGGGGCGGTGATGACCCAGGCGATCATCAACCAGCCTCAGGCGGCGATCCTCACCATGGACGCGGTGGTCAAGCGGCCGGTGGTGGTCGACGACATGATCGCGATCCGCCCGATCATGAACCTAGGCCTGAGCTTCGACCACCGGATCAACGACGGCCTCCAGGCGGCCCGCTTCCTGCAGGACGTCAAGGGCCAGCTCGAGGGATTGGACGAGACCGCGACCCTGCTCTAGCTCCGGCGCAGCGCCCGGCGGGTCCGCGTCTCGGCCCGGGGATCTCCGTCGAGCCGACGTAGAGTAGCGGTGTCGTGATCCTGGTCACCGCCGCCGCCGGGCGCACCGGCCGCAGCATCGTGCCGGCGCTGGTCCGGAGAGGGCACACGGTCCGCGCCTTCGACGTCGACCCCGATGTCATGCGCCTGGAGGAGCTGGGCGCAGCGGAGACCATCGCCGGAGATATGCTCGACCTCGGTGCCGTGGCCCGGGCCGTCGACGGCGTCGAGGCGGTCGTGCACATCGGGCCGCCGATGCACCCGCGCGAGGCGGAGATGGGTCACGCGGTGGTGGCCGCCGCCCGCCGTGCCGGGGTCGCTCACCTGGTCCAGCTGTCGGTGACGCACCCCCAGCTCGAGCCGCTGCTCAACCACCAGGCGAAGCTCGCGGTGGAGAGGTCTGTGCTGCTCTCCCGGATCCCCTTCACGATCCTGCAGCCGATGCACTACATGCAGAACATCGACGTCCGAGGCGTGGTGGAGCGGGGCGTCCTGCCCCAGCCATTCGACCTCGACACCCCGCTCGCGCACGTGGACCTCGAGGATGTGGCCGAGGTCGCGGCACTGGTGGTCGGCGACCCGCGGCACCACTTCGCGACCTACGAGCTCTGCGGCAGCGACTACCTCAGCGCCCGCGAGCTGGCCGCTGTCGTCGAGGCGATCTCAGGCCGGCCGGTGGTGGCGCAGCGGGTGCCGGTGGCGCATGCGTTCTCCGGTGCAGCGGGGGAGCGGCCGACCGAGGAGGACGATTGGCGGCGCGACGCGATGGTCCGCCTCTTCGATCACTACGGCCGCTACGGGATCACCGGCAACCCCAACGTCCTGGGCTGGCTGCTCGGTCGACCACCCACAAGTTTCGAGGAGTACGCGCGTCGCTCCCTGGGCTGATCCCGCAGTCCTGGCGTCTAGCCGGGGAGGGCGGTGAGCTGCCCGGCGCTGCCGAGCAGGTAAGCGCCGCTGTCCTGGGAGAGGAGGTACTCCGAGGTGCCCACCAGAGGGATGACGGTCGTCCCCACCTCTCCCTGGCCGAGGTTGGTGCTCTGGAGAAGCGTGGCCCCATCGGAGAGCGAGACGACGAAGGTCATGACATCCGGTGGGCTGACCGAGGCGATGAGGGTGATCCGCGAGCCGTCCCACGAGAACCCGGTCGCCATCGCGATCGAGGTCGTTCCGGGCGCGGGCGAGCCCGACTCTCGGACAACCGCGCCGACCACAGCCCACGTGGCCACGTTGCGGAGGGTGACGCCCCCCGGGCCGTCGGAGGCGAAGAGCTGGCAGTCGTGACTGGCGGATCCGTAGTCGGTGGTGGGATGGGTGGCGAGGACCGTCTCGGTGGACAGGCGGACCACCAGTGCGGCGGTGACCTGGCTCCCCTCCGAGGTGAGCACCACGGCTCGATCCGCGCCCGGGCTGCAGCCCACCACATTTGCGTCGCGCGTGCCGACCGGCGTGCTGCTGACGACTGCCCCTGCCACGGTGACCTCGAGGAGGTCGCTGGATTGGTCCATCCCGCAGAGGTGATCGGAAGCATCGGCCCAGACAGGGGAGGCGATCTCCGCTGTGGGGACGGCGCCGAGCTGGGCGCCGTCGATCCCCATGATCGCGCCGTCGCCGAGGTAGACCTTGGAGCCGTCCGGTGACACCAGGTAGCCGTAGTAGCCCGCGAAGTCAGTGTTCATCGAGAACGTTCCGACCACGGCGCCCTGGTAGTTGCGCGCGATGAGCTGTCCCCGGTTGGTCCAGCTGGCATGGACGGCGAGTGGCGGTGCGGCCGACACGGTGGAGCTGATGCCGGGGAGGGGGATGGCCGAGGTGGGGGAGGGTGTCAGGAGTGGCGTGCTGCCCCTGGGAGGAGGGGAGACGAGCTGGGACGCGGAGGCGGTGGCCGGCGACGAGGCGCTGCCGGTGGCCCCGCCGCTCGACGATCGCAGGTCGAGGGCGAGCAGCACCGCGCCCGCGGCGACCACGGCGGCGAGTGCGACTCCAACCATCGCGACAGCTCGCGAAGTCCCTCTCACACCGGGTATACGCTGCCGCCGCCGACGGCATTACGCCGGTGCTCCTCCGCCGGCTACGCGGCCGCGTCTTCTCCCGCTGTCCGCCCGGGCGAGAGGGTGCCCCGCAGCCGCCGCACCGCCCAGTCGTACGCCGGGGAGATGCGCAGCTGCCGGGGCAGGCCGGGGTGGACGGTCCGCAGCCCGGCACAGAGGGCCCGGTGGGCTGCCTCGTGTGCTGGGCTCCAATGGAAGCCGTAACCGGTCCGCGTCTCGGGGGGAAGCAGGCCGATGGTCCCGAGGGCGAACAGCCGGGTGGCCGGGAGCGCGAGCAGGCCGGGCAGGGGAGGGGCCAGCACCGTGGCCGCCACCTCCCGGGAGCCGGCGCCGGGAGCGACCCGCCCGGAGGCGATCTCGGTCGCCACGTACTCGGCGAGCTCGGCCCGGCTCTGAAAGCGGTCGCGGGCCCGCACGCCCATCAGGGCGGCGACCCCGTTCCACTCGCGGACCATCCGGTCGCGCTCCCGGTCGTCGAGACCGCCGATCAGGGCGTCGTGGGCAACCAGCAGAGTGTCCACGAAGCAGGCGTGCACCCAGCGCAGCAGCTCGGGGTTGCGGGCCGTGTACTCGCTCTCGGGGCGGTGCTCGGCGGTGGAGTGACCGCGCGTCAGCCGCCCCTTCACCCGGGCGTGGCGCCGGTTGACCTGCCGGCACGCGGCCTGCGCCTCGGCGGTCGTGCCGAAGGAGCAGACGGCGACCCACTCGAGGGTGCGCAGCAGCCGGCCGTAGGGGTCGCTGCGGTAGGTGCTGTGGTCGATGGCGCCCTCGGCGACCAGGGGGTGGGCGGTCTGGAGCAGCAGCGCGCGGGCGCCACCCACCACCAGGATCGGCTCCCGGATCACCCGCCAGGTCACCGACCCGGGACCAAAGAGGCCGGCCTCGGGTGTCCGATCGCGAAGCGGCATCGGCAGGAGGCTGAGCGGGGGGCTCGATGCCAGCAGTGCGCCCAGCCGCGGCGGGCGGGGGATCCTTGCCACGCCCCCAGCCTACCCGGAGGCGCCGCTCCGAGCGGCTCGCGGCAGGGAGGAGCGGCGGCCCTGGTCGCCGGCTGTGCCGAGGTGGCGCGACCCGGTCAGTCGGGATCCATGTGCGGGTAGCGCCACTCCACGGCGGGGACGAAGTTCTCCTTGAGCGAGCGGGGCGCGGCCCAGCGCAGCAGGTTGAGCGCCGAGCCCGCCTTGTCGTTGGTGCCGCTCTGGCGGGCGCCGCCGAAGGGCTGCTGGCCCACCACGGCTCCGGTCGGCTTGTCGTTGACGTAGAAGTTGCCGGCGGCGTGGCGCAGGGCGCGCATCCCGGTGTCGATGGCCCGCCGCTCGGTGGCGAAGATCGCCCCGGTAAGGCCGTACGGGGAGGTCCGGTCGACCAGCTCGAGCGCCGTCTCCCAGTCGGTGTCGTAGGGGTGGACGGTGAGGATGGGGCCGAACAGCTCACGCTCCATCAGCTCGTGATGGGGATCGTCGGTGGCGATGATCGTCGGCCGGACGTACCAGCCGACGCTGTCGTCGCACTCACCCCCCGCCACCAGGTGGAGGGAGGGGTCCTTCGCCACCGACTTCAGCACCGCCTCGTGCTTGCGGAAGGCACGCTCGTCGATCACCGCGCCCATGAAGGTGGTGAAGTCGGCGGGGTCGCCCATGGGGATCGCCTCCGTCGCCGCGGCGAGCGGCCCGCGCAGCTCCTCCCAGAGCCGGCGGGGGACGTAGGCGCGTGAGGCCGCCGAGCACTTCTGGCCCTGGTACTCGAAGGCCCCGCGGAGCAGGCCCACCAGGAGCGCCTCCGGCGAGGCGCTCTCGTGGGCGAGGACGAAGTCCTTGCCCCCCGTCTCGCCGACCAGCCGCGGGTAGGTGCGGTAACCGTCGAGGTTGCCGGCCACCTCGCGCCAGAGCCCCCGGAACGTGGCGGTGGAGCCGGTGAAGTGGATCCCGGCCAGGCCGGGATGGGAGATGGCGGCGTCGAGGACGCCGGCTCCGTGGCCGGTCACCATGTTGACGACCCCGGGCGGGAGCCCCGCCTCCTCGAGCAGCTCCATGATCGCCGTGGCCGCGAGCATCTGGGTCACCGACGGCTTCCAGACCACAACGTTGCCCATGATCGCCGGCGCCACCGGGAGGTTCCCGGCGATCGAGGTGAAGTTGAAGGGCGTGATCGCCACCACGAACCCCTCGAGGGGGCGCAGCTCGGTCCGGTTCCAGACGCCCCTCGAGCTGAGCGGCTGGTCTTCGCGCAGCCGGAAGGCGAAGTGCACGTTGAACCGCCAGAAGTCGATCAGCTCGCAGGCGGCGTCGATCTCCGCCTGGTAGACGGACTTGCTCTGGCCAAGGATGGTGGCGGCGTTCATCCGGTCGCGCCAGGGGCCGGCGAGCAGATCGGCCGCCCGCAGGAAGACCGAGGCCCGCTCCTCGAGGGTGGTGTGGGACCACTCGCGGCCGGCCTCGAGGGCGGCGTCCACGGCGGCCCCGACGTCGGCGACGGTCGCCTGGCTCGCCCGGCCCAGCTCGAGGGCGTGCTGGTGGGGGGCGCGCACCGGGAGGGTGCCGGCCCTCCCCTCGACCGCCCGGCCCCCGATGTGCATCGGCAGCTCCCGGGGGGCCGCCCCCCGCATCGCGGCGAGGGCTTGCTGCAGGCTGCGCCGCTCCGGCGACCCCGGAGCGTACGACTGGACCGGTTCGTTGACAGGGATCTCAACTCTGGCCATGAGAGGGATTGTGCGACTCGGCCGGTGGTGGCGGGTGAGCCGGTCCCGGCTCGGCCGGGCCGCCGGGGGGCGGCCGGTCCCTGTGAGGCGGCTGGGACCCGCGCGGCCTGCCGCGTGGGGTAACGTGGGGCGAGGTCATGCAGGAGATCCCGCTCGTGCCCGTGGGCACCCTGGACGCGCCGGCCCCGAGTGCCGGTGCGCGGCCGACCTGGCAGCAGCTCCTCCCCCCGGGGGTCGACCGCCGTCCCCCCTGGCTCACCGTCAGGGCGCCGGTGGGGGAGGGGGTGCAGCAGCTCCACTCGCTGATGCGGGAGAAGCAGCTGGTCACGGTCTGCCAGGAGGCGCGCTGTCCCAACCTCGGGGAATGCTGGAACTCGGGCACCGCCACCTTCATGATCCTGGGCGACACCTGCACCCGCGCCTGTGCCTTCTGCGCGGTCAAGAGCGGCCGCCGTGGCGGCGACGTCGACGCCGACGAGCCGCGCCGGGTGGGTGAGGCGGTGGCCCGGATGGGGCTCCGCCACGCGGTGGTGACCTCGGTCGATCGTGACGACCTGCCCGACGGAGGGGCGTCGATCTTCGCCGCCACCATCCGCGAGATCCGCAGGCTCTCCCCGGGGACCACGGTCGAGGTCCTCACCCCGGACTTCCAGGGCGACCTGGAGGCGGTCCGCACGGTGGTCGCCGAGCGGCCCGAGATCTTCAACCACAACATGGAGACCGTGACCCGCCTCTACCCCCGGGTGCGACCCAGGTCGGGATACCGCCGCTCCCTCGGGGTGCTCCGCGCCGCCAAGGAGATGGCGCCCGGGTCGCGGACCAAGAGCGGGCTGATGGTGGGGCTGGGGGAGGATCTCGAGGAGGTGCACGCCCTGCTCCGCGACCTCCTGGAGCACGGCGTCGAGATCGTCACCATCGGCCAGTACCTCCGTCCGTCGCTCAAGCACCACCCCCTGATCCGCTTCTGGCACCCGGACGAGTTCGCCGGGCTGCGCGCCTACGGGCTGCGCCTCGGCTTCGGCCACGTGGAGTCGGGCCCCCTGGTCCGCTCCAGCTACCACGCCGCCGGCCAGGTGGCCGCCGCCGCGACGGTGTGAGCGGGGCGCACCCGATGGCCGCGCCTCGTCGGCTGCGCCACCTCTGGCTGGGGACCGTCCCGTACCAGGAGGCGTGGGCCCTCCAACGCCGGCTGGCCGCCGCCCGGGCGGCCGGTGAGATCGACGACTGCCTGCTGCTGCTCGAGCACCCGCCCGTGTACACGGTGGGGCGCAACGCCCAGAGCCTCCATCTCGGGGCCGGTGCTGAGGCCCTGCGGGCCCTGGGGGCCGAGTGCATCGAGGTCGACCGCGGCGGATCGGTCACCTTCCACGGTCCCGGGCAGCTGGTCGGCTACCCGATCCTGCGGCTGGCGGACGCGTTCCCGATGCGAGACGACCCCGAGCGCGGCGACGCCGTCGCCTACGTGAGGGCCCTGGAGGCCGCGCTGATCGCGACCGCCGGCCGCCACGGGATCGCGGCCGCGCGTCGCCCCGGCTACACCGGCGCCTGGGTGGGGGGTGCCAAGCTGGCCGCCATCGGGGTCAAGCTGGCCGCCGGGGTCACCCAGCACGGGGTCGCCCTCAACGTCTGCACCGACCTGCGCTGGTTCTCCCACGTCGTCCCCTGCGGCATCTCGGACGCGGGGGTGACCTCGATGGAGAGGGAGGGCGTCACCGGCCTCACCCCGGAGGCAGTGTCGGGCGATCTCGCCGCCGAGCTCGCCGCCGCGGTGGGGGCCGAGCCGGTGCCGGCCGGCACTGAGCTGGAGAGGCTGGTCCTGGCCATGGCGGCCTGAGCGGACCCGCTCCGGCCCGCGGCGGCTGAGCCCGGAATGGGAGCGCTCAGTTCTCGCCGATCCTGACGAGTTCCCGGCGCATTGCAAAGAAAGCACTAGCCAAGTGCTGCCCACTTGGATAACATCGCCCAGTGGAAGGTCCAGCCACCCGGATGTCCCCACCTCCACATCCCACCATCCACCGGGCAGGCGGCCGTCCAGGGAGCAGTCATGGCCACATTCGTCAGAAACCGTGTCCTCAACCAGCTCCAGTGGGCTTCCGAGACTGAGACCTACCGATCCCGCCGCCGCGAGATCCTCTGCGAGCTCGACGGGCTCCTGATCGAGATCGAGGAGATGAACCTCCGCGGCCAGCCGCTGCCGGCGCGGGTGTTCGCCCAGCTCCGCCGCCGCGGGGTGGCGGTCACCCAGGAGGCGACCCCCGCCGACATGGTGGAGGCGGTCTTCGCCGCCCAGGAGCGGTTCATGCGCCAGCCCCTCGGCGGCGCGCCGGGCCGCGACGAGATGCGGCTCAAGGGCCGGCTGGTCTCGTAGCTCGCCCCCTCGAGGCTGCTAGGCTGCGCCGGTGAGCTCCGATCGCGCCAAGGAGGCCGCCGGGCGGGCAGCTGCCGGGCTGGTGCGCGACGGGATGCGGATCGGGCTAGGGACCGGCTCCACCGCCCACTGGTTCATCGTCGCGGTGGGCGAGGCGGTGCGCTCCGGGCTCCGCGTCGAGGCGGTGCCCACCTCGGAGGGGAGCGCCCGGCTCGCCGCCCAGCTCGGCATCGAGGTGGTGGAGCTCGACCATCGCGGCCTCGATCTCGCGGTCGACGGGGCCGACATGGTCGATCCACGGCTCCGGCTCATCAAGGGCGGGGGCGGGGCGCACGTCCGGGAGAAGGTGGTCGCCGCCGCCGCCCGGCGCTACGTGGTGGTCGCCGACCCCAGCAAGCTGGTCCTCCAGCTCCGCGGCCCGGTCCCCGTCGAGATCCTCCGCTTCGGCGAGGACGAGATCCTCGCGGCCCTCGAGGCGGAGTGTGGGGTCCCCTTCACCCTCCGGACCGGCGCCGGCGGCGCGCCCGAGGTGAGCAACTCGGGCAACCTCCTGGGGGACGGCCATTTCGACGCGCTCGACGACCCCGAGGGGCTGGCCCGGCGGCTCGACGCGATCCCCGGGGTGGTCGGCCACGGCCTCTTCCTGGGCATGACCGACCTGGTGCTGGTGGGGGACGAGGCGGGCGAGGTCCGGGAGATCACCGGCCTTCGTCGCCCCCGCTTGGGGTGAATGAGCCCTTTGGCTCACCTCTCCTCGCTCCGTCCTCGGCGGTAAAGTCCAGTTCGGGGCGGATGGCGCAGCCGGTTAGCGCGTCTCGCTTACACCGAGAAGGCCGCAGGTTCGAGCCCTGCTCCGCCCACCGTGCCCCGGCTCGGGCGTGCCCCGGACGTCCCGATCGGGCCGCCGGCTCGGCGCAACGAAGCCGATACGAGGCGCTCCGGAGGCGCCAGTTCATGTCATCATCGCCCGAAACGACGGAGGATCTCGGCGATGGCCAAGGCGCAGGCATCCCTGGGGGTGACGGTGGCCGTCTTCGGCTTCGACCCCGATCCCGAGACGGCGCCCAACCGCGCCCTCCACGTCCTCACGGTCCACCAGGAGCTGCCCGGGGCCGAGCTGGACGCCCGGGAGACCTTCGAGGCGGCCGGGGTCCGCGCGGTGGGGGAGGCCGGGGTGCGCCTCGAGGTGGGCCGCAAGGGCCACGCCGGGGGCCGCCTCCGCCTGGTCGGCCTCGACGACCAGCCCGCCGGGCGCACCCGGGAGGTGACCGCCTGGTACTACGCGACCGTCCCCTTCGCGGAGGTGGAGCGGCCGGCGGCATGGGCGCCGGCCGGTCGGGGGGGCAAGCTGCGCGGGCCGGACACGGCCGCCTTCCGCGCCTCCCTGGACCGCCTCCGCGCCAACTCCCGGCATGTGGCGGGAGCGGTGGCCCTGCTGGGTGAGGTCTTCACCGGCGACGATCTCCTCCGCCTCTACGTCGCCCTTCACGGGGAGCCCGAGGGGAGCGAACGCACCTTCCGCCGCCGGGTCCAGGAGCTGCGGGACGCCGGCGTGCTCAAGCCCGTCCGGGACTCCGAGGTCGCCGCCCTCCGCCTGCGGGTGCCTCGCTTCCACAGCCCCGCCGGGACCGGCGGGCGGCCTCCGGAGCTGCTCCGCTATGCCGGCACCGGCGGCGAGCAGGAGCAGCTGGCGGTGCTGAGGACCCGCCGCTCCGCCTGAGGGTCCCGGGGTCGCGAGAGCGCCGGCCGGCCGTGGGCGAGCCGCGACACCTCCGCAACCAGGCCGCAAGGTCGGGGCTGATAGCCTCGCTGGTAGCTGCCACACGGGGCTGACCAGCGCCCGGCAGAGCCAAACCGGGGGTGACGGAGGTCCGCGACGATGGCGGTGGCGGCGGAGGGGCGCACCGGAGCAGGCGGCGACCGCTGGCGGCCGTCGATCCCCCACGCGCTCGCCGCTCGCGGCATCACCAAGGCCTTCGGCGGCAGGAGGGTGCTCGACGGGGTCGACCTCAGCGTCCACCCGGGCGAGGTGGTCGGGCTGGTCGGCGAGAACGGAGCCGGCAAGAGCACCCTGCTCCGCATCTGCGCCGGCCTGCTCAGCCCCGACGCCGGCAGCGTCGAGGCGTGCGGCCGGGTGGGCTTCTGCCCGCAGGAGCCCGGCCTGCTGGACCTCCTCACCGCCGACGAGCACCTCGTCTACTTCGGCGCCGCCCTAGGGCTCGGCCGGGCGGCCTCGATGGCCGCGGGCCGGCGGGTCCTCGAGGACTTCGGCTTCCCCACCGCCGACCGGCAGGTGACCAGGCGCCTCTCCGGGGGCACCCGGCAGAAGCTCAACCTGGCTCTGGCCCTGCTCGGCGACCCGCCGGTCCTCCTCCTCGACGAGCCCTACCAGGGGTTCGACCGCGGTGTGTACGTCAACTTCTGGGACCACGTGGACACCTGGCGGGCGGCGGGCAAGGCGGTGGTGATCGTCACCCACATGCTGGCCGAGCTCTCCAGGGTGGACCGTCTGGTCGAGCTGGCGGTGGCCCGACCGGCGGTCGCCGGGGCCGCAGCATGATCTCCACCTTCCTCCTCCGCTCGCTGACCGCCGCCGAGATGCAGGCGCGCCAGCTGTTCCGGCGCCGGCTCTCCCTCGCCATCCTGGTGGCCCTCCCGGTGGCCCTCTACCTCAGCACCCTCACCAACGGGCGCGAGAGCGCCATCCAGTTCGGCGCCCTGGGAATGAGCTGGTCGATCGCCTCCGCGGCCCTCTTCTCGGTGCTGGCGGCGCGCGCCGTCGAGCCCCGCCTGGTGCTCGCCGGGAACCGTCCCGCCGAGCTGATGGTGGGCCGCTTCCTGCTCCTGCTCGCCGTCGGCGGCGTGCTCGCCGGCATCGGCGCGGTGGGGATGACCCTGGTCTCGCAGCCGGTCTCCGAGGGGGCGCTGCTCGCCGCCTGCGCCCTGGTCCCGGTGGTCGCCGTCGCGCTCGGGCTGGCGGTGGGCGCCGTCCTGCCCCACGACCTAGAGGGCGTCCTGGTCATCATCGGCGTGGTCGGGGTGCAGCTCTCCCTCAACCAGAGCACCTGGCTCAACCTGCTGCTGCCCCTCGACGGTCCGATGCAGATCGCCTATCGGGCCGGCGGCCAGTCGGCCAGCGCGGTCGGCCCCATGCTCCTCCACTCGCTGCTCTCGACCGTGGTCCTGCTCGCCCTGGCGGCCGTGGTCTGGTCGCGCAAGGTGCGGGTGCGCCATCCCCGGGCCGTGCCCCGGCGCGAGCTCGTCCCCGCCGCCCGCTCGGGCTCGGCCTTCCGCGCGCCGGCTCGGGTGCTCCGGACGGTGCCGGTGCCGGTGCCGGTCCGGAACGAGCCGGTGCCGCCGACGAGACGGCCGGCCTCCCCCTGGCAGCGTCCCTGACCCCTCGCGGGGCTCAGCCCGCGTCGGCCAGCCAGGGGCCCTCGCCGCTGCTCAACACCAGCGTCACCGGGCCGTCGTTGACCAGCTCGACCCGCATCTGAGCCCCGAACTGGCCGGTCGCCACGGTGAGCCCGCGATCCTCCAGGGAGCGGCGGACATGGTCGCAGAGACGCCGGGCCAGCTCCGGTGGAGCCGCCCCCAGGAAGCTGGGCCGGTGGCCGCGGGAGGTGTCCGCGTGGAGGGTGAACTGGCTGACCAGCAGGACCGCCCCTCCGCTCTGCTCGAGGTCGAGGTTCATCCTCTCCTCGGCGTCGGCGCAGATGCGCAGGCGGGCGATCCGGCCGGCCAGGCGTTCCGCGGTCGCCTCGGTGTCGCCGGGACCGACCGAGAGCAGGACGCAGAACCCGGGTCCGATCTCCCCGGTGACCCGCGCCGGTGTCTCCGCCCCCGACGGCGGAGGATGGGCGGGGGCGGGGCGGTCCTCATCCCGGGGGTCGACCAGGACACGGGCCCGGCTGACCCGCTGGACGACCGCCCTCATCCCGCCTCACCCAGGCTGTCGAGCCCACGGTGCATCCGCATCGCCTCGGCCTCGGCCTCGAAGAAGTCGGGCGCCTCCCCCCGCATGCCGGCCACCATGAAGTTCCATCCCCGGTGGTCGGGGTCGTGACCGTCGGGGACGCCGTACGCGGAGGCGAGGGCGCGGGGCGGGAACAGCTCGATGCGCCGGCCGTCGCGGAGCTTCTTGAAGATCGGTCGCCGCACCAGCACCGCCTCGAGCGGGCCTCCGCCGGGGAGGCGCCCCCGCTCGAGCTCGACCCGGCGCAGCTTGGCGATCGGGTTGTCGGGGTCGCGCAGCTCCACCCGGATCCCGAAGCGCTCGGAGAGGTCCCGGAAGATGAAGAGCACCGCCAGCGCATCGGTCTCGTCGCCGGCGACCCGGATGAAGGTCGCCGCCGAGAGGGGATCGGCCGCGGGCTCCTGGCGCGAGCTGGCCGCCCGCTGGTCGCCGAAGAAGAGCTGGGGGAGCAGGTCGGGGGAGCGGTCGTCGGCCAGCCACGGGTGGCCGTCGCGCCAGTCGCGCCGGCGCACCAGCTCCGAGAAGCGCTCCTGGACCGCGTCCCGGTGATCCGGGTCCAGGCCGCGGACCCGGACATGGATGACCCGTCCCACCCCCCGATTGTAGGGTGGGGCGCGCTCGGCCCTAGCGCCGCTCCACGGTGATCCCGTCGAGCACCAGGTCGACGCAGCGCACCAGCAGCTCGTCGCCCAGCGGCTCCCCGGTCATCAGCATGCGGACGTAGAGCGGTCCGATCAGCGCCTCCAGGCCGAGGAGGGGGTCGACGTCGGGGCGGAGCTCGCCGCGGGCTCTGGCTCGCTCGAAGAGGGCGGCCCCGCTGCGGAAGCGCTGCAGCCAGTACCCGGCGCGCGCGGCCTCGTACTCGGGGAGGTCGTGGCGCAGCGCGATGCGCACCAGCAGCTCCCCGAGCGGGGTGTGCAGGAAGGCCGTGATCCCGCGGATGACGGCGAGAAGGTCGCCGCGCAGCGATCCGGTGTCGGGGGTGGGGATCTCCGCCTCGGTGCCGGTCAGCGCCGCGTCGAGGGCCAGGTTGGACTTGCTCCCCCAGCGCCGGTAGATGGTGGTCGGGTGCACCCCGGCGCGGTGGGCGACCTCGACGATCGAGAGATCGTCGAGACCGTGGGCGAGGAGGGCGCTCACGGTGGCGTCGATGACCGCGGCGCGCACCCGAGCGCTCCTCCCCCCGGTCCGCCGCGCCGGCGGGCGCGCCGCCTGGACCTCCATCCCGGTCATCTTATCGCTACTCACCTTGCGTTACCAATGCCTTATCGCTACTAGTTTGCGTTAACTGGGATCCGCCGGTATACTAACGCAAACCAAGCTGCGTTAAGGAGGAACCAAGGTGAGCATGCCGAGCCGGGCGCTCGACGCCCCAGGCCGGGGGGACGAGGCCTCGCCGGCGCGCCCGGCGCGCCGCTGGCTGGCCCTCTTCGTGCTCTGTCTGTCGCTCCTCATCGTCACTCTCGACAACACCGTCCTCAACGTCGCCCTGCCCACCCTGGTGCGGGACCTCGGCGCCACCTCGACCGACCTGCAGTGGATCGTGGACGCGTACGTCCTGGTGTTCGCCGGGCTGCTCCTCGTGTCGGGCAGCGTGGCCGACCGGTTCGGGCGCAAGTGGACCTTCCTCGCCGGGCTGATCGCCTTCGCCGGCTGCTCGACCTGGGCCGCCTTCTCGGGTTCGGTGGGCATGCTGATCGCCGCCCGGGCGAGCATGGGCCTGGGCGGGGCGCTGATCATGCCCTCCACCCTGGCCCTCATCACCAGCATGTACACCGAGCGCCGGGAGCGCCAGCGGGCCTTTGGCCTCTGGGCGGCGACGACCGGAGCGGGGGTGGCGCTGGGTCCGATCATCGGCGGGCTGCTGCTGGCCCACTTCAGCTGGGGCTCCGTCTTCCTCATCAACGTGCCCATCGCCGCGGTGGCGCTGGCCCTCGCGATCCCCTTCGTGCCCAACTCCAGGAACCCGAAGGCGGGGCGGCCGGACCTGCTGGGGGCGGTGCTCTCCATGGGCGGCCTCGGTCTCCTGCTCTGGGCGATCATCGACGCGCCGGTGCACGGCTGGGCCTCGCCCACGGTGATCGGCGCGGGCATCGGCGGCGTCGTGGTGCTGGCCGGCTTCGCCGCCTGGGAACGGCACGCCTCGCAGCCGATGCTGCGGCTCAGCTTCTTCCGCAACCGGCAGTTCTCGGTCTCCGTCCTGTCCGTCAGCATGGTCATGCTCGGGCTGTTCGGGGCCCTCTTCGTGCTCACCCAGTACCTGCAGTTCGATCTCGGCTACACGGCGCTGCAGACCGGGATCCGGGTGCTGCCGGCGGCGGGCTCGATCATCGTGGTGGCACCGCTGGCCAGCCTCCTCGACCGCTTCCTGGGCGGGCGGCTGGTGGTCGGCCTCGGGCTGCTGCTCATCGCCGCCGGTCTCTGGCAGGTCTCGAGCGCCACCGTCGCCACCACGTACGGCGGGATCGTCCTCGGGATGGTGATGCTCGGGGTCGGCGCGGCCCTGGTCATCCCCTCGGTGACGTCCGGGGTGATGGGATCGCTGCCCGCCGAGCACACCGGGATCGGGGCGGCGACCAACGGCGCCTTCCTCCAGGTGGGCGGCGCCCTCGGGGTCGCGGTGCTGGGCAGCCAGCTGTCCACCCGCTACCAGGCTCAGATGACCACCTCGCTGGCCCCGTACCACCTCTCGGCCCAGATCCAGAGCACCATCCTCGGCTCGATCGGCGGGGCCCTCGACGTGGCCGGCCGCGAGGGGGGGATGATCGGTCAGGTGCTCGCCGGCTGGGCCCGCCCGGCGTTCGTCAGCGGCATGGACCTGGCGCTCATCACCGGGGCGCTGGTGGCCGCGCTGGCGGGGTTGCTCGCGCTGATCGCCCTCCCCGGGGTCTCCCGGCGTCTCGGACACACCCGGCCTCGGGTTGTCGCCGCGCCGCCCTCGGTCGACGAGGGCCCGGCGGGGCGGGGGGAGCCGCAGGGGCCCTGAGCCCGGGCGACCGCGCCGGGGCCCGCGCCCGGCGCGAGGCGGGAGGCCGCGCCGCGCGCGCCGCCGCCGCGGGGGCCGGCTCGACCGGAGGCTCGCCGGGGGTGTCGGGGATCGCCGCGGTGCTCGGGACGGGCGTGCGGCGCCGGCGCACCCAGGCGGGTGGCGAGGCCACGAGCCACACCGCGACCGCGGCAGCGGTCAGGCCCGCGAAGAGCGGGGTGCGGAGGACCAGCAACCACCTTCCGGCCCCGGGCAGGACCACGGCCTCCCGCCCGAGGATGTCGTGGGCCGGCACCGTCCAGGGGTCGGGGGCTGGGTTGTTGTCGCCCTTGAGGGTGTACCCGGCCGCCGCGCTGCCGGCGACGATGCGGTGGATCAGGTCGTCTCCCGCGCCGATCTGGCCGCGCGGAACCGCGTACACCACCAGGTCGCCCACGTGGTACGAGGGCCGCGCCTCGGCGAGCACGAGGTCTCCCGTGTGCAGGGTGGGCAGCATCGACGTGCCCTTGACGACCAGGAAGCTTGCCGGGCCGTCCAGGAAGGAGGTGGGGCGCAGCGCAACCCACCAGCCGGCCGCCACCACCGCGAGCACCACCAGGAAGGCGACGTTGACCGGTCTTCTGAGGCTGCCGGCCAGACGTCGTGCGAGACGCCGGGCGGCGTCTCGGGCGCGGGTGGCGGCGCGGCCCGGGCTGAGCGATCCGGTCCCGGCGCGGACAGCGGCTAGCACGTTGTCGGCGGGCCTTTCGAGGCGGTCGAGCAGGTGCGCAGGGTGAGGTACTCGGGCGCCAGCCGCAGGTCGTTGGCGCTCGACACCGTCGACCCGGCGGCGCCCGGCTCGGCCAGGACCTCGAGCGTGTAGCTGTCGGTGGCGCTGTAGGTGGGGGTCATCGCGATCGAGCATTTGAGCGGCGTCCCGCCGAGGGTGCAGTAGCCCTCGCCGATGGACTTGGTGGTCGTCTCGTCGAGCACGGCGTACAGGGTGCTGCCGGTCGCAGCGCCGGGGCAGCTGGTGAGGGTCAGGGTGATCTGGGAGATCTTGCCGCTGGCGTGGGTGTTGGCCACGGTCACCGACCCGCTGGCGCAGACGGGGAGCGCGGCCGATACCGCTCCGAGGTTGTGGCTGGAGGGGTGCAGGCCGGCCGCACGCGCGACCACGGCGGATCCCGCCACCACCACGAGGGCGGTGGCGAGGAAGCGGACCAGGATCTGACGCCTGCGCATCTCTCACTCCGACGCTTGGAGAAGCCGGCGGGCCCCGCGGCCGAGACCTGGGGACCCGCCGGTGGAGCGAAGCGTGGTTATCAGCCGCCGATGACGATGGCGACGCCGGAGACCGAGGCGGCGCTCACGGCCGCGAAGCTGGCGGCGAAGGTGCTGCCGCTGCTCGGGGTGTTGCCGGTGGCCTCACCGAGCTGGGTGTTGCCGCTCCCGTACAGGGTCACCCGGTAGGGCAGGCTGTAGCAGCTGCTGGTCAGCCCCGTGACCGTCACGGTGCTGGCGGTGTAGCCGGGGGCGGTGGCGGAGTAGCTGAGCGGGGTGTAGGTCGCGTTGAGGGCCGCAGCCTGGCACGCGGCCACCACCGACGTTCCCGCGCCCAGGGTGTTGCTGGTGACGCTGAGGCTGGCCGCCAGGGCGTAGATGCCGCTGAAGGCGATCGCCCCCGCGGCGACGGCTCCGATGATGCGCTTCATGATGATCTCGCTCCGTCAGTGGCTGTGCTTCGTGGGTGTTGTGAGCGCGGTGGGTGCTAGCCGCCGATGACCACGGCGATGCCGGTGATCAGGCTGGCGCTCTCCGCCGAGGCGAAGGTGACCGTGAACGAGGAGCCCGTCGTGTTGGCGACGCCGCTCACCGTGCCGGTGGCCTCCTCGAGGGAGGCGTTGGACCCGCCCTGGAGGGTGACCCGGTAGGCGAGGCTGTTGCAGGTGGTCCAGCTGGGCGTGGGCGAGGTGTTGTCCTTGATGACCACCGTGCTGACCGTGTAGCCCGGCACCGTGGACGAGTAGGTCAACGTGCCGTAGGTCACGGTCAGGGTGTCGGCCGTGCAGGACGCGACCACCGACGTGCCCGCCCCCAGGGTGTTGCTGGTGACGCTGAGGCTGGCCGCCAGGGCGTAGATGCCGCTGAAGGCGATGACGCCCGCCGCGGCCGCTCCGATGATGCGCTTCATGTGATCCTCGCTCCGTCTCCCTGCGCGACGCGCAGGCCGTTGGACTTGTCGCGCGCCCCTGCCCGATGGGTCAGGTGCGTCATCGCGACCATGGTGCAGATGCACTAGCGGGATCGATTGGAGCGTTGTGAGCCCGCGTCGGCGGCGTCACCGGGCCACCATCCGTGTAACGGCTGTTCACACGATCGTGAATCCGATTTCCGGTCGCGGCCCCTTGGTCCCGGATCGCCGCCGCGGAGCGGTCAGCCGCCGATCACCACGGCGGCGCCGCTGATCGCCGAGGCGTCCACCGGCGCGGCTAGCCCGCCGGCGGGGGAGAAGCTCGACTGGCCGCCCGGGACGACCCCGGCCGCCGTGCCGAGGGAGGTCCCTCCGGCGCCGGTCAGCGTCACCCGGTAGCTCTCGCCCACGCAGGCGCTGAGGTTGGGGGTGGAGGCGGTGTCGGTGAGGGTCACGTTGGTCACCGCGTAGCCGCCGTCCGCGCCGAGGGTGGACGAGTACGCCGTCGAGAAGCCGACCCGGAGCGTGTCCTGGGTGCAGGCGGCCGTGACCTGCTGGCCCGTGCCGAGGCTCTGGGCCGAACCCTCGAGGCCCGCCGCGAGAGCCTGGCCGGCGCCCAGGGCGACCACCCCGGCGGCCAGCGCGCCCAGCGCTTTCAACGCTCCGATCACGCTCTCCATGCTGGCCCGGACGGGGCCGGGAGACGAGATGCAGGTGGGCGAACCTCGGCTAGTGCGCCTGACCCGGACGGTGCCGGGGCCCGGGCCGGGAGCTCCGGCCACCCCTGTTGGGCTTGGTACAGTCTCGCGGGGAGCGCCGGGAAGTCTGGTCGGCACGATGTCGTTCAGGGAGGACTCCTGTGCCGGTCGTGGTGTCGGCGCCGCTCTTCGTGGTCGCGGCCTGCGTCAGCCTGGGCACCAGCTGGCTGCTGGTCTCGCGGCTGGAGCGGGTGGGGGAGCGGCTCGGGCTCTCCGAGGCCCTGCTCGGCATGGTGGCCGCGCTGGCCGCCGACGCGCCCGAGGTCACCTCGGCGATCACCGCCCTGCTCCACCATGAGCAGCGGGTCGGGGCCGGCGTCATCCTCGGATCCAACGTCTTCAACATCGCCGCCCTGCTCGGCCTCAGCGCCCTGGTCGCGGGGAGCATCAGGTTCCGGCGGCGGGTGGTGATCCTCGGTGGCCTGATCGCGATCTGGATCGCCGCCGTCTGCCTGGTCGCGGTCCTCGGCGTCATCCCGCCCGCCGCCGGCCTCGCTCTGGCCGGCGCCGCGCTGCTCGGGTACGTAGCCCTGCTCGGCGCGGACCGCGGGGTGCTGCGGCGGCTGGCGGGTCGTCACGGCTGGGCCCACTGGCTGCGCGCCGCCGTCGTCGAGGAGGAGAGGGACCTGGAGGCGGCCATCCGGGTGCCCCGGGCGGGCCGGGGCGACGTGCTCGTCGCCGTCCTCTCCCTGCTCGTCGTGGTGGCCGCCAGCGTGACCATGGAGCGCACCGCGTCAGACCTCGGCGTTCGCCTGGGCATCTCCGAGATCGTGGTCGGAGCCCTGGTCTTGGCGGCGGTGACCAGCCTCCCCAACGCGGTGGGCGCGGTCTACCTGGCGCTGCGCGGGCGCGGGGCCGCAGTCCTCAGCATCGCCCTCAACAGCAACGGCCTCAACGTGGTGGTCGGCCTCCTCCTCCCCGGCACCGTGGTCGGGTTGGGGGCGGCGTCCGGCCCGACGGTGCTGGTCGCGGCGTGGTGCCTCGGGCTCACCGCGGTCAGCCTCGCCGCCGCCCATCGCCAGCGCGGGCTGCGGCGTGCGGCGGGCGGGTTGATCGTCGCCGCCTACGCGGTCTTCGTGGGCTGGCTCCTGCTGGCCGCCGGCTGAGCCGCGCTCAGCCCGGCGGCTCGGCCTCGGTGGAGTCCTCCTCGGCGAGGATCCGGTAGAGGCCCTTGCGGGTGTCGGCGAGCAGCTTGCGGGCCTTGGCCACCTGGGCGTCGCTGCCCGCCTGGCCGACCTGGACGGAGGCGGCTCCGACCGCCGCCATGATCTCGAAGAGGGAGCGAGCGTCCTCGTCCACCGAGCCCGCGACCGACGCCCAGGGCGCGGCCAGCTCGTCGGGGTGCGTCTCCGCGTACGCGCGCCCGGCCTCGGTGAGCCGGAGCTCGCGCCGGCCGCCGTCCTCGACGGCCTCGATCAGGCCCTCGTCCTCGAGCTGCTGGAGGGCGGGGTAGACGGCGCCCGCGCTCGGCCTCCAGAGGCCGCCGCTGCGGCGCTCGATCTCCTGGATGATCTGGTAGCCGTTGCGCTGCTGCTCCACGAGCAGGGCGAGGATGGCGGCGCGGACGTCGCCCCGGCGCATCCGCGGCCCCCGGCCGGGGCCGGGTCCGAAGAAGGCGCCGAAGCGGGGGAAGCGCTCCCGTCCGAAGGGAGGCCGGCGGTGGGAGTGCTCCCAGCCGAACGGGAAGGGGGGCTCGTCGGGGGTGTCGCCGCCGGACCGGCGGCGGGCCCGGGCGGCGAAGCGCTGGGCGAAGCGTGCGCGGGCGTCGCCACCGAACTGGGCGAACCAATCGGCGGTAGCGGTGTCGTTCACGGTGTGGGACCTCGGGTGAGGGGTGGATCAAACGATATGCTAAAGATATATCGCGATATCCGCGCAATGTCAAGCCCCCGCCGCGCTCGCGCCCGGGTCAGCCGCCCGCCCGGTCAAAGAGGGAGCGCCAGCTCCGCGTGCGCGTGGCCGTCGGCGGGGGTGATGCGAGCTCCTCGTGGATGCGCCGGGCATCGATGGCGATGGCGGTGGCGAGGGCGGCGCTCTCCGGGTCGAGGTCGGGTGCCCGCAGGACGCGGAGCAGCGACTCGAAGGTCGCGTCCTCGGCCGCCCCGGCGGGCTGCCCCGTCCCGGGGGCATTGCCGTGGAGGCCGGGCGCGACCCAGCTCGCGAGCTCGGAGGCGACCTCCCCGAGCAGCCGGGCGAGCGCCGCCGAGGGTGCGCCGGGCAGCTCCCAGCGCGGGCCGGCCTCGGTCACGGTGCGCGCGATGCCCCGCACCTGCCGCTCGGCCATCTGAAGGACCGCGACCCGGGCCCCGAGCGTCTCCACCACGGGGCGTCCCCGCCGGCCGGCCGGGTGCCACTGGCAGGACTCGTCGGCGCGGCTCACCGCCCGGGCCGCGGCGGCGACCTGGTCACCGAGCCGCCGGGCCGCGCCGAGGATCGCGTCGGTGTCGCCGGCAGGCAGCTCGGGAGCCGCAGTGCCGACGTCGATGCGGGCGGCGACGCTGCGGACCACCGAGGCCAGCCCCTCGCCGAGAGCGCGCACCGCCTCGTCCGCCTGCTCCAGGTGGATGCCGGGGAAGATCACCAGGTTGACCAGGATCCCGCAGGCGGCGCCGATCGCCGTGTCGACCACCCGGTCGAGGCCGTAGCCGCCGGTGGTCGCCCCGAGCACCATGACGAGGAGCGCGCTGATCGGCACCTGGATGGCCCCCTGGGTGCCCAGCCGCAGCCCCCGGCCCACCAGCAGCGCGACGAAGATGACGAGAGCGATCGACCACGCGTGGATGCCGGCCAGCCCGGCGAGGAGGCCGGCCACCACCACGCCGACCATCACCCCGGCCACGCGTTGCAGGCCCCGCGACACCGACTGCCAGATGGTCACCTGGACGGTGAGCACCGCCGCCAGCGGGGCAAAGACGGGGATCTGGTTGCCGAGCAGGTCTGCGGCCACGAACCAGGCGAACCCGGAGGCGACCGCTGCCTTGGCGGCGTGGACCAGGGGAGCCTCGAGCCGGCCCCTGAGATCGACCAGCGCGCCGCGCGCGCGGGCGGTCGGGGGCGGTGACCGCTTCACCCCGCCCATCTTCGTCCCCGGGCGGCTGCCCCTGCGATGACCGGCCGGCTGCGGCTCAGTCGCGCCGCCAGAGGATGTTGGCGCCGATCGCCGAGACGACGGCGAGTCCCGCGAAGAGCAGGCCGTGCTTGAGCTGGATCCGCGCCGGGGCGCTGGCCAGGAAGGTCGTCGTCTGGGTGAAGTAGAAGACGGCCAGGCCGAGGCAGACCACGCAGATCACGATCAGCACCGTCGCGAGGGCTCGGTTGCGGCGATGAGCGGGGTCGGACATCGAGGTGATCCCCCGTGGGCTCTAGCGCAGCAGGATGAGGCCGAGCACGCCGAAGCCCGCGCAGTAGTAGGCATAGGGGTCGAGCCGGCCAACCCGGAAGTATCGGACAAGGAAGCGGGCGCTCGCGTAGGCGACGAGCCCCGCCGCCACGCCGCCCGCCAGCATCGGCCCCAGGTCGGCGCGGCCGGCCAGCGAGGGCAGCTCCAGGAGCCCGGCGGCAAGGATGATCGGGGTGGCGAGGAGGAACGAGAAGCGCACCGCCTCCTCGTGGCGGAGCCCGGCGATCAGCCCGCCGGCCATGGTCGAGCCCGAGCGCGAGAGGCCGGGGAAGAGGGCGACCACCTGGCAGGCCCCGACCAGTGCCGCGCGGCCGAAGCCCATCTGGTCGAGGGACCGGAACTGGCGAGCCTCGAGCGCGGGGTCGCGACGGGTGATCCCCGCCCGCCGCTCCGCGCGGCGCCGCAGCAGCTCGGCGCCCAGGAGCATGGCGCCGTTGACGATCAGCAGGGCGGCGGCGAGGCGTGGGTCCCCGAAGTTCTTCTGGAGCGGCGTCTGGAAGATGAAGCCGACCAGTCCCGCCGGGATCGTCCCCACCACCAGCAGCCAGGCCAGGCGATCGTCCCCTCCCCGGACCTGCCCGGTCACCGCGCTGCGAACGAATCCGGCCACGATCCGCCCCCACTGCCGCCAGTAGAGGGCGATGAGGGCGGTGGCGGTGCCGATGTGGAGGAGGACCAGGAAGGGGAGGAAGCCGGACGAGCTCTCCCGGACCCCGAGGCCGAGGAGCGGAGGCAGCACCACGGCATGACCGAGCGAGGAGACGGGGAACAGCTCGCTGGCGCCCTGGACGACGCCGAAGAAGAGCGCGAGCGGGAGGGTGATGGCCACGAGCCCCGGACACTACCAGGGTGAGACCGCAGCTCCCATGGGCCGTTCGCCGGCCGCCCGGGACAAAGGTCCACGCAAGGCCGTGCTCTTGGGCCCTGTACCGCGCGGCCCGGCCGCGGTCCACTGGTGGTCGGAGCCGGTCCGCACCGGCCGACTGGAGAAGGTCAACCGTGGACGAGACGCCTGCCTACTGCGACTGGAGAGGGAGCAGCTCCTGCACGCGTCGCGCCGCGGTCGAGCTGGTCTACCCATCGGCCTCGCCCAATCACGGCCGGCGCCGGCTGGTCTGCCGCCGGCACGCCGAGATCATCGTCGACTACTGCGCCGGCGCCGGGCTGACGGCACCGTCGATCGGCTGGGACGTGGCGGTCCCGCTCTGGCTCCAGACGCGGATCGCGTAGCCGGCCACCTGCCACCCTCGATCCGCGCCGCCGCCTGCCACCCGCGGAGCGGGTACCATGTCGCGCCGGCGAAGGGGATGGCCGGCGGACCACCCGCAGGGCACGGCGTGCGAGCCGAGCCCCCGGAGGTCCGGTGGTGTGATGGCGCGTTGCGGAGGCCGAGATGAAGGCGAGCTATCTTCTGGTGCTGGGCCTGGCGGTGGTAGCGGCCGGCTGCGGCTCGACCGCACCGACGTCCACCTCGGTGCCGCCGACCTCGACGCCGGCGGCCTCCGGGTCGCCTACCTCCACGCCCGCGGCACCGGGGTCGACGCCCGCCGCCGTCTACTACGCGGGAGCGGCCGCCTCCGTCGACGCCGCGTATGTGGCGTGGACCAGCGCGATCGCGGGGTCGCCGGAGCCGAGCCAGCTCGTGGCGCCCGCCGCGATGTACGCGGGCGCTCTCACCACCTTCGACAACGTCATCGTGGACATCGGCGCCACCGGGAGCACGGCCAGCGACATCGCCACCCTGGTGAGCGATGACCAGACGGTGATCAAGGACCTCAACCAGATCAGCAACGTCGCCGACTCCGATCTCCCGACCTGGGAGGCGCAGCTCAGCGCCGACGGCGGCAGGGCCATCACCGCGGGTGACGTGGTGCGTGCCGACCTCGGCCTGCCCCCGAGCTGACCAGGGCATCTCCGGTCAGGGTGGGAGTGTGGGGCCGGTCTCCGCGCTCGCGAAGAGCCCCCGCGCGACGAAGTCGAGGTTGGCGGCGGTGCGCCGCCGCACGACCTCCGGCGCGTAGGCGGGCTCGCCGATGTGGCGCTGGATCACCGGCTCCATGAGCAGTGGCCCGAGGATGACGGAGAGCACCTGGAAGGGACGCCACTCGGGGTCGGAGTCGGCGCGAATGCCACCCGCCCGCTCGAGCAGCTCCAGCCCGCGCCGGGTCGCCGCCACCACCTGGTCGAAGATCGTCGTCCCGGCCGGGGTCTCGTCGAGGAGGCAGCGGCGCAGGTAGCTGCGGATCTCCGGGCTGGTCCCGAGGACGTTGGAGAAGATGTCCGCCATCTGCCGCGACAGCTGGTCCGCGGGCAGATCCCGGGGCAGCACCTCGAACCGGTCGAGGAAGAGCGCCAGCACCGACTCGTCGACGGCGGCGCGCAGGCCGTCCTTGGACCCGAAGTGGTGGACCACCAGGCCGGCGGAGACCCCGGCGGCCTCGGCGACGGTGCGCAGCGAGACCCCGAACCCCGAGGCGGCGAAGAGGCCCAGGGCCGCCTCGCGGATCTTGGCCCGCGCGCTGAGGTCGGAGTCCTGGAGCGTCGGGGAGTGGCTGATCACGGTCCAATTCTACCGTCCAGCGGGTTGCCCGACCGAATGCTGGATGATATGATCGTATCTTGAATTGAACACTCATATAGGGGCCGCCGCGTCCCCGGCTCCCGGAGGCGGCACCGGCGCCGCGCCCTCCGCCGCCCGCCGCCCTCGCTGGGTCCCGCTCATGGTGCTCTGCGTGGCGGTGCTGATGGTGAACCTCGACAACACCATCCTCAACGTCGCCCTGCCCACCCTGGTCGAGAAGCTCCAGGCCACCACCGACCAGCTCCAATGGATCGTCGATGCCTACGCGATGGTCTTCGGAGGGCTGCTGCTCGTCTCCGGGAGCCTGGCCGACCGCTATGGGCGCAAGCGGCTCTTCGTCGCCGGTCTGGTCGTCTTCGGCGGCGGCTCGCTGGGCGCCGCGTTCTCGGGGAGCGTCGACCCGCTGATCGTCTGGCGGGGGGTGATGGGTGCCGGTGCCTCGATGACCATCCCCGCCGGGCTCTCCATCATCAACGACATCTTCCGTGACCCCGCGGAGCGCGCCCGGGCGATCGGCGCGTGGGCGGGGACCATCGGCATCGGCATCGCCATCGGCCCGGTCGCCGGCGGGCTGCTGCTCGCCCACTTCTGGTGGGGGTCGGTGTTCCTGGTCAACGTCCCGGTGGTGGTGGCCGGCCTGGTCGGTACCCTGCTGCTGGTCCCCGAGTCGAGGAGCGACGCCCCCCGGCCCGCCGACCCGGTCGGCGCGGTGCTCTCGATCAGCGGGCTGGGAGTCATCCTCTGGGGGATCATCGAGGGCCCGACCCACGGCTGGTCCTCCCCGGCGGTGGTCGGCGCCCTCGCCGGCGGCGTGGCCCTGGTGCTCGCCTTCCTGACCTGGGAGCGGTGGGTCGACCATCCCATGCTGCCGCTCCGCTACTTCAGCTCCCGGCGGTTCAGCGTGGCGATGCTCGCGGTGGGCCTGGGCGTCTTCGCGCTGCTCGGCGGCCTCTTCATCCTGACCCAGTTCCTCCAGTTCTTCCTCAGCTACTCGCCGCTCGGCGCCGGGCTTCGCCTGCTGCCGATCGCGGGGCTGGTCGCCGCCGGGGCCCTGGTCTCGTCATGGCTGGTGCGCCGGTTCGGGACCAAGCTCACCGCCGCCGCGGGGCTTCTGCTGCTGGTCGGCGGGCTGGCCCAGGAGGCGGCGGTGGCGACCTCCACCGTCACCTACCTGGCCGCGCTCCCCGGGATGCTGCTGATCGGTCTGGGCGCCGGCCTGCTCATCCCGGCCGCCACCAACTCGGTGCTCGGCAGCCTGGCCCACGACGACGCGGGGGTCGGCTCGGCGGCCAACAGCACCGCCATCCAGGTGGGTGGGGCGCTCGGCGTGGCCGTCATCGGCAGCGTGCTCTCGACCCGCTACCAGGGCGCGCTGAACCCCGTCCTGCTCGGCCATCAGATCCCGGGGGCGGTGGCTCAGACCATCCTCGGGTCGCTGGGCGGCGCGCTGGCCGTCGCCCGCGCCGTGGGCGGGCCGCTCGGCACCGGGCTGGAGGCCGCCGCCCGCAGCAGCTTCATGACCGGGAACCGCACCGCCATGCTCGCCGCCCTCGGGGTCACCGGGGCGGGGGTCCTGGTAGTGCTGGCGGCGCTCCCTGCGCGGAGCCGCCGACCGCGGTGAGGCGCGCGCCGGCAAGCCGGCGCGCGCACCCGCCGCGTGGTCGTGCAGGTCGGCTCAGAGCAGGCTGCGGACGAGGCTCTCCTCGCTGCTGACGGAGGTGCTCAGTCCGTCGGTGAAGACGCCCACCACGTTGCTGCCCTTCAGGGCGATCACGCCGGAGGCGGTGAGGCCCTCGGCCGAGTACGAGTAGGAGGCCGCCTGGTCGCCCAGTCCGGAGATCGGGGTGTAGCTGATGTTGAGGCCGCTGCCCAGGTCCGCTTCCTGCGCCTGCTCCTCGGTCGAGAAGTAGCTGGAGGGGACGCCGGAGGCGAGCACCACGACGACGACCGTGCTCCCCGAGATGTACGAGCAGCCGATCCCGGTCGCGCCCGAGGGCAGGTCGCCGGTGGCCTCGTTGACGGTGGTCGGGCTGCCGACGGTCGCGCCGAGGGCGCTGCCGACGGTGGACGCCGAGGGGCACGAGCTGGCGCTGATGGAGCCGCCCGAGCCCGACGACCCGGAGGCGGGGCTCGAGCCGCTCGACGAGGAGCTGGGAGCGCTGCTGGTGCCGCAGGCGGCCAAGGCGACGACGGCGATCGCGCCCGCCAGCAGCGACGGAAGGGTGATTCGATGAGACATTGGCCCCCCTTCAGGTGTCAGGCCCGGGGCGAAAGTCCCGGAAAGACCTGACTTCAGGGTACCTCATCGATCCTGCAAAGTGCTCATCAGCGTCGGGTAATTGAGCCCTATTGCGATCGGCGAGGCGGGGGACGCCGAGCGTGAGACCGTCCATCACGGCACCTGGGCCGGGGCCGGCGCCGCAACCCGGTTGCTATCCTCGGCGGCGTGGCTCGCCGCTACGTCGTCTTCGGGGTCGGCGCGATCGGCGGGGTGATCGCGGGCTTCCTCCACCGTGCCGGGTTCGAGGTCGCGGCCATCGCCCGCGGCGAGCACCTGGCGGCGATCCGGCGCGATGGCCTGGTCGTGCGGACGCCGGAGGGGGCGTTCACCGTCCGGGTCGAGGTGGCGGCGGCACCGGGTGAGATCTCGTGGCGCGACGACGACGCCGTCCTCCTGGGGATGAAGTCCCAGGACACCGAGGCGGCGCTGGACGCCCTCGCTGCGGTGGCTCCGCCGTCGCTGGCCGTCGTCTGCGCCCAGAACGGGGTCGCCAACGAGCGGGCCGCGCTGCGCCGTTTCGAGGACACCCTCGGCATGTGCGTGATCAGCCCCGCCACCCATCTCGCCCCCGGGGTGGTCGAGGCCGAGTCGCTGCCCTGCCCCGGCATCCTCGACGTCGGTCGCTATCCGAGTGGCGCCGGCGCCCTGGCCGAGGAGATCGCTACGGCGCTGGGCGCCGCCGCCTTCAGCTCGCGGGCGGTCGCGGACGTCATGCGCTGGAAGTACGCCAAGCTGCTGGTCAACCTGGGCAATGCCGTCGAGGCGGTCTGCGGCCCCCGGACGGGTCGCGGCGAGCTGGCCCGGATGGTGGGTCGCGAGGGCGAGGCGGTGCTCAGCGCCGCGGGGATCGCCCACGCCTCGCCCGCGGAGGACGCCGCTCGCCGCGGCGACCTGCTCTCGGTTCGCCCCGTCGCCGGCCGGGTCCGGGGCGGCGGGTCGTCCTGGCAGAGCCTGACCCGTGGGACCGGCAGCATCGAGGCCGACTACCTCAACGGCGAGATCGCGCTGCTCGGGCGCCTCCATGGCGTCCCCACCCCGGCCAACGCCACCCTGCAGCGGCTCGCCAACCGGATGGCGCGCGACCGGGTGCCTCCCGGGGCGATGACGGAGAGCGAGGTCCTCGCCCTGGTCAGGCGGGCAGCCTGATCTCGATCGAGGTTCCCATCCCCTCGGTGCTGGTGGCGGAGGCGGTGCCCCCGTGGGCCTCGACGATGTCGCGGACGATGGCCAGCCCCAGGCCGGAGCCGGGCGAGCCGGGCCCCTTGACGAAGCGGTCGAAGACCCGGGGCAGCAGCTCCGCGGGCATCCCGCTGCCGTCGTCGCGCACCGTGAGGGTGACCGCGTTCGGGGACGCGCTCAGCTCCACGCGCACCGTGCCCCCGCGCCCGGTGTGGGCGAGGGCGTTGGCGATGAGGTTGCCGAGGACGCGGCGGAGGCGGGCGGGGTCGGCGTCGAGCGGGGGCAGGTCGGGGAGCGTTCCGACCTCGAGCCGGACGCCGGCCCGGTCCGCCTCGGCACGGAACGCCTCGACGGTCTCGTTGACGAGCACCGAGAGCTCGACGGGCTCGCGCTCGAGGTGGAGGCCGCCCGCCTCCGCGAGGCTCAGGGTGCGGAGGTCGTCGGCGAGTGACTCCAGGGCGCGGGTGGCGGCGATGATCGGGGCGATGTGCTCCTCGTCGGCGGGGTTGACCCCGTCGGCGATCGCCTCGGCCTGGCTGCGGATCACCGTGAGCGGGGTGCGCAGCTCGTGGGCCAGGTCGGCGAGCACCGACTGGCGCCGGCTCTGCTCGGCCTCGAGGCGGGCGCTCATCGCGTTGAAGCTGCGCGCGAGCAGGCGCACCTCGCCGGGACCCCGGACCGGCACCCTCCCGGAGTAGTCGCCGGACTCGACCTGGCGGGCGGCGCGGACCAGGCCGCTCACCGGGGGCGCGACCCGGCGGAGGGTGAGCGCGACGGCCGCCACCGCGACCACGAAGAGTCCCAGCGCGGCGGCGACGATCGCCGTGGTCAGCCCCTTCGAGCCGACCAGGCCGAGGGCGCCGAGCAGCAGCCAGACGAGGGTGGAGATCGCGGCGAGCAGGGTGAGCAGGGCGCAGCCGGCACAGCAGCCGGCGCGCCGGGCGATGCGGGGCGCGTCGCCGTGCGCGCGGTGGCCGCCCCGAGGCGGGAAGGGCGTGTCCTCCGGCCACCAGGGCGGGCGGGGGCGTCCCCTCCGCTCCCGACCCCGGGCGTCGCGCGGCGGGAGGGCGCTCACCGCTCCGCGTCCGTGAGGCGGTACCCGACGCCGAACACCGTCTGGAGCAGCCGGGGTGCGCGGGGATCGCGCTCGATCTTGCGCCGGATGTTCTTGACGTGGGCGTCGATGGCTCGCTCGTAGGAACTCGACGGCGACGCCGTGGACCGCGTCGAGGAGCTGGGCCCGTGTGAACACCCGGCCCGGCTGGCGGGCCATGTGGAGGAGGAGCTGGAACTCGGTCGGGGTGAGGGTGACGTGGCGCCCCTCGACCGTGGTCTCCATCCGCGGTGCGTCGAGGGTCAGCGTGCCGCCCACCCGCACCACCTCCTGCTCGGCGCGGGCGCCGCTGCTCCGCCGCAGCACCGCGCGCACCCGGGCCACCATCTCGCGGGCGCTGAACGGCTTGGTCACGTAGTCGTCGGCGCCGAGCTCGAGACCGGCCACCCGGTCGGTCTCCTCGGTGCGCGCGGTGAGCATGATGATCGGGACGTCGCCGTCGCGGCGGAGCGCTCGGGCGACGTCGAGGCCGTCGAGACCGGGCAGCCCGAGGTCGAGGATCACCAGGTCCGGCCGGGTGCGGCGGGCGACCTGCAGCGCCTGCTCACCATCGCCGGCGGCGAGGACGTCGAAGCCCGCCCGCTCCAGGTAGTCGCGGACCAGCCGGACGATGTCCGGCTGATCGTCGACGACGAGCACGGTGGTCATGGCGGCATCCTAGGGCTGATGCGAGGAGTGTCACACCGACGTGTGAACGGCGTGTGCGCTCTTCGAGGAGAGGCGGCGGTTGACCGCCGGCCTCGGACATGACACCGTTGAGGCCAGCACACCGGAACGCGTACGGCGCGTGGACACGAGAGCCCCCACGTGCGGCTGGCGCGGCAGTGAGAAGGAGGGCGCATCCATGGCGAAGTTTCTGCTTGCCTATCACGGGGGCGGCATGCCGGAGGCCCAGGAGGAGCAGGCCAAGGTGATGGCCGCCTGGGGGGCCTGGTTCCAGTCGGTGGGCGGGGCGCTGAAGGACCCGGGGAACCCGGTCTCCCAGGCCCGCACCGTCGCGCCGGATGGGGCCGTCTCGCACGGGGGCGGCGCCAACCCGGTCAGCGGCTACAGCCTGCTCGAGGCGGAGAGCCTCGACGCCGCTGTGGCGCTCGCCAAGGGGTGCCCCGTGCTCCAGGGCGGGGCCAGTATCGAGGTGGCGGAGACCTTCGACGTCATGTGACGGCCGGGGTGGGGCGGCGGGTCGCCGTCCCACCCCGAGGCTCTCTCGCCGGGCTCAGGGCAGGGCCAGGAGCCAGACGGCGGCGAGCACCGCCACCGCCGGGGCCAGCAGCGGGAAGGGCCGCGGGAGGGGTCGCAGCATCAGTCCCGTCGAGATCGCGACGAGCGGCAGCGCGCCCAGGACGACCACCGGGACGGGCTGCCCCAGGAGCGGCGCCGCGGCCGCCGCGGCCATCCCCGCCAGCGCCGCGAGACCCAGGCTGAGACGCCGCGACCAGCCGGGTCCGAGGCGGACGGCCAGGCCCCTCGCGCCGCTTCGGCGGTCGGCGTCGATGTCGGGGAGCGCGTTGGCGAGCTGGATGCTGAGCGCCAGCGCGAGCGCGAGGGGCGGGGCCGCGACGGCCACCCGCAGGCTCAGGTGGCCCATGGCGGCGCCCGCGGTGAGCGGCAGGCAGGCGAACCCCACCCAGAAGGGGAGCCAGGAGAGCGCGCCGCGCTTCAGCCCGAGGTCGTAGGCAATGCCCGAGGCCGCGCAGACGGCGGCGAACGGCAGGGTGGGGAGGGGGAAGGTCGCCGCCGCCGCCAGCGCGAGCGCGAATCCCGCGACCGTCGCCGTCCACGCCACCGGAGGGCCGATGGCGCCGCTCGCCAGTGGTTTGCCCGGCTTGGAGAGCCGGTCGAGGTCACGGTCGCAGAGGTCGTTGAGGGCGCCGATGGCGAGCTGCTGGGGCAGCATCACCCCGGCCAGGCGCACGCCCACCAGGAGGCTGGGGAGCTGATGGCGCGTCGCCGCCGCGGCGGCGACGAAGCAGGCGGTGACCAGCAGCGATGGCCCGGGATGGAGCAGGGCCAGCGCCGCCCTGCCGCGGGCGGGCAGGGTCCGGGGGGCGAGCGCCGGCTCCGGCATCGGGCCCGGGTGCGCGGGGCTCACGGTCTCGGACCCGCGACGCCCCCGGGCGTCCGGGCCCGCGGCGCCGGCGATCATGCCGGCAGTGCCTCCGCCTCGACCTGCTGCGGCATCTCCGTGACCGCGGCGGCCCGCTGGAAGTCACGGGCACGGACCATCACGGCGAAGGCCGCGCCCGCGAGCAGGGCCAGGGTGCCGATGAGGAAGAGCTCCCTCGTGCCCGACGCCAGGGCCGCGCCCGCCGCGGCGACGATCGCGGGGTGGCCGCCGGCGCTGCGCACGCCGCCGGCCGCGACCGCGGCCGCGAGCCCCGGTGCCGCGTGTCCGAGTGACAGGCCGAGCGACGACGAGATCGATTGCTGGTAGATGGCGCCGAGAGCGGCGATCCCGACCGCCAGCCCACCGGTGCGGAAGGTGTTGCTGATTCCGGAGGCCATCCCGCTGCGCTCGCGCGGCACCACGCCGAGGGCGATCCTGGCGATCGCGGGGTTGGCCAGGCCGATGCCGAGCCCGCCGACCACGAGCCCGGGGACGAGCAGCGTCCACTCGGACCCGGTCCCGATCAGCTGCATCAGCGCCAGGCCGCCGGCGCAGAGGAGGAGCCCCAGGGCCAGCACTCGCCCGGGAGCGGCGCGCTCGGTGGCGCGGCGGCTGGCCAGGGGGACGAAGAAGGCGAGCAGGGTCATGGGCAGCAGGCGAAGGCCGCCCTGGAGAGGGGAGAGGCCGAGGTAGTTCTGGAGGTAGAGGGTGAGGAAGGGCAGCAGGGCGAACATGCCGCCGCCGATGCAGAAGGTGGTGAGGGAGACGCCGACGAAGCTCGGGTTCCGGAAGAGCGCCAGGTCGAGCATGGGGCGGCGCTGAGCGCGCTCGACCAGGACGAAGGCCACCATGAGCACGGCGGCCGACCCGAGCAGGGTGAGCACGACCGGGCTGCCCCATCCGTCGCCGCTGCCCTCGGTGAGTTCGAAGACGAGGAGGAAGAGGGACGCCGAGAAGGTGGCCAGCCCGAGCAGGTCCACCCGGGTTGCCTGAGGGTCTCGCACGTTGCCCACCCGCAGCAGGGAGACGCCCAGGGTGAGGACGCCGACGGGAACGTTGACGAAGAAGATCCACCGCCATCCTAGGCCGCTGGTGAGGAGCCCGCCGAGCAGGGGTCCGACCGCCACGGCGCCGCCGACGGTTGCCCCCCAGAGGGCGATCGCGGTGGCGCGCTGCCGGCCCGAGAAGTCCTGTCCGATCAGCGAGAGGCCGGTGGCGAAGAGCGCGGCGCCGCCGACGCCCTGGACGGCCCGGGCGGCGATCAGCACGCCGGCGCTGGGGGCCAGCCCGCAGGCCAGCGACGAGAGGGTGAAGACGGCGATCCCGGCCACGAAGACGCGCTGGCGTCCGAAGCGGTCGGCCAGCGAGCCCATGGTGAGCAGCAGCGCCGAGAGGCTCAGCGCGTACGCGGAGATGACCCACTGCAGGTCGGTGAAGCTGGCGTTGAGCGACCGCTGCATGGTGGGCAGCGCGACCTGCACGATCGTGATGTCCACGAGCAGCATGAAGGTCGCGGCGCAGACCGCCACCAGGGTCCAGCGGCCACCCTGGGGGGTGAAGCCCCGGGGGTCGCGCCCGATCCGGCTCGCGTGCCCGGTCACCGCCGCCCCTCCCCTCCGCCTGCCTCCCGCGCCCGAGGGCATCAGGCGGACGCGGTGGAGACGGTGCCCCGAATGCCGGCGATGAAGGACGAGAACATGGAGCTCCCGCTGGTCTCCCACATCTCACGCACCGGCGGCGGGAAGTGCTGGAGCGTCACGGACCTCACATCCTCGGGCATCTGCTCGAAGATCAGGCCGATGATGAGCCAGGGCTTGTCGGCGGTCATGTGGCGCATCCCGTGGCCGGGCATCTCCCCCCACTCCTCCTGGGTCATGGTGACCGCGGCGATGGGCAGGATCTCCCTCTCCTCCTCGGAGAGGTGGACCTCGAGCTCTCCGATCAGGTGGCGGATGGCCGCCGCGAGCGCGCGGGCGGTGTCCTCCGTGGGGTCGGCTCCGTAGCTCTCGTCGGCGGCCTGGGCGGCGTCGCAGGCGCCGCTGATGCCGGCGTGCTCGGCCTCCATCCGCTCGTAGAGTGGGAGGTGCTGAGGGGCGCGCTGGCGGAGCTTCGGCCAGAGCAGCTCGTCCTCGGCGCCGTGGTGGGCGTGCAGGAAGTCGAGGACGTTGGCGTAGTAGGAGCTGACCTGCGCGGCGTGCTCGCGGTCGCCGGGTCGAGCTCGTCCGAGCACCGTCTCGGGGTCGGCCAGCGCCCGGCGGAGCATGCCGTGGGGGAAGCGCATGTCCGAGGTGTCGCAGCCGTACTGGGTCGTCGTCTCGGTCATCGGGTAGCTCCTCTCCCGTCAGCCTCGCGGGCCAGGGAGGCCCCCCCCTGACCGATGGGTCCAATGACCTGGCCGCTCAGGGGCCAGAGGTCACTGACATTGTAGGGCTCGTCGGGGACCCGAGGCCAGGGCGCCGGGAACGCGTCCACCCGAGAGCCGGGGGCGGACTGATGGACGACGGCGGCGCCGCGGGCGCCGGGGCGAGCCCATCGCCGTCGCGAACACCCTGCGCGGGCCGCTCTGCGGGAGGGAGCGACACGGGTACCCGGGGGAGGCTCTTGCTCTCGCGGTCGACCTCGTCGGCGACCGCGGCGGCGGCCGCGCTGCGCTCCCGTGGCCGGTGCATCAAGGAGATTAGATCCCCTTCCCACTTTGTTAACACGCCCTTAACTAGCCATCGCCTACTTTCGACGCACTAGCCCACACCGACAGGGCGCAAGCCCACACGCCTAGGGGAGGAGTTTGTCCGTGCTTGGAATCCTGACTGGCCCGAAACACCGCGGCCTCCGGATCGTCGGAGGGATGGCGGTCTTGGGAATCGCTCTGGCTGCGTGCGGCTCCACGTCGGGTGGCGCCAAGGGCTCGGCCGTGGCCGCCCAGACGTCGCCCTCCGCATCCGCGGGTCCGAATGACCTCAACCCCCCCGGTGCGTCGCTGACCGGGGCGGGTTCCTCGTTCGATAATCCGTACTTCACCTCCGCGTTCTACGAGTACAACAAGCTGGTGCCCTCGACGACGGTCACCTACGCCTCGGTGGGGAGCGGCGGCGGCATCGCGCAGTTTCAGGCGAACACGGTCAACTTCGGCGCTTCGGACGTTCCCATGGCGACGGCGGATCTGGCCAAGGACACCGGGGGCCCCGCCCTGCAGATCCCCATCGCCCTGGGCGGTGAGGCCATCAGCTACAACCTCTACGGCGTCAAGACCGGCCTCCACATGACCGGCCCCGTGCTGGCTCAGATCTACATGGGACAGATCACCAACTGGGATGACCCGGCGCTCAAGGCGCTCAACCCCGGGGTGACCCTTCCCAACCAGGCCATCACGGTCGTGCATCGCTCGGACGGCAGCGGGACCACCTACATCTTCACCAACTACCTGAGTGTCGTCTCGCCCGCCTGGGCGGCAGGGCCGGGCACGGGCAAGTCGGTCAACTGGCCGGTCGGTGTCGGCGGCGCACAGAACGCAGGCGTTGCCGGCGAGGTCGCTGAGGTCCCGGGGTCGATCGGCTACGTTGAGCTCGCCTACGCGCTGCAGAACAACTTCACCTACTGCGAGATGCAGAACGCGGCGGGTGACTATGTGAGCCCCTCACTGGCCACGGTGGCGGCTGACGCCGCGCAGAAGCCCGACGTCACGTCGACGGACTTCCCCATCGTCAACGAGCCCGGAGCTCAGAGCTACCCGATCAGCGGGTACTCGTGGGTCATGGTCTACGTGAATCAGACCAATCTCCAAACCGGTGAGACCCTCGCCAAGATGCTGGACTGGCTGTCGCACGCCGGACAGCAGTACGCGAAGGCGCTCGCCTACGTGCCTCTCCCCGCCAACATCCAGGACCTGGCGCGGACGACGATCCTCATGATGAAGGGCCCGTCCGGGCAGGTGCTGCTCGACCAGTGACCAGCCCGGCAGTAGCCCAGCGCTCTGCCGTTCGGTCATCCGGAGGCCGCCGCCTCCGGGTGACCGATGCGGTCTACCGGCGCAGCCTCCAGGTGGTCGCGCTCCTCTTCCTCGCCGTGATGGTGGCGTTCGTCGCCAGCATGGTCATTCAGTCGCGGTCTGCTTTCCAGCACTTCGGCCTGGGGTTCATCACCGGACAGACCTGGGATCCGGTGCATGCTCACTTCGGCGTGCTGGTCTTCATCGTGGGCACGCTGACCAGCGCGGCGATCGCCCTCGTCCTGGCCGTGCCCATCGGAATCGGCACCGCCATACTCCTCGCTGTCTACGCACCCCCGATCCTCAGAGGCCCACTCTCGGCATTGGTCGAGCTTCTGGCCGCGGTCCCGAGCGTCGTCTACGGCCTCTGGGGCCTGCTCGCGGTGGCCCCATGGGTGCGCTCGGTCCTCGAACCCTCTCTCCAGAAGATCCCGGTGGTGTCCGCCATCACCAGCGGGCCACCTCTCGGGATCGGCCTGCTGCTCGCCGGCATGATCCTCGCGGCGATGGTGCTGCCGACGATCGCGGCTGTCTCGCGCGACGTGCTGGCGGCCGTGCCCGCCGAGCAGAGGGAGGCGGCGCTCGCCCTCGGTGCCACCCGCTGGCAGATGGTGCGGCGGGCGATGATCCCCACCGTCCGAGCCGGGATCCTGGGGGCGGTGACCCTGGGCCTCGGGCGCGCCCTGGGCGAGACCATGGCGGTGACCATGGTCATTGGCAACAACAACGCGCTACCCCACTCGCTCATCGCGCCGACGCAGACCATCGCTTCGGTGATCGCCAATGAGTTCATCGAGGCGACCGAGCCCTACCACCTCACCTCCCTGGTGGCGGCTGGCCTCGTGCTGTTGGTGATCTGCGTGATCGTCAATGCGCTGGCCCGCCTCCTGGTGTGGTCGGTCGGCCGCGACCGCCTTCAGGTGGATGTCGTATGAGCCTCGCCGAGGCGCCGACCTCCAATCGCCTCCTGATCCAGCGCGCCGCGCGCCGGTCTCTGCCTCGCCGCCGCCTCTGGGGTTACGTCGTGGTGGGACTGTGCATCCTCGCCACGCTGGCGGCGCTCTCACCGCTCGTCGCCGTGCTCGCCTACACGGTGGGACGGGGCGTCTCCGCCTGGTCGGTCGACTTCTTCACCCAGCTGCCCACGCCTCCCGGGATCCCGGGAGGTGGCATCGCCAACGCGCTGGTCGGGTCACTCATCATCGACGGGATAGCGGCGGCCATGGCCATCCCGTTCGGCATCGCCGCCGGGCTCTTCCTCGCCGAGCAGACGAGCCGGTTCGCCAACGGCGTCCGCTTCGTCGCCGATGTGCTCGCCGGCGTCCCCTCGATCACCCTCGGGCTCTTCGCCTACGCACTTCTGGTGGTCACGCTGGGCCACTTCTCCGCGATCGCAGGGAGCTTCGCCCTGGCCATACTGATGCTTCCCGTGGTGATGCGGACCACCGAGGCGTCGATACGCGCGGTTTCGCGCGATGTGTGGGAGGCAGGCGCCGCCCTGGGCGGCCGGCGCGCCCAGGTCGCGTTCCGGATGGTCATCCCCGCGGCGTTGGGCGGGATCGTCACCGGATGCCTGCTGGGGATCGCTCGGGCAGTGGGGGAGAGCGCGCCGCTGCTGTTCACGGCAATCGGCAGCCAGTTCTTTGCGTTCAATCCCGCCCAGCCGATGGCGTCCATGCCGCTCAACATCTACCAGCTCGGCATCCAGGCCTACCCCCAGGCGCAGCTGACCGCCTGGGGAACCGCTCTCGCCCTGGTGGTGATCGTCCTCCTTCTCAATATAGGGAGCCGCATGTTGGCCCGGCATTTCACGAGGCATGCACGATGAGCGATCTACCGATGGCGGCGAGCCTGCCGACCGTGGCGGCCGGGCGGGATGCGGCTGGCGACGTGGCTGACACAGCACCGGCTCTGACCCTCAGTGGGCTTGGGGTCTCATTCGGCCGTCACCAGGCGGTGAGGGATGTCTCGCTCGAGATCCCGAGTGGACGGATCACCGGCATCATCGGGCCGTCGGGCTGCGGCAAGACAACCCTGCTCCGGGCGCTCAACCGGATGCACGACACGGTTCGCGGGGCCCGTGTCGTGGGTTCGGTGAAGCTCGGTGACGTGGACATCTATGGGGTCGACTCCGACCCCGTGCTGATCCGCACCCGGGTGGGGATGGTGTTCCAGCGGGCCAATCCCTTCCCCACGCTCAGCATCTACGACAACGTGGTGGCCGGTCTCCGGTTCAACGGGATCCGCAAGAAGTCGGTCCTCGACGATGCTGCCGAGGAGGCCCTGCGGGCGGCCGCCCTCTGGGATCGCGTCTCGGACGGGCTGCACGGGGCGGCGCTCAAGCTGTCGGGCGGGGAGCAGCAGCGGCTGTGCATCGCGCGAGCCCTGGCGGTCCAGCCCGAGGTCCTGCTCATGGATGAGCCGACCTCGGCGCTGGATCCGATCGCGACCCTGAGGATCGAGGAGCTGCTCGGCGAGCTGCGGGCCCGGGTGACCATCGTCATCGTCACCCACAGCCTTCAGCAGGCGGGCCGGGTCTCCGATCACTGCGCCTTCATGATGATCGGGGAGGATCGTGTCGGCACCCTGGTGGAGGCGGGGCCGACCCGGCAGATGTTCGACACGCCCCGCGACAAGCGGACCGAGGAGTACATCACGGGGCGGTTCGGATGACCGAGGAGCCTGTGGAGGTTGCGCCCGCCGGACACCGGCCGGCGCTGGACGCGGAGCTGAGCCGGATCCGCGCCGGTGTCATGGAGATCGGGCAGCTGGTGGGGACGGCGCTGGAGAAGGCGGTGTGGGGGCTGCGAGAGCAGAATCCCGATCTCTGCACCGCGGTCATCGAGGGCGATGCGGAGGTCAATGATCGCCATCTCGCGATCCGGGAGATGTGCCACACCACCATCCTGATCCAGCAGCCGGTGGCTCGGGACCTGCGCTACGTGCTGAGCTACGACCGGATGTCGTCCGAGCTCGAGCGCATGGGGGATCACTGCGTATCCATCGCCCGCATCGCCCGGTCCCTCTGCGATCTGCCGGACGAGCCCTCGTCGGAGAGCCTCGGCGTGCTGGCGGCTGAGTGCAGGAGGCAGCTCCTGGAGATGCTCAACGCCGTGGAGGCGGCGGACCTCTCAGCCGCTCGTCAGCTGGCCGCGCGCGACGCGGTGGTGGACCAGCAGTACCGGCGCATCTTCGAGACATTCGTCGCGGGCATGGGCGCGGGTCCCGGGCTGGCGTCGCGGGCCACCGGGCTCGTCTTCGTGGCGCACTACCTCGAGCGGATCGGCGACCGGGTGACCAACATCGCAGAGGACCTGATCTTCGCGGAGACGGGTGGGGTGGAGGAGCTGGGCTGACGCCGGAGGCGCTCTGAGCCCTGGCGTGGCGTGGCAACTGACTCTCGTTGGCCGGCCGGGAGCGCCAAACGCTCGAGGAGGCTTCGGCGAGCGCGGCGATTCCACACGGTCGCGTCGGCGTAGAGGAGTCGGACGAGGCGTGCGGCATCCTCACTGCCCAGGGAGAGCTGCACCGCGCCCCTGCCGGGGCGCACCCGGTCCACGCCCGTGACCTGGATGCCGAGCTCGGCGAGGCACTGCCCCAGATCGTGGGCGAGCGGCATGGATCCCAGGGCGGCGATGGTGAAGCCGGCGGCGTCGCTCGACGGCGCGGCGAGCCCCGCCACCTCGAGGTAGCCGCGAAGGTGCGCCGCTCGCCAGCGCGGCGGTACCTCTCGGGGCCACCGGGCGATGGCCCAGCTGTTTGGCGTGATGCCCCAGCCCGCCAGCGCCTCGGCGAGGCTTCGGGACTCCAGCTGGAGGTAGCAGGCATCCCCGCTCCTCGGGTCGCTCCGGGTCCGGATCGGGGCGTCGGTGTCCAGGCCGGCCCGCAGGCTCTCCAGGTGGGGAAGGTCCTCGAGGCCGGCTCGGATGCGGAAGCGGTGCGGGTGCAGGGAGGAGCGATAGGGGCGCAGTGCCAGCAGGTACCCGCACCAGTACGCGTGCCACTCGGTCGCCAGGGAGAGGAAGCCGGAGGCCGCCGGATCCCTGGAGCGCCGCCGCCGGCCACCGGCCTGGCGCACCGGGACGTCAGTCGCCCGAAGTGCCGCGAGCACCGTCCTGGCGCCGATTCCCAGGCGCGCTGCCACGGACCTCGCCGAGCGTTCGTCGGTGACGTACTCCTGGATGAGGACGTGACGGAGCAGCCGGTCGTCCGTCTCTCCTGGGACGGCTCGAGGGCTGCCACCGGCCCGCCGAATCGGGATGCCGCTCGCCCGGAGCGCTGCGCTGGCGCTCGTCACCCCGATCCCCAGCCGCGCAGCCACGGCCCTGACCGATCGCCCCGCGGTGAGGTACTCGTGGATGAGCAGAGTTCGGAGAAGCGCGTCGTCCGCGTCCAGGGCGGGGCCACGCGGCGTGCCCGTCCGCATCGACCGAGGGATCGACGGGAACGGGAGGAGATCGCCGCGAGGTGCGGCGTCGGGCGTGCCAAGAGGCGAGGCGCCCGCCCCCGGCCACGTCTCCTGCTCGCGGTCCTCGGCGTCACGGTTCTCGGTCGAGATGTCGAGGTTCACACCACCTCCGGCGCTCTCATCGGTGGCCGTCGGCGACGCCGGACGGCGACGCCACGGCGGCGTCCAGCGGTTGGTGGTGGTCGCTGCCGGCTCTCGAGATGCGTCCGCCCTCGGTGGGTCCGCGCACCAGCAGCTGCACGAGGAATGGCATGCGGAGCGCGAGCTCGGCCGCGCTGCGCTCGAAAGCCGGATACGTGGCCTCGTCATCGCCGCCGCTCTCGGCGGGGTCGGGCATGCTCCAGTGGACGGTCCTGGTTGCACCGGGGAGCTCCGGGCAGACCTCGCGAACCCGGTCGCAGACGGTGACGACGCAGTCGAAGCGCTGGTCGCGGAACTCGTCGAGGTGCTTGGCGCGCCGGCCCGTCAGGTCGACTCCCCGGGCCTTCATCGCCCTCACGGCGTTGGCATGCACGCGGGTGGGCTGGCTGCCGGCGCTGAACGCCTGAACGCGGTTGCGCGTCAGCTGCTGGAGCAGGGCCTCCGCCATCTGCGAGCGAGCGCTGTTCCCGGTGCAGAGGAACAGCACCCGGCCGGAGAGGTCCTCCGGGGCGGGGAGGGGTGCCGGGACGGCGCGCAGCCCGGGGTGAAGAGAGGCACCGGCCGCGCCCAGCATCTCGCCGCACCGGCTGAGCTCCGCCGAGTAGTAGCTGTCCCGGCGGTCCGCAGAGCTGGGTCGGGCCGACACCAGGCCGGCGTCGCGGAGCAGGCCCAGATGGTAGGAGACAAGGCTCTGCCGCGCGCCCACGCGAGCGGTGAGCTCCCAGACCCGGCGATCGCTCTCGGCCAGCTCACACAGCAGTCGCCAGCGCAGTGGATGGCCGGCCAGCGCCAGGAACGCGGGCGGGCCGGTCCGGGGATCCGACTCTCGGGCTGGAGGCACGATCCCACGATACATCAAGCTGGCATGATGAATCAAACAGGATAGGTGGATAGCCCGCGGTGACCGCGGTGCTCCCCGGGGCGGCCCCCCCCCCCGGAGGACGGCGCGCGGGGGCGGCGACCTACAGGTCAGCGAGCTCTGCTGGCGTGCAGGACCTCGATCGATCGGGGGCTCCCGGAGGGGCGCCGTCCGTCAGCCGCTCCCCGTCGGAGCCGGGGAGTGCGCTCTCCCCGGGGTCAGGGGGCGCAGGGCACCCGTTGGCGGCCGGCCCGCCTGGCACTGTCCGCCAGCTCGTTGAGGCTCGCCCCGAGGGCGTCGAGGAGACAGGGGGTGAGCCGGTACCAGGTGAACTTGCCCGCCTCGGTGGCGGTGACGGCGCCCGCCTCGCGCAGGATCCGCAGGTGATGGCTGATGGTGGTCTGCTTGGCCCCGATCTCGGCGATCAGATGGCAGGTGCAGAGCTCCTCGCCCGCGAGCAGCTCGACGATCCGGAGACGCAGGGGATCGGCGAGCAGCCCGAAGAGTGCGGCTCGCTCGGTGGGCTTGAGGACGGAGGCGACGGCCACCTCCGCATCCTATCACATCAGCACCCTCTGATATCAGCTTCCTCTGATGTATACTCCGGGGGTGAGCCAGTCGCCGCCCAGGAGGATCGTCATGACCAAGGTTGAGGTGTTCGACCCCGCGATGTGCTGCTCGACCGGGGTCTGCGGTCCTTCGGTCGATCCCAAGCTGGCCCGTTTCGCGGCGGACCTGGACTGGCTGGCCGGCCAGGGGGTGGAGGTGACCCGGGCGACGCTCTCGCAGGAGCCGGAGAAGTTCGTCGCCTCCGCGATCGTCAGGGAGGCGATGGAGCGGCTGGGCGAGGGAGCCCTGCCGGCGGTGCTCGTCGACGGGCGGTTGCTCAGCACCGGACACTACCCGGCCCGCGCCGAGCTGGCCGAGTGGGCGTCGGTCCCGGCTGCCCGGCTGGCGGTACCCATCGCCGTCGCGGCCCGACCCGATGACGCCGGCGGGTGCGACTGCGGGGGGAGCTGCTGATGACGAGCGCAGCCGAGGCGGTGAGGCGCGGCTCCGCGCCCCTGGCCGGCCTTCTCGCCGACGCCACGCCGTTCCTCTTCTTCACCGGGAAGGGCGGCGTCGGCAAGACCTCGGTGGCGGCGGCGACCGCGGTGGCCCTCGCCGAGGCAGGATCCCGGGTGCTGATCGTCTCCACCGATCCGGCCAGCAACCTCGACGAGGTGCTGGCGGTCCAGGCGGGAAGCTCGCCGGCACCCGTCGCGGTGCCCGGGGTCCCCGGGCTGGCGGCGTTGAACATCGACCCTGAGGCGGCGGCCGCCGCCTACCGCGAGCGGGTGGTCGATCCCTACCGCGGGGTGCTGCCCGGTGCGGCGGTCGCGCAGATGGAGGAGGAGCTCTCCGGCTCCTGCACCGTCGAGATCGCGGCGTTCAACGAGTTCGTCGGTCTGCTCGCCGACCCGGCGGTGGCGGGTGCGTACGACCGCGTCATCTTCGACACCGCCCCGACCGGTCATACCCTCCGGCTGCTCACCCTTCCCGGCGCCTGGACGGGCTTCCTCGAGACCAACACCTCCGGCATCACCTGCATCGGTCCCGTCTCCGCTCTCGGGCAGGCGCAGCACCGTTACGGGGACGCCGTCGCCGCCCTCCGGGATGGCGAGCAGACCACCCTGGTGCTGGTGGCTCGCCCCGAGGCGGCCGCCCTGGAGGAGGCCGCGCGCACCGCGGGCGAGCTGGTCGCGCTGGGGATGACCCGCCAGCGGCTGGTCCTCAATGGGGTCTTCACGGCTGGCGGCGACGGCGACGGCGACGAGGTGGCCGCCGCCTGGCAGGACCGCGGTGGCGAGGCCCTGGCGGGGATGCCGGCGGCGCTGCGCTCTCTGGCCGCCATCGACACCGTCCCGCTGCTGCCGGTCGCCCCGGTGGGGCTGGACGGTCTCCGCCTGCTGCTCCACCCTGAGCCCCCGAGCGCCGCGAGCGCCGTCATCGCCCAGCCATCGGGGCAGGACGGTCGGCGGGGCCTGAGCTCTCTGGTCGAGCAGATCGAGGCCGCGGGTCCCGGGGTCGTTATGACCATGGGCAAGGGAGGGGTGGGCAAGACCACGGTGGCCGCCGCGGTGGCGGTCGCCCTGGCGGTTCGCGGCCACCGGGTCATCCTCACCACCACCGATCCCGCGGCCCACGTCGCGGGCGCGCTGCCCGACCCGCCCGAGAACCTGACCGTCACCCGCATCGATCCCGCCGCCGAGACGGCCGCCTACACCGCGGGTGTGCTGGCGGACGCCGGCAGGGAGCTGGACGCGCACGGCTACGCACTTCTCGAGGAGGACCTGCGCTCTCCCTGCACCGAGGAGGTGGCTGTCTTCTACGCGTTTGCGCGCACCGTCGCCGAGGCCTCGGGCTGCTACGTGGTCATCGACACGGCTCCCACCGGGCACACGCTGCTGCTCCTCGACTCCTCACGCAGCTTCGCCCGCCAGGTCGCCGCGCAGGCGGGCGCCCTGCCGGAGGCGGCCTCGTCGCTGCTCGACACCCTCGCCGATCCCGATCGCACCCGGATCCTGCTGGTGACCCTGCCCGAGGCCACGCCCGTCCACGAGGCTCGCAAGCTCCAGGCCGATCTGGCGCGGGCCGGCATCAGCCCGTTCTCCTGGGTGGTCAACGCCAGCCTTGCCGCCACCGGCACCTCCGACCCGGTGCTGCGGTCCCGCGCCGCTCAGGAGCAGCGGTGGGTCGCCGAGGTCAGCGACCTCGCCCACGGCCGGCTGGTGATCGTCCCCTGGGCACCGCGGCCGCCGGTCGGTGCAGCGCGCCTTGCGGCCCTCACCGCGCCAGCGGTCTGAGGTCGCCCGGTCGGGGAGAGCCCTCGACGGTCACGGGCATCGTGCCGTCGTGGCTGGCCCCCGAGCCTGTGGAGCCGATGCGGCGGCTCCTGCCCCGAGCGTGCGTCGCCGCCCCGAGCCGGAGGCTCAGCGGCGGGCAGAGACCTCCCTGACCCAGGTCTGGGCGCCGGCCTGGACCGCGTCCCAGGGGCTGCCCAGGGGTGGGGTGTAGGCGAGGTCGAGGTCGCTCACCGCGTCGACGGTCATGCCGTGGAAGATCGCCACCGCCGCGATGTCGATGCGCTTGGCGATCTCGCTGTGGCGGTGGCCGAAGAGCTGCACCCCGAGCAGCCGCCCGGAGCTCCGATCGCCCGTGTAGCGCATGGCGATGCGATGGCTGCCCGGGTAGTAGGCCTTGTGGTCGTCGGCCTCGTGGCCGACGCTCACCGGGTCGAATCCGGCGGCGATCGCCTCGTGGTCGCGCAGCCCGGTGCGCGCCACGGCCATCTCGAAGACCTTGACGACCTGTGTGCCCAGGCTGCCGGCGAACTCACGCTGGCCGCCGAGGGCGTTCTCTCCGGCGACCCGCCCCTGCTTGTGGGCGGTGGTCCCGAGCGGGAGGTAGGTGGTCCCCAGGAGGCGGTGATGGGTGGTGACGCAATCGCCGGCGGCGAGCACGTCGGGCAGGTTGGTCCGCATCCGGCGGTCCACGCTGATCGCGCCCTTGACCCCGAGCTCGGCCCCCGCCGCCGCCGCCAGCTCGGTATCGGGGCGGACGCCCACCACCACCAGCACCAGGTCGGCGGAGAATGTGCGGCTCCCGGCGTCGCCCTCCGTCGCCACCTCGAGCCGGCCGGTTGCGCCGCGGGGAGCGCGGCGGATGGCGGTGACCCGGGTGGCGGTCTCCACCTCCACCCCGTGGTCGACGAGCTGCTGGTGGACGAGACCGCCCAGCTCCGGGTCGACGGTGGGGAGGACCTCCGGGAGCTGCTCGATCTGGGTGACGGCGAGTCCGCGTGCGACCAGGGCCTCGGCCATCTCCAGTCCGATGTAGCCGGCCCCGACGATGACGGCCCGTGCCACCGAGCCCTCCTCCAGCGTTCGCATCAGGGCGAAGGTGTCCCCCATGGAGTGGAGGAGATGCACGCCGTCCGCGGGTCCGAGCGGGTCCGGGCCGGTGAGCCCCTCGATCGGGGGCCGCACCGGGACCGCTCCGGTGCCGATCACCAGGGCGTCGTAGCCGATCAGCTCCTCGCGGCCGGTGGCGTCGGTGACCGCCAGGCGGCGCCCGGGGACGTCGATGCGCCGGGCCGTGGTGTCGAGGCGGAGCCTCATCCCGGTCGCCTCGAGGTCGGCGATGGTGCGGTGGGCGAGGTCCTGCCAGCGAGCCACCTCGCCGGCGACGTGGTAGGGGATGCCGCAGATCGAGAAGTTGGGATAGCGGTCGGCGACGACCACCGTCACCTCGGTCCCCGGGTCGAGCTCGCGGGCCCGGAGCGCCGCGCTGATCCCGGCGTCGCTGCCGCCGACGGCCACCAGGTGCATTGGCAGTCCTCCTCCTCTCAGTGGGTGCGCGCCCTGCGGCTACGACGGGGTGGTCGCGGGGACGAGCTCGGCGAGCAGAGCCCGGACACGGGCCTGGATATCGTCGCGTATCCGGCGCACCGTCGCCAGAGGCTGGCCGGCCGGGTCGTCGAGCTCCCAGTCCAGGTATCGCTTGCCCGGGTACAGGGGGCAGGCATCCCCGCAGCCCATGGTGATGACGACGTCGGCGGCCTGCACCACCTCGTCCGTCAGCGGCTTGGGGAACTCCTTGCTGAGATCGAGGCCCAGCTCCGCCATCGCCTCGACCACCGCCGGGTTGAGGCGGTCGGCGGGGTCGGATCCCGCCGACCGGACGTGCACGGAGCCGTGGGCGAGCTGGTCGAGGAGGACCGCCGCCATCTGGGAGCGCCCCGCGTTGTGCACGCAGACGAAGAGCACCTCCGGCACCGTGCTCGCCACCTTGCTCTCGGCCTGACCCATCGCTTCGAGGCGCTCGCGGGCGAATCGCTCGGCGAGGATGGTCAGGTAGTTGGTGACGGTTGCGGTGGCGGTGAGACGGTCGAAGGAGTCCATCACGCACTCCTCGACGGTCTCGAGGCTGAAGACCCCGGCGAAGTCACGCGAGATGCGCCGGGAGGCTCCCTCCAGCTCCTTGCGTTCTCCCGGCGTGATCATGGCTGAGCGGCCCGGACGGCGGCGAGGGAGGCCCTGGCGTCGTCCCCCCGGAAGCTGGGCTTGATGGCGGCTCCGGACATCAGTTCATCTCCATGAGGTCGTACACGAGCAGCTGCACCAGGAACGGCATGCGGACGGCGAGCTCCGCCGCGGTGCGTTCAAAGGCCGGATACGTGGCCTCGTCGGTGTCCCCGCTCTCGACGGGGTCGGGCATGCTCCAGTGGATGGTCCTCGCGGCCCCGGGGAACTCGGGGCAGACCTCCCTGACCCGGTCGCAGACGGTGACAACGCAGTCGAAGCGCTGGTCGAGGAACTCGTCGTAGTGCTTCGCGTAGCGCCCGTCCAGGTCGACCCCGTGGGCCTGCATCACCCGCGCGGCGTTCGGATGGACACGGCTCGGCTGGCTTCCGGCGCTGAACGCCTGCACGCGACGGCTGGTGAGCTGCTCGAGGAAGGCCTCCGCGATCTGTGACCTGGCGCTGTTGGCGGTGCAGAGGAAGAGGACGCGAGCCGACAACCCCGCCGAGGAATGGGCAGGATGCGGAGCGAGGCGCAGCGCGGGGTGGAGTGCCGCACCGGCTGCGCCCAGCGATTCGCCGCACTGGGTGAGGTCGGCCGAGTAGTAGTTGTCGCGGCGATCCGCCGAGCTGCGCCGGGCCGAGATGAGGCCGGCGGAACGGAGCAGGCCGAGATGGTAGGAGACGAGGCTCTGCCGCTCTCCCAGCATGGCCGTGAGCTCCCACACCCGCCGGTCGCTCTCGGCAAGCTCGCGGAGCAGCCGCCAGCGCAGTGGATGTCCGGCCAGCGCCAGGAACTTCGGCGGCTTCGTCGTGGGGTTGGTCGCGTCCGCGCTCACCACCCGGCCAGGATACATGGACCGCAAGGCTCCGCTGGCGAGCCGTCCCGCCCCCGCTGCGGCTTCGCCTGTTCTTAACGCGTCTGTCCTTATCTCTTAACGACTTCAGCTGGCGCGGCGATGCTCGACGGAGCACAGCGCGGTGCAGCATGAGGAAGGCGACGATCGCCACCCGTGGGCTGTCGAGCACGACGCGGTCCATGGCCACTGCTGGCCACCACGAGGACTCAGGCGTTGAGGAACGCCAGGACCGCGAGGACGCGCCGGTGATCGTCGGCGCTGTCCGGGAGTGCGAGCTTGGCGAAGATGGCGGTGATGTGCTTCTCGACGCCTCCCTCGGACATGTGGAGTGCTGTCGCGATTGCGGTGTTGGTCCGGCCCTCAGCGATGAGCCCCAGTACCTCACCCTCCCGCGGGGTCAGGGTATCCAGCGGGTGAGAACGGCCGCGTGCGATCAGCTGAGCCACCACCTCGGGGTCGAGCGCGGTGCCTCCGGCGGCAACACGGCGCAGCGCATCGACGAACTCGCCAACGTCGGCCACGCGATCCTTGAGCAGATACCCGGTCCCACCCCCACCGCCTCGCAGCAGCTCGGACGCGTACGACTGCTCGACGTACTGGGAGAGGATCATCACGGCGGTCTGAGGCGCCTGGCGTCGTGCCTCGAGGGACGCCCGGAGGCCCTCATCGCGGAAGGTCGGCGGCATGCGCACATCGACAACGACGACGTCGGGGCGATGCTGGACGACGGCGGCCACGAGACTGGGCCCGTCGCCGACCGCGGCCGCCACCTCGAATCCGCGGCCGTCGAGGAGACGGGTCAGACCCTCGCGGAGGAGCGCGTTGTCCTCCGCGATCACGACGCGCATGGGATCTCCGCGCGGACGACCGTCGGCCCGCCGACGGGGCTGCTCACCTGGAACCAACCGTCCAGCGCCGCGACCCGCCCGCCCAGCCCGCGCAGCCCGCTGCCGCCGAGGGCGTCGGCGCCGCCGCGACCCTCGTCGGAGACCTCCACCGTGGCGATGCCACCGCTCTCGCGCACCCTCACCCGGCACGCCGCAGCGCCGCTGTGCTTGGCGACGTTGGCCAGAGCCTCGGAGACGACGAAGTACGCCGCGGTCTCGACGGCTTCGGGGAGGCGGCGCGGAACATCCACGTCGAGGGAGACCGGGACCGGGGAGTTGGCGACGATCGCCGAGAGCGCCGCGTCGAGACCGCGATCCTCGAGGACCGTGGGAGCGATGCCCCGCACCAGCTGGCGCAGGTCGGCCAGGGCGAGCTTGGACTGTGCGTGGGCCTGCTCGACCAGTCGTCGTCCCTCCTCGGGCTCGGTGCCCAGCTTCTCCAACGCGATCCCGAGATCCACGGCCAGGGCCACCAACCGCGCCTGGGCGCCATCGTGCAGGTCGCGCTCGATTCGACGGAGCTGGCCGGCCTGCGCGTCGGCGGCCGCGGCCCGGCTCAGCGTGAGCTGGGAGACTCGGCTGATCAGGCTGGTCCAGCTGTCCGGGCCCACCAGGACCCGAGCGGCGGCCAGCTGGAGGGCGGAGAGACCGCGCACGATCCAGGGACCTGCGCAGAGGCACGATAACCCCAGGACGACGACGACGGCCCGGCGGGGGCTGGCGGGCGGGAAATACAGCGGCACCGCCAGGAACAGCGCGGACAGCATGGTGCTCACCAGCGTCAGCGCCAGACTGGCAAGGCCGAGCGGGGCGATGACCGCGGACCACAGGACGTCACGCCACGTCGCCGGATCGGTGACGAGCACCCGCACCTTGCCCAGCACCGGCAGCCCATCCGTCGGGTGATACCTGGCCCCGATCGGGTTCCCGTCGACGACCAGCGCTCGGCAGCGTTCGAGCCAGGAGAGCAACCGGCAGCCGACCAGAGCGCAGCAGAAGAGCGGTAGGCCCACCGCGAGCAGGCTCAGCGCCCCCGAGGCGACGCAGAGGCACACCATGGCGGCCGCCACGACGGCGACCGGGCCTCCGGTGAGGATGTGGGCGACAGCGCGCCAGGTGCGGCTGTCGGCGTAGGCGAGGGGCACCCGGAGGAGCAGCTGGGGCAGGGTGAGCGGGGGAGAGTTGAGGGGCCGGGACGAGGGCGCGGTGGCGGCGATCATGGGGCGCCTCCAGTCGATCGGGCAAGCGTTGGACGAAGCCTACGGCCACGTGCGGCGGACGGCCACCCGGCTCTCCCGACCGCCGGATGTGGGGCCAGCCCCACCCACCGGGCCCGTTGGGTCCCCGGGGGTCCATCAGCGCCGGTCGAGCAGCGCGGTGACGTTGCGCTGGTGGGCTCCGTGACCTCGCCCGGTTGGTCGGTGCTGCCAAACGGTGCCGGGCTTCCTCCAGTGGCCTCAATAGAGATAGAATGAGGCCACAATGGAACTGGGAGTGCGGGCCTTGAAGGGCGGCGAGCTGAGCCGGGCGATCAAGCGCGCGAGGAGGGGAGAGGACGTGGTGGTGACCGACCGGGGTCGACCCGTGGCCCGGATCGTCGCGTACCAGCCCGGCGGTGTCCCGGCGCCCATCGCGGCCCTGGTGGAGAGCGGCGGCATCGAGTACCGAGCGCCACTGCTGGATGGCGACGAGCCGGTGGCCATGACCCGAGGGACTAAGACCGCGGTCGACTTCGTCCTGGAGCAACGCCGCTGATCGTCTACGCCGACACCAGCGCGCTGGTCAAGCTGATCATCGCGGAGGAGGGGTCGGCCGAGATGGCGACGCTCAAAACCGACCTCGAGGTGCTCGCCTGCGCCCACATCGGCTATGTCGAGCTCCGGGCCGCGATCGCCGCGGCACAGCGAGCCGGACGGCTTCCCGATGCCGCCTTCACCAACGCCAAGCGGCGACTGGAGCGGGTATGGGCTGCCACCTCACCGATCCTCGTCGATATGGCGGTGGCGAAGCGCGCCGGAGGGCTCGCGGAGAGCCACGGCCTACGGGGCTACGACGCGGTTCATCTCGCCGCCTTGCAGCGCCTGGGAACGCCACGGCGAGTGGACCATGTGGCCTGCTGGGATGACGACCTCCGTCGCGCCGCGTCCGCCGCTGGCTACAGCGTCTTCCCTGCGTAGCTGCATCCGAGATCTCAGGATCATCGCCGCGCGTGGGCGGATATGGTGCCGAGGCCCAGAATCGAACTGGGGACACCGGGTTTTTCAGACCCGTGCTCTACCAACTGAGCTACCTCGGCACGCTGCCCCGCCGGCGCTCCCGGGCCCGCGGCCCGCTGGCGCCTCCGGTGCAAGGGGCGAGGATACCCGGTTCCTCCCGCCAGCCGAGGCTCCGACCCCGCTGGATCAGCCCTCTCGCACCGACGACGCCGGGGCCGCCCGCTCCGCCCGGCGGCGGGCGGTGGTGATGGCCGTGCTGGGGTCGCTGCCCAGGGCCGCGACCCCGGCCCGGATGGTCTTCTCCAGGGAGATCCGCCGCATCAGCCCGAAGACCCGGTCGGCGACCACCGCGCCCGCGTCGACGCCTCCCTCGGTGATCAGCAGGGTCGAGGTGCCGTCGCGGTCGATGGTCACCGGCTCGTTGGCGCGGGCATAGGCGATGATCAGCTGGGCGTAGCCGGCCCGCGCGCTGGTCGGGATCTCGTCGGAGATGACGAAGACGACGCAGGCTCCGTCGCTGCCGGTGTCGCGGGCGGTGGCCAGGAACTCCGGGCGGGTCACCGCCCAGGGGAGGCGGGAGAGCGCTTCGCTGTTCACCACGCGCCATGGTGACACGGCGCTGGCGCGGACGGGGCGATCACTTCGTCCGGTCGTCCTCGCGGTGGGGGCAGTCCTCGACGTCGTGGTGGCAGTGGCAGTTCGGCGAGACCGAGAGCAGGGCGAGGTCGCCGTCGGGGAAGGCGATTCGGGGCGCCCGGTCCGGTCCGGGGGTCGCGTGGTCGCGGACCTGGGCCGCCAGCACGTAGCTCACCCGGCCGCCGAGGCGCGTCCAAGCCGGCATGTTGGGGACCCCGGCGCGCACCATCCGCTCCGCGTCCACCACGCTGGCGGCCTCGTCCAGGCGGCGGTGGCCGACCGAGGGGCGGTAGCTGCCGGCGTGGAGATCGGGCTGGACCCCCGGCGCGTCCTCCAGCTGTGCGGTCAGCGCCCGGTCCAAGAGCGGCAGCCCGGCGCCGACCAGCCGGCGGGTCAGCGTCCCCGACGTGTCGTGGGGTGCGACCGCCACCTCGGCCTGGGCCAGGATCGGCCCCGCGTCCACCTTGGGCACCGCGCGGTGGAGGCTGATCCCGGTCCGCTCCGCGCCGTCGGCGACCACCCAGTACACCGGCTCCGGGCCCCGGTACTGCGGCAGCAGCGAGGGGTGGATGTTGATGAAGCCGTGGTGGGGGATGCGCAGGGTGGGGGCGTTGACGATCTGATTGAAGCTGGCCATGACCGCCGCCTCGGGCTGGAGCGCCGCGATGTCGAGGCGGCTGTGGTCGTCGTTGATGCGCCAGGTGCGGAGCAGGGGCACCCCGAGGTGGTCGGCGATCCGGCTCAGGGCGTTGTCACCGAGGATGGCCGGGTGGGCGCCTGGCGAGGTGACGATCCCGCACACCCGGACCTCCAGCCGGAGCAGCCCGAGCAGGAAGGCGAGCGAGTAGTCGGACGGGAAGCCGACGAAGAGGACGCGCGGCCCCGAGCCGGCCTCGGCGCGGCGGGCCGGTGCGGGTGGGAGGTCGCGGTCGGGCGCGAAGCTGAAGCTGGCTCGCCCCATCAGCTCGTCCCGGACGGAGTTGAGGTAGGGGGAGATGGTGGGCATCCCGGCCATTCTGGCGCGTCAGGGCTGCAGGACCCCGTCCCGGCGGAGTCCGGCGAGTGCTTCGGCCACCGCACCCGGGCGGGCGGCGGCGGGAACCTGGGCGACGGCCCGCTCCAGCTCGGCGATGCTCCGTCCCGGGTCGGCCAGCATGGCCCGGAGGACCGCGCCCCGGAGCTCGCGCATGCTGCCCGGGTAGGGGGCCTGCCGGCGCCGGGCGGGCGGCACCCCACCGGCCAGCCGCTCGCGGGACGCGCACCCCGCCGCCAGCGGGCAGCGGTCACAGGCGGCGGCCCGCCTCCGGCAGACCAGCGCGCCGACGTCGAAGAGGGCCAGCGTGTAGTCCCGCCAGCCCATCTCCGGGGGACGGTGCGCGGTGAGGGCGGCGTCGAGGCGGGAGCCGGGGGCGGTCTCCTCCCCGAGGAAGCAGCGGGCCGCGACCCGGCCGAGGTTGACGTCGCGGGCGGGCGCGCCGGGGTGGTCGAAGGCGAGGCAGAGCAGGGCACGGGCGGTGTACGCCCCCACCCCGGGGAGGGCCCGGAGCCCCGCCTCGTCCGGGGGCCAGCCGGTGCTCGCCACCACCCCCGCGCAGCGCCGGAGGTTGGCCGCCCGGCGCGGGTAGCCGAGGCCGTCCCATTCGCGGAGCACCTCGTCGAGAGGGGCCGCGGCGCAGCTCGCGGCCGTGGGCCAGCGGGCCATAAACCTCTGCCAGCGGGGCAGCACCCGCGCCACCGGGGTCTGCTGGAGCATGACCTCGCTGACCAGCACCGCCCACGGATCGCGGCTCCGCCGCCAGGGCAGCTGGTGGCGGCCCTCCGCCGCGTACCAGGCCGCGAGCCCCACGGTCATCGGGACCCGCCCGCCGGCGGCGACGTGCGACACTCGGCGGCACATTTGAGGAGGAGAGCATGGCGCGGCACACGGTCACCCTCATCCCCGGCGACGGGATCGGCTACGAGGTCAGCGCGGCGGCCCGCCGGGTCATCGACGCCGCCGGCGCGGAGATCGAATGGGAGGTCCACGACGCGGGCCTCGACGTCATGGAGAAGTACGGCGACCCCATGCCGCCGCACGTCCTGGACTCCATCCGCAAGAACCGGGTGGCCATCAAGGGGCCCATCACCACGCCGGTGGGGAAGGGGATCCGGAGCGTCAACGTCTCGCTGCGCCGGGATCTGGACCTCTACGCCCTGGTCCGGCCGTGCAAGTCGTACCCGGGGGTGCGCAGCCGCTACCAGGACATCGACCTGGTGATCGTCCGCGAGAACACCGAGGATCTCTACGCGGGGATCGAGTTCCAGGAGGGGGAGCCCGAGACCCTGGAGCTGATCCAGTCCATCGAGAGGCTGGGTGGCCGCGCCATCCGGCCCGACTCCGGCATCAGCATCAAGCCCATCTCGGTCTTCGGCACCCGCCGCGTCTTCCGCTTCGCCTTCACCTGGGCCCGGGCCAACGGTCGGCACAAGGTCACGGCCGTCCACAAGGCCAACATCATGAAGTACACGGACGGTCTCTGGCTCCACACCGCCCAGGAGGTGGCGGAGGAGTTCCCCGACCTGGAGTTCGAGGACCGGATTGTCGACAACATGTGCATGCAGCTGGTCCAGAAGCCGGAGCTGTACGACGTGATGGTGATGCCCAACCTGTACGGCGACATCCTGAGCGACCTCTGCGCCGGCCTGGTCGGCGGGCTGGGCCTCGCCCCCGGGGCCAACATGGGCGACCAGATCGCGGTCTTCGAGGCCACCCATGGCTCCGCGCCCCGCTACGCGGGCAAGAACGTCGCCAATCCCATGGCCATGATGTTCAGCGGCGTGCTCATGCTCCGCCACCTCGGCGAGACCGAGGCCGCGGGCCGGCTGGAGCGCGGCCTGGCGGCGGTCATCGCCGCCGGAGAATCGGTCACCTATGACATGAAGCCGCATCGCGACGACCCCACCGCGGTGGGCACCTCCCAGGTCGCCGACGCGGTGATCGCCGCGATGGAGCGGGACCGGGCCGCGGTGTAGGCGAGGCGGCTCAGGGGAGGAGCTGCCTGCGGAGGGGGGCGACCCGGAGCCGGGCCGAGGCCCCGGCGGGGTGGACGGAGGCTGCCTCGGCGAAGGCGGCGGCCAGCCCCTCGCGCTGGAACGCCGCGCTGATCCGGGCGTCGGCGTCCTCGGGGTCCCCGACCACCGGCTCCGAGCCCGGATGGGTGCGCAGGTGGTGCCAGATGGCGGCGGCGACCCGGGCCGTCAGCTCGGCTGTGGGGATCCCGTCGGGGAAGGCCGTGGGAGCGAGGGCGCGCCAGTGCTCGAGCGCCTCGGGGGTGCCGGCCAGCAGGTCGCGGCCGGAGGGCCGGCGCGGCGGCGGGGTCGCGTCCATGGCGCTGCGATCGTGCCACGTCACCGTGGGGATGCGGGCCCAGCCGGGACGGCGCCCGCCATCGTGCCGCCCGGGCTGAGCGCGCGCCGCCGGGCCCGCCGCCGCTCCGGCCAGAAGGGGAGGTCGAGGACGAGGATGGAGAGCAGCGCCACCCCGGTGGCACCGAGGATGTACCAGGGCCAGGGCCCCAGCAGGGCGAGCAGGCCGGGCGGCCTCTCCGTGTGCAGGTAGTCGTAGTCGCCGCCGGTCAGCCCGTCGACGAGGCCGACCAGGGCAAAGAAGACGGCCGTGATCGTGATCACCCTCACGATCGCGCGCGGTCGCGGGTGGAGGCGGAGCCCGATCACCAGCCAGAGGGCGGCCAGGATGACCCCGACGTGGTCGATGTAGAACTCCACCCAGTCGTAGGAGGGGAAGAGGACGGGGTGGTCGGGGGTGAGCAGCCCCTGAACGGTGCCCGCGAGCCCCCAGAACCAGGTGAGCTCGGCGAGCAGGCGGTGCCGCGAGACCAGGGCGGCGGCCGCCACGAAGGCGGCCACGTCGCAGACGTAGAGGGGGAGGCTGAAGCCCACCGTCCAGCTGTGAGCCACCCAGGGGTCGCTGGACCAGCCGCGCCACTGCACCAGCTGGAAGCCGACCTCGTTGGCGACGAGGAGGAGGGCGAGCAGCCAGGAGGCGGGGGTGACCCATCGTCCCGGGCGCAGCCGCACCAGGGGGACCAGGGCGGCGGCGGCCACGACCGTGAGGGCGAGGGCGAGGGCGTGGCCGGAGCCGACCGATGCGTCCATCTGGCCCGAGTCTGGGACCCCCGGGGTGGTGAGGGTCAGCCCGCCGCTTGCGTGTACAGTCCGGTTGTCGTCGGTGGGAGTCGGAGGTGGGCGACCCGGGCATGGCCAGCACTGCCGAGCAGGAGCCCGGACGGGGGCACGACGAGCCTATCGATGCGCGTCCCGAGCACCACCGCAACATCCAGGGCGGGGCGGCGCGGGCGTCCGTCTTCGGGGTCAGCGACGGCCTGCTGACCAACGTCTCGCTGATCCTGGGGGTGGCCGGGGCGAGCCCGACCTCCGGCCTGGTCCGCCTCGCCGGGATCGCCGGCCTGGTCGCCGGCGCCATCTCGATGGCCGCGGGCGAGTACATCTCGGTGACCGCCCAGGCGGAGCTGATCAGCCGCGAGCTGGCCGTCGAGCGCGAGGAGCTGCGCCGCAACCCCGACTTCGAGCGCCGTGAGCTGGTGGCCGTCTACACCGGGCGGGGCGTGCCCCCTGCGACCGCGGAGCAGTTCGTCGACGCCCTGATGCGCGATCCGGAGGTGGCCCTGGAGGTGCACAGCCGCGAGGAGCTGGGCGTCGACCCGGCCCGGACCGGCTCGCCGCTCAAGGCGGCACTCTCCTCGTTCGTCAGCTTCGCGGTCGGCGCGCTCATCCCCCTCATCCCCTGGTTCGTCGCCGAGGGCTGGGGGACCGTGATCGCCTCGGTCGTGCTCGGTGCCGTGGCCGCCCTCGCCATCGGAGGCGCGATCGGCTATTTCTCCGAGCGATCGATCGCTCGGGCCGCCGTCCGCCAGCTCCTGATCACGGCCGTTGCCGCCGCGGTGACCTTCGGCGTCGGCCGGCTGGTGGGCGTCTCTCCGGCCGGTTGAGAGGGAGGGGCCGTGACGAATCGCATCCTGGTGGCCGAGGACGAGGCCGACATCCGCGAGCTGCTGCGGCTGGCGCTCTCCGGCGCCGGCTATGAGGTCGAGACCGCCCCGGACGGCGCGGCGGCGCTCGAGCAGGCGCGGGCCTGCCCCCCCTCGCTGGTGGTCACCGACCTGCGCATGCCCCAGGTCAACGGCCTCGAGCTCATCCGGGCCCTCCGCGGCGAGCCGGCGCTCCGCCGCGTCCCGGTCATCCTCTTCACCGCCTACGTCTCCAGCGACCCCCGGGTGGCCGAGGCCCGCGGGGTGCCCGACGTGGAGGTGGTGACCAAGGGATCGATCGCCGAGCTCCGCCAGACGGTTGCCCGGCTCCTCCAGGGGGGCCCGGTCTGACGGTTGCTTTCCGAACGGTTGTTCGGTAAGCTCCGGCTCCGTGAGCACCGCCATCGCCGCCTCGGTGGGCGACCGCATCGCCGCGTTGCGCCATGAGCCGTGGGTGGAGCGACGCCTCGCCCACGCGGTGACCCTGCCCGCCCAGGAGGCGGACCTGCGGCCCTGGCCGGAGCGGCTCCACCCCGAGCTGGTGGCGGCGCTCCGGGCGCGCGGGCTGGACCGCGCCTACTCCCACCAGGCGGAGGCGATCGAGGCGGCGCTCGACGGCCAGGACGTGACCCTGGTCACCCCGACCGCCAGCGGCAAGACCCTCGGCTTCGTGGTCCCGGTGCTCGACTCGTGGCTGCGCGACCCGGACAGCCGCTCGCTGTGGATCTTCCCCACCAAGGCGCTGGCCCAGGATCAGCTCGCCGGGCTTCGGGACGTGGTCCAGCACCTCGGTCCCGAGCGCCGCGACCGGCTCCGCGCCGCCACCTTCGACGGGGACACCCCGGCGGGGCTGCGCCGCGCCATCCGCGAGGGCGGGCAGGTGGTGGTGACCAACCCGGACATGCTCCACAGCGGCATCCTTCCCCACCACACCGGGTGGGCCGGGCTGCTCCGCTCGCTGCGCTACATCGTCATCGACGAGTTGCACGCCTACCGCGGACTGTTCGGCTCCCATCTCGCCAACGTGCTCCGCCGGTTGCTCCGCCTCTGCCGCTTCTACGGCAGCGAGCCCACCGTGATCTGCTGCTCGGCGACCATCGGCAACCCCGGCGAGTTGGCCGAGCGGCTGCTGGGACGGCCGGTGCGGGTGATCGACCGGAATGGGGCCCCCCGTGCCGAGCGCCAGCTCTGGTTCTGGGCGCCGCCGCTCAGCGACGCCACCCTGGGGGTGCGCCGCTCGGCCGTGCTGGAGGCCCGCCGGCTGATCGCCGAGCTGCTCCGGCGCGACCTCCAGGTGATCGGCTTCTGCCGCAGCCGCAGCTCGGTCGAGGTGCTGCTCAGCTACCTGCGCCAGCTGCAGGGGGGCGGGCCGGAGCGGGCGCCGGCAATCCGCGGGTACCGCGGCGGCTACCTCCCTCTCGAGCGCCGGGCGATCGAGGCCGGGCTCCGCGGCGGGAGCGTCCGCGCCGTGATCGCCACCAACGCCCTGGAGCTGGGCGTCGACATCGGCGGCCTCGACGCCTCGGTCCTGGTCGGCTATCCGGGGACCCTCGCCAGCACCTGGCAGCAGCTGGGCCGGGCGGGTCGCCGCGACTCCGCCTCCCTGGGGGTCTTCATCGCCTCCGACGCCCCCCTCGACCAGTTCCTGCTCCGCCATCCCGAGTACCTCCTGGAGACGCCGCCGGAGCGCGGGCTGATCGACCCCGACAACCTGCTGGTGCTCGGGTCGCACCTCCAGGCGGCCGACTTCGAGCTGGCCTTCCGGGAGGGTGAGTCCTTCGGCAGCGCCGGGGCGGGTCTGACCGGGTCGCTCCTCGAGTGCTTCGCCGAGGACGGGCTGGTCCACCGCAGCGGTGACCGCTACCACTGGAGCGCTGACGCCTTCCCCGCCGAGGCCATCTCCCTGCGGCGCGCCGCCGCCGGCAACGTGGTCATCGTCGACACCTCGAGCGACCCGGCCGGACCGGGGCAGGGACCGCAGGGTCCCTGGGCGGGGAGCACCGGCGGCCGTCCGGGGAGTCATGGGCGGGTGATCGGCGAGGTCGACCAGTTCTCGGCGCCGGCGCTCGTCCACGACGACGCCATCTACCTCCACGAGGGGCGCCAGTACCACGTGGAGAGGCTCGACTGGGAGGAGAAGCGCGCCTACGTGCACCCGGTCGCGGTCGACCACTACACGCTCGCCGAGACCCGTCAGACGGTCCGGGTTCTGGAGCGCTTCGCCGGGCCGGTGGGGGAGAGGGTGCTGCGCAGCCATGGCGAGGTCCGGGTGTCCCGGCTCGCCACCGTCTACAAGAAGGTGCGCTTCCTCACCCACGAGAACGTCGGCTCGGGGCCGATCCACCTTCCCGAGCAGGACCTCCACACCACCGCGGTCTGGGCCGGGTTCCCGCCCCTCGAGCTCGGCGGCGTCCCGCCGGCGGAGCTGGAGGTTGGTCTCCTCGGCGCCTCGCGCGCCCTCCATGCGGCGGCCTGCCTGCTCTGCATGTGCGACCCGCGCGACCTCGGCGCCCACGTCGAGCTGCGCACCCAGGCGGGACCGGATGGCCCGCACCCGGCGCCGCCGGCCCTCGGCACCCCCGCCCCCGCCGAGCCTCAGGAGTTCGCGCCCGGGTGGCGGCCGGCCGCCCCGGCGCCGGTGCCGGTGGAGGAGGGGATCGGGTGGCCCGCCGTCTACCTCTACGACGCGACCCCCGGCGGGGTGGGGTTCGCCGAGGCCTGCTTCGACCGCTTCGCGGAGCTGGTCGGCACGGCCATCGACCTCGTCGCCGGCTGCGCCTGCGCCACCGGCTGCCCCTCGTGCGTGGGTCCGCCGCCTCCGGGCTGGGACAGCCGGGCGGCGGCGCTCCGGCTGCTCCGTCTCGCCGCGGACGCGCGCTGAGGAGATGAGCCAGGCGCCCGTGCTGGCCGCCGGCGACGCGGAGGCGACACCGAGCGCGGTGAGCCTGCTCCGTGCCCGGCTGGCGGCGATGGGCGGCCTGGCCGACCTCTCCCGTCCGCCGCTCCGGGTGCGACCGCTGCCCGCGGAGCCCGCGTCGCGGCGGGCTGCGGCTCTGGGCTTCGACGCCGAGGGCGCGGTGCTGGTGCGGCGGGTGCGGGTCGACCTCGGCCCCTTCCTGGAGCGTGCCGGCGCCCCGGGCCCGGCTGCCTCGCCCGACCTGGTCCGCCTCCTCTACAAGCTGCCCCCGGATGCCCCGGCCGGCCCGTTCGCGGACGCCGACACCCTGGTGCTCGACATCGAGACCCTGGGGCTGCGGGGCAGCGGCGTGGTCCCCTTCCTGGTCGGCCTCGGGGCGCCGCGCGGCTCGGTGCTGGAGATCGACCAGTACCTGCTCGCCGACCTCGACGGGGAGGCGGCGATGCTGGATGCGGTCGCTGCGCAGCTCGCCCGCTGCCGGGTGCTGCTGAGCTACAACGGGCGCGGCTTCGACGTCCCGGTGCTGCGGTCGCGCTGCGTCATCAACCGGCGCGCCGCGGAAGCCATCTCGCCGGCCATCCACTGCGACCTGCTCGGCCCGGTCCGCCGCCTCTTCCGCGAGCGGCTCGGGGCGTGCACCCTCCACCAGGCGGAGCTCTCCCTGCTCGGCCTCGACCGCGGCGACGACGTGCCCGGAGCCGAGGCGCCGGCGCGCTTCCGCGCCTGGCTCGACGGTGCTGCCCCGGCGGTGCTGGAGGGAGTGATCCGGCACAACCAGCTCGACCTCTGCGCCACCGCGGTCCTGGCGGCGCGGCTGACCGCCCACGCCGCCGGCCGGCTGGTCGACCCGGTGCACCCGGCCGATCGCTACCGGCTCGGCGTGCACCTGGAGGCGGTGGGCTTCGCCGAGGCCGCCGAGGAGCAGTTCGCCAGAGCCTTCGGGGATGCCTCCTCGGGGTGGTCCCGGCCGGCCGGGCACCGCCTGGCCCGGCGGCTCCGGCGGGACCGGCCGGGAGCGCAGCTCGCCGTCCTGCGCGAGCTCTGCCGCCGGCACCCCGATGATCTCGCCGCCGCTCGCGCCCTCGCGATCTCACTGGAGAGGTCCGGCGACATCGCCGGGGCCCTCGGCGTCTGCGCCCGCGCCGAGGCGCTCCTGGGGGCCTGGGCCGGCTGGCGGCGGCGCCTCGCCGTGGTCGCCTCCCGGGGCGATGACCCCGAGAGCGAGTGGCGGCGGCGCGGCGAGAGGCTGCGGCGGCGAGCCGGTGGGGCCACCCTCCCGCTCGCCGGGAGCGCCTGATCGGAGCTCGCCCGGCCGATGTGGCGGTGGCCGCCTACGCCGTCGTGGCCGCCGCGGGGAGCGCGACCGGGGGGATGGCCTCTCCGCCCGGGAGGTAGTCGCTCCACGGCGTCTGCCAATCGCCCTCGCCGTCGCCGTACGTGGCCTGCTGCGGGCTGCCGGTCACCTCGACCGGGTCGCCCACCTGGCTCCAGCCGTAGTAGGTGACCGCGTGTGCCGTGCTCAGGTTGATGCAGCCGTGGGAGCTGTTGACGTCGCCGTACGGCCAGAGGCTGCAGGTGTCCCCTGAGCACACCCAGGGGGCGGCGTGGATGAAGTACCCGTCGCTGGAGACGGCGGTGTCGTCGTAGACGTTCTCGGCGTAGTACTCGGAGCCCCCCGGGATGCAGGCCGCGGCGGTCCTGAAGGTGGGGCACGATTGCATGAAGACGACCGGCAGGTGGGCGAGCACCACCAGGGTCCCGTCGATGGTGTCGAAGCTCGGCTTCCCGGTGTTGGTCGGCCAGGTGTCGAGCAGCGTCCCGGTGCTCGCCGAGTTGCCGTCATAGAGCTGCATCTGGCGGGTCTGCGTGTTGACGACGGTGAGGTGGGCCGGGCCGATCCCGAAGCTCATGCTCCAGTTGCCCAGACCCCAGTAGCCGTTGCCGGCGTCCACGCCGTTGAGCTCGGCGTCGACGGTGACCGCCGTGCCGGTCTGCCAGAAGCTCTCCGGCCGGTAGTGCACGTCCTCGCCGTCGACCCAGTACCAGCCTCCCGGCTGGGGCGGGTCGCTGACCACGGCGATGTGGGCGATGATCCCGGAGCGGTACGCCGCGGGGATGGCGGTGTTGAACTCCAGCTCGATGGGCATCCCCACGCCCACGGTCTGGCCGCCGCTCATGTCCAGCACCGTGGTCAGCAGGCGCCGAGCACCGGACATGGTGTGGAAGGTCGAGGAGGTGACCGTTTCGCCGCCGCCGCCGCCGCCGCTCACCGCGGTGGCCGTGATCGCGTAGCTGGAGTTGAGGTCGAGGCCGCCGGTGTAGATCCACTCCGTTCCGCTGTCCTCGCTGGTCCAGTCGAGGCTCACCGCGCCGCCGTTCTCCGTGACCGCGACGGTGCTGACCGTCGCGTTGTCCGCGATCACCTGGATGGGGGAGTCGAGGAGGACGCCGCCGGCGCCGTCGGCGGGGGTGACGGCCAACGACGGTGGTCCGGCGTCCGCGAGCTGGCTCGGGGAGGAGGGCTGGTCGGCCGGGGTCGGGGTCGGCGTCGGCGTCGAGGCGGGGCGCGTCGGGCTGCACGCCGTGGCGGCCACGGCGGCCATCCCCAGCAGGACCAGGCAGGCGTGCCGTCGAATCACCGAACGCATCGCTCCTCCAGCCTGACGTCCGATTCGGGTGTGAATTCGGCCCGGGTCGCGCCGCTCCCCCGGCGCTTCCCTCGCCCTAGATTAACGCCGGTGCTCCGCTGCGGGGTTACTCCCGAATTGGGGGGCGGCAGTCCCGGGCGCAGTCCGGAGCTCAGCCGAGCCGCTCCACGATCATCGCCATCCCCATCCCCCCGCCCACGCACATGGTCTCGAGGCCGATCTGCCCGCCGGTGGCCTCCAGGCCGTTGAGCAGGGTGCAGAGGATGCGGACCCCGGTCATGCCGAAGGGGTGGCCGAGCGCGATGGCCCCTCCGTGGGGGTTGAGCCGGTCGTCGAAGGGGTCGAGGCCCAGCCCGCGCGCCGAGGGGATGACCTGGGCGGCGAACGCTTCGTTGATCTCGATGAGGTCGACGTCGTGGACGGTCATCCCGGCCCGGGCCAGCGCCTGGCGCGAGGCCTCGATCGGGCCCAGACCCATCCGCTCCGGCTCGAGGGCGGAGAGCCCGGTGGAGACGATGCGGGCGAGGGCCGGGATCTCCAGCTCCCGGGCGCGGCTGTCGCTCATCACCACCACCGCCGCCGCGCCGTCGTTGAGCGGGCAGGAGTTCCCTGCGGTCACCCGCCCCCCGGCCCGGAAGGCTGGCTCGAGGGTGGCCAGCCTCTCCAGCGAGGTGTCGCGCCGGGGGCCGTCGTCCGCAGTCATGGCCATCCCCCCGGCGAGGGGAACGGGCACGATCTCGCGGGCCGAGAAGCCCGTGTCCTGCGCCGCCACGGCGCGCTCCTGGGAGCGCAGGGCAAAGCGATCCATCTCCTCGCGCGAGACCTGCTCGCGCTCGGCGACGATCTCGGCGGTCTCGCCCATCTGGATGTAGACGTCCGGGTACCCGTCGGGGTTGCCCGGTTCGAGCCGGGGGTTGCGGCACTGCGGCATGTCGCTGGTGCCGTTCTGGTACCGGGTCACGGACTCCACCCCCACCGAGAGGAAGACGTCGCCCTCCCCGGCGCGGATCGCGTGGGCCGCCATCCGGGTGCTCTGCAGTGAGGACGCGCAGTAGCGGGTGATGGTGGTGCCGGGACAGTCGAGCCGGGTGAGGACGGAGACGATCCGCCCCAGGTTGAATCCCTGCTCGCCTCCGGGCAGGCCGCACCCGCAGATCAGGTCGTCGACGGCGCTCCGGTCGAGCGCGGGCACGCGCTCGAGGACCCTCTCGACGACCAGCGCGGCGAGGTCGTCCGGCCGCCAGTCGACCAGCGATCCCTTGAAGGCCCGGCCGATCGGGGAGCGCCCGCAGGCGACGACCACGGGCTCAGGCACCCGCCGTCTCCGGGATGGCGGGGGAGAGCGTCTCGGCGAGGGCGGGTGGCTCCGGGCTCATGCTCGCGACCGTAGCAGCCCGGCCTCGCCCGTTGCCGGCCGCCGCTCACCCGGGAGTCGCGTCAGGTGACCGCGGTGTGGAGGAAGGCGAAGGCGGCGTCGGCGACCTCCTCCCACCCCTCCTGGTTGCAGATGAGGTGGGAGCGCCCGGGGAAGGCCCGCAGGCGGGCGGGGCTGGGGGAGCTCCGGTACGCCATGGCGTTGCGCGCCACCAGCCGGAGCGGGCAGAGGTGGTCGAAGTCGCCGGCGATGAAGAGCAGCGGTCCATGGTCGCGACGGAAGACGATCCTGCCGCTCCGTCCGAGCGTGCTGCGCGGAACGTTCCGGCTCTCCGGCACCACGTATTCCTCGAAGGCCCGGTCGCTCGCCCCACGGCTCATCGTGTTGCAGAAGGTGTAGTGGAAGCGCGCTCGGGTCATCACCACCGGCCGGTTGCCGGCGAGGGGGTTCACGTGGGGGAGGTTGGCCCGCAGGAAGTGCGGACTCAGCGTGACGATGCCCCGAGCCGGCGCCGAGCTGATGGCCACTCCGGCGCGGACCAGCCCGTCGTTGACGAGGCGCTGGACCACCAGCCCGCCGATCGAGTGGCCGATCACCAGCGGCGGGCCGTCGAGGCTGCGGACGACGGTCTGGAGGTGCTCGACCACGCGGCCGAAGGTCAGCGCCCCGAGCCGGGGGTCGATGTGGCGGCGCAGCGCCTCCGGCTCGCCGTCGTGATACGGCCACGACGGGGCCACGCAGTCGAAGCCCGCCGCCTCGGCGCGCTCGACCCAGGGCGCCCAGCTCCGGGCGTTCATGTACATGCCGTGCACGAAGACGAGCGTCGACCGGCGCGGGCCCATTGCCGGGCCAATCTAGCATGTGCATCCGAGGACCGAGACCACCGTCGCGCCGGCCCATACCAGGGAGATCAGCGAGCGATGAGCACATTCGAGACCGCCACCTCGGCGGACGGCACCGCCATCGCCTTCGAGCGCCGTGGCCAGGGGCCACCACTCGTCCTGATCGGCGGCGCCTTCGCCACCCGTGCCTCCGCCGCAGGGCTCGCTGCGCTCCTGGCGCCGCACCTCACGGTGGTCGCCTATGACCGCCGTGGGCGCGGCGACAGTGGCGACGCCGGCGCCTACGCCGTGGAGCGGGAGGTCGAGGACCTCACCGCGCTGATCCGGCTCCTCGGAGGGCGTGCCCGCCTCTTCGGACACTCGTCGGGCGGCATCCTCGCCCTGGACGCCGCCCGGTCGGGCGCTCCGGTCGACCGGGTGGCGGCGTACGAACCGCCCTTCATCCCCGAGGGGTTCCCCCGTCCCGGCGCGGACCTCGCGGAGCGGCTGCGCGGCCTGCTCGCCGAGGGTCGTCGCGACGACGCCGTGGCCCTCTTCCAGAGCGAGGCCATCGGCCTCCCGGCACCGGTGATCCAGGGCCTCCGGGGGACCGAGATGTGGGCGGGCCTGGTGGCGCTCGCCCACACCCTGCCGTACGACGTGGAGATCACCGGCCCCGGCAACGCCCTGCCGGTGGAGCTCCTTGCCGAGATCCCGGTGCCCACCCTGGTGATCGCCGGAACGGCGAGCATGGCCTGGATGCTGCCCGGCACCCGCGCGGTCGCGGCCGCGATCCCCGGGGCACGGCACGTGACCATCGAGGGAGTTGACCACGGTGCTCCCCAGGCCCATCCGGAGAGGCTCCTCCCGGTCCTCCGCGACTTCCTCTCCTGATCCGAATCTCGACGGCCGTCGTGGCCGGGAGCATCATGGACGCGCCCTGGCCGCCCGCCAGGGCCGGGATTGCTGCCGAGGAGCTGAAGCGATGAAGAGCACGATGCAGGAGGCGCCGCTCACCCTCACCGACATCCTCCAGCGAGGCCGGACACTCTTCCCGGGCAGTCAGGTCGTGACCTTCGAGGGCGAGTCCTCGCGACGCTCCGGCTTCGCCGACGTCGCCGAGCGCGCCGCACGGCTCGCGACCGGGCTCCGGCGCCTCGGGATCGGCCCCGGTGACCGGGTGGGGACGCTCTGCTGGAATCACCAGCAGCACCTCGAGGCCTACCTCGCCATCCCCTGCCTGGGGGCGGTGCTGCACACCCTCAACCTGCGCCTGGCACCGGCGCAGCTCGCCTTCATCGTCAACCACGGCGGCGACCGGGTGGTGATCGCCGACGCCGGCCTGCTGCCGCTGCTCGCCGCCATCCGGCCCCAGCTCACCACCCTCGAGAAGGTGGTGGTGGTGGGCGCCGGCGACACCGCCGGGCTGGGCGACGTCGTCGACTACGAGGAGCTGGTCACCGGGTCGGCGCCGCTCCGTGACTGGCCGCAGCTGGACGAGAGGCAGGCGGCGGCGATGTGCTACACGACCGGCACCACCGGCGACCCGAAGGGGGTCGTCTACAGCCACCGCGCCATCTGGCTGCACTCGCGCGCCATCTCCGCGGATTTCGGCTGCACCGACGTGGACCGGCTGCTGCCCATCGTCCCGATGTTCCACGTCCTGGCCTGGGGCATCCCCTACAGCGCCTGGGCGATCGGGGCCGACCTCCTCCTCCCGGAGCGCTTCCTCCAGCCCCAGCCGCTTCTCTCCTTCCTCCTCCAGGAGCGGCCCACCTTCGTGGCCGGCGTCCCCACCCTCTTCCAGGGTCTGCTGATGGCCGCCCAGGCCGCGGGGGCCGACCTCGGCTTCGTCCGCCTCGGCATCTGCGGCGGCTCGGCGGTGCCCACCAGCCTGATGCGCTCCTACCAGCGCTGGTTCCCCCTCGTCCAGGCCTGGGGCATGACCGAGACCAGCCCTCTCGGCACCGTCGCCTATCCGCCCGCCGGGATGACCGAGGACGACCCCCTCTACTGGCATTACCGCGCCAAGACCGGCCGTGCGGTGGCCGGCGTGGACCTGCGCATCACCGGTGCCGGCGGGGAGGTGCTGCCCTGGGACGGCGTGGCGGTGGGGGAGATCGAGGTGCGCGGGCCGTGGGTCACCGGCAGCTACTACGGGGTCGACGCTCCCGAGCGCTTCCACGACGGCTGGTTGCGCACCGGCGACGTCGGCCACGTCGATGAGCGTGGCTACGTTCAGATCACCGACCGGACCAAGGACGTGATCAAGTCCGGGGGCGAGTGGATCAGCTCGGTCGAGCTGGAGAACCAGCTGATGGCCCATCCCGCGGTGCTCGACGCCGCGGTCATCGGCATCACCGACGAGCACTGGCAGGAGCGGCCCCTGGCGGTGATCGCCTTCAAGCCGGGGCAGTCGGCCGAGCCCGAGGAGCTGCGCGAGTACCTGAGCGACAAGGTGGCCCGCTTCTGGCTGCCCGACTCGTGGGCCTTCGTCGCCGAGATCCCCAAGACCTCGGTGGGCAAGCAGGACAAGAAGGTGATCCGCCGCCTCGAGGCGCAGGGGAGCCTCGAGATCCGCCGCCTCGTCCGCCTCGAGGTCGACTGAGCCCGGTCCGGGCGGGCGCGATCAGCGCTCTCCGGCTCGGCGCCTCTCGATCAACCCGGTCCCGGCGAAGGCAAGGAGCGCCGCCACGCCGGTGCCCAGGATGACGGTGCCCAACTCGGAGCCACCGCCGGTGCCGGGCGCGCCCGCCCCGCTCGCGGGGACGGGGGCGGACTCGGCCGCCGTGTACATGAGGATCAGCGTCGGGTCTTCGAACCCGTAGTCGCCCACCGCCGCGCAGTGGTCGCTGTCGCCGCAGGCCACGCCGAGCAGCTCGCTGTTCTCGGTACCGCCGCCGTTGGGGGTGTCCGCCACCAGCGACCACGCGGTGCCGTCCCAGGCGTCGACGAGGGTCGCGCTCGCGTCACCGATCTCGTCGCTGCCCACCGCCCAGCAGGCGCTGGCGCTGGTGCAGCTGAGGCCCGACAGGAGGTTGTTCTTCTCGGACGGCGAGTTCTCGTTGGCGGTGCTGACGGCGGACGAGGTCCAAGTCGTCCCGTCGTAATTGAGGAACAGGTCCTGGTTGGTGCCGCCTTCGGTTGCGGAGTAGTAGCCGACCGCCCAGCAGTAGGAGGCACCGGTGCACGAGATGCCATCGAGGACGTTGTCGCCCGAACCCTGGTTGGTGGTGCCGACTCCTTGCCAGCTGTGACCGTCCCAGCTCGCGACGAGCATCTCCGCTGGGCTCACGCCCTGCGTGCCGCCCACCGGGTAGCAGTCGCTCGCATTCACGCAGGAGATGCCGTTGTAGAAGCCGGGGCCGCCTGAGGTCAGGATCGACCACGTGCCGCTGGCCCACTGCTCCATCAGGGTGGCGAGGTTGCCGGCGCCGTTCAGGCCAAAGTACCCCACCGCCCAGCAGTCAGTGGCATCGGAGCAGGAGATCCCCTCGAGGACGTAGTCGCCCACTGGTGCCGGGTCCCCGGTGAACTCTGGAAGCGCCGATGCGGTCCACGCCGATCCGTTCCAGTGCTCACCCAGGGGGAGGTCGTCGCTGCCGACCCTGTACCTACCCACGGCCCAGCAGTCGGTGGTGCTGTCACAGGAGACGGCGTCGAGCTGGTTGCCCTGCAGCGCCCCGCCCTCGGCGTTGATGTTGCCGCTGGTGACGGTTGACCATGAGGTGCCGTTCCACTCCTCGATGAGCGTCTGGCTTGGGTCGCCGGTGGCGGTCTGCTGACCCACGGCCCAGCACACGGTGGGGCTGGGGCAGGTGACCGCCGCCAGGGTGTTGGACGACGTTCCCGGGTTGGGGCTGGTCGCCAGGGTCCACGTGGTGCTCGCCCCGACCGCCAGCGGCGCGACCAGCAGCGCTCCGCCGGCGACGGCCACGGCGGCTGCCAGTCCACGCCAGCCCCCGCGGGATGGGTGCTCTCCGCTCATGGCTTGAGTCCTCCCAGCCGGCCACTCCGAGCCGCGCCCCTCCCGGCGCGATGCTCGCGATGACCAAGGAACTGACTGTCCGCTGTAGCTGCATGGTGGAGAAAGGGCCCGGGTCGCCGGTGACCGCATGACGTCCGACACGAACATCAGGGGCCGATCGGCCTTGTGGTGCGGGAGCCAACGGTCGGGATTGGCCGTCGGGCCTGTTCGACACGACGCGATTGTTCGTCACGAACATTTCGTGACGAATTGATTGATCCTTGCATGAAGCCTGCGGAACGCCCACGAAGGCGTTCATCGCGCCAAATCCTACGGAGCGCCCGAACGAACAACAGGGAGCCGGCTGCACCCGGCCCGGCGGGGAGCCGATCGCCCGCCCTCAGCCCCTACTCGACCCCCGCGGCCTCCAGCGCCAGCTCGTGCAGCAGCCCGTTGCTGGAGACCCCGGCCCCCCCGACCGGCGAGTTGCCGCTCCGGTCGGTGAAGCGGCCGCCGGCTTCTTCGACGATGAGCGCCAGGGCGGCGAAGTCCCAGAGGTTGGCCCGCGCCGACCAGCCGATGTCGGCCGTGCCCCGGGCCACCGAGAGGTGGGAGAGGGCGTTGCCCATGCTCCGGCTGTCCCAGCAGCGCCCCGCCAGGGAGCGGAGGCGCTCGTCAATGCCCACCCGGACGAATCCGGAGACGCTGGTGTGGGCGAGCATGGCGGCGTCCACCCGGTCGATGGAGGAGACGTGGATGGCCTCGCCGTTGACCGTCGCCCCCTCGCCGCGCGCCGCGGCGTAGCGCTGGCCGAGGGCGGGGACCGACGCGACCGCGACGACCGTGCTCCCCTCGTGCTGGAGCGCGATGAGGCAGGCCCACGTCTCGTAGCCGCGGATGAAGCTTCGGGTCCCGTCGATGGGGTCGACGACCCAGCGCGCCCCGCTCAGGTCGGCGAAGTCGCCGCCGTACTCCTCGCCGACCACTCGCTCCGAGGGGCGTTGGATGGCGACCCGCTCGCGGATCAGCTCCTCGATCCTCCGGTCGGCCTCGGTGACCTCGGTGAGGTCGGGCTTGCGCTCGACCCGCAGGTCGAGGCTCCGCCAGCGGCTCATGGCGATCGCGTCGGCCATGTCGGCGAGCTCCTGGGCAAACTGGAGATCCGGGTTCATCCGGCCCACGGTATCCAATCGCGGGGACGCCGGGCCGGGGGGACCTCCGCTAAGCTCTGCCTCACCCACACCAACGCCCGCGCCGGTCGCGCGCCGGCGCCGGGGCCAGAGAGAGGTTCCGGCCGATGGCCCACCGCAAGCTTCCCGTCCTCGACCCCAAGGGGTTCGTCGTCCTGGGCGAGCACCGGGGCACGCCCATCCCGCCCGAGGAGTACCGGCGCCTGGAGTTCATCGACTGGAAGTCGGGCGGCGACACCAACTTCGCGCCGCTGGCGTCCGCTCTCGGTGAGATGGAGTGCCACGGCTTCTGGGACCATGGCAAGCCCGACAAGGACGGCATCTGGACCAAGAACAAGGAGATCGCCCCCTCGCTGGTGCGCTACGTCGAGGGGATCGGTGCCCGCTACGGACGGGTCCGGGTGATCGAGCTCAACCCGAGCGACGAGGCCGCCGCGCTCCGTCAGCTCCACCTCGACGACAACAACCGGCTCAACCCCGATGGCGAGGGCTGGGTGGTCCGGGCCTGGCTGGAGCTGGACGCGCCTCCCGGCTCGACCTTCATCCTCCGCGAGCAGAAGGACAACCCCTCGACTGAGAGCCGGATCCGTCTCCACCCGGGCATGCAGATGGTCATCGACACCGAGCGGCTCTGGCACGTGGTCCACAACCCCGGGCCGGCGCCGCGGCACGCTCTGATCACCTCGTTCGAATCCGGCGACGCCCTCCAGGCGTGGATCGACAGCCAGCTGCCCGCCGAGGTGGCTGCCCGCTAGTCTCCCGGCCGAGGCCGGACGCTTCAGCCTCCGGCGCGGGCGCACACGGCGCAGGTGCCGGAGAACTCGAGGTGGTGGGCCACGTCGACGAAGCCCGCCTCGGCCGCCACCCTCTCCGCCCAGCGCCAGACCACGGTGTCCTCGACCTCCACGGTCCGCCCGCAGATGCGGCAGACCAGGTGGTGGTGATGACGAGGCGTGCCGCAATGGCGGTAGAGGAGCTCCCCGCTGTCCGATCGCAGGGAGTTCGATCTGCCCGGCCGCGGCCAGCGCCCTGAGCTGCTGATAGACGGTGGTGAGCCCCACCCGCTCACCCCGCTGCCGGAGCGAGCCGTGAAGCTCCTGGGCGCTCCGGAAACGATCGGTCTCCTCCAGCACGGCGGAGAGGGCCCGCTTCTGCCGGGTGGAGCGCACGTCGGCGGCGCCGGTCAGCTTCGCCTCCGGCGCCCCCGCGGCCTTGCTATCTGGAGTCATAACGGATAAACTCCGTAACCATATCCATTACGGATAAGGCTACCACGAATTCCGGGAGATCATGATGCGAGACCTGCCCCGCCGGGGAGCCCTCCTCGGCGCCGCCTGCCTCATCGCCGGGCTTGCCGCCGGCTGCTCCTCCACCTCCGGCTCCGGGAAGATTCACGCCGTGGGCGCGGAGAACGAGTACGCCAACGTGATCTCCCAGATCGGCGGGCCCTACGTGTCGGTCTCGGCGATCGAGAGCAACCCCAACACCGACCCGCACACCTTCGAGGCGAGCGCGCAGGTGGCCAGCGAGGTGAGCGCCGCCCAGATGGTGGTCCAGAACGGCCTGGGCTACGACACCTGGATCAACACCATCCTGTCGTCATCCCCCAGCTCCTCGCGCAAGCTGATCGACGTGCAGACCCTGCTGGGGCTGCCCGGCAGCACCGAGAACCCTCACCTCTGGTACGACCCCACCACCATGCCGGCGGTCGCCAGCCGGATCGCCAAGGACCTGGGCTCCCTGGACCCGTCGCACGCTTCTTATTTCACCACCCAGGTCACCACCTTCGACAACTCCCTGGACACCTGGAACAGCGACATCGCCGCTCTGAAGGCGAGCTACGCGGGGACCCCGGTCGCGGTCACCGAGCCGGTGCCCGACTACATGCTCCAGGCCGCCGGCCTGGACGACGTCACCCCCTGGCCCTTCCAGGCGGACGTCATGAACGGCGTCGACCCCTCGGCCCAGGACACCAGCCTGGAGGAGGGATTCTTCACCCAGCACACGATCAAGGTGTTCTTCTACAACCAGCAGGTGACCGATTCGCTGACCGTCTCCCTGCTCGCGCTGGCGCAGTCGAACGGCATCCCCGTGGTCGGCGTCTACGAGACCATGCCCACGCCCGGTTACGACTACCAGAGCTGGATGGTGGCGGAGGTGACCGCCGCGCAGCACGCCCTGGCCGACGGCACCTCGACGACCAAGCTGTGACCGACCTGCGCGCCGCCACCGGCGCCGATGACTCGGTCCTGAGCGTGGACGGCGTCAGCGTCTGGCTGGGTGGGCGCGAGGTGCTCCACGACGTGCGCTTCCGGGTGATGCCGGGAGAGTTCACCGGCCTGATCGGCTCCAACGGCGCCGGCAAGACCACGCTCTTCCGGGTCATCCTGGGCCTCCAGGCCTCGAGCGGCGGGAGCGTGCTGGTCGGGGGACGCCCGCTCGACCGGCGCAACCCCATCATCGGCTACGTCCCCCAGAAGGTCTTCTTCGACCCCGACATGCCGCTCCGCGCCCGCGACGTGGTCGGCCTCGGGCTCGACGGTCATCGTCTCGGTGTTCCGCTGCGCTGGGGCGGGCGACGCCAGGCGGTGGACCGGATGCTCGACGCGGTGGACGCGCGCCACCTCGCCGACGCCCGGGTGGGCAACCTCTCCGGCGGCGAGCAGCAGCGCGTCCTCATCGCCCATGCCCTGATCAGCCGGCCCCGGCTGCTCCTCCTCGACGAGCCGCTCGCCAACCTCGACATCCGCGCCGAGGGCGAGGTCGTCGCCCTGCTGGCCCGGATCGCCCGTGAGCAGCGGATCGCCGTGTTCATCTCGGCGCACGACGTCAACCCGATGCTGCCGGTGATGGACCGTCTCGTCTACGTCGCCGCGGGCAGGACGGCGAGCGGCACCACCGAGGAGGTGATCCGCTCGGAGGTGCTGAGCGCGCTCTACGGCCAGCACGTGGATGTGCTCCGCGTCCATGGCCGCATCCTGGTGGTCGCCGGCACCGCCGGGCCGGCGGGCGGGCCGGTGCTGGTCGTCGATCGCGACGGGAGCGCTGACAACGCCCAGGTCGCACCGCTCGCATGAACCAGGTCGTCGACTCGCTCTTCGCGCCGGGGTTCTTCGGGAGCGGCCCGGTGCTCGCGGCGCTGGTGGTGGGGGCGGTGGTGGCGCTGGTGACCGGAGCCGTCGGTGTCTTCACCGTCATCCGCGGCCAGGCCTTCGCCGGCCACGCACTCGGCGAGGTGGGCTCGGCGGGCGGATCGGCAGCATTCCTGGGCGGGGTCAGCCCGCTCTGGGGCTACATGGGGATCGCGGTGGTCGCCGCGGGGCTCATCGAGCTGCTGGGCGTGCACCGGCCGCGGGCGCGCGACGTCGCGACCGGTCTGGTCCTCGGGGCCGGTCTCGGCCTGGCGGCGCTCTTCCTCTACCTCGACACCACCTCCTCGAGCACCACCGGGGTGAGCGTCACCATCCTCTTCGGCTCGCTCTTCGCGATCAGCCAGCCGATGCTGCCCAGCATCGTGGTGCTGAGCGTGATCGCCCTGGCGGTGATCGCGAGCTGCTACCGGATGCTGCTGCTCAGCTCGCTCAGCCCGGAGCTGGCAGCGGCCCGAGGCGTGCCGGTGCGCGCCGTCGCCGTCGCCTACCTGGTGATCATGGCGGTGGCGGTCTCGCTCGCCGCCGAGACCATCGGGACCATCCTGGCCACCGCGCTCCTGGTCGGGCCACCCGCCGCCGCGCTGCGGCTGACCAAACGGCCGGGCGGAGCCATGGCCCTCGCCGGTCTGCTCGGTGTCGCCGCCGTGTGGATCGGGATCGTGCTCGCCTACGACAGCTACTACTGGCCGCCGGTCGACCACGGCTGGCCGGTCAGCTTCTTCGTGGTGACGATCGTCTTCGTCCTCTACCTGGGCGCGGGAGTGGTGGCGGCCCTGGGCCGGGCGCGCCGCGACCGGCGGGCAGGGATGCTCTCGGCGGCGGGCGAGAGCGGCTGCGAGCCGCACGTCGACGCGGACGCTGCGTAGACGGAGGCCGGTTGCATGTTCTCGGGCTTCATGGTCAACACCTGGATCGCCGCGACCATGGTGGCGGTGATCGCCGGTGTGGTGGGCTTCTTCGTGGTGGTTCGCGGCTCCGCGTTCGCAGCCCATGCCATCCCGCACGGCTCCTTCGGGGGCGCCGCCGGCGCCGTCCTCATCGGTGCCAACACGATCCTCGGCCTCGGCGTCTTCGCGGTCGGGGGGGCCCTGGGCATCGGCTGGTTGAGCCGGCGAGGCCGCCATGACGTGGCCACCGCGCTGGCCCTGGTCCTGATGCTCGGGCTGGGCGCGCTCTTCCTCTCCTTCAGCGTCGAGTACGCGGCGGCGATCTACTCGCTGCTCTTCGGCGAGGTGCTGGGGGTGCCCTCCGACGACCTGCTGCCGATGGCGGGGCTGGGCCTTGCCTGCATCCTCGCCATCGCCGTCATCTACCGGCCTCTGCTGCTGACCTCGATCACCCCCGAGGTCGCCGAGGCGCGCGGGGTGAGACCGGGGCGGATCGAGACCGGGTTCCTGCTGGTGGTCGCGCTGGCGTCCACCATGACCGTGCCGGTGGTGGGGGTGCTCCTGATGTTCAGCCTGATGATCGGTCCCGCGGCCGCCGCTCGTGCCTTCACCGACAGCCCGCTTCGCGCCATCGTGCTCTCGGTGGCGATCGCCCTGGCCATCGTCTGGTTCGGGATCGCCATCGCGTACCTGACCAACTACCCGGTCGGCTTCTTCGTCGGGACGCTCGGGGCAGTCGCCTATGCCTGGGCTCGGGCCTGGACCGCGTGGCGCCGCGGCCGGGCGACGGGAGGCGCCGGCTCGGTGCCCGCGATCACAGCTCCGCTATCGCCGGCAGCACCTCCTGGCCGATGATCTCCAGTGGGGTGATCCGCCAGACGTCGGTGACCCGCCCGTGGGCGACCGTGAAGCCGCGCCGGTGCAGGTCGCGCAGCTGCTCGACCATCTCGCCGACGCGCTCGCCGTTCTGACCGACGTCGAAGGTGAATCCCACCGTCTTCTCGATCTCGTCGTAGTCGCGGCCCTCGCGCTCGCAGTGCTCACGGAGCACCTCGAGCTTGTGGTCGAGCTCGGGGGTGGGGAAGAGGTTGCAGGCCTGCGCATAGCGGGCCACCAGCCGAAGCGTCTTGCGCTCGCCGGAACCGCCGATGAGGATCGGCGGATGGGGCCGGCTCAGCGCCTGGGGCGAGTTGAGGGTGCGCTCCAGCGTGGCGCGCCTGCCGGTGAAGGGTCCGTCGTCGCCGCTCCACATCTGCAGGCAGATCTGGAGCGCGTCCTCGAGCAGCTCGAACCGCTCCGCGATGGGGGGGAAGTTGAGCCCGAGTCCGCGCGACTCCTCCTCGTTCCAGGCCGCGCCGATGCCGAGCATGGCCCGCCCGCCGGAGAGGACGTCGAGGGTGGTCACCGCCTTGGCGAGGAGGCCGGGCTGGCGGTACACCACCCCGGTCACCAGGGTCAGCAGCTTGACCCGGCTGGTGTGCGCCGCCAGGTAGCCGAGGGTGGTGTACGCCTCCAGCATCTCGTGCTCGGGCGGCCCGAGGTGGCCGATCTGGAAGAAGTGGTCCATCACGCTGACCCGGTCGAACCCCGCCTCCTCGGCGGCCTGGGCGACCCGCGCCAGGTCATGGCCGAGGTGCTCCGGCCCGCCGGGCCAGGTGAAGTCGGGGATGTGCAGACCCAGCTTCATGGCGGTGATCCTCCGGTGTCGAGATCGGCGGTGGGGGCGGCGAGCAATCGGGCCGCCAGGAGCGGATCGACATTACCTCCGCTGAGGACGAGCGCGGTGCGCGATCCGGCGGGTGCCGCCGGGAGGCGTCCGGCGAGCAGCGCGGCCAGGCCGACCGCCCCGGACGGCTCGACCACCAGGTGCAGGCGGGTCCAGGCCGCGAGCAGCGCGGCCTCGATCTCGGCCTCGCTGACGGTCACCAGCTCGTCCACGAGGGCCCGTCCGACGATGACCTCGAAACCGCGCTCTCCGATGCTCATGCTGCGCAGGCCGTCGGCGACCGTGGTGGAGGGCACGGCCAACCGTTCGTGGCGGCCGCTCCGCCGCGAGGCGAACGCGTCCGCGGCCAGCTCGGGCTCCACGCCGACCACCCGGACCTCCGGCCGGGCGGCCTTGACGGCGATCGCGCAGCCGGAGATGAGCCCGCCCCCGCCCACCGGGCAGACCACCATGCCCAGGTCCTCGACGTCGGCCAGCAGCTCGAGGCCGATGGTGCCCTGGCCGTGGATGGTGTCCCAGTCGTCGAAGGGGTGGATCAGCGCCCACCCCGTCCGCTCCCGCTCCTCGAGGACGCGCTGCTCGCGGTTGGCGGCGGTGACCCCCTCGCTGACCACCGCGGCGCCGAGGGCGCGCACCGCGGCGACCTTGACCGGGTTCGAGCCCTCCGGCATCACCACCTCGCAGGGCAGCCCCAGGCTGCGAGCGGCGAGGGCGACCGCCTGGCCATGGTTGCCCGAGCTGACGGTGAGGACCCCGGCCGTCCCCGGTGACACCTCGCGCAGGCGCAGCGCCGCATTGAAGGCGCCCCGCACCTTGAAGGAGCCGGTCGGCTGCAGCAGCTCCGGCTTGACCACCGCGGCTGCGGCGACCTCGTCGGCGGGGAGCGCCGGCGTTCGCCGCACGTGCCCCACGATCCGTGAGGCCGCCGCGGCGATCGCGCCGGCGTGCTCGGCCAGGAAGGCGTCCGCCCCGCTGCTCACACGGTCAGGCTACGCGCTCACCGACCGCTCCCGCCGCGGGCCGCCGTCCCGGAGGTCAGTACCCGTACGCGTTGCCGGCCGCGCTCGGTGTCGCGGTGGCGGCGGCGCTGCTTCCGCCTGCGCCCATGCTGGGTGTGGCCACGAACCAGGTGTTGTCGATGCCCTCGCCGTTGGACTGGTCGGGCCCCGTGTCCAGCGAGTAGCGGTACAGGGGGTGGCCGTCGTACACGACCTGGCGGCCGTTGCCCCCGGTCACGGTGGTCAGGGCCTGGGCCAGCGACGACGAGGAGGTCGGCTGCCCGGACGCGAGCAGGAGCGGTGGCCAGGTCTGGGCGCAGCTGCCGGTGCAGGTGACGCTGGTCGCGCTGTCCTGGGTCAGGTAGTACAGGGTGTAGCCGCTGGCGTTGGTCAGCACCTGCTCGGACTTGCCGTTCACCGTCGCCGTCCCCACCGAGACCGCCGACCCCCCGCTGTCCGACGCACCGGACGAGGAGGAGGCGGGTGGCGTGGAGGTCGAGCCGCAGGCCGCCAGCAGGGCCGTGGCGGCCCCGAGCAGGGCCAGAACGGCGGGGCCGGAGTGGGGTCGGGTGCGTCCCGTGTGCCGAGGCGCGGGGCTGGGCCCGGCTGCCGTGCTTGCGCTCATCATGTCTCTCCGCTGGTCGCCTCCGGCGGGTCGCACCGCCTCGGTGAGGATCGATCCCATGCCCACCACACGACAGTCCGGACCGCGCGGTTCAGCCGGCGATGAACCTCGCCCGGCCGTCCCGCGTGGTGGGGGTGTGCAGCCCACCGCGCGGCGCAGCGCGTCGGTCGGCGCCGGCCCGGACCCCGGCGAGGCCTTCATCGCCGCGCTCTGGGACGAGCACGGCGGAGCCCTGCTCGGTTACGTCACCCGGCTGGTCGGCGACGTGGGCCGGGCCGAGGACATCGTCCAGGAGGTGATGCTCCGCGCCTGGCGCCATGCGGGCGACCTCGACGCCGGCACCCGCTCGCTCCGACCCTGGCTCTTCACGGTGGCAGGCAACCTGGCCGCCGACCACCACCGGGCGCGCCGGAGCCGCCCCGAGGTGGTCGGCACCGACGGCCTGGACACGCGCGCCGTGGGCGACGGCATCGACCGGGCGGTGGACGCCTGGGAGGTGAGCGCGGCCTTCGGCATGCTGAGCCCCGAGCACCGCGGGGTGCTGGTGGAGACCTATTACCGCGGCCGCTCGGTGGCCGAGGCCGCCGCGACCCTCGGCATCCCGGCCGGCACCGTCAAGTCACGCACCTATTACGCGCTCCGCGCCCTGCGCCTGGCGCTGGAGGAACGAGGTTGGAGGCCATGAACAGCTCGTGTGGTGAGCGGCGGATCGCCCTGGGCGCCTACGTGCTCGGCGCCCTCGACCCGGAGGAGCGCGCCGAGGTCGAGGGCCACCTGGCGGGCTGCGTGGACTGCCGGGGGGAGCTGGCCGCGCTGGCCCAGCTCACGCCCACGCTCGGGCGGGTGCCGCGCACCGAGTGGCTCGCCGCCGCGACCGCAGCGGCTCCCGCTCCGGCGCGGCCGTCGCTGGTGGCCAGGACCCTGGCCGAGCTGGCCCGGCAGCGCCGCAGGCGCCGCCTGCGCCTGCGCCTCGTGATGGCGACCGGCGCGGTCGCCGTCGTGGCCCTGGGGGCCGCGGTGGGCGTCCTGGTGGCCACCCGCCCGGCTCCGGCGGCGCCCGCGGCGGTGGTCGCCGCCCGGCTCTCGGGCAGTGATCCCGGCACCGGGGTGAGCGCCAGCGCCGAGCTCTACGCCGAGCCCTGGGGGACCTCCATCCGCCTCGACGTCTCCGGGGTCACCCCTGGGGACCAGTGCCAGCTGGTGGCGGTCGCCCAGGACGGGTCGGAGCAGGTGGCCGGGACCTGGAAGGTCGGCTACACGGGTGGCGTGGACATCGTCGGGGCCACCGGCATCGGCGCCGGCCGGCTCGCCGCGCTGCAGGTGGTCACCACCTCGGGCGTCGACCTGGTGGACCTCAGGAGCTGAGCCGCTCCCGCCGCTACCCCTCCGGTCCCGGCTCCAGCGCCTCGAGCCGCAGCTCGAGCGGCGGATGCGTGGCCGCGATCACCCGGGCCCAGCCCGACCGGCCCGGCTCCAGCTCGCCGAGCAGGCTCAGGGCGCGGTGGAGCGCCTCCCCCTGGCCGGCGGCCGCGACGGCGGCGTCGGCCTCGTACTCCTGCCTCCGCGAGCCCAGGGTGACCACCGGCTCGAGGATCAGCCGGACCAGCAGCCACGCCGGCCAGAGCACGGCCCAGCCGGCCACCGCGACGAACGGGCTCCCCCGCTGCGCCAGCCAGCAGCCGGCGTCGTAGAGGAGCACCAGCGGGAGGCCGAAGCACTGCACCGCGAGGAGCCCGACGCCGTCGCCCACCGCCCAGTGGTGGAGCCCGTGGCCGAGCACCGCCTCCAGGGCGGCGTCGCCGGCCGGGCCCTCGCCGATCTCCTCGAGGAGGCTGCGGCCGACGACGAGGTGGCGGGCGTGGGCGCGGACCCGGAGGTTGTCGCCGTCGTCGATCAGCAGCAGGGGGAGGGCGTCCAGCCCCAGGCCGGCAGCGGCCGCCTCCAGCAGCGGCGCGATCCGGGCGGCCTCGCGCCGGCTCGGGCGCCGGCAGCCGCGCGCGCGGAGCACCCACGGCTCCAGCGCCACGGTCAGGCCGATCAGCGCCAGCGACACCACGAGCCCCGCGAGCAGGGCGGTGAGAAACTGGAGGGGCTCGTCCACCACCAGGCCGGTGACGCTGGACCAGAGCCCGGCCGCCGCGCCGCTCAGCGCGCCACCCGCTACCGAGAGCGCCGCCCCACCCGGCCCCGTCCCGCCGCCCCCGACCAGGGCCGTGCTGACCGCGTCACCGAGGGCGGAGAGCAGCGCTCCGGTCACGGCGTCGGCGACCAGCAGCCAGACCGCCAGCCAGACGCCCGACCACGCACAGACGAGGCTGACGGCCGAGGCGGCTCCGCGGCGGCGCAGCCCGGCAGCCAGCCAGCCGGCGGCGGATGCCCGCCGGCACGGTCGTCCGGCGAGGTGGGCTCTCGCCGGCGTCGCGGTGGAGAGGGGCAGCGCGCTCACACCGCCTCGGCGATCACCGGCCGGAGCACGCGCACGATGGCCACCCTGCGAACGCTCGCGACGCTCAGCACCACCGCCTCCCCGGTGGCGAGCTGCTTCATCACGTTGGGGTCGACGGCGAAGCGGTCGACGGAGCGGACCGAGCGGCGCGGGGGCGAGCCCTCCTCACCCAGGGTGCGGGTGACCTGCACCGCGCGCTCGGTGCCGATCACGCGGGCCACCGCGTCGGCATCGTCGGGTCCGATGCGGTGGGCGATGAGCAACCCCGCGCCGAGCAGGGCGCCGCGCAGCGCGTGGGCGGTGCGCGGGTCGGGAAGCTGCTGGGTGCTGACCACCGCGGCGACACGCGCCTCGCGGGCCTGGCGAAGGAGGTCGCAGCCCGCCAGGCGCGCACCCGCAGGTGTGGCGCGCACCACCGCGGGCAGGGTGAGGAGCACCCGGTCGCTGATCACCAACCCGGCCGCGCCGAGGGTGCGCAGCCGTCGGCGCGCCGACGGGGTGGAGGCGAAGAAGCGGGCGCCGAGCTGATCGGCGGTGACCATGCCGTGGCGCACGGCGTAGCCCAGGACGTCCCGGTCGCGGGCGCTGAGGGCCATCGCGCGAGTCTGCTACGCGGCGCTGGCATCCAGGCTGGCGCGATCCCGCCAGGGCTGACGGCAGAGGGCGATCCCACAGACCTCGCGGGCGCCGCCGTGGAGACGCAGCGCCCGGGCCACCTCGTCGAGGGTGCGGCCGTCGGTGAAGACGTCGTCGAAGACCAGGATGCGACCGCCCGCGGTGCGCCGCGGATCGGGGACTCGGAGCAGGGGCCGGAGCCGCTCCTCGGCGATGCGGCGGCGCTCGCGGTGGGCCCGGCCGGCGAGGCGCGGGGTCGGGCCGGTCTTGACGATGGCCGGGAGGCTCTCGAGGTCGAAGCGCACGCCGCCGCCGGGCGCCGACCGTCGCGCCGCCTCGGCCAGGATCAGCCGGACGTGGTCGAAGTCGCGACCGCCCGTCCCCACGAAGGTCGGGCTGGCGATCACCAGGTCGAAGCCGTCGACCAGCCGGCTGCGCTGGGCCAGGAACCCGGCGAGCATGGCGCCGAAGACGCAGGCCCGGCTCCGGTCCCCTCGGTACTTGTAGGCGTTGAGCGCCTCCTCCAGCAGGCCGCTGCGCTCGGCGACGGCGACGTTCCAGCGGAACCAGCGGGACGCGCTGGCGCAGAGGGGGTTGCGGCAGCGGGCCGCGCCCGGCGCGAGCGGGCGCCCGCAGACGCCGCAGCCGCTCATCCCGGGGCCGTCATCAGCAGCGCGAGCTGGACGGGGGAGGTGCAGCCGTCCTCCGCGAGCTGGGCCAGGATCCCCTGCGCGCCGCCGCCGACGAGGTGGACCCCGGAGTGGGCGAGGAGCCCCCCGACCCACGGCTCTGCGGCCACCAGCTGGGTGATCCAGAGCGGCCGGCCGAGAGCCATCGCCCAGCGGGCCGCGATGCGAGCCCCCGAGGTCGGGCCGGCCTCGACCACCACCACGGCGCGGACCAGACCGGCGATGACCCGGTTGCGCTCCCGAAGAGCCGCGGGGGAGGGCGGCGCCTCCCCCGGGTGCTGCGAGACCACGGCACCCCGCCCGGCGATGCGGTCGGCGAGGCCGGCGTTCTCCGGCGGATAGACGCGGCCGATGCCGCAGCCCAGCACCGCGATGCTGCGTCCCCCGGCCTCGAGCGCGGCGGCGTGGGCGGCGGTGTCGAGGCCGCGGGCGAGCCCCGAGACCACGGTGAACCCGCCCCGGGCCAGCTCTGCGGCGAGCCGCCGGGCCAGGGTCAGCCCCTCGGGGCTCGGCGAGCGCGTCCCCACCACCGCGACGCTGCGGGCGTCGTCGGGCCGCAGCTCACCCCGGCAGAAGAGCGGAGGCGCGCCGGCGAGGGGGCGCAGGTTGTCCGGGTAGGCGGCGTCGAGCGGGCCCACTGGCGAACGCATGTTTGCCAGTGTAGCGGGCGGTGGGCCTGGCCGTCAGGGGCCGGGCGGGCGCGGCGGCCGGTCGCCGGGGGTCGCGGCGGCTGAGGCTACGCGGGCTGCCGTCCGTTCTCCGCGAGGCGGAGGCGGAGCCCGGCGAGCAGCGTTTCCAGGCCCCAGGCGAACTCGTCGTCATTGGTCCGCTCGTGGAGAGCTGCCTCGACCCACGACGCGCGGAGCGCCTCGAAGCCGAGCCCGTCCAGGTCCCGGATGAGGTCGGCCATCGCCCCGCTCTCGGCGGCCGTGCCCACCCCGGTCACCTCGCAGTCGATGTAGCCGAGCACGTACGAGAGCAGGGCGCCCCAGGCCGACTTGACCTGGCTCGGGCTGAAGCCTGCGCCGGCGAGCACCCCGAAGGCACGGGCGATGGGGGTGAGGCTCTCCGGGTCGCTGGCCGGCCGGGAGGAGACCAGGGGGAAGGCGCCGGGGTGGGCGAGCATCACCCGGCGGAAGTCGGTGAAGCCCCGCAGCAGCGCCTGCTCCCAGGGGGCGTCGCCGGGGTCGGGAAGCGGGACCTGCCGGAGCAGCGTGGTCACCAGGCCGTCGAGGAGCGCCGACTTGCTCGGGAAGTGGTGATAGAGGCTCATCGCCTCGACGCCCAGCAGGGCACCGAGCCGCCGCATCGAGAGCGCCTCCAGGCCCTCGGCGTCGACCAGCTCGAGGGCCGCGTCGAGGATCCGCTGGGGGCTGAGCGCGGCACGCTCGCCGTCCCCGAGCCCGGCCGCGGGGCGGGGGGCGCCGGCCTCCACGGGGCTCGGTGGTGGGGGCGAGGAGATCGGGTGGGGCATCGGTTCGCACATCTTGCGCCGCCGGCTTGCGCCGGGCTTGCTTACGGTGTAAGGTACACGACGACCGCCACTTACGGCGTAAGGGAGCCCAGGACACCGCCGCCCGGCAGGCCGGACGGCTGCCATCAGCAACGACGGGGAGAAGCTTCGATGACCCGATTGGCACGCCTGGTGATCGGCAACCGCTGGCGCATCCTGGTCGGGATCGTCAGCCTCACCGTGCTCGGCTTCGCCCTCTCGGGAGTCGTCTCCGGGAAGCTGACCAACGGCAACTCCGACTACAGCGACCCCTCGTCGGCGAGCGCCCAGGCCCGGGCTGAGCTGCTCCGGGCGACCGGGGCCGACCCGGACGAGGGCTACGAGCTGCTGGTCACCCTTCCTGCGGCCGCCAGCATCGCGGACCCCGCCCCCGCGGTGGTCACCGACGCGGTCCGCCTGCTCCGCAGCCGCCCGGAGGTGGTTGCGGTCTCCGATGCCTGGTCGCTGGGCACGCCTGCCTTGATCTCCGACAGCGGACGCACCGCCCTGGTGACGGCGACGGTGCGGACGGTCGACGAGGACACCGCCACCCACGCCCTCCAGGCCAGCATCGACAGCGACCCCACCCTGGACGGCAGGGTGCTCCTCGGCGGTCCCACCGCCCTCAACGCCCAGGCCAGCGACCAGAGCCTCAAGGACCTGAGCTTCGCCGAGACGGTGGCCCTGCCGATCCTGCTGGTCCTGCTCCTGGTGGTCTTCGGCAGCGTGGTGTCAGCGCTGCTGCCCCTGCTCGGCGCCCTGGTCAGCATCGCCCTCACCACCCTCCTGCTGCTGGTCGCGGCCAGCCTCACCCCGGTATCGGTGTACTCGCTGAACCTGGTCTACGCGCTGGGCATCGGGCTCTCCATCGATTTCAACCTGCTGATCGTCTCCCGCTTCCGCGAGGAGATGGCGCACCTGGGAGTCGCGCCGGCCGCGCTCGAGAGGACCCTGGCCACGGCGGGCCGGACGGTGCTCTTCAGCGCCGCCACGGTCACCGCCGCCCTGGGCGCCCTGCTGCTCTTCCCCATCCCGGCCTTCTCGTCGATGGGGCTGGCGGGGATGATGGTCACGCTCTGCTCCACGCTCAATGCGGTGGTCCTGCTCCCGGCCGTCCTCGCCCTGCTGGGACGCCGCGTGGACATGTTCCCCGTGCTGCGCCGCCGCGCCTCGTCGCCGAGCGGCGCCGACCGCGGCTTCTGGTCATTGCTGGCCAGCTGGGTCATGCGCTGGCGGATGGCGGTGGCCCCGCTGGCGGCGGCGGCCCTCCTGGCGATCGGGATCCCGGCCCTGGCCGTCCACTTCACCGGCTACAGCACCCAGGAGCTTCCCGCCAGCCTGCAGGCCACCCAGGTGGACCGGGCGATCACGGCGACCTACCACGGCATCAGCGCCGCGCCGCTCGAGCTGGTGGTAAGCGGCGGTGCCGCCGTCACCGCGCAGGTGCAGGCCTACGACGCGGCGGTCTCGCGGATCACCGGGGTGCGGTCGGTGGCTCCTCCCGACCGGATCAGCTCCAGTCTGTGGGAGGTCGACGCCACGCTCGAGAGCCAGGCCATCTCAACGCCGGCCCTGAGCACCCTGGACCGGGTGCGAGCCATCCCGACCAGCCTGGAGGTGCGCGCCTTCGGCTTCACGGCGGACTTCGCCGACGAGGAGTCCACCCTTGCCGCCCACCTGCCGGACGCCGCCGTGCTGCTGGCGATCACCACCCTGGTCATCCTCTTCCTGATGACCGGCTCCGTGGTGCTCCCGGTCAAGGCGCTGCTGATGAACACGCTCACCCTCGGCGCCACCCTGGGGCTGCTGGTGCTGGTCTTCCAGCACGGATTCCTCTCCGGGGTGCTGGGCTTCACCTCGGACGGAGGGGTGAACATCGAGACGCCGGTGCTGGTCGGCGCCCTAGCCTTCGGCCTGTCGACGGACTACGGCGTCTTCCTCCTCGGGCGCATCCGCGAGGGGTACCTCTCCGGGCTGCGTACGCGTGACGCGGTGGCCCTGGGTCTGCAGCGGGTGGGGCGGGTGGTGACCTCGGCCGCGGTCCTCTTCTGCATCGCGGTCGGGGCCCTGGTCCTCTCCAGCACCCTGGTGCTCAAGGAGATCGGGTTGGGGGCGGCGCTGGCGGTGCTGATCGACGTCAGCGTGGTCCGCGCCCTGCTGGTCCCCTCGCTGATGGCGATCCTGGGGAGGTGGAACTGGTGGGCGCCGAGCTGGCTCGCGGGCTTCCACCGGCGTCTCGGCCTCGATCGCATCGAGGAAGCGCAGCCGGAGGGGGCCACCGCCTGAGCTCGCCGGGAGGGAAGGGCAGAGAGGGGCACCGCGCCGCGGGCGGTTGGGCGAACATGGGAGGCGCAGTCGGTGACGACGGGAGGCATCGCCATGGAGATCACGCGCACAGGCGGCCGCGGGCAGCCGGGACGGGCGGATTGGTTCACCGGCGAGGTGACCATGACCGAGCTGGCGCCGGCGCGCGAGCCGGGAGGGGTGCAGATGATCCGGGTGCGTTTCGTGCCGGGAGCCCGGACCGCCTGGCACAGTCACCCGGGCGGGCAGCTGCTCCACGTCCTGGAGGGTGAGGGCTGGGTCCAGAGCGACGGTGGCGAGGCCGAGGGGATCGGGACCGGCGACACCGTGTGGACGGGTCCCGGCGAGCGGCACTGGCACGGGGCTACCGCCGATCACCCGCTGGCCCACCTCGCCATCCAGCAGCCGGGCACGCACTGGGAGGAGCAGGTCGGAGACGCCGAGTACCCCCCCACCCCCTCCGCCGGCTGATGGCGGTGCGCTGGCAGTGCGTGGTGGTCGACTGCCACGACGCCGAGCGAGTCGGGCGCTTCTGGAGCGCGGTCTTCGAGACGCAGCTGCAGGGGAACGGGGAGGGTGACTGGTGGGTGGAGCTCGGCGAGGGGGTGCCAGACCTCCTCTTCCAGACGGTTCCTGACGCCAAGGTTGCGAAGAACCGGCTTCACCTCGACCTCCGGCCCGACGACCAGGCGGCCGAGGTGGCTCGCCTGACCGGGCTGGGCGCGCGCGAGAAGGACATCGGCCAGGGTGAGGTCACCTGGGCGGTGATGGCCGACCCGGAGGACAACGAGTTCTGCGTGCTCCGGCCCCTGCCGGCCGGCACCTGAGGCCTCGGCTCAGCCCCGCGCCGCCGGAGCGGCCCGGGTTTCTATGCTGGGTGGCACCGCCACACAGGACCCATTCGATGGGAGGTGCCCATGCCCGTCACGCGGATGAACCACGCTGTCCTCTACGTCCGGGACGCCACCCGGACCGCCGCCTTCTATCGCGAGGTCCTCGACTTCCGGGTCGTCTTCGAGATGTCGGGGGGGAGGGCGGTCTTCCTGCAGGCGCCGGCCAGCAGCAATGACCACGATCTCGGGCTGTTCACCATCGGCCAGGGGGCCGCTCCCTCGGGCGCGGGCCGGAGCACCGTCGGCCTGTACCACATCGCCTGGGAGGTCGACACCCTGGACGAGTTGGAGCGCATCTCCGCCCGCCTCGCCGAGCGCGGCGCCCTGGTGGGATCGACCGACCACGGCACCACCAAGGCCCTCTACGCCCAGGACCCCGACGGGCTCGAGTTCGAGGTCTCCTGGCTGGTGCCCGCGGGCCTGATCACCGAGGAGATGCGGGCTCGCATGGCCCCGCTCGACATCGCCGTCGAGAAGTCGCGCTTCGGCGGCACGACCCGCGGCGGCGTGGGCGTCTCCATCCCGGCCGCCCCCTGAGGCCGGCGCCTCGTCGCCGTGGGTGAGGCCCCCCCTCGTATATTCGAGGTCCCGGATACCGGGCGGATGGTCGGGACGTGGGGGTGCCGGCGATGAGGGGACCGCGGGTTGACCGTGCGTGGTGCGCTGCGGCAGCGCTTGGTCTGGTGATCCTCGGCTATGGCTGCGGCCCGTCCCAGGGCGCCGGGACCCCCACGAGCCCGGCCAGCGCCGGCGTCTCCCCGCGTGGGACGCCCAGCGCGGCCGTGATCGGGCCGGTCTCCTGGGCCGCCGTCCCCAGTCCCGATCCTCCCGGCAGCATCGGTGCGTCGCTCGACGGGCTGACCTGTGTCGGCGCCGACGATTGCTGGGCGCTCGGTTACTGGAATTCCACCGGCACCGAGAGCGATGACCGGACCCTCTTTGAGCACGACACCGGGAGCGGCTGGAGCATCGTGGGGAGCCCCGCGGTTCCGGGCAGCACGTCAAGCCAGGTCCAGGCGATGGCCTGCGCCGGCGACGGGGACTGCTGGGCGGTCGGGCGCTACTCCGACGCGAGCGGCGCCGGCCACACCCTGATCGAGCACTACGCGGACGGCGCCTGGAGCGTCGTCTCCAGCCCCACTCCAGCGGGCGATGGGGAGATCGACCTCGACGGCGTTGCCTGCGTCGGTGCCGACGACTGCTGGGCGGTGGGCTACTCCGACGCTTCGGGGCCCAATTCTTCGGGGGTGGGCACGGTGATCGAGCAGTACACCGGCAGTGGCTGGAAGATCGTCCCGAGCCCGAGCGCCTCCGCCGGTGCCACCGACGAGCTGGCCGCCGTGACCTGCGTGAGCGCGGATGACTGCTGGGCTGTGGGCGCCTACCTGACCGCGGACGGCTCGGACAATCAGGGACTGATCGAGCAGTACACGGGCCACGGGTGGACGGTCGTCTCGAGCCCTCTCCCCCCGGGCAGCGTGGAGAGCGCGCTCGAGAGCATCAGCTGCGCCGGCGCGGAGGATTGCTGGGCGGTCGGCGGTTGGGGCGACGTCAACTACGGCGGTCCCACGCTGATCGAGCAGGACACCGGGGCCGGGTGGCGCATCGTGCCGAGCCCCATACCGCCGGGCAGCACCCAGAGCGCGCTCAGCGGGGTGAGCTGCGCCAGCGTCGACGACTGCTGGGCCGTCGGATTCTCGGGCGACGAGAGCTTCGACACGGCGGCGCTGATCGAGCAGAACGCGGGATCCGGGTGGACCATCGTCTCCGACGCCGCCCCGCCCGGCAATGCGGGTGGCGCGGTGCTGTCGGGGATGACCTGCATGAGCGACGGCCATTGCTGGGCCGCCGGCGAGGCCGGCATCGTGTCGTCCGCGAACGGTCAGACGCTCATCGAGCGCGCCTAGGTGTAGGGCAGGGGGCGGAGACCCCGACCTTTCGGCGAGCCCGCCGCGCGCAGCCTCAGCGTTCCTGATTGCCGCCGAAGACCCGGACGCCCACCGTCGCGTCGACCTCGGTGTCGCCGCAGCTCACTCCCCGGTGCCGCCGCTGCGGGGGATCCGCCGAACCGGGAGGCGCGAGCGGTCGCCGCCGCCGTGCCCGGTGGCTCGCTGGGCCCGTGCCCCGGTGAGCAGCCGCTCCCGGTCGAACATCGCCGAGACGATGCTGAACATGACGAGGTCGGCGACCAGCAGGGCGAGGGCGAACGCCAGGGCGAGGGTGATGCTCGGGGTCAGCACCTGGAGGTCGATGAGCGCGACCACCCCGAGCGGCGGCAGGCTGGCCAGGGTGCCCAGCTGCTGGGCCACCCGGACGTCGCTCGCCCGCGTCGAGACCGCGATGCCCACCCAGATCGACCAGCCGGCGAGCAGCGGCGCGAAGAGGAGCTCGCCCAGGAGCTGCGAGCTCTGCACCAGCGCCGCCGCCACCGCGGGGTCGGAGGCGAAGAGCTGGGCGCAGCCATCCACCACCGCGAAGAGCACGTAGGCGATGCCGACCGAGGGAACGATGGCGGCGATCGCCTTGCCGAGGAGGAGCTCCTCGCGGCGGAGCGGCGTGGTGAGCAGCGGTTCGAGGGTCCCCTGCTCGCGCTCCCCGACCACCGAGTAGGCGGCGATGGCGGCCGGCACCACCACCGGGACGACGAGGAGGAGGAGGAAGGTGCTCCCCGCAAATCGCTGCACTATGACGGCCGGGACTCCGCTGAGCCGGAAGATCTCGATCATGGGGGTGAGGAGAAACACCACCGGGAGCACGGTCATCGTCCCGATGATGAAGCGGTTCCGGACCAGCACCCGGAACTCCTTGCGGACCACGGCGAGCAGGCGACCGCGGTCGAGCCTCATCGCCGAGCCGCCTCCGGGTCCTCGTCGATCAGCTCGAGATAGACGTCCTCGAGAGAGTGACGTGACTCGGCGATGGAGACCACGTCCGCACCGGCCGCCACCAGCGCGCGGGTGACCGCCGGGGCCGCGACCCGCGGGTCGGAGACGGTGAGCAGGTAGTGGGCGAGGTCGTCGGAGCGCCAGCTCTCGACGCCGGCCGAGGCGGCGAAGACGCCGTCGGGCGCGTCGAGGGGCGCGGCGGTCTCGACCACCAGCGAGCGGCTGAAGAGGCTCGCGCGCAGCTCGTCGGTCCGGCCCACCGAGCGGAGCCGGGTGTTGAGGATCGCCACCCGGTCGCAGAGGCGCTCCGCCTCGTCGAGTCGGTGGGTCGTGAGGAACACGGTGACGCCGCGCTCACGCAGCCCGTTGATCAGGTCGTGGACCTCGCGGGCCGCCACCGGGTCCAGCCCCGAGGTGGGCTCGTCGAGGAACATGACCGCCGGGTCGTTGAGCAGGGCCCGGGCCAGCCCGACCCGCTGGCGCAGACCCTTGGAGAGGCTGCTGCAGCGGTCGCCGGCGCGCGCGCCGAGGTTGACCGCCTCGAGCGCCCGCTCGATGCGCGCGGCCGGGCGGTGCAGCCCGTACAGGCCGGCGAAGAGCTCCAGGTTCTCGACCACGGTGAGGCGCAGGTAGAGGCCGGGGTTCTCCGGCATGATCGAGATCCGCTGGCGGATCTCGGTGCCGTTGTCGGGGCTGAGCGGGATGCCGGCGACCACCGCGGACCCCGAGGTGGGTTCGATGAGGGTGCCGAGCGCCCGCACCGTGGTGGTCTTGCCGGCGCCGTTGGGCCCGAGGAAGCCGAAGACCTCGCCCGGCGCGACGCTGAAGGAGACGTCCTCGAAGGCGACCCGGTCGCCGAAGCGCTTGGTCAGGTGATCGACCACCAGTGCCATGGGGCCGCTCGCCGGGGTGGCGGCGGCCGTGGCCAGGGCCCGGGCCGCGGTGGGGCCCGGAGCCGGAGGCACCGTGAGCACCGGCTGCGCGGTGCGCGTCCGGGCGGCGGTGTCGCTCAGCGCGGCCGCGACCAGGAAGTAGGCGCCGATCACCACCAGCGGGGCGACGATCTGGAGCGCCGAATGGCGGAAGGCCAGCACGCCGACGACGGCGAGACCGACGGCGACCGCGGTCACCGCCCAGCCCTGCCAGGTGGCGGGCCGATACCCGAATCCGTGCTGGCGCCGGGTGAACCAGCCGGGGCCGGTCATTCTCGGCATCCGACCGCCCCTCCTCGTGCCGTCACGCTGCCGGGTGGGTCCGCGGGAGCACAAAGAAGCCCGCCACCTGGGCCGCATCGTCGAACACCACCCGTCCGGTCACGCGCACGCGCCCCAATCCGCGCCGGAAGGTGAGCGGGACGTCGACGACCGTGTGCTCCCCGAGCCGGGTCACCAGTGGCGGCGATGCGCCGGCGGGGGAGTCGAGGGTGGCCGGCAGCCGGCCCCGCACCGAGGCCAGCAGCGCGACCGAGGCCACGTCCAGCATGCGCTGGTTGAACTGTGCCCTCAGCTCGTCCCAGCGACGGTTGAGGAAGTGGTCGAGGAGCTCGGCCGCCTTGCCGGCCGCCCCGGGGAGGGGCTCGACCGATGCGTCGGAGGTCTCGGACCCGGCCACGGCGCCCCCGAAGCGCTGCAGCGCGGCCTGGCGGGTGACGTGGAGTACCTCGCCGATCTCGGCCCAGGTCCGCCGTGCGCCGCGAGCCCGGATCACCAGCCCGCGCAGGATGTCCTCGACCACCACCCCGAGGCTGCGCGCCGCCGCCAGGGCGACCATGACCGGGTCTCCCTCCACCGTCTCCTCGCCGCGGAGCACCTGGACCAGCAGCTCCGCGTTGGCCTGAGCCATGCGGGCCATCACCTGGCGGTCGACGTCCGCGGCCATCGACCCGTTCTGGGTGTGGCCGGTCACGTTTGTCAAGCTACCTTACCGGTGGGTGGGTGTCAAGGTGACTTACCAGCCTGGGCGAGCGGCGGGTCCAGGGTGGTGCCCTGCTTGACGCGAACCACCTCGCTTGCTAATCTTAGACCGTCAGTCGGTCGGTTATTGGAGGCGCGGTGTGCCCCGCACCGTGAACGTGGAGGCCCGGAACGTCCGGCGCGAGGCGTTCGTGGACGCGGCCCTGCACCTCATCCAGACCAAGGGCTACGAGAGGATGAGCGTCCAGGATGTCCTGGACGCGGTCGATGCCTCGCGCGGCGCCTTCTACTACTACTTCGACTCCAAGCTGGCCCTGCTCGAGGCCGCCGAGGACCGCGTGGTGGAGATGGCCCTGGTGGCGGTGGCGCCGGTGGTCTCCGATCCCAAGCTCTCCGCCGTCGAGAAGCTCGAGCGGCTCTTCGGCGGGATCGCGGGCTGGAAGGGCGAGCGCCGGGAGCTGATGCTGGCGCTCATCGAGATCTGGAACTCGGATGACAACGCCATCGCGCGCGAGAAGCTGCGCCGGAGCACGGTGCGCTCACTGGTGCCCCTGCTGGCCCGCATCGTCGAGCAGGGGAATGCGGAGGGGCTGATGTCGACAGCGTCCGCGGAGGGCGCCGCCCGCGCCGTGGTGTCCCTGATGCTCGGCGCCCAGGAGCTGGCCATCGAGCTCTTCCTCGCCCGCAGAGCGGGCAGCATCCCGTTCGAGGTCGTGGAGACCACCATCGCCGGCTACACGGACGCCGTGGGGCGGATCCTGGGCATCCGCTCCGGGACGCTGCGCCTCATGGACCTCTCCACCATGCGGCTCTGGTTCGACTGACGGTACGGAACGGACACCCGGAGGTAGGCGAGCATGGCCACGGCGATCAGCACCGAGGGGCTGACCAAGGATTACGGGGAGCAGCGGGGCCTCTTCGGCCTGGACCTCGAGGTGGCGGACGGCGAGATCTTCGGCTACCTCGGTCCCAACGGCGCCGGCAAGACGACCACCATCCGGCTGCTGATGGACCTGATCCGTCCGTCGCGGGGTCGCGCCCACGTCTTCGGGGTCGACTGCCAGGCGGACCCCGTGGACGTCAAGCGTCTGGTCGGCTACCTTCCCGGCGAGATGCCCCAGTGGGGCGGTCTCCGCGGCCGGGACGTGGTCGCCTACGTCGGCGGCCTGCGCGGCGGCGCCGATCCCTCGCGGGTGAGCCGCCTCGCCGAGCGCCTCGACCTCGACCTCGGCCGCCGCTACCGGGAGTACTCGTCGGGGAACAAGCGCAAGCTCGGGCTGGTGCTCGCCTTCATGCACCCGTCGCGGCTCCTGGTGCTGGACGAGCCGACCAATGGGCTCGACCCGCTGATCCAGCAGGAGTTCTACGGCATGGTCGCCGAGGCCGGGGCGGAGGGTGCCACCGTCTTCCTCTCCTCGCACGTCCTCTCCGAGGTGGAGCGCGTCTGCCAGCGAGTCGGCATCCTGCGCCGGGGTCGCCTGGTGCAGGTGGCCCGGCTCGACGAGCTGCACCACCTCCGCTACCACCGCCTGGAGGCGGACTTCGCGGGGACGGTGCCGCTGGAGGCGATTCGCGCGCTCTCCGGGGTGGAGCAGGTCACCGTGGAGGACCACCACCTGAGCTGCTCGGTGCGCGGCGGCTTCGGTCCGCTGCTCGCGGCGCTGGGCCGGGCGCAGGTGCTCAACCTGGTGACCCACGAGCCCAGCCTGGAGGAGGTGTTCCTCGCCTACTTTCGCGAGGAGCCGGAGGTGGAGGCGGTGGCCCCCGGGGCACCTCGGTGAGCGCCGCTCCGGCGCTCTCTCTGAGCGCACGGGAGGGGCCGGGCTCGGGCGCCGGCCGGAAGGGCCTGACCACCCTTTTGCGCTACGGGCTGCGCATCCACCGCTGGCCGCTCACCGGCGTGGCCCTCCTCGGCTTCATCTCGCCGTATTCGTCAGCCGCCTCCTACCTCGCGGCGGCCGGCACCCCGGCGCTGCGCGAGAGCTTCGGCCGCCAGACCGCCGCCCTCGGTCCGCAGCTCGCCTATCTCATCCCGCTCCCGATCCGGCCCGACACCGTCGCCGGGTACACGTGGTGGAAGGGACTCACCTGGCTGACCCTCGTCTTCGCGACCTGGGGGCTCGCCGCCGCCGCCGGGCTGGTCCGCAACGAGGAGGAGCGCGGCCTGACCGAGACGTGGCTCGCCACCCCGGTCGGCCGGGCGCGGCTGCTCCTCTCGCGCTCGGCGGCCTTCGGGCTGGCCGCGCTGGCGGCGGTCGCGGCCACCGCCCTCGGGACCGCGGGCGGCCTGGCCGCCGGCAAGGCGTCGGTCTCGCTCCCGGCACTGGTCGGACAGGGGGCGGCGCTGCTCGGGATCGCGCTGGCCTGCTTCGCGATCGGGCTGGCCGCCGCCCAGCTGGTCACCACCCGCATGGGGGCGGTGGTGCTCGGTGGGGTGGTGCTGCTCGCCCTCTACGTGGTCGACGCCCTCGCCCGGGTCAACCCGGGCCTCGACGGAGTGGCGATGATCTCGCCGTTCCACCTGGCCGACCTCACCACCGCGGTGGTCCCCGGGGGACGGTTCGACGGGGGCGCGACCCTCGCTCTCTACGCGATCGCCGTGGTCTTCGCCGTCCTGGCCGCCGTGGGCTTCCGGCGCCGGGACGTCCACGCCGCGCTGCTGAGGCGGAGCTCGACCCGGATCGAGGTGACGCACTCGCCCTCGTCCAACCCCCTGCTCCGTCGACCGGTGCTGCGCACCCTCTGGGAGCGGCGTTGGGGGCTCGCCGGCTGGACGGTGGGGACGATGGTCGGGGCGGGCCTGGTGGTGTCGATCGCCCGGAGCACGGGCAAGCTGCTGACCTCGGTGCCGGGATTCGAGCGCTACATCCACGCCGCCGGCACCGATGACGCGGCCACCGCGGTGGTGAGCTCGGTCTGGCTCAGCATCGCCGCCTTCATCCTCGCCGCCTACGCCATCGCCCAGACCTCCGGGTGGGCGGGCGAGGACGCCGGGGGGCGATTGGAGATGGAGATCGCCCAGCCGGTCGCGCGCTGGCGGGTGGTCGCCGAGCGCTGCGCCGCGCTCACCGTCGGGGCGCTGCTGATCGCCGCGCTCGGCTCGCTGATCACGGGCCTCGCCGCGCCCAGCCAGGGCGTCCATCTGGGCACCGGGGCGCTGCTCACCGCCACCGGGCTGCTGGTCATGATGACGCTCAGCTTCGGGGCACTCGGCGCGCTGGTCATCGCGCGCCTGCCGCGGCTGGCGGTGCCGGTGCTGGCGGTGGTCGCGGTCGCCGGTCTCTACATCCCGCTCCTCGCTCCGCTCTTCCAATGGCCGGGATGGGTGCTCGACCTCTCTCTCTTCACGCTCTACGGCACCCCGCTCACCGCCGGCGTCTACTGGACCGGGCTCGCGGTGATGGCGGGCATCGTGGTGATCGGCTTCGGCGGTGCGATGGCGGCGATGCGGGTGCGCGAGGTCGGCCGCTGAGCGGACCCTCCCGGAGGGTTGCGCCAGGGTCGAATCCCTGACCCTGCGAGGGCGGGGTCAGGGGATTTCCAGGGACTTACCCGATGGTGGATCGATCACGCCACCCCGTAGCATCCCGCGCCGTGGACCGGAATCAGGAGAGCTGACATGGAGATCTTCCGCAACCTCTGGCGGCGGAAGCTGCGCACCTCGCTCACCGTCATCGGGATCGTGATGGGGATCTTCGCCCTCACCACCATGGGCGCCATGGCGGAGCACTTCGACACCCTCATCGGGGGCGGGATCATCTACTACGGCAACAGCATCCAGGTCGCCGACGACAAGGGGTCCAGCTTCGCCATGGGCGGCAGTCTGATGGACCTCTCCACGGCAGCCCGGATCGCCAAGGTTCCGGGGGTGGCGGCGGTGTTCCCGGAGGTCATGGTCGACGCCAAGCCCGGATCGACGGACGTGATGAGCTTCGGGATCCCGGACTACATCGCCAACTGGGACCCCGCCGAGAATCGGTACTCCGCGTTCAAGATGTCGCTCGCTCAGGGCAGCTGGGTGGATGACGCCTCACGGGGCCAGGTGGACCTGGGCTCCTCGATGGCCAGTGAGTTCCACATGAAGGTGGGGGACAGCATCTACCTGCCGGTGCGGCCCAGCGACGCCAAGCCCGACTTCGTCGACCACCGCTTCACCGTGGTCGGCATCATCAACCAGACCCTCACGGCTCCGGACAGCGGAGCCTACGTCAGCCTCCACGACGCTCAGATGATCCAGGGTGACAGCCTCTCCACGGCGCTGACCGGCGGTGTCGATCCCTACCAGGTCGTCTCGGGCGCCGTGGCCTACGGCAAGTCCGGGGTCAATCTCGACACCCTGGCCGATCGGATCACCGACCAGGTCCCGACGGTGAAGGCGACCAAGCCCAGCACCCTCGTCAACAGCTTCAAGGCGGGGGGTGCGGTGTTCACCTTCATGACCACCGCCGCCGCCATGCTGGCGCTGATCATCGGGGGCCTCTCGGTGGTCAACACCATGCTGATGTCGGTGAGCGAGCGGGTGCGGGAGATCGGGCTCAAGAAGGCGGTCGGGGCCCGCACCCGCCACATCCTCACCGAGTTCGTCGCCGAGGCCGCCCTGATCGGGCTGATCGGAGGGGTGGTCGGCTACCTGCTCGGCTTCCTCCTCACCGAGCTGCTCAACGGCAGCGACCCGAGCGGGGGGCTCTTCCTGGTCACCCCCGGCCTGACCGCGCTCGCCATCGGCTTCGCGGTGGCGCTGGGCGCCTTCGCCGGCCTGCTTCCCGCCGTCCGCGCCGCGCGGATGGACCCCGTCCGCGCGCTGCGCAATCAGTAGGAGACACGAGATGCCCACCCTGCGGCTGGAAGGCCTGACCAAGCATTACGGACGCGCCACCCAGGTGGTCAAGGCGCTCGAGGGCGTGAGCCTGGAGATCGAGCAGGGCGAGTTCGTCGCCGTGGTCGGACGCTCCGGCAGCGGCAAGACCACCATGCTCGACTGCGCCGGGCTGCTGATGCGGCCCACCGCGGGGCGCGTGCTCCTCGACGGGGTGGACACGGGCGGGCTGGGCGACGGCGAGCGGGCCGAGCTGCGCAGCCGCCGGATCGGCTTCATCTTCCAGGAGTTCAACCTGCTGCCCACCCTCTCCGCGATCGAGAACGTGCTGCTGCCCCTCCGATACTCCGGCGCCGACCGCCGCGCCGGGCACCGCCGGGCCGAGCTGCTCCTCGAGGAGATGGGCCTCGGCGACCGCGCCTCGCACCGGCCCTCCGAGCTGTCCGGCGGTCAGCAGCAGCGCGTGGCCATCGCGCGCTCGCTCATCGGCCAGCCCACCCTGGTGCTCGGCGACGAGCCGATGGGCGAGGTCGACACCGAGACCGCGGAGATGCTGCTCTCGCTGATGCGCCGGATCAACCGGGAGAGCCGGGTCACCTTCCTGATCGTCACCCACGACCTCGACCTCGCCGCGCGGACCGACCGCATCATCCATCTCCGCGACGGCCATCTGGTCGGCGACGAGCGGGTGGAGCGCGGCGGCTCACCGGTCGCCGCGGCTGCCCTGGTGGGTGCTCGCTGAGAGGCGTGCGCCGGGAGAGGGTTGCGCCACCCTGGCGCGGGGACCGCTGCCTCTACGCGATGCCGGCTGGGATGCGGCCCGCCTCGCGCCACTCGCGGGTGGCGTGGCCGACCCCGCCGCGCTCGAAGCCGAGGGCGGCAGCTCCGATCACCCCGGCGAGGCCACCCAGGGCACCGACTTCGATGCGGGGGAGCTGGACCAGGTTGATCCTCTTGGCGAGCAGGGTGCCGAGCGGCTCCAGCGCTCCCGAGGTGATCCCCATGGTGCCGGAGAGGACCACCAGCTCACAGTCGATGAGCGCCACCGCGGTGGCGATGACTGTCGCCAGCGCGCCCAAAGCCTCGTTCCAGACGCGGGCGGCGGCGGGATTGCCCTCTGCCGCCTTGGCGATGACCTCCTCGGGGAGGATCGCCTCCTTGGCCGCCATCGTGTAACGACGGGCGATGGAGGTCTCCGAGGCGTAGGTCTCGACGCAGCCGTGGCCGCCACAGCCGCAGATCATCCCGGCCGGGTCGATCGAGATGTGCCCGATCTCTCCCGCGGCGCCGTGGGCTCCTCGGAGGACCCGGCCGCCGCTGATGACGGCGCTGCCGACGCCCACTCCGGTCACCACGAGCAGCATGTCGGACACCGAGCGACCGACCCCGACGGAGTACTCGGCCAGCGCACCGGCACTGGCGTCGTGCATCAGGAAGACCGGCAGCCGCAGCTTGTCCCGGAGGATCTGGCCCAGGGGGACGTCCTGCAGCTTCAGGTTCGGGCTGCGATGGACCATCCCCGATGCCTCGTCGACGAGCCCCGGGACGGCGATCCCCACCGCGGCCACGGGCGTCCCGTCCCGCTGGGCTATCTCGGCGAGCCGGCCGGTCATGGTCGCGATGGCCGCGATCAGGTCGTCTGGGCTCGTCCGCGGGGTGATCCCGTCCTTCCTCGCGATGAGCGACGCGTCGCCGCCCACCAGCGCTCCCCTCATGCCCGTCCCGAAGGTGCCCCCGATGTCGATGCCGATCACTCGGCGAGTGGGATCCATCGTCATGGCGTGCCCATTCTGGTGCGCACGGAGGAGCGCCACCGCGGGCGTGGGGCAGCGTCACGAGATCATTGCCCATCTGTTGCGATCGCGTCAGGGATTCGCTGGGCGGCGGGGCGGATCTGAGGCGAGCGAAACCCTGGCCGGTACCGCCCGCGTTGTCCCCATGGGCGATTGGCCAGGGTGGTCGCCATCGCCGATCCGTGGGAGGTCCCGGACGGAGAGCCCCGTGATCACCGCGGACCACGCCGGCCGCCTTGCCGAGCGTGGCCACACGAGGAAGGGACAATGAGGTTGGATGGTCCGGGGGAGGGGATCGACGCGACGGGAGAGGGCGGTGGTGCGATGCGGCCGCCCGCGATCGGGTCGGGCCCCGGGCTGGGCAGGCCGCGCCGGCGTCGAGCCGGCCTGCAGGCGGGGCTGCGCAGCCGCGCCGGGCGCTGGTGGCGACGCCGATCCCCCCTGCGCCGGGGGCTCTGGCTCGGGGGCGGCGCGATCGTGGGCATCATCGCCGTCCTGGGGGGACTGGTCCTCTACGCGGCGATGACCCTCCCCAACCTCGACGCCATCGGGGCGGCGACGGGCACCATCCGCATCGTCGACCGGGATGGGAGGCTGCTGGGCGAGGTCGGTGACAACGGGGAGAAGCGCGCCGACGTCCCGCTCCAGCAGATCGCCCCGATCATGCAGGACGCGATCGTTGCCGCCGAGGACCGGAACTTCTACTCCGAGGGGGCCTTCGACCCGGCCCGGATCCTCAAGGCGCTGGTGGTGGACGTCATCCTGCGCAGCCCCGCTCAGGGTGCGAGCACGATCACCGAGCAGGTCGCCAAGGAGGCCTTCTACGGCCAGGGCGCCGCCAAGTCGGTGCTGCTCAAGGTGCGCGAGGCCCTGCTCGCCCAGCAGCTGGCCGGCCAGTACTCGAAGGCGCAGATCCTCAACATGTACCTCAACCTGACCTACTTCGGGGAGGATGCCTACGGCATCCAGGAGGCGGCGGAGCGCTACTTCGGCGAGCCCGCCTCCCAGCTCGACCTGGGTGAGGCGGCGATGCTCGCCGGCCTCCCCCAGGCGCCGTCGTCGTACGACCCCTACGTCAACCCGAACGGCGCCTACAGCCGCATGGACTACGTGCTCACCGCGCTGGTCGCGTCCGGCGAGGTGACCGAGGCAGCAGCTCGCGCCGTCGACCCGCTCGACGCGGACGGCAGCCCCGACGCGACCAACCGGGCGGCGATCCAGGCCGACCTGGCCCATGGGCAGGCGCCGCAGGTCGGCCCCGCCCCCCACTTCGTGCAGTACGTCGAGGACGAGCTGCCCCAGCTCCTCGAGGATGAGCCGGGCGCCTTCCTCGGAAGCCTGACGGTGACCACCACCCTCGATCTGACCTACCAGGAGGACGCCGACACCGCCGTGCAGGAAGGCCTGGCGCGGATGGGCGGCGGGGCCAACAACGCGGCCCTCCTGATGATGGATCCGAGCAGCGGCCAGGTGCTGGCCTGGGTGGGATCGGCGAACTACGACGACCCGGCCATCGACGGCGAGGACGACTTCGTCACCCTGGACGGGTTGCAGCCGGGGTCGTCCTTCAAACCGTACGTCTACGAGACCGGCTTCCAGGACGGCACCATCACCCCGAACACCATTCTCCAGGACACGGCCGCGGAGTCCCGGGCCCTCGGTGGGGTCCAGGACTGGGACCGGGGGTACGAGGGGGACATCACCGCGGCCACTGCGCTGCTCCACTCTCGCAACATCGCGACCGAGCAGGCCGCCCAGATGATCGGGATGTCCAAGATCATCGCCTTTGCCCACTCCGTCGGGGTGACCACCCCGATCGCGGATGACCTCAGCTCGGCGATCGGGAGCTCGGCGACGTCGGTGCTCGACCAGGCGGTCGGTTACTCCGCCTTCGCCAACGGCGGGCACACCGTGACCCCGCAGACGATCCTGAAGGTCACCGACGCCAGCGGCGACACCCTTTGGAGCGCCCCCGCGAGCGACCCGGGTCAGCGTCAGGTGATGACCGCCGCCCAGGCGTGGAGCATCACCCAGATCCTGCGTGGCTATCCGGGCTACTGGGGGTTGGACTTCCGCTGGCCCACCGCCGGGAAGTCGGGGACGACCGACAGCTACCTGGACGCGTGGTACATGGAGTACACGCCGAGCTGGGTGGTGGCCACCTGGGTGGGCAACACCGACGGGGCGCAGAACCGGCAGGTGTCGATGGACAACATCTGGGGGACCACCGGGCCTGCGCGCTACATCGACGAGCCCTTCACCGTGTCGCTGCCGCGGCCGCAGCCCTTCATGCCGCCCGCAGGCGTCCTCCCCGAGTGCACCGGCGGCGGATCATCGCCCTGCCCCACGCCCACCCCCTCGCCCACGGCGAGCCCCAGCCCGACGTCGTCGCCCAGCCCGGCGCCCACCCCCAGCGGGTCGCCCGGCCCGTCGCCGTCGGCCGGACCCAGCCCCACTCCGGCGCCCACCCCGACCCCGGCAGGTGCCCCGGTCTCGCTCACGACCTACGAGCCTCGGGCCGGCGGGAGAGCGGCGTGATGGTGCTGCTGGTCTCTGGAATGTGGTGCGCCCTCACCGGCTATCTGACCAGGAGGTTCGCGCGCCTCTCGCGGGTCCTCGGCGCGTCGGTCGGGTAGCTCGGATGGGTCGCCTCGAGAGTGGTACCGGACCCGGCCGGTGCAGCTCGCATCCGCGCGCCCAAGAGCTGGACGTCCGCGGTGAAGTCGGAGACGGGTGGGAGGCCGCAGCAGGTCCAGAGATCGAGGATGGCCCGATAGCGGCCATATGCGAGCCAGATCACCGAGTTGTAGTTGGTCATGGTCTCGCCGAGGTAGAGGTAGGGGAAGGTGTACAGACGCATGACGCTGGGCACACCGGCGTCGATGCTCTCGGCCTGTTCGGTGACCGGCCCGGCAACCGACGCCCCGGTGCCGGCGATGTCGCCGCCGACCTGACCCGCGTAGCATTCGGAATACGCCGGAGTCGCCACCTGAGCCTGCTCGGCGGTGACGGCAGCCGCGTTCTCCTGAGCGAACACGTCCAGGACCCCATGCCCCTCCTCAGCGTCGTTCGGCTCGAGGTCATAGCTGTAGGCCCGATACCATCCGGCTGTGTATGGGGACACCACGTTGAGACACGCGGGGCTGCTCGGCTGCGCAAAGTCGAGAGGCTCATCCGCAATCACGGTCCACCCCGACGGAGCAGCTGCGGGAACGGCGGCTATGGGTGGGTGGACAGAGAAGGGGCTGAGTTCGGCGGCAGTCAGGGCGATTGCCTGCACCGTGACCTGATCCTCCGAGTTGGGGATCCACGGGATCGCCGGGGGGGAAGCGGTAGGCGTGGACGGCTGCGAGGGTGTGCGGGTGGCAGCGCTGTGCGTGGGCGCGGTCGAGAGCGACGCGCACGCCGCGGTCATCGACGCCAGGACAGCCGAGGCCAGCAGCATCGGACGTCGTCCACCCACCATCCGGCGGAAGGGGCGGAGCCAGTCCGGCATCGCGGGGCGATTCTAGCACCGGCCAATCTGGGCAGTGGTGGCCGGCGGATCACTCGTGGTCTCGGTGCAATCAACCGGGATCACGGTGGAGACGCGGGGGCTCGATAGCCCTGGTGGAATTGGGACATGGCCTCGGGACCGGGTCGAGCGGGGGCACGCCGCCCACCTCGGGGTAGTCTTGTGAGATGCGACCCCTTCGGTACTCCATCAATGTCACGGTGGACGGGTGCTGCGATCACCGAGCGATCCCCGCGGACGAAGACCTGCATCGTCACGCGGCCGAGAACCTCCGTCAGGCCGATGCCCTGCTCTTTGGCCGGGTGACCTGCCAGATGATGGAATCAGCGTGGCGGCCGCCGGCGCCCAGGGGGCGAGACCTGATTGGATGGAGCCCTTCGCCCAGACCATCGACGCGGCGAGGAAGTACGTCGTGTCGAGCACCCTGGAGCAGGTCGATTGGAACTCGGAGCTCGTGCGCGGGGATCTGGGCGAGGCCGTTCAGCAACTCAAGCGGGAGTCGGGCACGGGACTGTTGGTGGGAGGTGTGAAGCTCCCCCTGGCGCTGACGGAGCTGGGGTTGATCGACGAGTACGAGTTCGTGGTGCACCCCAGGCTCGCGGGCCACGGGCCGAGGCTGTTCGCGGGCGTGTCGAGGCCGGTCGACTTGAAGCTCGTTGGCCGGCTGGAGTTCGGCTCGGGGGCAGTGGCGATGCGGTACGAGCCGAGAAGGTAGAGGTCGAGGACAAGTCGAGCCGCGCCGGCGTGGACGCACCCCGGCGCCCGGGAGGGAGACACCACCGGCAGGGGGGTGGCCGCCTCCTTGCCCGGCCGCAGGGAGCCGGCTACGATGATGGCAACAGAGGGAGGCACCACTGTGAGCACCAGGTTCCTGTCGACGGGTTCCGTCCTTGCCGTGGCGGCGGCGCTGGCCATCTCGGCGTGCGGCGGCTCGAGCACACCGAGGCCGGCCACCCCCACGCCCACTCCGTCCCCCAGCCCGTCGAGCACCCCGTCGCCCGTCGTCATCGCGGCCTGCACCATGGTGACCCAGTCCCAGGCGGCGACCATCACCGGGGACTCCAGCATCCCCGTGCTGGTCAACACATCCGACCTCTGCGACTACAGCCAGAGCGGTGGGGGCCACATCGTCGCCGAGGTGCTCGTCTTCGAGGAGCCCGCCTCGGGCGATACCTCGCTCTCCGACATTGAGTTGGCCATCGCCTCTCACGCCGGCAGCTCCACCAGCTATCAGCCGGTCTCCGGGATCGGGTCGTCGGCCTACGGGGAGACGGAGGCGAACAGCGCAGGCCTCGGCTTTGTCGCTGGCAACACCCTGGTGGTGATCGCGGTCAAGGCTTCGAGCCGCAGCGGATCGTCCCTGCTGTCTGCGGTCGAGCCCGTGGCGTCGACCATCGCCGGGCAGCTCTGCTCCTCCGGATGCGCATCGCCGTCCAGCTGAGGGCCGGCACCTTCGGCGAGGGCCCCGGGCAAGCGGCTCTGCTGGCGGCCGCCCTGGTGCTGCTGGTCGCAACGCTGCCGGGCGCCCCTCAGGTCGCGGCGAGCGGCGGCCGAGAGGGCCCGGCCTGCACCGCCCAGGTCCGTGATCTCTGCGTCGTGGCCGGGACCACGCCCGGCCGGGCGACCAGCTCCGAGCTCGACCGTCCCTATGGAGTGGCAGTCGACGCCGCCGGCAACCTCTACATCGCCGACAGCGGCAGGGACGTGGTGGAGAGGGTGACCCCGTCGGGGAGGCTGTCGGTGGTGGCCGGGGACGGTCGCGTGGGGAAGCCCACACCCGGTCGGGCGACCAGCTCCGAGCTGGAGGGGCCGAGCGGACTGGCGGTGGACGGCTCCGGCAATCTGTACATCGCCGACAACGGGAACAACATGGTGGAGAAGGTCACGCCATCCGGGACGCTGTCGGTGGCCGCCGGGCTCGGGCAGGCGGGCGGGGCTCCCAACGCGGTGGCGGAGGATGCCGACGGCAACCTCTTCATCGCGAGCATCGACAGCGACGAGATCGAGGAGGTTACGGCGTCGGGGCAGGAGTCGGTGGTGGCCGGGACTGACCGTCCGGGAGCGCCAACTCCGGGACCGGCGACCAGCTCCCGCCTCGGCGAGCCCTACGGCGTGGCGGTGGATGCCGCCGGCAACCTGTACATCGCCGACACCGACTACAACGTTGTGGCGAAGGTGACGCACTCGGGAACGCTCTCGGTGGTGGCCGGGACCGGACGCAGCGGATTGGGAGCGCCGGTACCCGGGCCAGCGACCAGCGCCGCCCTCGGCCTGCCCGAGGGGCTGGCGGTGGACGCGGCGGGCAACCTCTACATCGCGGACTTCCTCGCCCACGTGGTGGAGAAAGTGACGCCATCGGGGATGCTCGCGGTCGTGGCCGGGACCGGGACGCTGGGGGCGCCGACCCCCGGCCCGGCGACCAGCTCCGACCTCGGCACGCCCACCGCGGTGGCGGTTGATGCTGCCGGCGACCTCTACATCGCCGACGCCGACAACAACGTGGTGGAGAAGGTGACGCCATCGGGGCTGCTCTCGGTGGTGGCGGGGACCGCAAAAGTCGGATTGCCCGCCCCCCGCCCGGCGATCGGCTCCCAGCTCGACGAGCCCGGTGGGGTTGCGGTGGGCGCCGATGGCAACCTCTACATCACAGACGCCGACCGCAGCGTGGTGGAGCAGGTGACGCCATCCGGGACGCTCTCGGTGGCGGCCGGCTCCGGGCGCTTCGGTCAGCCGACCCCCGGCCCGGCGACCAGCTCCGACCTCGACTTTCCCTCCGCGGTTGCAGTGGACGCCGTCGGAGACCTCTACATCGCCGACACCGCCAACGATGTGGTGGAGAGGGTGAGCCGCTCGGGGACGCTCTCGGTGGTGGCCGGCACCGGAGACCCGGGGAAGCCGACACCCGGCCCGGCGACCAGCTCCGAGCTCGGTCACCCCAGCGGGGTGGCGGTGGACGCCGCCGGCAACGTCTACATCGCCGACTCGGGCAACGACGTCATCGAGAAGGTGACGCCGTCGGGGACTCTCTCGGTGGTCGCCGGTACCGGAGACCCGGGGAAGCCGACACCCGGTCCGGCGACCGGCTCCGACCTCTCCGATCCGCTAGGGGTGGCGGTGGACGCCGCCGGCCACGTCTACATCGCCGACACTGGCAATGACGTCGTGGAGAAGGTGACCACGTCGGGGATGCTCTCGGTGGTGGCGGGGACCGGAGACCAGGGCGCGCCGACACCTGGCCCGGCGACCAACTCTCACCTCTCCGGACCGGGCGGCGTGACGGTGGATGCGGCGGGCAATCTCTACATCGCCGACTCCGGCAACGGCGTCGTCGAGAAGGTGACCAGGTCAGGGGTTCTCTCGGTGGTGGCGGGGACCGGAGATGCGGGAGCGCCGACCGCCGGTCCGGCGACCAGCTCCGACCTCACCTCTCCCTGGGCAGTGGCGGTGGACGCCGCCGGCGACATCTACATCACCGACAGCGACAACAGTGTCGTCGAGATGGTCGCCGAGTTGGTGGGCACCTCGACCCCTGCGGGATCCGCGATGCCGCTGCTGGTGGGCGTCGGGGTCGCGATCGTGCTGGTCGCCGGCATCCTCGGCTTCCTGCTGAGCCGCCGGCGCCGGAGATCCGCCGGCGTCGCGGCCGCGCGAACCCACTGAGGGGATCCGAGACATCCGCGAAGTGTGCCGTCGAACCCGTGACCCTACCTTGGCAAGAGGCGCGGGCGTTTCGGCACGGCTCCGAACCCGAGGCTGCCCCCTGAGGATTCCAGCGCGCCTTCATTTCACCCATCGCGACCCGACGGGGAGCGGGGTCTTGGAATGGTTGAGGGTCACGGTGGGGGGCGTCGCTGGGGAGCCCCTCCCAACCTCCGAGAGCTCCGCTCCGGGCTATCGAGTGGTACCATATCCTGTACCAGTCAAGAGGGCATGGATATGGTTGTAACCGCCAGCGACGCACGGAGGAACCTGTTTCCTCTGATCGAACAGGTCAACAACGATCGTCAGCCAGTGGAGATCACCTCCAAGCGGGGCGATGCCGTGCTGATGGCCCGAGCCGACTACGACGCCCTCGAAGCGACGGCATATCTGCTTAGGGTCCCGGCGAACGCCAGGAGGCTACTGGAGAGCCTGGAACAGGCCCGAGCGGAGGACCGGCAAGCGTACGAGCTGGCGTGATGCGGCTGGTCTTCACCCCGCACGGATGGGAAGACTATCTCTACTGGCAGTCGACGGACCGCACGACGGTGAAGAGGATCCACCGGTTGCTTCAGGACGTCACCCGGGATCCATTCACGGGTATCGGCAAGCCCGAGCAACTGCGACACGTCCTTCAGGGATGCTGGTCGCGCCGGATCGACGACGAGCACCGGCTCGTGTACCTGATTGAGGGCGAGGACATCGTCGTCCTCCAGGCTCGGTACCATTACGGAGATCAGCCGTGACGAGAGGAGCGTGTGCGCATCCTGCGTTCTTCCGGGGCGCCCTCGACGGGGTCATCTGAACTCGCCTCGAGGAGGCTGGAGCGGGAAGCGGGGCTCGAACCCGTGACCCCCTACCTTGGCAAGAAGGGAGCGGGTCTTTCGGCCGTTTCCGAACGCGGATTGTCCTCGGGCGACCCGCGCTCTGCCTCATTTCACAAGTCGTGGCCCCCATGGCCCTAGGGGTCCACGATGGTCTGGTTCTCGTGGGGGTCACAGCCGGTGCCGCTGTCGAGGTCAGCGAAGGCGAGTCACGCGCCCCAGTCCTCCCAAGAGAGGCCGGCGATCCGGCGGAACTCGTCGGTGTTGGCCGTCACCAGGGTGGCGCCGCGCCGCAGCGCCTGACCGCCGATCAACACATCGTAGGCGCCGATCGGGGTTCCCGCCGCCTCCAACGAGGCGCGGACCTGTCCGGCCGCCTGCGCATCGTCGTCATCGAAGTCGATGACGTCGACGGGCCCCGCTAGAAACGTCACGAGCCGATCCGCGTTGGCTTCGGGTCGAGCACTCTTCGCCACACCGTACCAGAGTTCGAAGGTGACCACCGACGACGTGGAGATCCGGGCTGCCGCCTGGCTCGCCTCCTCGAATCGTCGCCTCACCGCCGTTGGTCTCCCGTTGATGAGGGCGATGCAGGCATTCGTATCGAGCAAGTAACTCACGACAGGTCGCGGCCGGGCGGTGTCGGCGGTTGATCCCGACCCTCGACCATGAATGGCTCCGGTCCGAGGCGGTCGAGCTCCGCGAACCAGCTCTCGGGACTCAGGATCGGTTCGAGGATGACGGCGCTCCCGACGCGGCGGACGCGGACCTGGTCACCGCTGAATCGGAACTGCTGCGGTAGCCGAACCGCCTGGCTCCGCCCGTTGCGAAATAGCTTGGCGATGCCGGTGTCCGACATTGGGAGCCTCCTGAGGTGGATGATCTAGATCGGCAGTATATATCACAAAGGCGACAGGTGGCAAGCTGTCGTGCTCTGCATGGACGAGAAGTCGCAGATTCAGGCGCCCGACCGTACCCAACCCACCCTGCCGATGAAGTCGGGGCGGGCCGGCACTTTGACCCCCGACTACAAGCGCAACGGGACCACCACCCTCTTCGCCGCCCTCGACGTGCTGACCGGCACGGTCATCGGCCAATGTCTGCCTCGGCATCGGCACGACGAGGTTCTGCGATTCATCCGTCGCATCGACCGGGAGGTGCCCAAGGGCGCCGCCACCCAAGACCACCCGAGGTCGTCCCAAGGCTCCGCTCGTGGTCACCCCGGAGGACCAGCGGACGCTCCAGCGCTTCGCCCGGCGGCGCACCACGGCGCAGGGATTGGCCTTGCGCTCGCGCATCGTGCTCCGCTGTGCCGGCGGCGTGACCAACACCCCGGTGGCCGAGGAGCTGCAGGTCACCAACGCCACGGTCGGCAAGTGGCGGTCCCGGTTCATCAGCCGTGGGGTGGCCGGCCTCCTCGACGAGCCGCGCAGTGGCGTCCCCCGCAAGATCAGCGATGACCAGGTCGAGGCGGTGGTGGTGAAGACCTTGGAGTCGACGCCCCGCGACGCCACCCACTGGAGCACCCGGTCGATGGCGGGGTCGAGCGGGCTCAGCCACACCAGCGTGCAGCGGATCTGGCGGGCCTTCGGCTTGCAGCCGCACCGCAGCGAGCACTTCAAGCTCTCCACCGACCCGCAGCTGATCGAGAAGGTGCGCGACATCGTCGGTCTCTACCTCAACCCCCCCGACCGCGCCCTGGTGCTGTGCGTCGACGAGAAGACCCAGATCCAGGCCCTGGACCGCACTCAGCCGATGCCGCCCATGGGGCCGGGTCAGGTGGAGCGCCAGACCCACGACCACCGGCGGCACGGCACCACCTCGCTGTTCGCCGCTCTCGATGTCGCCACCGGCAAGGTGATCGGCCAGGTCCGTCGCCGGCACCGGGCCGTCGAGTTCCGCAGCTTCCTCGACCGCATCGACCAGGAGGTGCCCGAGGACTTCGACCTCCACCTGGTGCTGGACAACCTGAGCACCCACAAGACGGCGTCGATCCAGCGCTGGCTGCTGCAGCACCCGCGCTTTCAGCTCCACTTCACCCCGACCTACTCGTCGTGGATCAACCAGGTCGAGCGCTGGTTCGCAGAGCTGACCCGCAAGCAGCTGCGCCGTGGCGTGCACCGCAGCACCCGGGCCCTGGAGGACGACATCCGCCTCTATCTCGCCACCTGCAACGCCGACCCGCACCCCTTCGTCTGGGTCACGAGCGCTGACGAGATCCTGGCCAGCATCGAACGGTTTGTCTACGAATCTCCGGTACGGGACACTAGATCGCCTCGGCTGTGGGCCACTGGAGGACGTGTTTCGGATGTGGGGCGGACGCTTCAACGACCACCTCATTGAGTTGGCGCGGTCTGACCCCCAGTGCGGTTACACGGCATCGATGTTGCGCGACACTCCGGGGGCTCAAGAGGCAGCCGAGGCGGCCAGGGCTGCATGGCCGGACTTCAATGAACTCGGGCGTGCCGCACAGGGGGCCCTCAACCGGTCTCGCCATCCGGCCGGGTGAGGCCAGGCCACCACGTCGGAGCGAAGGGGGCTGGAGCGGGAGGCGGGGCTCGAACCCGTGACCCCTACCTTGGCAAGGTAGTGCTCTACCACTGAGCTACTCCCGCGCGAGGGCGAAGTATACCGCGAGCCTCGGATCGCCCCTAGCGCCCACGGAACCGCGGTGGGCGCTTCTCCCGGAAGGCGGCGAGCCCCTCGGCGAAGTCCTCGGTGGCCACCGCCTCGGCCTGGGTGTCCGCCTCCCGGGCAGACTGCTGCGTGAGCGACGCCCCCATGCTCTGGCGGAGCAGCCGCTTGGCGAGCCCGACCGACCGGGCCCCGGCCGCGAGGCGCGCGGCGAGCTCGAGAGCGGCCGGCATCAGCTCCGCGTCGGGGACCACCCGGTTGACCAGGCCGATCCGATCGGCGTCCGCCGCCGAGACGGGGTCCCCGAGCAGGGTCAGCTCCAGCGCCCGTCCCAGGCCGACCAGCCGGGGCAGGAAGTAGCTGGCGCCTGCGTCAGGGACCAGGCCACGGCGGACGAAGGCCTGGACGAACGTCGCCGTCTCGGCGGCCAGCCGGAGGTCGCAGGCCAGGGCCAGGGCCAAGCCGGCTCCCGCGGCCACCCCGTTCACCGCCGCGAGCACCGGCTTCTCCAGGGTCGCGATCGCCTGGACAACGGGCAGATAGTCGGCCGTCAGCCGGGCGCGGACGTCGACGCCGCTCACCCGGTCGGGCAGCTCGGCCAGGTCCTGGCCGGAGCAGAAACCGCGGCCGGCGCCGGTGATGACCACCGCCCGGACCGCGGGCTCGGCGGCGTCCTCGTCGAGCACCCGGCCCAGAGCCGCCAGCAGCTCGGAGGTCAGGCTGTTGAGCGTGGCAGGCCGGTTGAGGGTGAGGAGGAGGACCGCGCCGTCGAGAGCGGCGAGCAGGGGAGGGGAGGAGGTCGCGTCCCCCATGCCCGGCTAGGTCACCCCGGCCTTCTCGCCCAGCTCGCGGAGCCGCTCGAAGGTGTAGATGCCGGTGGAATGCCCGTCCGCCCAGACGGCGTTGAGGCCGTACGCTCCCACCAGCCCGATGTCGGCCAGGTCGTCCTCGCCGGCGCCCAGCTCGGGCTCGGCGGCGAAGCGTCCCGGAGACCCCATCTCGCCCGCGCACACCGCGCAGGGGCAGGCGCGCCGCAGCACCGCGAAGGGGATGCGATGGATCGTCCCGTCTCCCCATTCGACAAGCAGAGCCCGGCGGGTCTCGTCGTAATCGAAGCGGAGCGGCCGGGTGCGGTCGGGTGCGGGGATCGGCATCCGGAGGGTCGTTCGGCGTGCTGGACGCGCAGCGGCGGCTAGCGGAGCAGGTTCTGGAGCTTCATGGCGAGGGCCATGTCGCCCCTGACCTTCAGCTTGCCGGTCATGAAGGCCATAGTCGGGTCGAGCTTCCCCGTCGCCAGACCCACGAAGTCACCGGCCGACATCGAGATCGTCGTGTTGGGGTTCTCGACCGTCCCCGCGCCCGCCTCCCCTTTCCCGTCCTTGAGCACGATGTGGTAGGGGCCACCGTCGTCACCGGTGAGGTCGAACTGGTACGCGGCGTTGGTGCCACCCACCTTGGCGGGGTCGGTCAACCGGGCGTTGACCTCGTCGAAGATCTCGGGGACGGTGTTCATCGGCAACGACCTCCTGGCGTTGGAGAGGGCTCGGGGCGGAGTTTACGTCCGCCTGTCAGAGGAGCGTCTCGCTCTGCTCGGTCCTGGCCGGCCGAGGCCTCGCGGATCCCTCCGGGACCGCCGCCTCGTCACTCGCCGGATGCTCGACCAGGGCGATCACCCTGCTGGCCATGAAGCGCCCGGTGCGCACCGGCTGGCCCGAGCGAGTGACCTCGCTCACCTCCACCACGCCGCGCACGGTGTTGACCTCGACCTTGCGCCCCTCGCGGGTGGCGACGATCTCGTAGGTCTCCGCCGACCCACCGGTGTCGATGACGATCTCGACCCGGTCACCCTTCATGGCACGGGATCGTACTCTGATCCAGGAGGGAGCGCGGCGCCAGGCGCGATCGGCGAGGTTTGGGGGGCTCCCCGGAGGACTACACTTCCCCGTCAATGGAGTGGTGGATCTTCTGGCTCATCATGGCGGTGCTGCTCGCCGCGGGGGAGGTCCACACCCAGGCGTTCTATCTGCTCTTCGTGGCGGTGGGCGCGGTGGTGGCGGCCGTCCTCGGTGCCTTTGGGCTGGCCCTCTACATCCAGGTGCTGCTGGGGGCCGCCGCCGCCGTCGCCGGGGTGTTCGCCGTGCGTCCGCTCCTGAAGCATGCGATGGAGGGACGCCTCGCCGCCCCCTATCGATTCCCGGGGCTCGCCGGCGGGCTGGTGGGCGCCCGCGCCATGACCGTCGACACCGTGGGCGACGAGCACCATCCCGGCCACGCCCTGCTCGCCAACGAGCGGTGGCTGGCGATCACCGACAGCGCCCAACCGCTCTCACCCGATACGGCGGTGGTCGTCGCCGCGGTGCGGGGCACGACACTCCTGGTGCGCGCCAGCGGCGCGCCTCGTGAGACATAGGCCGGTTTGCGCTGGTGATTCCGGCCCACATCTGAGGAGCTGATCCATGGGGCTGATCATCGCCGCCGCTGTCGTCGTCCTCCTCCTGCTGGTCGGGCTCGGCACCGCCGTGAACCGGATCCAGCAGGGTTTCATGGGGGTGATCACGAGGTTTGGCCGCTACCACCGAGAGGCAGGGTCGGGGATCACCCTGATCTGGCCCTTCTTCGACCAGCTGGTCCGGGTCGACATGCGCGAGACCCCCCGCACCGGGGACCGGCAGGAGGTCATCACCCGGGACAACGTGGCCGTCGCCGTCAACGCCACCATCTTCAGCCAGGTGATCGACGCCAAGGCGGCGCTGTTCAACGTCTCCGACTACTTCATCGCCATCGATCAGCAGGCGCGCACCACGCTCCGCAACGCATTCGGCAACGTCTCCCTGGACGACGCTCTCTCCCAGCGCGAGCGGATCAACGCGGGTATGCAGCAGCAGATGGAGCAGGTCACCGACAAGTGGGGGATCCGGATCAACCGGATCGAGATCGTCGACATCAGCCCCCCCGCTCAGATCCTCCAGGCCATGGCCCTGCAGAAGCAGGCCGACCAGGAGAAGCGGGCTCGCATCCTCCAGTCCGAGGGCCAGCAGCAGCAGTCGATCAACATCGCCGAGGGCAACCGGCAGGCGGCGATCAAGCAGGCGGAGGGCGAGCGGCAGGCCACCATCCTCCGCGCCGAGGGCGCGCGGCAGGCGGCGATCCTGGAGGCCGAGGGCCGTGGCAAGGCGATCAGCACCGTGTACGAGGCCATCAAGAGCGCCGCTCCCGATCCCACCCTGGTGGCCATCCTTCAGCTGGACACCCTGAGCAAGTTCGCGGACAGCGACAACACCACCATCGTGGTCCCGGCGGAGTCGTCGGCCCTGATGGGGGCGGCGCAGGCGATCCGGAGCGTCCTCGGCGCCGTGCCGTCGGGCGGCGAGGTGGTGCAGGCCCCGGCCGTCCAGGGGCCGCCAGCCGGGAGGTGATCCCGTCCTGCGCAGCTCGCGGTGCCGCGCTCGGATGGTTCCGCGGCCATGACTGACCCGCCCTCCGCCCAGGATGACCTCTTCGGGGATGTCCCGGGCGAGGGCGGGGAGCCGGCCGCCGTGCGTGGGGCTGCCCGGGGCGACCCGCCCGCGGGGGCGGGCTCCGGGCCGTCACCGGTGGACCCCGTGGGGCCGTCCGCCCCGCTCGCCACGCGGATGCGCCCGCGCAGCCTCGAGGAGCTGGTGGGACAGGACGCGGTGATCGGTCCCGGCAGCGTCCTGCGCGAGGCGGTGGAGGCGGATCAGCTCCCCTCCCTCATCCTCTGGGGCCCTCCGGGCAGCGGCAAGACGACGCTCGCCATGCTCCTCGCGGCGAGGAGCCGGGCCAGCTTCGAGCATGTGAGCGCGGTCGCCGCCGGCGTCGCCGACCTGCGTCAGATCGTCGCCCGCGCGCGGGAGCGCCGCCGCCTCGGCCGCCGCACCGTCCTCTTCATCGACGAGATCCACCGCTTCAACAAGGGCCAGCAGGACGCGGTGCTCCCCCATGTCGAGAGTGGCCTCGTCCAGCTCCTCGGCGCGACCACCGAGAACCCCAGCTTCGAGGTCAACGCCGCCCTGCTCTCCCGGGCCCGGGTGGTCCGGCTCGAGGCGCTCGACGAGACGGCGCTCCGCACTCTGGTGCACCGGGCCCTCGAGGACGGTGAGCGCGGCCTGGGCGGGAAGCGGGTGGGGCTGGAGCCCGCGGCCGAGGCGCGCCTGGTCGGCCTCTCGGGGGGAGATGCGCGGGTGGCGCTCGACGCCCTGGAGCTGGCGGTGGTCGCGGTCGCCCAGCGGGGCGGCGACAGTGTCGCCGTCGCCGACGTCGAGGGCGCCCTGCAGTCGCCCGCACTCCTCTATGACAGGGCGGGTGACCAGCACTACTGGCTGATCTCCGCCTTCATCAAGTCCATCCGCGGCTCGGACCCCGACGCCGCGATCTACTGGCTGGCGCGCATGCTGGAGGCGGGGGAGGACCCGCTCTTCGTGGCCCGCCGGCTGGTGGTGCTGGCCGCCGAGGACGTCGGCCTGGCCGATCCCGGGGCGCTCTCGGTTGCGGTGGCCGCGCAGCAGGCGGCGCACTTCGTGGGCATGCCCGAGGGGTACCTGCCGCTCGCCGAGGCGACCCTCTACCTGGCCGTCGCCCCCAAGAGCAACTCCGCGCTCCGAGCCTACGGTGCCGCGCGGCAGGACGTGCTCGACACCCTCCACGAGCCGGTGCCGCTCCACCTCCGCAATGCGGTCACCGCCCTGGGGCGGTCGATGGGCTTCGGTGCAGGGTACCGTTACGCGCACGACGAGCCGGATGGCGTGGCCGAGCAGCAGCACCTCCCCGACCGGCTCGTCGGGCGGACCTACTACCAGCCGGGGGGGCGCGGCGCCGAGGCGGCCATCGCGGCGCGGCTGACCGAGATCCGCAAGCGCCTGAAGGGCGAGTAGCCTCCGCGCAGCCCCTCCGCGAGATGCGGCCGGGGGGTCCCGCGAGGCACCTCGGGTACGATTCCCGTGGCTGCGAGAGCCGCTCCGATCCCGATCGGGCAGGGGTGGCTGTCGCCCACCTCCCCCCCCCCAGAGAACCATGCCTCAAAGACCGCCATCCCGTCCCGCCCCCCGGTCGCGCAGCGGATCGTCGTCGTCGCCGCTCGCCGGCCAGCGCCCGCTCACCAAGAAGCAGAGGCGCCGCCAGGCCCGCCCGGGGTCGGTCGCGACGCGGCAGCCCTGGTGGCAGAGCCCCCTTGCCCTCGGAGGTGGATCGGCGGTGGTGGTGGCGCTGATCGCCGTCTTCGCGATCATCACCTTCAACTCCGGCGGCGCCGCGTACGCGGTCTCCACCCCGACGACGGTCCCCACGTCGGTGCTCAACGCCGTGACCGACCCCAGCGCGAGCCTCTTCAGCACCGTGGACAAGGGAGGACAGACGGGGCAGCTCATCCGGCTGGGCGGGAGCGGGACCATCCAGGGCTCCGACGGCTTGCCCGAGGTCGTCTACGTCGGCGCCGAGTACTGCCCCTACTGCGCCGCCGAGCGGTGGAGCCTGATCATGGCCCTCTCCCGCCTGGGCAGCTTCAGCAACCTCAAGGAGATGTCGTCGGACAGCACCGACGTCGACCCCAACACCAGCACCTTCACCTTCGTCGACAGCAGCTACCAGAGCCAGTACGTGGACTTCAGCGCGACCGAGCTGGAGGACCGCAACGACAATCCGCTCCAGACTCCGAGCGCGCAGGTCGAGAGCGTGTACACGACCTACGACCAGCCCCCCTACACCGTGCAGGCCACCGGCGTTCCCTTCCTCGACATCGCCGGTCGGTTCGTCCTCTACGCGCCCAGCTACGATCCCGGGCTGCTCCAGGGACTCACCTGGACCCAGATCGCCTCCGACCTCGGCAAGCCGAGCAGCTCGGTGACCCGGGCGATCGTCGGCAACGCCAACTGGATCACCGCGGCGGTCTGTCTCGCCGACGGCAACCAGCCGTCGTCGGTGTGCACGTCGGCGACCATCCAGGGCATCGAGACCGCCCTCGACTCCCAGACCGCGGTCGGCTCCTCCTGACCGAGGGGCGCCTGCCATCGGCGGAGTGGGAGCGCCCTCCGCCCGGGTGACGCCCCGCGCGGGTGACATCGAATTGGAGGCGACGGTGGGAATCGAACCCACGATCAGGGTTTTGCAGACCCGTGCCTTACCACTTGGCTACGTCGCCGTGTCAGGGAATTTCGCTCATAAGGTATCAGGTTGACACCCTATCTGACACCTTATAGCATCTAGAGGTGTGAAGTCCCCGCGCTGCTGCAACGGCCGGGGACGTGGCCGGCTCCACCAGGAGCGCCGACGTGAACGAGGATAGCGGGAATCAAGAGCCGGAGAGCCCCCGTCGCCGCGGCAGGGTGTCACACGGGGTGTCAGCGGAGCGCGGCGCCCGCCAGGAGACGCGCCGCGGCCGCCGGAAGAAGGGCACGGGGGGCGTCATCCAGCGGAAGGATGGCCGCTGGGTCGGCCGCCTGAGGCTCGAGGACGGGACCTACCGCCTGTTCTACCGGCACAGCCAGGACGAGGCCGAGGCGGCCCTCGCCGAGGCCCTCCAGACGCAGCGTGAGGGCCTCCCGCTGCCCGACGCCCGGGTCACCGTCGGGGCCTGGCTCCAGGAGTGGGTCGCCAGCCTCCCCGCGAAGCTGAAGCCCGCGACGATCGACTTCTACTCCCGCTACGTGAGGGCCCACCTCCTCCGCTCAGAGTTCGCCACCAAGCCTCTGGTGAAGCTGGAGCCGGGCGATCTGGAGCGTCTCTACCGGCGGATGACCGCTAGCCCGGCCGAGGGCGGCATGGGGCTGAGCTCCACCTCCGCCCACCACGTTCACGCCGTCATCCATCGCGCCCTGGCCAAGGCGGTGCGCCAGGGCAAGGTCGCCCGCAACGTGGCGGACCTGGTCGACGAGGACGCCCGTCCGGCGATGGCCCGCACCGAGATGCGCGTCCTCGCCGACGCCGACTACGACCGCTTCGTGGAGGCGGTCCGTGGCGACCGGCTGGAGGCGCTCCTCGTCCTGGCCATTCGGGAGGGGCTGCGCCAGGGCGAGATCCTCGGGCTTCGCTGGCGCGACGTCGACCTGGAGCGGGGGATGCTGTCGGTCACCGGGTCGCTGCAAGGGGCACTGCGGTCGAAGCTCACCATCGGCGCGCCGAAATCACGCCGGTCGCGGCGCAACCTGGTGCTCTTCCCCGAGACAGTCGAGGCCCTCCGTGCACATCGGGCGCGCCAGGTGCAGGACCGGCTCCGGGCTGGGTCCATGTGGGTGGAGCAGGACCTGGTCTTCCCCAACGAGTTCGGCCGCTACCTGAGCACTACCACCCTCACTCGCGCCCTCGATGGTCTCCTCCGGCGCGCCGCCCTCCCCGACGTCCGCTTCCACGACCTGCGCCACTCAGCGGCGACGGACTGGCTCAAGAACGGGATGCACCCGAAGGTGGCCTCGGAGCGGCTCGGCCACGCCTCGGTGGGCATCACCCTCGACTTGTACTCGCACGTGACCCCGACCATGCAGCGTGAGGCTGTCGAAGAGATAGCCCGCCGGCGCATGGGTCGTCGGCCCGAAGCCTGATGCCCCGGATCAGCGCCTTCTACGGCATCGTCATCGCCATGTACTGGGAGGCGGCGGGCCGGCATCACGCCGCTCACTTCCACGCCCTCTACGGCGAGCACGAGGCCTCGATCGGCATCGAGCCGCTCGCGGTCCTCGACGGCTGGCTCCCTCCCCGGGCGCTCGGGCACGTGATGGAGTGGGCGTCCCTCCATCTCGACGAGCTACGCGACAACTGGCAGCGGGTGCTCGAACAGCGCCCGCTGGTCACCATCGAGCCGCTGGCTTAGGATGGGGTCGTGGTCAAGGTGATCAGCGTCGAGCCGCGCGAGGGGTACGAGCTGCGGCTCACCTTCAGCGATGGCAGCGTCGGCGACATCGACCTCACCGAGCAGCTTTGGGGTGAGGTGTTCGAGCCGCTGCGCGACCTGGCGATCTTCCGCCGTGTGCAGGTCGATCCGGAGCTCGGCACGGTGGTGTGGCCGAACGGGGCCGACCTCGATCCGGAGGGGCTTCGCGAGGCGGTGCGCCCGGTCCAGCCGGCAGCCTGACCAGAGGAGCGTGGAGGGGACCGCCCCGTTCCTGGACCCCCGGGGTCAGCAGCGGGAACGTTCGATGAGACGGTCGACGTACTCCTCGAGGGCGCGCGCAGGGAGCAGCCGTCGGCGCCCGATGGAGACGCTGGTGAGCTCATGACGGTCCATCAGGACGTAGAGCGAGCTGCGGGCGATCCCGAGCGCCCGAGCCGCCTCGGGTACCGATAGCAGGAGCTGCGGAGAGGCGACCGAAGCCATGTTGTTCGGGCCCGAAGGCCCGACGTCATCGGCGTTGGCTGTCACGTCGCGGTCTGTGCGGAGGGGTGCCGCCCCGGGCATCTCCGTGCCGTCCGACAGTGACCAGGCTCGTCGCTCCACGGGCCCATGCGAGCAGATGGGGCGTACGAACCCCGTACGCAGTCCCGCCGACTCTCAGCGCGAAGCCGACCCGATCGCACAGTACGCACCGAGCCCTGCGTACGGGTGCCACATCGTTCGAAGGGACTGCGAGTACAGACGCGATCCTTAGCTCCGTATGGGGGTACAGACGCGTTCATGACGGTGCGTTTGCGGGTACAGGAGCGGCTGAGTGATCCTGCGCCGTCACGGACTTGTTACAGCCCAGCGCTTCTCGAGGAGGGCGTGACCGATCGCGCAGTACGCAGCAAACGACCCGTACCGGCCTGTCGTCGGCCGCTCGCGCCAACCGCATGCGCTGCTGTCTCACCCTTCGCCCTCGCGGTGAGGAGAAGGGTGGTCCCGGGTCTCGCGCTCACCGAGCTCGTACTGGCTGTGGTCGTCGGGCAGGGCGAGGCAGTGCACGCCACGACCCAGCCCGGCGCGACGCTGAGTGGCCACCGCCACCCTATCCCGAACCAGATCCCCTCTTCCTTTGAGCACACGGACGCGTGCTCAAAGGAGCTCCAGGAGGCCCGGTGCCGGTTGCCCTCGACCGCTGACACCTGCGCATCGCGTGCAGCTGCCGAGCCCCGAAACCCTCCTTTCGCTGCCCCGTCCACCGCGCCCCGGGCTGCGCCGGGACGAGTGCCAGGAGGGCGTCGAGGGTGGCGCCAGGGAGGGTGGATCGAACAGATGACCGGAGGGTGCATAGGGTACGGTATCCGAGAACAGCGCGAACGCGCCAGCAGGCGTGGGGCGAGGGGAATGCAGACGTACGCGGCGTGCTGGGCGATGGGGAGGAGCGCAGCGATCGGAAGGCTGCATCGCGAACGCAGCGGATGGAGCGTCCGGGGATGATGCGACGGGAGGCGATGCGACGACCACGCGGGATCCGCTCAACCTCGCCCGGGAGGTCAAACGGACCGAGACACTGCTCCGCGACGCCCGGGCGGTGCTCCAGAAGCTCGACGTCCTCGCCGCCCAAGCGATGGCCACCATGGAGCTGGCACTCCCTGCCATCGCCGCTCTCCGCGACGGCAGCTACCGCCTGCTTAGCCGGCGAGCCCAGGCCGAGCAGCGCCGGGCCCGTGACGCCGTCCGCCGGCTGCGCTGGCCCCTGAAGGTCCTCAAACCTTTACCCATCGGGGCCACCGCGGGAAGGCCCAGAAGCCCCGCGATGGCGATGCGTTGACCCCTGACACCTCGGGTCTTGGAATCCAGAGACGCCCGAGAAGGGGGCGGTGAGCCTCCGAGCGCAGGCGCTGCTGCTGCCGGCCATGCTGGCTCCGCTGGCCGGGGGGCCAGATCTTCCCCGGCTCGCGAGGTATCGTTGCCCGGATGCCGCGGCCTCGTATCCGCAAGCGGCTCACCAGCGTGAGCCTTCCCGTCGTCGGCGGTGGCGTTGGCTGGGAGAACCTACCGGATGTCGAGAAGGAGGTGCTCGCAAGACTGGTCGCGTTCCTGGAGGATCGCCGGGTCCTATACAACCCGCTGGACATCGAGATCCTCGACCACTGCGTGGTCTCGGTCATCGAAATCCGGCGTCACCTCGTTGACGAGATCGGACGCCTTCCCCGCGACGTTGACCTCGCTGTGACCCTGCGGAGGATGGCAGCCGCGTGCCGGGCATTCCTCGATGAAGTGCAGCGGGGTCTGCGTAGTCGCCGGTGGGGTGGACCCGTCGGCTGGGGCCCCGAGTCCGGGGCGCTCCATGAGGCACTCGGGAAGCTCCGCGGACAGCTCGGCCTGTACCTCCAGGAGCTCATCGACCACCATGGGGTGCAGATCACCGGCGAGTTGGTCTCGATCCTGCCCCCGCCTCCGGACACCGAGCCGTGAGCACCGCTGCCCGTCGCTTCGTTCCCCTCGTTGCCCTTCTCTTCGCTCTCGCCGTCACCCCGGCTACCGCCTGGGCCGCCAGCTTGGTCGGGACTCGCGGCACCCCCACGCACCGGGCCTCCATCTGGCTTAGTCGCTTGCAGGCACCCGGAACGCGCCCCGGCGTACGACGGAGTTGTGGTGGGCGTCGATGAAGCAGCTCGACGTCTCGCGGCAGACCGTTAGGGCCCCGGTCTGGCCGACCGACCCCAGTCAAGCGGTCCCGGTGTTCTTTCACCGAAGACCGCTGCGCAAGATGGTCGTGGCCATCGATGCTGACCTGAAGACAGACACGACGCGCTTGGACCCCACTCAGCACCTGGATCAGACGAGCCTGCTCTCCGACCTCTTGGACAACGAGCTCATCCGCTGCTTCCGATATTCTCCAACCGGACCTCCTCCCGGCGTTCAGCCCGTCCTCCACCGAACCGGGGTCGAGGCCTACCCCGGCTGGGCTATTGTCAACCCTGAGGCGCCGCCGGGATACCGAGGTGTCACAGTGGCCGAGCACGCCAACGGGTACATGACCGCTGGACTCCGTGGCAACGCGGTCGATGTCGCCGAGAACGACACCTCTACCGATGCCTATGATCACCTCGCTCCTGAGGAGGCCCGGAACCATCGGCGGGAGGACGCCATTGCGGCCCAGGTGGCCAGCCAGGCGGTCGAGGCTGATCTCTATGTCACCGAGCGATCCTTCCTCCACAAGTACCGCGGGTATGCCAACCGCGGCACCACCGTGTGCACCCCGGCAGAGGCCTTGACGCTCGTTGGGTTGTACCTTCGGGCTCAGGGCGAGTTCCACATCCTCAACCACGTCAGCTTCAATCGCGGCCTCTACTTCTGGGTCGGCACCCGAGACATCCTGCCGGCGGCATGGCGGTGGTTCAACGCCTGCGGCCAGTACGCCTCCGGCGCAGGCGACGACTCCCTCCTGCTGCTAGCCGGTAGCCTTCTGCAACGGGTGGACCGAGCTCTCGAGCTACGCGACGCCATCCATCTTGCTCTGAACCAGAAGCAGAACAACGACCTCCGCGACGACGCCCTGTCCACGCTGGACGTGGTCCTCGTCTCCTTCATGTCTGCCGTCGACATCGCCGCGCGAGTTGCCCACCGCGTTCTCGGGATCCAGCACGACGAGCACCTGGTCGGTTGGCAGCGGAACAGCTGGTGGCAGAAATGCCATGCGGCGGAGCCGACCCTCGCTGACGTAGTCGCCGATGGAACCGCGGGTAACCACGTCCTGACGATCGTCCGCCTGCTTCGGAACTCGGTCCACGGTACGGCGTTGCAGGGCATCGCCTACACGCAAGACCACGGCCCGCAGGAGACCCTGGTGGGCCTGCCGGCTGGCGAAGAGGCGGAGCTGTTGGCCGCCATGGACGCCGAGGGCGGTCGCAGTTTATGGGGCGCCCGGGCAGTGGTGTTGGGCCGCACCCACGTTGATCCAGGAAGGCTCGTGGAACGACTTTTCCAAACCGTGACGCCGTTGCTTGACCGGTTGATGGAGCTAACGCCGGTCGAGCGGCTGGCTCACGTGACCCTGCTGCCAGAGCACTGCGCCCCACCACACGGGGTACCGGGCAACCCCTTCGAAACTTGGATGCGCCAAAGCATTCGCTGGCAGCTGGGGCTGTAGTGGCTGCTCCCAGGGTTTGGATGGCGCCAATGAGTTGCGCACGCGCCGGGTAGCATTCTGGACCGCATGGACGGATCGTTCTGGATCGCCCTGTCATCCCTGCTCGTTTCCGTGGTGCTCGGCACGGGTGGGTTTGTCTGGAATGCTCGCGCGATCCGGAGGGAGCAGCGCGATCGCAAGGAGGCGCTGAGCGACGCCTGGGCTCGGGAATGGGGGGCGCAGCACGCCGTGGTTTGTCCCCACCTGCCGGCGGACTACATCTCTGGAAGGGCCGACACGCGTTATGAGAGCGGCGATCTCCTGCTGCCCTTGAAGAACGGCGGGCGCGGGCCGGCGTTCAACGTCCGCGGCGTGCTCACGACGAGGAATGGGGATGGTCCGCCAGTGGAGCGCCGAATCCTCGCGGGAATCATCGCCGCCGGTGAGTGCCTGGATGCTCGGTTAGACCCTCCTCTCCAGCTGCCGGCTTTAGGGGGTGGGCCCCTGCCTGCCGACTACTTGGCCGGTGCCAACGGCTTCGTGCAGTACCAGGACTTGGCTCAGACGCTTACCTCAGGGGACGGGTCATGGGTCACCCGGTTCCACTTCGTGAGCGTTTCCCGTCGCGAGATCGACTTCGTCATCGACGCGATGGAGCAGGAGGCGGCGGACCTGCCAGTTGCGGCCGCGTCGGCGTCGATTCCGGGGGATACCCGGGCTACGGTGGCAGAACCGGATCGCGCTCAGGGCCTTGGCGGGCATCCGAGTGCAGAGGGCTAATAGTTTGGAAGGACCGTTGAGCGGGCCCAGGAGTGGGGCCGCCGGCCGCGGGGCACTTCTCTTTCCGACCCCAGTGGTTGTGGACGCTGACGTCTTGATCCGCAATGTGGACTACGCGGTTCGCAAGGGCTACAAGCCGGCACTGCTCGGTCGCGCGAGTCCCGGGTACAGCATTTGGACCGGGATCGCCCTGTTCGCCACGCCATGTGTCATGGAGGAGGCGATCCGCCACTTGCGGGATATAGCAGATCGCCGGGGAGACGTGGAAGGCGTGCGCCTGGTGTGGAACGATGTAATCGTTCCCAACGTCCGAGTGGTTCCGGTTCCGCCAGAGGCGATGATGGACCAGCGCGTGGCGGCTGTGGCTACGCTCCACGCCGCAGATGCCCCGACAGCAGCGCTGGCTCTACTCCTCGCACCTAGCGTCCTCGTCACGGACAACCGTCGTGATTTCCGTCCGCTGGGCCTGCCGGATACCAAGACAGACGCCGTGGCCGTGGATGTCTACACGCTCGGGGAGATGGGCATCAGTGTCAACGGCGTCGAGCTCGCGGCGCGCGCCGTCGGGTACGCCGGGGTAAGCGGGGCGAAGAAGCTAGCCAGCACAATCGGACGGGAGGCAGCGCTGGCGTTAGGCCTCGTGGCGGTTGGGCTTCTGGTGGCTTACTTGAGAAGCGAGCGCGGACGGTCGATACGAGAGCGCGTCGCCACAATAGCAAAAGAGGTCGGGCCCCCTTTGATGGCAGAACTGGAGAGGATGATGGCCGCTGGTGAGCGGGTGTCTGAATTTGCGCTCGGCTCACCTCTCGACGCGTCTGACCGCAGCCCCGTGGCACTCGTGGCCAGGCACTTAGCCGTCGATCAGCCACGCGCCGAGACAAGCGAAGTCCTCTCCTTCATGGCACAACACGGGTTCCGGTGGGAGCCACGGGATGCAGAGTGCCGTAACGCTCGAGCGTGGCTTGCCAGCTACGACTGCTTCCGCGAGGTGGCATACGGACTTTGGTCGCTTGGCTACCACCTTGGACCTATGGAGGCCTTACCGGGGAGCGATGTGCAAGCCCCACCGTAGATCGAGGTTGCGCGGCGTGTCGCATCTACTCGTGCATGTGATGCGTGGCAGCAATCACGGCAACGTCTAGCCCTGGCGATCGCGCTGCAGGGAGTTGGCGCGTGGGTTCAGGAACGGCGCAAGCCAATCTCGCGGAGCATGGTGCGGTACCAGGCGAGCCAGGCGGGCGGATCGGCGCGGCCGTCGTCGACCCAGACGTCGGCGCGCTGGGCCAGGTGGGGGCGCTGGCGCAGCCAGCGCCCGGCGCCGTCGCCGTACACGAGGACCTCGGCGACGTCGTCGACCATATCGCCCATCACCTCGCGCATGAGCGTCGTGGGGGAGTGACGCAGCGGGATGTCGACGGGCCCCTCGCCAGCGGCGAGGCTGAAGGGGTCCGAGCGGTGCGCGGGCGCGAAGTTCGACATGCCCCAGTAGAGGGCATCGACGGCCGGAGCGTCGCCGACGTTCTTGGCCCGGAGCATCGGGATGAAGTCGTGGTTGCGCTGGCACGGCCAGGAAGCGGATCGGCTGAGGTAGGGGAGACGGCTGCCCCGGCGCACGGAACGCTCAAGAGCGCGGACATGAGCGTCTAGCGTCTCGACGCCACGGTCGATGATGTCGGCGATGACGAGGGTGTCCGGGGCGAGCTGCCACGACCAGAGATCGATGAGCGCGTCCAGCTCGTCCGACCAGAGGCGTGTGCCGGTGGTCTCGAACCCAAGGTGGCCGGTGAGGCGCTGAAACCAATCGCCGGGGCGGCGCGTGCTCTCGACGACCACGATGGCGCCGAGAAGCGGCCGTCCGTGCTCGTCCTCGTAGATGCAGATGTGGCTCAACGCTTGGAAGAAGCGGTCGTGGGGCGGTCGGAGGGCGTCGCTGCCGTGCCGCGGGCGGGAAGCGATGCGTGCGTCGAGGTCCTCCTCGGTGATGAGGGCCTTGTCCTGATCGCCGCCCGCGTCGCGGAGGTGTTCGACCAGCAGGGCGCGCAGGCTTCGCTCGAAGGGGGTAAGGGTGAGCATCGGCGTGACCTCCTTGGAGGTGTGGACCCGTAGGTAGCTGGCCCCGAGGGGCGGTGCCCGAAGGCGGAATTGAGCGTAGCAGACGCGGAACGTAGGTAGGCGGGTTTAGTCCGGCGCGGGGATCGCCCCGAGTCTTGTGAGTCATGGATGAAGTCCCCCGGCGACGAGAGCACTGACTTACTGGCGATCATCTGCCCTCGTTAGTAGCGCATCTTGGCTGGCCGTGGCCGTGGCCGTGGCCGTGGCCGATATTGCCGCCGCTGCGACTGCCTCGTGGTCTCCGGCAGCTAGCCCCTTCCGACGCCCTCGAGGCGGCGGGAGGCACCTTGTACGGGACGAGGGGTCCGGAGTTCGAGGCGGACCAGGGGTCGAAACCTATGCGAGCGCAATGGATGTTGTGCGGTCGCCATACTTCCCGTGGCGACGCCATACCAGGGTCGGTGGCCCTACGGGCGATGCCAGACTCGATGCCAACTGCCCTTCACAGCGGTGCGGCTGGGTGCGGTTTGGCGCGGCTCCGTGTATTCAGATGCGTGACGCCTACGCCGTCAACGATGTGCCTGGTGCGTCTGGGGGACCAGGGGTCCGCGGTTCGAGTCCGCGCTCCCCGAGGCGATTTAGCAACGATTTCTCGAATCCCCTCGGTCGGCGGCTCTGATCTGGCTAACAACCGCCCCAGAGGTGACGCGCTTGGGCCGATCGGTTGGCTGGGTGTAGGTCGACTGAGCAGAATCCGCGGCGGCGGCACGGCGGCAGGAGGCGCCGCCGCTGTCACAGCCGGTGTTGGTCGGCCGCGTCGGAGGTGCGTGCGACGGCTGGCGGTTTGCCCAGCCGCACCGGTCCGCGTAACAGATAGGGCCCTCGCGGCGTCATATGCTTGACCAGGTTCGAGGAGCCGCCGGTGAGACCTGTGGGCGTGCTTGCCGTCTCGGTGATGGCGTTCGTGGAAGGGTGTGCGCCTTCCCGGGAACACGGGCGCTCCCATGCCCGTCTGCCATGCATCATGGCCACCGGTCTTGCGCTGTTCGCCCTCGGGTGCGGGCCGAGCGTGGCCGGCCCGTCGCGGGGGCCAACGGCGTCGACCAGCCCGTCAGCGACTGCTTCGCCCGCCCTGAGCGTCTCGCCGAGCGCGGGGCTGGTCGGCGGTCAGCAGCTGCAGGTGCGCCTGAGTGAGTTCCCCCTGGACGCCACGGTGTCGGTCTACGAGTGCGCCGGATCGCCCTCCGCTGGTGGCGCGAGCAGTTGCGGTGAAGACTCGGGCATCACCCTGTACACGGGGACCACCGGCACCGCCTCGGGAGCTTTCACCGCGCAGGCGTCTGCCTTCAGCGGGTCGAACCAGACGACGACCGCATGTCAGGACCAGTGCCTCCTGGTTGCGGTGGTGATCAAGCTCGGCCCCAAGGGGCCACCGAGCCCGCCGCCCATGGCCAGCGCGCCGTTGTCCTTCTCGACGACCGCGGCGCCGAGCCTGGCGGATGCCTCCCTCCTGGATCTCAGCTGGATCAGCACCACCGAGGGATGGGCGCTCGCGGTGCAGCCATGCGCCACGGGAAGCTGTGCCGTCCTGGCACACACCACCGATGGCGGAGCGCAGTGGCAGGCGCTGCCCGACCCGCCGGCGCAGGTCCAGACCGGGTCCGCCGACTGCTCCAGCATTGCCTGCGTCAGCGAGCTGGCCTTCGCCAGCCCGACGGTCGGCTACCTGTACGGGCCAAGGCTGCTCATGACCACCGATGGAGGCCTCAACTGGCAGCCGCAGTTGGGGCTGCAGGTGGAGACGCTCACCGTCGCCGATGGCTATGCCTATCGCGTCGCCTATGACAGCGGCGGTTGCCCCGGACCGTGCAATCCCACCCTGCAGGATGCGGCGATCGGATCCAGCGTGTGGCACACGCTGATCGCCCAGTTGGCGTACCCGGATCGCAGTGACTCCGCGCAGATCGCCGCCTCAGGCTCCGCGCTGCTGGTCGCCCTGTACGGGAGCCAGGCCGGCCCGACGTCGGCGCAGGCGACTGTCTATCGGTCGACCGACGGAGGGTCCACCTGGCAGACGACGAGCGACCCGTGCTCCGGCCAGGGAGCCACCGGCACGAGCACGGAGGAGGACCTCATCGATCTGACCTCAGCCCCGGGCGGCTTCTACGCCGGGCTGTGCAGCCCGCATACGGGGAGCGGCACCTTCGTCGTCACCTCCACCGACAGCGGCGGGGTCTGGACATCGACAGGCAGCCTGCCCGACGTGCAGGTTCTTGCCCTGCTGGCGGCTGCCAGCCCGAATGTCCTTGCCGTCTCCACCGGCCCCATCGGTGGCAATGGATCCTTCACCGCCGAAGTGCTCGTCTCGACGGACGCAGGAGACCACTGGACCGCCACCGCGACCGATACTCAGCAGCTGACCCAGGCGGGCAGTCCGGCATGGCTGGGCTTCGAGAGTGCGCAGGTCGGGTGGTGGATCGGCGACCCACACAGCATCTGGACCACCCAGGACGGCGGGCTCCAGTGGACCCAGACCCCCTTCGGTTGAGGGCGGCGAGGGGCTCTGGCGTGGCGAATCGAGATCCCCGGCGGTCCCGGCGGGACGTCGAGGACGACCGCGGCAACCTTGCGGCGACCGGTGCCGAGGCGGGCCGCGATTGACACAATCGAGCTTCGGCTCCCGGCACCGCGGTCGCCGGGAGCATGATTATCGGCGATGACGATCGCTCTCTGTGACTTCCGCGTGGAGTCCGTCGCCACCGCGACGGATGAGCAACGCCTGCCCGGTGGGTTGCCGGCTGCGCCAGTGGCGACCCTCACGGGGGTAGCGGCGTACCAGGGCGGCGGTCAGTGGGCCGCGCTCTGCCTAGAGCTCGACATCGCGACGCAAGCTGAGAGCGCTGAGGCAGCCTTGAGCGCCCTCCAGCAAGCGGTGCATGATGCTCAGGCCCTGGCCGCGGAGCGGGGGATCAGCCCCGGGTTCCCGGTGCCGAAGGAGGCCCACGCTGAGTTTCTCCTCAGCCACGACCCTGGCCAGGGAGTGCCAGTGATCTTGCACTTTCCCGCCTGACGGGGAAGCCGGGGTTAGCGTCCAGGGACGTGGTGTACGAGGAGCCTGAGGGTCTCCACAAAGGGAGAGACCACCGCCATCCTTTGAGGAAGCATCACCAACCTCGAGGAGATGACGGTGGCCACACCCAGCATGGATGCCCTGACCTGGTTCCGCAAGCAGGTGGAGGCGGCTGACGCCGACCTGTTGCGGGAGATGATCACGACCTTCGCCGGCGCCCTGATGAACGCGGAGGTCGACAGCCTCTGCGGGGCCGGCTATGGCGAGCGGACCCCGGAGCGGGTGAACTCCCGCAACGGGTACCGGGAGCGGACCTGGGACACCCGAACGGGTACGATCGACCTGGCCATCCCCAAGCTGCGCTCGGGCAGCTACTTCCCGGACTGGCTCTTGGAGCAGCGCCGGCGATCGGAGCGGGCCCTGGTGGCGGTGGTGGCCGAGTGCTATGTCCGCGGCGTCTCCACCCGCCGGGTCGAGGGTCTGGTCCGGACGCTCGGCATCGAGCGGCTGAGCAAGTCCCAGGTGAGCGCCATGGCCCAGGAGCTGGACCCGATGGTGGCGAGCTTCCGCAACCGGCCGCTGGACCCCGCCGGCTACCCCTACGTCTGGGTCGACGCCCTGACCCAGCGGGTCCGCGAAGACGGCCGGATCGTCAACGTCTGTGCCGTCGTTGCCACCGGGGTGACCGCTGAGGGCAAGCGGGAGATCCTGGGCGTCGACGTGGTCAGCGCCGAGGATGGAGCCGCCTGGACGGCCTTCCTGCGGGGCCTGGTGGCCCGAGGACTGCGTGGGGTCCGGCTGGTGATCTCCGACGCCCACGAAGGGCTCAAGAACGCCATCGCCGCCATCCTCGACGGCGCCAGCTGGCAGCGGTGCCGGACCCACTTCATGCGCAACCTGCTGAGCCGGGTGCCCCGATCCGCCCAGGCCGCGGTGGCCACCCTGGTGCGCTCCACCTTTGCCCAGCCCGACGCCACCTCGACCTGGGCCCAGCACGGCCGGATCGTGGAGCAGCTCCGCGAGCGCTTCCCGCGGGCGGCCGATCTGCTCGAGGAGGCGACCCCCGACCTGCTGGCCTTCACCGCCTTCGCCAAGGAGCACTGGCGCCAGATCTGGTCCAACAACCCCCAGGAGCGGCTCAACAAGGAGCTCCGTCGACGCACCGACGTGGTCGGCATCTTCCCCAACCGCGACGCGGTCATCCGCCTGGTCGGGGCCGTGCTCGCCGAGCAGAACGACGAGTGGGCCGTGGGCCGCCGCTACATGAGCGCCGAGTCGCTCACCAAGACCTACTCCACCATCGACACGGAGGGCTTGCCCGCGATCACCGCAGCAGCGTGAACGAGTCGATCGACGCGCGGATGGCGTCGGTCTCTCTTACACCACCTTGACAGACGCGGCCCACCCGGGTGACCTGGTCAAGCCAGGATGTGGGTAGGGTGCTCCAGAAGCTTGGCTTCACCCGGGATCGCCGCACCGGCGAGGACCAATACGTGAAGGACGGACATCCTCGGACCGTAACCGTCCCGCGCAACAAGAAGGAGGTGACGCGGGGGGTGCTCAGCTCCATATGGCGGCAGGCGGGCATCACCAAGGAGGAGGCCGAAAGGCTGCGGTGAAGGTTCTCGCTCAATTACTCGCCAACGAGGCTAGGATCAACCGAGAAGGCCTCATTGACATCCGGTCGGCCGGCGTCGACCAGCTCAACGTGAGATCGTTCCCCGCGACCAACCAGATCCGCTTGCTCACGCGCATACAACTCGAGCAGTGGGAGATCCGGCCCGTTCACTGGCTACGCCTGCGCATCTCTCACGGCGGTTTGGAGGTGCTGCCCTGGTCCGAGCTGCCGCTGAGGGCGGCCGGCACGGACCCAGCGGGGCGGGCCTACCTGAACGTTGTGTCTGAGCTACGCTTTCCCACTTACGGGCCGGGTGAAGGTGTCATCGAAGCGACACTCGACTACGAACCGCTACCCGAGCTTCATTTCTGGGTGGTGCCGATCGCCTGATCCAGGAGCGGCACCGTCTGTAACGGAGGCGCGTCAGAGGGGTGCTGGTTGGTCGCGGCGGTCACGTCCGGCGGGTCTGCGAAGCCCAGGGGCTGACACCTTTCTTGACACCTTCTCGTCCGCCCGAGACGAGTTTTCGCACGCCTCTGGGCGTCCGACGTCGTTCGAAACGCACTACCGAGGCCGTTTCCCGAATTCGGGCGGCTGCGATTAGGACGGCGCTGGACGCCCAAGGACACCGATCGCGGCGATTTGCAGACCCGTGCCTTACCACTTGGCTACGTCGCCGCGCTGTGAACTCTAGCCAAGCCCCCCCTCGGTGCGCGTCGGAGCCGCGGCCACTAGCCCGCGGCGGCCGGGCCGGGCTCGCCGGGTGCCGGCGTGGCGTCGGGCTCCGGGGGCAGGACGAATCCCACCTCCAGCGCGTCGGCCAGCGCTCGCAGCCGCGCGAAGAAGCCGCTCGTGTGGTACGAGCGGGGCAGCCGGAGGCCGTGGAAGTCGTAGTGGTGGACCCACTCGTGGAGCAGCGTGTTGAGGAAGACCTTGGAGGAGATGACCCGCTGCTGCACCGCGGTGCGGTGGTAGATGCGGATCCGCGCCCAGGCCACCCCACCCTGGGCATCGAGCCGGTAGCTGTAGTAGCCGTACGTCTTGGACTGCAGCCGGCGGCCGTCATGGCGGTGCACCTGGGGACGGTCGGGGACCACGACCTGGCAGGGCGGGAGCCCCGCCGCCCGGCTCAGCTCGTCGACCAGGTGCTGGGCGATGCGCTCCCTCTCGGAGGCCTCCTCGCCGACGTCGAGGACTCGGAGGGTCAGGCCCCGGGCGATCGCGCTGGGGCGGACCGGCACGCCGGTGGCCTGCTGGCTGCGGCGGTAGCTGGAGCCGGAGGCCCACCTGGCGAACATCCGTCCGCAGTATAGGGCCGGGGGATAGACTGGCATCCCTGCACCGGGCTGGCGGAATCGGCAGACGCAGCGGTCTTAAAAACCGCGGGGGCCACGTCCCCGTCCGGGTTCGATCCCCGGGCCCGGTACTCGCCGGGGCGTCCCGACCGCGCCGGCCGTACGTGGGCGAGGTCCGGGGCTCCCGCGTCTCGGAAGACGGCGGCCGGGGTACATTGAGCGCGGGACCGTTCTGCTGCGAGGAGCTGCAGTGCTCGACCGGGTCGGCGAGGTGATCGCGCGGGCGATGGATGCGGGGGTGCGCTGGCAGCTCGCCCGCCTCCCGGTGGAGCCGCCGCCCCCCGACAGCTGGGCGCCCGCTGATCCCCGCGGGTTCTGGGCCGAGAGCCGGGTCCACGACCCCGCGCCGATTGTCGCCGGTCCGGTCCTTCGCCGCTACGGGCGTGGGGTGGAGGTCCGCGACCTCACCGGGCCCAGTCGGGGCCCGGGAGACGATCCCGGCAGCCGGCGTCTCGAGGCCACCGCTCACGTGGTGCCGGGAAGGCGCGACCTCCCCTTCGTGCTGATGGTCCATGGGCTGCTGGAGCCGCGGCCCTGGTACGAGGAGCGGCGCTGCCGCGCGCTGACTCGGAATGGCGCCCACGCCGCCCGGATCGACCTCCCGCTGCACCTGCGCCGCCGCCGGGCCGGGACGAGGAGCGGCGAGGGCTACATCCGCGCCGACCTCCGCTGGACGCGCGAGATCGTCCGCCAGTCGGTGGAGGACTGCGCGGCGGTGCTCGCCTGGGCGCGCAGCGAGGTGAGCGACCGGATCGCGGTCTGTGGCACCTCCTTGGGAGGGCTGATGGCGGTGCTCCTCGCGGCCCACCTCGAGCTGGACTCGGTCGTCGCCATCGCCCCCTTCTGTGACCCGGCGGGCACCGTCATGGATCACCTGCCCGGGCGCATCCGCCGCGAGGTGGGGCTGGAGGGGGACGCCGGCGGCATCTGGGGTCCCGACCGCGATGCCGCCCGCCACGTGGTCGGGGCCGCTCTCGCCCCCATCGTGGCCCGCACCTTCCGTCCGCCCGTCACCTCGGGAGGGCGGATCGCCATCGTGCGCCCCACCCTGGACGGCGTGGTCGGGGACGCGCCCATGGCCGCGCTGGCCGAGGCCTGGGGCGCCGAGCTGTGGAGCTACCCGCAGGGGCACGTCTCGGTGCTCAACGCTCCGGGGCTGCGCGCCCGGGTCGGTGACTGGCTGGTCACCCCGCACGCCGTCCGCGGCGGGATCCCCGGCGCAGGTCGGGAGAGCTGGGCCACCACCTGATCTCGCGCTCGCATACTGGGCCGGTGCCCGTTCCCGAGCGGCCGCCGGTGCCGGCCCCCGCATTCGCTCCCGACACCGTCCGCCGGTTCCGCTTCCTCGACTGCCGGCTGGTGGCGGAGACCGGTCGGATCGACCTCGGCTACGGCCTCGACGCCGAGGAGCTCCACGAGCTGGTCGAGCTGGGGACGCCGGTCACCGGGCTGAGCCCGGAGCGGATGTCGGCGCTGGAGCGTGCCATCCGGCTCCTCCACCTGGTGGCCGGGGTCAGCTACTACAAGGCCTGCTTCGCCCCGGAGATCTCCATCGAGGGCGAGCTTCCCGGCGCCGAGCTGGCCGCGTTCCTGCGCCACCTCTACACGGCCGGCCTCGCCGAGTGCCGCTTCGTCAACGGCCTGCGCGGGCGCGCCATCCCCACCTTCCCCTCCGCCGGCGGGGCGTCCGCCGCGGCGGGCCGGGCCGGCCTCCCCGACCGGCCGCTGGTGCCGGTCGGCGGCGGCAAGGACTCGATCGTGGTCCTGGAGGCGGTGCGCGCCGCCGGGCCCGAGCCGCTGCTCTTCAGCGTCGGGTCGGCGTCCGCGGTGCAGCGCACCGCCGCCGTCGCCGGGCTCCCCCACGTGACCGTCACCCGCACCCTCGACCCCGCGCTGCTCGAGCTCAACCGGGGCGGCGCCTACAACGGCCACGTCCCGGTGACCGCGATCACCTCCTGCCTGGCGGTGATCGCCGCTCTGGTCCACGGTGCGGACGAGGTCGTGATGGCCGACGAGCGCTCGGCGTCCGCTCCCAGCCTGGTCTGGGACGGCGTCGAGGTCAACCACCAATACAGCAAGAGCTGGGACTTCGAGCGGCGCTTCGCCGCCGTGGTCACCGAGCGGGTGGCGGCGGACCTCGTCTACTTCTCCCTGCTGCGGCCGTGGTCGGAGCTGGCCATCGCCCGGCGCTTCGCCGCCCTCCCCGCGTACCACCGGGCCTTCGTCAGCTGCAACCGGGCTTACCTGCTCGACCGCGACCGGCGCACCCCCAGCTGGTGCGGCGACTGCCCCAAGTGCCGGTTCGTGGCGCTGGCGCTGGCTCCCTTCCTGGATAGGGACAGCATTGTCTCGATCATGGGCGTCGACCCGCTCGATGACGCGGGCCAGCTGGGTGGCTTCGCCGCCCTGCTCGGGCTGGATGCCGACAAGCCGCTGGAGTGCGTGGGCGAGGTGGAGGAGGCGAGGGTGGCCATGCACCTGCTGGCGGCCGCGGAGAGCTGGCGCGACGCGGCGGTGGTGAGGGCGCTGGGCGCGGAGCCGCGGGTCGCCTCGCTGACGGCCGGCGCCGTCCAGGCGGTCTTCCACCCCTCCGCGGTGCACGCGCTCCCGGCGGCCTACCGAGGCTTCGCCGATGCGCTTGGCTGAGCTCGGCGGGCGGCGGGCCGGCCTCTGGGGGTTCGGGCGCGAGGGCCGGGCCTCGCTGGAGGCGCTGGAGGCGCTGCCCGTCCCTCCCGGGGAGGTCCTGATCGTGACCGACGCGGCCCCCTCCGAGACGGAGCGGGAGGCCGCGCCCGCGCGGCAATGGCTGCACGGCCCCGCCGGCGTGGACCGCCTCTCGGCATGCGACGTGGTCATCCGCTCGCCCGGGATCAGCCGCTATCGCGACGACGCTCGGCGGGTGGCCGCCGCGACCCGGGTGACCACGGCGACCAACCTCTGGTTCGCCGAGCACGCCGACGATCGGGTGATCGCGGTCACCGGCTCCAAGGGCAAGAGCACCACCAGCTCGCTGGTCGACCACCTGGCGCGGGCGGCCGGGCTGCGGACCGTGCTGGCCGGCAACATCGGCGTTCCCCTGCTGCGCTGGCTCGCGCCCGACCCCGCGCCCGACCTCTGGGTGCTCGAGCTCTCCAGCCATCAGACCAGCGACCTGGAGCGGTCGCCGCGCATCGGCGTCCTCCTCAACCTCTACCGGGAGCATCTGGACTGGCACGGCAGCGAGGAGCGGTACGTCGCCGACAAGCTCAACCTCTTCGGCCATCGCCCGGATGGGACCTGCGTCCTCAATCGCGAGGACGAGGGGACCCGCCGCCGTGCGGCGTCGCTGCCCGGCCGCCACGTCTGGTTCGGGGACCCCGCCGGATACCACCTGGACGGCGGCTGGATCGTCCGGGGCGAGGAGCGGCTGCTGGATGGCGCCGGGCTCCAGCTCCGGGGCCGGCACAACCTGCTCAACGCCTGCGCCGCCCTCGCCGCCGTGGAGGAGGCCGGCGTCGACGCGAGGTCGCGGGTGGCGGCGCTCTGCGACTTCCAGCCGCTGCGTCACCGCCTCGAACCGGTCGGCGAGGTCGACCGGGTGGGCTTCGTCAACGACAGCATCGCGACCATCCCGGAGGCGGCGGTGGCCGCCCTCGACGCCCTGGAGGAGCGGCCGGTGGTCCTCATCGCGGGAGGATTCGATCGCGGTCAGGACCACGCCCCCCTGGTGCGCCGCCTCTGTGCGCGACCCGGCGTGCTGGCGGTGGTGACGCTGCCTCCGAGCGGCGAGCGGCTGGCCGGCGACCTCCGCGGAGCCCCCGGGGCGCCGCCGCTGGCCGGCGCCCATGACCTCGCCGAGGCCGTCCAGCTCGCCGTCGAGCGGAGTGTCCCGGGCTCGGTGGTGCTGCTCTCCCCGGCGGCCCCCAGCTACGGCGCCTTCCGGGACTTCGAGGAGCGGGGGGACGCCTTCCGGGCGCTGGTCGCCGAGCTCAGGGTCAAGGGGGGCGGCGGTGCGGCGAAGGCGTCCACCCCGGGGTGAGGCGAGCCGGCCCGCGGGCGGCCGGCGAGGTGCTGCCGGCCCCGCTCCGGGGCGGGTCGTGCCCGGCTCGGCTGATATCCTCCGTTCACAGATGGACGCGAGCGGAGCTCTCCGTCAGGCGATGGAGGAGCCCACCCGGAGGTGGCCCCCGAAGACGGACGCCGCGGCTCCCGTGACGAGCGAGACGCAGGCGCTCTTCGAGCCGATCCTGGCGGAGCTGGCCGAGTTCGAGGGCCGTCTCGAGGCGGCGGTCGCCGCCGACCTGGGACCGATGGCCGAGGCGATGCGTCACATCGTGCGCGCCGGGGGCAAGCGCATCCGCCCCGCGCTGGTCATCCTCACCTCGCGGCTCGGCCACCCCCAGATGGACCACGTCTACGACCTGGCGATGGGCATCGAGTTCATCCACACCGCCACCCTGGTGCACGACGACCTCATCGACCGCTCGCCCACGCGGCGGGGCATGACCACGCTCCACGAGACGATGGGTCCGGCCCCGGCGATCATCATCGGCGACTACTACTTCGCCAAGGGCGCGAACCTCACCGCCGGCATCGGCGAGCCGCTCATCGACTCCGCCATCAGCAACACGGTGATGACCATCTGCATGGGCGAGCTCCTCCAGATGACCAGCAAGGACGACTATCACCAGTCGCTGGAGGACTACCACCGCAAGATCGCCCGCAAGACGGCGACCCTGGTCGCCACCTGCTGCTTCTGCGGCGCGGTGGTGGGCGGCCTCGAGCCGCCGCAGCGGGCGGCGCTGCAGCGCTACGGCCACCGGCTGGGGATGGCCTTCCAGATCGCCGACGACCTCCTCGACTACGTCGCCACCGAGGCGGAGCTGGGCAAGCCGGTGGGGGCGGACCTCCGGCAGGGGACCGTGACGCTTCCCTTCATGCTCGCGCTCCAGGACCCGGAGGTGGGTCCCGAGCTGGCCCGCGCGGTGGGGCACCAGCCCCACGGCGAACTCGACTACGAGCTGGTCGTCGAGCTGGTCCGGCGCAGCGGCGCGGTGGCGGCGACCGAGAGCGCGGCCCAGGAGTTTGCCCGCGAGGCGCGCGCCGAGCTGGCGGCGTTCCCGCCCTCCCCGGCCCGCCTCACGCTGGAGGCGGCCTGCGACTACGTCGTCGGCCGGCGCATCTGACCTGGACGGCGCCAGGCCGGCGGGAGGGGCGCTGCGCTCCGCCCGCCACGGCATCCGGGGTCAGCCGCCGGGCACCGGCGATCCCCCGCTGGTGGGGGCGGCCAGCGCACCCACGCGGTCCAGCTGTTCGCGGAAGCTGAGCACCCAGATGGTGAGGGCGGCGGTCGCGGCGATGAGGCCCGCGACCTCCACCCCGTTCCAGCCCAGCCCGTCGCCGGCCCCGTTCACGGCGAGCAGCGCGGCGACTCCGCTGACGGCCAGCCGGGAGAGGTCGGCGAGCGTCAGCAGGGTCATCGCCACCAGGGTCAATCGGACGCCCAGGTACTCCCGGCGCAGCCCCGCGCGCAGCTCCTCGGTGTTCAGCTCCCGGGCGCTGCGGCGGCCGGTGGGCGGCTCCATCGGCGCCCCCCGGAGCCGGGCCGCGCTGAGGCCGACGACGGCCGCGGCCACCCAACCTGGCCAGGCGGTGACCGCCGAGGAGCCGTCGGCGAAGAGCTGGCCCAGCGGGTTGAGCACGTCTCCCGCCTCCAGGACGCCCAGCTCATGCTCGTGGAGGGCCAGGGCGGCGAACCCCCAACCGGCGGCCAGCGCGACCCCCAGCACCGCGGTGGCGAGGCGGACGGCGCTCGGCGACGGGTCGAGGAGGAGGAGCTCGGCCGGCGCGCCGAGGCGGCGGCAAGCTCTGGCGCCGTCCGTGTCCGGCATCGGTCGCGATTGTATTCGCCGCCCGGGGCCGGCGAACCTCGGCCGTCCGCTTCGCCGCTGGGAGGGCGAGACCGATGCCGGCTGAGGCGGAGCCCGGGGAGAGGTCCGGGATCCGCGTCCTCGCCTACAACATCCTGCTCGGCGGGGAGCGCCGCGAGGAGCGGATCGCCGGCGTCCTGGAGCGGAGCGGAGCCGATCTCGTCGCCCTCGAGGAGGTGCGCGACGGCGCGCTGCTGGCGCGGCTGGCCGATCAGCTCGGCATGACCGCGGTGTACGGGGCACCGAGCGACGAGGGGCCCCTGGGGCTCGCGCTGCTCACCCGGCTGCCCATCGCCGCCCATCGCAACCACCGCCACCCGGGGATGCTGCGCAGCCATCTGGAGGTCATCGTGCGCCCGCCGGGGCGCGACCCCCTCCGCTTCCACGTCGTCCACCTCGCCGCCCGGTTCGGCGAGCGTGCCAAGGGCGAGGCGCGCCGGCTCCGTGAGCTGGAGTTCATCCTCTCCGACATCGGGGCGGAGCCCTCCATGCCCCACCTCGTCCTCGGCGACTTCAACTCCCTCTCTCCCGGCGAGCACGTCGAGGCGACCCGGTTCTTCCGGCGGATGAACGAGCTCCGCCAGGCCCGGCTGCTGGTGCGCCAGACCGACGGCTGGATGTGGCCGGAATCGGGCGACGACGCGGAGTGGCTGGCGCACGGCATCGACCCGGCGCTCAAGGCCGGCGTGCCCTCGCTGCCCTGGCTGACCGGGCCGCTCACCGCGCTGGTTCCCGAGCACCGGGGCGTCGATCGCCTGCTGGGCCGGGCGATCGAGCGCTGGACCGTGCCCCGCCTGCTCGACGCCGGATACGTCGACTGCTACCGCCATCTCCACCCCCGCGCCCACGGCTACACCTGTGCCACCTGGATGCCGGCGGCGCGCATCGACTACGTCTTCGCCAGTCCCGAGGCGCTCCCCATGGTCCGCGGCTGCGACGTCCTGGTGGGGCGCGGCAGGGCGGCGCACGAGGTCGCGAGCGCCTCGGACCACTTCCCGGTGTTCGCCGACCTCGCCCTCTGAGCCCGCGGGCCCGGGCGGCTACGCCGCGCCCGTGTCCGGGGTGTCGCCGCCGCCGGCAGCCCGCCGGCGCCGCCGGCCGCCGCGGCGGCGACGCGACGCGTCGTCCCTGCCCGTGGAGCCGCCGCCCTCGGCGTCGACCCACCGCGGGGGAGGGGGCTGGCCGTCGGCGAGCAGGTCGCCGAGGGTCCGCCATCCGTAGGGCTCGCGCCCGCGGCGGACCAGCTCGAGGAAGCAGCCCATGGTCGCCTCGGCGTCGGCGAGGGCGTGGTGGGGGCGCCGGTGCGGGACCGCCAGCTCCTGGCAGAGCCGCTCCAGGCCGATGGTGTCGTGGAGGTCGAAGAGCCGGGCGGCGAGGCGCGAGGTGTCGAGGTTGTCGGCGTCGAGGCTCTCGCCGAGGGTGGTGGCGATCAGCCGGCTGTCGAAGGCGTCGGCGCTGTGCTCGACCAGGACCGCCCCCCGGCAGAAGCGGCGGAAGCGCTCCAGGACCGGCCGCACCGGGGGGGCGCCGCCCAGCGTCTCGCTGGAGATGCCGTGGATGCGCCGGGCGAACGGGTTGATGTGGTCGTTGCTGTGGACCAGCGTCTCCAGGGAGATGATGTGCCGCTCGAGGGTGAAGGCGACGGCTCCCAGCTCGACCAGGCGGTGGGGCGTCTGGCCGGTGGTCTCGCAGTCGACGGCCACGAAGCGCAGTTCGTCGATCGGCGTCTCCGGACCCGGGCGCCCGCGCGGCGGCTCGTCGTCGGGGTCGTCGATGGCGGCGAAGGGCTCGGAGCCCGCCGGGCCCAGCCGGGGGACGAAGCTGTCGCCGACCGGCACCGCTCCGCGGCGGCGCCCGTAGTGGCGGCGCCCGGTTCCGGACGCAGCCGGCTGCGCCGAGTCAGGCGGCTCGGGTCCCCCCTTGGAAGACTCAGGCGACGGCGGCGCCGGCATTGGTGTGGAGAGGGACATGAGCAGGTTTGCGGCCATCCTAGCTGCTGAGAGGTCCGCTGGGGGAGGCGGTGAGCCGGCGCCCTCGCGGGGGCGATTCCACGGTCGGCCGCGGGGCCGTACCTATACTCGGATTCAATGCGCCTGATCGCCGCCGGGATCAGCTTTCGCACCGCCCCCCTCGAGGTCCGGGAGCGGGCCGCGCTGCCCGACCCTGAGGCCCGCCGCCTTCTCCGGTTCCTGATCGGACACGGCGGTCTGAGCGGTGCCGCGGCCATCTCGACCTGCAACCGCACCGAGCTCTACGTCAGCCTCCACGACGGGGCCGACGAGGAGGAGGTCGTCTCGCGGCTGCGCCGCTACCTCGACCCCGCGGGGGGCGGCACCCCCTCCGGCAATGTGGTCGTCTTCCCCGGCGAGCAGGCGGTGGCGCACCTCTTCCGCGTCGCCGCGGGTCTCGAGTCCATGGTCGTGGGCGAGACCCAGGTTCTCGGCCAGGTCAAGTCGGCGCTGCGCCTGGCCCTGGAGACGGGAAGCCTCGACGCGCAGCTCGACTTCGTCTTTCGGCGCGCCATCGGCTCCGCCAAGCTGGTCCGCACCCAGACGTCCCTCGGTCGCGGTGCCGGCAGCCTCAGCGAGGCGGCGATGTCGATCGCCGGCCAGGTCCTGGGCAGCCTGGAGGACCGTGCGGCGCTGATCGTCGGTGCCGGCAAGATGAGCGCCCTGGCCGCCCGCCGCCTGCGCCGGATGGGCGCGCGGCTCCAGGTGAGCTCCCGGGGCGGGGCCTCGGCGGCCGCGCTCGCGGCCCAGCTCGGGGCGACCATGGTCGGCACCGGGAGCCTCGCCGAGGCCATGGCCGGGTGCGACCTGGTGGTCACCGCCACCACCAGCGCCGAGCCGGTGATCGACCGTGAGCTCTGCGCGGCCGTTCAGGAGACGCGGGGCGGACGTCCGCTCTGCCTCATCGACATGGCCGTGCCCCGGGACATCGCCCCGGACGTCGCCGGTCTGCCGGGGGTCACCCTGATCGACATCGACGAGCTGGGCCGCCGCATCGGGGGCGGCCTCGGTGAGCACGGCAAGGCGATCGCGGCCGCCACCGCCCTGGTCAGCGAGGAGGTGGAGAGGACCCTGGCGGTGCTCAGCCAGCGCGATGCCTCCACCCCCACCATCCGGGCCCTCCTGGAGCGCGCGGAGGCCATCCGCCGCCGCGAGGTGGAGCGGACCCTGGCCCGCCTGCCCGCCGGCGACGCCGACGTCGCGGAGCGGATCGACCGGCTGAGCCGCAGCCTCGTCCGCAAGCTGCTCCACGCTCCCGTCACCCATCTGCGCGGCGCGGCGGAGGACCCCGGGATGGTGCTTCGCCTCCGCGAGGCCTTCGGCCTGGACGACCCCGGCACCGGCGAGCGGTGACCGCGGCGGCCCTCCGGCTGGCCACGCGCGGCAGCCGTCTGGCCCGTGCCCAGGCGGTGCTGGCGGCGGAGCGGCTGCGCTCCCGCGGCATCGAGGTCGGCGAGACGGTGGTGGTCCGGACCCAGGGCGACGAGGCGCCCTCGACGCCGGTCGGAGGCCTGCAGGGAGAGGGCTGGTTCAGCGCGGCCCTGGAGGTGGCGATCGCGGAGGGGCGGGCCGACGTCGCGGTCCACAGCGCCAAGGACCTGCCCAGCGGGCTGGGCGACGGGCTGACCCTGGCCGCCTTCCTGGAGCGCGCCGATCCCCGGGACGGGCTGATCAGCCGGGACGGCCGGCGGCTCATGGAGCTCCCGGCAGGGGCCGTCATCGGCACCGGCAGCGCCCGTCGCGCCGCCCTCCTCCGTGCCCTCCGCCCCGACCTCTCCGCGACGCCGGTGCGCGGCAACGTCGACACCCGCCTGCGACGCCTCGGCGAGGGTGGGCTGGACGGGCTCCTGCTCGCCTGCGCCGGCCTCGACCGGATCGGTGCTGCCGATCGCCTCACCGAGAGGCTCGACCCGCGCATCTTCGTCCCCGCGCCCTGCCAGGGGGCGATCGCCCTCGAGACGGCGGCGCTGGTGCCCGCCGCGGCCGCCTGCCGGAGGGCGGACGACGCCCCGACGCGTGCCGCCGCGGCTGCCGAGCGCGCGGTGCTCGCCGAGCTGGGCGGGGGGTGCCTGCTGCCGTTGGGCGCCTGGGCTCGGGTGGAGGAGGGGCGGCTGATCCTCTCCGCGGCGCTGGAGAGCGGGGACGTGCTCCGGCGGGCGGAGCTCTCCGGGGATCTCCGGGAACCTGAGGAGCTGGGGGCGCGGGTGGCCGCGAGGCTGCGGTGAGCGTCCTCCCGGGCCGGCCGCTGGCCGGCCGGCGGGTCCTGGTGACCCGGGCCGCGGGCCAGGCCGGGGCGCTGAGCCAGGAGCTCCGCCGCCTGGGGGCGGCGGTGGTCGAGATCCCCGCCATCGCCATCCAGCCGGTGGCCACAGCGGCCGAGGTGCGGGAGGCCGCGCGCTGGCTGCGGGAGCGGCGTCCGCCGCGCTGGATGGCGGTGACCAGCGCCAACGCGGTGGACGCGCTGCGCGCCCTGGAGCTCCCCGAGGACCTCGCGGGGATCCGGGCGGCGGCGGTGGGTCAGCCCACCGCCCGGGCGCTCCGCGAGATCGGGGCCAACGTCGACCTGGTGGCGCCGGGGACGGGCGCCGGGGCGCTCGCGGAGCGTCTCCTCGCCGCCGGAGCGGGGAGCGGCGCGCTCTGGCTCCCCCAGGCCGAGGCCGCCCGCTCCGAGCTGGCCGAGCGGATGCGCGAGGCGGGTGCGGAGGTCGCGGTGACCGTCTGCTACCGGACCGTCCCGGTTCCCGGCCTGGCCCGGCTCCTCGGCGCGGCGATGGCGAAGCGCGTCGACGCCGTCACCCTGCTCAGCCCGAGTGCTGCGGCGGCGGTGGTGCTCGCGGTCGGGGCGGAGGCCTTCCGCTGCGTCACCGTGGTGTGCGTGGGTGCCACCACGGCGGAGGCCCTGCGCTCCCGCGGCATCAGCCCGGTGACGGCCGGACGGGGCGACGCCGAGGGGGTGGCGGCGGCGGTGGCGGGGGCGCTCCGCAGGTGAGTACCCTGGCGTGGCGATGCCCTTCCCGCGCGATCGACCCCGGCGCCTCCGGCGCACCCCGGCGCTGCGCCGGCTCTCCCGCGAGACCCGGCTGAGCCCCGAGGGGCTGGTCCATCCGCTCTTCATCCGCGAGGGGATCGCCGCACCCGCGGCCATCGACAGCCTCCCCGGTCACCGTCAGGAGACCGTCGAGTCGGCGGCCGCCGCCGTGGAGGCGGCGCTGGAGGTCGGGGTGAGCGCGGTCCTGCTCTTCGGCGTGCCCGAGCGCAAGGACGCCGCCGGCTCCGAGGCCTGGAACGAGCGGGGCGTGGTCCAGCTCGCCCTGCGCTCGCTGCGCCGGCGCTTCGGCGACGCGTGCGTGCTGATCGCCGATTGCTGTCTCGACGAGTACACCGACCACGGGCACTGCGGAGTGCTCCGCGAGGACGGCTCGGTCGACAACGACGCCACCCTGGAGCTCTACGCGAGGGTGGCGACCTCCCAGGCCGCCGCCGGGGCGGACATGATCGCGCCCAGCGGCATGATGGACGGTCAGGTCGGGGCCATCCGCACCGCCCTCGACGCCGGCGGGTTCGCCGAGACCTCGATCCTCGCCTACAGCGCCAAGTACGCGTCGGTGATGTACGGACCGTTTCGCGACGCCGCGGACTGCGCTCCCCGGAGCGGGGACCGCCGCGGCTACCAGATGGATGTCGGCAACGCCCGGGAGGCGGTGCGCGAGGCGCTCCTGGACGTCGCGGAGGGAGCCGACATGGTCATGGTCAAGCCGGCGCTCACCTGCCTCGACGTGATCGCACAGGTGCGTGCCGCGGTCGATCTTCCCGTTGCCGCCTACAACGTGAGCGGCGAGTACGCGATGATCGCCCACGCCGCCCGGGCCGGCGCCTTCGAGGAGCGGGCGGCGGCCCTGGAGGCGCTCACCTCCATCCGCCGCGCCGGGGCGGACATCATCATCAGCTACCACGCGCTCCAGGTGGCGCGCTGGCTTCGCGAGGAGTGACCAGGACCAGGATGCAGCCCCCCATCAACCCGCGCCGAATCCCCTTCGTGATCGCCGTGACCCTGGCCCTGGTGGCGGCCGTGGTCGCCGTGGCGGTGGCCTTCGCCCAGGCCGGCAGCCCCACCCCGGTGGGCGCGTTCACCCCGACCCCGGTGCCGACGCCGACCCCCAAGCCGGCCGTCATCCCGTTCGCGGACTGCTCGACGGCGACCTTCGGTCCCGCCCTGGCGCCGCTCGACGAGCCGCCTGACGTGCACTCCTACAGCGCCGTGCCGGCGACGACCATCGACAAGAGCAAGCTCTACGAGGTAACGATCACCACCGCCAAGGGGGTGATCGTGCTCTGCCTCCAGCCCGATCTCGCTCCGACCACCGTCAACGTCTTCGTCACCCTGACCCGCAACCACTTCTACGACGGCATCCCCTTCGCCCGGATCGGGCCCAGCTCGACGGTCCCGGACATCATCCAGGGCGGTGATCCCAACTGCATCGGCAACGTCCCGGCCGCGCCCGCCACGCCGAGCGGGACCTGCGGGGAGGGCGGTCCCGGCTTCGCCTTCGCCGACGAGCCGGTCCATCAGCAGTACGTGACCGGCGTCATCGCCATGGCCAACACCGGGGTGGGCACCAACAGCAACGGCTCGCAGTTCTTCATCACCAAGTCCGACGAGACCTCGCTCTGGCCGCTCAACGCCGAGGGGCTCTCCTACAACCTCTTCGGCAAGGTGGTCTCGGGGCAGAGCGTGGTGGACAGCATCGTCCAGGGCGACGTCATGGACACGGTGACGGTCTCCGAGCAGACGTGAGCGCGGCGCCCCGCCGCTCCCGGTCGGCGGAGCTGCGCGAGCGGGCCGCGCGGGTGATGCCGGGAGGGGTGTCGAGCCCGGTCCGCGCCTATGCCGCGGTGGGCGGCGATCCGCCGGTGATCGTCGCCGCGGAGGGGGCGCACCTGGTCGACGCCGACGGCGGCCGCTATGTCGACTTCGTGCTCGCCTACGGCCCCCACATCCTCGGCCACAACCCGGCGGAGGTGGTCGAGGCGCTGCGCGAGCAGCTGGCGCGCGGCGTCGCCCACGGGCACACCGGGCCGCTGGAGGTCGAGCTGGCGGAGCGGATCTGCGCCGCCCTGCCCGGGATGGAGATGGTCCGCTTCGTCAACTCCGGCACCGAGGCGACCATGTCGGCGCTCCGCCTGGCCCGCGCGGCCACCGGACGTGACCTGGTGGTCAAGTTCGCGGGCGCCTATCACGGCCACGCCGATCCGCTGCTGGCGGCGGCGGGGAGCGGGGTCGCGACCCTGGGACTGCCGGGGTCCGCGGGGGTCCCGCGCGGCGCCGTCGCCGACACCCTGGTGCTCCCCTACAACTCCGCCGGAGCCGTCGCCGAGGCCTTCGCCGCCCATGCTGGACGGATCGCGGCGGTGATCGTCGAGCCGGTGGCCGGGAACATGGGCTGCGTCCCCCCGCTCCCCGGCTACCTCGGGGAGCTGCGCCGGCTCACCCGCGAGGGGGGTGCCCTGCTCATCTTCGACGAGGTGATGACCGGCTTCCGGGTCGCCTACGGCGGCGCCCAGACGCTCTACGGGATCCGGCCGGATCTCACCTGTCTCGGCAAGGTGATCGGCGGCGGGCTCCCGGTCGGCGCCTACGCTGGGGGGCGGGCGCTGATGGAGCAGGTGGCCCCGGTGGGGCCCGTGTACCAGGCCGGCACCCTCTCCGGCAACCCCCTGGCCATGGCCGCGGGGGTCGCCGTCCTCGACACCCTCCGCACCGGGGACGCCTATGCGCGCCTGGAGGCGCTCGGCGGCAGGCTGGGCGACGGCCTGCGCACCGCCGCGGTGGCGGCGTCGGTGCCCTGCGCCGTCAACCGGGTGGGCAGCATGCTCACCGTCTTCATGGGGGTGGAGCGGGTCGACGACTACGCCGGCGCCCGGCGCAGCGACCCGGAGGCGTTCGCCCGCCTCCACCGCGGCTGGCGGGAGGCGGGGGTGCTCTGGCCACCGTCCCAGTTCGAGACGGCCTTCCTCAGCACCGCGCACCAAGCGGCGGACGTCGACCGTGCCGTCTCCGCGTTCGCCGGGGCGCTGCGCTCCGGAGGGGTATCGGAGAGCTGCTGACAGGGGCATGGGTCCCGCCGCTGCATAGGCCGAAGGGCCCGGTGCTAGACTGACGTCAGTCGGGGTGCCTTCCTCGCCCCGAGCCGATGACGGAGCCCCTGGTCATGGAACGTCTCTGGTGGTTGATCCCGGCCGTGCTGCTGATCGTCCTTCTCTTCGGCGGCGCGAACAAGCTGCCCGAGATCGGCGCGGGCATGGGCCGGGCCATCCGCGAGTTCCGCAACGCCATCGCGGGCACCCCCGACCCGGGCGCACCCGGGGCCGTGCCGCCGGCGGCGGGCCCGGCGGTCGGGTACGACCCTCTCCGGCAGTGGGCACCGGCCCCGGAGACGCGCCCCCCGGCCACCGTCCCCGACGACACCCTGCGCGGCTGAGTCCCCCGGCGGGGACGTGAGCGGCTCCTGAGGTGGCGCTGGGGATCCTGCGTCGGGGGGGCGGCCCGCTGCGGGCCGAGAGTCAGGCGCGCGCCGAGCGTCGCATGACCGTCGTCGAGCACCTCCAGGATCTTCGCCGCGCCCTGATCGTCTCGCTGATCGCCTGGGGGGTGGGCACGGCGGTCGCGGCGGCCTTCAACCACCTCCTGCTCGGGGTGCTCGAGTACCCGCTCACCAGCGTGCTGGCCAAGCACAACCACCTGATCTCCAAGCCGATCATCACCAGCCCCACCGAGCTGGTGACCATCCCCGTCGAGGTGGCGATGGTCGGCGGCCTGGTGCTCGCCCTGCCCATCATCCTCTGGCAGCTGTGGACGTTCGTCGCCCCCGGCCTGCGCCCGGTGGAGCGGCGCCTCGCGCTCCCCTTCGTCGTGTCCGCCCTGGTGCTCTTCGCCGCCGGCGGCTGCATCGCCTACTTCCTGATGCCCCTCTGGCTCAACCTGCTGACCAGCATCGTCGGCAGCAACGCCGTCTTCTTCCCCGACCTCAACCAGTACCTCTCCTTCCTCACCCTGCTCATCGTCGCCTTTGGGGTCACCTTCGAGCTGCCCATCGTCGTCATCCTGCTCGGGCTCCTCGGTGTCATCTCGTCGGCCTGGCTGCGCCGCCGGCGGAGGTGGGTCTGGCTGGTGATCATCGTCGGCGCGGAGCTGGTGACCCCGGGGGTCGATCCGGTCACGCCGCTCTTCCTGGCCGTGCCGCTGGTCGGCCTCTTCGAGCTCTCGGTGCTCGTCCTCGCCAAGCCGCTCCGCCGCTGATCTCCCGTACACTGCCTCGGCCATGCGCCCTGACGGCCGCGCTCCCGACGAGCTTCGCCCCACCCTGATCGAGGTCGGCGCCCTTCCCTATCCGGAGGGCAGCTGCATGATCTCGACGGGGCAGACCAGGGTGCTCTGCGCGGCCACCGTGGAGGAGCGCGTCCCCCCCTTCCGCAAGGGCAGCGGGCTGGGCTGGGTCACCGCCGAGTACGCGATGCTGCCGCGCAGCACCCAGACCAGGACCGAGCGCGAGGGCCGCCGGGGGCGCATCGACGGCAGGTCGCAGGAGATCCAGCGCCTGATCGGACGCAGCCTTCGTGCCGCCGTGGACTTCTCGGCGCTCGGCGAGCGCTCGATCCTCATCGACTGCGACGTGGTGGTGGCCGACGGTGGCACCCGCACCGCGGCCATCACGGGTGGCTATGTCGCCCTCGCCCTGGCGATCCGGGCGCTGGAGGAGGCGCGGGTGATCGGTCCCTCGGTGCTGCGGCGGGCGGTGGCGGCGGTGTCGGCGGGGATCGTCGGCGGGGAGCCGCGGCTCGACCTCTGCTACCTGGAGGACGCCGCGGCGGGCACCGACCTCAACTGCGTCGGAGCCGACGACGGGAGCCTGATCGAGATCCAGGGCACCGCCGAGGGGGCGCCCTTCAGCCGCCGCGAGCTGGACCTGCTGCTGGAGCTCTCGGACGCCGGCATGCGGCGTCTCTTCGCCGCCCAGGCGGAGGCGCTCGGGACCACGGTCCCCGCCCGGTGAGGGTGGCGGTCGCGAGCCGCAACCCGGGCAAGCTCAGCGAGCTGCGGCGGCTCCTCGGCGGGCATCCCTGGGAGCTGGTCGACCTCGACGGCGCCGGCTTCGCGGGGGAGCTGGAGGAGCCCGGCGCCACCTACGAGGAGAACGCCCTGGCCAAGGCGCAGGCGGTCTGCGCGACCACCGGGATGCCCGCGCTGGCCGACAACTCCGGCATCGAGGTGCCCGCCCTGGGGGGCTGGCCGGGAGCGGCCTCGGCCCGCTGGATGGGCCCGGCGGCGGACGACACCGACCGGCTTCGCGGGCTCCTCGCCGAGGTCGAGCGCCGCTCGCCGGGTGACCGCCGCGCCCGCTACGTCTGCGTGGTCGCCCTGGCGCGCCCGGGCGTCGCCGCGGTGTCGGCGCGGGGAGAGACGGCCGGGGTCCTGGTCGCCCCGCGCGGCACCGGCGGCTTCGGCTATGACCCCTCGTTCCTCAGCGACGACCTCGGCATCACCTTCGGCGAGGCGTCCGCCCCGGCCAAGGACGGCGTCAGCCACCGCGCCCGCGCCCTGGGCGCGCTGCTCGCCGCGCTGGGCGCCCGGTGAGCTCCCGCCGCGTGTCGCCGGGAGGTGGTGCGGGTATGCTCGGATCGAACCCATCGATAGCCGCATGGCGCCGGCAGCCCAGAGCGCTCGTGCATCCGGAGAGCTGAACCGTGGCAGATCGCGAAGCCGAGCGTGAGTACGACATCGTCATCGTGGGTGGGGGCCCGGCGGGGCTGACCGCCGCCCTCTACGCCGGGCGCAACAAGGTCCACGCCGTCCTGGTCGAGGCCAAGGGTGCGGTCGTCGACGGGGCCCTGATGGGCGCCGGCGGGCAGCTCCTCAACACCGAGCTGATCGAGGACTACCCGGGGGTGAGGTCGATCCTCGGTCCCGACCTGGCCGAGATCATGGCCGAGCAGGCCCGGCAGTTCGGCACCGAGATGATCGCCGCCGCCGTGGAGAGGATCCGGGTGGAGCCCGACGGGACCAAGGTCGTCGAGACCGACCAGGGCGAGCTGCGCGCACCGGCGGTGATCATCACCGCGGGCGGCAACCCGCGCAAGCTGGGCGTCCCCGGCGAGGCCGAGCTGGCGGGCGCCGGCGTCTCCTACTGCGCGGTCTGCGACGGCGCCTTCTTCCAGGGCGTCCACCTCGCCGTGGTGGGCGGTGGTGACGCGGCCGTGGAGGAGGGGATCTTCCTCACCCGCTACGCGAGCCGGGTCACCATCATCCACCGGCGGGGCGAGCTGCGCGCCCAGCCGATCCTGGTGGAGGAAGCGCGGGAGCACCCCCGGATCGACTTCCTCCTCGACACCGTGGTCGAGGCCATCGAGGGCGACCGCAAGGTGACCCGGCTGCGCTTGCGCAACACCGTCTCCGGCGAGCCCGGCACCCTCGACGTGGGCGGCGTCTTCATCTTCGTCGGCTTCCTGCCCAACACCGGGCTGGTCGACACCCACGTTGACCACGACGCCGCCGGCTACTACCTGACCGACCCGATGACCATGGCGACGAGCGTGCCGGGCATCTTCGCCGCCGGCGACGTGCGCAGCCAGCTCACCCGCCAGGTGACCACGGCGGTCGGTGACGCCACCACCGCCACCATCGCCGCCACCAAGTGGGTGGAGGAGCGCGCCCGAGCGCGCCGGGCCGGCAGCGGCGCGGCGACGTGAGCGATCCGCCGGACCGGGGCGCGCGGTCGCCGAGCATCGCCACCCGGGGCGGCGACGGGGGTGAGACCAGCCTCCTCTACGGCGGCCGGGTGCCCAAGGACGACCTCCACACCGAGGCCTGCGGGGCCGTGGACGAGGCCGTCAGCGCGCTGGGGGTGGCGCGCGCGCAGGAGCCCGATCCGGAGCGTGCGGCGCGCCTCCTCGCGCTCCAGCGCGAGCTCTTCACCGTGGGAGCGGAGCTCGCCACCGGGGCGGGGGAGAGGGCCCACCTGGAACGCCACTTCGCCACCGTCACCCCGGCGATGGTGGCCGACCTCGACGCCCGGCTCGCCGACCTCGAGGCGCGGGTCCCGCTGCCCCGGGCCTTCGTCGTCCCGGGGGGCAGTCCCGTCGCAGCTGCCGTCGACCTCGCCCGAACCCTGGTGCGTCGGGCCGAGCGCCGCGCGGTGAGCCTGCGCCGCGCCGGCGGGCTGGAGAACGGCGAGGTGCTCCGCTACCTCAACCGGCTCAGCGATCTCCTCTTCATGCTCGCCCGGGAAGCCGAGGGGGCGGCCACCACCCCGCTCTGAGCCCGGATGGCCCTGGTGACCAAGGCCGGCGGCGCAGCGTCGATGGCGTGGCCATGTTGTGTGCGATGGACAAATACCGCTCTCCCGACGCGCCCCCGGGGCGGATGCTTTGGCCCGTTCGCCGAGGTCATCATCGTTTCGTGCCCGACCAGGACCTCCTCGCCGCTCCCCGGCCGGCACTGGCGCTCCTGGGCCGGAGGGCGGACGCCGGCGCCGTGGGGCCGGCGGGCCTCTCGGCGGAGGCCGAGACCCTGGCCGTGCACCTCTGCGGCGAGCGACGGCTCGCCGGCTGGTACGCGGTGCTCGGCGCGAGCGCCCCCGGGCCGGCGCTGCGCCAGCTCTTCACCGGGCTCGCCGGTGAGGTGTCGCGCCGCGCCGACGCCTCCGCCGCCGGACTCCGCCGGCTTCTGCGCAGCAACCCCGAGATGCTCCCCGCCGTGCTCCGCATGGTCCTCTGGATGACGCGCACCGGCGATGGGGGAGCCGGGCCCGACTCCGCGGCCGGCGACCTCCCGGCCTACTCCGAGCGCCGCGATCCCCACTGCATCCGGCGGATGCTGAGCGTGCGCCGGACCCTGGCGGGGTAGCCGGGGCCGCTCAGGCGGGGAGCAGCCGGCGCGCCCGGAGGGCCAGCCAGAGCAGGTGGCGGCGGGAGGGGTCGTCGATGTCCAGGCCGCGGTCGCGGATGCGCTGGAGGCGGTACACGACGGTGTGCCGGTGGAGCCCGAGCTTGGCCGCCGCGTCGCCGAGACCGGAGGTGGAGAGCACCGCCTCCAGGGTGTCGTGCAGCTCTCCGCGCCGGTCCGCCCCGGCCGCGGACAGCGGGCCGAGGATGGTGGCGACGAATCGCCGGACCGCCTCCGGATCGGTGTCGAGGACGCCGAAGACGCCCAGCTCGGCGTCGTCGTGGACCGTCCGCTCCGGGTCGAGGCGCCGCCCCACCTCGAGGGCGCGCTGGGCGCGGTGGGCGGCCTCGGCGACGTCCGCCAGGCGGTCCGCCACCGGTCCGAAGCCAAACACCGCCCCGGGGTTGGCCTGGGTGGCGGCGCGGCAGGTGGGGAGGGGGTCGGTGCGCGGGTCGAGGAGGAGTGTCCAGGTGTCCTCGGATGCCGACACGGCGAGCGCGCGGAGCGGCCGCTGCACCAGCTCGGCGAGCTGGTCCTGGTCACCGGGCCAGGAGCAGGCGAGCACCCGGTACGGGGGGGTGAGGTCCAGCTCGCAGGCGGCGGCGGCCACCCGCAGCTCGGCCGAGACGTCGCCGGCGAGGAGGCGGTGGAGGACCCGATCGCGCTCCTGGTCGCGCCGCCTCAGCAGCCGCTCGCGGCGCTCCAGGTAGGCGGCGCCCACCGCCGCGGAGATCTCGTCGAGGTACTCGATGATCTGGGAGGCCAGCGCGATCAGGGTCGCCGAGGGCATCTCGTGCTCGCGGGCGACGGTGCCCACCACCTCCTCCCAGACCACCTTGGCGGCGACCCGGTAGGCCGAGAGGAGCACGTCGAAGGGGAGGCCGAGGTCGGCCTGGACCGCACCGGTCTGGGCCAGCCGGTCGAGGTCGCCCGCCCGGGGACCGCGGCCGTCGTGGAGGCGCCGGACCAGCACCCGCAGGGCGTCCCGGCAGGCCGAGACGATCGAGCGGTAGTAGCCGAGGGTGTTGAAGTGGCCGGGGAGGCGGATCTCGGAGGCGATCCGGCGGGCCATCCGCCCGGCGATGGCGTCGGCGTCGGCGAGCAGCCGGGCGGTCACCGCCGGGGGGAGACTGGCCGATTCGACCAAGACCGCGGCTCGCGGTTTGGATACTGTGGCCATATTGTTCGCCCTACACAAAAACATGGGCCGCGCACCGCCCTGACGGCGGATGCTTTGGCCATTCTGCACCAGGAGAATCGGATCGTGCTCTACGACGAGCTCTTCGTCAATCTCGAGCGAGCCCGCTGGAACCTCAGCCGCGACATCGACTGGGACGCCATCGAGCCGGCCAAGCTCACCCCGCAGTGGATCTTCGACGTCCGCGAGGTCTGCCTCACCGAGCTCTCGGCGCTCTACGCGACCGAGATGTTCCTCCGCGACTTCTACGCCGACATCGACTTCTGCAGCTTCATCTCGGTCTGGTTCTACGAGGAGATGAAGCACCACCTCGTGCTGCGCAAGTACCTGGAGCGGGTCGGCGAGGTGATCGAGGAGGCCGAGCTGCCCCGGCTCCGGCTCACCTTCGACGAGGGACCGGCGATCGAGACCCTCACCATGCACTTCTGCGGCGAGCAGCGCCTCGCCCACTGGTACACGGCCTTCAGCGCCAACGCGCCGGAGCCGGTGCTGGGCCAGATCTTCAAGGTGCTGGCCGCCGACGAGCTGCGTCACGGCGCCGCCTACGCCAAGTACCTGCGCAAGGCGGTGCACAACAAGCCGGAGGTCCTCCCCGCCGTCCTGCGCATGGCGCTCTGGATGATCCGCACCAGCAACGACAGCCCCAAGCATCCGACCACCATCACCGAGCCCTCGGTGGTCTCCCTGCTCGAGGACCCCCACTACCTGCGCCGCATGCTCAACGCCTACCTTCCCGGGCGCGACCATGAGGCCCCGGTGCAGCGCCGCATCCTCGCCCTGATGTCGGAGCTGGCGGGCGTCAAGCTCGCCTCGACCCGAGCGTTGCTCACCCACATCCGGGTGCTGGAGGGGGCGGCGGCCTAGCCTCCGGGAGGCCTCACCACCAGCCGTGCTCGAGGGCGCGGTCGGTGCCCCCGGTCCGGTCCAGGGCGTCGAGCTCCGCCATCTCCTGGTCGGAGAGCTGGAAGCCGAAGATGTCGGCGTTCTCGGCGATGCGGTCGCGATGGGTGGACTTCGGGATGACCGGGATGCCCCGCTGGACGCACCAGCGCAGCAGGACCTGGGCGGGGGTGCGGCCGAGGGCCTTGGCGATCCGGCGGACCGTCGCGTCGCCGAGGTGGTGGCCGGTTCCCAGGGGGCTGTACGCCTCGAGCGCGACCTCCTGGGCCCGGCAGGCCTCGAGGAGCGCCCGCCGGTGCTCCACCGCGCTGAACTGCACCTGGTCCACCGCGGGCCGCACGCTCCCCGCGGCGACCACCTCGGCGAGCTCGGCCGCGCTGAAGTTGGAGACCCCCACCGAGCGCGCGTAGCCCAGGTCGCGGGCGCGCTCCATCCCCGGCCACGCCCAGGTGGCGCCGCCCTGCGGCCAGTGGATGATGTAGAGGTCCACCTGGTCGACGCCGAGGCGGCGCAGGCTCTGCTCGAGGGCGGCGACCGGGTCCCGGTTGCCGGGGTAGAACTTGGTGGTGATGAAGACGTCCTGGCGCGGCACCCCGCTGGCGCGGAACCCCGCGCCGACGCTCTCCTCGTTGCGGTACGCCTGGGCGGTGTCGATGTGGCGGTAGCCGAGCTCCAGCGCCCAGCGCACCGCATCGACGCAAGCCGGGCCGTTGGCCACCTGCCAGACCCCGAGGCCGAGCAGCGGGATGTGGTTGCCGTCGGCCAGGGCGAGAGACCGCCCGTCCTCGCTGAGTGCTCCGTTCGTCATGGTTGACCGCTCCTGGGAGATGGGTGGCCGCCGGCGGTAGTCTGCTCGCGGCGGCGCTTCGCGCGGAGTCGCCGCCGGCCTGGAGCGGCGCCGGCGTCCCTTCACGAGCCGGAGCCGGGTTCCCGTGGAGCGAGGCGATGACCGCGCCCCTTTCGGGATAATCGGGCGGTGGCGGACGAGATTCGGGTCCATGCGACGGTGCGCGGGCGCGTCCAGATGGTCGGCTTCCGCGCCTTCGTCCTCGATCGCGCCTGGGACCTGGAGATCCGCGGGACGGTCGCCAACCGGCCCGACGGGAGCGTGGAGTGCGTTGTCGAGGGCCCCCGCGACCAGGTGGAGAGGCTGGTCGACTCCCTCCGCGAGGGGCCCAACTCTGCGCGGGTGGACGCCGTCGAGGTGGTGGAGCAGCCGGCGCGCGGCGACCTCCCCCCGATGCACGTGAGCGCGTGAGCGGGCTGCGCATCGCCGGCCGGATGTCCCGGCTCGGCACCGAGTCCGCCTTCGAGACCCTCGCCCAGGCCCGTCGGCTGGAGGCGGTGGGGCGGGACGTGGTGCACCTGGAGATCGGCGAGCCCGACTTCGCCACTCCGGACAACATCTCCGAGGCCGCGATCGCGGCGCTCCGCGGCGGCGCCACCCACTACACACCGGCCAGCGGCATCTGGGAGGTGCGCGAGGCGACCGCCCGCTACGTGACGCGCCGGACCGGGGTCGCCACCGGCGCCGAGCAGATCGTGCTGGTGCCCGGCAGCAAGAACATCCTCTACTTCGCCCTGCTCTCCCTGGTCGAACCCGGTGACGAGGTGCTCATCCCCGACCCCGGGTACCCGATCTACAGCTCCCTGGTCGACTTCGTGGGCGCCACCCCGGTGTCGGTGCCGATCCGCGAGCGCAACGACTTCCGTCTCGACGTCGGGGAGCTGCGCGGCCTGGTCACCGATCGCACCCGGGGGCTGATCGTCAACTCCCCCGCCAATCCCACCGGAGGGGTGCTCACCCGGGCCGACTGCGAGGCGATCGCGGCGGTTGCCATCGAGCACGACCTCTTCGTGGTGAGCGACGAGATCTACTCGCGGTTGATCTACGAGGGGGGGCACGTCTCGCTCTACTCGATCGAGGGGATGGCCGAGCGCTGCATCCTGATGGACGGCCTCTCCAAGGCCTGGGCGATGTGCGGCTGGCGGCTCGGCTACGGGGCGATGCCGGCGGAGCTGGCCCAGCGCATGGACACCCTGATGATCAACACCTCCTCGTGCGCCGCCGCCTTCACCCAGTGGGCGGCGGTGGAGGCCTTCGAGGGCGCGGCCTCCGACGCGGCGGTGGCGACCATGATGGCCGAGTTCACCGAGCGACGCGACGTCGTCGTCGACGGGCTCAACGCCATTCCCGGGGTCCGCTGCCACCGCCCGGCGGGCGCCTTCTACGTCTTCCCCAACATCGAGGAGACCGGCTGGAACGAGGGGGCGCTGCAGCAGGCGCTGCTCACGCAGGCGGGGGTCGCGGTGCTCGCCGGCTCCGCCTTCGGGCGGGGCGGCCGTGGCTACCTGCGGCTCAGCTACGCCAACAGCGTCCCCAACCTGGAGAGGGGCATCGAGCGGATCGCCGGGCTCCTCGCCACCACGCCTCCCGACCCGTCCGGCCCGCACGCGGCGGTGGCCAGCTGAGCGCTCCGCCGCCACCCGAGGTCCGTCCCGGGCTCGCCGAGAGCCGGGAGCTGGCACGGGACCACGAGCTGGTGGCGCTGGTGCGCAGCATCCCCGCTCGCGAGATGACCGGTCCGCGGATGCTCGCCGCGGTCGGAGACCGCCCGGGAGCCTTCCTCTTCGAGTCCGCCAGCGGGGAGGGTGAGTTCGCCCGGTTCACCTTCGCGGGGCTCGCCGGCCCGGAGCGCTTCCGGGTGCGGCGAGGCCGGCTGACCCGCCTCGGCGAGGGCGAGCCGGCCGCCCCGGTGCCCTGCGCCGATCCGCTGCGGGCGCTGCAGGATTTCACCACGGGCCCCCGGGTCGCTCTCCCCGGCGATCTCGACGTCCCCTTCGTCGGGGGCTCGGTCGGACACCTCTCCTACGAGGCGGTGACCAGCTTCGAGCGGGTCGACCGTCCCCCGGGCGACCCCCTCGACCTCCCCGACGCGTGGTGGGGACGCTGCCTCTCGTGCACCGTGCTCGACCGGGAGCGGGAGCTGGTGCACCTCGTCACCCACATCCCCACCGACGTCGACCTCGGGGCGGCCCATGCGGCCGGCGCCCGGCGCCTCGAGGCCATGGCGGAGAGGCTGGCCGCCGCCCGGGCGCCCTCGGTGACGGTCAGCCCCTCCACCCCGGCGCCCCTCCCGGACGACGCCGCCAACCTGAGCCGCGAGGGCTTCATGGCGGCGGTCGCGCGGTGCCTGGAGTACATCGCCGCCGGGGACATCTTCCAGGTGCAGGTCTCGCGGCGCTTCAGCTTCGACTTCCCGGTGCCGCCGCTGCGCCTCTACGCGGCGCTCCGGGCGGTCAACCCGAGCCCGTACCTCTTCTACCTCCGCACCGACGACTGCGTCCTGGCCGGCACCAGCCCCGAGATGCTGGTGCGGGTGACCGCCGGCGGCCGCGTCGACTACCACCCCATCGCCGGCACCCGCCGCAGGGGCCGGACGCCGGAGGACGACGCGGCCATGGAGCGCGAGCTGCACGAGAGCGCCAAGGAGCAGGCCGAGCACCTGATGCTGGTCGACCTCGGCCGCAACGACGTGGGCAGGGTCTGCGAGATCGGCAGCGTGGCGGTCAGCGATTACGCCGCGGTGCGCCGGTACGGCCACGTCATGCACCTGGAGACCTCGATCCAGGGGCGGCTGCGCCCCGGTCTCTCCGCGGTGGACGCCCTCCGGGCCTGCTTCCCGGCGGGGACCGTGACCGGCGCCCCCAAGGTGCGGGCCATGGAGATCATCGCCGAGCTGGAGCCGGAGGTCCGCGGCGTCTACGCCGGCGCGGTGGGCTACCTCGACTTCCGGGGGACCCTGGACACGGCGATCGCCCTCCGCACCGCGGTGATCCGCGCCGGCCGCCTCCATCTCCAGGCCGCCGCCGGGATCGTCGCCAACTCCGATCCGGCCGAGGAGGCTCGCGAGATCGACAACAAGCTGCGCGCCCTGGCCATGGCGGCGGAGGCGGCGCGTTCGCCGGCCGGCGCCGGCGAGGAGCTCTGAGTGAACGAGGAGTTCCTCCTGCCCGAGCGGGACCTGGGAGATTCGGTCCTGGTTGTCGACAACTACGACTCCTTCACCTTCAACCTGGTGCAGCGGCTGGGCGAGCTGGGCGCGCGCTGCGTGGTGGTGCGCAACGACACCGCCACCGTGGCCGCCATCGGGGATCGCCGTCCGGCCGCCATCGTGGTCTCCCCGGGCCCGAGGGCGCCCGCCGACGCCGGGATCTCGGTGGAGCTGATCCGGAGCCTCGGCGCGACCATCCCCATCCTCGGGGTCTGCCTGGGGCACCAGGCCATCGGGGAGGCGTACGGTGGCAGGGTGGTGCGCGCGCCCTCGCTGATGCACGGCAAGGTGAGCCAGATCCACCACGCCGGGGCCGGCCTCTTCGCCGGCGTGCCCGATCCCTTCCCGGCCACCCGGTACCACTCGCTGGTGGTCGAGCCGGCCACCCTGCCCGCGTCCCTGGAGGTGACCGCCCGGACCGACGACGGCGTGATCATGGGCCTGCGCCACCGCGACCACCCCGTGGTCGGCGTCCAGTTCCACCCCGAGTCGATCGGGACCGAGGCCGGTTACCGCATCCTCGAGAACTTCCTCGAGATGACCGGCGCGCCGCTCGGATCGCGGCTGTGAGAGGGGCGGAGGTGAGGCACGTCGTCGAAGGGGGGTTTGCGCAGGCGCGAGCTGCAATCGCGCCGAGCACAAGTCGCCGACGCCGCAGGCGTCGGACGAGCGTCCCCCCGAAGACGATGTGCCTCGCCCCCGCCTCCCGGCAGGGACCGGTCGGGTGACCGCGGATCTCGGGGCCCTCGGGCCGATCGTCGAGCGCAAGCGGCGCGAGGCCGAGGAGATCCGGTGCGGCCGGGGCGCCATCTGGGCCACGGCGGAGCACCTGCCTCCCGCCCCCGGCTTCGAGCTGCTGCGCGGTGGCCGGGTGATCGCCGAGCTGAAGCGGCGCTCGCCGAGCGGCGGCGCGCTGCGGGAGGACCTCGAGGTGGGAGCGGTCGCGGCCGCCTACGCGCGGGCCGGCGCGGCCGGGATCTCGGTGCTCACCGACGGCCCCGACTTCGGGGGTTCGCCGGCCGACCTCGAGGCGGTGCGAGCCGCCGTCGCCGTGCCGCTGCTCCGCAAGGACTTCACCGTCGACCCGGTGCAGATCGCGGAGTCCCGCGTGCTCGGCGCGGACTGGGTGCTGCTGATCGTGGCCGTCCTGGAGGGGGAGGCCCTCGGGGAGTGCCTGGAGGCGACCGCCAGGGCGGGTGCCCACGCGCTGGTCGAGGTCCACGACGAGCCCCAGCTGGAGCGCGCCCTCGCCGCCGGCGCGGTGTGCGTCGGCATCAACAACCGCGACCTGCGCACCCTGCGCACCGACCTGGGCACCTTCTCCCGCCTGCGCCGGCTGCTCCCCGAACCGGTGGTCTGCGTCGCCGAGTCCGGGGTGCGCAGCCCGGAGGACGTCACCCGGCTGGTGGGGGAGGGGGCCGACGCGGTGCTGGTCGGAGAGGCCCTGATGCGCCATCCCGATCCCGGCGCCCTCTGCGCGGAGCTGGTGGCCGCCGCCTCGCGAGAGGGGGTGTGGCCGTGATCGTCAAGGTCTGCGGGGTCCGCACCCCCGAGATCGCGGAGTGCGCGGTCGAGGCGGGCGCCGACTGGGTGGGGGTCGTCTTCGAGCCGCGCAGCCCGCGCCACGTCGAGGGCGCCGCCGTCGACCTGGTCCGCGACGCCCTCGCCGGACGCGCCGACCTGGTCGGGGTGATGGTCGAGCCGAGCGCGGAGCGCACCATGGAGCTGACCCGCCGCCACCGGCTGGATGCGATGCAGGTCCACGGCGAGGTCGGTCCCGGCTTCGTCCGCGAGGTCGAGGTGGCTGTGATCCGGGCGGTCAACCCGCCCGCCGCCGCGGACGCGCTGACCCTCGACTGGTGGCCGGACTGCCTGGTCCTGCTCGACAGCGCACCTCCCACCGCGGGCGCTCTGCCCGGGGGCACCGGCCTCCCGGTCGACTTGGCGGTGGCCGCCGAGGTCGCCGCCCACCGCCGCATCATCCTGGCGGGGGGCCTGAACCCCGACACGGTGGCGGCCGCCATCGTGAGGGTGCGCCCCCACGGGGTCGACGCCAGCAGCGGGCTGGAGTCGAGCCCGGGCGTCAAGGATCCGGGTCGTGTCCGCGACTTCGTGCTCGCGGCCCGTGAGGCCTTCGCCGCGGTCGCGGCGCGGGAGGCGGCGGCTGCGGGCGGCGTCGCATCCGGCGGGGGACGGCGATGACGACCTCCGGGCGCTTCGGCGTCTACGGCGGCGCCTTCGTGCCCGAGACCCTGGTGCCGGCCCTGGAGGAGCTGGAGGCGGCCATGGACGGGGCGTTCGCCGATCCCGCCTTCGTCGCCGAGCTGGACTCGTGGCTGCGCGACTACGCCGGCCGGCCGACCCCGCTCACCTTCGCCCGGCGGCTCACCGAGAGGGGCGGCGGCGCCGAGATCTGGCTGAAGCGCGAGGACCTGGTCCACACCGGCGCCCACAAGCTGAACAACGCGCTCGGCCAGGTGCTGCTCGCCCGGCGGATGGGCAAGACTCGGATCATCGCCGAGACCGGGGCCGGTCAGCACGGGGTCGCCGTGGCCACCGTCTGCGCCTGCTTCGGCCTCGAGTGCGTCGTCTACATGGGTCGGGAGGACACCCGCCGTCAGGCCGTCAACGTCTACCGGATGGGCCTGCTCGGCGCCGAGGTCAGGCCCGTGGACAGCGGGTCGCGGACGCTCAAGGACGCCACCAACGAGGCCATCCGAGATTGGGTCACCAATGTCGATAACACGCATTACGTGATCGGCTCGGTGGTCGGCCCCCACCCCTATCCGACCCTCGTCAAGCGCTTCCAGCGGGTGATCGGTGACGAGGCCCGCGCCGAGGCGCTGCGGCGCTGGGGGGCGCTCCCCACCGCGGTGGTCGCCTGTGTGGGCGGCGGAAGCAACGCGATCGGGATCTTCACCGCCTTCCTCGAGGACGAGGACGTGGAGCTGCTCGGCGTCGAGGCGGCCGGCCGCGGGATCGGCACCGGCGAGCACGCGGCCTCGCTGGCCGCGGGGCGACCGGGAGTCCTCCACGGCGCCTACAGCTACCTCCTCCAGGACGCCAACGGGCAGGTGAGGGAGACCCACTCGATCTCGGCCGGTCTCGACTACCCCGGGGTGGGTCCGGAGCACGCGGCGCTGCGCGACTTGGAGCGGGCCCGCTACGTCGCCTGCACCGACGAGGAGGCGCTCGCCGCCTTCCACCGGCTCTGCCGCCTGGAGGGGATCATCCCCGCCCTGGAGTCCAGCCATGCCCTGGCCGCGGCCGAGCTGCGGGCCCGCGAGCTGGGTCCCGGCCACCGGGTGCTCGTCTGCCTCAGCGGCCGCGGGGACAAGGACATCGACACGGTGCGGGCCGTCGGCGGCGAGGGGTCCGCCGCCCCGTGAGCTCCGCCGCGACGTCGGGCAGGTTCGAGGCGGCCTTCGCCGCCCGCGGCGCGGACGACCCCCCCGGGGTGATCCCCTACGTGATGGCCGGATTCCCGGGGCCCGACGACACCGCGCGCACCCTGCTCGCCTTCGAGCGGGCGGGGAGCCTGGCGGCCGAGGTGGGCATCCCCTTCAGCGACCCGCTGGCGGATGGCCCGACCATCCAGAGCGCCGGCTGGCGCGCCCTGGAGCAGGGGATGACCCCGGCGCGGGCCATCGCCCAGGTGGCCGAGGCGCGGGCGGCCGGGCTGCGCCTGCCGCTGGCGGTCATGACCTACGTCAACCCGGTGCTCGCGATGGGCGCCGAGGCCTTCGCCACCGCCTGCGCCGAAGCGGGGGTCGACGGGGTGATCGTCCCCGACCTCCCCGCCGAGGAGGCCGCCGGCCTCGCCGCGACCCTCGGTGCCCACGGCCTGGCCCACATCCCCCTGGTGGCGCCGACCACCCCGACCGCCCGCGTGGCCCGGGTGGCGGCCACGGCCGCGGGTTTCGTCTACTGCGTCGGCGTGACCGGCACCACCGGTGCCCGGGACCGGGTGAGCCCGGCGGCGATCGACCTGCTGGACCGGGTGCGCTCGGTGACCGGGCTGCCCCGAGCCCTCGGCTTCGGGATCTCCCGACCCGAGCACGTCGCCGTCCTCGCCGGCCACTGCGAGGCGGTGGTGGTGGCGTCGGCCCTGCTCGACGCCATCGAGAGGGGCGGCGCGGACCCCGGGGCGACCGCCGAGGCCTTCGTCCGCGGCCTGCGGGGGGCGGGAGCGGGCTCGTGACCCCCCCGGTCAACCTCGAGCCCGTCTTCCGGCTGGACGGGGAGGTGCGCGTCCCCGGGGACAAGAGCATCAGCCACCGCGCCCTCATCCTCGGCGCCCTGGCCCGCGGCCGCACTTACCTGGGCGGCCTGGCGCCCGGGGACGACGTCGCCCGCACCGCGTCCTGCCTCGAGGCCTGCGGCGTTCACGTCCGGGTGCACGACGACGGACGCGCGATGGTCGAGGGGGACGGTCCGGAGCGGGCCCTGAGCGCCCCCGCAGCACCGCTCGACTGCGGCAACTCGGGGAGCTCCATGCGCATGCTGGCCGGCGCCCTCGCCGGGCACCCGATGACCGCCTCGCTGGACGGTGACGCGTCGCTGCGCCGCCGCCCCATGCGCCGGGTTGCCACCCCCCTCCAGGAGATGGGCGCGGCCGTCCGGCTCAGCCGGGACGGCACGGCGCCGATGATCATCGACGGGCGGCGCCCGCTGCGCGGGATCACCTTCGAGCCGCCGGTGGCGAGCGCCCAGGTCAAGACGGCGGTGCTGCTCGCCGGGCTCTTCGCCGACGGGCCGACCACGGTCGTCGAGCCGGCGCCCACCCGGGATCACACCGAGCGTCTCCTCGAGCTCTGCGGGGTCGAGGTGTCGCGCGGCGAGGGGCGGGTGACCGTGAGCCCCGGCGCGCTCCAGCCGTTCGGGCTGCGCATCCCCGGCGACATCAGCTCGGCCGCCTTCTTCCTCTGCCTGGCGGCGGCTCGCGAGGGCTGGCGGGTCCGCTGCCCCGAGGTGGGGCTCAACCCGGGCCGCGACGGGGTCCTCGAGGTGCTCCGGGCGATGGGGGCGGCGGTCGAGGTCACCGCGGGTGACGCCGCCGGCGGGGTGGAGCCGGTGGGCGATGTGGAGGTGCGCGGCGCTGGGCTCCGGGCCACCCGGATCGCCGGCGCGCTGGTGCCGCGGCTCATCGACGAGCTGCCGGTGATCGCGGTGCTCGCCACCCAGGCGGAGGGGGTGACCGAGATCCGCGACGCCGCCGAGCTGCGGGCCAAGGAGTCGGACCGCATCGCCGACCTGGCCGCCGGCCTCAACCGGATGGGCGCCCGCTGCGAGACCCTGGTGGACGGGCTCGTCATCGAGGGCCCGACCCGGCTGACCCCGGCCCCGGTCGACGCCGCCGGCGACCACCGGCTGGCGATGGCCTTCGCGGTGGCGGCGTGCCTCGCCTTCGGCACCGGCTCGACGCGCATCGCCGGCGCCGAGTTGGTGGCCATCTCCTACCCCGGCTTCTTCGAGGACCTGGCGGCGCTGTCCGCATCGAGCGTCTGAGGCCATGGGGGGGATCGAGGGGGCGATCGACCTTCCCGCGGGGCTGCCGGTGACGGAAGGCCCGGAGCTCGTCCTCGCGGGGTGGGCGCACTCGCGTGGGAGCCCGGTGTCCCGCATCGAGCTGTGGCTGGGGAATCGTCGGCTGGGCCGGGCGGGGTTGGGGAGGCCCCGGTCCGACGTCGTCGCGGCGCTCGGCGACCCCACGGCCGGCCTGTGCGGCTTCGAGCTGCGCGCGCCCGTGCCCGCCGGGAGGGGCGGATCGGCGGTGGCGGTGCGGGCGGTCGTCACGCTTCTCGACGGGACGGTCGAGACCCTCGTCTCACGCCCGCTGATCCTGCCCGCGCGGCGCTCCCCGGCCCGGTGGCGGCCCAGGCCCCGCCGAGTCGGGATCGGCGGTGAGGTGCGCGTCCTCTTCTCCGCGAGGTCCCTCGACCGCGGTGGGTCGCAGCTGCGCATGGCCGAGCTCATCGAGCACCTGCTCCGGCGGGGCGGATTCCGGATCACCGTGCACTCGCCGAGCGGGGGAGACCTGGAGCCTCTCCTGGCGAGCCTCGGGGTGCCCGTCCGCATCTCTCCGACGCCGCCTCTGGACGATGCCACCGCCTACGAGAGAGGGGTGTTCGAGCTCTGCTCGTGGATCGAGGGGCAGTACGACCTCGTCTACGGGGCGACCGTGACCAACTTCCCCGCCGTCGACGCGGCGATGCGCCTCGGCCTGCCGTCGGTGCTGCGCATCGGGGAGGCGGCTCCGCTGGGGACCGTGGTTTCGTGGGTGCTGGGCGACCTCGATCCCACTGTCGAGCACGCGGCCCGGCATGCGATGGCGGGGGCTTCGGCCGTGGTGAGCAACTCCGCGGCCGCGGTGCGCACCTACCGTGCCGCCGGCTGGGCGGGGCGTTTCGTGATGCTGCGGAGCGGGACCGACGTCGGCGCGGCGCGCGCCGCGCTCCAGACCATGGAACGTGCCGCCTGCCGGGAGCGGCTGGGCATCGGCGCCGACGAGCGCCTGCTGCTCTGCGCCGGGTCGATCTGGCGTGTCAAGGGACAGGCGCTGCTGGTGTCCGCCCTGGATCGGATCCGCGACGTGAACCCCCACCTCAGCTGCGCCCTGGTCGGCTACGCGGATCCGGGGTACGAGGAGGCCGTCGCCGAGATGATCACGCGATGCGGGCTCGATGACCGGGTTCGCATCATCCCGTTCTGCGACGACCTCCGCCCCTGGTGGCGAGCCGCCGACGCCGCGCTCTCCTTGTCGGAGTCCGAGGCGACACCTGCCGTCGTTCTCGAGGCGATGGCGCACGGCCTGCCGGTCCTCGGCTCCCGGGTCGGGGATCTGCCCGAGCTCATCCAGCCGGGTGTGACCGGCTGGCTCTGCGAGCCCTCCGACCTGGGCGCGCTGATCGCCGGCCTCGACCAGGTCGCGCGGGCTCCCGCTGCGACGCTTGCGCTCATGGGTGCGGCGGCCGCACGGGCGGCCATGGGTCACGACCAGGCGACCGTCCTCGAACGATGGGCCGAGCTGATGCGGGCGGTCACCGAGGGCTGGTTTCCGCGCTGGGCCGCGGGGCGGCGGACTCCGCGCTCGGTCGTCCGTGGCCTGCGGCGCCGGCTGCCCCGGATCGGAGGTGCGCGCCCCGGGCTATGAGCGGTGCCGGGCGTCGAGATCGTCGAGCAGCTCGTCGAGACCCGCGTCGAAGTCGACCTCGGCCCGCCAGCCCAGCGCCCGCATCGCCGCGGCGGCGCTGATCCGTGCCGAGGGCGGATCGCCCTCCCGTGCTTCGGTGAACCCGACCTCGGCCCCGTACCGGTTGGCGATCGTCTCGGCGAGCTGCAGCACCGTGACGCTCTGGTCGGCGGTGATGTTGAAGGTGGCGTCATCCAGCCCGGACCCGGCCGCCAGACGCACCGCACGGGCGATGTCCGAGGCGTGGGTGAACTGCCGCCATTGCTGCCCGGTGCCGTGGACGACCAGGGTCTCGCCACGCCGGGCTGCGTCGGCGAAACGGGGAAACACCGCATTGGGCCGCATCCGGGTGCCGTATGCGGTGCCCAGGCGCAGGATGACGACGGGCAGGCCGCGGCTCGCGTGGACGGTCCGGATCGCCTTCTCGCCGCCCAGCTTGGTGACGGCGTACACGTGCCCCGGGTTGCAGGGGTGCCGCTCGTCGATGGGGTCGTACGCGCGCGGCCCGTACACCTCCCAGCTCGAGGCGTAGATGAGGGTGGCCCCGGCGTCCGCCGCGGCCTCGGCGACGTGGGCGGTGCCCTGGATGTTGACCCGGCGGGCGAGCTCCGGCTGCTCCGTGGCCAGGTAGACGTCGCCGACGGCGCCGAAGTGCACCACCACGTCGACCCCCCGGCAGGCGCGGGCCAGGGCGTCCGGATCGCCGAGGTCCCCCTGGAGCACCGGGAACCCGTCGGGATCGGGGCGCAGGTCAAAGCCGGACACCTCCATCCCGGCCGCCTGGCTGAGGTGGCGGGCGACGTGGCCGCCGAGGAAGCCGCTGCTTCCGGTGACGAGAACGCGCATCGCAAATTCCCTCTGAACCGCAGGTCATCTGTCAGCGGCACGGGGTGGACGCGACCGCGTGCGTCCTCGCCCCCGCCCTACACCGCGGCGCGGAGCCGCACCTCCGCCGGTGACTCGGGGTGGGCCGCGGGCACCTCGGGCATCCCGTCGCGGAAGGCCACCCGGTTGGTGTGCAGGGCCGGGACGCGCGGCCCCGGCACCACGATCCCCACCAGGTTGAGGGGGTCGGCGGCCGAGAGGGTGACCAGCTCGCCGGTGAGCTCGCCGCGGCGCACGCTGCGCAGCAGGTCGACGGCCTCGGGCAGCGCGTACTGCTCGCCGCTGAAGCCGGCGACGAAAAGGCCGCCGCGCGCCGTCCCCCGCGCCTCCATCCGGCGCAGCGCCCAGAGCACCTCCCGCCAGGGGACGGCGAGGGTCTCGCGGGCCAGCAGGTCGCGGAAGACCACCCCCCAGCGGGCCAGCAGCTGCTCCGCCACCGCCTCGGCGAGGGCGTCGTGGTCCTCGACCGGGGCCGCCTGGGGCACCAGCGACCACCTGCCCCCACCCGCGGAGCCGGCCACCCCGCGGCGCAGACCGTGCGACCGGCGGCCGCCGCCGTGCCGGTGGTCGTGGAGGAGCGAGCGCACGGCCGCGAAGCCGTCGGCGGTGACCATGCCCCGCGCGACCCCGTCCCACAGCCCCGCCTCGACCTCCGACGGCAGCCGGCGCGAGAGGGCGGTGATGTCGTCGGTGAAGAGGGCGCCGTGCTCGCGCAGCACCGCGATGACATCGCGGGCCGCGCCCCGCTCCGGCTCCGACGGGCGGGCCGTCCCCCGGACCGCCTGCAGCAGCCAGGGGAGGTCGCCCCGTCCCACCAGGGTCACCGGCGTCGAGCGAGAGGGGAAGGGACGGCCGCGTGCGCCCGCCTCCCCGTCGTCGTCGCGGACGCGCAGCCGCCCCCAGGCCACGCTTCCGGAGAGGCAGAGGTCGTCGAGCCACGCGGTGCGGTACCCGGCGACGCGCCGCGGCAGGATCTCGCCCTCCCAGGCCCCCGCGGGCGCCTCGACGCCCTGGAGCTGGGCGATGGCGTTGGCGACGCCGGCGCGGCCCTCGCGCAGCGTGCCCGCCGCCACCCCGTGCCAGCGCAGCAGGAAGCGCATGAGGTCCCGCGGGGTGACGGCGACCACCTCCCGGCGCAGCCGCTCGCGGGTGTACGAGTGGACTCGCATCAGCAGGCGGCGCGAGCACCACTGCTCCCCCTGCAGCGACGGATCGAACGCCCCCCGCACCGCCAGGCCCTCCGCCTCCAGGCGAGCGAGTGCAGTCGCGATCAGGCCTGCCGGAAGACCGGTGGCCGCGGCGAGGGCGCCGGCGGTGGTGGGCCCGCCCGCCTCCAGGTGGCCGCGGAGGGTGAGGGCCGCCGCCTCGGCGGGGTCCCCGGGAGCGGCGCAGCCGGCCGGCGCCGCGCGGTCGGGGTCGAAGGCGGCGGTGGGGAGCATGGCCTCGACCAGCCCACGCGACTCGACGGCGCTCCAGAGCCGCGCACCCGCCAGGGAGACGGTCTGCGCACGGTCGAGGCCCACCAGCTGGTCCCACCAGCCAGCCCACTCCGGGCGCGGCCGCACCACCACCAGCGAGAGGAGGAGGTCGTGGAGCTCCTCGGCGTCGCCGGGAGCGGCCGCCGCCTCCTCTCGGACGCGGGCGATGGCGTCGGGGTCGAGGGCGGCGAGCTCGCGGGGGTCGACGGGGAGCCCGCGCCGCAGCGACACCGCGCGGCTCCGCCTCTCCTCCAGGGGGGCGTCGTCCAGGAAGGTGTGGGGATGGCCGCTGACGATCTCGTGGGCGAGCACCGAGGGCTCGGTGGTGTCGCGGCAGGTGACCCGGACCGTCCCCGCCTCGATCTCCCCGACCAGCGTCCGCAGCGCGTCCACGTCCATCGCCTCGCGCAGGCAGTCGTGCATGGTCTGGCGCACCAGCGGGTGATCGGGCGGCTCCGCCGGGCCGGTGGGGTTCTCGTTCTGGCAGGCGGTGAGCGCGGGGAAGACCGCGGCCATCACGTCGTCGGACTCCATGCGCTGGATGGGGGCGGGATTGCGGCGGCCGCCCTTGAAGCGCAGCACCACGAGGGAGCGGTTGAGGGCCCAGCGCCAGCGCACCGGGAACATCGGCGAGAAGATGACCGCCCGGCGCAGCACCTCCTCGACGCTCCGCGAGGAGAGGAAGCGCGGCACGTCCTCGAGCGGAAGGCTGTGCTGAGGCCCGAGCGAGAGCAGCACCGCGTCGTCGCTGGCCGCCGCCTGCAGCTCGAAGTCGAAGGTGGCGCAGAAGCGCTTGCGCAGCGCCAGCCCCAGCCCGCGATTGAGCCGTGCTCCGAAGGGGGCGTGCACCACGACCTGGGTGCCGCCGGACTCGTCGAAGAAGCGCTCCACGACGATGTGCTCGCGGGTGGGGAGGACGCCGAGCGCGGTCCGTGCCGCCGCCAGGTAGTCGACGACCTGCGCGGCGACCTCCGCGGTGACGCCGCACCGGGCCGCGACCCCCAGGACGGCGCCGCTCCGGTCGCCGCCCGCCAGCGCGGAGTCGACCTGGGCGCGCAGCGCGGACACCTCCTCGGAGAGCTCGCGGGTGCGTCCCGGTGCCTCCCCCAGCCAGAAGGGCACCGAGGGTGACGCGCCCCGGGCGTCCACCACGCGCACCGTCCCCCCGGTCACCCGGGTGATCCGCCACGAGGTGCTGCCGAGCAGGAAGACGTCGCCGGCCATCGACTCGATCGCCCAGTCCTCGTTGACGCTGCCCACGACCGCCTCGTCCGGCTCGGCGAGCACCCGGTAGTCGCCCGTCTCCGGGATGGCTCCCCCGGAGGTGAGGGCGGCGAGCCGGGCGCCGCGGCGGGCGCGCAGCCGGTGGTGAACGCGGTCCCGATGCAGATAGGCACCCCGGGGTCCCCGGCCGGTGGCGACCCCGCTGGAGACGAGCTCGACGACCTCGTCGAAGTCCTCGCGCCGCAGCGCGGCGTAGGGGGCGGCCCGGCGGACCAGCCGGTAGAGGTCGTCCTCCCCGATCCCCGCCGACGCCGTCTCCGCGTATCCTCCCTCGCGCGGGGTCTGCCGCCGCTCAGGACGGCCGGCGGACCCCGTCAGCCCTTCCCGCGCGGCGCACTCCGCGATCAGCTGCTGGGCGAGGATGTCGAGCGGGGCGACCGGCGGATCCACGGCGTCCAAACGTCCGGCGCGGAGGCCTGCGAGCAGCGCGCAGCACTCCACCAGGTCGTCGCGCGTCATCGGGAAGAGGCGCCCCTCGGGAGTGGCGCCGCGCCGGTGACCGGAGCGTCCCACCCGCTGCAGGAAGGTCGCCAGGCTGCGCGGGGTGGAGATCTGGCAGACGAGATCGATGGGCCCGATGTCGATGCCCAGCTCGAGGGACGCGGTGGCGACGAGGGCGCGCAGCTCGCCGGCCCGGAGCCGGGCCTCGACCAGGGTGCGCCGCTCCCGGGAGAGGCTGCCGTGGTGAGCCATGACCAGGCCGTCGCCCAGCCTCGCACCGAGCATGTGGGCGATGCGCTCCGACATCCGCCGGGTGTTGACGAAGACGAGGGTGGTGCGATGGGCCATCACCTGAGCGGCGATCCGGCCGACGATCTCGTCCAGCTGCTCGCGGCTCGCCACCGCACCCAGCTCGTCGTCGGGCAGCTCGATGGCCAGGTTCACCGGGCGCTGGTGGCCGACGTCGACGACGGCGCATCGGGGGTGGCCCTGCGCGTCCTCGCGGCCGTCGCCGCAGCCCACCAGCAGGCGGGCGATGGTCTCGATGGGACGCTGGGTGGCGGAGAGCCCGACCCGCACCGGCGGCTCGGCGCAGAGGCTCTCCAGCCGCTCGAGGGTGAGCGCGAGGTGGGAGCCGCGCTTGTCCCGGGCCACGGCGTGGATCTCGTCGACGATGACGGTGCGCACCGCGCGCAGCGCCTCGCGGCTCCGCTGCGCGGTGACCAGCAGGTAGAGGGACTCCGGCGTGGTGACCAGGAAGTTGGGCGGGCGGCGCAGCATCGCCGCCCGGGCCGAGGGCGGCGTGTCTCCGGTGCGCACGTCGACGCGCAGCCCCGGCGCCGCCATCCCCATGGAGGCGGCCACCTCGGCGATCTCGCGCAGCGGGACCTCGAGGTTCTGGTGGACGTCGACGGCCAGCGCCTTGAGCGGGGAGACGTAGACGACCTGGGTCGTCCCCTCCACCGGCTCGCCGCGCGCGGCGGCGAGGTACAGCTCGTCGATGGCGATCAGGAAGCCGGCCAGCGTCTTGCCCGAGCCGGTGGGCGCGGCGATGAGCGTCGACTCGCGGGCCGCGACGTGCGGCCAGCCCTGCTCCTGCGCCGGGGTGGGGCCGTCGGGGAAGCGCTGCTCGAACCACGCCCGCACCGCGGGATGGAGGAGGCTCATCGAGTCAAGGTAGCACCGGGGGCTGCGCCCGCCGCCGCCTCGGGTCCGGCCGCCGGCCCGGGTTCGGGGTTCAGCGGAGCAGGCGCGACATCCTCCGGTCGGCGTAGACGCGCCCGCCCGTCTGGCACCCCGGGCAGTACTGGAACGAGCGCGATGCCAGGGACACCTCGCGCACCGTGTCGCCGCACACCGGGCAGGGCTGGCCGGTCCGGCCGTGGACCCTCATCCCGAGGCGCTTCCCCTCCTTGAGCTCGTCGAGGTCGAGGGTCCGGGCCCGCTCCAGGGCGGCGCCGAGCGTTGCGCGGAGGGCGGTCAGGAGACGGGTGACGGCGTCGCCGTCGAGCCGCTCGGCGTGGGCGAAGGGGGAGAGGCGGGCGGCGTGGAGGATCTCGTCGGAGTAGGCGTTGCCCACCCCGGCGATCACGCTCTGGTCGGCGAGCACCGTCTTGAGCGTACCCGGGCGCGCTCGCAGCAGCTCACCCAGCCGCCCCAGGTCCAATTCGGCGGCGAGCGCGTCCACCCCCAGCCGGGCGATCCCGGGCACCTCGGCGGGGTCCCGGACCACGTGGAGGGCCAGCCGCTTCTCGGTGCCCTGCTCGGTGATGTCGATCGCCGCCCCGTCCTCGAAGCGCAGCCGCGCCGCCAGCGGCCCGCGCTGGGCCAGGCGTTTCTCGTCCGCCCGGTCCCGCCACCGCACCCAGCCCGCGCGGCTCAGATGGGTGATGAGGTGGAGCGGCGGTGGGTCCCCGCCGCGGCTCACCGCCTCGACGTCGAGGAACTTCCCGTGGCGGCGCACCCCGGCGACCTCGAGCCCGGCGAGCGCGGCGGGCGGCGGCTCGTAGGTCTTGAGGGCGGCCACCGACGGTACCGTGAGCCCCGCGATCCGCCGCCCGCGGAGCCGCCGGTCGAGGCTCTCGGCGAGCGCCTGGACCTCGGGCAGCTCAGGCACGGGCCCACCCCTCGGGGCGGTGCCCGGGCCCGGCCCCGCGCCGGCCCTCGGTCTCACGCATCCGCCCATGGTCGGGCATCCGGGACCGGCGCGCTTCGCCCGAGCCCCGGGAGGTGGAACAATCCAGGGCGCGCGGCGGGTCACGGAGGCGGCAGGCGGATGGGTGGGCTGGAGCGGCCCGGCAAGATCGTGTGCGTGGGGCGGAACTACCGCGAGCACGCCGACGAGCTGGGCCACGCCGTGCCCCGCGACCCCCTTCTCTTCCTCAAGCCGCCGTCGGCGGTGATCGGGGACGGTGACGCGATCGTCCTCCCCCGCCTCCCCGCCGGGCTCTCCCGGATCGACTACGAGGGTGAGCTGGTCGCCATCATCGGCCGCCGGCTCCGGCACGCCACGCCGGAGGACGCCCTGGCGGCGGTGCGCGGCTACACCTGCGGCAACGACGTCACCGCCCGCGACATCCAGGCGGCGGAGGAGCAGTGGACGCGGGCCAAGGGCTTCGACACCTTCTGCTCGCTCGGCCCCCGGGTCGCGTCCCTCGACCCCGGCGGCACGGGCATCGTCACCCGGGTCAACGGCGAGGTCCGCCAGCGGGCGCGCACCGCCGAGATGCTGGTCGGGGTCGGCCCGCTGCTCGCCTACATCAGTGGATGCATGACTCTGGAGCCCGGAGACGCCGTCTTCACGGGGACCCCGGCGGGAGTGGGCCCGCTGCAGGACGGTGACGTCGTCGAGGTCGAGGTGGAGGGGGTGGGCGTTCTCCGCAACCCCGTCCGTGCCGAATCCTGAGGCTGTTCGCGAGGTGGTCGACGGTGTACCGTGGGGAGCACCGCAGGGCCCGGTTACGGAGGAGGGCATGAGCGTCTCGTCGCCTGCCGCGGCGGTTGGCGCCGTCCACACCCCGGCGGTGGAGGACGTCCTCTGCATCCCGCGGAGCACGATCTTCCCGGGCCCGGTCTGGCACGGTCTGGTCACGCGCGGCCTCGAGCGGGTCCTTCGCACCATTCGGGCCGCCAGCGAATATCGCCCCCGCCACCTGGTCGAGGACGATCCCTCCCAGCAGCAGGTCATCCCCTACTGCATCGTGCACCTGCCGGAGGAGGACACCTACCTGCTGACCCGGCGGCTGCGCCACTCCAGCGAGCGCCGGCTGCGCAACCTCTACTCCCTGGGGGTCGGCGGCCACGTGAACCCCGGCGACGGGGAGCGCTTCGACCCGGTGGTCGGAGGCCTGATCCGCGAGTGGAGCGAGGAGATCATCTGCCCGGCGCCGGCGACCGCGCGCCTGGTCGCCCTGCTCAACGAGGACTCCACCCCGGTGGGGCGGGTCCACCTCGGCCTGGTCTTCCTGGTCGAGCCGGAGTCGGGCTCGGTGGCGGTGCGCGAGACCGAGAAGCTGGAGGGGGAGGTCCTCTCCCTGGAGGCCATGCGCAGCTACTACCTGAGCATGGAGAGCTGGTCCCAGCTCTGCTACGACGACCTGGTCGCGGGCGCCCCGGCCCGCGCCGAGCGGAGCCCGCTGGTCGTCGAGCTGCCCCCGTCCCCGTAGGCGGAGGCGTCCGGCGGTCGCGCCGTCGGGAGCCGCCCGTATACTGCGGCGCATGCCCGTCAACGTTCGCGTCCCCGGTCCGCTGCGCCGTCTCACCGCCGGCAGCTCCCAGGTCGAGGTCGAGGGTGGCACCGTCGCCGCGGCCCTCTCCGACCTCGAGGTCAGGTTCCCCGGTTTCAGGGACCGCCTCTACGACGACGGCGGCAAGCTCCGCCAGTTCATCAACATCTACGTCAACGACGCCGACATCCGCTTCGGCGGCGGGCTCGACACCCCGGTCGCCGAGGGCGACGACATCTCGATCATCCCGGCCGTCGCCGGCGGCTGATCGGGCCCGCTCCGGACCGAGGGAGTGCCCCGAACCCGCGTAGGCTTTCGGGCATGAGCGTCGCCGCGACCCTGGAGAGCGCGCCCGCGGTGATTCCGGCGGACCCCTTCGCCCTGCTGCCCCGGGGGGCGGTGGTGGCGGTGGCCATGTCCGGGGGCGTCGACAGCAGCGTCGCCGCCGCGCGCTGCGTCGCCGCGGGCGTCGAGACGCTCGGCGTCACCCTGGCGATGTGGCCGGGCGATCGCGAGCAGGTGCGCGACCGGGGCTGCTGCTCCGTGGACGCCGTCGAGGACGCCCGGCGGGTGGCCAACCGCCTCGGCATCCGCCACCTCACCTGGAACCTGGAGGGGGAGTTCTCCGCCGAGGTGATCGCCGACTTCGAAGCCGGATACGCCGCCGGCCGGACCCCCAACCCCTGCGTGCGCTGCAATCAGCGGGTCAAGTTCGGCGTCCTTCTCTCCCGCGCTCGCGCCATCGGGGCGACCCACGTGGCCACCGGTCACTACGCGCGCATCGGCCGGCGCGGCGGCGGATGGACCCTCCACCGATCCAGCGAGGTGGGCAAGGACCAGTCGTACACGCTCCACCGCCTCGACCAGGCTCAGCTGGGTGCCGCCCTCTTCCCGCTCGGCGGCGTCGAGAGCAAGTCCGACGTGAGGGCCGAGGCGGCCCACCTCGAGCTGGTCACCGCCGCCAAGCCCGACTCCCAGGAGCTCTGCTTCGTCGACGGAGACCTCGCCGCCGAGCTGCGCCGGCGCCTCGCCGGGCGGTACCGGCCCGGCCCGATCCGCGACCGGGCCGGGCGTGTCGTCGGCGAGCACCGGGGCCTGCCCTTCTACACGGTGGGGCAGAGGACCCGGCTCGGCGTCAGGCCGGAGCGGCCCGACTCGCCACCTCTCTATGTGCTCGAGCTCGACCTCACCGCCAACGCGCTGGTGGTCGGCCCCTCCGCGCAGCTCCGCCGCAGCCGGCTGCGCGCCGGGGACTGCAGCTGGGTGGCGGGCGCGCCCCCGCCGCCCGGCGACCGGGTCGGGGCCCAGCTCCGAGCCCACGGCCTCGCCCACCCGGCTCGGGTGACCGCCGCGGTCGCCGGCTCCCTGGAGCTGCGTTTCGAGGAACCGGCCAGCCAGGTCTCCCCGGGCCAGGCGGTCGTCCTCTTCCGGGGAGACGAGGTGGTGGGCGGCGGGGTGGTGGAGGAGGCCGGCTGATGGGACCCGCCTGGTACCAGATCGTCCTCGCCTCGCTCGCCGTGCTGATCGGCTGCATCGGATCGGCCTTCGCGTTCTGGTTCGCCGTCCGCCATCACAACTGGCTCTTCCACGTCATCGGAGGGGGGGCTGCCCTCTTCGTGGTCGGGCTGGTGGGGGAGCGCACCCCGGTGGCCGGGACGGGTCGGCCGGGCAGCGTCTGGGACCTCACCGTGAAGGTCCCCCTGCTCCCCCTGAGCCTGGATGAGCTGACCGTCGCCGGGCTGATCCTGGTGCTCCTCGGCGTCAGCGCGGTCCTCTTCGTGGAGCGCGTGGTGCCGCCCGAGCTGCGCTGGCAGCCGCCTCCGCCGCGGACCGTCGACGAGGACGATTCCGTCTGAATCATGGGAGCGCCCGCTCCCATCGGTACAATCTCGCGGCGATGTCCGGGTTCGGAAGTCTTTCGACGCCTGGGGCCGCTGGCCACGCCGTCCGCGCCGGGCGGTCATGAACGCCACCGGTTTCTATGTGGCGGCCGCGCTGGTGGTGGTCAGCTGCCTGGCGGCCGTCTCGCTGCGGGGCCCGGTCGTCTCGTCGGTCGCCGCCGCCGCGGTGGCGGTCTCGATCGGGATCTTCCTGGTGGTGGCGGGCGAGTACCTGCTGGCCCTCCTCGAGGTGGCCCTGCTGCTCGCCACGCTCCTCGTGGTGGTGGGGATGGCGCGCCAGGGGAGCTTCGGCCCCCGGGGCCGGCCCCTGGCGCTGAGCCGCTGGCTCTACGGCGCCGGTCTTGCCCTGCTCGCCCTGGTCGTGCTGGACGGCGCCGCCCTCGCCGGGAACGGCGGCTGGTACCACGCCGGGATCAAGTCCGGGCTCGGCAGCGTCCTCGACCACCAGGCGCCGGTGACCGCCGGGCTGCTGATCGTGGTGGGCGTCGCCGCCGTGGTGGTGGCCGTGGTGATCGGCCGCACCAGTGGCGACGAGGCCGAGTTCCAGCGGCGGCTGGCGGCCCGACGGGAGCGGGAGGAGAGGATGCGCCGCCGGCGCGAGGACCGCCAGGCGGCCCGCCGGCAGCGCCAGGGCGCGCGCAGCGGGGGAGGCGGATGAACGTCGGTCCCGGTCCGGTCGCGCTGCTCGGCGGTCTCGTGTTCGCGATCGGAGCATTCGGGCTGCTCACCCGGCGTGACGCCCTGGGGCTGCTGGTCAGCGTCGGCGTGCTTCTGCTCGCGCCGGTGATCGCCTTCGCGGGCTTCACGGCCGTCGACGGTGGCCGCCAGGGGCCCCCGCAGGGGGAGGTGGTGGCGCTCGCGGGCGTCGTCGTGTGCGCCTCCGCGATCCTGGTCGGCGCCGCCCTGACGGCGCTGCTCCGGCGCCGGCGGGAGAGCCTCGACACCGACGAGTACGACGACATCGAGGCGGAAGTCCCCTGATGTACCAGCTCGCCTGGGTCGTCCTGCTGCTCCCGCTCGCCGGCGGCGCCGCCTCCTTCGTGGCCGAGTCCCCGCGGCGCGCCGCCCACGTCTGCATGACCTTCATGGGCGGCACCCTGGTCCTGGCCCTCGCCGTGCTCGGCTACCGGCTGCTCCACGAGACGGCCAGCGTCACGCCCTACGTCTCGGTCCTCAACTTCCTCTCGGTGACCCCGGACCCCAGCGAGACGAGCATCTTCCCGTCGACCTTCCAGGTCGCGCTGGGGGTCCGCGTCGACAACCTGAGCGCCAGCTTCGCCGCCCTGATCCCCTTCCTGGTCCTCGTCGTGCAGGGAGCGGGCGCCGCCCTGCTCGAGCGCGACTCCGCGTACCGGCGCTTCTTCTGGGCGAGCTCCCTCCTCGCCTCGGCGTTGATCGGGGTGACCCTCAGCCCCGGGCTCTTCCAGATGTGGGTGACCCTCGGCCTCCTGAGCGCGGTGACCCTCCTCCTCGCCCTCCACTGGTGGCACCGCCCACAGGCTCCGGCTCCCGCCCGGCGCGCCTTCGCGGTGCTGCTCGGCGCCGACGTGACCCTCCTGCTCTGCCTCGCCTTCATCGTGGACAAGCTGGGGGTGACCATCGGGCTCGAGCCGCTGCCCGCCCCCGGGGCCACCGTGGACACCTTCGACTTCCGCCTCCTCGATCCGGCCCTGCAGAACGCCGCCCACTGGACCGTCGCCAACATGGGGTACCGGAGCCTGGTCGTCCTCTGCATCCTGGCCGTGCTCCCCGCCCTGGTGCGGGCGGCGCAGCTGCCCTTCACCGGGTGGCTGACCGGGCTGCGCGAGGCTCCCCTGCCCGTCCTCGCCGCCATCGCCGTGTCGCTACTCACCGGCGTGCTGCTGCTGGCCCGCGTCTACGATCTCCTGCTGGTGACCAGTCACGCGCTGAGCGTCCTGGCCGTGGTCGGGGGGGTGAGCGCGGTCCTGGCGAGCATCGCCTGCCTGGTCTCGCGCGACATCTACCGGTTGGCGCTACTCTCCGCGACCGCGCAGATAGCCCTGGCGATCACCGCCCTGGGCGCGGGAGGCTACAGCGCGGGGCTCCTCATCACCTTCGTCAGCGCCCCGCTCAGCCTCCTGCTGCTGGTGATCGCGGGGAGCCTGGCCCGCGCCTACCGCACCCGCGACATCACCCTGATGGGCGGCGCCTGGAGGCGGATGCGCAGGACCAGCCTCAGCCTCGGGGTCTGGGTCGCGGCGGCCGCCGGGCTCGACCTGGTCGGCTACGACCTGGTGTCGACGGTCTTCCTCAACCGCTTCCCCAACGGCGGGCACATGACCGGCTGGGTGCGCGACCTGGTCGCGGTGCTCGCCATCGCCGCGGTCGTGCTCACCGCCCTCTACGCCGTCCGCCTCCTGGTGAAGGTCTGCTCCGGTGCGCCGGCGGTGCGCCGCGGCTTCGTGGTCGAGCGCCTCGCCGAGGCGGAGCCGCGCCTGCGAGCCCTGCAGGCGTGGGCTGCGGCCGCCACCGTGGTGGCCGTGGTCATCGGCCTCCCCGGCATCACCGCCATCGGGCACGGCAAGGGGCGCGTGCCGGCGCTCACCTTCAGCCACTGGGTCTACTTCGGCACCAGCCACCAGCAGCTGCCCCTCCAGGGTTCGGCACTGGTCGTGGTGGCTGCCGCGCTGGTGGTGGGGGTGGTCGGGGCGACCCTGGCCGCACGCCTCGGGCTCGCCCGGCTGGGGGCCCGGCTCGGCCTGGCGCGCACCGCCGCCGCACTGCCCGCGGCGCTGAGCTGGGCGGTCGCCCTCGCCGCGCGCGCGGGGGACGCTCTGGCCGGGGGTGTCGCGGCCGCCGACCAGGAGCTGGTCGAGCCCCTCTACGACGCCGCCGGTGAGGGGGTGGAGGCGTCGGCGTGGGCGCTCGACCGGATGCGCGCCCGGAGGCTCCGGGTCGGCCTCGGGGTGATGCTCGCGGTCGTGCTGCTGCTCGTCGGCGCCAGCGTGCTGGCGGCCTCCGGCCACTTCCCGGTGCACACGACATGAGCTTCCTGGCCCAGACGTCCACCACCACCGGGGCGACCTTCCCCACCATCATCTGCACGTGCCTGGTGTGGATCGCGCTGATCTTCGCCCTGGTGGCCCTGGTGATGCCCGACACGACCCACGAGCAGCGCTCGCGGATCAAGTCGCTGGGTGCCTCCGGCGCCGGAGCCGCCCTCTTCTTCGCGGTGTGGGCGCTGGAGAGCCAGATCGCCGACGTCGCGCTGGGCAGCGGCGGATTCCCCGGCGGCGACCTGGTGGAACGGCACCAGTGGATCCTCAACTTCCCGATCCAGGCGAGCTACCACCTCGACCTCGACGGCATGGGCGTCGCGCTGGTGACGCTCTTCGGCGTGGTGTTCTTCTGCGCCGCGCTCGCGGCCTGGCGGAACGACCGGCACGTCAAGCTCCTCACCGTCTCCCTGCTCACCATGGAGACGGCCGCGATGGGGGTGCTCTGCTCCTACCAGTGGATCCTCTTCCTCTTCTTCTGGGCCCTGCCGGTCATCCCCGTCTACCTGCTGATCCGCGCCTTCGGCCGCGGGCAGCACGCCGGGATCGCCGACCGCTACGCGGCCGGGCTGCTGGTCTCATGGGGTCTGCTCGCGCTCGCCGCGATCCTGATGGCCTTCCAGGCCGGGGTTCACTTCTTTGACATGGGGGACGTCCCCGTCCTCCTGCACGGTGACGGCCAGGGCGTCGTCTTCTGGATGGTCGCGGGGGCAGCCCTGCTGACCATGGCCATCGTCCCCTTCCACGGTGCCCTCCTCGATCTCGAGGAGGACAGCACCGGCGTTCTGGCGGCCGTCTTCGCCACCGTCGTGCCCAGCCTCGGGGCCTACGTCCTGCTCCACGTCGCGATGGGTTTCTTCCCCACGGTGGGGCCCCACTTCTCGCTCCTCTTCGCCGCCGTGGCGGTGGCGACGGTGATCTGGGCGGGCCTGGCCGCCCTCCGCGCCGACGACCTCCGCCGGCAGGTCGGGCACGTCGGCACGGTGATGATGGGGGTGGTGCTGCTCGGGGTCGCCGGCCACAGCTCCGTGGCCGTCACCGGGATCATGTTCCTGCTCATCGCGCGCGGTCTGGTGATGACGGTGCTGATGCTGCTGGTCTCGGCCGTGCACGAGCGGACCCGCCGGGTGCGCATCTCGCAGCTGGGCGGGCTGGCCTGGCAGGCGCCCTACCTCTGCGCGTTCTGGGTGCTGGCCACGCTCACCGCGGCCGGCCTGCCCCTGCTCGCCGGCTTCAGCGGCGACTTCCTCATCTTCACCGGGTCGTTCCCCGCCCACCGGTGGGCGACCGCGGTGGTGCTGGCGGCGACGCTGCTCGTCGGCGGCGTGCTCCTCTGGACGGTGCAGCGGATCTTCTTCGGGGCCTCCCGCGAGACCTTCGAGCGGGTCCGTGACATCGGTCCACTGGAGCTGACCTACCTGGGCATCCTGGTCGCCGCGATCGTGCTCGTGGGAGTCCTGCCCGGCCACTTCGCGGGGCTCTTCGAGAACGGCGCCGGATACATCCTCTTCCCGGGGACGGCGGGCTGATGGTCAACCCGAACGGGACCGCCGTCTTCGCCACCATGCTGCCGACCGCGATGCTCGTGGTCCTGGCGGGCGTGGTCGCGCTGCTGGGCTGGCTTCGCCCCGGCCTGCCGCCGTCCTTCCACCGGTGGCTCGGCTCCATCGCCCTGGCCGGGGCCGCGATCGCCGCCCTGATCACCTTCCACGCGCTGGGGCACACCGAGGGCGTCGGCCTGATCGCCTACGCGGGAGCCGTGGTCGCCGATCGGTTCGACGCCTACGCGGTGCTGCTGCTGTGCGGAGCCGGTCTCCTCGCCACCCTCACCAGCGGCGCCGCGGCGGCGCGGCTCGGGCCGCGGATGCCCGCGTACCAGGCGCTGGTGCTCACCGCGACCGCCGCCGGGACCGTGATCGCCGTCCAGTGGGAGATGGCGATGCTGGTGGTCGGGCTCGGCCTCCTCGTCGTCAGCCTGATCGGCATGGTGGCGCTCGAGAAGACCGCCGAGCCTCCCGGTGAGGCGGCCTTCCAGGCGCTCACCGCTGCGGGGGTGGCGCTGGCGCTCCTCCTCTACGGTCTGGCCATCATCTACGGCGCCACCGGGACCACCGACCTCGCCGCCACCCGCGACCAGTTTGTCCATGCCGCGCCGCTCGAGGGGCTGGGGCTGGCACTCACCCTGCTCGGGCTGGCCTTCCTGGTCGGGGCTCCGCCGCTCCACCGCTGGCTGCTGCAGGTGGCCGCGGCGAGCAGCGGGGCGGTGGCCGGCGCGGTGATCAGCCTCGCCGCCGTCGCCGGCGGGATCGCCCTCGTCCGGGTGATGGTGAGCGGTTTCAGCTCGAGCCTGCGCCCCTGGGTCGTGCTCGCGGCCGTGCTCGCCAGCGCCGCCTGCCTCTATCCGGCGATCCTCAGCCTGGTCGCCGGCAACGTCCGCCGCCTCATCGCGCTCGGCGCCTGCCTCCAGGGTGGCCTGCTGCTCACCGCGCTCGTCGGCAGCGGCCTCGGGCTCGATTTCATCTCCGCCGGGGGCGTCATCGCCCTCCTCTTCGGTCTCCTCGTCTTTGTCCTGGCCCTCCAGGTGAGCTTCCAGGCGGTGGCGAGGCTCGAGGCGGACGGGATCGGCACCGGCATCGACGACATCCGCGGCCTGGGACGGCGCTCTCCCCTGACCGCGGCGCTGCTCGCCCTGGGCCTGGCCGGGATGGCCGGGCTCCCCCCGCTGGCCGGGATGGTCGCCCGCATCCTCATCGCCGAGACGGCGGTCGCGGTCGGCTACGCGTGGGTGGCGGTGGCGGCCGTCGTCGCCTCGGTGATCTACGCGGTGCCGGTGCTCCGATGGATCGCCGCGGTGCTCGTCGAGGACGACGACCAGCCCGCGGTCGCCTCGTCGGCTCCCTGGCTGCCCGGCCTGGTGGGCGCGGCGTGCGTGGTCTTCGGGATCGTGGCCTTCGTCCTGGCCGGCCCGCTGCTCTTCGCGGCCAACGGAGCCGCGTCGGCGCTGCGCTGACGAGCCGGGCCCACGGTTCGTGGCAGACTCCCTGCCGATGATGCGCATGGTTCGGGTCGCCGTCGCCGGCGCCCTCGGCTACCTGGTCGGCTCGCTGCCCTCGGGGGTCGTGGTGGGGCGGCTCAGCCGCGGCATCGACGTGCGCGACCACGGCAGCCACAGCATGGGGATGACCAACGTCCTCCGCACCGCCGGCCGGGGCCCGGCCCTGGTGACCCTCGGCCTCGACATCTCCAAGGGGGCGGTCGCGGCCAAGCTCGGCTCGATGGTGGGCGGAGGCCGGGGAGGGGCGGCGGCAGCCGGGCTGGGCGCGGTGGTCGGGCATTCGTGGCCGGCCTTCGTGCGCTTCCGGGGCGGCAAGAGCTCGGCGACCACCTTCGGCGCGGCCCTCGTCGTCTGCCCGGAGGCGGCCATCGCGGCGCTGGTGACCGGGGCGGGAGCTCTCGCGGTCTCCCGGCGGATGTCGGTGCTCTCCCTCACCGGGGGGGTCGCGGGGCTGCTCACCGGCGTCGTGGTCTCGGCGCGCCGCCGCGACCCGGTGCCCATCTCGTTCGTGCTCCCCGCGGTCGCCGTGGTGGTGCTGCGCCACCGTGAGAACATCGAGCGGCTGCTGAAGGGGTCCGAGCCGGAGCTGGTGGCCGCCGAGGAGGACGCGCGGGCGGAGGACTGAGATCGGCGGGTGTCGCCGGGGTCCGCCGGCCGGTACAATGGCCACGGTCGCGCTAGACGGGGAGTCAGCGGTGCCCTGTACCCGCAATCCGCTATAGCGGGGTCGAATTCCCCACCGAGGGGGCGCGTCGCCGGGTCCGCTCCGACCTCTCCGGCGTTGATGGCTGGGTCCTGCGCAGCCCGGGCCCGTGAACCGCGTCAGGTCCGGAAGGAAGCAGCGCTAAGCGGTTCCCCGGGGGTGCCGCAGCCAATCTGGCCTGAGCCGGGAGACCGGGTGAGCGCCGGAGGCGTGCCAACGACGTGGGGTGCGCGACTACCTCCACTCGCCGCAGGGGGCGCGGGGCCCCACCACCTCGAGAGGGGCCCGGCCTCCGCCCGCCGCGGGCCGGGTGGGGAGCCCTCAGCCGCCCCGGTCGGGGTGGGTCGGACTGCCGGCTACCCCTGGTCGGCGGTGCCGAGCATCGACCGCTCGGGGAGCCGGTACGGGTCGCCCACCCTCGCCTGGAGCACCAGCTGCTGGGCGGCCAGGGTCACTCCGAGGTAGAGGAGGAGGGTGTTGTCGCTGATGCCGGCGGCGGCCCCGACCGCCGCGTGGATGCCGATCCCCACCACCCAGAGGCCCATCGTCCACCAGCTGCCCTGCCGGTACACGGCGTTCCCCGAGCGCCACAGCTGCACCGTCCAGGCTCGCACGGCCCCCAGCCCGGCGGCGTCGCCCAGCAGCAGGGCGCCCAGGACGAGGTCGCGCCCCGTCGACCCCAGGCCGCTCGAGCCCCCGCCGGTCAGCACCGCGATGCCGCCGATGATGAGGATCGCGGGGAGGCCGAGATTGGGGCGGAAGAGCCGGACCTGACGCTGGCGGTAGAGGAGCCAGGCGAGGACCCCCAGGGTGACGGCGAGGGAGATGACCGCCGTCTCGGTCTGGCTGGAGGAGGCCGCGAGCACCAGCCGAGTCTACCGGGGCCGCCCCCGGCGCCAGCCCGAGGCGCGAGCCCGGTGGGCGCCACCCAGCCGGCGGGGCGGGTCCGCTATCGTCGGCGGACGTGACCGCCCTCTACCGCAAGTACCGGTCGGCGGTCCTCGCCGACCTGATCGGCCAGGACCACATCGTGCGCACCCTCGGCAACGAGCTCCGCACCGGGCGGCTGGCCCACGCCTACCTCTTCGCGGGCATCCGGGGGACCGGCAAGACCTCGACCGCGCGCATCCTCGCGCGCGCCGTCAACTGCCTCGAGCCGGCGGGTGGCGAGCCCTGCAACCGCTGCTCGGCGTGCCTTGAGATCCTCGACGGGTCGGCGGTGGACGTCCTCGAGATCGACGCCGCGAGCAACCGCGGGATCGACGAGATGCGGGATCTCCGCGAGCGGGTCCGCTACCTCCCGGCGCGGCTCCGCTCCAAGGTCTACATCATCGACGAGGCCCACATGCTGACCTCCGAGGCGTGGAACGCGTTCCTCAAGACGCTCGAGGAGCCGCCCCCGCACGTCCTCTTCATCCTCTGCACCACCGAGCCCCACAAGGTCCCCGACACCGTCCGCTCGCGGGTCCAGCGCTTCGACTTCGGGCGGGTCTCCGGGGAGCGGATCGACGCCCACCTGCGCGGCATCGCCGAGGCCGAGGGCGTGGAGATCGAGCCGGCGGCGGCGCGGATGATCGCCCGGGCGGCGCAGGGCAGCGTCCGGGACGGCCTCTCGCTCCTCGACCAGTGCCTCGCCACCGGCGACCGGCCGGTGACCCTCGACACCTGCCGCCGGGCCCTCGGCCTGGCCCACCCGGACGTGGTCCGCGACCTGCTGGAGGCGCTGGCGGGGAGGGATGCCGCGGCCGCGCTGCGGGCGGCGGCCGTCGCCTTCGACGCCGGCGCCGATCCCCGCCAGCTGCTCCGCGAGTGCGCCCGGCTCGCCCGCGCGGCCGAGATGGTCGCGGTCGGCTTCCCCGAGGGGGCGCGGCTCGACGCCGACGAGGAGGACCTCTGCCGCCGGCTGGCGACCCGCGAACCGGACGGTTTCTGGCTGCGGGTGCTCGAGGAGATGGGGGACACCGAGCTGGAGCTGCGTCAGCCCGTGGACGCCCGGCTCCAGGTGGAGGCCTGCGTGCTCCGCCTCTGCCGCGGCGGGCTGTCGGGCAGCGAGGCGGAGCGTCTCGACGCCCTCGAGCTGCGCCTGGAGGACGTGGAGCGGCGCGGCCCGGCCCCGGCCCGCGGCGGCGCGGCACCGGGCGGGCCCCCGACGCGGGCCGGCGAGCCGCCGGCTCGCCATGCGCACCGGCCGGGCGCGAGCGCCCCCGGCACCGAGGGGCAGCGGACCGCGCCGCACCCGGCGGGCGATCCGGGGCCGGCGCCGGCGCGGGTGGCCGCCACCGTCCCCGACCCGGATTCGTGGGGGGCCCCGGGGTCACCGGCCCCGGGCTCCGCTGCGCCCGCTCCGGCCTCCGCCGCCTCGTCCGGGGCCGACCCGGCGGGGGCGGCTCCCTCCGTCGCCGGGGGCGCACCCGCGGCTCCTGCCGCGCCTGCCGCCGTCGCGGGAGAGGCGGCGGATCCCGCGCCGGGCGGTGGTGGCACCGCCTCCCCGGAGGCTCTCGTCTCCCTCGACGCCTGGCAGCGCGCCTGGCCGGCGCTCATCGACGCCGTCAACCGCCGTGACAAGGTGTTCGCCGGGGTGCTGCGCGGCTGCCGCCCGCTCGAGGCGGGTGCGGATCGCCTGGTGGTCGGGGCACCTTACGACTTCCACCTCAAGCAGCTGGGCAACCCGGCCAAGCGGCCGGTCCTGGTCGACGCGGTGGCGGCCGTCGCGGGCGGTCCGCGCGAGGTGAGCGTCGAGTTCTGCGGCGAGGCTCCGGCGGCCAGCGCCGGCGCGGTCGATGCCGGAGCCGACCTCACCGATGCGGTGGTCGCGACCTTCGCGGGCAGCCGGATCACCTCGACCCGGCTGGTGGACCACGCCCACGACCCGGTGGCCGAGAGTTAGGCCCCGGCCGCGTGACCCGTCGTAGACTGCGGCGGATGTCCATCACCGGGGGAGCTGCGTGAACAACCCCAACATGCTCAAGCAGATCCAGCAGATGCAGGCGCGCATGGCGCGCATGCAGGAGGAGCTGGGCGCCATGACCGTCACCGGCACCGCCGGGGGTGGAGCGGTGACGGTGGTCGCCGACGGTCACCAGCAGGTGCAGAGCGTCGCCATCCAGCCCGAGGTGATGGAGGAGGGGCCGGAGCTGCTCAGCGACCTGGTGCTGGCAGCGGTCAACGCGGCCCTCGATCAGTCGCGCGAGCTGGCCTCCAAGCAGATGGGACAGCTGACCGCCGGTCTCAACCTGCCGCCCGGCCTGATCTGACCGGCGTGTCGCTGATCCCCGAGCCGGTCGAGCGCCTGGCCGCCGAGTTCGGCCGGTTGCCCGGGATCGGCCCCAAGACGGCCCAGCGGCTGACCTTCTACTGCCTGCGCAGCGACCCCGCGCAGGTGGCCCGGCTGGCCGCGGCGCTGGCCGAGCTGCGCGCGGCGGTGCGGACCTGCTCTCGCTGCTTCTTCATCGCCGACCGGGACCTCTGCGGCATCTGCCGGAGCGCGACCCGCGACGCCTCCGTTATCTGCGTGGTGGAGGACGCCCTCGACGTGCTGGCGGTGGAGCGGAGCGGTGGGTTCCACGGCCTCTACCACGTCCTGGGCGGCGCGCTCTCGCCGATCGAGGGGGTGGGCCCCGACCAGCTCCGGGTCGCCGAGCTGGAGGCCCGCGTGCGCGGCGGCGAGGTGGTGGAGGTGGTGCTGGCCACCGACCCCGACGTGGAGGGGGAGGCCACCTCCCACTACCTGGCCGAGCGCCTCTCCGGCTCGGGTGTCCGGCTCACCCGCCTCGCCCACGGCCTCCCCGCCGGGGCCGACCTCCAGTACGCGGACGAGCTGACCATCGCCCGCGCCCTCGCCGGGCGCCGCAGTCTGGACGCCGATCTCGCCCCCTGAGCTTGGCGAGGCTC
>CAWDLK010000002.1:0-507640 GCA_963803165.1 uncultured Chloroflexia bacterium | reverse complement strand
TGCTGGGGCCACTCGCCATCGCCGGCATCCTGGCACTCCGCGTCGGCGGCTACCGGTTCGCCTTCGCCACCCTGGCCATCCCGGCCGGGATCTGCCTGATCCTGGTGGGGGTCGCCCGGTTCGTCTACCCCCGGCCCCAGGACCTCGCCGCCAAGCCCGCGGATGTGCAGACCCGCGGTCTGCCCCGGATCTTCTGGATCTACCTGGGCGGGGCCGCCCTGGCCGGGGCGGGGTTTGCCGACTGGCCGCTGATCGCCTTCCACTTCGCCCAGGGGTCGGTCGTCGGCGCGGCCGTCATCCCGATCTTCTACGCGGTCGCCATGGCGGTGAGCGGTGCCGGATCGTTCCTCTTCGGGCGCCTCTACGACCGCTTCGGAATCGGCGTGCTGCTCCCGCTCACCGTCGTCTCGGCGCTGTACGCGCCTTTGGCTTTTCTGGGTGGCTTCTGGGTCGCCCTTGTGGGGGCCTCACTCTGGGGTCTCGGGATGGGGGTCCAGGAGTTGATCATCCCGGCCGCCGTCGCCACCATGGTGCCCGCCGCCCGTCGGGCCTCCGCCTACGGTCTCTTCACCGCCGGTTACGGGATCGCCTGGTTTCTGGGCAGCGTCCTCATCGGAATCCTGTATTCGGTTGCCATCCCCGCCGCGGTGGCCTTTGCCCTGGTCGCCGAGGTAGCAGCCCTGCCGCTGTTGGTGGCCGTGCGCAGGCGGACGAAGGGCACCTCATCCACACCGCCCTCTCTTGCTGGTGAGCCGGCATGACCTGGCGTCACGACAAGTGGGGCTCTGTCGACCTGCGATGCTGCCGGCAAAACGATGTTGGGTGACACTTCCAGCACCAAGTCTGGAAGTGAGCACCTTCAGTGTGAACGTACCTCACGGTACGGGAGGAACGAAGTGGACACCACGATCACTCGAATCCATGGACGCGAGATCCTCGATTCCCGCGGGAATCCCACCGTGGAGGTGGAGGTGGAACTGGCCTGTGGGGTGAGGGCCCGCGCCGGTGTGCCTTCGGGGGCATCCACGGGCAGTCGCGAGGCGGTGGAGCTCCGCGACGGCGACCCGCATCGCTTTGGTGGCAAAGGTGTCCTCAAAGCCGTGGCCGGAATCGAGGAGTTGATCGCTCCCGGCCTCCTCGGCATGGATGCGAGCGCCCAAGCCGAGGTCGACGCGGGGATGATCGCCCTGGACGGGACCCCCAACAAGGGCCGTCTCGGGGCCAATGCCATCCTCGGGGTGTCCATGGCCTGTGCGCGCGCGGCGGCCGAGGCCAGTGGCAGTCCCCTCTACCGGTATCTCGGCGGTCCGGGGGCAACCCGTCTGCCGGTACCGATGATGAACATACTGAATGGCGGTGTGCACGCCCACGGCCAGGGTGCGGACATCCAGGAGTACATGATCGGCGCGTACGGCGCTGCCGACTTCCACGAGGCGGTTCGCTGGAGCAGCGAGATCTACCGTGCGCTCCAGGGGATCCTGGTCGAGAAGGGGCTGACCGTGGGCGTCGGCGACGAAGGGGGCTTCGCGCCCCACGTGAAGTCCAATCGTGAACCCCTCGACCTCATTGTCGCGGCAATCGAGAAGGCCGGTCTCAGGCCCGGCGCTGACGTGGGCATCGCCATGGACCCCGCCTCGAGTGAGTTCTTCCACGACGGGAAGTACGACCTGAAGACCGAGGGCCGCCAGCTCAGCAGCGAGGAGATGGTGGGCTATTACGAGTTGATGGTGGCGGACTATCCGATCTGCCTTCTGGAGGACGGCCTGGCCGAGGGCGACTGGGAGGGCTGGAAGGTCCTCAGCCGCACGCTCGGCGCGACCATCGAGCTGGTCGGCGACGACATCTTCTGCACCAATCCGGCCATCATTGCCCGCGGCATCGAGGAGGACATTGCCAACTCCACGCTCATCAAGCTCAACCAGATCGGCACCCTGACCGAGACGATCGCTGCCACCCGGCTGGCCCAGTTCCACGGGTGGGGCGCCTTCGTGTCCCATCGCTCCGGGGAGACCGTGGACAGCTTCATCGCCGACATGACGGTGGCACTGGACACCGGGCACCTGAAGACGGGAGCGCCCTGCCGTGGTGAGCGGGTGGAGAAGTACAACCAGCTCATGCGCATCGAGGAACAGCTGGGCGGGAGTGCCAGCTACGCCGGGAAATCGGCGTTCTGCCGTCCGGTGCGCTTCTGAGGGGCCTCGGGGCGACGCTCTGATCTTCCCGGCCGTGCAGCCAATCTTGCTCACGACCATGCAGGGCGTCGCCCCCCCCCTTTCACTGGCGGCCAGCTGAAGGCGGGGGCGCCTTCTCGCGCTCCAAGTGAGTGACCACGTCCAAGCGGCTGCTGCGCATCGAGCGTGAGCTGGGCCATGGGACCCAATACCCGGGGCGGGAGACCTGGCCTCGTGCCGAGGCTCAGACCGGCGTCCCCTCTGCCTGAGCTGGAGGGTTGGGCCAGCCGAAGACAGCCTCGTAGAAGTCGTTGCCGAAACTGGTCGGCAGCGGCCTCGCCTCGCGCACCCTGAAGGTGCGGGTGCCGTCGGGTAGCCGCTCGGCCCGCAGGGAGAGGACGGCGTCCGTTGTGTCGCCGCTGAGCCGCCGCGCCAGCTCGTAGACGTGGGTCACCAGGACCACCCTGACACCGGCGTCAGTCAGCGCCCGGACGACCTGCTCGCCGATGTCGGCTCCCTCCCACTCATTCGTCGAGCCGAAGGACTCGTTGCAGAGCAGCAGCGCCCGCGGTCCGATGAGATCGACGACCCGGCTCATGCGATCGAGCTCCTCGTCGAGCTTACCCCGGGTCATCGTCTCGTCCTCCTCACGCATGAAGTGGGTGAAGACTCCGCTGGCGAGGTCGGCGGAGAACGAGGTGGCGGGAACGAACATGCCCGCCTGCATCATGAGCTGAGCCAATCCCACGCTGCGCAGGAAGGTCGACTTGCCCCCCCGGTTGGCACCGGTGATCAGCACGAGCCCCTTCCCATCGGCCGTCAGGTCGTTGGCGACGACCCTGGTTGGCATGGTCAACGCCAGGACCACGTCGTACAGCCCCGAGACGGCGAGGATCCGGGTTGAGGCTTGGTGTGGGGCGGGAAACGAGGTCAGATACCCGCGTCGCTCGAGCTCGGCGTGCAGGTTGAGGCAGCCGACGTAGAAGGCAAGCTCGGCCCGTAGCTGGGTGAAGAAACTCAGTACGTGATCGCTCGACTGGGAGAGCGCGTCGGCCACCAGGTTGATGCCGCGGGCCCGAAGCTCGGCGAGGGCCGCTTGCCCGCCGTCGTCCCGGGAAGGGATTTCGAACTTGAGACGCGGATCACCACGCTCCCGGACGTGCCAGAGCCAGCCCCGCCGCGCGCCGAGCGGGCGGCGCAGGACGACCCCGAGCCCCGAGCTCCCCCTGCCCAAGCCCTCGCTCACCAGCACCCCCCGGCGGAAGCGCAGCCGCTCGAGCTGCCCCTCGATCTCCGCGAAATACCGATCGTCGAGCTCCTCGAGGAGCGTGACGAAGAGGCGCCGGAACGCCGGCGAGCTGAAGCGTTGGGCATTCTCCGACGCCCTCTGCCGAAGGATCCGGAGCTTGCGGACGAGGAGTTGCAGCACGTTGACGGCGTGGTGGAGGTGCATCTCCGGGGTGGACCCATGCCAGCTCCAGATCTTCTTCTCCTCTTGCAGTGTCTCGACCGCTAGGTCGTACAGAGCACGCACGGCATCGGGAGAATTGATGGCGTCGGCGAGCGCCTGTTGCCGGTAGAGGATGACGTCGCAGTCGTGGAGACTTGCGAGCAGCGCCTGCTCGGCGACGGTGCGGATGAAAGCGTCACCGGCCGCCATCGTCCCCAAGAGGACAGCGAGGCCAAGGTCCTGAGCTAGGTCGGGAGCCTGGGCCGGAGGCGCCGAGCTCCGGTCGAAATCCCGGTCCGGGTGAAGGAGGCGAACCCTCATGGCGAAACAGCTCTGATGTGAGGGATCATCCCCGGAGCCGTGCCGTGACCGCTGCATAGTTGAGACCGTGGGCCTCAGCCAGCACCATGGCGTAGGCGTGGCCGTCCGCGGGACGGCGGACCACCTTGAAGGTGCGGTGCGCCGGGTGGTCGGGCGCAACCATGCTCAGCATGCTGACGACACTCGGGCCGAGCCGGGACAGCTCGTCGATGAAGGTGACATACACTGCAAGCACATCCATCCCGATCAGCCGGTCCAGGATCCTGCGACCCAGAAGGAGCTGGTCCTCGGAGGTGGTGGAGGCGAAGCTCTCGTTCATCACGACGATGCTCCGCCCGGTCGCCTGCTCGATCATGGCCCGCACCCGGAGGAGCTCGTCCTCCAGTCCGCTGTGGAGGTCCTCGATCTGCTCCTGCGTGGCGAAGTGAGTCAGGACGCGGTCGCAGAGGAGGAGGCGGGCGCTCGTCCCCGGTACCGGGAAGCCGAGTGCGGCCAGATGGTGAAGCTGCCCGAAGGCGCGGGCGACGGTGGTCTTGCCTCCCTGGTTGGGCCCCGACACGACCAGGATGCGCTCGGCACCCCGCAGCTCGAGGTCGTTGACCACCACCGGGCGTCTCTCGGCAACCAGCTTGCCGGCGAGGGCGAGGTCGAAGGTATCGGAGGCCCGGTGCTCCTTGGCGCTCAGGCTGACCTCAGGTAGGCAGAAGCTGAGCCCGGCCTCTTTGAGCGGCCGGATGAAGCTGAGGTAGCCCAGGTAGACCTGGGTCTCGCGCTCGAAGCGAGCGATCACCGGATCGACCAGGTCCGCGTAGCGCTCGTGGTATGCGAGCAAGGAGTGGAACAGGTCGGGATGGAGGATGGCCACGCGGTCGACGATCATCTCCTGGACGTGATTGGCGAAGTCGTGGCGGAACTCCACGAGGCGGCTCTTCGCGTCGCCGGTGCGGAACTTCTCGAAGGTCGCCAGCACCTCAGTGCTGTAGTCGGGCTCACCGTGGAAGTCGGTCACGGTCACCCGTCCGTCGTGGACCCGCACGCAGAAGCGAAGCGTCCCGAGCTCATCCTGGAGCCGCCGGGTCTCGGCATCGAGAACCCCGAACCCTTCCGACCGCAGATAGCCGTCCAGGAGCCGGCTGAAGCGGCGCAGGCTCTCGGATGCAGGATGGGCGTGAGCCAGCTCGTCGCGCAGCGAGGCGAGGGCATCGCAGTAGCCCCGAGCGGCCTCCAGGAACCACGAGGCCTTCCCGTATCGATGACGACGCTGGGATGACGCTGTGAGATAGCTCCGCGTGTGGCGCATCTGAGCCGCGAACGCCTCGACTGCTCCCGAGAGCCCGGTCTCGAGGTCCACGAAGACTGCCTGGCGATAGGCCACCGCCTGCTCGTCGCGCAGGAGGGTCGTGAAGAACGGACTCAGCTCGTAATCGCCCCGGTTGACGGCGATGGCCGCGAACACTTGGTCGAGATTCAGGTCCGAGAGGGGGTCCGGCGCCGATCGGCCGCGCGGCTCGAGAGCCGTCTCGGCGTCGGGGAAGAGGACGCTGAACGACGCCAGCCCTGGGAGGGGAGGCGACGCCGCCGCTTGGGTGGTTGGGGGGTTCAGTGCTCGGGTCATGGCTCGCTACGCGTTCGTAGAAGCCATCAGCCGGGGCGCGGCAGTCAGGCGGGCCTCATCGCCAAGGCTTCAGTCTACCTGCCTCTCCCCCCACGGCGGGTCGGAGAGGAGGGAGGGGCATGGTAGAGTCCATCCCCGGCGATGGGGCTCGCCACGGCGTCTCGGCGCCGGCAGCGCTCCGCGGAGCTGATGGCCCCTGACCACCATCTTCCGTGGAGGTTAGGGTGTTGCCGACCACCGCACGCCGGAGCCTTGCGCTGTGCTAGCCGCGGCGATCGGCCAGTGCGTCGCCGTCCTTGTCGTTCTTGCCCTGGCCCCCCTGCTCAAGGGCGTCATCGCGAGGCTCGAGGCCGCGGTCCAGTCGCGCCGGGGTCCATCGCCGTTCCAGCCATACTTCGATCTCGTCAAGCTCTTTGGCAAGCAGCGGTCGGCAACCCCCGAAGCCTCCTGGGTATTCCGATTCACTCCCTACATCGTCTTCGCCGCGCCGATCGCCTTCGCCATGCTGATCCCCGTGCTCACGGCGTTCCCGCTGAGCTGGGCCTTCATGGCGGACATGGTCGGGAGCGGCTTTGTCATCGGCATCGGCGGCTTTTTCACCAACCTCGCTGCCATGGACAGCGCCAGTCCCTACGGAGGCCTGGGGGCGAGCCGTTCCCGCATCGTCTCCTCGCTTGCCGAGCCCACCCTCATCCTCATCTTCTTTGCCGTGGGCTACATCTCGGGCGGCACGGTGCCCTTCGTCGTCAACGACGTTCTGCATAACGCCTCGCCGCTGATCACGCCCAGCCACGCCCTCATCGCTGCCGCCTTTCTGATGGTGCTCCTGGCCGAGACCGGCCGCCTTCCTATCGACAACCCCGGCACGGCACAGGAGCTGTCCATGATCGAGGGCTCGCGCCTTTTCGAGTTTTCCGGTCCCGATCAAGCCCTGATGGAGTGGGGCGGATGGATGAAGCTCTTCGTGCTCCTGGTGGTGTGGCTCAACGTCCTCATCTGGCCTGACGGCCTCGCCACTCAGATAACGCTGCCCGCGTTCGCCATCGCCATCGGGACCCTAGCCGCGAAGATGCTCGGGGCTGCGGTGCTCATCGCGGGCATCGAGTCCGCTCTCTCCAAGATCCGCATCCTCCGGGTGCCCGAGTACCTCGGCGGCACCTTCGTGCTGTCGTTCCTCTCCATCGTTCTCTTCAGCCTGGGCCGGTGATGGATCTCGCCGCAGCCGTCTTCTCGACCCTGATCCTCCTGGTCGGCTTCTGGCTCCTGATCGCCCGGCAGATCAGAGCGGCCGTTGACGGCTACGCGATCCAATCGATCCTGCTCGGCTGCCTCGCCCTCGCTCTGTTCGCTGCGACGCACGACCCCGACCTGCTCGCCCTCGGGATCCTCACCATCGCCATCAAGGGGCTCGCCATCCCCGCGGTGATCGAGCGTCAGGCGAAGGCCACGTATGGGAAGAGGGAGCTTCAGTACCACGTTGGCTTTCCCACGGCACTGCTGGTCGGCGCCGGCCTGACCCTGATCGGCTTCGTCGCGGCGTCGCGGCTCCCGTACCATCCGGCTTCTCTCGCCGAGCCCGTGCTCGGAGTGGCCATCGCGGTCACCCTCCTCGGCTTCTTCACGGCCATGGCTCGGCGTGACGCGGTGCTCCAGCTGGCCGGCCTGCTCGTGGCCGAGAACGGCGTCATCCTCGTCGGGCTGGTGGTGGCCTCCGGTCTGGGCCTGCTCATCGAGTTCGCCCTCTTCCTCGACGTGCTCGTCGGGGTTGCCGTGATGGGCTTCCTCATCGCCCGGATGCACGAGACCGTCTCCTCCACGGACACCTCAGAGCTGTCGAGGCTGCGCGGATGACCGACGCCACGCTCCTCGTCGCCGTGCTCGCGGTGCCCCTGCTGGCAGCTCTTCTGAGCCTCGTCCTGAGGCCGCGATGGCTGTACGGCGTCGCCGCCATCTTCGAGTTGGCAACCCTCGGCATCGCCCTGACCCTGATCACCCTCGCCGTGCAGGGACCGGCGCTCGATTGCTTCGGGCACTGGCTGTACCTGGACGGGCTCTCCGGAGTCGTCCTGCTGGTGGTTGCGGTGGTGTCCAGCCTGGCCTCGATCTACTCGATCGGGTATCTGCGCCACGAACTGCGGGCGGGGGCGGTCAGGGCAGACGAGCTGCGCAAGTACTTCGTGGTGCTCCACCTCTTCGTCTTCACCATGATCGCGGTGACCATCTCCGGCAACCTCGGCATGCTCTGGACGGCGATCAGCGCCACCACCCTGGCGTCGGCGCCCCTGGTCGATTTCTACGGGTCGCACCAGTCACTCGAAGCGGCCTGGAAGTTCATCGTCCTCACCGTCACCGGCAGCCTGGTGGCGCTCTTCGGGTTCCTCCTCCTGTATCAGTCTGGGGTGGGGGCGCTGGGCAACTCGTACGACTTCTCGATACCGGTCCTGGCCCGTGCCGCCGGGCATCTCTCGCCGGTGCTGGCGGGCGCGGCGTTCCTGCTGGTGCTGGTCGGATTCGGCACCAAGGCGGGCCTGGCTCCCATGCACACCTGGCTGCCGGACGCCCACAGCCAGGCGCCGTCGCCGGTGTGCGCCATGCTGTCCGGCGCCGAGCTCAACTGCGCCCTGCTCGGCATCTTCCGCGTCTATACGCTGGCCGCGCCCGCGGCGGGCGCCGCGCCACTGCGCAGCGGCCTGCTCGTTTTCGGACTTCTCTCGATGGCGGTGGGCGTCATCTTCCTCATCTCGCAGCGCGACTTCAAGCGGCTCCTCGCCTACTCGTCGGTTGAGCAGATCGGGCTGATATCGGTGGGCGTCGGCATCGGCACGCCGCTGGCGCTTCTCGGAGCCCTGTTCCTGATCGTCGCCCACGGGTTGACCAAGTGCCTGATGTTCTTCGCCACCGGCAACCTCCTGCTCCGCTTTCGAACCACCGCCATCTCGGAGGTACGCGGGGTGGTGCAGGCGATGCCGTGGACCGCGACCCTGCTCGTCGGCGGCGCCCTGGCCATCGCCGGCGCGCCCCCATTCGGCGTGTTCATCGCGGAGTTCTCGATCATCGCCGGTGCCGTCGCCGGACACCTGTGGGTGCTGGCGGCGCTGATCGCGGGGCTGCTCCTGGTCGGGTTCATCGCCATGGTGGCGCCCTTTCACACCATGACCTTCAGCCGGCGAGCGGATGCGGACGCGGTGGTCATGGGAGAGCTGAACCCGTTGATCCTGGCCCCCGCGCTGGCCCTCCTCGCCGCCATCTTGGTGATCGGGGTCTGGATTCCCGGCCCACTGGATCAGCTGCTCCACAGCGGGGCGTCGGTGATGGGGCGATGACCACCCTCCGCGAGCTGGCTCAAAGGTTCGGGATCGAGGTCTCGACGCGAGCGCCGGGCGAGCTGTGGTCGGAGATCCCGGAGGAGAAGTTCCCCGGTTGGGTGGCGGCGATCGCCGCGGCGGCGGTGCTCGCCGACCTCTTCGCCACGACCGGCGATGGCGAGCCGTCGCTCACCGCCGTCTTCCAGGTCCGCGGGGACCCCGAGTGGCTGACGGTGCGCTGCCGGCTGAGCGGGGACTTGTTCGCGTCCATCACGCCCTTCATCCACGCCGCCAGCTGGTACGAGCGCGAGATCCGGGAGATGCACGGGCTGGAGCCGGTCGGGCACCCGCTGCCGGCGCGCCTGCGGCTCCATGACTGGCCGGAGGGGCAGCCACCGATGCGCGCGCCGGTCGACGAACGGCTGGGCGCCGGTCCCGGGATCCCCGAGCGGGTGCCCATGGTGAGCGGACGGGGTGTCTTCCAGATCCCCTTGGGGCCGGTGCGGAGCGGTCCCCAGGAGTCCGGTGAGTTCCTCTTCGAGAGCGGAGGCGAGGACCTGGTGGCGGTGAGCCCTCTCTTCGGTTACAAGTTCCGCGCCATCGAGCGCCTTGCCGAAGGGCGGACCGTGGAGCAGGGCCTCGTCCTCGCCGAGCGCCTCGCTGGCGTCTCGGCCTTCGCCAACGGACTCGCCTTTGTCCAGGCCGCCGAGCGCGCCCTGGGGATTTCGGTCGATGACGGGGCGCGCAGGGCACGCACCCTGATGAACGAGCTGGAGCGGCTGCACAACCATTTCGGAGACATCGGTCGCCTGGCGGACGCTACAGGCCTGCTGGTGGCGGGAGCACAGTACGCAGCGCTCAAGGAGGAGGTCCTCCGCCGCTGCGCTGATCTGACCTCGCATCGCTACCTGCGCGGCGCGCTCGCCCTGGGCGGGCTGGCCGCGCCGCTGTCCCCGGCGGAGCTCCGGACGCTGGGCCGGGATGTGCCACGGTGGCGCCGTCGAAGCCGGCGGCTGCAGGCGGTGCTCGAGGACACCGGCACGTTCACCGATCGCCTGGAGACCACCGCGTTCCTCCGACCGCGCCACGCGGCACAGCACAATCTCGTCGGGCCGATCGGCCGCTCCACGGGGGCGGACCGGGACTGCCGCCGTGATCACCCCTACGCCGCCTACGACCGCGTGGCCTTTGAGGTGCCGGTCCGATCGGAGGGAGATGCGCTCGCCCGTCTCGGCATCCGCCTGGCCGAGGTCCAGCAGTCTCTCACCATCGTCGAGCAGGTGCTGGACAGCTGGCCGCCCGCCACGACGGGAGGGGGAGGGGCTCCCGGGGAGGCTCCCGGTTCCGCGCTCGGGTGGAGTGAGGGTGCGGGGGGCGAGACGCTGCACTGGGTCGAGGTCACCCCCGAGGGGCGGGTGGCGAGATGGCGCGCCCGGCCGTCCGCCTTCGTCAACTGGCACGTCTACGCCGACGCGTGCGCCAGTGGCAACAACCTCACCGACTACCCCGTCATCGAGGCCAGCTTCGCCCTCTCCCACGCGGAGTTCGACCGATGAGCCGCTGGATCGGGATCGGCCTCCACCGCGGGGTTCTGACCACGCGCTACCCGTCGCGCCCCGACGCGGCCGCCGGCACTGCGCCCTCGGTGGTGGCCCTCGAGGTCTCCGAGCTGTCGGGAGCCCAGGCGGTGGAGGCGGCGGGCATCTGCCCCACCGCCGCCCTCCGCACCGACGGCGATGCCGCCGCGGGAACCATCACCTTCGACGCGGGCCAGTGTGTCATGTGCGGCGCCTGCGTCCGCGCCTTCCCGAACGCCTTCCGCTACGTGCACCGGCCGGAGGTGGCCGTTCGTTCCCGCGAGCGCCTCAGCGTTCGAGCGACGTGGACCCCGGGATCGGGGCCGGCCCTGGAAGAGGCCGCGGTCGCAGCCGAGCTGGCACGACGTTCGCTCCGGCTCTTCCGGCGTTCGCTGCACATCCGCCACGTCGACGCCGGCTCCTGCAACGGCTGCGAGTCGGAGCTGCAGATGCTCAGTGCGCCGCAGTACGACCTGCATCGCCTCGGGCTCTTCTTCACCCCCACGCCGCGCCACGCGGACGCCCTGCTCGTCACGGGGGTGGTCACACGTCAGATGGAGCAGCCGCTCCGCGACACCTATGCCGCCATGCCCGAGCCGAAGCTGGTCGTCGCCGCCGGCGTCTGCGCCATCGGCGGAGGTCCGTTCGCGGGCAGCTTCATGGTTCACGGGCCGCTCGACCGGATCCTCCCGGTGGACGTGTACGTGCCAGGATGCCCGCCCACCCCGCTGGCGCTGCTCCATGGCCTGCTCCTGGCGGCGGGCCGGGCCGAGGAGCGGTACCACCCTGCGGGAGGCAGTGATGGCGCTTAGCCTTCTCGTCGAGAGCCTCCTCTGCCTCGCCCTGGGGGCCGTCAGCGGGGTGCTGATGGTCCGCTGGCTGTGGATGGGCTACGTCTCCGCCGCCGCCGGGGCTGTCGGATGCGCCGTCCTGGCGGTCGCCGCGACAGTCTGGCTGAGCGGGCCCAGCGTGACCGAAGCCCTCCCGGCGACCACCCCGCTGGGAGCGTTCGAGCTCCGGTCGTCGCCGCTCGCCGGCGTCTTCCTGCTCCTCACCGGGCTGGTCGGCATCGGCATCTTCGTGTACAGCGCCGGGTACACCCAGAACCTGGGTGGGACGCTGCGCCAGGCCGCCAGTCTCGCCCTCCTCAACCTGAGCGTGGGCGCTGTCGTCCTGGTCGTCGCCGCCGGCACCGCGCTCACCCTGCTGGTCGCCTGGGAGGCGATGTCCATCCTCACCTATTTTCTGGTCACCGTCGAATTCGACCACCCAGGACGTCCCCGCGCGGCGTTCCTCATGCTCGCCCTCAGCGAGGTGGGCTTCTTCGGCATGGCGGTCGGCTTCGCCCTGATCGGGGGCTTTGCTCCCGGGGCCAGCTTCGCCTGGCTGTCCGCGCACCATCCGTCGGGCGGGGTGGCCGACGCCGCCTTCGTGCTCTTCTTCTTCGGCTTCGGCGCCAAGGCCGGGCTGGTGCCACTGCAGGGCTGGCTCCCCGAAGCGCACCCCGCGGCACCTTCCAACGTCTCCGCCTTGCTCTCGGCGGTGGTGGTGAAGGCCGCCATCTACGGCATGGTCCTGTCGACCTTCGTGTTCCTCGGCCCGCCACCGGCCTGGTGGGGCTACCTGGCGCTGGCGGCGGGAGTGGGGACCGCCGCCTACGGCATCCTCTTCTCGTTGCTCGCCTCTGATCTCAAGCGCGCGCTTGCCTACAGCACCATCGAGAACCTCGGCTTCATGATCGCCATGCTCGGGGCGGCGCTGGTCTTCGCCGCGGCCGGCAAGACCCTGCTCGCCGGCCTCGCCCTGCTGGTGCTCTGCCTGCATGCGCTCTACCACGCGCTGCTCAAGGGAGCACTCTTCCTCGGCGCCGGATCAGTGGACATCGGCACCGGAACGCGCGACATGGACCAGCTCGGCGGCCTGGCCAAACGGATGCGCTGGACGACGCCCCTCTTCCTGCTCGGGGCGATGGGGTTGGCCGGCATCCCGCCCATGAACGGTTTCCAGACCGAGTGGCTCGGGCTGCAGACGCTAATCCGCGCCCACGACCTCTCCAGTGCCGGAGACCGCGTCTATCTGGCCGCCGCCGGCGCGCTCCTGACCCTGACCTTTGCCCTCGCCGTGACCACCTACATCAGGATCGTGGGCGGCGCTTTCCTGGGTGCTCCCCGCAGCAGCGCCGCCGAGCAGGCGCACGAGGCGCCCCGGGCCATGGTGGTGGGCATGGCGTTTCCGGTCGTGGTGGCAGTCGCGATGGCCCTGCTCCCCCCGCTCGGCGTCGGCGCTGCAGCCTCTGCCGCGCAGAGCGCCAGTCACGCCCCCAACCTGCTCGCGGCGGTGCTGCCGCCGATCTTCACCCATCCCGGGCAGTACGCCGGCCTGGTGAAGCTGGGCGGGGCCTTCCTCAGCCCGATCGTCCCCGCCAATGGCCTGGTCATCGTCCCCACCAGTGCCAACTTCGCATTCATCTCGCCCACCTACATCTTCCTCAGCCTGGCGTTCATCATCCTGCTCACGGCGGCGGGACTCCGGCTGCTCTGCCGCCAGAGCCGCCGCGAGTCCCCGGTGTGGGCCGGGGCGGTGGCGCAGCGGACCGCGAGCATGCAGTACACGGCGACGGGCTTCACCAACCCCTTCCGGTCCATCTTCGGCGGCGTGTACAGCTCGCAGAAGGAGATCGAGACCGACTACCACCAGGCGCCGTTCTTTGTCCGTGACGTGCGCTATCGGCACCGGGTCATCGAACCCGTGGAACGCTACCTCTACCGTCCCGTGGTGGCGGCTGCTCGGCTCGTCTCGCGCGGCTTCACCCGTGTGCAGGGCGGGAGCCTCAGCCTGTATCTCCTGTACGTGTTCGCCGTCTTTGTGATCGCGCTGCTCATCCGCTGACAGTTGCGGACCCTCCGCGCATGCTCGCCAGAGACGGCTTCCCGGTGACGCGGGGCGCGTCGCTCGACCCCCGGCGGCTGCGATGGTGGAAGGAGACCGCTCGGGGTGCCGCTAATCTAATTCAGTGGACGCACGCTTGGGGGCTCGCCGTCATCCGTGTGCTCGGCTTTGACGATGAGGACCGACGCCTTGGCATAGCCGTTGACCTTCTGAGCGGTCGTCCCGATAACGAAGCCGGCGATCCGCGAGTGGCCCTTGTAGCCGAGCACGACGAGGTCGGTCCGGATCTCATCGGCGAAGCGCACGATCACGTCGGCCGCGTGGCCGATGCGAATCTCGTGGGTCACCTTGGCGCCGTGCCGGCCGGCGATCCTCGCCGCGACGATGCCCACGTTCTCGAAGTACGCGTCCTTCTCGCGCTTGAAATCGTCCACCTCGCCCATGGTCGCGGCGTATCTGGGCAAGCCCTCCTCGACGGACAGGGCGATCAACCGGGAGTCGAAGCGACGGGCCAGCTCGGCCGCCTCGCCGACGGCCGCGTAGCCTCCGGCTGAGCCGTCGACGCAGGCGACAATCACATCGTGCATCTGACCATGTGCCTCCTCCTCCGGCGTCTGCTGATAGCGTCCCGGTAGAAGCCATCAGCCGGAGGCTTAGGCGGGCCTCATCGCCGCGTCCCAGTGTATCCGTGGAGCCGCGGCTCGGACCCTCCATGGGTCCAGCCGGCCGTGAGCGTCCTTGCCTCAGCGTCGCCAGCACCCCGGCCAGCGGTTCCAAGCTTCCCGCCTTTCGACTGCATCGGTCCCACCGATCGTCGTATTGCTTCCGGAACTGCTCCTGACCCTCGAAGCAAGTGCTGGCGTTCTGTACGAATAGCGAAGCAAGTGGTTCAAGCGAATTTAGGAACGCCTATGCGAACGCCGAAAGTTGAAAGGACTTGCTTTGGGAGCAAGAGGCCGTGGGTTCGAGTCCCGCCGCCCCGACCAGCGGGTCAGTTCGCGGTCAGTTTTGAATTCGCCGGGAGCACTTGCTTCGGAGTTGCCTGGTCCCGGCCGGGTCCGCGATGGCGCGAAGCAAGTGCTGCTCCGCACCACGATGTCCGAAGCAAGTCCTCTATCACGCCGCACTGGGAGTCCGGAGCCCCCGTCGCTATCCTGGAGCGGTTCTAAGGCGCGCGGTGGCGGTCCGAGCATGTCCAGGAACTGCGCCGGTGACAGTACTGGCGGCGACGCCGTCGCGAGACGGTGGAGTCTTGTCACCGGACCGGAAGCGAAGGAGCCGCCCTGTGCCCGGTCGCCGGGGGCACGCCCCAAGCCACCTGCGCAGTCACTTCAGGACGCCGCCATGTCCTGGCCACCTTCCCTTCGGGCCGAAACCACCCGCGACCGGCGGAGGACGACCGCGGCGCCGGCGACAGCGCCGAGAGCGATGGTCACCAGTGCCGACGTGAACAAGGTATCCCGGGCACCCAGCCAGGCAACCATGGGGCCGCCCAACGCGGTGCCCAGCGGCGCAGCGATCATCAGCAGCGCCCCGCGCGCGGCAAGCAGCGGTGCCAAGTCCGAGGGCGGGCTGGCGTCCTGGAAGACTGCCATCGACAGCGAGGTCCAGGGACCCCAGATCGCTGCCCCGGCGCAGAACGCGGCCAGGGCCACCCACAGCGGCGTGGGGAGACCGAGTGGTATCAGCGCGACACCCCAGCCGAGCACGATAGCGGCCATCGTCGGCCACACCGCCCAGCGTCGGCGCACGAAGGGCGCGGACAGCTCGCCCACCACCGCACCGACGCCGAACACCGCCCAGAACGCGCCGAGCAACGCCGCTGAACCGCGCAGGTCAACTGCCACGTGGACGGGCAGCGCTACCTCCACCGGTCCGTACAGCAGGTAAAACGCGAACGACAATAGCATCAGCCCGAGCAGCGTCCGGTCCGCCCGCAGGACCGACCAAGCGCCGCCAGGCGCGGGCGTCGCTGGCGAGGACGGAGCGGGCTGCCTCGACGACGCTGACCGTGCCATGAGCAGCGCCACGCGCGCGTAGCCGAGCGCCAGCACCAGCCATGTGCCCGCATCCACAGCGATCGCTACCGCCGGGCCGGCCAGCGCGCTCAGCACGCCCGCCAGGGCTGGCCCGAGCATGAGGCTCATCTGATCAAGCGCCCCGAACACCGTGTTCCCGGCCACCCGGTGAGCGGGCGGGAGCACCTCAGCGATCAGCGTGTAGCGGCCCGCCATGCCCCACGCGCTGAGCAGCGACGAAATGCCCAGCAAGCACACGTACCAGAAGGGATCCAGCAGCCCTCCGAGGGACAGGGCGGCGGCCAGGCCAAGCGCCGCCGCCCGGACCACTGCGTTCGCGAACGCCAGTCCCGCCCCGCCGCGTCCCCGCAGCCAGCGGCCTAGCGCGGCCGCCCCCAGAGCGCCGGGCAGGGAGTACGCCGCGACTGCCGCACCCACCAGCAACGCCGAATGCGACAGCCGCAGCGCGAGCCACGCGATCGCGACCACGGACATCCCGTCGCCTAGGGCCGACAGCGCCACGCCGGGGAGCACCGGGCGGAGCACCGGGTGGGTCAGCGCGAGGTGGTAGGGCGAAAGGATCCGCCGCACTGGGCTGCCTCCCGTCTCCCTCACCGGCTCTGGGCCACTCATGCAGCGCCGCCCCTCTCAGAGCGGTGCGGCCTCCCACGCGAACCCGTCCGGGTCGGCGAACGCCCCGACATCGGTGCCGATCATGAGCCGGTGCGAGCCGGAGCCGTCGGGAGAGACGCCAGCGTGCTTGGCGAGGGCAACACGCCCGAGATCGTCCCGTCGGGGGCTTGCCCCACGCTGCCGGAACCCCAGATCGACTTCTTGAACGGCTTCACCGGCGTGACGCCGGGGTCGAGCGCGGCGTCGATAAAGCCCCTGGCCGTGGCCGGCGGTGACACCGTGAGCGACACGGTGAACCCGCGGAATCCAGTCGTCGGCGCCTCCGAGGGCCGCACGCGCACCTGAGGACCCAATCCCACGGCGCCACGGAAGCTGGTCGGCGGCAACTGCGTCGGCCACTTCTGGCGTGAGAGATTCGAGAGCAGCCATGGTTGGCTCTCCCCCTGATCTCGGGAAGCCGAGTTGTCGCTGAAGGAACGCCAGCGAATGCGACTGCACGATCCGGGGTGACCTTCGTAAATGGTGGTGTCCTTGCGACCAGGACAGGTGCGCTACGTGAGCGGCGCTTCTCGATTCCTGATCGGATCATGCACCTGCTTCGGCACGGCCCGTCGAGAGCCACCACCGAGGACAACGGTGCGCACTGCCTGCGGGCGGCCAACGGATATCAGTCCTCGAGCAGCTTGAGGGCCGTTCGCCGGCTGTGACCCCGCTGCCTCACGAGAGTGAACCAGAGGCGAAGCAGTCCATCGACCACGTCCACCTGATCTGGTCCGCCCACCCAGACGGGGCGAAGGCCGACATCGGCGATAAGCTGCTCCACGGTGGTTCGTGAAGTTCCGTCGGGGCCGCAGTAGAAGAGGTCGGCCGGAGTGCCGCCGACCACCGGCTTCTCGATTAGCTCCCAGCCGTAGGAGTTGAAGGCACGGTAGTAGGCGGCGCCGGCCGCCGCGGCCTTGATGGCGGCGAAGCTGTGCATCTCCACGCCCCTCACGTTGTTGGCTGCATCGATCACTGCCCTGCCGTCGAGAAGGGTGCCGAGGCGCGCCGCGGTCGACTCCATCGCGCCGCCGGGGATGGCGAACAGGACGACCTCGGATTGCGCGACCGCCTCCTCGATCTCCGTCGCCCGGGCGCCGATGCGCACGGCGAGCTCAACCACCTCGGGTTTGGCGGGGTCGCGCGTGCCGAAGGAGATGGCGTGACCCCGGGCCGCCCACTTGCGGGCGAGGCCTCCCCCGATCTTGCCAGATCCGATCACGCCGATGTTCGCCATCTCAGCCTCGCGTCAGCCGCGCGGCGGGAAAGGCTGATCGTTCCAAGTCGATAGCCGCAAGCAGAATCGCGCTGACATACGAGCTCATCTCTCTTCTCTCCGTATTGGAAGTTACTTGAACACCGGCGAGTTCAAACGCGCCTTTCCGATCGCGACGCGCCTGGGTGCCCATGAGGTCAGTTTCGCTGGGTGTTGCAGCCGCGAGTCACGCGTCGCGGCGCTTGAACATCGCCGCCGCGACGGTCAGGAGCGCCGCGGTCCAGATGCAGAAGACGCCGAACCCCTGCCAGGGCGTGAGCAGGTCACCCGGAGCCGGCTGTGCTTTGGTGATGAGACTCCCTGCTGCGGTTGGTAGATAGGCGTAGATGTGTTTGCCGATGCTGCCCGGTATCAGCAGAGTCAGGGGGGTGAGCACCAGCACGACGCCGATCACCACCGTGATGGCGGCCGGGCTGTGGCGGACGATCGCGCCGACTGCAAGCGTGAACACCGCAAGCACGGCCAGGTACAGCCCGCCTCCGACGACTGCGCGGAGCACCCCTGGATCGTTCAGCGCGACGGGGGCCTTGGCATGCAGGATCGGTGCGCCGATAGAGAAAGACGCGAAGGAGACCGCCACCCCCACCGCGAGGACCAACAGGCCGAACGCGATGGTCTTGGCAGCGAGCATCGGCAGACGCTTGGGAACCGCCAACAGGCTGGCGCGGATCATGCCAGTGGAGTATTCGGAGGTGATCACGAGGACGCCGAGGACGCAGATCGTCAGCTGGCTCAGAACCAGCCCAGAGCCCAGGATGGTACTGGTGGGGTTGGCAATGATCGCCGCCCGGGCCGCGCCGCTACTCTTACCCCACTGGGAGACGGTCAGCGAAGTGAACAGGGCGGTGAACCCGAGGGTCAGCATGACCAGCAGGATCAGCGACCAGACCGTCGACCGGACCGAGCGGATCTTGGTCCATTCGCTGAGCAGAACATGGCCGAAACGGGGCTTGTTGTCTGCGACCCCGAGGGTGGTTACCACTGTCTTGATCATTGGACATCCTCCCTGCTGCCGCCCGGCATCGAAGCGGCGACGTACTCGGCGGTCTCACGGGTCAGCTCCATGAAGGCTTCTTCCAGTGATCCACGCATTGGAGTGACCTCGGAGAGAACGAGCCCCCCGGCGACGGCCAGCTCCCAGATGCGCGTCGACTCCAGGTCGGCCACGGTCAGCGCTGCGTCGCCGTTGCTGGTGACCTTGCCGCCGGCGCCAGCGATCAGCTCGGCCAACCGCCCCGCGTCCGGGCCGCGAACGAGGACACCCTGCTCGGTGTTGCGCTGGATGAACTCATCGGTCGAGCAATCGGCGATCAACTTCCCTCGTCCGATGACGATCAGATGGTCGGCGGTGACCGCCATCTCGTTCATGAGGTGGCTGGATACAAAGACGGTCCGCCCTTCGGCGGCCAGGCGCTTCATCAGATTCCGGATCCAGACGATGCCCTCGGGGTCCAGTCCGTTCAGAGGCTCGTCCAGGACGAGCACGGACGGCTCGCCGAGCAACGCGGCGGCCAGGCCCAATCGCTGGCTCATGCCAAGGGAGAAGCCACCGGCGCGGTCGCGGGCGACCTCGCGCAGCCCCACGAGGTCGATGACCTCGTCGATCCTCTTCTTGCTGAATCCCTGGGTCTGAGCCAACCACAGCAGGTGGTTATAGGCGCTACGTCCTGGGTGGATCGCGCGCGCCTCCAAAAGCGCACCGACCACTCGGAGGGGCTGGGGGAGATGCTGGTAGTGTTTGCCGCCGATGGTCGCGTCGCCGCCGTCGGGGCGGTCCAAGCCCAGCAGCACGCGCATGGTGGTCGACTTGCCGGCGCCATTTGGGCCCAGGAATCCGGTGACGATGCCGGGTTCTACCGTGAAGGACAGGCCGTCCACGGCCGTCTTGTGCCCGTAGCGCTTGGTGAGCTCCCTAATTTCAATCATCACAGTCTCCTTGAGGGGGCGAGCACGCCGCCCTGGGGCGGGAGCCAGGGGTCGACACGTATCGGTCTTGAAGCAGCCCGAGGGCGGTGGCCCGGTCGCCTTCGGTGCTCACTCTGGTCTTCCCTCGCCGCGGAGCACGCCCGCGCCGTCCGCCCCGACTGACGCCTCCCACGCGAACCCGTCCGGATCGGTGAACGGCCCTACATCGGCGCTAACCGTCAGGCGATGCGATCCCGACCCGTCGGGAGAGACGCCGGCGTGCTTGGCGAGGGCGCCGCGCCCGTAGAGCGCCAGCTGAACAGGACTGGACGGTGTCGCGAACTCGACGTACTTCAGAAAGCTCTTCCCCACTGGGAGGCCGTGGCTGACGTAAAACCGCTTGCTCGCGCCCACGTCAGCCACGCCGAGCAGAAGCACGATCTTGTCGATTTGGCGGGTGGCCGGACCGGAATCCTTCTTGGCCGACGTGACGATCTGCCAGATGGTGCCGTCTGGGGCTTGGACGACACCGCCGTAACCCCATAGCGACTTCTTCGCCGGCTTCACCGGCGTGGCACCGGCGTCCAATGCCGCGTCGATGAAGGCCTTGGCCGTTGCTGGCTGTGACACCGCGAGCGAGAGTGTGAACCCTCGGAAGCCGGAGGTCGCAGCCTCCGAGGGCCTGATGCGGACCTGAGGGCCCAACCCCAATGCGGTGTAGAAACGCTCGGCAGCCGGAGCGTCGGGAACCTCAAGCGTTACGGATCCGATAGAAGCCATGTGCTCATCTCCTCTTCAACTGACTGGCCTGATTTGTCGCCATCGAGGGCGGGCGATGCATTCCGGGATTCGCGCAGCGGAGCCAATCGGCAACGCCGCCCGTCATCGATCATGGTGACTCTGGCTGACGACGGGCGCTTCTCGATTCCTGACCGGTTCGCAGGCATCGGCAGGTCCGGCTTCGGCGGCGGCGCTCAGCCAACCGCCCTCTTCACGAGAGCAGCGATGCTCTTCTCATCAGCAGCGGTCAGCTTCGTCAGCGCGAAATCCGTGGCCCACAAGCTGCCGTCGTCCAGCTTGGCTTTGTCACTGAACCCGAGCGTCGCGTACCTGGTCTTGAACTTCTGGGCTGGCCGGAAGAAACAGACGACGACGCCGTCCTGGGCATAGGCGGGCATCCCGTACCAGGTTCTCGGCGAGAGAGATGGGAAGCTGGCTCGTATGATCGCGTGAAGCCGGTGGGCCATGACGCGATCCGAGGGCTGCATCTCGGCGATCTTCGCGAGCACCTCGGTCTCCCCGTCCGGCCCGCCCGCGCGACCGGGGCGGGCGGCTGCCTGCAGCTCCTTGGCGCGCTCCTTCATCGCGTCTCGCTCGTCGGGCGTGAAGCCCCGGGACCCCGTGCCCGCCATCTTGGCCCCGGCGGCGGACGCCTGCGACGGTTTGATCAGCCGCTTGATGTCAGCCATAGTGAAGTACCTCCCTGATCGAAGAGTTGTGGCAGGCCCCGACCTCTGTGTCGAGGGTCCGTCCTTCAGGATGCCTACCATCCGCCGTCACCACTCTCGAGCTCGCCAATTCAGCGGCCGTTGCCTGGCGCGCGGTGTGGCGTGGGAAGAGGGGTGGCTTCGCCACGCCACCGCCGCGAGCGTGGTCACGACGGCGATCACGGCGAATCCCGCGGCGTATCCGGTCCATTCGGCCATCAGGCCAAAGCCCAAGGAGCCCACGCCCAAGCCCGCGTCGTAAGCGAGGTTCCACATGGCGCTCACCGCGCCGTATCCAGATGGCGGCGTGCCTGCGAGCATTACGCTGAGACTCGCGCTCTGGCTGACGCCGAAGCCCGCCCCGAAGAGCAGGGCACCGCCCAGCAGCCCGACCGAACTCGGGGTAAGCGCCACTGCGGAGAGGCCGAGAGCCGTCATCAGCGCACCGGGACGGAGAAGGCCGCTGGAGCCGTGCCGGTCGCTGAAGCGGCCACCCCACCAGCGGGTGACCAGCGCCGCCGCCGCCTGGGCGAAGAGTGCCGGCGCGGCGAGCTCGTGCTGCGAGGTCGGCACGCTCAGCGGGAGGAAACTGATGATCGCACCGGCGCCGAGCGCGGTCACGGCGAAGAGGCCGGCGGGACGGGCGAGAGCGGGCGCGCGCAGTGAGCGGCGCATGGCGCGTCGGCTGGAGGACGCTGGTTCGACCAGGCGCCAGCCGCGCAGGGCGAACAAGGGAAGCAGCGACGCCGCACCGGCGGCGATGAAGAGGGCCGTGCAGCCGAAGCGCGCGCTCACCCAAACCGACATGGGGAGCGCGAAGAGGCCGGGGATTGCAAAGGCGGCGCCCCCGATGCCCAGCCCCTCGCCCCGACGCGCACGCGGGCTCACATGGGCCAGCAGCGCGCCAACGGCCACCTCGGTCACGCCGAAGGCGAGGCCTCGCACAGCGCAGAGGAGAAGGAGCGTGGCGAGCGTCGGCAACGCCGCCAATGCGAGCGATGAGAGGCCCAGGAGCACCAGGCCGCCGGCGAGGGTACTCCGGTACGCCAGTCTCGTCATGAGCCACGGGCTGCCAAGCTCGGCGAGCATGGTCGCGCCCATCAGGATGCCAACCGCCAACCCGACGCCGACAGGACCTGCTCCGCCTGCCGAGACGTAGAGGTGAGGGGGACAGTTGTCGCGAGGAGGTAGAAGCAGGTTGCGGCGCCGAGCTCCGCGGCGAGGACCCGAGCCAGATGCGAGGACAGCAAGGGCTCCTCGGCTGCAGGTGATGCCTCAGGTTTAGCCACGGGGGGCAGGACGGATCTTCGCGGATCTCCACAATCGAGCTCGACCAGTTCGCTCACGAGCCAAGCCTCGCCCCGAAGGCCGATCTCCAATAGATGTCAATGTGGACGGCCACCTGTGACAAACGTCATCACCGGGGCCGACGGCTGCCTGTGTGTTTCCACCCGCTCGGCATTCGCGCGGCCTGGCATGGCCATCGGCCACTATCGACCATCGGCGGGGGCCGGATCGGCAGCCTGCCAGGTCTCGTCGGCTACGACCGGAGCAGCCCGCCCCGCCGAGGTTCGAGGAGGCGTTAGCCTAGGGCAGGACTACCCTGCCGGATTGGTGATCTCAGAGCCATCCAGCGTCGCGGGCGATGCGAATGGCATCGGTGCGGTTGCGGCCTCCCACCTTATCGATCGCGGATGAGAGGTAATTGCGCACGGTGGTGGGAGCCAAGGAGAGCTGCTCAGCGATCTCGGTCGTCGAGATGCCCCGCTGCGCGGCGCGAAGTACCGCGGCCTCGCGAGCGGTGAGCGGGCTCTCGCCGGTCTCCAGGGCAGCCGCCACCAAGCCTGGGTCGACGACTCGCTCACCGGCGAAGACCCGACGGATCCCGTCCGTGAGCGTGTCCGCCGGCGCGTCCTTGGGAATGAAGCCGCGCACGTGGGCCTTGAGCGCACGGAGCAGATGGCCGGGCTGGCTCAGGCCGGTGAGCATCAGGGTCCGGCAACTGGGGATCTCCTCGTGAAGGCGCTCGGCGGCCGTCAGCCCGTCGATTCCCGGCATGTCGATGTCGAGAACCGCCACATCAGGCAGCGTCTTCCGGACGGCCTCGAGGATGGCGTCGCCGGTCTCCAGCTCAGCAACCACTTCCATGTCGCCTTCGAGCGAGATCAAGGCCACCAGAGCTCGCCGGATGATGTGCTGGTCCTCGGCGATGAGCACCCGGATCACTGCGCATCTCCTGGCAGCCGCACCACCAGCTGGAACCGATCGGCTTCGTTGGAAGCCGCAACGCTCCCTGCAAGTGCCTGGGCTCGCTCAGTTAGTCCATTCAGACCAGCGCCTCTCGGGCCTGGCGGCGAGGCGCCATCGTTGGTGATCTCCAGCACGATCGAGCCATCAATGCGGCAGGCGGTGATCGTCGCATCGCGGGCGGCGCTGTGCCGGATGATGTTGGCCACCCCCTCCCGAACCGCCCACGCCAACATGCGGGAGCTCTTGTCAAGACTTGTGGAAAAGCCTTCCAGCAAGTCGATGAGATGAGCTATGCGGCAGCGCCCTCCTGAGTCGGCTGACGTTGGAGCCTGCCGTCGACGAAGCGCTCGCCGGCGAGCAGGAGCGACAGCTGGTTGCGGCCGTTGATCGCCCGCCAGTTGGTGCTCAGCCGCATCACCAGTTTGAAGACCAGGTAGAGGGCGTTCTCCCGGACCCGCATCCGCCGGGCGGCGTTGGTGCGCAGCCGGACCCCGGAGAAGACGGACTCGATCGGGTTGCTGGTGCGCAGGTGGAGCCAGTGCTCCTCCGGGAAGTCGTAGAAGGTGACGAAGTCCTCCCAGTCGCGCTCCAGGCACTCGGCAGCCTGGCCCTGGCCCTTGGCCCGGAGCTCCACGCAGTAGGCGGCGCGCAGCCGGGCACAGTCTGCCCGGGTCGGGGCCTCGTAGATGGCGTGGAGCCGGCCGCGGGCCTCGCCGTGCAGGCGCCGGGGCAGCTTGTCGAGCAGATTCAGGGCGCGGTGATTCCAGCAGCGTTGACGACGGGTCGTCGGGTAGACGTCGTCGAGAGCTGCCCAGAGTCCCAGGGCCCCGTCCGCGACGGCCACCAGGGGCGCCTCGCCGAGACCGCGGTCGCGCAGCCCCCGGAGCACCTGGGCCCACGAGACGGTGCTCTCCCGGTAGCCCTCCTCCATGGCCAGCAGCTCCTTGTGGCCGTCAGCGCGGACGCCGATGACGATGAGCAGGGCGGTCTTCTCCTTCTCCAGCCCGGCCTTGAGGTAGAGACCGTCGGCGAAGACGTAGACGTAGCGCTCGGTCAGCGGCCGGCCCCGCCAGAGCCGGTACTCGTCCTCCCACTCCTGCTTGAGACGCAGGATGCTGGTCGGCGAGAGCGCCGCCGTCGCCCCCACCAGCTCGCGGAAGACGGGCTCGAAGTCGCCGGTGGCCAGGCCCTCGAGGTAGAGGCGGGCGAGCAGCCGGCCCTGGGTCCGGGAACGCCGCTCCCACCGACCGACAACCTCGGAGCGGAAGGGCTCGACCCCCTCCGGAAGATCGCGGACCCGGGGCTGGCGGATCTCCACCGCCCCCATGCCCACCCCGACGGTCCGGGCCGGGAGGTGGCCGTTGCGATAGCCGCGGAAGTCGCCGCCGCGCTGGTAGCGGGCTCGACCCAGGAACTCGTCGACCTCGGCGCTGAGAGCGGCATGAAGCATCCGCTGGGCGCCCTCCCGGACCAGCTGCTCGATCAGGTCGTCGGGGGCAGGCACAGGTGCACTCGGGGGCAGAACTTGGTACCGTGCAGACACGGCGTGGCCTCCAGGTCGACCCGCTGGTACGGGTCGCTCGTTGTTGACAGCAACCTGGAAGGCTACGCCGTCCTTGTCCCCAGCTTCGCCGGGTCCTCAGCCGCTATTTCCACAAGTCCTGAAGTTAGCTCAACATGCGGTCTGTGCGAGCGCCAACACCATCGACGTCGATCCTCGCCTTGGTGACAATCCCCGCCGCCGCAAGCAGGAGCAGGGCCCCGTCCAGCTCAGCCCGGAGGGAGGAGTCCCTCTCGTCATGGCTGATCCCGAGCACTCCACCCAGAGCATCGCGGGCAACCGCGGCGACGCTCAACATTTCGCTTCGGGCTGCCTCCGGGTCGCTGCGGAGAAGCCGGATGGCCAGTTCACCCTTGAGCGAGACCGCCGACAGGCTGTGTCCGAGGAGGTCATGGAGATCCCGCGAGACACGCAACCTCTCACCCCACAGGGCTGCCGCCGCCAGCTCGCCCCTCGTCTCCCGGAGCTGATGGGTGAGGCGAACCAGCCGTGCCGCCCCGTATGCCCCGGCCGCGACGGCGCAGTTCCACAGGACGAAGTAGACGATGTCGTACACCTCGTGGCCCACCCCTGGTGAGCCCAGAAGGCCCGGGCTCGCAAGGCCAACCAGGACAATGGCGACGGCCGTCCCCACCAGGGGAGCGAAAGCCGCAACCGCGGCTGGCTTTCCGTTCAGCGCCACCGGCATGGATGCCATGACGAACCCTTGGAGGACGAGCCAGTTCCACCCGAACCAGCGGAGCGGGAGATAGGTGACGAGGATCAGCGCCAGCACGGTCCAGAGCGCAGCCCGGGGGCGCTCTCCCCGAGCGAGGGCAAGGCTGTGGCGGAGCTGCAGACCGAGTGCGAGCAACGCTACGGGAAGAACGGCGACCAGGCTGAACGTGGCCGGCTCCGACAGGCCAACGCCGATGGTCAGCACCACCGTGCCGACGGTGAGCAGTGGAGGAATCGCGACGAGCGCGGCGCTGCCCCAGTCCAGGGGAACACCGAACCGACGGCTCAGAGCGGTGGTCATCGAAATGGCGCCGGGGTGGGTCATCGCCCTGGCACGGCGTGCATGGTGATCCCGACCCGGGCATCCCCTGACGTCAAGGAGAGGGTTGCCTCCCGGGATCCATCAGTCGCGAGGAGCTCGGCCACCGCGCGCCGAAGATCGCCCCGCAGCTGTGCGTCGAGGTCCTCGGAGCGGAAATCCGGGGGGAACGCGAGATGGGCTGTGATGCCTGCCGCCGCCAACAGGGTGACGGTGGTCTCCAGCTCGTCGTGGAACGAGCGGTTTCGCAAGCTCGTTGCCAGCCGTCGGGCCTCTGCCAGCGTTTCCCGGGCGCCCTCGACCGCCGTGCGCATCCCCGAGGCTGCCTGCTCGCGCTCCGCCACCACCAGCTGGGCTGCCCGGTCCGCCAGCTCAGCGATGGTGGCGAGACGGTCTTCCAGGGTATGGCGAAGCTCCGCGTCGAGGCGTTTCCTCTCCTTCTCCACGGCCTCGTCGGCCAGCTGGCCACGCACCGATTCCAGATCCCTTGCGGTCCGGATCGCCACCACCCCCAGCGCGAGCGGCACCCCGAAGGCGAGGGTGCCGACCACGAAGTAGCTGCCGTAGTTGAGAAGTCCCAGCGCTTGGGTCAGAAGCGGTTGAACGGCTACGAGACCGAGGAAGACCGCGCCGGACCACGGGATGGGCAGAACCACCAGGGCCAGCGCGCTCGGAACATACAGCATCCCCACCCAGCCGCCCCCAACGACCGGCGCCAGCGCGAAGTCAATGCCGAGCACAGCGAGAAACGCCCAGATCTCCGCCCGCCGACGCCGGCTCCGCGTGAGGGAGATCGTGAGCCAGAGCTGCAGGGGGACCAACGGTACGAGCCCGAGGGCTGCATAGCGGACGTCGCCCTGCGGCCGAAGGCTCTCGTCCACCATGCCGTAGAGGCGCCACAGGGGGAGGGCGACGCTCCACGTCCCAGCGACGGCTGTCGCCAGGCGGAGGATCCGGGCGGAGGGCTGGCCCGCCCGTTCGACGTCGCCCGAGGCGAGGTAACGCACGGGTCTGAGGATAACGACCGGCCCCCACTGAGGCTTAGGTGCCCTCGCCTCGGATCGGACGACCCTATCGCCCCCGGCCGGGGTTCCACCGGCTGCACCTGCCTCTCCGGGGGCGGGTCGACGTGGTCCGGACGTGCGGCTGGCGAGGTCACCTTCGCCCCCGCGGCGGCTGGTCACTCAACACGCGGACGAGGGCGACGCTGAGGCTGCTCTCATCGCGGTCATAGGCCACCGCCTGCCAGTTGCTGACCGCGTCCACCCAGAACAGCGGGAGCGCGACAACCACCGTGACCACCCCTAGGAGGCACCCACCCATCGCCAGGTCCCTGCCCGCGCCATCCCTCGCCTTGGAGCGCGAGAGGCCGACGCCCCCGAAGACCACTGCCAGGACCCCAGCGACGGGGATGGCCAGGACCACGACGGCCGAGTCGGGCCGGAATACGGCCACGAAGAAGCAGAGGAGGATGCCGGCCGCGCCCAGCACCAAGGATGCGAACGCGGGGACGTTGCCTGTGTTCGGCACCGCATCGGCGTATCGCTCCTCATGCGGTGGGGGTAGGGCATACGGGCCCGGCGGCGGGCTCCCGGACTCGGGTGGCGCAGGATCAGCAGATGGCGGTGCCGGGTAGGGAGGAGCAAGGTGGGGTGAGGGCGGTGTGGGGTTGGGGGAAGGAGAGGACCGCGGCTGGCCCGGCGTGCGCCCTGAGCTGGGGCCGGGCGGTTGCGCCGCCGGGTACTGAGGTCGACGCCTGGGGGGAAGTCGGGGCCGGACATCGTCTCTCCCAGGGATAGAGTAGCAGCCCGGAGCCGGGCTCCGGGCTGCGCCGATTATGCGCTTGTCCGGCCCCCCGAGAATTGGTCCACCGCGAATGTCGTGGTCGCGAGTGGTCTGTCCTGAGTTTGGTGGAGTCCGATTACTGGACTGTCATGCTGCTGTCCCACCAGGGAGGACCGGCATGGGAAGGAGGGGCTACCTTCAGCCGACCTCTGCCCGGCGCGCCTGGTCTGGCCTTCCGGTGCCGGATTGAATTCGCCCAATGCACTTGCTTTGGTTCTGGCCGGGGCGCAGGGGAGTGCTGAGCCCATAAGCAAGGGCAGCTTCGGGCCACGATTCACTAAGCAAGTGCTCTATCACGGTCAAGTCCCATCACGTGGTGTGAATTGCGTGGAGCTCTCGCAACGTCGATGAGCTAAGCGGCGAAGCCCTCCGTGAGCGGGTTGGTGAGCAGCGGAGGGCTGTCGGGGTGGAGCAGCCGGGCCATGCTGTGCTGGCTGAAGAGGCGACGATCGTCCTGCCATTCATCGTGCTGGTCCTGGACGACGGCGGTGGCGAGGCGCAGCAGGCTCGCGGTGTTGGGGAAGATGCCCACCACCTTGGCTCGGCGATCGATCTCGGCGTTCAGCCGCTCGATGGCGTTGGTGCTGGAGATGGAGCGCCAGTGATCGGCCGGGAAGGTCATGTAGGCGAGCACGTCGGCCTCGGCCTTGCGGAGCAGCTCCGCCGCCTTGGAGAAGCGGGGCTCCAGCAGCTGCAGGGCGTGGCTCACCGCCTCGTGGGCGGTCTCGGCGGTGGGCTGGCTGAAGATGGTCCGGGTCAGCGCCAGCACGGCTGGGGCGTGGGACGCGGGCACCGCTGCGCCGATGTTGCGGAGGAAGTGGACGCGGCAGCGCTGCCAGGTGGCCCCGGTGAAGCACTGCGCCAGGGCGCTGCGCAGGCCCTCGTGGGCATCGGAGATGACCAGCTGGACCCCGCCCAGGCCGCGGCGGATCAGGCTGCGACAGAACTCCAGCCAGAAGGCCTCGGTCTCGGCCGCCCCGGACATCAGGCCCAGCACGCTCTTCTCGCCGGTCTCCCGGACCCCCACCGCGATCACCGTGGCCTGGCTGACGATCCGGCCCGCCTGACGGACCTTGTGGTGGGTGGCGTCGAACCAGACATACGGATAGGCAGCGTCATCGAGGGGCCGCTCCCGGAAGGCGGCCAGCTCCTCGTCGAGGAGGGCGCAGATCCGGCTCACCTCGCTCTTGCTGACCTGACAGCCGCCCAGCGCCTCCATGAGGGCGTCGACCTTGCGGGTGCTGACCCCCTGCACGTACGCCTCCTGGATCACCGCCAGCAGGGCCCGGTCGATGCGCCGGCGGGGCTCGAGCAGGGTCGGAAAGAAGCTGCCCACCCGCAGCTTGGGGATCTGGAGCTCGAGGCGGCCGACGCCGGAGTCCAGCGGCTTGGGGCGGTGGCCGTTGCGGTGGGTCGCCCGATCGGCGGCGCGCTCGTACGGGTCGGCCCCGATCACCACGCTGGCCTCGATCTCGATGAGGCGCTGGATGCCGTGCTCGAGGATGAGGCGCAACTGGTCCCGGTCGGCGGTGGCGAGTTGGTCGAAGAGTTCCTGGTCTGTCATCCTGGGGTGGGCCATTCGTGGATCTCCTTGAAGGTTGAGCACTCCAAAGAGAACCCCACGGTGGCCTTCTCTGTCTACCCGGTCAGCCCGGCAGAGAAGGCCTCAATTCCCACCACGGTATGGGACGTAACTTCTATCACGCCTTCCTCCTCGCGGAAGCCTAATTTGCAGCTATAGCTGGAAACTGGTAAACTTTGGGTGTGAATCATACCGAGGTCGTCTGGCGGGAGTTGCTCGCCCAGGAGGAGTTGACCGGCCGCCGCCGCTACGCGAACCTCGCCTCCGTCGCAGCCGAGCTCGGGCTCCCCGTGTCGACGGTGCACCGCGCCCTGCAGCGGCCGATGGCGATCGGCGCCGTGGCCCGTCGGCCGGGCGGTGGCTTCAGCCTGGTCGATCCCACACGCCTGCTCCTGCTCTGGGCTGGCCATCGCGACATGGCCAGCGATCGGGTGCTCCGGCGCGACAGCCGTGCTCCAGCCACCGACGTGGAGCGTCAGCTCCCGGAGGGCTTTCTTCTGAGCGGCTTCGGAGCCGTCGTGGCGCGGCGTGGGGGCAATCGGGTTTCGGACTACGACCGGGTCGTCTGCTACGGCGACCCTGCGCGCCTGCCCGGCGCGTGGCCTGTCGCTGAGGGAGGGAGCACCACCGTCCTCGAGGTGCACACGCCCGATCCCTGGCTGGCCCGGTACGGGCCGATGGTGCCGCTCTGCCAGGCGTTCGTCGATCTTTTCAACACCCCGGGCTGGCCGGCCGCTCGCTTCATCGAAAGCCTCATCGGGGAGTTCGCGCGTGCCGCCTGAGCTCTACCCTACCGAGCTCACCAGCCTCAGCGAGCGAACGCTCGGAGAGGTTCTCGCCATCGTTCCCGAGGCGATCCTCATCGGCGGCTGGGCCAGCCACTTCCGGGTCGGGGCACCCCGGAGCCACGACATCGACCTCGTCCTTCAGCCTCATGAGCTGGAGACGCTGGGTGCCCGCTGGCCGGTGACCAAGACGACGCACCTGGGGACGAAGTGGCGAGCCGAGGCCAATGGCATCCACGTCGACCTCTACGTCCCTCACCAGTCGAGCCTGGGCACCCGGCTCCAGCTACCGGTGAGTGCTCTGCCTCCCCACGCGGTCAGCCTCGAGGGGCGGCGCGTGCTCGACGCGCCCGCCCACCTGGCGACCAAGCTCGCCGCCCTCCTTGACCGCCCGGATACCCTGCCGGGGGAGAAGGATCGCGAGGAGGTGTGGCTGCTCCTGCGGACCGAGGCGCCGGATCCCGGCCAGGTCGCGGCTGTCCTCGGCTCCTCGGCGCTCCACGGATCGGCACTCACCGCGGCGGTCGATGAGGCCCTCGGCTACCTCCGCGACCTCCCCCTCTCGAGGCCGGAACGCGCGTGGCTCCGGACCACCTCCGCACGCGTCGGCGCCGCGGTGGCCGAGCTGGGGGGTGCCGATCAGATGGCCGCCCAAGTCGAAGCCCCACCGGCGGCCCGAGCCAGCGGGTCCCAGTCGGGGGATCGCAAACGGGATAGGCTCCGCACGGTGGACGAGCCTCGGGCACGGCACAAGCCCCCTCAGCATCGGGGACCGAGCGTCAGGCTGTAGGGGTGGAGTGATTGGGCGCCGGTGCACTCGTGGCGTTGGCCGCTGCCGGAGGGTCCGATCGTGGGGGTACAGCCGCTTGCAGAGGGTGGACCGCGTGTACCAGCATCTGACGGTCACTGATGCCCTGAGGCCCTGATGCGCTCGCCGCCGGCGGAGGACCGATGATCGATCAGCACCCAGCTCGCCCGTCCACGCGGTCTGGCGTGACTGCGGCGGGCTGACCATGCCCTTCGACCTCTCCGCCGAGCGTGTCCTGCCCCTGCTGGAGGCACGCGGCGGCGAGCCGGCCTCCGACGCGCGCACGGCGTGGGATTCCCTGACTGCGAGCGGCGACGTCCCGGTGGTGAGCCTGCACAGCCTCGAGTACTTCCTCTGGTACATCCTGCCCGCCAAGTTCCTCACGTCGCCCGAGGACCATCGCGCCATCGCCCTCGCGCTCGGCAACCTGTTCAGCGAACTCGGCTACGAGGGTGCTGCAGCACTCTGCCGCAGCCCGGTCACCATGCGGGTGATCGCGGCCTGGGATGACAGCCCCAGTCGTGGGCATCGGGCGCTCAGCAAGGCGCTCGACGATTCCGGGGTGGAACCGCCCGATACTGAGGCCCTGGAGTGGGGCGGGATGATGGGGATGACCGAGTCGTCGGTCTACGAGCTGGCGGCCGGCGCCCTGGAGGAGGCCCTTCTCCGCGGTGAGGTCATACCCGGGAAGAGGGGATGGAAGCAGGCTCAGGCGGAGGTGCTGCGCCGATTCCTCACCGCGCCCGCGGATTCGCTCGACCAACGCACCCCACAGGCAGCGGTGTGGCAGGAGCGCCAGGACTTCTGGGCCGAGCCACCAGCCCGCCCGCTGCGGCAGGCTTTCATCCGGCCAATCCGGGAGGAGATCCGCCGGCGGCCGGCCGCCCGCCCGGAGGCGATGGGGGAGGGGATGCGGCCACTCCTCCGGCTCCTGAAGCTGTGCACGACGGGGCTGCCGCTCACCTCGGCGGGGTACATGCCGCCGGGCACGGTGCGGGAGCTTGTCGGCGAGCTCGGCTGGTGGGACGAGGACAAGCCGCCGCGGAGCGAGACTGATGTGCCCCAGGTCATGGCCCTGAGGGACTTTGCCCACAGGGCGGGACTGGTCCGGAAGGCGCGTGACCGGCTCCATCTCACCGAGTTGGGTCGGCGTGCGCTCGTCGAGCCTGATCCGCTTTGGACCGGCGTGGTGCGCGCTCTGAGCGATGGCACGGACTTCGCGGCGGCGCTGCGGGAACTGCTCCTGGTCCGGATGCTTCAGGGAGACGTGGACACCAGGGAAGTTGTCGGCGAGGTCCTGTCTGTCTTTGTCGAGGCGGGATGGAGACCCTCCGATGGCCGCAGCTTGAGCCGCGATCTCGTCTCTTACATGCTCTGGGATGCCATCCGACCGATGGAGTTGCTCGGCATGATCCTTGCCGGGAAATGGCCGGACCGCACCCTCAGACTCACGGGTGTGGGGAACGTGACCGCACGCGCCGTCCTCTGGCATCGCTCCACCGCCCCGAGGCACGACCTCAGGTGAAGGGGTCGCGAGGTCTGTTGCAGAAGGGCGATGCTGTGGGCAACCTGCGACCCATGGGCCCGCCCACACGGCTCGTGCCGGTGCCCTTCGCCGGCGTAAGCACCGCGGCCCGGGTGAGGACGCGCCGCAGTGGAGCGGGGATCCACACGACGGTCACCATCGACCACCGTATCCCGGCGTCGGCGTCTCCGCGTGCCGTCCGCTGGCGAATCAACACACTCCCGGCGCGGCTTCCGGCGAGCCCGGGGACTGTCACGAGCCAGAGAGGGATGCTACGCTTGAATCGTGGTCACGCGAACCAAGCTCAAGAGACGACGCGGATACACCCGCCTCTCCGGCCAGCGCCAGATCACGGTACCAGTCGCCGCGGTAGAGGCCATCTTCGGGTGGACGCGGTGGGTGGGCAGATCATCCTCACGCGGGAGGGAGGCCTCGCCGAGCGCTGCCGACGGGCGATCCAGCTGGCCGCGGGAACTCTCACCGGCGTCTAGGAGCCCGGCTACCTCAACAACCTCCGCGACGAGTGGCGCTGACTGTCGTCGACGCCAGCATCCTGATCGCGTTGCTCGACTCGGACGACGGGTTGCACGCGGCCGCGACCGCGGCGCTCCTCGCCCATGCCGGCGACGAGCTGATGATCCCGGCCTCCGCGTATTCCGAGGCGCTCGTCCGGCCGGCGCGCGCCGGCCGGCTGGAAGAGGCCAGTGCGGTCGTGGGCGCCCTTCTCATGGAGGTGGTTCCTCTGAGCCCGCCGATCGCCGAGGCGGCCGCGACCCTGAGAGCACGCCACCAGGCCCTGAGGCTGCCTTCCTGTGCCGGCAGCCGGGGGTGACGCGGAGGCAGCTAGGTGGGTAGCGTTGGGGGTAACTCTCGCCCAGCCCCGGGCACTCGCCTTCGACCACCACCGCATCCTCTCTGACGGCCTGGAGCGGGCCCGCGCCAAGCTGGAATACACGCCGCTCGCTGCCGCCTTCTGCGCGGTGGAGTTCACTGTCGCCGAGCTGCGCCGCGTCTACGAGACGGTCTGGGGGGTCGGTCTCGACCCGCGCAACTTCCACCGCAAGGTCACCAGCACCGACGGGTTCCTCAGCCCCACTGGAACCGTGACGACCCGTGACGGAGGCAGACCCGCCGCCCTCCACCGCCGGGGGAGCGTTGAGGTCCTCTACCCACCGATGCTCAGTCCCGTTGCGAGGTGACGTTGTGATGAGCGCGTCGCCGCCATCGGAGCCTGCGATCCCTGAGGGTACTGAGGAGACGGTGACTCTCTGGCGGCCGCTGGGACCGGCCGAGCTGCAGCTCATCGCCGGCGCCAATTACCTGGCCTTCCCGCCCCGCCTCCCGGGGCAACCGATCTTCTACCCCGTGCTGAGCGAGGCGTACGCCATCTGCGGTTGACCGCCTAGCCACGGGAGAGGGGTGCAACAGGCGGTCGCCCCGGCATCACCGCCTGGGCTGAGTCATCAGCCGGGGCCAGTCGCAACCGGGCGATCACCAGCCGGCTCGGTGCCTCGCGGAGCGTTCCAGGAGGTAACCGGCCGCCCAGACGATCAGAAGGGCGAGTGCCACCCAGATGAGGAAGCGGATGGTGGTCGACACTCCGAACACCAGCAGCACGAGGAGCAGGAACGCAAGGACAGCGGGCATTGTCAAACCTCCCTGGTGACGGCCCGGGGCGGGAAAGCCTCAGGCGACGGGGCGCTCGACCACGCGCTGGCGCCTGCCGACCCCCGACAGTCCCGCGAGCCGCACCACCAGCCAGCCGAGGATGGTGGCGATGGCGATTACCAGGAGGTCACTCCAGCGCAACGTCAGCCCCGGGATCGGTGGGGCGTTGGCGAAGATCCCGTCAAAGGGCCCGGACAGCCAGGATCCCGCCACGAAGATGAGGTGGGCGAAGCCGGTGTTGCTGGCGGCGATGAGGCGGAAGAGAAAGTCGAAGCCCATCACTGCGTCGACCAGCCCGACGACGAGCCAGATCAGCTGCTTGACCCGGAACTCTGCCATCGACCTGACCAGCTGCACCCGGATGCGCCGCCGCGCACCGCCGCCTTCCGGCGCCGGCTTCGCCTGCACCGCCCCGTGCGTTCGTGCGGCTCTCTGCATGGCCATGGTTGTGTCCTCCCCGGTGCGCCGGGCCACCGTGGGCTCTACCTTAGCGCACCTATGGTATCAGAACTACTGATAGCGTTACTATAAGCTATTGTATAAGGGAGGGTGGGAGGTGTCAAGGGCCAGCCGTGCGCCCCCCTATCGTTGAGAGGAACTCGGCATCGCCAGGCTGCTACGCCATCACCCGCCCGCCGCTCTATAAGATAATATGATATCGATCATATCAAGGGAGGACTTCCGATGCTGGGGATCGTCACCATCACGATCGACCCCGTCGAGGTGCTGGTCTGGGCGCTGATCGGGCTCGTGGTGGGCTTTCTCGCCACCCGGGTGATGCTGGGTCACGGCCTGGGGGTGGGCGCTGACATCGTCGTCGGCTTGGTGGGCGCGCTGGCGGGGGGCTTCCTCGCCCAGCTGTTCGGGGTGACGTTCGACATTCCCGGTCACCCCTACATCTCGGAGGGCGTCGTCGCCTTCTTCGGTGCGGTGATCCTGCTCGCCGTCATGCGCATGCTTGGAGTCGGCAAGCGCCGGGGAGTGCTCGGCCGCTAGGTAGCGGCGGGTGGTCGTCGGCCAGCCTCACGGCGGGGCGGGCCGACGACGTCGAGGCAGGATATGACCAACTGGACCGCAGTTGGAGCTCTCGTATCGTGTCTCTGATTCCACCTCAGCATCGTGTTGGTGGTGCTGGTGGCTCGCTGAGCACCGGAGCCGACCTCTGCGCTTCGATGAGGCCCGATTCGTTACGCTGCGCGGCCGCCGCCTGGCAGGTCGATGGGTACCACCTGGTCAGGGAACACAGCCGTCAGCTCCAGGCGACCGCCGAGCGCCTCGACGTATCGAGAGAGTGTCGACAGGTAAAGGTCCTCTGAGCGCTCCAGGCGGGACACGTTGCCCTGCGTGACCTCGAGCACCGCGGCCACCTGCACCTGAGTCAGGCCTCGTTCCTCCCGGAGGCGGTGCAGGGTCATCACCGCGTCCATGAGGCGGCGGTAGGTCTCGACTCGCTCTCGCCCCTCCGCGGTGGCAGTCACCCGGTCGGCCAGAGCCTGGAACGGCTTGTGGCCACTCATCTCAGCTCTCCCTCCCGCCGCAGCTCGGCGAGATGCTCGTCATACAAACTGTCGACCACCGGGATGAACTCCACGTACCACTCCCGCCAGCGATGCTGCTTGTTGCCCCCGATCAGGAGGATAGCGGTCCGCCGAGGGTCGAAGGCGAAGAGCACCCGCAGCGTGGTCGCCGGGGCCCGAAGCTCCTTCATGTTCCGATGGCGAGAGCCCTTGATCGTGTCCGCCAGAGGCCGCCCCAAGGCCGGGCCATCGCGCTCCAGGAGCTGGACGGCGGCCGTGAGAGCTCGCTGCTCGTCCACGCTGAGCGTCTCCCACCACTCCTCGAACTGGTCCGTGACCTCGACATCCCACAAGGTCATTATGACCTTTCCCTAATATTAGTCAAGGGTCATAGTCTAGCGGGCTGGGGACGCTACCGCCAGGCCCCGGTTCAGACCTCCGGGTCGACCTTGGCGTAGCTGCCGGCCCAGCGCCATACTGACCGGCACGCGTTCTCAGCTCGGGCCGTCCCGGACGAACGGCCTGAGCCCGCACCGCCCGCTACGGTTCCGCGACGAGCTCCCGTGCGACCCCCATGGCGGCAGCTCCGAAGTCCTCGCGGTCGGTGGCCGTCAGTCGAGGAGCGCGGCGAGGCGGTCGAAGACGCGTTGCTCGAACAGGAGGATCGCGCCCTCCTGACAGTGCTCGCCGGCGCCTTCGGCGGCGCTGAACGAGATTAGCTGCTTCGGACACTGGAGCGCATCGAACATCCGGCGTGCCTCACCCGGGAACATGTCGTTCTCGGCGTCGAGCACCAGGGTCGGGCAGGTGATCAGCTCGGCCAACCCGTCCATGGTATAGGCGCGCATCGCCCGGAACGCGTCTGCACTGCTGGTCACCCCGAAGGTCCACTTGGTGTTGCCCACCGCCCAGCGCAGGTAGGTGCTGTGCGCGGTGGCCACGGCCATGATGGCCTCGGCCTCTGCCTCGCGCCCCGCGGCGAACAGGTCGGCCAGCGCCGGAGGCAGGCTGTGGATGACCGCACCGCCCCAGTCGAACAGCCCATCGTTGAGCACGAGGGCCGCGATCCGGTGCTCGAAGGCGGCCGCCCGAGCGGCGAGGCAACCCCCGAAGCTGGTCCCGATCAGCACAATGCGGTGCTCGTCTACGTCAGCCAGGGTCATGGCGTAGTCGATGACCGGAGAGACGACCTTCTCCCAGTCCGGGCGGAAGACCAGACCCTGCAGGCGGCGGGTCGTGGCCTGTCCGGGACCGTCGAAAGCCAGAACGTTGTAGCCGCGCTCGACCGCGCCCCGCGCCGCCGCGAAGTAGCCCTCCTCCAGTGTGGCGTCGAAGCCGCCGTGGTAAACGACGGTCGGCCGCGGGGTGCCGGAGTCATCGACGCGGAAAAGGTAGCCCGGCAGGGTCCTGCCCTCGTACGGGATCGTGATGCGGCGCGCGGGCACGTCGAGGAGTTCCGCGGCCGCCGCGAAGGACTCCCTGGACAGCCGGGCGAGGCGCTGCGACTCGGCATCGTGGTCAGGGTCGTCGCGCCGGTAGAACTCGGCCGTGCGGTAGTAGTTCGAGGCGCGCAGCAGCCCGTCCCGCGCGCTGACCCGGTGCCCCGCCTCGAGCGCAGCCAGGCCGGCCTCGTGAATCCGGTCCGCGAGAGCGCCCCACTCGCGGCACCACGCCTCCTCGTCACCGTCCGGGATACCGGCGCAGGCGGCGAGCACCTCGCCGAGATCGGCACCCCCCCGGCCGGCGTACCCGGCCGCCCGCAGCGCCTCGAAGGAGAACGACTCGTCGTCAAATAGGAACTTCATGGCTGATCCTTTCTTTGCGACGGAACAGATCCGTTCCGTTCTTCCCTAACCCTACTCCTCCCCATGACGGAACGCAACCGTTCCGTTGCGGTGTAGGATTGAGGCATGGGAGAAGCGGCGAGGAGGCGGCCGACCGGGGCGGCCGTGCTCCAGGAGAGCGTCACCAGTGCCATCGCGGCCGCCACCTTCGCCGAACTCGCGGAGGTCGGCTACGCGCGCATGTCGATGGAGGCGGTGGCCCGCCGGGCCGGCGTCGGCAAGGCGGCGCTGTACCGCCGCTGGGACTCCAAGGACGCGATGCTTCTCGACCTGGTCGCGGGCGCCGTCCGTGGCCACGCACTCATCGAGCCGCAGACCGGCACCCTCGGCGACGACGTCGAGGCCTACATCAGGGTCACCGCCAGCCAGCTCAGGGATCCGCTGGTCACCCGCATAGCCCCCGATTTCCTCGGCGAGTCAGCCCGCAACCCCGCCCTCGCCGCGGCGCTACGTGAGGTCATCGCCACGCCCCGGCGCGAGATCGCCGACGCTCTCCTGACCCGGGCCGTCCGTCGGGGCGAACTGCCCGCTGACCTGGATCACGAGCTGGCCCTGGATCTGCTGGTGGCCCCGCTGGGGTTCCGGCTCCTCATCTCCCGCTCGCCCGTGGACGATGACTACCTGCGCCGCCTCGCCCGCGCCACGGTTGCCGCGCTCAAGGCCATTGGGAAACAGACCCTTGTAGCCGCAGACTGAGCGGTGAGCTTGACGGCATGCACCTCATGCCGGCGATGTGGGAGCTGATCGATCCGGTAGCCGAGCGAGACGACCGCCATTGAGCCGTGGGTGATGCCGCTGCCGGCGTGGGCGCGCATCGCTTCCAAGGTCCGGATGAATTTGCTTCCGGAACTGCTCCTGACCCTCGAAGCAAGTGCTGGCGTTCTGTACGAATAGCGAAGCAAGTGGTTCAAGCGAATTTAGGAACGCCTATGCGAACGCCGAAAGTTGAAAGGACTTGCTTTGGGAGCAAGAGGTCCGCAATTCGCGTCTGGGCTCCCCGCCCACATGCCGTGAAGTCCGCAAACGCTGTCGAGCAATCTGGGAGATGCTCCGGGAGACGCGCGAGGAGCCTGGCGACATCCGGACCTCACTGTCCGTGCCTTCCTTGAGCTGACGCCCGGCTACTCATCGGGCCGGTCCTGGAGAGGCGATGGCCTTGCCATCGCGGGCGCCGCCGCAACGGCACTGCTTCTCCCCAGGCCGCCGCCCAGCCCGACGGCGACGGCGCACGCTCCGACCAGCACTGCTCCGACGGTGACCCCGTCGAAGAGGTGGGCGGAGCCCAGCACGCTGTAGAGGAGCGTGCCCAGCGGCTGCAGGCCGACCGCCTGGGTTGCGTAGAGACCCAGCAGGCGGCCTCGGACGGCGGGGTTGGCGTCGGTCTGGATCACGGTGATGAGCGTGGTGTTGATGGCCACGAAGGCGAGGCTCACCCCCACCAGCGCCGGCAGCGTCCAGCCCAGCCAGGAGGAGCGCGCCACCGTCGCCAGGCTCAGCGCGTAGAGGACGCCGCCACCGACCAGGAACCAGCGGCGCCCCCGGCCGCGGCCGAGGGCGCTGAGCAGGAGTGCGCCGGTGAGACCGCCGACCCCGCCCACGCTGTACATCAAGCCCAGCCCGCTGGAGCCGACGTGGAGCCGGCTCGAGGCCAGCACGGGCAGGAAGGGCATGTAGGACACGCCCAGCAGGGAGAGCATCGCCCCCGCCCCCATCACCCCGCGGAGCAGGGGATCGCGCCATGCCACGGCGAAGCCGGCGGCGACGTCGGCCACCAGGCGCCGCGAGCCAGCCCGGCCTGCGGGGGCGATGTCGGGGACGACCATCCAGAGCACCGAGATGGGGGCGAGATAGGCGACGGCCAGGCAGGCGAAGCAGGCGCCGGGCCCGGACACCGCGTAGAGGACCCCGGCGATCGACGGCCCCAGCAGGCGGCAGACGCTCATCGCCGAGGCGGCGAGCGCCATGGCGTTCACCACCAGCTCGCGGCGGACCAGGTCAGCGACCAGCGCCTGGCTGGTGGGGAGGTCGACGGCCGCGCTGCTCCCGTAGACGACCGCGACCACGACGACGGCCCCGAGGCTGAAGTGGCCGGTGGAGGCCAGGAGCGCCAGGGTCGTCGCCCCGAGGCCGAGGGTCGACTGGGTGACCAGGAGGATGCGGCGCCGCGGGTAGCGATCGGCCAGGGCCCCACCGACCACTGAGAGCGCGACGGCGGGGAGCCCCGACGCCGCGGCCACGAAGGCCACGGCGTTGACGCTCCTGGTCTGCGTGTAGACGAAGTAGCCGAGCGCCACCGTCTGCATCCAGGTGCCGAGGAGGACCGGCCATTGGGCCGACCAGTACCAGCGGTAGGTCCGCACCCTGAGCGCCGGGGGCAGCCAGCGGGGGCCCGGCCCCTTCTCCGCCAGCGGGAGGGCCGTCTCCATCCCCGTGACTCTCCACGATTCGCGACGGGCGCGGGGTTGGGGGGGGGCGGCGCCAGGCTTCTCAGGGGCGTGTGGCGCGTTCAGGAAGCCCCGGCGAAGGGGTGCTCCCCGGCGCGGCAGCTCACCCTCTCAGAGTCCACCAGAACGGCGCCGGCCCTGCTCGCGAACCTCAGCCGCGGGACGCCCTGGAGGACTCGCGGATCTGCAGGCGGCACTCGAGGGTGATCCGCTGCGGCGCCATGGTCCGGTCTGCCAGGCGCCGGAAGAGCTGCTCAACGGCGGCGTCGGCGATCGCCTTGATCGGCTGGGCGATGGTGGTGAGCGGAGGCTCGACCAGGTTGGCCCAGGGCGGGTCGTCGAAGGCGACCACACCCAGCTGGTCGGGGATGCGGATGCCGCGGTCGCGCATCGCCTGGAGGGCACCGATGGTCATCTGGTTGTTGGCGATGACCAGACCGTCCAGCTCGGGATGCTCGTCCAGCATGGTCTCGGTGGCCCGGAAACCCATCTCCACGCTGAACTCCCGCATGGCGGTGATCGGCTCCAGACCCGCCTCCAGCATCGCGGTCCGGTAGCCGACCAGGCGCTCGGTGGTGGTCCAGACGCCCTCACGTCCGCCCACCCAGCCGATGTGCCGGCGACCGGTCTCGAGCAGCAGCCGGGTGCCGGCGGCGGTGGCCGCCGCGTTGTCGGAGACCACCAGGTCGGCGCGCGGGTCGTCCACGGGGCGGTCGATCGCCACCACCGGGGTTCCCCGGTCCATCAGCCGGGCCACGGCGGGGTCGCCCGCCGCGGTCGGTGAGATCACCACCCCCATGACCCGCTCGGCGGCCATCACCTCCAGGTAGGAGGACTGCTTGGCGCTGTCCTCGCCGCTGTTGCAGAAGAGCACCCGGGCATCTCGCGTGTAGAGGGCGTCCTCGATGGCGCCGACGAGGGTGGCGAAGTGGGGGTTCTGGATGTCGGAGACGATCACCCCCACCGTCGCGGCCCGGCCGCGGCGGAGGTTTCGGGCCAGCTCGCTGGGCTGGTAGTCGAAGCGCTCGGCCACGGCGAGCACCCGCCGCCGGAGCTCCGGGGTCACCGGGCGGGAGCCGCTGATGACCCGGGACACGGTCGCCGCCGACACCCCAGCGAGCCTGGCGATGTCCCCGATGTTCACCCGGGGCTTGGAAGCGTTCATGAAAGCGTTATCCGAAGTCCGCCATCTGAACCGAGATCAGGGTCACCTGGGCCGGGTATCGGCCGGCCGAAGTATGCCACAGCGTCGAGGGGAGGACCACCGATTGACAGCCCCGGAGGCATCGTGCTAGCGTCCCGACCAACGTGGAAAGCGATTGCCATGATCGTTCAGGGGCGTTCGGGGTGATCCGCGTGGAAATCGTGGGCCCGGGCCCCTCCAGCCGGTTCGGGCGACCGGGACCCACTCGGCGGGAGGGGGGCATCGGCCATCCGCCGGGGCGCTCTCCGCGGCTGGGCCGCGAGCCCATCAGCTGTGACATGCACCCGGCCGAAGGGGACCGGGACCGCGGGCGCCGCTCCCAGTCATCGGCGGCGCTCGCCCCACTCCCAACCCGCACCCGCCGCCGGATCCCGGCGGCGGGTGCCTCGGGGACGGCGGCGTGAGCATGGCGGCCGGGTCCCGGGTCCGGCTGGTGCTCCAGGCCCACCCGGATGGCGCCGCCATCCGGTGTGGCGGGCAGGTCTGATGTCGGAGACGGCCGGGATCTCGATCCTCCACCTTCCGCATCCGGCCGAGGGGGAGCTCGGGCCGCTGGTGGAGGTCCTGCTCACGAGCAGGGACGGTTCCGCCGGCTCGCGACACGGTTGCGCCCACGCGGAGGAGCTCCGCACGGTGAGGTTCGCCGCCCTCTCCGCAAGCCAGGCCGGCTTGCTGGAAGGGCAAGACACAGCTCGTCCAGGGGATTGAGGAGATTCACGATATGGCCGTCGTCCCAAAGACCAGAGTCGCGGAGAGCGGGTCGGGTTACTTCATCCGAAACGCGACTGGGCTCGTCCGCGAGATGTCATGGTTTGACAGCTTCGTCGTCGGCTTCGCCCTCCTCAACGTCATGCTGGGCCTGGCCGAGACGTTCGCGTTCGCGCCCTACGTCTTCCCCGGCGCCAGCGTCGCCCTGGCGTTCGTCATCGGCGCCGTCTTTGCCCTGGTGCTGGGCTACATGTACGCGGCGCTGTCGGCGACCATGCCCCGTTCCGGCGGCGACTACGTGTGGACGTCGCGCACCCTGTGGGGGTGGATCGGCTTCGCGGTCAACTTCTTCTTCACCCTGGAGAACATCGCCTTCATCGCCATCAACATCTGGTTCCTCTGCTCCTGGTTCATACCCGCCCTGCTCTGGCCGCTGGGCCTGACGGGGCTGGCGAACTGGTGCTCGAGCCTGACGGGCGCGGCCATCCTCGGGGTGCCGATGCTCGCGGTGCTGGTGTGGGTGTTCCTGCGCGGCCTGCGCTCGGTCAAGAAGTTCCTGCTCACCGTGTTCATCCTCAATATGATCGGGCTGGTGGTCTGGTTCATCCTCATGGCGACCAGTGATCCCAGCTCGGTCGCGGCCAACCTCAATGCTGCGGTTGGAGCGAACACCTACCAGGGCATGATCTCGGCCGCGGGCGGCGCGGGCTTCCACGTGGTGAGCGGCTCGGTCGCCCGCAACCAGTGGCTGATGGTGATCTTCGCGACCCAGAGCTTCTTCGGGTTCCAGCAGATCGGCTACTTCGCCGGCGAGATCAAGCGGGTCCGCCGGGCGGCGGTGCAGTCGGTCGGGCTGGCCTGGGGACTGGGGGTGGTCCTCTTCGTGGGCGGCGCCCTGCTGGTGGTGCACGCCTTCGGCAACAACTTCGTCCAGGATGCCGCTTACCTCTTCAACGCGGACCCGTCCAAGTACTCGGTCCCGACCGGCGGCTTCCTCTCCGGGCTCTCGCTCTTCCTGACCAACAGCAAGGCTCTGCAGTTCATCGTTTCCCTCGGCTTCGTCTGCTGCATGCTCTGGATCCTGCCCGCGGGGATGATGATCGTGACCCGCAATATGTTCGCCTGGTCGTTCGACCGGATCCTGCCGGACTGGATGGCCAAGGTGGGTGATCGCACCCACTCGCCGACCAACGCCACCCTGGTGGCGGGCGTGCTCGCTTACGGCTTCCTCCTGCTCACCCTGTACACGGCGTTCTGGTCGTACATCATCAACCTCACGGCGATGGCCGAGACCGCCCTGGTGATCGTGTCGCTGGGAGCGATCATCCTGCCCTGGCGCAGGCCGGACATCTTCGCGACGGCACCGGGGCTGGTCACGCATCGGGTCTGGGGGGTGCCGCTCATCACCTGGGTAGGCGGCCTCAACCTCGTCATCTGCGGGATGATCGCCGTCTTCGGGTGGATCACGCCGGCCCTGGGGGGCACGATCGCCCCGGCTTCCCTGATCGCCAGCGCATCGATGTTCCTGGTGGCGTTCCCCATCTACTTCATCTCGCGGGTGGTGAACCAGCGGCGGGGTCTTGACCTCTCGCTCGCCAACAAGGTGCTCCCGCCCGAATGAGCTCGGTGACAGGCTAGATCGATGAGCAAGTTCCGCCTCTTCTTCACCACCGACATCCACGGGTCCGACGTCTGCTTCAGGAAGTTCCTGAACGCGGCCAAGGTCTACGAGGCGTCCGTGCTGGTGCTGGGAGGGGACATCACCGGCAAGCTGCTCATCCCATTGGTGGACCAGGGCCAGGGTAGGTTCCGCTACCACTGGCTGGACCGTGACGTGGTGACGGACGCCGAGGGTATCGCGGCGGCGGAGCGGGAGATCCGCGCCGCCGCTGCGTACTCCTTCCGCACCGATCCCGAGCAGCTGGCCCGGATCCAGGCGGATCCGGAGCTGGCTGCGGAGGAGTTCGTGGTGGCGATGTCGGGAGTGGCCAAGCAGTGGGTGGCCCTGGCCGAGGAGCGGCTCCGCGGTCAGGACGTCGAGTGCTACATCGCGCCGGGCAACGACGACGACTTCGGCATCGACGAGGTGCTGGGCAGCTCGGACGTGGTCCGCAACCCGGAGGGGGAGGTGATCGCCCTGCGAGGCGCGGTGGAGATGATCGCCACCGGCTACTCCAACCCGACCCCGTGGGACACCCCGCGGGAGGAGCCCGAGGAAGCCCTGCTGGCGAGGATCAGCGCGATGGCGGACCGGGTGAGGAACCCGAGCACCGCGGTCTTCAGCCTCCACGTGCCCCCCTACGGCAGCGGGCTGGACCAGGCCCCGCTCCTGGACAGCAACCTCAAGCCGCGCGTCTCGGGGGGGATGGTGCAGATCGGCCCCGTCGGCTCGACGGCGGTGCGGGACGCCATTCGCCGGTACCAGCCGAGCGTCGCCCTGCACGGGCACATCCACGAGTCGCGAGCCGTGGTGCGGATCGGGAGGACCCGGTGCATCAACCCCGGCAGCGAGTACGGCGAGGGTGTCCTGCGCGGGGTGCTCCTGGAGCTGGACGAGAAGAAGGGCCTGCTGGACCATGTCCTCATCGCCGCGTGACCGTGGGCCGTCGGCCCGCCAGGAGCAGTGACCCCATGCCTGAGCTGACCGAGGAGGCTGACCGCCTGATCGCCCTGGGGGAGGAGAGGGGGTTGCACCTGCGGCTGCTCGGGGGACTCGCCATCTGCGAGCTGTGCCCGAGCGCCCAGCTGCCGGTGCTGCGCCGGCAGTACCCCGACATCGACTTCGTGACCGACCGCGTCTCTGGAGCGGCCACCCGGGCGCTCCTCTCCGAGAACGGCTACGAGGGCGACCAGCGCTTCAACGCCCTCCACGGCGAGACCCGCCTCCTCTTCTTCCACGAGTTGGGGGACTGGCAGATCGACGTCTTCCTGGGCGAGTTCTCGATGTGCCACAAGATCGACCTGAGCCACAGCCTCGTGCCCGGCCGCCGCACCATCCCTCCCGCCGACCTGCTGCTCACCAAGCTGCAGATCGTGGAGATGAACCTCAAGGATCTCAAGGATGTCGTCGCCATCCTCCTCGACCACCCGGTCGACGGAGGCGCCGAGCCCGAGGCGATCGACCTGGCCCGACTGACCGCGGCAACCTCGAGGGACTGGGGCCTCTACACCACGGTGACCGCCACCCTTGCGAGGGTGCGGACCGACGCGGCCGACCTGCTGGAGGGTGACCAGCTCGCCGTGGTGCTGGAACGCATCGGTGCGATCGCGGGGGCAATGGTCGCCGCGCCCAAGTCGCGGGGCTGGAGGCTGCGAGGCCGGATCGGGAAGCGTGTCCTCTGGTACGAGCTCCCGGACGAGGTGGGGAGATAACGGTCAACCGCCTGAGTTCCCGAGGAGGCAGCAGGCAACGTCGATGGTGAACCGCCTTGGAGTGCACGCCCTGGTCTTCGTGCCGGGCTGGAGCGAGCGCGAGTGCGACCAGGCTCTGGAGATGACCCGGCAGGCTGGGTACGACTTCATCGAGATCCCGCTCCTGGACCCGGACCGGGTGGACCCGGCCATGACCCGGGCCGCGCTGGCGCGGCACGGGCTCTCCGCCACCTGCTCGCTCGGATTGGGATTCGACACCGACGTCTCCAGCCCTGATGCCGAGGTCGCCCGGCGCGGCGAGGCCCTGCTCACCCGCGCGCTGCGGGTCGCCGGGGAGCTGGGTTCGCCGTACCTGGGTGGGGTCCTCTACAGCGCCATGGGCAAGTACCTGGCCCCGAGCGCCCCGGGCGCTCGCGCCCAGGTCGCGGCTGCGCTCCGCAGGGTGGCCGGCGTCGCCGACGGGCTGGGCATGAAGCTCGGCCTCGAGCCGGTGAACCGCTACGAGAGCAACCTCGTCAACACCGCGGCGCAGGCGCTGGCGCTCATCGCCGAGACCGAGGCGCCCAACGTGGTGGTGCACCTCGATGTGTATCACATGAATATCGAGGAGGGCGACCTCGAGAAGCCGGTGCTCCAGTGCGGCGACCGGCTGGGGTACGTTCACATCGGCGAGAGCCACCGCGGCTACCTCGGCTCCGGGACCATCCGCTTCGCGGACTTCTTCCGGGCCCTGGCCCGGGCCGGGTACGCGGGGCCGATCGCCTTCGAGAGCTTCTCGTCCGAGGTCATCTCGCCGGAGTTCTGCTCGTCGGTCGGAGTGTGGCGGGATCTGTGGAGCGACGGCCGCGATCTCGCCCGGCACGCGCACCGATTCATGGAGGTCGAGCTCGCGGCGGCGCGCCGGGCGGTGGCGTGACCCGGGCGCGTCCGGGGCCAGTTTCGAAGTTTCGCTGAGCGCGCCGGCGCCCTCAGCGTGGCCTGACCGGAGCATCCGGCCCGGCGGCAGATGGGGCGGCGGCGTGTCGAGGCACAGGGGATTTGAGGAGATCAGCGTGGGCGAGGTACTTCTTCAGGACGGATCCGGGGTCGAGAGCGCGCTGCTGGGCGGGATCTCGTCGCAGTTCCGCATCAACCCCTTCACCGGGGGCCATCTCACGGTGCGGCGAGCTGAAGGGGCCGTCATCGAGACGGCGGACGGGCAGACCTACCTGGACATGTTCATGGCCCACGGGAGCACCGTGGTCGGCCACGGCCATCCGTCGGTCATGCAGGCGGTGCGGGACTCCCTCTCCGATGGTGTGGTGGTCGGCTACGAGACCGGGCTCGGGGAGGTGGTGGCGAACCGGATCGTCGAGATGGTGCCCTCCGCCGAGGCGGTGAGGTTCACCGCCAGCGGCAGCGAGGCGGTGGGCTCGGCGATGCGGCTGGCGCGCGCCCACACCGGGCGCGACGTGATCATCAAGATCGACGGGCACTTCCACGGCGGCACCGACTACGCGATGGTCAACTCGCTGGCGGCCAACACCGACCGGGACAACCCCGGAGGCAGGCCGTCGCGGGCGATCCTCTCCTCGGGGGGGATACCGGTCTCGGTGACCGAGAGCGTCGTCCCCGTCCCCTGGAACGACCTGCCGGCCCTGGAGGCTGCGTTCGCGGCCCACCCGGATCAGGTGGCCGGGGTGATCATGGTGCCGATCGACTTCAACAACGGCTGCATCACCACCACCGCGGAGTACCTGGCGGCGGCTCTGGAGATGAGCCACCGCCACGGCGCGCTGCTGATCTTCGACGAGATCCTCTCCGGTTTCAAGACCGGGCCGGGGGGCGCTCAGGCCCTGTACGGGGTGCTCCCCGATCTCACCCTGCTCTCCAAGTGCGTGAGCAGCGGCGTGCCGCTCTCGGTGCTCTGCGGGCGGCGCGAGGTCATGGACACCCTGATGCTGCCTCCGCCACGGGGAGCCATCCAGGGCGGCACCTTCGCGGGCAACATCATGGGTCTGGCGGCGGCGGGTGCCACCCTCGACCTGCTCTCGGCTCCCTCATTCTACCCCGAGCTGCTGGCGCGCTCCGAGCGGTTCTTCCGGCAGTTGCAGGGGATCTTCGACGCCTCGCCCATCCCGGCGCGGGTGCAGTGGCTCGGCTGCATGTTCACCGTGTACATGGGCACCCGCGACCCGGTCACCAGCTACGCGCAGATGCGGGCCCTGGACACCGCCCTGGCCAAGCGGTACTTCAGCCGCTGCATCGCGGACGGCGTGTACTTCCACACCGACTTCACCGTCTCGGCGGCCCACTCCGAGAGCATCCTCGACCAGGTGCTCGAGCGGATGGAGCGCGCCACCTCGAGCCTGGCGTGAGCGGCCTGACCGGACCCGTGGCCGCCTGGACGGGCCGCTGATGGGCGCACCGGTCACCGTGCTGGTGGTCGGCGAGGTCATCGCCGATGCGGTGGTGGTCGACGACGGTGCGGAGGGCGTTCCCTCCGCGCCGCCGGCGGCCGCCGGCGAGCTGCTCTCGACGGAGGCGCTGCGTCTCATGGTCCGGCCAGGTGGATCCCCCGCCAACGTGGCGGTGGGGCTGGCGCGGCTGGGCGTCGCCGTCGGCTTCGCCGGACGCCTCTCGTCGTCGGGGCTGGGACCCTGGCTCAGCTCCCACCTCAGCGACAGCGGGGTGGACCTCAGCTACTCGGTGGTGACCGGCGAGGCGCCGACCCTCGCCATCGTCGCCCTGGACGCCGCGGGGCTGGCCACCTACTCCTTCTACGGCGCGGACACCGCGGACTGGCAGTGGCATCCCGACGAGCTGCCCCGCACCGAGCGTCTCGCGGTGGCGGCGGTGCACACCGGATCGCTGGCCACCGCGGTGGCGCCGGGCGCCGAGGCCCTGGCCTCGTGGATCGCCGACGTGCATGCCCAGGGTGGGGTGCTGATCTCGTACGACCCCAACGTCCGGCCGTCGCACATCGCCGATGCCGCGGCCTTCACCGCCCGGGCCCGCTCGCTGGTTCGGCAGGCCCACCTGGTCAAGGTGAGCGACGGCGACATGGCCTTCATGCACCCCGATGCCGATCCCATCGAGGTCGCTCGCTCCTGGGCGGGCGAGGGTCCGGAGCTGGTCGTGCTCACCCGGGGGCCCCGCGAGTTGGTGGCCTTCCGCCCTGACGGCTCCTCGGTGGTCGGCCCGGCACCGTCCGGTGAGGTGGTGGACACCGTGGGCGCCGGCGATGCGTACTCGGCGGCCCTCCTGACCTGGCTCGCCGAGGCAGGCGCGCTGCATCCCGGCGGGCTGGCCGCGCTCGCTCCCGCCGATCTCGAGCGCGCCCTCGAGGTGGCCGGCCGGGTGGCCGGGGTCGCCTGCTCGCGGCCCGGGGCCGATCCGCCCCACCGTTCCGAGGTGGCCGACGGGCCGTGGCCGTGACGGCGAGCTGGGAGGGGGCCCCGGTCGCCGGAACCGGCGCTGGTCCGATACTCGTCAGCGTCAGATGGAGGTGAACGAGATGGCCGTGGACCTGGCAGCCGATCTGCCCCTGGTCGACGATCCCTGGCTCAACGCGCAGCGCCAGTTCGATGCCGCGGCCGACGTCCTCGACCTCGAGCCCGGGGTGCGGGCCATTCTGCGTGAGCCCCAGCGCCAGCTGATCGTCAACTTCCCGGTCAAGCTGGACGACGGATCGGTGCAGGTCTTCCAGGGTTACCGGGTCCAGCACAACCTCAACCGGGGGCCGGCCAAGGGTGGCATCCGCTTCCACCCTCAGGTCAGCCTCAGCGAGGTCAAGGCGCTGGCGATGTGGATGACCTGGAAGTGCGCGGTGGCGGGGATCCCCTTCGGGGGTGCCAAGGGCGGGGTGATCGTCGATCCCACCCGGCTCAGCCGCAACGAGCTGGAGCGGCTCACCCGCCGCTACGCGAGCGAGATCTCGGTGCTGATCGGATCCGAGCGGGACATTCCCGCCCCGGACGTCAACACCACCCCCCAGGTCATGGCCTGGATCATGGACACGGTCTCGATGAGCCGGGGCTACTCGATCCCTGCCGTGGTCACCGGCAAGCCGATCAGCGTGGGCGGGAGCCAGGGACGCAGCGCCGCCACCGGCCGCGGCTGCGCGATGGTGGCCCAGCAGGCCTGCAGCCGCCTGGGTCTCGATCCCCACCGGCTCACCGTCGCGGTGCAGGGTTTCGGCAACGTTGGGAGCACCGCCGCGCAGCTGATGGCCGAGGACGGCTTCAGCATCCGGGCGGTCTCGGACTGGGCCGGCGGCGTCCTGAGCGAGACGGGGCTGGACATCCCGGCGCTGATCGAGCACGTCCACGGCACCGGCTCGGTCATCGGCTTCCCCGGGACCCGGCCCATCAGCAACCCCGATCTGCTCGAGGCCCCGGTCGACGTGCTCGTCCCGGCCGCGCTGGAGAACCAGATCACCGCTGCCAACGCCGGACGGGTCCAGGCGTCGCTGATCCTCGAGGGCGCCAACGGGCCCACCACTCCCGATGCCGACGACATCCTCCGCAAGCGGGGGGTGACAGTCGTTCCCGACATCGTCACCAACGCCGGGGGGGTCATCGTCTCCTACTTCGAGTGGGTCCAGGACCTTCAGTCGTTCTTCTGGGAGGAGAACGAGATCAACGATCGTCTCGAGCGGATCCTGACGGTGGCCTTCAACTCGTCGTGGGACGCATCGCAGAGCCTGGGGGTGCCGCTGCGCCTCGGCGCCTATGCGGTGGCCGTCAAGCGGGTGGCCGAGGCGACCAGCGATCGCGGCATCTTCCCCTGAGGGTGGGGCCTCCAACCCGCTGCCTCCGGTTGCCCCTCCGACGGCGGTCGTCGCCCCCTTGAGGTGCGACCGATCGGGTGGATACGCTCCACCCTGCGAGCCCACCGACCGCGGGGTTCCGCGCTGCTGGAGCCAGCGCTGCGCCCAGGAGGAGCGATCCGATGCCAGACCAGTACCCGGCCCCGATCCCGGGGCCGCCCGTCACGCCCACCGATCCCGTCGGAGCCGACCTCATCGTCGAGCACCTCAGGTCGGTGGTCGGGGCGCTCGCCGTCATCGCCGGCCTGATCGGGGCTCTGGCCGTGCATGTCATCTTCGCCGGCACCTTCCTGGCCCTCCTGGCTCCATCAGGCGCCGACACCACCCAGCTCATCGCGGTGTCCGATCTGCTTGGATTCGCCTTCTTCTTCGCCCTGGCGAGCGTGGCCGGACGCCCGATCGTCGGCCGCGGGAGGGGTCGGAGGCTCTGATGGCGGAGCTGGCGCCCGGGCCCGGCCCCTGGCCCGACCGCGCCCGGCGTGGTAGAAACGCAGGCGGGTACCCCCGTGGCCGGGACACCCGGCCACGCCGACGGACCGTCAGGGAGGGCATTGGGTCATGGGCGTCTTCTTCGAGCGACAGGCTGATCCCGGGCTCACCCAGCTGCTCCGCACCGCGCTGACCGCGGAGCCGCCCACCGATTCCGAGCAGCAGAAGACCCTGTCGGTGCAGATGGCCGGCCAGCTCCAGCCGGTGGTGAGCGCGGTGAGCAGGGCGCTGGCGAGCAAGCCTCCGACCCCGGCCGCGGCGGACGCGCAGGCCAGCAGCAGCGCCGCCGACCTCACCAATCAGCTCCTCGGCGGGACCACGTTCAACACCGGGAGGTTCCTGGTCGCGCTCGCCATCTTCGTGGTGCTCCTGGGGGGCGGGGTGACCGCCGACGCCCTCAAGCTGACCAACTCGTATACGACCCTCTTCGCCCTCTCGACCACCATCTTCGGCGTGGTGGTGGGCTTCCTGGGCGGGGAGAAGAGCTGAGGGCGGATCAGCCTCGCCGCACCACCTTGTGGGCCGCGGCCTGCTGGATCGGACGCAGCACGATCTCGTCGATGTTGACGTGGGCGGGCCGGGTCACCGCGAAGGCCACGACGTCGGCCACGTCCTCGGCCGTGAGCGCGGTCACCCCCTGGTATACGGCCGCCGCCCGGTCCGCGTCGCCCCCGAAACGGCGGAGGCTGAAGTCAGTCTCGACCATCCCGGGGGAGATCTCGGTGACCCGGACCGGCCGCCCGGCCAGCTCCAGGCGGAGGGTCCCGCTGATGGCGTGGACCGCGTGCTTGGCGCTGGTGTAGCCGCTCCCGCCCTCGTACACCTCGAGGCCGGCGGTGGAGGAGACGTTGACGACGTGACCGTGCCCCGATGCCTCCAGCGCCGGCAGCAGCGCCCGGGTCATCTGCATGAGCCCGAGCACGTTGACCTCCCACATCCAGCGCCACTGATCGCTGCGGGCCTGGGCCAGCGGGTCCAGGCCGCGGGCGCCGCCGGCGTTGTTGACCAGCACCTCGAGCCGCTCGATCCCGGCGCAGAAGGCGGCCACGCTCGCCTCGTCGGCGACGTCCAGGACCCGCGCCTCGGCGCCCAGCCTCCCGGCGACCTCGCGGAGGCGATCCTCGCGGCGGGCCCCGAGGAGGAGGCGGTACCCCACGGCGGAGAGCCGGGTGGCGATCGCCTCACCGATCCCCGCGCTCGCCCCGGTGACCACCGCCAGCGGGCGCGCCGGAGCCCCGCCGGCCGGCGTCTCGGTCCGCTCGATCACGTCGTCCCTCCTGGTGCCGCCCGGCGGCGGCGGCTCGATGGGTCAGGTGGCGTCGATGATCTCAGCTCTGCGTCCGCCGGCACGCCGCCGCGATGCCGCGCATCAGTGCGCTCCAATTGGTGTCAACGTCCATTGTGATCACAGATACCAGGCTGGAAGTCACTGTCAGAACGTGCCGGAGAGGAAGCCATCCATCGGTCGGAGGACGACACGTCGGCACCCGCGGAGTGCCGGAGCGAGGCCTGATCAGCCGGCCGGAGCGGTCCCGGTGGCGACCGCCGCCGGCGCTCGGCGGGCGATGGACGCGTGCATCGCCAGCAGCACAGCGGTGTTGCGGCGCGCGTCGTCGAGGGTGTACTCGAGCGGCGCTCGCCCTCGGATGACGTCGGCGAGGTGCTCGACCTCGAGCCGGTACGGGTCGATGAAGGGGAAGGTCTCGGTGGTGGGCTCGGCGCCGTCCAGGTAGACCTCCTCACCGCCCTGGTGGAGGATGAGCTTGGTGAACGGCTCGCGCCGGAAGCCGGTCCCGGGCAGCATCAGCCAGCCGTCGGTCCCCACCACCTCCACCTGGGCAAACGGGTTGGGGAAGTCGAAGCTCACCCAGAAGGGCGCGGTGACCTTGCCGGGGAAGCGCATCACGCCGGTGAAGGTGGTCTCGGTCCTCTGGCCCTCGCGGACCTCGGGGAAGCCGAAGACCTCGGTGGGCTCCGTGCCGAGCATGCCGCGCGCCATGTTGCTGGCGTAGCAGCCCATGTCCCAGATGATCCCGCCGCCCACCTCGGGGATGAACCGGATGTTGGCGGTGTCGAGCGGGACGTAGAAGGCGAAGCCAATGCGCACCACCCGCGGCTCCCCGATGGCGCCGCTCCGGACCAGCTCCGCGGCGCGCCGCCAGCGCGGCGCGTGGCGGTACATGAAGGCCTCGAGGACGTGGCCGCCGGTGCGCAGCGAGGCATCGGCGATGGCGTCGATGTCCTCGACGGTCAGCGCCAGCGGCTTCTCGCAGAGCACGTGCTTGCCCGCCTCCAGCGCTCTGATCGTCCACTCCGTGTGGAGGTGGTTGGGGAGGGGGATGTAGACGGCCTCGATCGAGGGTTCGGCGAGCAGCTCCTCATACGAGGAGTAGGGGCGGCAGCCCCAGCGGCTGGCCGCGGCGGCGGCCTTCTCCGGCGACCGCGACGCGATCCCGGCGAGCTCCGAGCCCTCGGCGGCGAGCAGCCCCGGTATCAGCGCGTCGCCGATAGCGGCGGTCGAAAGGACCCCCCATCGGACGGTGTCAGGCATCTGGACGCGCGCACTCCATCGTCGAGTTGGCCTCCGCCCATAGTACGACGAGTGCTCGCCGGTAAGCGGGCACCCGGGAGATGCTCGCCGCGACGGCGCGCACCCGTCCGGGCCGGGCGTCCCGGGTGCTCTGCTCCAGCATCAGTGGAGGTCGAAGCGGTCGAGGTTCATGACCTTGTCCCACGCCGACACGAAGTCCCGCACGAACTTCTGCTGCCCGTCGTCGCACGCGTAGACCTCTGCGATGGCTCGGAGCTGGGAGTGCGAGCCGAAGATGAGGTCGACCGCGGTGCCCGTCCACCTGACCTCTCCGGTGGCGCGGTCGCGGCCCTCGTAGACGTGCTCGGTGGAGGAGACGCGCCATTCGGTGCCCATGTCGAGCAGGTTCACGAAGAAGTCGTTGGTCAGCGATCCGGGCCGGCGGGTGAGGACGCCGTGGCCGGATCGCGCGGCGTTGGCGCCGAGGACTCGCAGGCCGCCGACCAGCACCGTCATCTCCGGAGCGCTCAGGGTCAGCAGGCTGGCGCGGTCGATCAGGAGCTCCTCGGGCCGGCGCCTGTCCCCGGGGCGGAGGTAGTTGCGGAATCCGTCGGCGGTCGGCTCGAGCACTGCGAACGAGTCGACATCCGTCTGCTCCGGTGATGCGTCGGTGCGTCCGGGCGAGAACGGGACCCGCACCTCGTGCCCGGCGCTCCTCGCGGCCTTCTCGATCGCCGCGCATCCACCGAGGACGATCAGGTCCGCGAGCGACACCTTCTTGCCGCCGGTCGCGGAGCGGTTGAAGCCAGCCTGGATCCCCTCCAGGGTGTGCAGCACCGTGGCCAGCTCGACCGGGTCGTTCACCTCCCAGTCCCGCTGCGGAGCGAGGCGGATGCGGGCCCCGTTGGCCCCGCCGCGCTTGTCGCTGTCGCGGAAGGTCGACGCCGACGCCCACGCCGTCGCGACCAGCTGGGCGACGGACAGCCCGGAGGCGAGGATCGTGCCCTTCAGGGCCTCGATGTCGGCCTCGTCGACCAGGGGGTGATCGACGGCGGGGACGGGGTCCTGCCAGATCAGCCGCTCGGCGGGGACCTCGGGACCGAGGTAGCGGGTCACCGGTCCCATGTCGCGATGGGTCAGCTTGAACCACGCCCTCGCAAAGGCGTCGGCGAACTCCGCCGGGTGCTCGCGGAAGCGCCGGGAGATCGGCTCGTACACGGGGTCGTATCGCAGCGAGAGGTCCGTGGTGAGCATCATCGGGGCGTGCCGCTTCGACGGGTCGTGGGCGTCGGGCACGGTGTCATCCGCGGCCCGGTCCGTGGGACGCCACTGATGCGCCCCGGCGGGGCTCTCGGTCAGCTCCCACTCGTAGCCGAAGAGGTTCTCGAAGAAACCGTTGTCCCACTTGGTCGGGCTGCTGGTCCAGATCACCTCCAGGCCGCTGGTGATGGCGTCGTCGCCCTTGCCGCTGCCGAAGCTGCTCTTCCAGCCCAGCCCCTGCTCCTCGATGGGAGCGCCCTCGGGCTCGCGACCGACGTAGCGCGCGGCATCGGCCGCGCCGTGAGTCTTGCCGAAGGTGTGCCCGCCGGCGATGAGCGCGACCGTCTCCTCGTCGTTCATGGCCATCCGGCGGAACGTCTCGCGGACGTCCCGGGCCGCCGCGATCGGATCGGGCTTGCCGTTCGGACCCTCGGGGTTGACGTAGATCAGGCCCATCTGCACCGCCCCGAGCGGGTTCGCGAGCTCCCGGTCGCCGGTGTAGCGCTCGTCGCCGAGCCAGGTGGCCTCGGGGCCCCAGTAGACGTCCTCCTCGGGCTCCCAGACGTCCTCGCGCCCGCCGCCGAAGCCGAAGGTCGGGAAGCCCATCGACTCCAGGGCGCAGTTCCCGGCCAGGATCATCAGGTCAGCCCAGGAGATCCTCCGCCCGTACCGCTGCTTGACCGGCCAGAGCAGGCGGCGGGCCTTGTCGAGGTTGGCGTTGTCGGGCCAGCTGTTGAGCGGCGCGAAGCGCTGCGTCCCCGAACCCGCGCCGCCCCGCCCGTCGTGGATGCGGTAGGTGCCGGCGCCGTGCCAGGCCATCCGGATGATCAGCGGCCCGTAGTGGCCGAAGTCCGCCGGCCACCACTCCTGGGACGTGGTCAGCACCTTCACGATGTCCGCCTTCACCGCGGCGAGGTCGAGGGTTCGGAACTCGGCCGCGTAGTCGAAGGATGCCTCCATGGGGTCGATCCGCGGCGAGTTCTTGCCGAGCGGCCGCAGGTTGAGCTGCTCCGGCCACCAGTGCTGGTTCGCGGTCGAGCCGATGGCGGCATGGGTGTGGCTCAGCACCGGGCACCTCGCCTCCGGCGCTCTCTGCTCCGCGGTGGGGGTGGTGGGGCTGGCGGCTTCGTCGGTCATGGTGGTCCCCTTCCTAACTCACGCGGCTGATGGTTCCGGGCTCCTGCCCCGCGGTCGCCCTGCGGCCCTCTGGCAGGCGGGGCAGGTGCCCCAGTAGATGACCTCCGCCTCGTCGACGATGTAGCCGCTGTCGTCGGCAGCCTCCAGGCAGGGCGTCGAGCCCACCGCACAGCGGACGTCGACGGTGAGGCCGCAGCGGCGACAGACGAGGTGGTGGTGGTTGTCGTCCACCCGATCCTCGTACCGCGCCGGCGATCGCGCCGGCTGGATGCGCCGGATGAGCCCCCTCTCGGTCAGGATGCCGAGCGCGTCGTAGACCGCCTGGCGCGACACCGCGCCGATCTCCGCTCGCACGGTCTCCTCGATCTCCTCCGCCGTGCCGTGCGGCCGGCCCGAGACCGCCCTCAGGGCGGCCAGGCGCTGCGCGGTCACCTGCAGACCATGCTGGCGGAGGAGGTCCGCCGGGTCCGCAGGCTTCTCCGTGATCATGGTAAAGGACTATGGATCTGATTCTGGACGTTGTCAAGGATCAGACCACAAGGATCTCCCGTCGCATCCCCGCTCGGGATGAATCCGATCTCAACTCATAACCCGTGGCAGGATCATCCGGGCCTGGGATAGACTCGTCGGCGCATCAGGAGCGGCCCGGCGGCGCCGGGCCCGGCAACCTGGAAGGACATCCAAGGTGCCACCTCTCGGGGATGTGGCCTCACCACGAGGCAACCAACTGTCCGGCACGCGGAGCGCGATCCGACGGGACCGTGAGGTCCCGGTGGCGCCCACAGACCCGATCGGGGTGACGGTGTCCCTCCTTCATGGCCGGAGGCAGACTGTGATGGCGGTCGGATCGGTGGCGGCCGAGGTCCTCGGCGCCGAGCTGGAGGTGCCGCTCGTCGGCGGCGGCGCCACCCGCTACGTCAACCTCGATTACGCCGCCAGCGCGCCCCCGCTGGTCGAGGTCTGGGCCGAGGTCCAGGCCTTCCTCCCCTGGTACAGCAGCGTTCACCGTGGAGCCGGCTTCCGCTCCCTGGTCGCCACCGCCGCGTACGAGGACGCGCGGAACGTGGTGCGGGACTTCCTCGGGGGCCGGCCCGACGACACCGTGATCTTCACCCGCAACACCACCGACGCCATCAACCTGATGGCTCGCTGCATGCCCGCGGAGACGGCGGTGGTCACCACCCTCGGCGAGCATCACGCCAACCTGCTCCCCTGGCGGCGGTACCACGACGCGGTGGAGCTGCCGGTACCGGTGACCCCGGCCGAGCTGCTGAGCAGCGCCGGCCGCGCCCTCGCGGCCCTCCCGGCGGGACGTCCGGCCCTGCTCGCCGTCACCGGCGCCTCCAACGTGACCGGTGAGGTGTCGCCCATCGCCGAGCTCGCGGCCCTCGCCCACCGGCACGGGGCCCGCATCCTCGTCGACTGCGCCCAGCTCGCTCCCCACCGTCCCATCGACGTCGCCGCGCTCGACCTGGACTGGGTGGCGCTCTCCGGGCACAAGCTGTACGCGCCCTTCGGCGTCGGCGCCCTGGTGGGCCGGCCCGACTGGCTGGCGGCTGGCGACGCCTATCTCGCCGGCGGCGGCGCGGTCGCGGAGGTCAGCGCGGACGAGGTGACCTGGACCGATCTCCCCGACCGTCACGAGGGCGGCTCCCCCAACGTCGTGGGTGCGTTCGCCATGGCGGCCGCCTGCACCGCTCTCCGGCGGATCGGCATGGAGAGGGTCGCGGCCGACGAGAGCCGGCTCGGCGACCTGCTCCGGTCGCGGCTCGGGGAGGTCCCCGGCCTGGTCACCTACGCGACCTGGCCGGATCATCCCGACCGGGTTGCGATCGCCGCCTTCGCCGTCCGCGAGAGGGACCCCTCCGAGGTCGCCGCGATCCTGAGCGCCGAGTACGGCATCGGGGTCCGCAGCGGCTCGTTCTGCGCCCACCCCCTGCTCGCCCACCTCGCCGGCGGCCCCGGCTGGCGGCCCGGCTGCGGCCTGGGGGTTCCCGGCGCCGTCCGGGCGAGTCTGGGCCTCGGCAGCGGGGCGGGCGACGTCGAGCGGCTCGCCGGCGCCCTCACCGAGATCGTCACCCGCGGGCCGCGCTGGAGATACCGGACCGAGCCGGACGGCACCGTGGTGCCCGACCCGGATGATCGTCCCCTCCCGCATTGGGCCGCGCGCGACCGCGTGTATCATCGATGACGATGTCTGCGCAGCCCGGTCGCCCCCTGCTCACCCGGCGGCTGTTCCTCGACTTCGGAGCGCGCAACACCTGCTCCTGTACCTGAGCCTGGTACGGCCGTCGAGCGGCCATCCAGGCTGGGCGAGACCGCGGTCTCGATGCCATCGCCGCTGACGGCGGGCATCTCATCCTTCCTCAGGAGCATGCATGGACACGTTGAAACCCGCCGAGGGCGGCGGGGCGGGCACGTCAGCCCGCCAGCAGCAGAGCGGTGCCCCAACTCCGCGCCGTGACACCGAGCAGCAGGTCGCTGAGCACTGGAGCGTGAGCGGGCCGGCGGATCCCGGCTCCCCGGAGCGCGCTCTCGCGCGCGCCCTCATCGAGCACCGCGGCGGGCGCCCGGCGAAGCTGCCCTCCCGCAGGCGGGTGGAGGCGTTCGTCGACCAGGTGGTCGCGCTGCTGTTTCCCCAGCACGGCGCCGAGGGGAGGGCGAGCGAGGAGCAGCTCCTCGACAGGGTCAATCTGCTCCGCGCCGAGCTCGCGAGCATGCTCCACGCGGGGTTGCCGCGGGAGCGCGCCGACCACGTGGCCGACGGGCTCGTCCGGGCGCTGCCCGACATCTACGAGCGTCTCCGGGCGGACGCGACCGCGATCGTGGAGGGGGACCCGGCGGCGGAGAGCCTCGACGAGGTGGTGGCCGCCTATCCCGGCTTCCTCGCCATCGCCGTGCATCGCGTCGCCCACGAGCTCTGCCGGCTCGGGGTGCCCACCCTGCCCCGGCTCCTCGCCGAGGTCGCCCACGCCCGCACCGGGATCGACATCCACCCCGGAGCCGTCATCGGGAGGGCGTTCTGCATCGACCACGGCACCGGCATCGTGATCGGCGAGACGGCGGTGATCGGCGACGACGTCAAGCTCTACCAGGGGGTGACCCTCGGCGCCCTCAGCGTCTCCAAGTCGGCCGCCGGTTCCAAGCGCCATCCCACCATCGAGGACCGCGTGGTCCTCTACGCCAACGCGACCGTCCTCGGCGGCGACACCGTGGTCGGCCACGACAGCGTCATCGGGGGCAACGTCTGGCTCACCACCAGCGTGCCTCCGCATTCCTTCGTCTATCACACCAGCCAGATCCGGGTGCGGAGCGTCGCCGACGCTCTCGGCAACTCGGACTACTCGATCTAGAGAGAAAGGGAGAGCCCCATGCCCCACGACAGCATCCTGGAGACCATCGGCAGCACCCCGCACGTGCGGATCAACCGTCTCTTCGACCCCCGGGTCACGGTCTGGGCCAAGCAGGAGAGGGTCAATCCGGGCGGCAGCATCAAGGACCGGATCGCCCTCGGGATGGTCGAGGACGCCGAGAAGGCGGGCACCATCGGCCCCGGCTCGGTGCTCATCGAGCCCACCTCGGGCAACACCGGCGTCGGCCTCGCCCTGGTCGCGGCCGTCAAGGGCTACCGGCTCATCCTCTGCATGCCGAAGTCGTTCTCCGTCGAGCGCCGGCGGCTGATGAAGGCGTACGGCGCCGAGCTGGAGCTCACCCCCCGCGAGCTGGGGATGAAGGGCGCCATCGCCCGCGCCAACGAGCTCCAGAAGGAGACCCCCAAGTCCTGGATCCCGATGCAGTTCGACAACCCCGCCAACGTCGACGCGCACAAGCGCACCACCGCCGCGGAGATCGCCGCCGACTTCCCCGGGGGGCTCGACTACATCATCACCGGGGTCGGCACCGGGGGCCACATCACCGCCATCGCCGAGGTCCTCAAGCCCCGCTGGAGCCAGCTCCAGGTCCTGGCGGTGGAGCCGACCCTCTCCCCGGTCCTCTCCGGGGGCACCCACTCGCCGCACTCCATCCAGGGCATCGGCGCCGGGTTCATCCCCGGGGTCATGCGCCTCGACCTCATCGACGGGGTGATCCAGGTCGACCCCAAGGATGCGGCCGAGTACGCTCGCCGCGCCGCCCGGGAGGAGGGGATCCTGCTCGGGGTCTCCTCCGGGGCCGCCCTCGCCGCGGTCGCCCAGAAGATCCCCGAGATGAAGGACGGGGCCCGGGTGCTCACCGTCACCTACGACACCGGCGAGCGCTACCTCTCGGTCGAGGGCCTCTTCCCCGCCTGACCGGTCGTCGCGGGCCGCGCGTCCGCACCCGGCCCTCGCGGCCGGGTGCGGATGCCGCTGTGGGGCCGTCACCTTTCCGGCCCCGCCGCCGTATCACTACGAGAATGGTCTTCGCAGCGGCGTTGGGGGGGACCGTGGACGGATCCGCGGACGACACGGCCGCGTTCGAGGCCCGGCTCCAACCCCTGTACATGGAGGCGGTTCGGCTTGCCTACGGCCTGCTGCGCAACAGCGCCCTGGCGGAGGACGCCGCCCAGGACGCCGCGCTCCGCGCCTGGCGGAGCCGGGGCAACCTCCGTGAGGGGAGCGAGCTGCGTCCGTGGTTCCTCGCCATCGTGGCCAACTGCTGCCGCGACGTCCGGCGCAGCTCCTGGTGGCGGCTGGGCGGATCCCCCCCGCCGATGGGCGGCGAGCCGCCGGCGCCCGATCTCACCGAGCACCGTGAGGCCATCTACGATCTGCGTGACGCGCTGCGGCGGCTGGGCCACCGCGACCGGCTGGTCATCGTCCTCCGCTACTACCTCGACCTCTCCCACGAGGACGTGGCGGCCGTGACCGGCCAGAGCGAGACCGCGGTCAGGGCCCGGGTCTCCCGGGCCCTGCGACGTCTGCGCCTCGACCTCGCCGCGGAGGACGACCTGTGACCGAGAGGCTGACCGCCGCGGCGCTCCGGGCGCGGGTCCGTGCCGCGATCGGCGAGCCGGAGCTCGCCCGCCCCGGCTTCGACCTCGACCCGGCCCGGGTGGGCCGGCGGCGGTGGCGCGGCCGCGGGCTCGGTGCGGCCCCCGCCCCGGTGCGCGCCGCCGCGGTGCTGGCCCTCGTCGTGGCGGTGGCGTCCGCGCTCACCGTGGGCACCGTCCTCCACCTCCGCAGTCTCCCCAAACCGGCGGGGTCCTCGAACGGCCCCGCCGGGCAGGGGGGGGCCACCGCCGGGGCGACGCCATCGGGCGCGGCCGCCGGCTTCGTTCCCCTCGACGTGACCGCGGTGAGCGCGGGTGAGTGGTGGGTGCTCGGTGACGGCGGTGCCGGCTGCTCCGGCTCCGGCTGCGTCCGGATCCTGCACACCGTCGACGGAGGTCAGACCTTCACCGCCGTGGCCACCCCCTCGTCGACCCTCACGGGGCTGCGCTTCCTCAACTCCCAGGACGGCTGGGCGTTCGGCGGCTCCACGGTGTGGTCGACCCACGACGCGGGTGCGGAGTGGATCGGCTTCACCATCCCCGGGACCGTCGAGGAGCTGGAGACGTCCGGCGGCTTCGTCTATGCGCTCGCCGGCGAGGGCAGCTCCTGGACCCTCGAGCGCAGTCCCACGGGGGGCGACAGCTGGCAGCAGCTCTCCCTGCCGGCCGGTGGGCGGCCGGGGAACCTCAACGTGCACGGGAGCGACGTCTGGGTGACGCTGAGCGGCGGGACGGGCGACAACCAGGTGCTGACCTCCACCGACGACGGTGCGCACTTCAGCGCGTGGTCGATCTGCCCGGGGGCGACCGGCGTCGCCAGCCTCGACGCGGTGAGCCCGGACGACCTCTGGGCCGCGTGTTCAGTCGGGGCCTCGGAGGACCTCTGGCGCTCGAGCGACGGCGGCCAGAGCTTCTCGCCGCTGCAGGGGGGAGCCTATCTCGGGCCGAGCTGGGGCACGATCGCGGGACCGTCGGCCACCACCGCGGTGCTGGCCGGAACGAGCCTCGAGGTCACCGTGGACGGCGGTCAGAGCTTCCAGGGCGTCAAGAGCCTCAAGGGCAATGGGAGCGACTGGAGCATCGTCGGATTCACCACCGCCGAGGACGGCTTTGCCCTCAGCTACCCGACCAGCGCGCTGGGCACGCCGGACGGCCTCTGGCGCACCGAGGACGGCGGGGGCAGCTGGTACGAGGTCGAGTTCCCCTGACCGGCCTCCCGAGGGTGCGGGGAGGGTCGAGTTGCTCCCCCCTACGACGGACGGACCTGGTGCACCGCCCTCTCTGCCAACCGCTTCCAGGTGCGGTCGTCCAGATGCCCTTTCCCGATCTGCTTGGTCTCCGCATCCGTCAGCTCGGCGGCCGCGGCAATTCCGGTGAACTGTGTGCTCTGGGTCTGGCACAGATGGATCAGCTCGGCGGCGAACGTGGCCGCTCCCAGCGTCGCACGTGCCGTCTCGACGACGGAGAACGGCCGCGCCGGCTTCATCTCCGCAAGCAGGTCCTCCACCGCTTTCGCCGCCCTCTGGATGTAGGGGCTGTCGTCGGTCGGGTTGCCCGTGTCCGGCACCAGGGCGCCGAGGTCGAGCTCGGCCCCGCCCGGCAGCGTCACCTTGGAGATGCGTCCGTAGAACGCTCCGATGAGGACCAGGAGCGCGCTGAAGCCGAGGAAGCCGAGGAGCAGGGTGTCCGACGCCGACGACGTCGTGCTGGTCTCCGTGTTGACCGTCGAGGCCGAGCTCGTCGCCGTCGGTCCCAACGGGGTGACCTTGACCGTGGACGTTGGTCGCTCCACGACGAGGAGCAGCAGGGTCAGCAGGAAGACGAGAATCCCCGCGGCGACGAGCGCCCACCGCACCGCCGTCTCGTGCGGTTCGACGACCAGCGTCGTCGAAGTCGAGGCTGGCGTGTCAGCCATGCCGCATCCCTCCCACCCGGACGCCGGCTCGCCACGCCGCGGCCCCGGATGGGGCGCAGCCTAGTCGTTTCGGCGCAGCGACGTCAGACCGGCGGCACGTAGCGGGCCGAGGAGACCCGGCCCTCGGCCACCTCCAGCAACCAGGTCGAGCCCTTCTGCATGCGCGGGGTGGACCCCAGCGCCACGCCGCGGTCGGCCAGCTCGAAGAGGATCCCGCTGACCACGTCGCCGTGGCTGCACGCGGCCACCGAGCCGCCGGCCAGCAGCGCGGCGAGGGCCTCCGCCGGGTCCGCCCCCTCCTCGAGCCAGCCCACCGCCTCCGCATGCATCTCGCGCCGGGACGCGAGCGGCGCCATGGTCTCGACGCAGCGGGCATAGCCGCTGGTGAGGATGCGGTCCAGCGGCTGGCCGCCCAGCCGGTCGGCGAGCCGCTCCGCCTGGGCCCGGCCGTCCGCGGTGAGGGGCCGGTCCCGGTCCGGGCCCTGCCACTCCGATCTCTCGCCCGCCTCGCCGTGGCGGATCAGGAGCACCCGGGCCAGGTGGGACCGCGCTCCGGTGCCCTCCGCCCCGCCGGCGCGTGGCGTGGCCCGTCCCGCCCCGGTCACGTCCAGGTCCACTGCTTCTTGCGGGCCAGCGCCGCCCAGGGCTCCCGCCAGGTCTCGCGGCCCGCCTCGGCCCGTGCCCGCTCCACCCCGAAGAGGATGCCGGCGGCGAAGGCGGTCTCGGGGTCGGCGGACTGGCGCAGCCATTCTCCGGCGACCACCGCGTCGTGCTGGTCGCCGAGGGCGTCCTGGAGAGCGCCGAGGAGCGCCCCGGTGCGGGCGGGACCCTCACCGAGCACGGGGACGAGCGCCAGGACCGCGTAGCGGCAGCGCTTGGCGAGGATGCGCAGGCGGTGGAGGTCCTGGTCGCCGGGGAGGGCGGGCAGCCCGGCGACCCGCCGGCGCAGCTTGCGCCAGCTGCCGGCGATCAGCGGCATCAGCACCTCGACCGCCGGCCGGCCGGCCGCATCGGCGAGCAGCCCCGGGTTGCCCGACGCGGCCAGGATCCGATCCACCTGCTCGCGGTGGCCCGGCGTGCCCATCCGGGCGAGCAGGGCGTCGCGGGCGCGGCTGCGGTCCTCCTCGAGGCGGCGGAGCAGCCGGTCGGCGGCGGCCGGCTCGAGGCCGCCGTCGGCAGCGTCCGCCCGGAGGCGCATGAGCAGGACCTCGGCGTCGCGGACCGCGCCGAGGTCGGCGCCCAGCGACTCCACCTTGGGACGGAGCCATTCCGCCCAGGCGGGGTCGAGCACGGGGGCGAAGGTCTGCAGCGAGGAGCGGATCCGCCGGCACGCCACCCGGGCCTGGTGGATCCCCTCGGGGTCGCTGCCCTCGAGGATCAGCGCCTGGTTGCGGACCAGCCGGGCGGCGTAGTCGCGGAGCGCCGCGGCGACGGTCTGGGCGACGCTGCTGCCGGGCTCGAGGCGGGCCTCGCGCCAGCGCGGCGCGGCCTCCGGCCCCACCAGCTCGGCGAGCAGCGGCAGGGTGGTGGGCTCGGCCACCCCGGCCCGGCGGAGCGCGGTCAGCGCGCGCCGGGCGCCGGTCAGGGGACCGCGGCAGCGCAGGCTGACCCGGCGGGCGTGGGCCACGGCGCGGCGCTCGACCAGCAGGCTCACCACCTGGTGGACGCAGCGCACGTCACCCACGGTGCGGCGGCTCTCCAGGTGGCGGAGGCGGGCGGCCGGCTCCGGCTCGGCGTCGCCCAGGTAGCCGCTGAGCAGCCGGATCGCCTCGGGTGGGGGGCTGTCCTGCCCGCCGTCCAGGTCGACGAAGACGCGGCGCGTGCCCTCACCGGCGGGCTCCTCGAGGAGGGTGACCCGCCAGCCCCGGCCGCGCCGGTAGCGGAGCCCCGCGTCCCAGGCCGCCAGCCGGTGGTCGGGCGTGTCCCAGTGGATGGTCTCGAAGCGCTCGATCTGCGTCGCGGCCGTCTGGCCCCACCTCAGCTGACGGAGCCGGAACGCGATGCCCACGGGGAGGTCGATCTGGCACCGCTCGACCGGCGAGGCCGGGCTCAGCTCCTCTCCTCGGCTCGGCGCAGCGCGACCTCCTGGAGGCGCACCTGGGCGTCGCGGTGGCCGCCGCCGCTCACCCGCCGCCACCCGCCGTCCTGGCCGAGCTCCCAGGCGAGGGCGTCGTCGCTGAGGTTGATCTCGAGGATCTCGTCGAGACGGGCGCGCAGGTCGGCGGAGCGGATCGGGAGCGCGACCTCGACGCGGCGGTCCAGGTTGCGCGGCATCAGGTCCGCGGAGCTGATGTAGTAGTCGGCCTCGCGCGGGTCACGGCCGAAGCGGAGGATCCGCGAGTGCTCCAGGTAGCGGCCCACCAGGGAGCGGACCCGGATCCGCTCGCTGATCCCGGGGACCCCGGGACGCAGGCAGCAGATGCTGCGCACGATGAGGTCGATCTCCACCCCCGCCTGGGAGGCGGTGCAGAGCGCCGAGATCATCTCGGGATCGACCAGGTTGTTGACCTTGATGACGATCCGGCCCGCCTCGCCGCGCTCGGTCTCGCGCCGGATGAGGCGGAGCAGCGCGGGGCGCATGGTGCCGGGGGCGACCAGCAGCTTGCGGTACCTGGCCTGGTGGCTGTAGCCGGTCAGGCTGTTGAAGAGCTCGCCGACGTCGGCGCCCAGGGCCGGGTCGGCGGAGAGCAGGCCGAGGTCCTCGTAGCTGCGCGCGGTGTCGCGGTTGTAGTTGCCGGTGCCGACGTGGCAGTAGCGGCGGATCCCGCCCGGCTCCTCGCGCACCACCAGGGTGACCTTGGCGTGGGTCTTGAGGCCCACCGTGCCGTAGACGACGTGGACCCCCGCGTCCTCCAGCACCTCGGCCCAGTTGATGTTGTTCTGCTCGTCGAAGCGGGCGGTGAGCTCGACCAGGGCGACCACCTGCTTGCCGGCCTCGGCGGCGCGGGTGAGCGAGCGGATGATGGGGCTCACCGGGCCCGAGGTCCGGTAGAGGGTCTGCTTGATGGCGAGCACGTGGGGGTCCTCGGCGGCCAGCTCGATGAAGGCCTCGACGGTGTGCTCGAAGCTGTCGTAGGGGTGGTGGACCAGCAGGTGCTCCTCGCGCAGGTCGCGGAAGAGGTCGCCCTCCGAGCCGCCCAGGTCGTGGGCCACCCGCGGCGGGGTGATCGGCACCCAGGAGCGGTACTTGAGGTCGGGGCGGTTGAGACGGCAGACGTCGAAGAGGCCGCCGAGGTCGAGCGGCGCCGACGCCGTGTAGACGTCCTCGGCGTCGATCTCCAGCTCGCGGGCGAGCAGGTCGACCAGCTCCTCCGGCATGTCCACCCCCACCTCGAGGCGGACCACCAGCGGTGAGCGGCGCCGCTCCTTGAGGACCGCCCGGACCGCCTCCACCAGGTCGTCGGCCTCGTCGCCGTCGAGCTGGTAGTCGGCGTTGCGGGTGAGCCGGAACACGTGGTGCGCGACCACCTTCATGCCCTCGAAGAGGGCGTGGAGGTGCGCCGAGATGACCTGCTCGATGGGCACGAAGCGCTCCCCGTCGGGGAGCACGACGAAGCGGCTGAGCAGCGGCGGCACCTTGATCCGCGCGATCCGCTGCTCGTGGCTCGCCGGGTCCAGCACCGCCACCATCAGGTTGAGGGAGAGGGTGGAGATGTACGGGAAGGGGTGGGCGGGGTCGACCGCCAGCGGGGTGAGCACCGGGAAGATCCGGTCCTCGAAGACCTTGTCGAGGTAGGCGCGGTCGTCCTCGTCGAGGCTCGACCAGTCGCAGAAGCGGATGCCCCGGCTGTCGAGCTGGGGCACCAACCCGTCCAGGAAGGCGCGTGCCTGGCGGGCGTAGAGCTCGACCACCTTGGGCCGGATGGCGCGGATGTGGGCCTGGGGGTCGAGCGGGTCCGAGGCCGCGCCCTCCAGCCCGGCGGCGAGCTGCTTGAGGCCGCCGACCCGGACCTGGAAGAACTCGTCGAGGGCGCGGCTGGCGATGGCGAGGAATCGGGCGCGCTCCAGCAGGGGGAGGGTCTCGTCCTCGACCTGGGCGAGGACGCGTCCGTTGAAGTCCAGCCAGGAGAGCTCGCGATCGATCAGCACCGACTCCATGCGGAGCGCGGTGGGCACGCGAGTCACACGACCGACGATGACATCGGCGGCCGGTTGGATCGCCTTGCCCCCGTTTCTGCCCGCGACCTCGGCCGCTGCGGCGGCCGGCGTCTGAGCCCTCTCCTGCTGGCCAGGCACCTGAAGCATTGTGCCTCAGCCCGAGCGGATGCGGCGGCCGGGATTCACGGCACAATGAGGTCGTGACAGAGTTGGCATCCGCGGGCGCGGCCCTCACGTGACCGAGGACGCGGGCCCCGCCGGCACCGCGGTGGTCGCCGGCCCGTGGCGGCTGGAGGGAGCCGCGAGCACCGCCCGTGGCCCGGTGCGGCAGGAGAACCAGGACGCCTTCCGGCTGGTCGGTCTGGAGGGGATCGGCCTCGGCCTGATCCTCGCCGACGGGATGGGCGGGCACAGCGGGGGAGGGGAGGCGGCCGTCGCGGCCGTGACCGCCGCCGCCGAGCGGCTCGCCGACCCGGGCGGTGGGGAGGGGCGTCTGGGCGAGGTGATGGCTCTCGCCAACACCGCGGTGGGGGAGGTCCGCCGCCAGCTCGGGGGCAACCCGGGGACCACCATGATCGCCGCGCTGATCTCCGCGGACCGGCTCTCCCTGGCTCACGCCGGCGACAGCCGCGCCTACCTGGTCCGCGGCGGCTCGGCCGTCCAGCTCACCTCCGACCACAGCGTGACCGGCGAGCGGGTGCGCGCCGGCACCCTCGACCCCGAGGCCGCTCGCCACGACCCGCGCCGCAACTACGTGACCCGGGCCCTGCTCGGCGACCCGGTGGAGCCCGACCTCTCGGAGACGCCGATCGCCGCGGGCGACGTCCTGGTGCTCTGCAGCGACGGGCTCTGGGAGCCGATCGCGGACGCCGAGATCGCCCGCCTGGCGGGGGGCGGAGCCTCCCCTGGCGAGGCCGCGCGCCGGCTCGTCGAGGCCGCGCTCGCCGCCGGCTCGACCGACAACGTCACCGCCGTCGTCGCCCGCGTCGACCCGCGCTGAGCGCCGCCCACGGCGGTCCCCCCCGGCCTCCCGGTATCATTCGCCCGCTTCGTCCGCCCTGCTCCCCGAGCGAGGAGGGACCGCCCGACATGGCCCGTCTCTACGCCCAGATCTGCACCGTCGTCTTCCTGATCGTCGTCATCGGGGGTTTCCTGGTGGGCAGCGCCGTCGCGGTCGGCCACGGCCAGGCCCGGGGCAACATCGGCGGGATCCAGCTCCACCTCACCTACGCGAGGGACGTCCTCGACGTGGTCCTGCTCGCCGCCTTCGCCTACGTCGGCTTCTTCGCCAGCCGCCGGGTCGGCCGGATCGTCACCGGGGTTGCCGGGGTGATCCTGGTGGCGCTCGCCGTGGTCGGCTTCCTCTATCGCGATACCGACCGCGGCACCCGCTCCATCCTCGACCTGCACTTCACGCTGGCGATCAACCTCTTTGACCTGCTGATCGGCGTCTTCGCCATCCTGGCGGCCCTCGGCACGGTCGAGGACGAGGGCCCCGGCAGCGTGATCCGGCCCACCCCGTCCTGAGCGCGGCACCGCCCGGCGCCCCGCCCGGACCTAGTGGTGACCGTTGTCGGTGGTGGCCCGGAACGCGGCCTCGGCGTCCTCGTGGTGGCGGCGCCGCTCCACCTGGTGGCGCGCCGCGGCGGCCGCCCCGCTGACCACCGGGGCGACGTGCTTGGCGGTCCGCTGCGCGGTGTCGACCCCGCCGCGCGCTGCCCTGCCCAGGGCGCTGAGCTGCGCCCGGGTGCGCTCCCCCGGCTGGGGGGCGATGCAGATGCCGATCACCGCGCCGGCGACGGCCCCATGGACGAAGCCTCGGATGTAGCCCATCTTCCACCTCACGATCTGCGCACGGGAGAGCACCTCCGCCCTCCTCACCGTAGCAGCAATGACCGGGACGGGTGGACGACGTGTCAGAGTCCGCGCCGATGGACATGGCCTTCGCCTTCCTCGCCGACCACGCGACCGTCCCGCCCGACGGCAAGCTCTACGTGCTCGGCGGCGGGATCAACATGCTGATGCTCCCCGAGCTCCCCGGTCGGGCGGTGTTCGACGTGGTCGGCGGCTTCCGCTTCAACCCCACCGACACCCACAGCGTCCACGACGTCGAGCTGCGGCTCAATGACGCGGACGGCAAGCTGGTGCTCCCGCCCGCGACGCTCCGCTTCCAGGCGGCCGCGACGGTGCCGCCAGGTCAGGACGAGGTGCTGATCAGCACCGTCACCCACATGGCCCCGATGTTCGGCGACCGGGGCCGGTACCGGGCCGAGTTCTGGTCGGAGGGGCGGATGCTCGCCTGGGTCGGCGTCAGCGTCAGCACGCAGCCCCCGGCCGCCCCCGCCCCGCCTCCCGCCTGACCCGCGAGCGCCCGCGCGGGACCATCAGGGGGTGGGTCGCAGCCCGTCGCAGACCAGGTCCACGCAGCGGAGGAATCGAGCCGGGTCGTGGGCGATCGCCTCGGCCTGGTAGAGGGCCCCGACGATGGTCGCGACGTCGGTCATGCTGACGTCCCGCCGCACCTGACCCGCCTCCTGCGCGCGGGCCAGCACCAGCCCGGTCGCCTCCAGCAGCTCCTGCGATCCCGCGCTCTTGTGCGCGTGCAGACCCGCATGCACGTCCACGCCCGCGGCCCGCAGGCTGTCGGCGAGAGCGCGGAACTCCTGCACGGCGACGGCGAGATGGTGCACCAGGGCAAAGAAGGCGGCCCCGGGGTCGGCCGCACCCACGGCCGCGCGAGCCTCGGCGGCGAGGGGCTCGAAGTGGGCGGCGAGGATCGCCGCGAGCAGCGCCTCCTTGGTGGGGAAGTTCCGGTAGAGGGTGCCGACGCCCACGCCCGCCCGCCGGGCGATCTCGTCCATCGGGGCGTCCGGGCCCTCGGCCCCGAAGGCCGCCTCCGCCGCCGCCAGGATGGCGGCACGGTTGCGCCGGGCGTCGGCGCGGAGATGGTGGTCGGGGTCGGGGTCCGCGGCGGCTGCCGGGTCCGGCAGGGGTGAGCGTGGGGAGGGGGTGGCGTCAGGCATCGGTGCGGTGGGTCCCTTGACAACCGGAATCATCGTTCCGTATAGTAAGGAACCGGAACCAGTCTTCCGATTCTAGCCGTCACCAGCGACCACCGCAAGGGAGAGCCCACCTTGATCGGAGTTCGGCGCGTCAACCCCTGGCTTGTCCTCGTCATCGTCGGCCTGGCGCAGTTCATGGTGGTGCTCGACGCCACCGTGGTGAACGTCGCGCTCCCCTCGATCCAGCGCGATCTCCACTTCTCCACGGGGAGCCTGGAGTGGGTGATCAACGCCTACGCGCTGACCTTCGGCGGTTTCCTGCTCCTCGGCGGGCGCGCCGGGGACCTCTTCGGCCGCCGCCGGCTCTTCCTCGCCGGGGTGGCCCTCTTCTCGGTCGCCTCCCTGCTCAACGGCTTCGCCGGCTCCGCAGCCGAGCTGGTGACGGGGCGCGCCCTGCAGGGGATCGGGGGCGCCCTGGTGTCGCCCGCGGCCCTCTCGGTGCTGATGACCACCTTCGCCGAGGGCCGGCAGCGGGTGCGGGCGATGGGGGTGTGGAGCGCGGTCGCCATCGGCGGCGGCGCGGTGGGCCTGGTGCTGGGCGGCGTGCTCACCCAGCTCGCCTCCTGGCAGTGGGTCTTCTTTGTCAACGTCCCGGTGGGGGCGGCGACCCTCTTCCTGGCGGCCCGCTTCGTCCCCGAGAGCCGGGCCGCGGATGCCACCGGGCGGGTCGACGTCGCCGGCGCCCTGACCGTCACCGCGGGGCTGATCGCGCTCGTCTACACCATCGTCAACGCGCAGACCGCCGGCTGGGTGTCGGTGCCGACCCTTGGCCTGGCGGCGGTGTCGGTGGCCCTGCTCGGCACCTTCGTCCTCCTCGAGAACCGGCGGACCCATCCCCTGATCCGTCTCGGCGCCCTGAGGATGCGCTCGCTCACCGGCGCCAACGCGGTGATGCTGCTGGTGGCCTCCGGGATGTTCGCGGTCTTCTTCTTCGCCTCCCTCTACGTCCAGGACGTGCTCGGCTACGACCCGCTCCGCGCCGGCTTCGCCTTCCTGCCCATGACCGCGATGATCGTCGCCGGTGCCGGTCTCTCCCAGGTCCTGATCCGGCGGGTGGGGGTCCGCGAGGTGGCCATGATCGGCATGGCCCTGGCGGCCGTCGGGATGCTCCTGCTCAGCCGCCTCCCCGTCGCCGGGAGCTACGCCGGCAACCTGCTCCCCGGCATCCTGGTCATGTCCCTGGGCATGGGGCTCACCTTCGTCCCCGTGACCCTGATGGCCACCACCAACGTCGACCCCCGCGACGCCGGGCTCGCCTCCGGGCTGCTCAACACCACCCAGCAGATCGGCGGGGCCCTGGGGCTGGCGGTGCTCTCGACGCTGGCGGCCAACACCACCTCGAGCACCCTGGCCGCCAGCGGCTCCCCCACCGCGGCGATTCGGGAGGCCGCCCTCCTCGACGGCTTCCACGTCGCCTTCCTGGTCGCCGCCGTCCTCCTGGTGGTGGGCGTCGCGGTGCTCCGCGGGCTGGTCCGGCGCACCGACGTGGCCCGGGTCGAGGCCCGCGAGGAGCCGGCGCTGGCCGCCTGAGGCCTCGCCGGGACATGCCGGCCCCCCGCCGGGCTCATCCCGGGGGCCGGCCGCCCTCCGCCGGGTACTCGTAGAAGCCGCGGCCGCTCTTGCGCCCGAGGCGGCCGGCGGCGACCATCCTCCGGAGCAGCGGCGGGGCCGCGTACTCGCTGGTGGCGTACTCCCGGTGGAGCGCCTCGCAGACCAGCAGCGCCGTGTCGAGGCCGATGTGGTCGAGCAGCTCCAGCGGCCCCATCGGGTGGTTGCAGCCGAGCCGCATCCCGGCGTCGATGTCCTCGCGGCTGGCGAGACCCTGCTCGTAGAGGCGGACCGCCCCGTTGAGGAAGGGGATGAGCAGCAGGTTGACGATGAAGCCGCCCCGGTCCTGGGCCACGATCACCTGCTTGCCGAGCCCCTCGCCGAACTCCCGGGCGGCCGCCAGGGTCTCCTCGTCGGTGTCGATGCTGCGGACCAGCTCGAGGAGCTGCATCACCGGCGGGGGGTTGAAGAAGTGGGTGCCCACCACCCGCTCGGGACGCCCGGTGGCCCGGGCGATCTCGATGACGGGGAGCGCCGAGGTGTTGGTGGCGAGCACGGCATGGGCGGGGGCGATGCGGTCCACCCGGGCAAAGAGCTCCCGCTTGAGCTCCAGCCGCTCCGGGATGGCCTCGATCACCATGTCGACGCCGGCGAGCGCGTCCAGGTCGGTGCCCAGGCTGAGCCGCCGCCCGGCCTGGTCGCGCTCCTCCTCGGTGATCCGCCCCCGCTCCAGGCCCCGCGCCATCGACCCCTCGATCCTCCGCCGGCCGGCCTCGAGCAGCTGGTCGGACGCCTCCACCAGCCGCACCTCGAGGTCGTGGCGGGCACAGACCTCGGCGATCCCCGCTCCCATCACCCCCGCGCCGACCACGCCCACGCTCCGGATCGCCATCGTCGTACTCCCTCACCGCCCGGTCCCCCGGCTCCACCCTGCGGGTCCCCGTGGCGCGCCCATATGATGGCCGTCGATGGACCCCACCCAGCGGGCAGCCCTGCTCGGCACCGACCTGCTGCTGGCGAGCCGGCTGCGCGCCGTGCTCTCGGCGGGGGGAATCGGCCTCATCGAGGCGACCCGGGACGATCTGCTCCCCCCGATGCCGCTCCTCTTCGTCGACCTCAACCACGAGCCGGAGTCGCGCCTCGAGGCGATCACACGGCTGCGCGGCCGCAACCCCTCGGCCACCATCGTCGGCTTCTGCAGCCACGAGGAGAAGGCGCTGATCCGGCGGGCGGTGGAGGCCGGCTCCGACCAGGTGGTCGCCAACCGCAACCTCCCCGAGGCGGCCCTCCGCCTGCTGGGCGAACCGGCCGGCGGCCCCCCTCCGGGATGAGCCCCGCCGCGAACGCCGGCCTGGAGAGGGAGCTGGCCCGGGTCGCCGCCGAGCTGGTCGAGACCCGGCGCGACCTCCACCGCCATCCCGAGCTCGCCCACCAGGAGCGCCGCACCGCCGGCATCGCCGCGGCCCGCTGCCGGGAGCTGGGCTACGCGGTGCGCGAGCAGGTCGGGGGCACCGGGGTGATCGCCGACCTCGACGGGGCCGGCCCCGGTCCAACCGTGATGTACCGGGCCGACATGGACGCGCTCCCCGTCCTCGAGGCCGATGACGGCCGGCCGGTCCGCTCCGAGACCCCGGGCCTCATGCACGGCTGCGGCCACGACGGCCACGTCGCCATCGCGCTGGGGGTCGCCTCGGTCATGGCCGGGCTGCGCGAGGGCTGGCGAGGGCGGCTGCGGCTCTGCTTCCAGCCCGCGGAGGAGATCGCCGCCGGGGCCGTCCCGATGATCGAGGAGGGCGCCCTCGAGGGCGTCGATCGGGCCCTCGGCCTGCACCTCTGGACGCCGCTCGACGCCGGGCGGGTGGCGGTGACCGGGGAGTTGCTCTTCGGCAGCGCCGACGAGTTCCGCCTCGTGGTCCGGGGCACCGGCGGCCACGGCGGCCTTCCCCACCTGAGCGTCGACCCGGTGGTGGCCGCCGCCCACGTGGTGGTCGCCCTCCAGACCCTGGTGGCCCGCGAGGTCGCCCCCGACCGCCCCGCGGTGGTGAGCGTCGGCATGGTCCACGGGGGCCGCGCCCACAACGTCATCGCCGAGCAGGTCGAGCTGCACGGCACCGTGCGCGCCCCCGACCAGCCGCTCAGGGAGAGCCTGATGGCGCGTGTCGAGGAGGTGGCCCGGGGGGTGGCGGGCGCCCTGCGGGCGCCGCTCGACTTCGAGCTGGTGGCCGGCTGCCCACCCGTGGTCAACGACCCGGAGAGCGCCGAGGTGGTCCGCCGGGCGGCGGTCGAGGCGGTCGGCGAGGCCAACGTCGAGCTGGCCCGGCCGGTCACCGTCGGCGACGACATGGCCTGCTTCCTGGAGCGGGTCCCCGGCTGCTACTACCTGGTGGGCGCCGGAGACCCCGCGGTCCCGGTGCGCCCGCCTCATCACCACGCCCGCTTCGACATCGACGAGCGGGCGCTGCCCGTCGCCCTCTCCACCTCCACCCGCGCGCTCCTCGCGTGGCTGCGATGAGACACCCGCTCCCCATCCCGCTCGCCCTCCAGGAGCTCGACGAGGCGGAGCCCGACCTCACCCCCCGGCCCGCCTCGGGCTCAGCGACGGTGCTCAGCCAGATCATGGAGATCGAGCACGCCAACCATGCCGGCTACGTCCACGGCGGCACCATCCTCCGGCTGGTCGACGGCGCCGCCGGCATCGCGGCCATCAAGCACGCCCGGCGCCGGGTGGTCACCGCCGCCATCGACGAGATGAGCTTCCTCGCCCCGGTGTTCATCGGCGACGTGCTCACCGTCAAGGCCATGGTCAACGACGTCCACCGCACCTCGATGGAGGTCGGGGTCAGGGTGGACGTGGAGACCCTGCCCCTCGGCCGGCACCGACACGTGGCCAGCGCCCACCTCGTCTTCGTGGCCCTGGACCGGGAGGGGCGCCCCACCCCGGTGGCGCCGGTGATCGCCGAGACCAAGATGGAGCACCGCCGCCAGGCCCAGGCTCGGGTCCGCCGCGAGCAGCGGCTGCTCCGCAAGACGGCCCTCGAGGAGGCGGGGGGGAGCAGCGCGGAGCCGGGCTGACGCTACGATGGGAGCCGTGACCGAGGGGAAGCAGGGAGCGGCGCCCGCGGCGTCGGCGGAGGCTGCGGCGGCGCCCGCCCTCCGCGTCCGCGACGCCAGCCGGAGGGCCCCCGGCACCCGCCAATTCGTCCGCTACGCCTTCTACCGGCTGATGCCCGAATGGCGCCGCCGCTCCCCCGAGCAGCGTGCCGCCGATCGCGCCGAGTTCGGGGCGGTGGTCGAGGAGATGGCGGGCCGCGACGGGGTGATCCTGCGCAGCTACAGCCTGGTGGGCACCCGCGGCGACGCCGACCTCATGCTCTGGTCGGTGAGCGAGCGGCTCGAGGAGATCCAGGAGCTGGCCGCCCTGCTCAACGCCACCGCCCTCGCCGGCTACCTGGAGCAGCCGCACACGTACTTCGCCATGACCAAGCGGAGCAGCTACGTGGAGCGGCACGTGCACGAGGACGGCACCCCCCAGGAGGGGAGGAGCAGCCGGCTCGTCATCCTTCCCACCGAGCGCCGGTACCTCTTCGTGTATCCCTTCGTGAAGACCCGCGCCTGGTACCGGCTCCCCGCCGAGGAGCGCCAGCGCCAGATGGACGAGCACATCGCCATGGGCCACCGCTACCCGGGGGTGAAGATCAACACCACCTATTCGTTCGGGCTCGACGACCAGGAGTTCGTGGTGGCCTTCGAGAGCGACTCGGTGAGCGACTTCCTCGACCTGGTCCAGGAGATGCGGGCCAGCGAGGCGTCCACCCACACCGTCCGCGACGTTCCCTCCTTCACCTGCGTGGCGACGCCGATCGGCGACGCGCTCGCCGCCCTCGGCTGAGGCGGCGGGCAGCTCCCGGATGGGGACGGCGGCACCCCGCGTGCCCGGGATCGCCCGGGCGCTCAACGGCTGGATGGGGTCGAGCACCGGACCGGCCTTCGTGCCCCGCGCGCACCGCTGGCTGTACGCGGCGAGCGGGGGCCGGCTGGGGCACGGCATCATCGGCGTGCCCTCGCTGCTCCTGCACACCACCGGGCGCCGCAGCGGGCTGCGCCGCACCACCGTGCTCGTCTACGGGCGCGACCGCGACCGCCTGGTGGTGGTGGCGTCCAACTACGGCGGCGACCACGACCCGGCCTGGCTCGGCAACGTCCGGGCCCACCCGCGGGTCGAGGTGCAGGTCGCCCGCCGGCGCTTCCCGGCCGAGGCTCGGGTGGTCGCGCCCGGCGACGCCGACCACCCGCGTCTCTTCGCGCTGATGAACCGGGTCAACCGCGACCGCTACACCCAGTACCAGGCCGGCACCGCCCGCCCGATCCCTCTGGTCGTCCTGGCCCCCGGGGACGTCCCCGGCTGACCTCGGGCGCGGGTCGACCTCAGCCGGCGGCGGCGCGAACCTCGGCCACCAGCAGGGTCACCGCCTCCTCCACCTCCCGCTCGGCGGTGGGGGAGAGGCCGGCCCCGTGGCCCTCCTCGGCGAGCGCGACCAGGAGCAGGACGAGGCGCCGGGGCAGGCGGTCGAGGGCGCGTCCCAGGCCGACCGCCTCGGCCACCCCCAGGCCGTGGCTGCTGGTGCCGCCGCCCCAGCCTCCGACCGCCCCGGGGTCGGCGCTCGCGTCGATGCGGGTGACGCCGCCGGCGGGCGGGTGATCCCAGCGGACGGCGTCCACGACCACTGCCAGGTCGGCCCCCGCCCAGGCCGCGAGCAGACCGGTGGCCTCCCCGCCCAGGGTCACGACCTCGACGCCCGGGGGCAGCAGCGGGCGAGCCCGCTCCGCCACCGCGATCCCGGCGCCGTCGTCGCGGCGCATCGGGTTGCCGACGCCGATGACCACCACGCGCCGGGCCGGCGGCGGCGCCTCCCCCGCGGGCACGGGCACCGTCCCGGCTACGGCAGCGGCGCCGGCCGGTCCGCCCACCCGGGCCTCATCGCCGCTCGACGGTGAAGTCGAGGAAGTGGGTGGAGCAGGAGATGCAGGGGTCGTAGTTGCGGATCGACTGCTCGCAGAGGTGCTGCAGGTCGTGGTCGGAGAGCTCGAGGTTGGCCACCACCAGCTTGCGCAGGTCGTTCTCGATGGCGTCCTGGTTCTGGGCGGTGGGAGGGATGATGTCGGCGTTCTGGATGAGGCCGGCGTCGTCCACGGTGTAGCGGTGGTAGAGGAGGCCGCGGGGCGCCTCGGTGGCGCCGTGGCCGGTCCCCGCCCGCGGCTCCACGGGCACCGCGGGCCGCTCCGGCTCCCGGTACTCGTCGATGATCCGGATCGCCTCGTCGCAGGCGGCGACGGTCTCGACCGCCCGCACCTGGATGCTCCGGAAGGGGTTGCGGCAGACCCTGCCCAGCCCCTTGGCCTGCTCGGCCGCCTCGCGGGCGACCTTGGGAAGCTGCTCGTAGTTGAGGCTGTAGCGGGCCAGCGGCCCCACCAGGTAGCGACCCCGCTCGATCAGCCGGCCGTGCAGCGCGGTCGAGCGTTCGACGTGTTCCTCGGCGAAGTGCTCGAGGAACTCCGCGACCTCGATGTCGAGGCCCCGGTCCGAGACCACCCGGCCCTCGGTGATGGCGTACTCGTCGGGGTGGTGGAGGGCGACCAGCTCGTGGTCGATCTCCAGCTCCGGGAAGTCGAAGGTGGAGACCCACTCCACGGTCTCCAGGGAGGCCTCCCGCGCCCAGCGCAGCCGCTCCGCCAGGGGCAGCAGCTCGCGCTTGGTCGGCGCCCGGTAGAAGCCGCCCACCCGGACGTTGATGGGGTGGATGGGCCGGCCGCCGACCACCTCCATGATGTCGTTGCCGATCTTCTTGAGGGTGAGCGCCTTCTCGACCACGTCCCGGTGGTCCTTGGCCAGCTCCAGGGCGCTGCCCGCGCCCAGGAAGTCAGGGGCGTGGAGGAAGTAGATGTGGAGCACGTGGCTCTCGATCCACTCGCCGCAGTAGAGGAGGCGGCGGAGCGCCCGGAGCGGCGGGTCGACCTCGACGCCGCAGACCTGCTCGAGGGCCTGGCAGGCGCTCATCTGATAGGCGACGGGGCAGATCCCGCAGATCCGCGCCGTGATGTCGGGCGGCTCGGTGTAGGCCCGGCCCCGGAGGAAGGCCTCGAAGAAGCGAGGCGGCTCGTAGATGCGCAGCCGGACGTCGGTGACCGCGCCGTCGGTCACCACCACGTGCATGGCCCCCTCGCCCTCCACCCGGGAGAGCCCCTCGACGGTCAGATCGCGAACCTGGTGGGTCACAGCCGGCCGTCCCCTTTCTCCTGGGCCCGGCTGGCCGCCTCGAAGGCGGGGGCCGTGGCGTTGAAGGTGCGGAAGATGCGCATCACCTGGCCGTCGTCCAGCCCGCCCCGGTGGAGGGCGGTGGAGAGCGACGCCGTGTTGGGCGTCTCCATGGGTCCGAAGCAGCCGTAGCAGCCGCGCTCGAAGCTGGGGCAGATGGCGCCGCATCCGGCCTGGGTGACCGGTCCGAGGCAGGCGGTGCCGTGGGCGACCATCACGCAGACGTTGCCGCGGTGCTTGCACTGGATGCAGACGCTCGAGGTGCGGATGTCGGGCTTGCGCTTGCGGAGCAGCGCGGTGAGCACCTCGAGCAGCTGGCCCCGGTCCACCGGGCAGCCCCGCAGCTCGAAGTCCACCGGCACGTGGGCGGAGATCGGCGTCGAGCTCTCCAGGGTGGAGAGGTACTCGGGATGGGCGTAGACGACGGAGGCGAGCTCGTCGACGGCGGTGAAGTTGCGCAGCGCCTGGACGCCCCCGGCGGTGGCGCAGGCGCCGATCGAGACCAGGAAGCGGGAGACGCGCCGGACCTCCTGGATGCGCTCGGCGTCGTGGGGGGTGGTCACCGACCCCTCGACCAGGGAGACGTCGTAGGGCCCGTCGACGACCGTGGAGGAGGCCTCGGTGAAGTTGGCGATCTCCACCGCGCCGGCGACCGCGAGCAGCTCGTCCTCGCAGTCGAGGAGGGAGAGCTGGCAGCCGTCGCAGGAGGCGAACTTCCAGACGGCGAGCTTGGGCAGCGGGGCGGCCATCACAACTCCCTCCGGGCGAGCAGCGGCCCCACCCGCGACCAGGGGAAGACCGGGCCGTGGGTGCAGACCAGCACCGGGCCGAGCTGGCAGTGGCCGCAGCGGCCGATGCCGCACTGCATGTTCCGCTCCATCGAGACCCGCACCCGCTCGGCGGCGATGCCGCGTCCCAGCACCTCGGCGGCCGTGAAGCGGAGCATCACCTCGGGGCCGCAGATCATGACCGTGGTGACCTCGGGGTCGATGGTGACCCGCTCGATCAGCGTCGGCACCACGCCGACCTCGCCCTTCCAGGCGGCGGTGGCGTAGTCGACGGTGGTGCGGACGGTGATCCGGGCGCTGGCCTGCCAGCTCGCCACCTCGCCGCGGAAGACGATCTCCTCCGGAGCGCGGGCCCCGACCAGGACCGTGACCCGCCGGTAGCGGCGGCGGCTGCGCAGCAGCTCGTGGACGACGGGGCGGAGGGGGGCCAGGCCGATGCCGCCGGCCACCACCAGGACGTCGCTGCCCCTCGCCGAGTCCAGGTCCCAGTCGTTGCCGAAGGGGCCCCGCACCCCGACGATGGTCCCCGCCTCGGCGGCGCAGAGCTGCTGGCTCACCGCGCCCACGCCGCGGATGGTGTGGCGCAGGCGGTGCCCGGCGTCGATGGCGCTGACCGAGATCGGCACCTCGCCGACGCCGAAGGCGTAGAGCATGTTGAACTGGCCGGGGCGCGGGCTGGCGATCGACGCCCCCACCGGCTCGAGGGTCAGGGTGATGGTGTCCGCCGTCTCCCGGGCACGCCCGACCACCCGGTAGGGAACCGGCTCCATGGCGTCGGCGACGCGGGTGTCAGTGGGGAGAGCCAGCGCCGTAGACATCGAGCACTCGCAGGCGGATGGACTGGAGCCGGCCCAGGATGACCCGGGCGAACCGCTGGGTCATCATGTAGCCGAGGCGCGGGTCGGAGTCGCACTTGGTCCGGAGGCACGCCCCGTCGAAGGCCACCGCCGCGACGTCGTCGCGGGCCACGGCGTCGAACTGCCAGCGGTACGGCTCGAAGAGCCAGGACCAGCCCAGCACGTCGCCGTTCCCCAGGGTGTCGATCACCACCTGGCCGCGGCCGGGGACGAAGAAGCTGAGCGCGACGCTCCCGCTGCGCAGCAGGTAGAAGGTGTTGGCGGCCTCCCCCTCGGTGAGGATCGGATCCTCCGCGGCGAAGTGCACGTTGCGGCCGCACCCGGCCACGAAGTCGAGGCTGGCCTTGTCCAGCCCCTGGAAGAGGCTCTCCTCGGCGATGAGGTCGGCGATCGTCTTCATGGGGTAGCTCCGGTCGGGAGGCGGGTCAGCCCATCGGTGGCGCGGATCGTCGCCGCCTCTTCGGTGATGTCGATGCCCACCGGGCACCAGGAGATGCAGCGTCCGCAGCCGACGCACCCCGAGGTCCCGAACTGCTCGTGCCAGGTGGACAGCTTGTGGGTCATCCACTGCCGGTACCGCGAGCGGGCCGTGTAGCGCATCGAGCCGCCGTGGAGCTGGGAGTGGTCGACGCTGAAGCAGGAGGCCCAGGTGCGGTGCTGCTCGCTCTGGTCGGGGGAGAGCCCGCCGGCCTCGCGGAAGTCGGCGCAGAAGCAGGTGGGGCACACCATGGTGCAGTTGGCGCAGGAGAGGCAGCGGGCGGCGACCGTGTCCCAGCGGGGGTGCTCGAGGTTGCGGACCAGCACCTCCTCGATGCCCTCGGCCGGGAGGGTCTTGCTGATCCCCGCCGCCGCCGCCGACCACACCGCGGCCGCGGCCTCGCGGTCGGTGGGGACGGCGTCGTGCGCGGAGATCTTGGTGAGCAGCGCGGCCCCGCGGTCGGAACCGATCTCGACCAGGAAGCGGGGACGCCGGCCGTCGAGCAGCTCGGTGAGGGCGAGGTCGTGGTGGGCGCCCACCCGCGGGCCGGTGCCCATCGACGTGCAGAAGCAGGTGGCGGCGGGGGTCGAGCAGTTGACGGCGATGAACAGCGCGGCCTCGCGGCGCGCCGCGTAGTCGCGGTCGGGGTAGGCGGTGTGGACAAGGACGCGGTCCTGGATGGCGATGGCGGCCAGCTCGCAGGCGCGCACCCCGAGGAAGGCGTAGCGCGGCGGCGCCGGGGGCGGGGTCACCTCGGCGCCGTCCTCGGTGATCTGAGCGCGCCAGGTGACCGAGACCGGCGGGAAGAGGAACCGCTTCCAGGAGTCGGGGCCGACCACGTAGCCGAAGAGGGCGTCGTCGGTGCGCCGCTTCAGCCGGTACTGACCGGGCTTCTGCTCGTCGCCCCAGCCGGCCGGCAGCTCGCTGATCTGGGTGATCTCGTCGTAGACGATGGCCCCGTCCCGGACCATGGGACCGATGACCGTGCGACCGTCGGCGATCAGGGCGTCGATGAGCGTCTGAAGTCCCGGCCGGTCGATCACGACCGGATGGTGGTCGGTGGGGGCCGGGGGGCGCGCCATCGGTGCCAGTGAACTCGGCGACGAGCCCGTTTGCCAGGGCCGTTGGACCGCGAATGCGTCGGGACGCGGCACAGCGCGGACCGCGGACGGGGATCAGGCCGCGGCGATGGACGCGGCGAGCACCTCCATGACGTGGAGCACCCGCACCCCGGGCGCGTGGAGCCGGGCCCCGGCGCGCAGCTGCACCAGGCACGAGACGTTCTCGGTAACGAGGACGCCGGCGCCGGTCGCGCGCACGTTCTCGAACTTGCGGGCGAGGATCGCCCGGCTGTGCTCGGGCTGGCCGGTGGCGTAGGCGCCGGGGCCGCCGCAGCACATCGCCGCCTCACCGAGCGGGGTGATGGTCAGCTGGGGGATGCGCGCGAGCAGCGCGCGCGCCGCCCCGCGCTCCGGCCCCTCGACGGGGAGCGAGCAGGGCTCGTCGATGGTCACGTGCCACGGCAGCGGGCCGAGCGGCGCCCGCCATCCGTCGCGCTGCAGGCGGACGGTGGCGAGGTCGGTGGCGCCGGCCACCCGCCGGGCCGCGTCCGCCAGCTCCGGATCGTCGCCGAGGATGCGGTCGTAGCCGCGCACGTGACCGGTGCAGCTGGCGACGTCACCGACCAGCCCGTCGACACGCAGCCCGTCGAGTGCCGCCACCGTGCGCTCCGCCATCACCCTCGCCGCGCGGCCGTCACCGAGGCTCTGCGCGGGGAGGCCGAAGCAGCCGAGGTCGGGGACCTCCAGCTCGTAGCCGTTGGCGAGCAGCACGCGCATCGCCGCCTCGGTGGCCTCGGGGGCGACCAGGTTCTGGTAGCAGCAGAGCAGGAAGCCGAGGCGCCCGCGCACCGGCGGGGTCGCGGCGGGGAGCCCTCCGAGGCGCTGGTCGGCGCGGCGGCGGGGGAGCGGGCCGACCCTCTCGGCCATCCTCCCCGCCGTCCCCATCGCCCGGGTGAGGCGGAGCCGCCGGGCCGTCCAGTGGAGCCCGGTCGCCTGGGCGGCGCGGGAGAGCCGGTGGAGAGCGCGGCTGCCGCCCGGCCGGGCGAGGACGCGGCGCAGCAGCCAGCTCTGCCCGCGCGGATACCCCTCCTGCTCGTGCAGCTCCTGGCGCGCCCGGCTGACGATCCGGGCGGTGGGAACGCGGGGCGGGCAGGCGGCCACGCAGTTGTCGCAGGTGAGGCAGGTCGAGAGCGGGCCGTCGGCGATGTCGCGGAGCTCCAGCCGGCCCTCGATCGCGTCGCGGATCAGGGCCACCCGCCCCCGGGCCGTCTCCCACTCCACCGGGTTGACCTGGTAGGTGGGGCAGACCGCCTGGCAGAGCGAGCACTTGTTGCACCGGCTGACGTCCTCGTAGACGTCGGCGAGGAAGCGGGGAGGCGCCGCGATCACCGGCCGGATTGTAGGCGCGCGTACGGGCCGGTCGGCCCTCCCCGGACCCATACCGATGCCCCTGGCACGGCGGCGGCGAGGGCGCAACGTAGTGCTGACGGCTGGAGCGAAGCTCCGCACCGCCAGGAGGTGTGGACATGAGCGGCAGCGGCAGTGGCAGCGGGCTGGTGGTCACCGCCTTCATGGCGGGGATGGAGAACCGGCGCGAGGAGGCGCCCAGCGAGGGGGGCCACGAGAAGCAGCGGACCGTCCGTGACGTGATGTCGACGCCGGTCGTGCACGTCCCCCCCAACACGCCGATCAAGGCGGTTGCCGAGCTGCTGCTCTCGGAGCGGATCAGCGCGGTTCCGGTGGTCAACCCCCACGGGCACCTGCTCGGCATGGTCTCCGAGGAGGACCTGCTGGTGAAGCAGATCGACCTCACCGCCGGTGCCCACGTCCCGTGGCTGACCGGGGGCCACCTGGCCCACGAGTTCCGCCGCCGCCGCGAGGCGCGGACCGCCGAGGAGCTGATGAGCACGCCGGTGACCTGCGTGCATCCCGACACCACGCTGCGCCAGGCGGCCAAGACCATGTACCTGCGCCACCTCAAGCGGCTCCCGGTGATCGACGGCAGCTCCCTGGTCGGGATCGTCAGCCGCTCCGACGTGCTGCGCGTCTACCTCATGCCCGACGAGCACCTCCGGCATCACGCCGAGAACCTGCTGCGCGGTGCGCTCGGGCTCGGCGCCGCCAAGGTGAGCGTCGGCGTCGCCGAGGGCGTGGTCACCCTGGAGGGCGAGGTCTCCACCCACAGCGAGGCCGACCTGGTCACCCGGCTGATGCGGACCGTCGACGGGGTGGTCGGGGTCGAGGCCCGGCTCCGCTGGCGGGTGGACGACCACGTCGGCCTGGAGGGTCACCGGCCGGTCCACAGCTGAGCCTGCCGCGACCCCGCGGCGGCCGGCCCCGGCGGTCCGCACCGGACCGTACACTTGTGCGTCGATGACCGGCCCCTACCACCTCGAGCCCCTCGACGCCGCCGACCGGGCCCGACTCGAACCGTGGGTGAGCAACCTGGACTCCCCCGTGTTCACCCTCGGCGGCCTCTCCCAGGTGACCGCGGCGGCGCTCTTCGCCCGCTACAGCCGGAGCCCGAAGAGCCTGCGCCGGCTCCTCCTCGACGAGTTCCTGGAGGGGGACGCGGCGGTCGGCGGGGTGGTGGCGCCGGGCCGGGACGACGCCGGCCGAGCGCGGGCCACACGCCTCTTCGGCAGGGTCATCGCCGAGTACGGGGACGACTCGGTCGCCCAGCTGGGCGGGATCCACCTGGCCTGCGAGCAGGTCAGCCAGCCCCTGGCCAAGGCGATCGAATGGGGCCGTCTCGCCGCCTACCTCGAGCAGTCGACCCGCTACATCCCCTACACCGACCGCCGCGGCGGGCGCTACCGCTACCACCGGGACCCGGAGCTGATGGGGTCGGCCCACGCCGGGACGTACGTGGCGGCCATGGACGGCCTCTTCGACGCCTACGTGGAGATGCTCCCCCGGCTGCGCGAGCACCTCGGCCGGGCCCTGCCCGAGGAGCCGGATGCCAGGGCACGGGAGCGGGCCATCCGGGCGCTGGCCCTCGACCTCCTGCGCGGGCTGCTCCCCGCCGGCACGGTGAGCAACCTCGGGGTCTTCGCCTCCGCCCAGGCGCTGGAGCAGCTGGTGCTGCGGCTGCGGGCGCACCCGCTGCCCGAGGCGCGCAGCTACGCCGAGCTCATCGACCGCGAGCTGCAGGCGGCGGTCCCCGAGCTGGTGACCCGGCTCGACCGTCCCGACCGGGGTGGGGTCTGGGCGGAGTACCTGCGCGAGACCGCCCTGGCCCTCTGGGGGGAGGCGGAGCGCCTGCTGCCCGCGGGTGGGGGAGAGGAGACCGCCGCCAGCACCGACGTCCCCCCCGGCGACCGGGTGACCCTTCTCCGCTGGGACCCTGACGGCGAGGAGCGGATCATGGCCGGCGCGCTCCTGCCCCACGCCGCGGTGTCGATGGCCGAGGTGGTCGGCGCGGTGCGCTCGCTGCCGGAGGGGGAGAGGGACCGCCTCTTCGCCGCCGCGCTCGGCTCCCGGGGCAATCGCCGGCACCGGCCGGGGAGGGGCTTCGAGCACACCGACTACACCTTTGAGCTGGTCTCCGACTACGGGGCGTTCCGCGACCTCCAGCGCCACCGGATGCTCACCATCCAGTGGCAGGAGCTGACCCCCGCGCTCGGATACGCCGTCCCCGAGGAGGTGGTCGCCGCCGGGCTGGAGGGACGCTGGCGGGAGGCGGCGGAGGTGGCCGAGGCGGCCTGGGCCGAGGTCCGGGGCGAGCTCCCCGAGCAGGCCCAGTACCTGGTGACCCTCGCCCACCGGGTCCGCTACGTGGTCAAGCTCAACGCCCGGGAGGCCCTCCACCTCATCGAGCTGCGCACCTCGCCCCAGGGGCACCCCAGCTACCGCCGGATCTGCCAGGAGATGCTCCACCAGATCGACACCGTCGCCGGGCACCACCGGGTGGCCGCGGCGATGAGCTTCGCCGGGAGGGCGGACGTCCACCTCCCCCGGTATGCGGCCGAGGCGGGACGGGCCGATTGAGGCTCCCCGCGAGGCCCTGGGCGGGGGATCTCCGGGGGTCTCAGGACCTTCGGCCCTAGGGGCGTGGGGCCGGAGGACATTCAACCGCGAGGTGTTGTCGTATGATCGGGATCGAACCAGCGCCGGACGGGGCGCCACCGACCCAGAGGGACCAGCCATGATCACCGTCTCCGAAGCAGCCGTAGGGCAGCTCAAGGGCCTCATCGCCCAGGAGCCCACCACCAAGGTCGGCCTGCGCGTCTTCATCCAGTCCGGCGGCTGCAGCGGCTTCTCCTACGGGATGGGCCTGGACGACAACCCGCCCCGCGAGGACGACGAGGTGGTCAAGGTCGAGGGCCTCTCCGTCTACATCGACGAGTACTCCGCCCAGTACCTGGAGGGCGCCGAGATCGACTACGTCGACGCCCTGATGGGTGGCGGCTTCACGATCCACAACCCCAACGCGGTGCGGACGTGCAGCTGCGGACACAGCTTCCAGACTGCCGACGGAGCCGGCGAAGCCCGCGCCTGCGGGCACTGAGCCCACTCGCTGGCCCTCGGCGGTCCTGGGAGGGGCCTCGGTCCGCGGTATCCTGTGGCCGCGACGCGGGAGTAGCTCAGCTGGTAGAGCGCTAGCCTGCCGAGACCGCGTCAAGCCGGCGGGAGTAGCTCAGTTGGTAGAGCGCGACCCTTCCAAGGTCGATGTCGCGAGTTCGAGCCTCGTCTCCCGCTCCACCGGGCGGCAGACCGGTGATTAGAAGGCGCATCAGCCCGCTTTTCGGGCCTCCTGGGGCTTCCCACGGGCCCGCCCGACCGCAGTCAGTGACGCGCAGAGCATCCTCTCTGACCAGGGCACCGCGCAGAACGACGCCTCGACGGCCCAGGTGGACCTGAGTAAGGCCTCCACCGAGATCGAGCCAGAAACGCCGTTTTGCTCCGGCGGGCGTACGGCGACCACGGAGCCGCCGAGATCCTCGAACTCCATGACGACGACCATGTTCCTGCGCGGCCTGCGCTGGCAGAGCGACCTGGAGATGGTGCAGAGCTGGCTGCCCGAGGTGACATCGTGGTCAGCGAGCCAGCACACGGACGGTGCAGGCCGGAACAGTCGCGGCCGGAATGAGCGCCGCGAGCCGGCGCTGAGCACGGCAGAGATCCGCCAGCTCCGCGAGGGCGAGGGACTCCTGTTCACCCGGGGAGTGCCGCCCGTCGACGTCCGGCTGCGCGGACCATGGGAGCTGCCGGCCAAGGACCGCCACGTCTTCGAGGCCGCCGTGAGCGAGTACGACGCAGCGGTGGCCGCGGCGCAGACGCGAGCAGCCTGACCCAGATGGCGGACACCGCTGACCTGGAGCGGCGTATTGGCGCGATCGAGGACACCCTGGGCGGCCTCGCCGACCTGGTACGGCGTCAGCCGCGGAGTACGGCCTTTCCGCTGCCCAGATGGAACTGGAGCGGGCTCGAGAAGGACCAGCTGCGCGAGGCGTGGATGGATCTCGCCCGGTGGGTGGAATGGCTGGTCGACGCCTACGACCTGGTGGAGTGGTGGCCCTGGCACTGCTGGCACCGCCATCCCGAGGTCGTCCACCAGCTGATCCCGCTCATGCACTGGTATCTCGCCGTTTACGCACCTGAGTTCCAGAGGGTGCCGGGGCAGGATGAGCCGACCGTCGAGTGGCCGTCGACCAGGAGCGGCGTGGAGTGGCACACGGTGGGTCTGTGGCCGACGCTGGAGCACATCAAGGAAGCCCTCAGCAAGTGCGGCAAGGAACATGCGGAGCGAAGTGAGGTGACCGCCGGGCATCGGCCGCGTCTGTCAAGGTGGTGTAAGAGAGACCGACGCCATCCGCGCGTCGATCAACTCGTTCACGCTGCTGCGGTGATCGCGGGCAAGCCCTCCGTGTCGATGGTGGAGTAGGTCTTGGTGAGCGACTCGGCGCTCATGTAGCGGCGGCCCACGGCCCACTCGTCGTTCTGCTCGGCGAGCACGGCCCCGACCAGGCGGATGACCGCGTCGCGGTTGGGGAAGATGCCGACCACGTCGGTGCGTCGACGGAGCTCCTTGTTGAGCCGCTCCTGGGGGTTGTTGGACCAGATCTGGCGCCAGTGCTCCTTGGCGAAGGCGGTGAAGGCCAGCAGGTCGGGGGTCGCCTCCTCGAGCAGATCGGCCGCCCGCGGGAAGCGCTCGCGGAGCTGCTCCACGATCCGGCCGTGCTGGGCCCAGGTCGAGGTGGCGTCGGGCTGGGCAAAGGTGGAGCGCACCAGGGTGGCCACCGCGGCCTGGGCGGATCGGGGCACCCGGCTCAGCAGGTTGCGCATGAAGTGGGTCCGGCACCGCTGCCAGCTGGCGCCGTCGAGGATGGCGGCGATGGCGTTCTTGAGCCCTTCGTGGGCGTCGGAGATCACCAGCCGGACCCCACGCAGTCCTCGGGCCACCAGGCCCCGCAGGAAGGCCGTCCAGGCGGCTCCATCCTCGGCGCTGACCACGTCGACGCCCAGGATCTCCCGCTTGCCCTCAGCGGTCACCCCGGTGGCAACGACGGCACAGACGTTGACGATCCGGCCGTCTTCGCGGACCCGCTGGGTCAGGGCGTCGACCCAGACGTAGGGGTAGCCGGCGGGGTCCAGCGGCCGGTTGCGGAAGCTCGCCACCATCGGGTCCAGCTCCTGGGCCATGGCGCTCACCTGGGACTTGCTCAGCCGCTCGATGCCGAGCGTCCGGACCAGCCCCTCGACCCGGCGGGTGGAGACGCCGCGGACATAGCACTCGGCCACCACCGCCACCAGGGCCCGCTCCGATCGCCGGCGCTGCTCCAAGAGCCAGTCCGGGAAGTAGCTGCCCGAGCGCAGCTTGGGGATGGCCAGGTCGATCGTACCCGTTCGGGTGTCCCAGGTCCGCTCCCGGTACCCGTTGCGGGAGTTCACCCGCTCCGGGGTCCGCTCGCCATAGCCGGCCCCGCAGAGGCTGTCGACCTCCGCGTTCATCAGGGCGCCGGCGAAGGTCGTGATCATCTCCCGCAACAGGTCGGCGTCAGCCGCCTCCACCTGCTTGCGGAACCAGGTCAGGGCATCCATGCTGGATGTGGCCACCGTCGTCTCCTCGAGGTTGGTGATGCTTCCTCAAAGGATGGCGGTGGTCTCTCCCTTTGTGGAGACCCTCAGGCTCCTCGTACACCACGTCCCTGGACGCTAACCGGGCATCTGGCCGAGGCCGTGGGCCGCCGCTACATGAGCGCCGAGTTGCTCACCAAGACCTACTCCACCATCGACACGGAGGGCTTGCCCGCGATCACCGCAGCAGCGTGAACGAGTCGATCGACGCGCGGATGGCGTCGGTCTCTCTTACACCACCTTGACAGACGCGGCCCCGCGCATCTCCCAAATCCAGGTCGCGCCATCGACGGATGGACTCCTCCACCTCGGCTGGGAGGGAGGGCGCGTTCTCTCCGGGCGCCATGGCTGCACCTCGTATTGCGCTGGGATTGCTCACTGTAGCTCTCTAGAGCCGATGGTCCGCTCCGAGGCGGGGACCGCGCTCGCGGAGGCGCTGGCTATCCCAGGCCACTGACTAACTGGCGGCGTCATCTCTGCTCAGCTCGCGATGACGCCGAGGGCCGTCTCTCTGCCCTCCAACACGGCCGCAACTCTGGCGGCGCGGCACCTCGCAACGAGGCGGTCGGGCATGCAGGTCGGATCAGCCTCCGCGGATGTAAGCGTTGCAGAACGAGCACCGTTGCGCTCCTGGCGGGAGCGGTGCATTGCAGGCGGGACACAGGCTCACCCTGGCTGGAGCAGTGTGCTCGCTGATCGCAACCGGCAAGACCCCGGTTGTCTGAGCGATGCGCATGAGTGCCCGGCGGCCACCATCATCCCGGGATAGGTAACTATCGTTGGGGTCACTGTTGATCTCCACGGATGACTTGGCCTCTGCGATCGCGGTCAGGTACTGTTCGACCTGCTCCGACGGTCGGCATGCGCGCACGGTGAAGCCAGCATCCGCGTCACCTTGATAGAAGGTAACGGTAATGCCGTCGACATCCACGATCCGGCGAATAGCTTGGATTGCCGCCAGTGGAAGTCCATGAGCCAGCTGCACCCGATTCGTCTGCAAAGAGGTGTCCGGACCGCCGTTCTTCGCCTTCGTCCGCGACGACGTGACCCACGCGGTCTGGTACGTCTTCCATACCACGTAAACCTTCGAGCCATCGAAGTACGCGCGCCCGGCATCGGAGGGCTGATTTCCCGAGTGGTCGAACCAGTACTGGCCCAGTTTGCTCTCCGCCGCGTCGAGGGACAGACGGTCCTTCTGCATCAGCCGAGCAAGAGCCGCACCGTTCTCCCTCAGTTGCTCTTCCGTAATGAAGTCCAGCGGGACACCCCGCAGCTTACTCTCACCGAAGCCTGGCTTATTCGTCAACCCTCGCACGAGGGACGACCAGTGACCTCTTAGCGTGCTCTCGCCGCTGCGAGGCTCATTGACCGCCTCTGGCAAGAGGGGGAGCCACTGACCTTCTGCTCTGTACCACAGGCCGTTGTCTGAGACGACGGCCATATTGGCCGTTAGTCGCGCCACTGGCAGCGAAGTCATTGCTGACCCCTCCACTCTGCCTACCCTCGACCCGCGCGTTTCTGGCGGGACGCGGGTTATTGTGCTCCCAGCGGAGGGTGTCCCGCCGAGGGCCCGGCTCCTTGAGGGCACTACTGCACTACCACCCTCCGCCCACCCTCGATGGACTCGAGGAGTGCTGTGGTCTCCTCGCTGGGAGCTCTTGTCAAGACTTGTGGAAAAGCCTTCCAGCAAGTCGGTGAGATGAGCTATGCGGCAGCGCCCTCCTGAGACGGTTGACGTTGGAGTTTGCCGTCGACGAAGCGGTCGCCGGCGAGCAGGAGCGACAGCTGGTTGCGGCCGTTGATCGCCCGCCAGTTGGTGCTCAGCCGCATCACCAACTTGAAGACCAGGTAGAGGGCGTTCTCCCGGACCCGCATCCGCCGGGCGGCGTTGGTGCGTAGCCGCACGCCGGAGAAGACGGACTCGATCGGGTTGCTGGTGCGCAGGTGGAGCCAATGCTCCTCCGGGAAGTCGTAGAAGGTGACGAAGTCCTCCCAGTCGCGCTCGAGGCACTCGGCGGCCTGGTCCTGGCCCTTGGCCCGGAGCTCCACGCAGTAGGCGGCGCGCAGCCGGGCACAGTCCGCCCGGGTCGGCGCCTCGTGGATGGCGCGGAGCCGACCGCGGGCCTCACCATGCAGGCGCCGGGGCAGCGTGTCGAGCAGATTCAGGGCGCGATGATTCCAGCAGCGCTGGCGGCGGGTCGTCGGGTAGACGTCGTCGAGAGCGGCCCAGAGCCCCAGGGCCCCGTCCGCGACGGCCACCAGCGGCGCCTCGGCGAGACCGCGGTCGCGCAACCCCCGGAGCACCTGGGCCCACGAGGCGGTGCTCTCCCGGTAGCCCTCCTCCATGGCCAGCAGCTCCTTGTGGCCGTCGGCGCGGACGCCGATGACGATGAGCATGGCGGTCTTCTCCTTCTCCAACCCGGCCTTGAGGTAGAGACCGTCGGCGAAGATGTAAACGTAGCGCTCAGTCAGCGGCCGGCCCCGCCAGAGCCGGTACTCGTCATCCCACTCCTGCTTGAGACGCAGGATGCTGGTCGGCGAGAGCGCCGCCGTCGCCCCGACCAGCTCGCGGAAGACGGGCTCGAAGTCGCCGGTGGCCAGGCCCTCGAGGTAGAGGCGGGCGAGCAGCCGGCCCTGGGTCCGGGAACGCCGCTCCCACCGACCGACAACCTCGGAGCGGAAGGGCTCGACCCCATCCGGAAGATCGCGGACCCGGGGCTGGCGGATCTCCACCGCCCCCATACCCACCCCGACGCTCCGGGCCGGGAGGTGGCCGTTGCGATAGCCGCGGAAGTCACTGCCTCGCTGGTAGCGGGCCCGACCCAGGAACTCGTCCACCTCGGCGCTGAGAGCGGCATGGAGCATTCGCTGGGCGCCCTCCCGGACCAACTGCTCGATCAGGTCGTCGGGGGCGGGGACAGGTGCACTCGGCGGCAGAACTTGGTACCGTGCAGACACGGCGTGGCCTCCAGGTCGACCCGCTGGTAACGGGTCGCTCGTTGTTGGTAGCAACCTGGAAGGCTACGCCGTCCTCGTTCCCAGCTTCGCCGGGTCCTCAGCGGCTATTTCCACAAGTCCTGAAGTTAGCTCCACGAAGATGTCAGTGGAAACAACATGATAGTGTCAGTAGGAACGCTCACTGATATGTCAGTGACGCCTGAACTCACGAGACAGCCGTGCCAGCATCGGCGCCTACTGACGTTTCGGGTGGGTTTTTCCGACTGACATCTTCGTGAGCGTTTACAGCCAGGTCCAGGACCGCCATGACAGCGCGGCTGCGACCGCCGACCGGCCCGCCGGTCGGCAGAGGGTCGGTTTCGGTGGAGGCGCGGCCCGGTACGGGTGGCGTACCCGAGACCGTGACGAGGGGGCGGTCACTGCCGAGGAGCTGCTCGCCCAGGACCGCGAGGGCGGCGCTCTCCTCGGCCACCGCCTGGGCGAGGGCGTCGGGATTCCTGAAGTCGTTACCGAATGCGATGTGGATCACTCCATCGGCCTGAGCGGCGCCGGTGCGGAGGGCGTTCAGGTCGGCGAGATCTCCCCGGAGGGGTTCGGCGCCGGCCGAGGTGAGGGCCAGGCCGGACGCGTCGGAGCGGGCGAGCGCGAGGACGGTGTGACCGTTGCCGAGCAGCTCGGCGACCACGGCGGTGCCGATCCTGCCGGTGCCACCGGTGATGAAGACGTGCATGGGGCTCTCCTGGGGAAGTGATGGGACACTTGTCTCATCATTTTGCAGAGTGATGGAATAGACGTCCCATCGCTAGCATGGGGTCATGGCTCGGTGGGAACCAGGAGCGCGCGGACGGCTCGTCGTGGCGGCCGTCGACCTCTTCACCGAGCAGGGGTACGACGCCACGACGGTGGCGCAGATCGCCGAGCGCGCCGGGGTCACGAGGAGCACCTTCTTCCGATATTTTCCTGACAAGCGCGACATCCTTCTGGCCGGACAGGAGACGCTCAGCCATCTGCTGGCCGAGGGGATCGCCAGGGCGCCCGTCGGTGCCAGCCCGCTCGAGGCGGTCGCTGCCGGTCTCGAGCGCGTATCGAGTGCGATGGGCCCGATGAACCGCGAGCTCGGCCCCCGCATGAAGGCGGCCGTCGCCGCCAGCACGGAACTCCAGGAGCGGGACGCCCTCAAGAGCGTCGGCCTCGCGGCCGCCATGACAACCGCCCTCATCGCCCGCGGCGTGCCCGACTCGACGGCACAGCTCGCAGGCGAGCTGGGTGTCCTCGCGTTCAAGCGGGGCTACGCCAAGTGGTCCGAGGGCGACCGTGAGGCCGAGAACGAGCTCTCCCACTACACGTTGCAGGCCTTGAACGAGCTGCGCGCAGCGAGCGCCTCGCTCGGCTGACCGTCCGCCGACGCCGGCGGGTTGGGTTCCGTGCCGGCGCGTCTACCGCCCGGTGCGATCTGCCTCTGCCTGGGGGTATCGGTCACCCGCCACGGTGATCTGCGCGAAGGTGGCGTCGATGCTCCGCAGGTCGTCGGGCGTGAGCTCGATGGAAGAGGCGGCGATGTTCTCCTCGAGGCGGTCAAGCCTGGTGGTGCCGGGGATCGGCACGATCCATGGTTTCTGCGCCAGCAGCCAGGCCAGCGCGATCTGCGCCGGCGTCGCGCGCTTCCGGTCGCCAAGCATCTCCAAGAGGGCGACCACGGGGCGGTTCGCCTTGCGGGCCTCCGGGGTGAACCGTGGCAGGGTGCTGCGATTGTCGTTGCCGCCAAAGGTCGTGGTTTCGTCGATCTTGCCGGTGAGGAAGCCCCGGCCCAGCGGACTGAACGGGACGAAGCCGATCCCCAGCTCCTCACAGGCGGGCAGGACGTCTGCCTCAGGGAGGCGCCACCAGAGGGAGTACTCGCTCTGGACCGCCGCAACCGGCTGGACCGCATGCGCTCGGCGGATGGTCTCGGGCCCCGGCTCCGAGAGTCCGAGATGCTTGACCTTGCCCTCGGCGATCAGATCCCTCACCGCGCCAGCGACCTCCTCGATCGGAACCTCGGGGTCGACACGGTGCTGATAGAAGAGGTCGATGGTGTCGACCCGCAGACGCTTGAGCGAGTCCTTGGCGACTTGGCGGATGCGCTCTGGGCGGCTGTTGAGGCCGCCCGATCCGCCAGGGCCGAGGTCGTAGCCGAACTTGGTGGCGATAACCACGCCCGTCCGGACCGGCTCCAGCGCCTCGCCCACGAGCTCCTCGTTGGTGTATGGCCCATAGACCTCGGCGGTGTCGAAGAACGTGACCCCGCGCTCGACCGCCGCGCGGATCAGCGCGATCATCTCCCTCCGGTCCGGCGCGGGGCCACGGTGATAGTTCAGGCCCATGCAGCCGAGGCCGATGGCCGAGACCTCGAGGCCGCTCCCTCCAAGCTTGCGCATCTTCATCCCGAGCCCTCCTTGGCTCGCGTGCTTGGGCGCCGCGGAGTTGTCATGGCGCCGGTGTTCGCCCAACACGGAAGTCGAGCAGGAGGCAGCCGGACGGAGAGGCGACGTGGCGCAGCAGCGTCAGCCGCCTGGACAATCCCCTCTCGAACAGCCTTCGACCGTGCATGGTCACCGCTGGCGCGACCACCAGTCGCAGCTCGTCCACCAAGTCCTGCTCGAGCAGGGATTGGGTCAGTGCGATGCTGCCGTGCACGCCGACATCGCCGCCGGAGCGCCGCCTCAGATCGGAGACCAGGTCGGAGAGACCACCATCAACGACGGTGGTGTTCGCCCAGTCTTGGCTGAGCGGCGTCGAGGTCACCACGTACTTCTGAACACCGTTGATGAAGTCGGCAAACGGCTGGATGGCACTGGTCGGCCAGAATCTCGACCAGTCGTCGTAGGTCCGGCGCCCGAGCAGGACGGCGTCCTGGGTTGCGATGACGCGGCCGAGGTTGTCCCGCATGACATCGTCGAAGTCGGTGATGAAGTCGAAAGGCTGCTCTGCCACGCCGTCGAGGGACAGCAGCTCGTACACGACAACCTTGCGCATCGCGTCATCTCCCTGGTGCGTGGCGTTCTGCTGCGGAACAGGCCCGCCCGGATCATCCCACGCCCCGACAATCCCGTCCAGGAGAAGTTGCCGTCCGTCCTGAACAACTCCATCCACCGGCAACCCATCACAGGGACGGAGTGACGGCCCGGCCGGGTACCCACAGGGCGGAGCGGGGTATCCGGCCAGGCTCGGATAGGGAGGAGAGACTGCGGCCTACGAGGAACAGCCCGGTGACGAGAAGAGCGACTGCGATGGGGAGCGCCGCCCCGACCTACTGTGTCGAGGCGGGGCGTTCTCCGAGGTCGTCTGCGGGCTCTACGATCGCCTCTCAAGCGGATGTAGACTGCGGTGCCAAACGCCACCCTCCCGAGCGTTGACGACGGCCTTAGCGATATGAGATCTCCCAGATATGAGTGACGACGCCGCAGCTCCCGCGCCGGACGAGAGACCGTCGGCAGGCGCAGCGCCGGCGCTGGCGGTCAGCCACTTGACGAAACGCTTCGGCGAGCGCGTGGCGTTCGAGGATGTCTCGTTCGAGGTCGCTCCGGGCGAGGTGTTCGGCTTCCTCGGACCCAATGGGGCGGGGAAGACGACCACGGTGAGGACGCTCGGGACCCTCATCGCCCCGACCTCCGGGTCTGCGGTGGTCGCGGGAATACCCCTCTCGGCAAGGACCGGCGGCGAGATCCGGAGGCTCATCTCCGTCATGCCGGAGAACCCTGGCCTCTACCTCCGGCTCACCGTCCAGGAGAACCTGGAGCTCTTCGCCGGCCTCTACGGCCTGCAATCGGCCGGCCCGCGGATCGCTCGCGCCCTCGAGGTGGTCAATCTGGAGCGGCGCTCCCGCGACCTCTGCCGCAGCCTCTCCAAGGGCCTTCGGCAGCGCGTCGGACTTGCCCGAGCGCTGCTGAGCGACCCGGCGATCATGTTTCTCGACGAGCCGACCTCAGGGCTGGACCCCGCGGCCGCTCGGGAGGTGCACGAGCTGATCGACGGCCTGCGCCAGCGTGGGGTGACCGTGTTCCTCACCACCCACCGACTGGAGGAGGCCGAGCGACTCTGCGATCGGGTGGCCATCCTCAACACCCGGCTGCTCATCATCGGCCGTCCCGACGAGCTCAGGACCCGTCTCTTCAGCGGAGCCCTGGAGGTGGAGACGGCGGTGCCCCTCTCGGCTCCCGAGACCGTGTTCACCGGTGACTCGGGGGTCGCGAGTTGGCGCGCCCAGGGCGCCGCGTCGTACGTGCTGAGCGTGGCCGACCCCAGGGTCGCGGCACCCAAGGTCACCCGTGCCCTGGTCGCGGCCGGCGCGGACGTGGTGTCGATCGCGGAGGCGCGCCACTCGCTGGAGGACGTCTACCTCCATCTGGTCGACGACGACCCGGAGGCGCGGCAGTGATCGGCCTCGACGGGAGACGGCTGGCCGCCGTGGCGCGCAAGGAGATGCGTGAGTACCGTCGCACCCCGTTCATCATCGGCGCCATGCTGGTGCTGCCTTTCGTCTTCCTGATCAACCCAGCGATCGTCATCTTTGTGCTCAGTGCCGCCATCAAGCCCGCGGTGGTCGCCAAGGAAGTGGGCTCGACGTTCCTTGTCCTCCTGATCGTGCCGGCGGTCATCCCCTCCACCATCGCCGCCTACTCGGTGGTGGGGGAGCGGGACCAGGGAACCCTGGAGCCGCTGCTGACCACGCCGGTGCGACGCGGAGAGATCCTGCTCGGCAAGGCGCTGGCCCCGCTCATCCCCTCGGTCGGGATCGCGTACCTCCTGTTCGCCCTGGTCGTGGTCCTCGCCCACTTCTTCGCCCAGAACCCCGCCGTGGCGGCGACTCTGAGTGAAGGCCCGCACATCCTCGCCCAGGCGCTGTTCGCGCCGCTGCTCGCCATGTGGTCGATCGGGGTCGGCATCGCGATCTCGGCGCGATCCAGTGACGTCCGGGTCGCCCAGCAGCTGGGCACCCTCGCCAGCCTGCCGCCGCTGGCGGTGACGGCCCTGGTGTCCTTCCAGATCGTGCCTCTGGGCGTGTGGACGGCGGTGGGGTTCGGGCTCGGGTTGCTGGTGATCGACATCGCCATGTGGCGGGTGGTGGCCGCCCTGTTCGACCGGGAGCGGCTGATCACCGGCTCCCGTGCCGTGAGGGCGACGGGCGTGGGCCCCGGCGGCAGCGTTGGGCCGGGCGCGGTGCGGCGGATACAGGCGTAAGGAGGCTCGAGAATGGGCGAAGCGACGATCCGTCTCTCACGGGCGGCAAGCTACAGTCCCCTGCTCGGCATGGAGACCTACAACATCTCCATCGATGGCCGGGTGGTGGGCGCCATCGCCGCGGGAGAGACCGTCGAGGTGTCGATCAGCCCGGGCCGGCACTCGTTGCGTCTCTTGGGCCGGGGCCGGAACCGAAGCCCGCTCCGGGACCTCGAGGTCGCTGAGGACGAGGTGGTGAGCTACAGCTGCCACGGTCCCCGGTACGGCCCACCGCATATCGTGGCGGCACTCATCAAGCCCGATCTCTGGATCACCCTCAGGCGAACTTGACGAGATATCGAGAGATGCGGCGCGCCGGGACATCACAGGACTTCGAGGTGATGCGCGCAGGAGGAGGCAAGCGCAACTCATGCCCATAGCTTCGCGAGGCGCGACCATCGTGGCGGGCGTCCTGGGTGGGTCCGGCAGCCACATCGTCCAGATCGTCATCGGCATCGTGGTGGTGGCTGCGCTCCTCCTCTTCTCCCTGACGCGCTTCCTGTCGCGTCGGGGTCGTGGCGACGGCCGACCCGCAGCACGACGTGGTGCGGCGCCCACAGGCGGGGGAGGAGCGGTGGCCGGTGAGGCGACGCTGCGGCTGTCCCGCACGTGGGGTGGGAACACGATCAGCGGAGTCGGGGATGGCGGGCGGGAGGAGTGGAACATCGCGCTCGACGGGAAGGTGGTGGGGGCGATCGCCCCTCAGGAGACAGTCGAGGTGGCCATGGCGCCCGGGCATCACACCCTGCGACTCGGTCAGGGGCGCCACCTCAGCCGGCAGCGGTCCTTCGAGGTGGCCGGCGACGAGGCGGTGAGCTATCAGTGCCACCGACCCCGGCTCTGGCCATTCATACTGGCGGCACTCATCAAGCCGGACCTCTGGATCACGCTCCGTCGCGAGTAGCAGAGGGGCTCTCCCTCGGGGAGGGCAGGGCTCGGGTGTCGCGACGCGCGGCGGGTCAGCCTCGATGACATCGGTGAGCGCTGCGAAGGCGTCATCCAGAAGGCGGCCGAGCCCCGGCGATTCCCCGATGAGGTTCCCGCGGCCCCGATGCACCTGGAGCCAAGCTGGCGCACAACTGGCTTGACATGGCTCTAATGTGATGCCATTATGATGCCATGGACCTGCGCCCCTACGTCGAGAACCTTCAACGCCAGCTCCTGCTGTCCGCCGAACCCGGGGGCGAGGAGGCCCGCGCCCTCGCCGAGCGCCTCGTCGGACCCCTGGAGGCCGCGATGCGCCTGGCCCTCCAGGACGCCCTCTCCACCGCTGTGGAGGAGATCACCTGCGACCTGGCACCGGGATCGGTCGAGTTGCGGCTCCGCGGCCAGGAGCCCCAATTCGTGGTCACCCTCCCGCCGCCCGAGCTCCCGTCCACCGAGCCGCTGGAGGGGGGAGGGGCCCAGGGGACGGCGGGCTGGGCGGGCGCCATGTCGGAGCTCGAGCCGCCCGTGAGCGACACGGAGGAGAGCGAGCTGGCCCGGATCAACCTCCGCATGCCCGAGCACCTCAAGGCCCGGGTGGAGAGCGCCGCCCGGAGGGAGGGCCTGTCCATCAACACCTGGCTGGTGCGAGCCACCGCTGGCGCGCTTCAGCGCGCCGACCCAGATTGGCGGTTCGAGCCTCGCACACCCCTCGGCAACCGGCGCTACACCGGCTGGGCCCGATAGGTGAGGGAGCCCACCGTGACGCCGCCTGTCCGCGCCGCCGGAGCGCCGGAGCCTTCCCTGGCAAGGTTCGACACTCCTGAGCCGATAGCGGTGAGCGTCGAGCTGGTCACCGGTGACATCCGGATCGCCGCGAGTGACCGCAGCGACACGACCGTGGAGGTGCGTCCCAGCGACCCGGCCAGGAGGGTCGACGTCATCGCTGCCGAACAGACAACGGTGGACTGCGCGGGGGGCACGCTGCTGGTCAGGGCGCCCCGGCGCTGGCTTCGGTACCTGCCCTTCGGGTGGCGGCGCCAGTCCGTCGATGTGGAGATCCACGTTCCTGCCGGTTCGTCGCTGCGCGTCGCCGCCGGCCTCGCCGCCGTCCGCTGCGCCGGAAGCCTTGGCGCGTGTGACCTGAGGACCGGTTGCGGCGAGATCGTGCTGGAGGTGGCAGGCCCCCTGCACGCGCGCACCGGTGCCGGCAACATCGCCGTGGACCGGGTGCTCGGCCGGGTGGAGGCCAAGACCGCGACGGGGAGCATCTGGATTGGCGCCATCGACGGCCCGACCGTGATCCGGAACTCGACGGGCGACACCTGGGTCGGCGAGGCCACCGGTGACCTCCGGGTGAAGGCCGCCTCCGGCAACGTCTCCGTCGACCGCGCCCACGCTGGCGTCGCCGCCAGGACCGCGTACGGCGACATCCACCTCGGCGAGGTGGCGCATGGCGCCATCGTGGCCCAGACCGGCTGGGGCCGGGTCGACGTGGGGGTTCGCACGGGCGTCGCCGCCTGGCTGGACCTGCAGACCGAGTCCGGCAAGGTGCTCAACGACCTGGAGAGCGCTGGCCCGCCGCAGCCGGGAGAGGACACCGTCGACGTTCGCGCCCGGACCCCGCATGGCGACATCACCGTGCGCCGGTCCCAGCCCGTCGCGGCTCCACCAGCGGAGCTTGCCGAGGCTCGCCTCCCAGGCGGCGAACCGCAACCGGGGAGACAACGGTCATGGCGATGACAGCCGAGCAGGCCCAGGGGCCCGCGATCCACGTCCTGGCCCTGGAGAAGTCGTACAAGCGCCTGGAGGTGCTGCGCGGCGTCGACTTCGACGTGGCGCCGGGCAGCATCTTCGCCCTGCTCGGCTCGAACGGTGCGGGCAAGACGACGATCGTCAACATCCTGGCCACGTTGCTCAGGGCTGACGCGGGGACTGCCACGGTCAACGGCTTCGACGTGACCACGCAGGCTGCGGACGTGCGGCAGTCCATCAGCCTCACCGGACAGTTCGCGGCCGTCGACGAGATCCTCAGCGGGCGGGAGAACCTCGTCCTGGTCGCCCGCTTGCGGCACCTCGTGGACCCGGGCACGATCGCGGACCACCTGCTCGATCGTTTCTCGCTGAGCGACGCGGCCGCGCGGAGGGTGTCGACGTATTCGGGTGGCATGCGCCGCCGCCTCGACATCGCGATGAGCCTGATCGGGAACCCGCCGGTCGTCTTCCTCGACGAGCCGACGGCTGGGCTCGACCCCCAGGGGCGCCTCGAGGTCTGGCAGGCCGTCAGGGAGCTGGCCGGGCACGGCACCACGGTGCTGCTCACGACCCAGTACCTCGACGAAGCCGAGCAGCTCGCCGACCGGATTGCCATCCTCCATGAGGGTCGGATCATGGTGAACGGCACCCTCACCGAGCTCAAGCAGCTGCTCCCGCCCGCCACAGTCGAGTACGTCGAGAAGCAGCCGACCCTCGAGGACGTGTTCCTCGCGATCGTCGCTGGCAAGGGCAGGAATGGCGACGCGGTGATGTCCGCAGCGCCGGCATCGACAACTGAGGGACCACGATGACCAGGCACTTCTTCGGCGACACCGCGGTCCTGACCGGTCGATCCCTGCGCCACGTCACGCGCAGCCCGGACACCATCATCACGACCGCGCTCATGCCGATCGCCTTCATGCTGCTGTTCGTCTACGTCCTGGGGGGCGCCATCAAGTCGGGGTCGCCCTCGTATGTGACCTACCTGCTGCCGGGCATCCTGCTCATCACCATCGCCTCCGGCATCTCCTACGTCGGGTTCCGGCTCTTCCTAGACATGCAGAGCGGCATCTTCCAGCGCTTCCACTCCATGCCGATCGCGCGGTCGTCGGTGCTGTGGGCGCACGTGCTGACCTCGGTGGTCGCCAACCTGATCGCACTCGCGATCGTCGTGCTGGTCGCCCTGCTCATGGGCTTCCGCTCGGGGGCGGGCGTGCTGGCGTGGCTCGCGGTCACCGGCATCCTGATCCTCTTCACGGTGGCGCTGACCTGGATCGCCGTGTTCGTCGGTCTCTCCGCGAAGTCCGCGGACGGCGCGGGCGCGTTCTCCTACCCGATCGTCCTCCTGCCGTTCGTCAGCTCGGCATTCGTGCCCACCGGCACCATGCCCGGCCCGGTGCGGGCCTTCGCCGACAACCAGCCGGTGACGTCCATCGTCAACACCATCCGCGACCTCCTGACCCAGAAGGCGGTCGGCACCGACATCTGGATCGCCCTGGCCTGGTGCGTCGGCATCCTCATCGTCGCGTTCCTCTTCGCGATGAGGGCTTACCGCCGCAGGATCGCCTAGCGCGCACTGGGACCGAGAGGAGCGAGACATGCCCACGTTCGACACCCCCGAACCCATAGCGGTGAGCGTCGAGCTCGACTGCGGCGACATCCGGATCGCCGCGAGTGACCGCCGTGACACCGTGGTGGAGGTGCGACCCAGCGACTCCGCCAGGAGGTCCGACGTCAGCGCGGCCGAACAGACCGTCGTGGACTGCACGGGCGGCACCCTGCTGGTCCGGGCGCCCAGGCGCCGGTTCTACACCGTCCTGGGTCCGGGCCGCGATGCCATCGACGTGACCATCTCTCTGCCTGCCGGCTCCTCACTGCGCGTCGACGCCGGCTTCGCCGCCATCCGCTGTGTGGGGAACCTTGGCGACTGTGACCTGAGGACCGGCGGCGAGATCGTGCTCGACACGGCAGGCTCCCTGCAACTGCGCACCAGTGCCGGCAACATCACCGTGGACCGAGCGCGAGGACGGGTGGAGGCCAGGACCGGGGTCGGCGCCGTGCGGATCGGCGCGGTCGATGGCCCGGCGGTGATCAGGAACTCGGCAGGCGACACCTGGGTCGGCGAGGCCACCGGAAGCCTCCAGGTCAACGCCTCCTTTGGCAAGGTGTCGGTCGATCGGGCCCGCGCCGGGGTCACCGCCAAGACTGCGTACGGCGACATCGACCTCGGTGAGGTCGCGTCCGGCGCGATCGTGGCCCAGACCGGGTACGGACGGGTCGATGTGGGGGTCCGGACCGGCGTCGCTGCGTGGTTGGACCTCCAGGCCCACCACGGCAGCGTGCACAACGAGCTGGAGGCCGCCGGACCGCCCGGGCGCGGTGAGGCCACGGTCGAGGTGTGCGGACGCAGCTCGTTCGGCGGCATCACGGTGCGCCGAGCCTAGCCGCCCGCATCCGTCGATTCCGCGGGTCCGGGCTCGAGAAGGGACGGTGGAGCGGCTCCGAGGTGCCGCTCAGTGCGGTGCGGGCAGGTGCTGATCGGCCCAGCGGGCCAGCGCCGTCAGAGCAGGGCGCAGCGCTGTTCCCCGATCGGTGAGCCGGTAGATCGAAGCGATTGGAGGACCGGGCAGCACCTCACGGTCCACCAGGCCCACCTTCTGGAGCTCCGCGAGCCGGGTCGAGAGCATCGCCTCGGTGATCCCGGGTATCCCTGCCGCGATCTCACCGAAGCGAGCTGGTCCGTCGAGGAGCGCACCGATGATCACCCCGGTCCAGCGCTTGCCCAGGAGGGCGAAGACGCTCGTCAGCCCATGCCCCTCGAGCTGCCCTACATCCCCGGGCTGGACCTCGCCGGCCGCGTGGCCGAGGTGGGCTCGGGTGCGGCCGGCTTCACCGTCGGCGGCGACGTGTCCGGCCGCGGCCAGAGCGCCTACGCGGAATATGCGACCGCCCCGGCGCAGTCGATCGCCCGCAAGCCGGAGGCCGTGAGCTTCGCGCAGGCTGCGACCCTGCCCGTCGGCGGCGTCACGGCGTGGTGGGGGCTCTTCGAGACCGCGGGCCTGGTGACGGGTCAGCGCCTGCTGGTCCACGGCGGCTCCGGCGGGGCGGGCGGCCTCGCGGTCCAGCTGGGGCGCTGGAAGGGCGCCCACGTCATCGCCACCACCTCGACGGCCAACCTCGACTTCGTCCGTTCCGTGGGTGCGGACGAGGTCGTCGACTACTCCGCCTCCCGTTTCGAGGACGTCGTCCAGGATGTCGACGTGGTGTTCGACACCGTCGGAGGAGATGTCACCGATCGATCGTGGAGCGTCCTCAGAAAGGGAGGCATCCTGGTCTCGGTGGCGGGGATGCCCCAGTCGGAGCGGGCGGAGCAGCACGGCGTTCGCACGTCTGGGGTGCAGGCGCCGCCAGCCATCCGGCAGATCCTCGATCAGCTGGCCGCGCTCGTCGTCGACGGCAGCCTGACACCGCTCGTCGGTGAGCGTTTTCCGCTCGCCAAGGCGGAGGCGGCGCACGGCGCGTCCGAGACCGGCCACGGTCGGGGTCGCATCGTCCTCGAGGTGTCGGACTGAGGCGGACTCAGGAGACTCTCACATCGCCTCGAGCCTGGCACGGGGGCCTCTCGACGCCCTGGTAGAGTCGAGGGGTGGCCTCGTGCTGGAGGACGACATGACGGATCATGGTTCGGCGCCTCCATCGGCGGCGATCTCGGTGATGCTGATCGTGCCGGACGCTGAAGCCGCCCTCGCCTGGTACAAGCGAGCCCTGGGGGCCCGTGAGCTCTGGAATCTCGACGGTGTCGCAGGCCTGGAGATCGCAAGCGCCCCCTTCTTCCTTCACGAGGTCAACCCCGCCAATGCAACGGAGCTCAGCCCCAGCCGTGCAGGGGTCACCAGCACTCGCATAGAGCTCTTCGTGGATGATCCCGATCGCGTGATCGCCCAGGCGATTGCCCACGGAGCCACTCCTGGCGCCACCGTCGAGGATCACGACGTGCCGTGGGGGATCCACCGTCAGGGCGGCTTCCGCGATCCGTTTGGCCACAACTGGTCCGTCGGGGACCGCTCCCCGCTGCGTCGCTAGAGCGCCTGGTCCCGGCGGGGCAACTCCGCGTGCGCCCGCCCCTCGCGGTTCTTGAGAGGCCTTCCTCTAGGCCAGGATCTCGATGTACCCGTCCGTTCCATGCACGCGGATCCGCTCCCCGTCCCGGATCAGCCGGGTCGCATGCTCCACCCCCACGACCGCCGGCAGGCCGTACTCCCGAGCGATCACCGCGCCGTGGGTCATCAGGCCTCCCACCTCCGTGACCAGGCCCTTGATCGCCACGAACGCCGGCGTCCAGCTGGGGTCCGTGCAGGTGGTGACCAGGATGTCGCCCGGCTCGAGATCGGCCTCCGCCATCTCCAGGATGACGCGGGCTCGCCCCTCGACGGTCCCGGCGGACACGGGCAGGCCGACCAGCGCACCGGCTGGGACATCGGTCGCGCCGGTACGCCCCGGCGACGACCTCGCCATCCGACGTGAGCACCCGGGGCGGCGTGAGCGCCTGATACGACCTGAACGCGTCCTTGCGCTGGCGGATGCGTTGGTCGTCCACCTCTCGGGTGCGCACGACGTCGCTGGAGCTCCCCGAACGTGAGGTGGTAGATGTCCTCCTTCTCGTGAAGCACACCGGTCCTGCACGAGGCGCCCGGCCTCCTCCAGGAGGGCCTGCTTGTAGATGAGGTAGCGGCTGACCATGCCGAACTTCGGATACTCCCGGTACCCGATGAAGGTCCGGACGCGGTCGATCATCCGCTTGGTCTCACCGGCCTTGCGCTCCCCGTCCGGCAGGGCCCGCACGCGCTCCAGTACGCTCCTGCTCCTTCGCTCCAGGCCTCCTGCCGGCCCTGCTCAAAGCGCCGCCCGCCGGCGCTCGGCTCGAAGTTCCTGATGTTGCCGAGGATCAGGGGCACGAGCGTGGTGGGGCGTTCGCTCCAGCGTGGCCTGGTGATGTCGATCTCACCGACGCAGCGCATGCCGTACCGGTCGAGGTAGGCGCGGATGGCGTCGCGGGCCTCCCGCCCGCCCGCGAGCTTGGACAGCTCCTCCAGGAAGTCCTCGTCCTCGACGTGCTGGAGGAGAGCCACCACCTCCGGGTGCGGCCGGATCACGTCGGCGACGTCGAGGAGCGCCAGCCCCATCTCTGACGTCACGCTGTCGGGGACGGACTGGGTGAGCGTGTCGGCCGCGTTCCTCTCCCCCAGCCACGCCTCCAGGTGCTCGTTGAGCCACCAGGTGGCCTCCATGGCCGACATCCACACCTGATGGCTCTGCGGATCGAAGAGGATCCGTTTCAGCTCCTGGATGTCCGCAAGGATGAAGTCGAGGAGCGCCGCACCCCGACTTCGTCCGGATGTCGCGCTTGCAGCGCGGCGATGGACGCCTGCGTGCGCTCGATCAGCTCGGCGACGATGGCCGGATCGGCCTCGAGCGGGGCGGCAGCGCTGCCGGCCGGCGCACCGCCCTGGACCCTCGTCCGGAAGCGACGGGATGAAGTCGTCGCGTTCGAGGATGGTCTCGCAGCGCGTCCCTGATCAACGGATCGCCTCTCCCTATGACCTCCAGGAGGCTTGCACGGCCTGTCGGGGACGCCAGGCGCTGGGTGACGTCGACAAACAGCCTCCCGCCGGCCTCGTACATCCGCGGGAGAGCTGTCAGCTGCCACATGGAGATCCCCAGGGGCTTCATCGCGTCGGTCATCATCTGGCCATGGCCGACGGAGACGAAGACGTGGTTCCCTCCGTCGTCGGTCACGGGATGGGGAAGAGAGTGGTGATCGGCCGGCTCTGGACGATCTGGAACCCATCGTCGACCAGGCACCACTCGATGTCCTGGGGGCGGCCGAAGTGTGCCTCGATCCGCCGGCCCAGCTGGGCAAGCCGCACCACCTGCGCATCGGTCAGCGCCGGCAGCCCCTGACGCTCCGGCTCGATCGCCAGCTCCTGTGTCCCGCCGGCCGGCGAGGCGTGGGCGGCAAGCCGCTTGGTCGCGACTGCCTTGGCGATGATCTCGCCGTCCCGTACCCTGTAGATGTCCGCGTTCGACCAGGCCGGCCACCAGGGCCTCCCCGAGGCCGAGGCCGGCCTCGACGCAGGCGACCTTCCGGTTGGACGTGACCGGATCGGCCGTGAACAGGACGCCGGCCGCGTCCGGGAAGACCATCCGCTGCACCACCACGGCCATGCGCACCTTCCGGTGGTCGATAGCCGTTCCGCTGGCGGTAGGTCACGGCCCGCTCGGTGTAGAGCGATGCCCAGCACCGGACGATGTGCTCGAGGATCGCCGCCGAGCCCACGACGTTCAGGTAGGTGTCCTGCTGGCCGGCGAACGAGGCCGTCGGCAGGTCCTCCGCCGTCGCGCTGGATCGGACGGCGTAGCCGGCTTGCTCGCCGAGCCGGGCGATCGAGCGGGTGATCGCCGCCGTCAGATCGTCTGGGATGGCGATGCCTTCGATGGTCCGCCGGATCTCCGCGCTGAGCGTGCGCATCGCCTCCCAGCCGACCGGGGCCAGGCGCGACAGCCGATCGAGCTGATCGTCGAGCCGAGGGCACCGTCGCGAGGATCCGCCGGAAGGCGCCCGTCGTCACGCAGAAGCCAGCCGGCACGCGAATGCCCTCGATCCGCGAGAGCTCCCCCAGGTGCGCGGCCTTGCCGCCGGCGAGCGCCGACCTGCGTCCTGTCGATCTCCTCGAGACGCAGCACGTGGCGGTCGATCATCGCGATACCTCCAGGGTGGTCGTGCTCGCCTGCCCTGGGGTGGCCGGCTGAGCCTGCGCCGTGGTCGCTCTGCCAGGTTCTCGGCGACGGCCGGCCCGCGCGCGACGCGGACGTCGGGCTCCGTCCGCCAGGTCGTGGTCCTCGACCGGAGATTCTGCGGCACGGCCCGGGTCTTGCCGCAAGCCCCCGGACGCGCGATATGCTTGGAGCAGAGGGGGCGCCGGCACGCCGGAGCGTGCCGAGTGAGCCTCGACCTCGGGCCGGCGCCCCGGCGGGCCCGCTGACGAACGTTTGACGAGGCGGGCGCGGTTCCACGAGGACGGCTGGTAAGCTCACGGCTCGTGGAGGCAGTGGGAGCCCTTCCATCGTTTGATCTGGAGGGGCGCGTCGCCCTGGTCACCGGAGCTGCCCGGGGATTGGGCCGAGCCATCGCCGTGGCCCTGGCTCATGCGGGAGCCGACGTCGCCGTCGGCCTGCGATCGGTGGCGACGGCAGCGGAGGTCGTGGCGGACGTCGAAGCCCAGGGACGGCGATGCCTTCCACTGGCCATGGATGTGCTCGACCTCGACCAGGTGCGCTCCGCGGTGCGCGAGGCAGCCTCCGTGATGGGGCGCCTCGACATCCTGGTCAACAACGTGGGCCTCGGTCCGTCCAATCTCGCGGTGGACGTGACGGTGGACGACTTCGACCTCACCGTCGATGTCAACCTCAAGGGGACCTTCTTCGCCAGCCAGGCCGCCGCTCGAATCATGATTCCCCAGGGATCCGGGCGGATCATCAACCTCAGCAGCCAGGCCGGATTCGTGGCGCTGCCCACGGAGTCCGTGTACTGCATGACCAAGGCGGCGATCGCCCATCTGACCAAGTGCCTGGCGGTCGAGTGGGGTGTCCACGGCATCACCGTCAACGGGGTGGCGCCCACGTTCATTCGCACTCCTGGCACGGAGGCCGCTCTCAGTGACCCGGTCTTCGAGCGTGACGTGACCGAGCGCATCGCCGCCCTGCACCGCATCGGGGAGCCGGTGGACGTGGCGGGCGTGGTGGTGTTCCTCGCCTCACCGGCCGCGTCCCTCATCACCGGCGAGACCATCCTCGTCGACGGCGGCTGGACGGCTCGCTGAGCAGGCGATCAACTGCTCGCCTCGCCAACGCCCCCGCCCCGGGCCGGCGCCGGCGCATCGTGGCGGGCGTCTTGATGGCCACCACCCCGGCTGAGGAGGGTAGTGGTGTGCGGCGGCGGGGGAGCGCCGCGGCCGGTCGCAAGGGCCGATCGCCCAGCCGGCGCGGAGCCTGAGTCGCCCTATCGGCGCCCGGGTCGCGGCAGGACGGACCCTCCTCCCGCGCCGTGTTCGGCGGCCGACGTGCGGATGAGGGTGACCGCCAGCATCGCGAGCCACACCTGACAGATCGCCACCAGGAACCTCTCGGCCAGGCCCGGCCAGACGCCGGTCACCTCCGCCAGGGCGAGCAACCCATAGGCGGCGGGGGTGACCACGCCCGCCGCCCGCAGCATCGGCCGGAGTGCACTCCAGCGCGGCAGCGTCGCGAGCTGGCGCGCCAGCGGCCAGGGGGTGATCGCCAGCACCCAGAGGGCGACCCCGGCGAGGATGGCGTCGGTCAGGCCACCCGCGCTCAGGAGCTGGTGGGTCGCGGTGCATCCCGGGGTGGAGAGCCGGCAGGGGAGGAGCGGGAAGGAGTTGCCGAGGGCCAGCCCCGAGAGACCGATCTTCCAGGGTGCGAGGGGAGCGGCCCGACCCCACGCCGGGCGCAGCCCGAGAAGCGCGAAGCCGCACGTGCCGAGGCCCCCGACCGCGAAGCAGACGATGGGGAACCAGAGGTGCGGTGCGCCGGACGCCTGCAGGTCGCTGATGGTGTCGGTCACGGGGCTGTAGCGCGGCCCCTGCCAGCTCTCGGCGGCCAGCCAGCCGGCCGCGAAGGCCAGCTGCGCTCCGAGCCCGATCACGCCCCAGGTGAGTGCCCCGCGGCGCTGCGGTTGGTCGAGCGTCGCGGCGGTCATCCCGGCCATCCCTTCATCCGGTGTCGCCGCCTCCCGCGGGCTCAGATCCAGCGGCGCACCCGGGCGCGGTACGCGTCGTACGCCGGCCCGAAGGTGCGCAGCGAGGCCTCCTCGACCGGGATCACGAACCAGTTGACGTAGACGATGGCGAGCGGCAGGAAGAGCAGCGGCCAGGCGAGGACCAGCATCCCCTGTTCGCCGAGGTAGGCGAGCGCCAGCCCGACGTACATCGGGTTGCGGGTCAAGCGGTACGGCCCCGAGGTGATCAGTTGGTTCGGGGTCTCGCCCGGAGTGGTGGTGGTCCGCAGCCGGTGGAAGATGACCAGCCCCCACCCGGCGATCAGCACACCGGCGGCGAAGAGGACCAGCCCGGCGACCCAGGCCAGTCCGGAGAGCGTCGAGGAGGTCGAGCTCACCGGGAGGAGGAGCTGCAGCCCCACCCCGAGGAGGAAGGCGAGGAGGAAGACCCACGGCACCGGCATGCCCAGGAAGGGTCTCCGGGCGGTCGGGCCGAGGGGACCGGAGGACGTGTTCACCGTGTGCTCTCCTCGGCCCGCGTCCCCGGACGGCCGGGCAGACCCGCGCGGCGGGACGGCTCGCCATCCGCCCATCGCGGCCGCCGCGAGCGGCGCCTCTCACGCTCGCCGGCCGCGTGCTTGTCGACCTCCAGCCTTTCGAGGAGGCCGGTGAAGGTCACGACGTCGGCAGCGTCCCACCCGGCCACGAAGGACTCGAACCGGGCCACCCCCACCTCCTGGAGCCGCTGCAGCTCCTGGTGGCCACGAGCGGTCAGCGCGACGAGGCAGGCACGGTGGTCGGCCGGGTCCTGGGCGACCTCCACGAGCCCGTCCTCCTCCAGCGCCTGGACGTGCCGCGTCACCAGTGAGGGGCTGACCTCCAGCGTGCCGGCGATGTCGGAGGGGTGCAGCCCCCGGGGGCCGGCGAGAGACTGGAGGACCGACAGCCTGGCCGCGCCCGGGCTCTGACGCCTGGCCCGGTCCAGCCCGGCGCTGAGGGTGAAGAGGGCGACCACCATGCGCTCGACGTCGGTTCGGCTGGGTTGCATGAGGCCAGGGTACGCTAGTTGCTTGACAGAATCAAGTATTAGCGCAGCCGGTCATCCCTCGCGCGTTCCACACGGTCCCGCCCCCGGAGCGCGGCTGCGCTCCCCGCGTCAGCTCAGCGGGGCGATCGCGGGACCTCGTAGCTGAGATGGGTCACGCCGTTTCCCTCGATGACCTCGGGGTCGCCCAGCTCGAGGGGCGCGGCGGTGAGGTTGTCAAAGAGCCGGATCCCCGCGCCGAGCAGGACGGGGACCACCTTCACCTGGATCCGGTCGACCACGCCGAGGTCGAGGCATTGCTGGATGACCGAGGGGCTGCCCAGGGCGACGTCCCGTGACCCGGCGATCTGCTGAGCCCGCTGCATCGCCCGCTCCACGCCCTCGGTCGCGAACTCGACCGACGAGCCCTCGCGGGGCCACCCCTCCGGCAGGCGGTGGGTGACCACGACGACCGGCGCACCGGTGGGGTGGGTGCCCCCCCAACCCCTGGCGACGTCGAACGTCCGACGCCCGTAGACGATGACGCCCAGCCCGAGCCCGCCGGAACCCGCCAGGGTCGTGGCGTCCGGCGGGGTTGGCTGAGGCTTGCCGTACCAGGAGAAGACGTGCTCCATCTCGTCGTGCGGGCCGGCCACGAAACCGTCCAGCGACACCGAGATGTCGGCAACGACCCTGCCCATCGCGATCCCTCCATGCTCCTCGCGGCCCGTGAGCGCTCCCTCCGGATCAGTCCGCCAGGAGCCGCGCCAGCTTGTCGAGCTGCTCCGACCAGCCCTGCTCGGCACCGCCCATCGCCCCGGGCGCCGGCATGGGCTCGAAATAGGACTGGCGGATGGTGAGCGCGGTGCCCCCGTCGCGAGCCTCGAAGGTCACCTCGATGAGCGTCGCGAAGAGCTCTCCCTGCTCGTTGTTGAGGGCCCGGCCGCTCATCACCAGGCGGCGCGGGCGCTCGATCTCGTAGTACTCGCCACCCATGTGGTGGGAGAACTGCTCCTCGGCGGGGATGGAGCCCGGCCACTCCATCGCGAGCCGGTACCTCCCGCCGACGCGAAGGTCCACCTCGGCGGCGGGGCAGGTGAAGCCGTGGGGCCACCACCACCTGCTGATCTGGTCCGAGTCGGTGAAGGCGTCGAAGACCCGCTCCGGCGAGGCCCGGAGGGTCCGCTCGAGGACGAGCTGCCGGGCGGGGGTTGCGGATCGGAGGTCGACGTCGGCACGGGTCTCAGGCATCGGGGCTCTCCTTGGTTGTGATGGCTTCCGATTCGGCGGCGAGGTGGGCCTCGAGACGGTCGAGGCGGCCGGACCACTCGGCATGGGCGCGGCGGAGCCAGTCGTCCACCGGGACGAGGCCCTCGAGCTGCAGCCTCGCCGGCCGGCGCTGTCCGTCGCGGGCCCGCCCGATGAGACCGGCCCGCTCCAGCACCTTCAGGTGCTTGGTGATGGCGGGCTGCGTGAGCGTGGAGGCGCCGGCAAGCTCGACGACGCCGGCCTCGCCGGCCGTGAGGCGCTCGAGGATCGCCCGGCGGGTGGGGTCGGCGAGGGCGGCGAAGGCTCGGCTCAGGGGGTCGCCGGTAGTCATTACCAAAAGGTAATATAACTGTGCGGTGAGAGTCAACCGCGAGGGGGTGGCCCCGGAGCGGTCAGCAAGTCGCTCCTCACTCGCCACCCGGTGGCGGTGGAGGAGGTGAGTCCATCACGGCCGCCAGGTCGAGCCGGCGGAGGCGAGCCGGATCGCCGAGGACGTCGATCTCGATGATCCTGCCTCCCCGCACCGTGAACCCCATCACCGAGAAGACGTGCCCGCGGCGGAGGATCACCGCCCCGGGGGCACCGTTGACGAGCGCGGGCAGCACCACGGCGCCGGCCGGGGCCCGAGCGTAGCGGAGCACCAGGGAGACGCCGCGAACGGTGCGGGAGGCAGGGGTCGGCCCCAGGTCGGCACGCAGGACCACCTCCGGATCGAGGGCCGCGACCAGGGCGTCGAGATCACCGCGCCGTGCCGCCGCGAAGAACGCGTCCACCACCCGGTGCTGGCTGCTCACATCGGCGTCCGGCGCGCCGGGGGCCCCGCGGACGCGGCGCCGGGCCCGGCTGGCGAGCTGGCGGGTGGCGGCGGGGCTGCGGTCCAGGATTGCGGCGATCGCATCGAACGGCAGATCGAAGACGTCGTGGAGCACAAAGGCGAGACGCTCCGCCGGGGCCAGCGTCTGGACCACCACGAGGAGGGCGAGGCCGATCGATTCCGCCAGGATCGCCTCCTGCTCGGGATCTCCGGGGGCGGGGCCGACCAGCGGGTCGGGAAGGCGGGTCCCCAGAGGTTCCTCGCGCCGCGACCGGCGTGACCGCAGCATGTTGAGGCAGACGCGGGCGAGGATGGTGGTCAGCCAGCCGTCGGGGTTGCCCACGCTCTCCGTGCCGGCCTGGCTGGCGCGCAGCCAGGTCTCCTGGAGGGCATCGTCGACCTCGCTCAGCGAGCCGAGCATCCGGTAGGCGATCGCCCGAAGCCGGTCCCGGCTGGCGTCGAACCACTCCGCCAGCAGGTCGGGATCCGTCACTTCACCCTCCTCGAGGGACGTCTCGGGCTGCCGGGTTACGAGGTCGCGGCGTCCGGCACCGCGGTGAGGGCGGGGCGGTCCGGGGGCACGCAGACCATCCCCTCGCTGAACCCGGCCGATCCGATCCCGAAAGCGGCGTTGAACCGGTCGAGGTTGACGAGCGTCAGCAGAGCGGTGATCTCGACGAGCTGCTGCGGGCCGAAGTGGCTTCTCATCCGGGCGAACAGCTCGTCGGTGACCTCGACCGGTGTCCGCATCACGGCCACCGTGTAGTCGAGCGCCACCTTCTCGCGTTCGCTGAAGAGGTCGCTCCCGCCGTAGCGTGGGAGCGCCAGCAGCTCCTCGTCGGTGAGGCCGGAGTGGCGGCAGACCTGCGAGCCGAGGTCGACGCAGAACTCGCAGCCGATCATCTGCGCACCCTTCAGCTCAACCAGGTTCTTGAGCCGCTGGTCGACGGACCTCCCCTTGCGCACGGCCTGGTTGAACCTGCCCATCCCCATCATCATCTTCGGCTGGTGAGCCCAGAGCTCCATCGGCTCGATCCCACTGCCGGTCTGCGGCTGGCGGCCGGTCACCTTCCTCATCATCCCCGGTCCGAACCGGTAGGCGAGCCGGACCATCGGCCCGGCTTTGCTCTTCGACACTCCCTGGATGCGTGCCACTGGGAACCTCCTTTTACCGCCGGGGTGGTCCGCCGCACGGGACGACACGCCTATGACACCTGAGCGAGCGGAGATGTGACGCGCCGGCCGTCCCGACCGGTCCTCAGCGCCTCGCCGGCCGAGGCGCTCCCACCGCTACCACCCCGGCGGCGGGTGAGGCCTCGGACCGTGCGGCCTCGGGCCAGGGCCCCCCGGCCCCGGCCCTCCGTGCCCGTGCGGCGGCGGCGGCGGCGGATGACCCTCCGGGTACTGCTCCTCGTCCATGCCGGTGACCTCGCGGAAGGCCTTGCGCTGATAGAGGAGGCGGAGGGCCAGCTCCGTGAGCGCGGTCCCATCGCCATCCTGTCCAGCGTGCCGCAGCTCGCGCTCGCTGAGCTGCTTGAGCATCTGGAGCGCGTCCAGGGAGACCCCGAGATCGACGAGGCGCTTGGTGAGCCGGGCGATCGCCGTGTCCCGCGGTGAGTAGCGCAGCCTGCCGTGCTCGCGGGTGGGGCTGATCAGACCCAGCTCCTCCCAGTAGCGCAGCACCCGCGGGGTGACCCCGATCCGCTCCGCGAGCCGGGGGATGGCGACCAGCTCGTCCTCACCGCCGGGGGGCGGTGGTGGGGGAGGTGGTGCTGGATAATCTGCCATGATCGTGTAAGATTAGCTCATCGGGTCTGCGGGCGCCGCAGCCCGACCAAGTTCGCCGCTGCGGGGAGCACAGCATGCAGGTCGAGGCCGTCGTCGCGCGCCCTCTTGGCGTCATCCGAAGCGCCAGGATATCGGCACATCGCGATCCGGTCCGCACCGGGATCTGGGGGGCGGCGCTGGGCCTTGCGGTGGTCGCCGCCCTGGTGCGCCACGGCTCCCTTCTCGACGCCGCCGGCACCACCTGGCCGGCGTTCCTGACCCTGGCGGCGGTGATCGCCGGCGGGCTGGCGCTGGATGGCGTGGGGCTCCTCCGGATGCTCGCCCGCCTGGTCATCCCGGCGGCCGCGCCCAACCGGCTGGCGGTCGCGGGCGCGCTCGGTTTCACGGCGCTGCTCAGCGGCCTGGTGAACCTCGACGTCGCCGTGGTCGTCGCCGTGCCGGTGACCCTGGCGGTCGCCCGGGAGCGGGGGCTGGCCGCCGGCCGTCTCGCGGTGGCCGCCGCCCTCACCGCCAACGCCACCTCGTTCCTGCTGCCCACGTCGAACCTCACCACCCTGCTGGTCCTGGATCATGCGCCGCTCGCGGCCTGGGCGTACCTCCGCGACAGCTGGCTGGCCTGGCTGCTGGTCACCGCACTGACCGTCGGGGTGCTCTCCGCGCTGGCGGACGCGGGCCGGCGCGCGGGCCCGGCCGCACCGGCTGCTCGCCTGCCGGCGGCGAGCGGCGCCGCCTCTCGAGCCGGCATCGGTCGGACGGCCCTCGCCCTGCTCGACCTGCTGCCGATGTTCGTGGCCGCGGCGGCGATCAGGGCTCTGCTCGACGGCGGCCTCACCCTGGCCGGCGGTTGGCTGGGCGAGCTGGGGCTGGCGGGCGGCCTCGCCGCCGGGGTCGACAACCTTCCGGCGGCAGCCGCGGTCATGGCCTCCCGCGGGCCATCCACCTGGGCTGCGGTGCTGGGGCTGGCCATCGGCCCCGACCTGGTGCTCACCGGCTCGGTGGCGAGCCTGATCTCGCGGCGCATCGCCCGGGATCACGGTGCCGGGTTCGGAGCGGTCCGCTTCAGCCTGCTCGGCCTGGCGATGCTGCCCCTCCAGCTCGCGCTGGCCGCGATCGGGCTGCACCTGACCGGCGCGGTCCGACCGTGGCCGGCATCCGGCGGTCTCGCGTCAGGGAGCGAGCGTCGGCAGCTCAGCGTCCCCGAGGAGCGTGTTGCAGAGAGCCTCCGTGTCCGCAGGGCTGCCGCTCTTGGCCGTGTAGATGCGAGTTGTGACGGAGCCCCCCTCGAAGCTCAGGTGGCATCCGGGCTCGGCCAGATACTGACCGGCGGGAATGGAGGATATCGCGGTCCAGCCGGAGGCTCCCTCGAGGGCGCTGCAGAGCGACTTCGCCGTCGTCGCGTCGGTCCCGGCGACGGTGAGGTAGGCGAGGAGGGTGCCGCTGTCATCGGCAGCGGATGCCGCGCAGATGAACGTCGCGTCCGGGTTGGCGGAGGTGTCGCCGGCCCCGCCGCTGACACCGGCCAGGGCCGTCGAGGTCGCGGTTGCCGTCGGCGAGGCGGTGGTGGGGGCTGCGCTGGCGGTCGGACCCGCGGTGGCCGGCGTGGTGACGGGCGTCGTGGCACTCCCGCACCCGGCCGCGGCGAGGGTCGCCACCCCGATGACCCACGCCATGAAGCGGGTCCGTCCCACCACCAGCCCTGCCATTCTGGAGATCACCGCCGCTGGGGCGAGGACTGGTTGAGGCGGACGGCGGCTCGGATCAGGGTCATGAACGCCCTCTCATCGATGTCGTCGTCCTCGTGGAGGTCGATGGCGCGCCGCGTGCTGCCCTCCAGGCTCGAGTTGAAGAGTCGCGACGGGTCCTTCAGCGACGCCCCCTTGAAGAACGTGAGCTTCACCACGCTCGTGTACGTCTCACCGGTGCAGATCGGACCGTGGTCGGACCACACCGGAACCCCCGGGCTGGAGGGCTTCCTCCACTTCCATTCCTCGACCACCTCGGGGTCGGCCTGCTTGATCAGAGCGCGCAGACGCGACAGCTTCTCTCCGCGCCAGTCGTCGAGCTCCCCGATCCTCGCGTCCGTCAGCTGAGACGGGGCCGCAGCGGGCGGCGGGCTGCTCTTCTTCTTCATCGTGGGCCTTCGCCAGTATAGCCACGGCCTCTGCGACGTTCACCGGCGAGGCGGGACACCGCGACGCTCTCGAGGCTGCTACCTTCCGGGATGGTGGATGGGAGCACGGATCTCGGCGCCCTGCTGGCCGGCCTCGAGCCGGTGCTGCGGCCCGGTGAGTACGTCTTCTGCAGCCTCGCCGACCGGGGCATTCCCGCCGGTGTCGAACCCCTCCTGGTCTTCCAGGAGGAGGAGGGGACCACCCTCGTCGTCCCGCGCGGCGACGCTCGGCGCGTCGGGCTGACCGACCCCACCACCTGGGCCTGGATCGGTCTCCAGGTGCACTCGTCGCTCGAGGCGGTCGGCCTCCTCGCCGCGGTCTCCGCGGCGCTGGCCGGTCGGGGCATCGGCTGCAACGTGGTGTCCGCCTATCACCACGATCACCTCTTCGTCCCCGCGCGGCGCGGCGAGGAGGCCCTGATGATCCTCCGCGAGCTCTCCCACCGAGCCCGGTCCGTCGGTGGATGAGCCCGCGACATCCGCGGACCCGCTGCCTCGCCGGCCGCGCTCAGGCCACGAACTCCTCGCCGGCAGCCAGCGGCCTCCGCCCGCCGGGCGAGAGCAGCCACGCGCGCTGCCGGCCCCGGACCACCCAGTGGGCCAGGTCCGCATCCTCGCTGACGATGGCGGTCTCCTCCTCGATGCCCACCAGGGTGACGCCCTCGGGGACCCGAGCTGCCGCCCAGTGGGCCACGCCGGGCACCCAGTGTCGCATGCGGTCGAAATGGGGGATGACGCGCAGCCTGGGCACGACCCCCAGGCCCGACCGCGGTTTGCCCATTGGGCGTCGGAAATCCGGCACCCAGGAGGTCAGCGCCATCGCCCCCGCGCTGCAGCCCGCCAGGGCGGCGCCGGCGCGCCACTCGTCGGCGATGGCGGACCAGACGCGGGTCTCCCGGAGCGAGTCCGCCGCGTGGGCGGGGCTCCCCCCGGAGAGGTAGATGAGCCCGGCGCCGGCGACCAGCGCGGCGTTGGCCGGGTCCTCGGCCGACTCACGGTCCAGCGCCATGACCGGGACCGCCTCGACCCCCAGCCGTGCCGCCTGCTGGGCGCCCAGCGCGACCCACCTCGAGACCGATGCGTGTCCCTCCCGACCCGCGGCCGTCGGCAGCTGCACGTAGCGCGGTGACCTGCCGGCGATCAGGGCGGCCTCCACCTCCAGCATCGCCGGCAGGTACTCGCCGCTGCCGACCAGGGCCACGGGACCGGGCTGCGCCATCCTCGTCAGCACCGCGGCGGTCGGCGGAGAGCGATCTCCATGGCCCGATCGCCCTTCTCCCCTCGACGGCGGCTGCGCATCCGTCCACTCCTCTCCCGATGCCGCTCGGCGTGACCTCACCCGGCCCTGCCCAGGACATTACTCGGCGACGCCGAGACGGCGCCTCGGATGTCCCGAGCGGCGCGGGTGGGGCGCGAGGGCTCTCCTGGTACTCTCCGGAACGTGCGGCGGGGTGACCTCGAGGAAGCTCATTCCTTCGATCTGGTGGTGATCGGCTCGGGCCCGGCGGGGGAGAAGGGGGCGGCCCAGGCCGCCTACCACGGGCACAGCGTGGCGGTGGTCGAGCGTCGCAGCCAGGCGGGAGGGGCGGCGATCGCGGTCTCCGGGGTGCCCGTCAAGGCCCTGAGGGACACCGCGGTGTACCTGACCGGCTGGGCGCGGCGGGACGTCTACGGCGTCGGCATCACCCTCGCGCCCGACCTCCTGATGAACCGGCTGAGGGCCCGCACCAGGGATGTGGTGGCGACCATGAACGCGGCCGTCCAGGCGAACCTCGAGCGCCACGCCGTCGAGCTGGTGCAGGGCGATGCGAGGCTGGGTCCCGATCGGACCGTGATCGTGCGCGGCGGCGACGGGGCGGAGAGGACGCTGCGGGCCGGGGTGATCCTGCTCGCCACCGGCTCACGTCCCCACCACCCGCCCGGGGTGCCCTTCGACGACCCCGACGTCCACGATTCCGAGAGCGTGCTGGGGATCGAGCGCCTGCCGGAGCGGATGGTCGTGGTGGGGGGAGGACCGGTGGGCAGCGAGTACGCCTCGATCTTCGCCGCCCTCGGCACCGAGGTCACCCTGGTCGACCGGGGGAAGCGCCTGTTGCCGATGCTGGACGCGGAGCTGTCGGAGGCCCTCGCCCAGAGCATGCGGCGCTCGGGGGCGCGTCTCATGTTCGGGGCGCAGCTGGACGCGGTCGGGCGCGACGCCGCTGGCCTGATGCTTCGCGTCGACGGCGAGGTCCTGCGCCCGCAGATGGTGCTCCACGCGGTGGGACGCGCCGGGAACGTCGAGGGCCTGGGGCTCGCCGCGGCGGGCGTGGAGGCCGACGATCGCGGGCGGGTCCGGGTGGACGCCAGCTTCGAGACCACCGCCCCCGGCATCTACGCCGCGGGCGACATCACCGGGCCTCCGGGCCTCGCCTCGGTGGCCATGGAGCAGGCCCGCGTCGCCATGTGCCGAGCCTTCCGGATCCCGTTCAAGGAGTCCGTCGACCCGGTGGTGCCGGCCGGCATCTACACGCTGCCCGAGGCGTCGATGGTGGGCCTCTCCGAGGAGGCGGCGCGCTCCGCCGGCGAGGACGTGGAGACGGGCCGCGCCCTCTTCGAGGCCAACGCGCGGGCGCGGATCGCGGGCTCCACCGAGGGCCTGCTCAAGCTGGTGTTCCGGGCCGGCGACAAGCGTCTCCTCGGCGTCCACATCCTGGGCGAGGAGGCCACCGAGCTGATCCACGTCGCCCAGGCCGTGCTCCACAAGGGCGGCACCATCGACGAGTTCATCGACACGACGTTCAACTTCCCCACTCGCGCCGACGCCTACAAGTACGCCGCGTACGACGGGCTGCAGCGCCTCGACGCTCGCGCCGCCAAGGGGTAGGCGGCGCCCACCCGGCGTCCCTCACCCGCCGGCGGCCTCGCCCCTCGCCGCCGCCGGGCGCCGTGTTGGGGAGTGCCGGGAGGTGGCGACCGGCGCGAGGACGATCACCCGCTCGCCGGCCCGGAGCTCGAGATCGGCCCGCGGGGCGGCGAGCTCGCGGCCCTCGGTGACCGCCACCACCAGGCAGCCCGGCGGCAGCACGACGTCCTCGAGGCGCATGCCGATGGCGGGTGACCGCGCGCCGACCAGGATCTCGACGGTCTCGTATCCGCTCAGGGGGCGGCTGGGCGTGTGGATGCGCGACCGCGGATCCGCGCTGGCGAAGTCGGCCGCGATGGCGCCGCGCTCGGTGTCGAGCGCGGAGGCGCTGACACTCCGCGTCAGCGCGCGCAGCACCTGGCGGCGCGTCAGCCAGCCCCGGAGCTGATGGCGGTCGGCGGAGAGGACCGGGAGGCCGACCCGTCCATAGAGGGTGAGCTGGCGGAGCGCCTGCTCCAGGGTCTCGTCGACCAGCAGCTCCTGCGGTGGTCGGGCCTCGGTGACGGTGCCGATGCGCTCGGCCCAGACCTGGTGGGGCACCGCTGCGGGTCGCCCCTCGGCGGCCGGATGATCGGCGACGGGGGTCTGACCGTCGCTTGGCGATAGCGGCTGCATCACGTCGGCCACGGTGAGGGTCTGCAGCACGCTCGCGGGGGTCGGGCGCTCGATGTCGATGCCGCGCCGGAGCAGCTTGGTCGTGTAGATGCTGCCGTAGCTGACGGTCTTCGACACCGCCGCGGCGATGCCGGTGGTGAGCATCACGGGCAGGATCAGCCCGAAGTTGCCGGTCATCTCCACCACGCTGGCGGTCGCCGTCAGCGGAGCCTGTGCCGCCGCGCTGAAGACCCCCCCCATGGCCACCACCGCGAACATGGCGGGTGCGCCGACCCCGGCGCCGAAGATGTGCTCGGCGCAGATGCCGAAGGCCATGCCCGCGGCGGCCCCGGTGAAGAGAGAGGGGGCGAAGACGCCCCCGGAGCCCCCGATCGAGAGGGTGAGGCTGGTCGCCACCACCTTGCCCACCAGCAGCACCACCAGCAGCCACAGCACCACGTTGCCCGCCACCATCTGGTTCACGACCGGGTACCCGACGCCGTACATCTGAGGGAGCGCCAGCAGCAGCATCCCCAGGGCCACCCCGCCTACGGCGGGCCGGGCCCACTCGGGGCGGCCCCTCCAGAGCCGGTCGACCAGGTCCTCGGACCTGTACAGGACGGTCTTGAAACCAACGCCGATCAGGCCGGCACCGACGCCCAGCAGGGCGATCAGCAGGTAGGTGGACGGGTGGGCGACGGTGAGGTCGTGGGGGATCTGGGCAAAGAAGGGGCCCGAGCCGAAGAACGCACGGCTCACCAGGTCGGCGCTGACTGCGGAGAGGATGGTGGCGAAGAGCGCGTCGAGCGAGAACTCGCGCAGCACGATCTCGAACCCGAAGAACAGCCCGGTGATGGGGGCGTTGAAGGTCGCCGAGATCCCCCCGGCGGCGCCGCACGCGACGATGATCCGCAGCCGTGACTCCGACATGCGCACCACCTGGCCGAGCGTGGAGGCGAGGGCGGAGCCGATCTGGACGATCGGCCCCTCGCGTCCAACCGATCCGCCGACGCCGATGCAGATCGCCGAGGCGGCCGCCTTGACGACGGTGACCTGAGGACGGATCCGCCCACCGTTCTCGGCGACGGCGAGCATCACCTCCGGAACCCCGTGACCGCGGGCCTCGCGGCCAAACCGCTGGATGAGCGGCCCGTAGACGAGGCCGCCGGCCACCGGGATCAGCAGCAGGAACCAGACGCCCAGCCAGGGCAGGTGAAGGCTGGCCACCCGCCCCTGCTGGCCGAACTGCTGGTGCCCGGTGGCGAGCCACGTGAAGGCGACGATCAGCCAGCGGAAGGCGACGGCGCCGAGGCCGGCGCCTGCCCCGACCAGCAGGGCCATCACCACCAGTCCGAGCCGGGAGCCGCGCAGCCAGGCCGCGGCCCTCCGGGCGGTGGAGCTGCCCCGGCTCCTGCGCAGCCAGTCGCGGAGCGGGATGCCGGCGCGGCTCAGTGGGAGTGCCTGCCTCACCGCGTGGCGATGCCCGCCAGCAGGGCGTCGAGGGCCCGGCTGATGTTGGCCCATCGGAAGCCGCTCTCGTCCAGGCTCCGGTGCAGCATCAGCCCGTCGTTGAGGGCGAGCAGGATGGAGGCGAGGGCGTTGGCGGGCAGGTCGATGATCTCGCCCGCGGCGATCGCCTCCTCCACCCATCGGCGGATGACCCGGCGCTGGCCGTCGACCGTGGCCGTGACCCGCTGACGGATCTCCGGCTCGGTGAGCACCGAGGCCCAGAGGTCGGTGCGGACCTGGACCCGCGCGGTGTCCGCGGCGCGCTCGAGCATCATCTGGGTGAGCTGGCGCAGGCGCTCCGGCCCGCCGAGGTTCCGCGCCTCGATGCGATCCATCGCCTCGACGACCGACCCCGCGTCGTCGTCGACCAGGGCGTCGAGCAGCGCTCGCTTGGAGCTGAAGTGGGTGTAGAAGGCGCCCTTGCTGAGGCCTGCCTCGGCGCAGACGTCATCGACGGTCATGTCGCGCCACCCCTGGCTGGCGGCACGTCTCCAGGCGGCATCGATGAAGCTCCGGCGCCTCTCCAGTCGGGTGGTCTCGCGCAGGCGCGGCATGGGGTGTATCATACACAAACAGACTGATTGGTCCTCTTGAGAGGTGGGGCATGACGTGCGCGTTCACAGGCAATGCCGGATGTCCGCCGCGATCCGGTCCGGCGTGGGCTGACCCGCCCGAGCCAGGTCGCCCGGCGTGAGCGGGGGTTCCGGCTCGGCCACCGGGCAGGACGCCGTCTCCGCTCGCGTCGAGCTGGAGCGCTCGCTGCGGTACTGCCGCGGCATCGGGGAGCAGATCCGCGAAAGTCTGGTGCAGGAGCTCGCCGCCGAGTTGCTCCGTCTCCAGGCGGCCGCTCTGGGTGAGGTCGGTCAGGCCGAGCGGGAGGCGATGGAGACACGGGCTCGACTCATCGAGGGAGCCGCCCGCCTCCTGGAGGCGGTGGCGGAGCGGCTCGAGGGCGAGCACGATGGCTGAGCTGGCGGCGCGGGATCGCACCGGGGCCGAGGACACCCCGCGATCGCCGGACCCGGGGCTGCTGCGCGTCGAGAGGCTGGTCAAGGATTACGGGACCGTCCATGCCGTGCGCGGCATCGACCTGGAGCTGCGCCGGGGCGAGATCCTCGGCTTCCTGGGCCCCAACGGCGCCGGCAAGAGCACCACCATCCGCTGCATCCTCGACCTGCTCCGTCCGACGTCCGGGCGGATCGCGGTGTTCGGCATGGACCCCCGGCGCGACGGGGTGGCCATCCGCTCGCGCCTCAGCTACGTGCCCGGCGAGCTGCGCCTGCCCAACCGGATGAGTTGCGGGCAGGTGGTCACGTCGATCGGACGGTTGCGGGGCGGGTTCGACCCCAGGCGGCGCGACCAGCTGGCCGAGCGACTGCGGCTCGATCTGCGGCGCGAGACCCGCCAGCTGTCGAGCGGCAACCGCCGCAAGCTCGCACTGCTGCTGGCCTTCCTCTGGACGGTCGAGCTGCTGGTCCTCGACGAGCCCACCAGCGGCCTGGACCCGCTCATGCAGCATGAGTTTGTCGGCCTGGTCCGCGAGGCCCGCGACGCCGGGGCCAGCGTCTTCCTCTCCTCGCACGTGCTCAGCGAGGTGCAGAGGACGGCGGACCGCGTGGTGGTGCTCCGGGCGGGCCGGGTCGTCGCTCAGGGCACCGTCGAGCAGCTGCGCGGGCGGGCTCGCCAGCGAGTCGAGGTCTGGTTCGACGGCGCCGTCCCGGCGCGGGTCACGGAGATCCCCGGCCTCATCGACACCAGGGTCGAGGACCACCACTTCACCGCCGCCCTGGCCGGGCCCATCCGCCCCCTGCTCGCCTTCCTCGCCGCGCAGCCGGTCACCGGGATGCTGGTGGAGGAGCCCGACCTGGAGGAGGCGTTCCTGGATCTCTACGAGGAGGCGAGATGAGCGGCACCGCCGCCGAGCTGCTGCTGGCACCGCTCCGCGCGCTCCGCCGGGCCACCATCCTCTGGGCGGTGGGGATGGCGGTGCTGGTGGCGGCGACCGTCTCGGTCTGGCCGGCGTTCAAGGGCGGCTCGGGGGTCAGCCAGGCCATCGACCAGCTGCCGCGGGGGGTGATCCAGGCATTCGGCCTGGCGGGCTTCGACACTCCGGCGGGCTTCCTGCGCGGAAACCTCTACGCGTTCTTCGTCCCGCTGCTGCTGGTCGGCGTCGCCATCTACTTCGTGAGCAGCCTCACCGCCGGCGAGGAGGACGCCGGGCGGCTGGAGCTGGTGCTCACCCAGCCCGTGCCCCGCCGGGCGGTCTTCGCCGGGCGCGCAGCGGCGGCCCTGGCCGGCCTGGCTGTCATCGCGGTCGTCACCGCCCTCGCCCAATTCGGCAGCGACGCCACGGTCAACCTCTCCATCGGAGCGGACCGTCTCGGCGCCACCCTCGCCCTCGCGGTGCTGCTCGCCCTCTTCCACGGCTGCCTGGCCGTCGCCGTGGCCGGTCTCCGATCCCGGCCGTCCGTGGTGCTCGGGGTGGCCTTCCTCGTCGCCATCGCCGGGATGGTGGTCTCCCTCCTCTTCCCCCTCAGCGCCGCGCTGAAGCCCTTCGCCCACCTCTCGCCGTGGGACTGGGCGTTCGGCGGCGACCCCCTGGTCAACGGCGCGCCGGCGTGGCGCTACCTGGCGCTCGGACTGCCCTCGCTGGCGCTGGGCGTCTTCGGCGTGTGGGCCTTCGGGCGGCGCGACATCCGGGCCGCTTGAGCGATCGGTCGGACTCGGACCCAGGGTCGGTGCGATCACCCAAGCGGGGGGCGGACCGTCACCGCCGATCGGGAGGGCTCAGGCGGCGCCCGGCCGCCCCGCCGCCCGGATCAGGCGCACCGCCCCGGCAGCGGCCGGTGCCATCTCGGGGTCCAGCCGGTAGAAGGACCAGAGCCCGTGGCGGAAGGCGCTGACCAGCCCCGCGTCGCGCAGCCGCGCGAGGTGGTGGCTGATGGTGGGCTGGGCCAGGGCGAAGGTGGCGGTGAGGTCGCACACGCAGATGGGGTCGGTGGCCTCGGCGAGGATCGCGACGATCCTGACCCGCGTGGGGTCGCCGAGAGCGCTGAACACCCGCGCCAGCTCGGCGGCCTCCTTCTCGGGGAGGAGGTCGGCGACCGGCTGGCAGCACCCCTTGGTCCGCTGGGGGAACTCGACTGTGGCGGCGGAGCTCATCGGGGCGGGCCCATCCATTGACAGATGACGATGGAGTTAGGGTACCATGTCGATTCAATTGACGGACGTCGATGTAAGGAAGGATCCCATGACCAGTGCCTGCCCGTCCTGCCCGACCCCCGACTGCCCGGGCTGCCCGGAGTGCCCCGGTGAGTGAGCGGGACCCCGCTGCCGACGACCGGCTTCGGGAGGCGGTGCGCGCCCGCTACGCGGCGGCGGCGGTGGCGGCTGGCGGGGAGGGGGAGGCGGAGTCGGCGGCGGTGGGGTGCGCCGCCGCGCCCTCCGCGACCACCGCATCCGTGGCGGCCGGCTGCGGCTGCTCCTCCGAGGGGAGCTGCTGCTCTCCGGCCACCGTCTCGGTGGCGGCGGAGCTCTACTCGGCGGACCAGGTGGCCCAGCTCCCCGGCGGCGCGGTCCGGGCGTCCCTCGGCTGTGGCAACCCGACCGCCCTCGCCGAGCTGCGTCCCGGCGAGGTGGTCCTGGACCTCGGCTCCGGCGGCGGCATCGACGTGCTCCTCTCGGCGCGGCGCGTGGGACCGACGGGATTCGCCTATGGTGTCGACATGACCGACGAGATGCTCGCCCTCGCCGAGCGCAACGCCGCCGAGCAGGGAGCGGCCAACGTGAGGTTTCTCAAGGGGACGATCGAGAGCCTGCCGCTCCCCAACTCCGCCGTCGACGTGATCATCTCCAATTGCGTCATCAACCTCAGCGCCGACAAGGGCCGGGTCCTCCGCGACGCCTTCCGGGTGCTGCGGCCGGGCGGGCGCCTCGCGGTCTCCGACGTGGTCGTGCAGGGCACCCTGCCCGCGGAGGTTCGCCGCGACCTCGAGATGTGGGTCGGGTGCCTCGCGGGGGCCCTCGACGAGGGCGAGTATCGGGGTCTGCTCGGGGCGGCCGGCTTCGACGCGGTCGAGGTCCAGGTGACCGGCGACCTCACCGGGGAGCGGGACGAGGCGACCGACCCGCCGGCAGGGCGGGTGGTCAGCGCCTTCATCCGGGCGCGCAAGCCCACCCTCTCCTGAGTCCGCCGGTGCCCGCGCTGCCACGTCGACTCCTGGCCGAGTTCGTCGGCACGGCGCTGCTGCTCGCCACCGTGATCGGCTCGGGGATCGCAGCCCAGCGGCTCAGCCCGGGCAACACCGGGCTGGAGCTGCTGGAGAACGCCATCACCATCGGCGCGGTGCTGGCGGCGATCATCGTCACCCTCAGCCCGGTGTCCGGAGCCCACCTCAACCCGGTGGTGTCGCTGGTCGACTGGGGCCTGGGCGGGCTGAAGGGGCGCCATGTGCTCGCCTACGTGCCCACCCAGATCGCCGGCGCGGTCGCCGGGACGGTGGTGGGCAACCTGATGTTCTCCCTCGCCCCGGTGACCATCTCGACCAAGGTCCGCTGGGGCGCCGGCCACTGGCTGAGCGAGGTCGTGGCCACCTTCGGGCTCATGCTGGTGGTCTTCGGCCTGGTTCGCAGCCGGCGCGCCCCCGCCATCCCGGCCGCCGTGGGCGCGTACATCACCGGAGCCATCTTCTTCACCTCTTCGGCCAGCTTCGCCAACCCGGCGGTCACGATCGCCCGGATGCTCTCCGACACGTTCGCGGGCATCAGCCCCGGTTCGGTGCTGCCCTTCGTGCTGGCCGAGCTGGGCGGTGGGCTGCTCGGCTGGCTGGCGATCCGCCTCCTCTACCCCGCGGCGCCCCGCCCGGTGGTCGCGGCCTCCGGCGCCGGCCTCGAGATCGGGGCCGAGGACAGCGCCGTCCGGGTCCGCGAGGCTCACCCCGAGGAGACGCCCGAGGTGAGCCGGCTGGTCCGGGAGGCGGGTCTGCCGCTCGACGGCCTGGAGGGCGCCACCCTGGTGCTGGTCGCCGAGAGCCAGGGCGAGCTGGTGGGCACCATCGCGCTCGAGGAGCACGGCAGCGGGGAGGGGCTCGCCTACCTGCTGCGCTCGGCCGCCGTCACCCCCACCTGGCGCCGTCGCGGGGTGGGCCGGGCCCTCACCTGGGCCGCGCTCGCCCACGTCGACAGCGCGGGTGCCCCCGCCGCCCTGCTCACCGAGACGGCCGACGGGTACTTCACGGCGTTCGGGTTCGAGCCGGTGGCGCGGGATCAGCTTCCCGCAGCGCTGATGGCGTCGCCCCAGCTGAGCGGTGCCTGCCCGATCTCGGCGCACGCGCTGCTGCGCCGGCCCGGCGCGGCCTGACCTCAGAAGCCGGCGCCCCGCGCGACCCGGTACATGACCACCGTGTGCGGGGGCACCCGTGCGCTGATCGTCCCCGCCGTGGTGGTGACCCGCCCGGTCCAGAGATCGCGGAGGGTGTAGGCCGCGGCTCCCCGCAGGCCGATGCGCGCCACGGTGGTGGAGATGGTGGCGCGGGTGCCCGTCTGGTTGAAGAGGACCACGGCGCAGGCCCCGCCGGCCAGTGGCTTGGTGAGCACCCAGTGGCCGGCGGCGCTGGCGATCGGTCGACCCTGCCTGCCCAGGCGGTCCTGGTCCACGGCGATGACCGCCGCGTTGGTCAGGATGCGACGGGTTGCGGCGGACATGGAGGGCAGGTCGTTGCCGGCGATCAGCGGCGCGGCCATCTCCGCCCACAGGCTGAACTGGGTCCGGTACTCGGTGACGGTCATCCCCGCGTTGCCGACCTCCAGCATGTCCGGGTCGTTCCACCCGCCCGGTCGGGCCCGCGCGTAGTCCCAGACGTTGCGGGTGAAGTGCGCGACCATGCTGGTGTAGCTGGGGACGATGTCTCCGGTGGTCCGCCAGAGGTTGGCGGTGCGCGACCCCCACGTCCAGGTCGAATCGAGCCGCGAGCTGGTGTCGTTGACGTCGTAGACGATGCTCCGCCCGGTGGCGGCGAGGGCGGCACCCATCTGGGCGGCGAGCGCCTGGCTGACCTGGCGGTGGGTCATGGTCGGGTACGACCGGTATGGGATGTAGCACCAATCCAGCTTCACGTAGTCGACACCCCACGATGCCACGGCCTGCGCATCCTGCCGGTAGTGGCCATAGCTCCCGGCGCTCGTGCCCGCGCAGTTCGTGCGCCCGGCGCTGAGGTAGATGCCGAACCTCAGCCCGAGCGAATGCACGTAGTCGGCCACCGCCCGGATCCCGCGGGGGAAGAGGCGGGGATCGGGCTGGAGGTTGCCCTGCGCGCTGCGCTGCGGCAGCGCCCATCCGCCGTCCAGGTTCACGTACCTGTAGCCGGCGGCCCTCATCCCGGAGCTGACCATCGTCCGCGCCGCGGCCTCGACGATCGACGCCGTCACCGCCCGCCCGAAGTGGTTGTAGCCGTTCCAGCCCATCGGCGGGGTGAGGGCCAGCCCGGGATTCGGGATGCTGGTGGAGCGGCTGGCGAGCAGCGCGGCCGTCGCCGCTGAGGTCGGCGCCGACGGCGCCGTCGCAGCCGCCGCTCCCGAGGCCGGGACGCCCGCCGCGGCCGACGCCGCGCAGATGGCGAGCACGAGAAGAGCGGAGGCGCATCGCCCGGTCACCGGGAGTCGCGGCATCTGCAGTGCTGCCTCCTGCCCTCTCGTCGTCGGACCGATGATGACCCAGTCCGGCTCTCAGTGCGCAAGGGCCGCCACGAACGGCGATTGCCAGACCAGGGTGCTCGCCGCCAGGGTGGCGCCCATGACCAGCGAGGCGGTGACCCAGGCCCGGCGGCGGGTCCGGCCGGGGAGCGGCGGTCGCTCCCCCGCGTCACGGAGCACGAGGGTCGGGGCCTGCTCGAGGTGGCCCACGACGTGGACGGCCATGAGGCCGAACCAGATCGCGAAGAACCCCTGGTGCATCGTCAGCCAGATGGCGCCGAGGCGGGTGCCGAAGAGCCAGAGCTCGACCCCGGTGCCCAGCAGGGCCACCGTGGAGAGGATCAGCAGGGGGCCGATCAGGCGCAGCAGGATCGGGGGCGGCCCGGCGGCCCGGTAGCGCGCGTCCCCGAGGTAGTAGCCGGCGAAGCGCCGACCGGTGCTGGCGAGCTTGAGCAGCACCGGCGGGATGAGCATCAGCCCCACGGCGAGGTGGACCGGCAGGAGGCGCCGGATCGAGAGCAGGGTGGCGCCCTCCACCGCCAGCATCACCAGGAGCACGATCCCGGTGGTCGCGGTGAGCCGGGCGTTCGCCTCCACCGCCGCGGCGGCGCGACGCCCCCACGCCTGGGGCCCGGTCACGAGCTCGGCCAGCGGTCGCGTCCAGGAGCGGATCCACTCCTCCTCGGCGGAGGTCGTCGAGCCGGGGTCGGACGGCGCACGGCCGCCCCGTGGAGGGCGGATGAGCCTCACGCGCGCGCCGCGTCCAGCGCCGACTGCACCGACTGGGCGTAGCTCTGACTGTCGAAGGTGGCTCCGCTCACCGCGTTGATCTGGGCGCTCTGCGCCTGGAGCACCTCCTGGCGGAGGTAGGGCAGGGCCACCGAGGCGATGTAGGCGGATTGCGGGTTGTCGTTGGGCGACTGGAGGGTCTTGACGTTGGTGATCCGCCCTCCGGAGACGACCAGCTGCACCTGCACGGGCCCGTAGAAGTTGGGGAAGCTCTGGCCGGTGAACGTCCCGTTCTTCAGGGTCCCGGCCTTGGGCGTGGGGACCGCGGTGGGGGTCGGGGAGCCGCCTCCCGACGGCGGGGCACCCGAAGGGGTGGACGTCGGGGTCGAGGCCGGTTGCGAGGACGAGGCGGCCGGCGGCGGAGCGGCGGCGGTGCCCAGCGAGGGGGACGGAGGGGTGCGGAAGCTGATCGCGAGAGCCATCGCCGCGGCGACTGCGGCCAGGGTGGCGGAGGTGCGGACGAACATGGTGTGAGGATCCTCAGCTCAGGAACGCGAAGCGTTCGACGTGGACCTGTCCGGCGGGTACCCGGAGTGCGCTGAGGCTGGCGACCACGCCCTCCACCATCTCCCGGGGGCCGCACACGAAGACGTCGCGGTCACGGAGGTCGGGGGCTGCGGCCAGCAGGAAGCGGGGTCCGAAGGGGTGGGGATGGACCTCCTGGCCGCGGCGTCCCACGATGTAGTGGACCACGCCGCCGCGCGCGGCGACCAGCTCGTCCAGCTCGGCCTTGAAGACCACATCCGCCCAGGAGCGGGCGCGGTACAGCAGGGTGATCGAGTTCTTGCGCTGCGGCATCTCCTCGATGAGGGCGCGCAGCGGCGTGACGCCGATCCCGCCGGCGATCAGCAGCGACCGCGGGCGCCGGCGCCGCACCGCGGTGAACCCGCCGTGGGGGCCGTTGAGGGCGACCCGGGTGCCCGGCGAGACGCGGTGGAGGGCGCGCGTGAAGTCGCCCACCCCCTTGACGGTGATCCGCAGGTACTCGCCGTTGGGCGCGGCGGAGAGCGAGAAGGGGTGGACCTGCCACCAGAGACCGGGCGCGAGGAAGCGGAACTTGAAGAACTGGCCGGCTCGCACCGGGAGCTCGGCCAGGGCACGGCCTCGCATGTAGATCGAGACCACGTCGGGAGCCTCCTCGACGATGGCCTGCACCGTCAGGCGGTGGCGCAGCGAGATGCGGGCCGGCGCGACGACGCGGAAGGCGACCACCAGAGCGGTGGCGACGGCGTACAGGCAGACCCAGTAGCCGAGCGCCACCGGGTCATGGACAAAGTCGGTGCCCACCGCCAGCTGGTGGGCGAAGCTCAGCGCGATCGCCAGATAGACGAGGAGGTGCACGAGGTGCCAGCTCTCGTGGGAGAGACGCCGGCGGGCGGCGCGCACCGATACCACGGCGACGAGCACGAAAAGGGCCGCGCCGGCGTAGGCCATCACCATGTACGGATAGGTGGTGAGGAAGGTCGCCGTCTGCGCGGCCAGCGAGCGACCGTCGGCCAGGGCGTAGCCCGAGGTGGTGAGGAGGATGTGGGCGACGATGAGGTTGACCGTGGCAAAGCCCAGCCAGCGGTGCCAGCCGGCGATCCTGTCGATGCCGAACACGCTGTCCACCCATGGGCTGCGCGCCATCAGCACCACCTGGACGAGCGCGCAGTAGGTGCCCAGCAACGCCGAGATCTGGCCCGCCGCGATGAGCACCGCGGCCGGGGTGGCGACGTGGGGGAACTGCCCGTGGCGAAGCCAGAGGGTGACGATCAGCGCGGCGTTGCCGATCACGACCAGGAGCAAGTCGTCGGGACGCAGTCCCCAGGTGCGCGGGACCCGCAGTGACCGCCGGACGGCGGCGGGGGCGAACCTGGCGGCGCCGGGGCCGAGTGCTCTCGAATCGGCGGAGGGGGTCATGCCGGCGATCCTGCGCCCGCCCGCTGACGGAAGGCTGACGGACGTCTCGGGGGCCGTCGCCTCCCGCGCCGGCCACCGCGCGCGTTCAGCATCCCGCAAGCCGGGGGCGCGAGCATGCCGTCCGTGGTCGACCCACTCCGGCTCGCGTCCGGCCCCGCGGCCGCTCCGCGGGGAGGTACCGTTGCGCCGATGCGCCTACTCTTGGCCGAGGACGATGCGGCGCTCCTCGCGGTGCTTGCCCGCGGGCTCCGCCAGAGCGGTTACGTCGTCGACACCGCGACGCGGGGTGACGACGCCCTGCACATGCTGAGGGTCGGCGAGTTCGCGGCGGCGGTGCTCGACTGGCGGATGCCCGGCCTCGACGGAGCCCAGGTGATCGTCGAGGCGCGCCGCCACGGGCTGCGGTTGCCGATGCTCATGCTCACCGCCCGCGACACTCCCCGGGATCGCGTCCAGGGGCTGGACTCGGGGGCGGACGACTACCTGGTCAAGCCCTTCGATTTCGAGGAGCTGCTGGCCCGGCTCCGGGCGCTGCTGCGCCGGGGCGGGGCGTCCGCGGGCCCCACCCTCCGGGTGGCCGGGCTCGAGCTGGACCCCTCGACCCGCGAGGTCCGCAGCGGAGCGCGGCTGGTGGGGCTGACCCCGCGCGAGTACGCGATCCTGGAGGTGCTGCTGCGCCGGGCGGGCACGGTGGTGACCCGGCAGAGCATCGCCGAGCACGTCTGGCCCGACGCCGAGGCGAGCTGGAACGCGATGGAGGCGCACATGGCCCGGCTGCGGGCCAAGCTGGGCGGTGACGCCAGGGTCACCATCCTCGCCGTCCGAGGAGTTGGGTACCGGTTGGTGGAGTCATGAGCGTGCCGGCGGGCAGGCGGCTGCGCCGCGACGCGCTCCGGACCGCCGCCCTGGCGACCGCCGTGGTGGCGTTGGGACTCTCCGGCGTGCTGACCGCCACCGACGTGCTGGTCTCGCACAACCTCACCGCCGCCATCGACCAGCGCCTCTCCCAGTGGATGACGCAGGCAACCGCTCAGCCCACCATCCCGGTGGCGGCCATCGATCCCGATCACGACTTCGACGAGCCTCTCCTCGCCTGGACGATGCAGCCGGACGGCCGCTGCAGCCCGCTCGGCACCGCTCCCACGCTGTCCTCTGATCTCTGCGCGGCCGCAGGGCCGGCCACCGCCGACGTCGCCGGCAATCCGTTCCGGCTGCTGGGGAAGCGGATCGGCACCGGCGGTTTCGTGGTCGGGGCCAGCCTCACGCCGACCGGGCGCCAGATGGGAGAGCTGGTGCTCGCCGAGCTGGTGGTGGGCCCGCTCCTCCTCGTCCTCGTCTTCGTCGGCGCCTTCGCCGTGGGCAGCCGCGTCGGCGGTCCCCTGGAGCGGACGCGCCAGCGGCAGCTCGCCTTCACCGCCGATGCCTCCCACGAGCTGCGCACCCCGCTCACGGTCATGCAGGCGGAGGCGAGCCTGGCCCTCGCCGGCAGCGATCGCGATCTCCGGCCCGCCCTCCGCCGGGTCAGCGGGGAGATCGGCCGGATGCGCGGGATCGTCGAGGACCTGCTCTGGCTGGCCCGATTCGACTCCGAGCCGCGGCCGCCGCATCCCCAGCTGATCGACCTCGGCACCACCACCCGCCTGGCCGGGGAGCGCTTCGCCTCCGTGGCGGCGTCGCGATCCCTCTCCGTTGCGGTGGTCGCTCCCCCGAACGTCCTGCCCGTGTCCATCCCGGCGGAGTGGCTGGACCGGCTGGTGGGCGTCCTGGTGGACAACGCCTGCCGCCACGCCCGCGCCGTGGTGCGGGTCGAGGCGCGCGCCCTGGACGGGGGCAGGGCCGAGCTGTCGGTGACCGACGACGGCGAGGGCATTCCCGAGGCCGAGCTGCCCCTCCTCTTCGACCGCTTCCATCGGGGCACCTCGCTGGGCGAGGGCGCCGGCCTCGGCCTTGCCATCGCCGACTCCGTGGTCCGGGCCAGTCACGGACGCTGGCGCGTCACCAACGTCGCGGAGGGTGGGGCGCGTTTCGCCGTGGTCTGGCCGGTGGTCCGGAGCGTGGGCGCCGGCGCCGCTCGCGACGAGACCGGGGCACCAGACGCGGCCGACCAGCCATGACCGTCCCCCGGAGCGGCGCGCGGTGCGGGCTCCCCATCTTCCGCGGGACCGTCACCAGAGGAGCGGGACGAGCCGGGACCGGCCCCGCATGAAGCCGGCGTAGCCGGGGAGCCGGGCGGCGAGCTCACGCTCCTCGGCGCGGATGCGCGCCGCATCCGATCGCAGCGGACCCCGGGGCGGCACGCCCGGGGCCATGTCGGACCTCGCCACCTCTCCGGCGCGGGTTCACACCCCGTTCACCCGCCCCGGGGATGCTGATCCCATCGACCGACACCCTCGATCAGGAGAACCGACATGTACCGTCCGCTCCGCACCTTCTGGACACTGGCCGCGACCGGTGGCGCCATCGCGGTGGGTCTCACCACCCAGAACGCCGCCTACATCGTGATCACCTTCCTCGGGGGGCTCATCGTTCCCCGTGCCCTGGGGCTGGCCGGCCCCGGCTGGCGCCACCAGCACGGTGGCGGCCTCGGTCACGGCGGACCCTGCGGCGGCCGCGAGGGCCGCGGCGCGCGCGCCCAGGGCTTCTTCGACGAGTGGCATCGCCGGGCCCACGAGACGCCGGCCGCAACGCCGTCCGCCCCCACCGCCTGAGACCGCCCGGAGCGGTCAGGTGCCGTCGCGACCCTGAGAGCCCATGGCCCGTGAGCTCCGACGCCGGAATGTCGTCCCCGGCGCCGGGCTCGCGCGGCTGGGCGAGGGAGCGTTGGGCGCCCGTGTCTCAGGAGGACGCGCGGCGGGGCGCCAGGTCCTCCACGGCCGCGATCACCGCGTTGGACATCCACTCCCGCACGGCATGGGTCGCCTCCACGTCGCCGCGGTTGTACGCCAGCAGCCACTGCCGGGCGCTCTCGTCACCATCGGCGGCGGCGTCGTAGCGGAGCATCGACTCCGTGCCGCCGGGATCGTCGACCTCCCAGCGGAACCCCACCAGGGGGGCGACGTTCTTGAGCCCGCTGCCCTGACCGGTGATCAGCTGCGCGTCCCAGACCGCGCGCAGGTCCACCCATTCCTCGGAAGCGATGAACTCGTCGACCTCCCGGGTGAGGCCCGCCGCCAGGCCGACCCGCCGGAGGTACTGGTTCTCCGCGCTCGCGTTGTAGCAGTAGGCGCGGAAGCTCAGGCGACGCTCGTGGGCGGCGGCGCGCACGCCCATCAACCACCGCCAGAAGGCGAGCGAGTTCTCCGCCTCCCGCTCCACGGTGAGCGGCTCCCAGGTCACGAAGTGCACGTACTCGGAATGCGACCGCGGACCGGTCCGCTGGGTGAGGAGGTTCCCCCAGAGGTAGGCGCCCGCATCGGAGCACTCCATGTCGACGTCGACCTCGACATCGGCGCGGGGCGCGGAGACGCTCGCCACGCCGCGGCGCCGGTACGCGACCTCCGCGCCGAGCGCGGCGCGTGCCAGGTCGATCTCCTCGGGCAGCGAGCGGAGGCCGGTCCCCGAGTAGCGCGCCGTGGTCGCGTCCAGCGCGCGGAGGTCCGCCACGCTCCGCACCTGCAGGCGCTCGAGGACGTCGAGCTGCCGGGGCGAGCGGCGCAGCTTCTCCAGCGCGCCGACGGGCACCTCGGGTGCGAGCCCGGCGGCCAGCTCCCGGAGGCCGGCCAGGTCGACGCCCGCGGCAACCACCGACGCGCTCCGCCAGTCGAGTGCGGCGAGCGCGGCGCGGTCGGTGACGCCGCGATCCCGGTGGATCTTCCACTGGTCGTAGAGGACGTGGGGGAGAAGGCTCACGTCGCCCGCTCCCGCCTCGAGGACGGAGCGGCAGCGCTCGTACCACGGGCAGCCCGGGCACTCGGCGCAGCGCACGGGGGCCACCAGCAGGTCGACGGACGCATCCTCGCGGTGCCTGCCGGCGACGGCGATGATGTCGAGCCGGAAGTCGTACTCGAAGTCGTAGCGCTCCATCGTCGAGCGGAGCTTGGTCCTGCCGGTGGAGGAGGGCGTGCGCCAGAGTGGCGCGTCGAGGTCGTACCAGACGACCCGCCGCTCGACGCCGATGATCCCGCCGAGACGGCGCCCCCCCGCGGCGTGGCCGGAGGCCTCCAGCATCCGCTGGTAGTGGGCCAGCTGGAGCGGGTCATCCAGGCTCTTCCTGGCCGCCAGGTCCCGATCGTCGACCGCGGTCTCGACAGAGATGGTGTCGAGCTCCGCGCACAGTGCGGCGATCTCCGATGCCGTGCCCTCGGCCGCGTGCAGGATCTGGTGCGCCTTGATGTCGACGGCGCGATAGCCGCCACCGGTCGCGGCGACCAGCAGGTCGGGCGCGCCGACCCGTCGCCCCTCGTGGTCCGCGGGAAGCTGTCCGTCGATGATCGGTGAGCACCCCTCGGACATCGCGGTCAGGGTCGCGGTCACGCGCTCGGCCGAGCTCGCAGCGTCGATGCGGGCGGCTCGCGGATGCAGCCGCAGCAGCTCCTCCGTCACCTCCGCCTGGAGATCGACGCCGCGGGCGATGAGCCGCGCTGCGAAGGGATCGGGGGGAACCGACTCGGTGGGATACAGCGCATCGTTCTGCGCTCGCACCGGGCAGCGCCTGGCGACGTAGGCCCCCTGCAGCGGGACCGTGCTGACGTCGTGGCGAGTCGCCATCGCGTGCGATTCTGCACCCGCGAGGACACCGCGTGCTCACCTCGCGTGGTGGCGCCCGTCCAGCTCGGTCGATCTCGCTGCGCGAGCGAGCGCGTGCAGCGGAGGGGGCGACGCGGGTTGCGTCGCAGCGCGACGCCATGGTATGGTCCGCGGGTCACGGAGCGTTCCGGTCCACGGATCGGGCTGCGGTGGGAGCAGATCTCTCGCCGGCTCCGTGGCCCACCGACCTCATACCTCGGTGGAGCTGAAAATCCCAGGTGCGTCGTCGTGCGCCCTTGACCGAGCAGTCGAGTCGGGCGTGGTGCGATGCACCGACAGCCGGAGGCCGTTCCTCATGCGTCATCTCCTCACGCGCCGTCACATCGCGATCGCCGCCACCGGCTTTCTCATGGTCACCCTCACGGTGGTCGCCGCGGTGCAGGCGTCGGGCAGCTCCGGCAACCCCGCCGTGGAGCTCGCTCTGCTGCGCAGGGCCGCGGCGGTGGCCGCTGCGGAGCAGGCGGTGTCGCCGTCGCCGGCGAGCACGCCCTCACCGTCGGCAACACCGACCCCCACGCCGACTCCGACACCCACGCCCACTCCGACTCCCGCACCCGCGACGGCCCCGCCCAATCCCAACTCCGTCGCTCCGGCGGGGGCGCGGCCGGCGTACTCGCGGCAGGACGTCGAGGCCATCCTCACCGCGGCGGCGAATGCCGACGGGGTCGACCCCGCCTGGCTGATCAGCACCGCGACCTGCGAGTCCAACCTCAACCCGTACGCGTACAACCCCTCGGGTCCGTACGACGGCGTCCTGCAGTTCCTGCCCTCGACGTTCGCGGCCCATGGGGGCACCGACATCTGGGACCCGAGCCAGCAGGCGCGGATCGCCGCCGGCATGTTCGCCGCGGGCGAGTCCGGGGCGTGGCCGGTCTGCTCCCGCCGCTGACCGCCCTGCGGCACGACCGGCTGACGCCGGTCACGCCCCCAGGGCGGCGCCGATCAACCTCCCCAGGCCAAAGGTGACCCCCGCCGCGAGCATGCCGAAGAGCAGCTGACGGCTGCCGGAGAAGAGGACGCTCCGCCCGGTCAGCAGCGTGATCAGCGCGCCGATGACGAAGAGCCCGATCGCGGCCAGGCCGACGGCGATCCCGATCGCGGGCAGGCCGGCGGCGAAGAGGAAGGGCAGCAGCGGGAGCACGGCGCCGATCGCGAAGAGCCCAAAGGAGGTCGTCGCCGCGGTGTTGGGGGAGCCGCCCAGCTCCGAGGGGTCGAGGCCCAGCTCCTCGCGCACCATGGTGTCGAGGGCGGTTCCGTGCTCCGACATCAGCCGGTCGGCCAGCTCACCCGCCTCCTCGGCGGAGAGCCCCTTGGCCTCGTAGATGAGGGTCAGCTCCTCGCGCTCCTCGTCGGGGACGGAGCGGAGCTCCGCAGCCTCGGTCCGCACCTGTCGCTGGTAGAGCTCCCGGGTGCTCTGCACCGAGATCCACTCTCCGATCGCCATCGAGCAGGCCCCGGCGAGGAGGCCGGTCAGCCCCGCGATCACGACCGCCTTGCCGGGAAGACCGGAGCCGGCGACCCCCATCACCAGGGCGAGGTTGGAGGTCAGCCCGTCGTTGGCGCCCAGCACCGCGGCGCGCAGCGCGTTGCCGCCCGGCGCCCGGTGGCGTCCCTCCAGCCTCCCCAGCGTCTCGCCGGCCACCCCGCTGGGTGACCCGCCGGCGATGTAGCGGAGCACTCGCGCGTGGGAGCGCTCGTCCTCCGGCAGCCCGGTGCCCTCGGCCTCGGGCTGATCGTCGTAGTCCTCCTGGTCGGCCTGCTCGAGGGTGGCGACCGTCGGCAGCACCAGCTGGGCGCCGAAGCGGTGAGCCAGGAGCCGCATCGCGCGGGCACGCCACGAAGGCCGCCGCGGGCCGGGGTCGCGGCCCAGGGCTCGCAGCTGCTCCTCCCAGAGGGCCAGGTGACGCTCCTCGACCTCGGCGAGCCGGACGTAGACGGACGCCAGCCGCTGGTCGCGCTCCGCCCTCGCCATGGCCCGGTAGACGATGGCGGAGTTGATCTCCCCCTGGCGGTTGGCCCGGTACCTCGCCTCGTCCGTCAGCGCCCTCGCCATCTGCCTTCTCCCGTTCCCGCCGTGGGGCCGGCGCCGCGCCGCCGCCGCGACCTTACCCGCCATCGAGGGCCAGGTGCAGGCACGCCGAGGGCTCGCCGCCGAGGCGGCGCTCACGCCCGACGAATGCGCCGATCCCGCCGCCGCGCGACCGGACGGCGGCGCTCTGGGGCAGAATAGCCGCCGGCGCTGCGGCGCACGGATGATTGCAATCACCTCACATCACATTGGTTCCCCATGGCCAATTCCCGATCGCGGATGTCGATAGTCCTGGTCGGCGCGCTGCTGGTGGTGGCCGGATGCGGCAGCACGCATGCGGGCACCTCGACCACGCCCACCCCGACGCCGTCCCCCACGGCCCTCGTGCCGACCCCGACGCCCTCCCCGCCGCCGCTCAGCCAGCCGCTCCTGGTCCAGGTGGAGAACCTCTACCAGGCGCGACCCCAGTCCGGGCTGAGCCAGGCACAGGTCGTCTACGAGTACCAGACGGAGGGCGGGATCAGCCGCTTCACCGGCATCTTCTTCGGCGCGCCTCCGGGGCCGGACCTGGTGGGCCCGGTGCGCAGCGCCCGCCTCGTCGACCTCCGCCTGCTCCAGTTCTATGGCGGCGCCCTGCTCTACTCGGGGGCGAGCAACTACACGCTGGCCCAGCTCCGGTCGAGCGGCCTGAAGCAATACAGCCCCGATGACGCGGCGGTCGGCACCACGGTCCTCTACCGGACGGCGGGGCCGCCCCCGGCCGCGCGCTACGGCTCCCCCCACAACCTCTACACCAACGGCTCGGAGCTGTCGAGCTTCTCCCAGAAGATCGGCCTGAGCACCGTCGGCTACCAGCTCTGGGCGCGCACCCCGGTCACCGACCTGCCGGCCGGGGGCACGCCGGTCACCAGCTTCCAGGTCCCGATCTCCCCGGAGGAGACGCCGATCTTCACCTACCAGCCGGCGGGCGGGGCGTACCAGCGCAGCGAGCCGGCCACGCCCGAGTACCCGGCGACGGGTGTCCTCGACGACGCCAACACCGGCCAGCCGTGGGAGACGCCGACCGTCGTGGTCCTCCAGGTCCCGGTGATCCCGGTGCCCGCCGACAACGAGAACCCGAGCGGCGGCTACACCGAGGGGCTCGACTTCGGCATCGGCCCCAACTCCAACGGCAGCGGGCAGGTGGCGGTGGGCGGCGAGCTCTACTCGATCATCTGGAACCAGGGAGCCACCGGACCGCCCCAGCTCACCCTCACCGACGGGGCGCCGGCGCCGATCGCCCCCGGCCAGGTGCTGATCGACCTGGTGCCGCAGGGGAGCACGGTCACCGCCTCGGCGCCGGCCGCATAGGCTGCGCCAGCGCGGCGTGCCGCGCGGGGTCCCGCGATGGGCCCCCGCGCGGCCGCCATGGTGCCCTCAGCTCACGGGTAGATGCCGCGGGCGGTGGTGGCCTCGGCGACCCGCTGCACCGCCACCGTATAGGCGCCCAGCCGGAGCGGGACGCTGAGCCGCTGCGACGCCTCCCAGGCGGTCTCGAAGGAGGTCGTCATGATGCGCTGCAGCCGGTCGTTGATCTCCGCCTCCTCCCAGAAGAAGGACTGCAGGTCCTGGACCCACTCGAAGTAGGAGACGGTCACCCCACCGGCGTTGGCGATGATGTCCGGGACCACGGTGACCCCCCGGCGGGCCAGGATCTCGTCGGCCGCGGGGGTGACCGGACCGTTGGCCGCCTCCAGGATCAAGGTCGCCTGGACGGCCCCGGCGTTCTCGCCGGTGATCTCGTTCTCGAGGGCCGCCGGGACCAGCACGTCGACGGGAGCGGCGAGCAGCTCGGCGTTGCTGATGGCACGGGTCCCCGGGAATCCGGCCACCGAGCCGGTGCGCCGCTTGTGCTCGATGACCTCGAGCACGGGCAGCGGCCGGTCGCTCCAGATCGCGCCGCCGGTGTCGGAGACCGCCCGGATGGTGAAACCGTCCGCCGCCATCAGCCGGGCGGCGATGCTGCCGGCGTTGCCGAACCCCTGGACCGCGACGGTCGAGGTGCGCGGGTCGCGTCCCAGGTGGGTGCAGGCGCGCAGGGCGACCACCGCCACGCCGCGACCGGTGGCCTCGTTGCGACCCTCGCTGCCGCCGACCGCGATCGGCTTGCCGGTGACCGCCGCCGGGATGGAGTACCCGGCGCTCATCGACATGGTGTCCATGATCCAGGCCATCACCTGGGGGGTGGTGTTGACGTCCGGGGCGGGGATGTCCCGCTCGGGGCCGATCAGCACCGAGATCTCGGCGGCGTAGCGGCGGGTGAGCCGCTCCAGCTCGCTGATGCTCAGCCGTTTGGGGTCGACGACCACGCCTCCCTTGGCCCCGCCGAAGGGCAGTCCCGACGCCGCGCACTTCCAGGTCATCCACATCGCCAGGGCCTTGACCTCGCTGAGGGTCACCCGGGGATGGAATCGGATCCCCCCCTTGGCGGGGCCGCGGGCCAGGTTGTGCTGGACCCGATAGCCCTCGAACATCTGGATCGAGCCGTCGTCCATCTTCACCGGGAAATGGACGATCAGCTCGCGCTGCGCCTCCCTCAGGAAGCTGCGCACCCCCACCTCCAGCTCGAGGAGCTCCGCCGCCGCGTCGAACTGCCGTTGGGCGTTTCGCCAGGGGTCCTCGACCGCCACCGCCTGCGCCGTCGCGAGTGCTGACTGGGTCACGGTTCACCTCCTGTGATGACCGCGGGGCGCCGGCCGGCAACCAGAGGTGAGGGCCGTCCGCTCCGCGGCGTGCCGCCATCCATCCTCGCACCGACGGGCGCCGCCCGCCAGGGCAGATCGCACCCTCTCGGGGCGCTGGGCCCACCCCGGCGGGGATCGCCGGGGCGCACTCCCAGCGCTTCCCCAGTTCGTTCCGGGGGGCGTCCCAGGGACCGTGCCTATACTCCGGCCGGCTGGGATCGGGCTCAGCTCTCACAACAGGAGCAGACGTTGTACTTCCGCTATCTCGGACGCGAACTCCGGCGGCGCGCTCGCTCCGCCAGCGTGGTGGCCATCGGCCTGGCCCTGGCGGTCGGCCTGGTGATCACCGTCACCGCCGCCGCCTCGGGGGTCAACGCCGCCCAGGGCCAGGTGCTCTCCTCCCTCTACGGGGTGGGCACCGACCTCACCGTCACCGAGGCGCCGGCCGCCGGGAGCGGTGGATCCTTCAGCTTCAACGCCAACCCTTCGAGCCGCGCCGAGGCGGGGCAGGCCTTCAGCCAGGACCGGCTGAGCTCGAGTCCCGGGCTGACCACCATCGCCACCTCCAAGGTGACCTCGATCGCCAACCTGAAGGGCGTGGCCGGGGCCGCCGGCGCGCTGGTCCTGAACTCCATTCACGTGAGTGGGAGCTTCGGCAACTTCTTCGGGGGCGGGTCGTCCAGCAGCTCCGCGGCCACACCGACGCCCACCCCCACTCCCACCCCATCCGCGAGCGCCTCGCCGTCCGCCTCCCCGTCGCCGGGGGCCTTCGGCGTCACCACCTTCTCGGTGGACGGCATCGACCCCTCCACCCCGGGGGTGGGGCTGCTCAGCGGGGCCAACATCACCTCGGGGGCGTCGGCGGTCAGCCAGTGGTTCTCCGAGGTGCAGCAGGGATCCGCCGCGGATCAGCTGCTCGCCCTGGTGAGCAGCAGCTACGCGAAGCAGAACTCGCTCAAGGCGAACTCCACCCTCACCATCGACGGCTCCACCTTCACCGTGGTCGGGGTGGTGACGGTGACCGAGACCGACGGTGCTGACATCTACATACCGCTGAGCGAGGCCCAGACCCTGAGCGGGGACACGGGCGACGTCAACACCGTCTACGTCACCGCCACCAACTCCGCGGCCATCAGCTCGGTCCAGGCCGAGATCCAGAAGCTGCTGCCCTCGGCGACCGTGACCACCGCCGCGGACCTCGCCAGCAATGTCTCGGGCTCCCTCAGCACCGCCTCCACGCTCGCCAACACCCTGGGCGTCTGGCTCTCGGCCCTCGTGCTGCTGGCCGCCTTCGTCCTGGCCGTGCTGCTCACCATCGCCTCGGTGACCCGCAGGGTGCGCGAGTTCGGCACCCTCAAGGCGATCGGCTGGCGCAGCCGCCGCATCGTCGGGCAGGTCCTCGGCGAATCCGCGGTGCTCGGGATCATCGGTGGGGCCGTGGGGATCGGTCTCGGGGTGCTCGGGGCGTTCCTGGTGACCCGGCTGGCACCCCCGCTCTCCGCGACGGTCGGGGCCACCGGGCTGGGAGGATCGGCCACCGCCTCCACCGGCGGCGGCGGGTTCCCCGGTGGTGGGGAGGGCGGCTTCTTCGGCGGCGCATCGCCCGGGGCCTTCGCCAGCTCCCGCCCGGACTTCGCCCGGACCTTCGCCCCCACCTCGCACAGCGTGCCGGTCCACCTGACCGCGCCGCTCAGCCTCGAGGTGCTCCTGGTCGCGGTCGGCCTGGCCATCGTGGGCGGGGTCATCGCCGGCATCCTGGGCGGCTGGCGGGCCGCCCGCCTGCACCCCGCGGAGGCGCTGCGCCGTGTTGAATGAGCTGACCCCCGTCACCGCCGCGGATCACCCGCAGCGCGCCAACACCAGGACCCGGGAGATCTCCGATGTATGAGCTCAAGAAGCTGTCCCGGGTCTACCCCAAGGCGAGGGGCAAGGTCGCGGCCCTGAGCGGCGTCGACCTGCAGATCCCCGACGGCGAGTTCATCACCGTCCAGGGGCTCACCGGGCACGGCAAGACGACCCTCCTCCAGATGCTCGGGGCGCTCGACAAGCCGACCTCGGGGAAGGTCATCTTCGACGGCATGGACCTGGGGGCCATGCCCGAATCCCAGCTGGTGGACGTGCGCGCCCAGAACTTCGGCTTCATCTTCCAGAACTACAACCTCCTGCCCACGCTCAACGCCGAGGAGAACGTGGAGGCGGCCCTGGTGCCGCTCAGGATCAAGAGCGCGGAGCGGCGCGCGCGCTCTCTGGCGGCCCTGGCCGAGGTCGGGCTCGCCGACCGCGCCACCCACTTCCCTCCCGAGATGTCGGGCGGTGAGCAGCAGCGGGTGGCGATCGCCCGAGCCCTGGTCAAGCAGCCCAAGGTGATCCTCGCCGACGAGCCCACCGGCAACCTCGACGAGGTCACCAGCTCGGAGATCGTCGGTCTGATGGAGAAGCTCTGGACCGAGCGTGGGATGACCCTGATCCTGGTCACCCACGACACCAAGGTGGCTCGGAGGGCGCCCCGCACGGCCGTGATCACCAAGGGGAAGCTGACCCTGCGCGACAACCGGGCGCCCCGGCCCGGGGTCAGGCCCGGCGCCCCCGCGCCCGGCTGATCCCGGCGGCGGATCGGCGACAATCCCCGAGGTCGCCGCCGCGCCTTCCAGCCGGGAGAGCCTCTCCGTGGATCTCGACATCGATGCCGCTCGGGCGTTGGCCCACCTCCGCGACCGTGACCCGGAGCTGGGCCGCCTGATCGACACGGTGGGTCGCTTCGAGCTCGAGCTCACCGGCGAGGAGACCACCTTCGGCGCGCTCGCGGAGGCGATCGTCTACCAGCAGCTCTCCCCCCGGGCGGCGGCCACCATCTTCGGGCGCTTCTGCGCGCTCTTCCCCGGCGCGCCCGCCTGCCCCACCCCGGAGCAGGTGCTGACCGTTTCCGCCGAGGATCTTCGCGGCGCCGGGCTCTCCGGCGCCAAGCAGCGCGCCCTCGCTGACCTGGCCCGGCTCACCGTGGCCGGCGAGGTGCCGACCCTCGACGAGGCGCGGCGGATGGACGACGAGGCGATCATCCAGCGGCTCGTGGCGGTGCGCGGCATCGGTCGCTGGACCGCGGAGATGTTCCTCATCTTCAGCCTCGGCCGGCCCGACGTGCTGCCCGCCGACGACTACGGCCTCCGGCGCGGCTTCCAGTCGGCCTTCCGGACCGAGGGGGTGCCGGCGCGCGCCGAGGTGAGCGCGCGCGGTGAGCGCTGGGCGCCGTACCGGACGGTGGCCAGCTGGTATCTCTGGCGAGCGCTGGAGGTGGCGCCATGACCGCGCGGCGGGCCCCGCTGCCGGGCGGGCTGCCCAACGCCGGAGGTCCCCCGGTGCGGGCCGTGCTGCTCGACGTCGATGGCACGCTGATGGACCTCGGCGCGCCCATCCCCGGCGCCGTGAGCACCCTCGGCCTGCTCCGGGAGCGCGGCATCCAGGTGCGGGTGCTCACCAACATCGACTCGCACGCCCCGGAGAGCGTCTGCCGCGACCTCGCCGCGGCGGGGCTCGAGGTCGGCGCCGCGGCGGTCTTCACCCCGGTGGTCGCGGCGCTGCGCTTCCTCGAGCAGCGGCCCGCGGAGCGGTGCCATCTCCTGCTCACCGCCGAGCTGGCCGCCCGCTTCGCCGCTCACGACGCCGGGGAGGGCAGGGCCGACCACGTGCTGGTGGGGGACTGCCGCGAGCTCACCGGCTACGCGCAGCTCGATGCGGCCTTCCGCCGGCTCACGGACGGGGCCCGGCTCCTCGCCCTCCAGCGCGGGCGCTGGTGGCAGGCGCCGGACGGGCCCTCGCTCGACACGGGGGCCTTCGTCGCCCTCCTCGAGTACGCCACCGGGCAGACGGCGCGCACCTTCGGCAAGCCCTCGGCCGACTTCTTCGAGATGGCGCTCGCCGATCTGGGCTGCACCGCCGGCGAGACGCTGGTGGTCGGGGACGACCCCGAGACCGACCTGGCCGGCGCTCGGACGGTGGGAGCCCGCTGCGTCCTGGTGCGCACCGGCAAGTTCGCCCACCGGGCCGGCCCGGTGGGGGCGGGACCGCCGCAGGCGGTCATCGACTCGATCGCGGACCTCCCCGACCTGCTCTGAGCCCCGCCCGGGGGCGGCGCACGATCCATCTTACAAGGAGAATGTTTGACGCCCGTTACCTCTGCTGGTATGCTCCCCGGCCATGCGGAACGGAGCCTGCACGCCCGTCTTCTTCTCCCGCTGGGGCGAGAAGGACTTCGTCCGCCGAGTCGCCTGCGCCTGTATGTAGCCGTTCTCCACGGCCGGCTCAGCCCTTCTCCCGACCCGACCCAGGCGCACTCGCCGACCCACCGTCCGGGCTCTCCGGCCGCACCCTGATCGCCGTACGTGCCCATCACCGGCCCGCCCCGGGCCGGTCCCCGGAGAGTGACCCGCAGTGATCCCGACGCCCGCGACCTCCCCTCGACCTCCGCTTCCGCCCGCTCCCACCGGTCCCCGGCCGTGACCGCGGGGACGGCCCCGATCGACGAGCTGGAGGTCGCCGCGCGCGACCTCGAGGAGAGGGACGCCGAGGCGATCGTCGCCTGGACCCTCGAGCGCTTCCAGCGCGTCGCGGTGGTGGCCAGCCTCCAGGCGGAGTCCGTGGTCCTCATCGACATGGCGAGCCGGCTGCGCCCCGGCGTCGAGGTGGTGACCCTCGACACCGGTCGCCTCCCCGAGGAGACCCACGAGCTGATCGACACGGTGCGGAGGCGCTTCGCGGTGACGCTGCGCGTGGTGAGCCCGGACCCCTCGGAGCTCGAGGCGATGACCGGGGAGCACGGCGTCAACCTCTTCCACATCTCCCAGGAGCTGCGCCACCTCTGCTGCGAGGTCCGCAAGACCCACCCGCTCAGCCGCGCCCTCGCGGGCTGTGACGCCTGGATCACCGGGCTGCGCCGGGAGCAGGCGTCGACGCGCCGGGCCACCCCGGTGGTGGCGCGCGACCCGGGCCACAGCGGCATCGCCAAGGTGGCCCCGCTGGTGCGCTGGAGCCACGAGGACGTCTGGGAGCGGGTCCGCTCCCGCGACCTGCCCGTCCACGCCCTCTACGCGCAGGGCTACACCTCGATCGGCTGCGCTCCCTGCACCCGGGCCACCCGCCCCGGCGAGGACGAGCGCGCCGGGCGCTGGTGGTGGGAGGGGGATTCGATCAAGGAGTGCGGCCTCCACGTCGCCGGCTCGTCCGACCCCGCCGCCGCCTCCGGCCCGGCGCCGGCCTGAGCTCGGACGGTGAGCTACCCGGTCACGCTTCAGCTCCGCGACCGGCCCTGCACGGTCCTCGGCGGCGGTCCGCTGGCGGCGGAGAAGGCGCGCGGCCTGGTCGGCGCCGGAGCGCGGGTCACCGTCCTCGCCGCAAGTCCGGGCGCCGAGGTGGAGGCGCTCGGGTCCGAGGGCGCGGTCGACCTCCTGCGCCGCGACTACGCTCCGGGGGACCTCGCCGGCCGGTTCCTCGCCATCGACGCGTCGGAGGACGAGGAGACCCACCGCCGGAGCTTCACCGAGGCCGAGGAGCGCGGGGTGCTCCTCAACGTCGTCGACCGCCCCCAGCACTGCCACTTCCACGCCCCCGCGCTGGTCCGGCGCGGACCGCTCTGCGTGGCGGTGTCGACGGGCGGCGAGAGCCCCTTCCTGGCCGGTGCGCTGCGGGCCCGCCTGGAGCGCGCCGAAGCCGAGGCGCTCGGCATCCGGGACGTCGTCACCTGCCCCGGGGCGGACACCTGCAACCTCGGCATCACCTCGTCGCGGGGCCTCGGCCGCGCCGTCAGCCGGTGGCTCGACGGCGCGCGGCTGCAGGACCTGCCCGAGTTCGCCGGCACCAGCATCAAGGCGAGCGGCTGCCCCAACTCCTGCAGCCAGCACCACGTCGCCACCGTCGGCTTCTACGGCAACAGCAAGCACGTCGGCGACGACCCGGTGCCGCACTACATGCTGATGCTCGGCGGCGGCGTCGACGCGCGCGGGGCGCGGATGGCGCAGCCCGTGATGAAGATCCCGGCACGCCGGGTGCCGCTCGCCCTGGAGCGCCTGGTCGGCCAGTATCGCGAGGAGCGTGAGGGTGGCGAGCTGTTCGCCGCCTGGGTCGAGCGCGCCGACCGCGAGGCGGTCAGGATGTGCCTCGAGGATCTCGCCCTCAGCGACTCCCCGAGCGAGGCGGAGGTCGTCGACTGGGACCAGGAGGTCGCCTTCACCGGCAGGACCGGCGAGGGGGAGTGCGCGGTCTGAGCCGGTGGGTGCCGCACCGCAGCACCCTGACCGGCGCGCCGCCCGCACCCGGATCGGAGGGCCGGTGACCCGCCTCCGCTTGACCGGCGGGCCGACGCCCCCGAGACTCCGAGCGTGTCCGGCGAGGAGATCGACGCCTATCTGGCGCGGCTGGAGGAGCCCCAGCGCGGCACTCTCGGCGAGCTGCGGCGCACCCTCCGGGCGGTGCTGCCCGACGCCGAGGAGGGCATCTCGTACGGGATGCCGGCCTTCCGGGTGGGCGGCCGGGTGGTCGCCGGGTTCGCCGCCTTTCGCCACCACCTGAGCTACCTTCCCCACAGCGGCTCGGTGCTCGGTGAGCTCGCCGAGGACCTGGCCGGCTACGAGATGACCCTCGGCGCCCTGCACTTCCCGGTCGACACGCCGCTGCCCCGAGCGCTGGTGGAGAAGCTGGTCGCGGTGCGGCTGCGCGATCTGGAACAGCGCCCGGCGCGCCGGCGGAGGTCGGGCGGCTGATGACCCCGACCCTCCGGGCGCATTCGGTCGAGGAGACCTCCCCGGGGACGACCGGCCGCGGCGCCTCGTAGACTTGCCCCGAGATGCCGCGCGTCGTCCTCGTCACCGGCGCCAGCAGCGGGATCGGTGCGGCCGCGGCGAGGTGCTTCGCCGAGAGGTCGCGGACCGACCTGGTCCTGGTCGCCCGCCGGGAGGACCGCCTCCGGGCTCTCGCCCGCGAGATCGGAGGGGCCACGGTGGTGGCCGCCGACATCACCGCGGCGGATGCCCCGCGGCGCATCGCCGAGGTGGTGGAGCAGGAGCATGGACGGCTCGACGTCCTGGTCAACAACGCGGGGGCGGGTCGGGGCGGGCGCTTCGCCGAGGCCGGCTGGGCCGAGGTGGCGCGGACCATGGAGCTGAACTTCGCCGCCGCGGTGCGGCTCACCGAAGCGCTGCTGCCGCTGCTCCGCCGCTCCGCGCCGAGCGCCGTCGTCAACGTCGCGAGCACGGCGGGCCGGGTGACCCGCGCCGGCGCCGGGGCCTACGGGGCCAGCAAGTTTGCACTCTGCGGATGGACCGACGCGCTCCACCTCGAGGAGCGCACCCACGGGGTGCATGTGGGGCTGGTCATGCCCGGCTTCGTCGACACCGAGGGATTCCCTCAGGACGAGCTGCGCCGCCACCCCCTGGGCCGGCGCCTGCTCGGCAGCGAGCGCGGCGTCGCCGAGGCGATCGTCGACTGCGCCATCCACCGCCGCGCCGAGCGTTACTCGCCCCGCTACTACGGCCTGGCCGCGGTCGCCCGCGCCACGGCGCCGGGGCTGGTGCGCATGGTCCTCGGCTGGAGCGCCGCACGCGAGGAGCTCCGGGGGGGCGAGGCCCCGGGGCGGCGCGAGCCGGCCTGAGCTGAGTGGTCCGCGGCAGAAGTTCGTAAGGCGCGTCGGGCGGCCACGGCCACGGTCGTTGAGCGGAGTGTCGGCCCTTCGCTTGCATGGGGGCCAGTCAAGCGCCCGGGACCCCATGCGTCGGGGCGACCTGCCGGGCACGGCGGAAGGAGGCCGCCACTTGGGCAGCGGTGGGCTCGTCGCCCAAGGGCATGACATGAAGCGCGTCCACCACGGGAAGATCGGCCAGGCGCTGTGCCATCTCAAGGGCCAACTCGCGTCCTCCCCCGGCGCACCTGGGCATAGGCTGAGTCAGGCAGGTCGCAGCCAGGCAGGGAGCGGGCACGATCAGCCATGGCGCGACTCCGCAGGACTCCTACCGTCACGTAGACGCGCAGTCGCTTCAGCAACCCCGCCTCGCCAGCGCGTTCCAAGAACCCGGTCAGTGCGGGGATGCTGAAACACATCTGGGTATGAGCGAAGGTTGCACCGCACTCAAGCTTGCGTCGCAGCAGCCGCAGCTCTCTGTCGGGGTCGGTGGCAAACGGGTTCAACACGCAGCCCCGTGCGATGGGCAGCGGGGCCAGCCATTCGCCGGCAGCAGCGAGCAGCTGCGTGCCGGTCATGTCGCCGACCCGGGTAATCCCGGGAACGTCGTCGCCGTGGAGGCAGACGATTCCGTCGCAGCCGAGGGCGGCAGCGCCTATCACCTGGCTCTGGAGCGCTAGCCGGTTGCGATCCCGCGCCGAGATGTGGACCACGGTCCGGACCCCCTGCTCTCGCGCCAGGGCCACCGCCGCAAGTGGCGACATCCGGGGCTGCCCAGCGTGATTGTCGGTGAGCACGACCAGTTCGACGTCCCGCGCCAGCTGTGCGATCCGCTCTGTGACACGTGCAGTGGCGGGATGCGCGGGTAAGGAGATCTCGGCTGAGGTCAGCGCCCGGTGTGGCATCGACAGATCTTCGCGCAGGCAGCGGCGATGGTGCATCGTCGACGCGGCCGGCGCCCCGGGGTGAACGAGGGCGCGGCGACGCGCAGAGTATCGCCCGAAGCGGCGGGTCTGGACGACCGAGGGATGCGAGACCGACCGCTGCGGGGCAGGGGCATCGAGCCGGCGGGCCAGGCTCGGTCGGAGACGCGGCGAACCTCTCTGCCCCCGAGCAATGGGGCTCGGCCCAGCAGCCAGACGCCGGCGATCGCGGCCACGGCCGCCATCGCGAGGACGAGGCAGGAGCCGAGGTCGCGTGCGGCGATGCGCTCACCGAAGAGGGTGAGGCCCAGGATGGTCCCGGCGAGGGGCTCGAGCACCGATGCGGCGGGCAGGGCCGCCCGGAGCTCGCCGATCCGGTAGGCGTGCTGCTGGACCAGGAAGCCCGCGGCGCCCACGAGCACGAGCAGGGATCCGGCCGGCTCCGGGCGGGACCGCGGCTGCGATCGGGCGTCCGTCGACGGCGGGAGTCGCGGGTCCCACGCTGGAGACCCGAGGCGCCAGCGCAGGCCCAGCCCTATGCGGCCGCCGTCACCGCCCCAGCACTCGAATCCGATGCTCCGCGTCCGCCTGCTGCGGGAGGGGCGATGTCCGCCGACGCGTCCTCTGCATCCGGCGCGAGTCGTGGGGAGCGCGTCCCTTTCAGGACAAGCCTCCTCCTGTGCCACCCCTCACCGACCGGGTCATTGCGCACCGCGAGAGATGGCGGCGAGCGATGCGGGGCCGTGAGGCAGGCCTTCCGAATCCCTGAGCCGGCGGGCCACGGCAACGGCGTCATCGAAGAGGGCCTCGGCGCCGACGATGTTGGCCTCGGCCCCGGAGCGCGTGCTGACCACCCGCTGGTCGATGCCGTCTCCCACGCGCCCCTCGCGGCGGTCGTAGACCGGCTGGCCCGCCGGGTTCCGCCCGTCGAACCAGGCGCGCGCGAGGGTGACCAGGGCGGCGAAGGCGGGGTCTCCGGTGGTCTCCGCCAGGCGGCTCAGCGTGTACACCGCGGAGGCGACGTCATACGGCTGGACGCGCGCGAGGTCGAACCCGCCCCTGACCGCGCTCGCAAACACCAGCTCCGCGCTCCGGCTCGCGACGGCCAGCCAGTCATCGCGGCCCAGGCGGACAGCGGCCTCGGCGAGCACCCCCTCCTGGATGTGGCCCCAGAGGTGGGGAGCACCACGCTCGTCCGGCGAGTTCATCAGCATGTCCTGCTCGCGGCAGCTCAGGAGCTCCTCGCTCCAGACCGGCAGCCGCTCGCCCAGACCCTGGTCGTCCGGCTGGTCGGCGAGCGCCAGCGCGGCCCCGATGTGGAGGGCCCGCACGTCACTGGCGACCTCGGTGGCGGCGAGGATGTGAGGGAGCCCGCGGCGCAGTGCGGGCTCGATGCGCGGGTCGCCGAGAATCGGGCCGGCATGGGCGAGGGCGAGCACGGCCCGGGCCTGCCAGAAGTGGCCGCCGGCCACGGAGGTGCGCCCCACCCGGTTGGGTGTGCCCTCCCAGTCGAGGATGAAGTTCACCCAGCGCCCGTCCGCGCCCTGCATGGCGAGGATGAAGTCGAGCAGCCCATCGCACCAGCTCCGCACCCAGGGCAGCCGGGTGGCCTTCCACAAGGCGCAGTACAGATCGAGGGCACGGGCCGCGTCGTCGACGCAGGCGACCCCCTCATAGCCGGACTCACTGGCGCGCACCGGCTCGTTGAGGCCGTCGGCGTAGACGGCGACGGCCAGGGCGCGCTCGCCGGCGAACGGGACGCTGCGTCCCAGGCGGGCCAGGTGCCTCAGCACGCCGTCATCTGGTCGAGGATGTCCTGGACCGCGAAGTCCGCAGCCGCGAGGCAGCGATCAGCAGCCCCGTAGTACACCCGGATCCGCGCTCCCTGAGGGTCGAGGGGAACGAGCCCGCAGGCGAAGACCGCGTCGTTGAAGACGCCGGTGCGCTCGTAGGGGCGGGTGGGCGCGAGGATCGGGCTCGGTGACCTCGCGATGACGTGACGGGGGTCGTCGCCGTCGAGCAGGAGGGCGCCCAGCGAGTACCTGGTCTCGCGATCGACCCCGTGGTAGATCTCCAGCCAGCCGTCGGCAACACGGAACGGCGGGGCGCTGGCGCCGGTGCGCAGCTCGTCCCACATGCCCGGACGGGGAAGCGCCAGCGGAGTGTGCCCTCCCCACTGGACCAGGTCGTCGGAGAAGGCGATCCAGATGCCGAGGACACGGCCGAAGGACTGGGGCATGGGTCGGGTGAGGGCGGCGAGGCGGCCGCCGACACGCTCCGGGAAGAGGGCGACGTCCTTGTGGTCGGGGAGGAACATGAGACCGTGACGTTCGAAGGTGCGGAAGTCGGTGGTGGTGAGCCGGCTGGTGCTGATGCCGAGCCGCCCCACCGAGACGTAGGTGATGTGCCAGACGCCGTCGATGAGGGTGGCTCGGGGATCCTCGCACCCGTACTCCTCGAAGCGGGTGGTGGGAGGGACCATCGGATGGTCCTCCACGTCGAAGTGGACACCGTCTCGGCTCCGGGCCACCCGCAGATGCGACATCTGGGTGAGGAAGTCGCTGACGTCGTCCGCCGCCGCGGTGAATCCCCCGGCGAGGTTGCGGTAGCGGATCGCCCGCGGATCGGTGAGGTCGAGGCCCGGGATGTTCCGCGGGATGAACACCGGGACGACTTGGTTGGGGGTGTGCTCGGTGTCGAGGAAGGCGATGCCGACGACCTCGTCGGCGGTGTAGCCGGGGGCCAGCGGCTTGAGCACCGGCTCGGGGGCGGCGAGATCCAGGGTCAGGGCATCCGCCGGGGGCACCGCGCCGGCGCGCGGGCGCTCGCCGACGCGGAGCAGGAGCACGACCTCGTCCTCGACCCTGACGGCGGCTGCGTTGAAGACGGAGACGACCTCGAGGCCGGGTTGCGACGGGGGCACGTCAGCGGGGGTGAGGATGGGATTCTCGGGCAGCCGCCGTGCCAGGGGTGGCGCCGTGGCCGGGCGCTTGCGCTCACCGGCTCTGGCGGCGGAGCGCTGGGGCAGTCCGGTGACGACGTCGAGGAAGGCGCGTGCCGACCGCGGCCAGGTCGCCTCGTGGGCGTAGGCGAACGCCGCCTGCTCGAGCCGCTGCTTGAGGGGAGGGTCGTCGAGGATCCCGGAGACGGCCTCGGCAAGCTGGGCGGGATCGCGGAACTCGACCAGCACGCCGCGTCCGTCACTCAGGGCTTCGGCCGCGTGGAGGTACCTCGTGGACACCACGGCCTTGCCGGCTCCGAGCGCGTAGGAGAGGGTGCCGCTGGTGATCTGATTGGGGTCGAGATACGGGGTCACGTAGACATCGGTGGCGAGCAGGAGCTCGACGATGTCGCGCTGGGTCATGTAGCTGTCGATGAAGGCGATGTGGTCGTCCAGTCCCAGCGAGTGGATCTCCGCGACCAGGCTGTTGCGATAGGCCTCGCCCTGCGCTCTCAGGAGGTCAGGGTGGGTCTGGCCGGCGATCAGGTAGAGGGCATTCGGATGGTGAGCCACCACCTCGGACATCGCCTCGATCATGTACTGCAGACCCTTGCGAGGATCGACCAGCCCGAAGGTCGAGATCAGCGGCCGGCCTTCCACGCCGAGCTTGGCCTTGAACCTCTGACGCCCGTGCGGCTCCATGACCGGCATCCCATGGGGAATGACCCGAGGAGGTTTGGCGAGGCCGTAATCGGTGGCGAAGAGCTCGACCGCCCGTGTGGCCATCACCACCACCTCGTCGCTGAGAGCGGCGATGCCTCGCACGGCATCACGGATGGACGGCGACGGGTTGGGGAGGACGGTGTGCATGGTGGTCACGACCGGCTTGCGCAGCTCCTCGAGGAAGGGGCGCAGGTGGTCCTCGTAGGCGCTCTCGGTCATTCTGCCGCCGAGGAGCTGGGGCTTGTTCCAGACGCCATAGAGGCCGAACTCGTGCTGCACGTTGACGGCGTCCGCGTTGGAGCTGCTGATCGCTCGGGCCGCGGCGCGGTAGGCGTCGGCACTGCCCTGGCGTATCCGCCAGCGCACCAGCGACGGATAGGGGCGGAGCACCGTCGGCTCCTCGATGGCCGCGATCCGGCAGGTGACGGTCGGATCGGTGGCGCGGATCGCGGCGATGAGACTCGCGGAGAAGGTCGCGATGCCGCATCGCCGGGGTACGGCCGATGACACCACGGCGAGGCGCAACGAGGCCCGCGAGCCTCTAGGCGGGGGGGCGATGGGAAGCCCTCAACCGGCAGCTCTGGTCAGGCTCTCGGCGCAGCTCTCGCAGAGGTTGCGGTCCACGGTGACGCCCTGGCCGGCGCCATCGACCGGGATGGCGGCGCTGACGAAGCCGAAGCCCAGGTCATCCTTCCCGCATTCCCTGCAGCGGGCCGAGTTCGCCAGGGTGTCGTAGCTGAAGCGCTCATCGCCGATGGTCAACCCACGCCGGGGGTGGGGGTTGAAGCTCGCGGCCGGGATCAGGTGACGGGCGGGGTCGGGGCGGGCGCCGGGTGCCTCCGCTGACGCCGGGTGGCCGCGGAGGACCTGCAGCTGGGCGGTGGCGCTGTGGCGGCGCATGGCGACCACCGGCACGGGGAGGCCGTCCACGCTCGTGTATCCGGGGATCGGGTGTGCGAGCGACTGCCATCCGACGGGTCGACCCCGGCTGGGTTGCCGGCCCGCCCGCGGCAGCCAGCCACGGAGCCGCCGGGCCAGGCCGCTCACCAGGGACGCTGCCGCGGAGGCGACCCGACTGGCGATGGACGCCCGTCGGGGACGTCTCCGGCATCCTCCCGCGCGTGCTTCTCATCGGAGCCGCGCCTCCGTCCGGCGACGGCATCCGGATCCGCCTGGGCCACCACCCGGGTGACGTCGGGGGCCTTGCCGAGCAGCCAGTCCTCGAGGGCGGTCTCGTCGATGGGGAGGAGCGCGGCCACGGGCCGACCGTTTCGCGTCACCAGCGCGGGGCGTCCCGACGACTGAACGCCCTGAATCACGGAGGCAGTGTTGCGAGCGAGCTCGCGGAGGGTGACGGTCGCCATCGGTAGAGTGTACGCCAATCTGTCTGACAATTGTCTGTCAGGACAGCGCCTCTCCAGGCCGCCTCTCCGCGCCGCACCCTTCCGGGCGCCGGTGACCCGACCGGAGGGGCTCCCGCTAGACTTCAGAGCCACCATGCGGAGATCTCATCCGGCCCGGACCGAGCGGATGCCGGCCCGGGACGTCATCGGGTTCGCGGGGATGCGAATGCGCCGGGGCGGACGTACCGCCCCCACCGCGTGAGCTGACATCCCCGACAACCTGAGGACCCTCCCATGAGCGAACGAATTCTCTCCCTGCGCTGTCGCGCCTGCGGGGCCACCGCTCCAGTGGCGGCCACCCACGCCTGCGACCTCTGCTTCGGCCCCCTCGAGGTGGCCTACGACTACGCGGAGATCGGCCGCCGGATCTCCCGGGCGAGCATCGAGGCGGGACCGGCGAGCATCTGGCGGTACCGCGACCTCCTGCCCGTCGAGGACGAGCTGGAGCCGATCACCCTCGGCGAGGGCTGGTCCCCGCTGATCCACGCGCGCAACCTCGGCGAGCAGCTCGGCCTGCGCAACCTCTACCTCAAGAACGACACCCAGAACCCGACCAACTCCTTCAAGGACCGGGTGGTGAGCGTTGCCGCGAGCTGGGCCCGAGGGCACGGCTTCGACACCCTCGCCTGCGCCAGCACCGGCAATTTGGCCAACGCGGTCGCCGCCTACGCGGCCCACGCCGGGATGCGCGCCGTCATCGTCATCCCCGCCGACCTCGAGGCCGCCAAGATCTCGACCACGGCGGTGTTCCGGCCGACGCTGGTGCGGGTCAACGGCACCTACGACGACGCCAACCGGCTGGGCAGCGAGCTGGTCGACGAGGTCCCCTGGGCCTTCTGCAACATCAACGTCCGGCCCTTCTACAGCGAGGGCAGCAAGACCCTCACCTACGAGACGGTGGAGCAGCTCGGCTGGCGCCTCCCCGACGAGATCATCATCCCGATCGCCTCCGGCTCGCAGTTCGTCAAGGCGGAGAAGGCGATCCGGGAGCTGGTCGACCTCGGCCTGGTCGACGGGCCGGTGAGAACCCGGCTGACCGGCGCCCAGGCCTCGGGCTGCGCTCCCGTCGCCGACGCCTTCGCGGGGGACCGCCCGGTGACCCCGGTCCGCCGCCCCGACACCGTCGCCCGGTCGCTCGCCATCGGGAACCCCTCGGACGGCGAGGACGTCATCCGCGCCGCCCGCCGGAGCGGCGGGGTGGTGGAGAGTGTGAGCGACGACGAGATCCTCGACTCGGTGGAGCTGCTCGCGCGCAGCGAGGGGGTCTTCGCCGAGACCGCCGGTGGGGTCACGGTGGCGGTCCTGCGCCGGCTGGCGGCGGCCGGGCGGTGGCGGGGCGACGAGGTGGTGGTCGCCTACATCACCGGTCACGGCCTCAAGACCGCGGAGGCGCTGGAGGGACGCGGGCGGCTCGACGAGCCGATCGCCCCCTCGCTGCGCGCCTTCGCCGAGCGCTACCAGGCCGAGATGGACGCCGCACCCGCGCCGGCGCGGGTCGGCTGAGGGCCGGCGGGTTGCCCCCGGACGCCGACCCCCCGGAGGGCTTCGACCCCAGCACCGGCTTCATCGGGCTGCTCGGGCTCCAGTTCGACGAGATCTCGGCGGAGCGCGTGACCGCCCATCTCGAGATCGGTCCCCAGCACCTCCAGCCCTACGGCCTGGTCCACGGCGGCGTCTACGCCGCCGTCGCCGAGACCCTGGCCTCGGTCGGGGCCATGGTGGCGGCGGGGAGCGACGGCTCGGGCCGGGGGGCGGTGGGGCTCGAGAACCACACCAGCTTCCTGCGCACCGCGCGTGCCGGTCAGCGGGTCGACGCCGAGGCGGTGGCGCGGCACGCCGGGCGCCGGGTCCACCAGTGGGCGGTGACCATGCGTGACGCGCAGGACGGCCGGGAGCTTGCCAACAGCACCGTTCGTGTGCTGCTCGTCGATCCCGGGCACGTCTGAGCCGGTCCGTCCCCAGCCCAGGGCCTACACTGTCGCGCGATGATCGAAACCGCCCCCACCGTCGACCCCGCCAAATTCGGCACCGTCCGCATCGTCAGCCGCCGCGACTTCGCCGAGGGGCTCTGGGTGATGCGCATCGCCCCCGACTTCGAGCTGGGGTACCGGCCCGGCCAGTACTGCACGCTGGCGCTCCCCATCGGCGGCAAGCTCATCGAGCGGCCGTACTCGATCTGCTCCTCCCCGGAGGAGGGCGAGATCGAGCTCTTCATCGAGCGGGTGCCGGAGGGCGAGCTGACCGTCCCGCTCTGGGAGCTGGGGGTGGGTGCCGAGCTGGCGGTGCGCCGCCGCTGCAAGGGCCTCTTCCTGCGCGAGACCCCGGTCACCGGCCATGCCCACCTCTTCGTGGCCACGGTCACCGGGATCGCCCCCTTCCTCTCCTGCCTGCGCACCCTGATCCGGCGCAAGGAGCGCGGCGAGTGGGCGCCCGAGGGAAAGGTGGTGCTCCTCCACGGGGCGAGCGTCTCCGCCGAGTTCGGCTACCTCGACGAGATGCGCGAGCTCACCGAGACCCTCGACTGGTTCGAGTACGTCCCGACCATCAGCCGTCCCTGGCTCGACCCCGAGTGGAAGGGGGAGCGGGGCCGGGTCGAGGACGTGGTGCGCAAGCACGCCGACCGGCTGGAGCTGCGGCCGGGCGCGGCCTCGACCTTCATCTGCGGCAACCCGCAGATGATCGACAACGTCCGCGGCGCGATGCACCGGGGCGGCTTCGACACCGCCGACATCCACGAGGAGCAGTACTGGCCGGAGTGAGGCGCGCGGCTCGGTGACCCCGGCCCCGGCGCGAGGCCGCTGATGGACGCGGCGCGGGTGCTCGGCGCCGCCGAGGACGTCGAGACCCCGCTCGCGGCGGTCGACGTCGCGGCGATGGACGCCAACCTCGCCGCCATGCAGGCTCGCGCCGAGGGCCTGGGACTCCGGCTCCGGCCCCACGCCAAGACCCACAAGAGCGCCTTCGTCGCCCGCCGCCAGCTCGAGCTCGGCGCGGCGGGGCTGACCGCGGCGACGCTCACCGAGGCGGAGGTCTTCGCGGACGCCGGCGCCTCCGACCTGCTGGTCGCCTTCCCGCCGGTCGGCGCCGCCAGGCTGCGCCGGCTCGCCGCACTGGCCGAGCGGGTGGGGCGCCTGGCGGTCAGCCTGGACTCCGTCGAGGTGGCCGCCGGCCTCCCCCCGGGGGTCGAGGTGCTCTGGGAGGTGGACACCGGCCATCACCGTCTGGGCACGGCGCCGGAGGCCACGCCCGCCGCGGTGGCGGCGCTGGTCGCCGCGATCGGCCCGGAGCGCTTTCGCGGCCTGCTCAGCTTCCCCGGTCACGCCTACGCCGTGACCGACCGCGGGGAGCTGGTGAGGGTCGCCGAGGACGAGCACCGCGCGGTGATGGAGACGGCGGCGGCGATCCGGGCCGCCGGCATCGCCGTCTCCGAGGTGAGCGTGGGCTCGACCCCGACCGCCCGCTGGACCGAGGCGGGTCCCACCGAGATGCGGCCCGGGTCCTACGTCTATGGGGACGCCCAGCAGGTGGCCCTCGGCGCGATGGGTGCTGACCAGTGCGCCCTGGGGGTCGTCGCCACCGTGGTCGCCACCCCCGCCGCGGACCGGGCCGTCATCGACGCGGGGTCCAAGGCGCTCGCCGCGGACGTCCGGCTCCCGCTGCTCCGCGGCCACGGGATCGTGGCCGGGCGCGAGGACCTGGTCCTGGAGCGGATGAGCGAGGAGCACGGGGTGCTGGTCGCGCCCGGGGGGTGGACCGGCCTGCGCATCGGCGACCGCATCCTGGTCATCCCCGCCCACTGCTGCACCACCGTCAACCTCCATCCCGCGGTGCTCATGGTCGAGGCGGAGGCCGCCTGGTGGGATCCCGTCGCCGCCCGGGGCTGGCGGGCGGCGGCCGCGGCGCCGGGGCCTGACGAGGACCGTTGACGTCGCAACCACCGTCCGTGGGTAGACTGAGGAGCATGACCGAGCCCAGCGGCCGCGCCATCGCCGTCGTCTCGGTCCACGCTTCGCCCCTCAGCGAGCTGGGGCGGGGCGAGAACGGGGGGATGAACATCGGGGTCCGCCGGCTCTGCGAGGGCCTGGCCGACCGGGGGGTGCCGACCGACGTCTTCGTCCGTCGCGACGACCCGGGCCTCCCCGCCGAGCGGCTGATCGCCCCGGGGAGCCGGCTGGTGCTCCTCGACGTGGGCCCGCCCGAGCCCCTCCCCAAGGACGAGCTGGTGCCCCTGCTCGACCCCTTCGCTGACGCCCTGCTCGCCCACGCGGCCTCCGAGCGGCGCAGCTATCGCCTGGTCCACGCCCACTACTGGCTGAGCGGTCCGCCGGCGCGCCGCGTCCGCGAGGAGCTCGGCATCCCGTGGGTCCAGTCGTTCCACTCGCTGGCCCGGATGAAGGCGGCCGCGGGGCTTCCCCCCGACTTCCAGCGCGGCGTCGTCGAGGAGGAGCTGGCCGCCCAGTGCGACCGCATCGTGGCCATGAGCAAGGCCGAGGGCCGGTCGCTGGTCCGCCTGTACGCGGCGAACCGGGACCGGATCTGCGTCGCCGAGCCCGGGGTGGACCTCCACCCGGCCGACCCCGCCGCGGTCGCCGCGCTGCGCGCGGACCTGGACGTCGGCGGCCGGCGGGTGGTCCTCTTCGCCGGCCGGCTGGAGCCGCTCAAGGGGGCGGACACCCTGATCGAGGCGATCGCGGAGATGGATCGCGACCCCCACCTCCAGGACGTGGTCTGCCTCTTCATCGGCGAGGACAGCGGCGACGGCGCCCGGGCCAGCCATGGCGGCGAGCGGCAGCGCCTGGAGCGGCTGGCCGAGGACGCCGGGATCCGGGACCGGGTCCGGTTCCTCGGAGCGGTGGCCCACGAGAAGCTGGCCCGCTACTACGCGCTGGCCGACGTCTGCGTGGTGCCGTCCCGGGTGGAGACGTTCGGCCTGGTGGCCCTGGAGGCCCAGGCGCAGGGCACCCCCGTGGTCGCGGCCCGGGTGGGCGGCCTCCCCGAGGTGGTGGCCGACGCCGAGACCGGATCGCTGGTCGAGGGCCACGAGCCCCGCGACTACTGCGCCGCGATCTCGGCCATCCTCCACGACGAGGACGGGCGGCGGCGGATGGGGGAGGCGGCGCGGCGCCGTGCCGCCGGCTTCTCCTGGGACCGGATGGTCGACCGCCTCCTCTCCATCTACGGCCGGGTCAGCTCCCCGGAGATCCCCGCCGAGCTTCCCTGCGGCTACGAGGTCTCGCTGGGCAGCGGATAGGCTCCGCTGAGGCGGGCCAGATCAGGGACGCGAGAAGCGGGGGGGAGCGCACCGGCGTGAGCGGCCTGGCCGGCGCGAAGCCGGCCGGAGGTCAGCGGCGGGCTGCGGCGATGTCGCAGGCACGGGCCCGGAGCGTCCTCTCGGTCCCGTCCCGACCCTCGACGATGGGGCGGGAGGCGGCCCGCCGGGTCGACTCCGAGATGTCGGGGGCGGCCTGCACGGCCGCCAGCGCCCGGTCCGCGGCGGCGAGCGTCTCGGGCTCCACCAGCTCACGGGGGTAGAGGAACTCGGTGAAGCTCTCCGCCTCCTCGGCGCTGCGCCTCGCCCAGAACCGCGGCACGGCCACGATCCACCGCTCCACGTAGGGGCGGAGCAGGTCGGCCTGCCGCTCACCCCACTGCATCAATCCACCCACCGCGAAGGGACCCACGCCGAACCCGCCCATCAGGGCGTTCTGCATCTGGAGAGGAAGGCCGGCGCCCTCCACCACCTGGTCGAAGGCGGCCTGCTTGGCGGCGGCCTCGGGCTGGGCGGCGCGGCAGGCGGCGGCCCGGCGGCGGCCGAAGTCGGTGTCGTCGGCCGTGAGCAGGGCGTCGATCCGCGGGCCGGCGTCGCGGCCGAGGCACGCGAGGCGGCCCACCATCATCCAGCGCAGGTCGTTGTCGACGCCGAGCCCGGGGACCTGCTCGGTGCCGTCGAGGAGGCGCTCGAGGCGGTCGAGGTCGGGGTCGGCGATCGCCGCCGCGATGTGGGCCCGCGCCCAGGTGAGCTGGGCGTCGCCGCCCGGCTCGGCCCCGGTCATCAGCTCCCAGGAGGTCGCGGCCACCGCCGCGCGCGCCGCCACCCGGTTGGCCGGGTCGCCGAACTGGTCGATGGCGGCCAGGGCCTGGCTGAGCAGCCGCTCCAGGACGGTGACATCGGTCTCGCGGCGCGCGTGGTGGAGGACGGCGCCGACGAAGTCGCGGGTGGGCAGCTCGGCATCCCGGGTCATGTCCCACAGGGCCGCCCAGCAGAGCGAGCGGGCCAGCGGGTCCTCGAGCCCGCCGAGGTGGTCGAGCAGCGTCCGCATCGAGGTCGGGTCGAAGCGCAGCTTGGCGAAGGTGAGGTCGTCGTCGTTGATCAGCGTGAGGTCGGGGACCAGCTCGCCGCGCAGCTCCTCCACCTCGGTGCGGGCCCCCCCGACCTCGGCATCGAGGCGGCGGAAGCGGGTGAGGCGCTCCCCCTCGAGCCGGTAGAGGCCGACCAGGAGATGGTGGGAGCGGAGCGTCGGGTTCTGGGGCGCCGCCGACTGGACGATCCCGATGCTCGCGAGGTGGCCGTCCTCGACGGCGAGCTCCGGGCGCAGGGTGTTGATCCCCGCCGTCCTCAGCCACTCCGCCGACCAGCCGGCGAGGTCGCGGCCGGAGGCGGCCTCGATGCAGGCGAGGAACTCGGAGAGGCCCGCGTTGGCCCAGCGGTAGCGGCGGAAGTACTCCCGGACGCCCCGGGTGAAGGCGTCGTCGCCGACCCAGGCGACCAGCTGTTTGAGGACCGAGGCCCCCTTCTGGTAGGTGATGCCGTCGAAGTTCTGGCGGACCTCGTTGGTGTCGGCGCAGGGGGTGGAGACGGGGTGGGTGGAGGGCAGCTGGTCCTGGCGCGCCGCCGCCGACTTCATGGTGTTGGCGAAGTCGACCCACGCGTTGGTGAAGGCGGTGGCCGTGACCAGCGCCTTGCTGGCCATGTAGGTGGCGAAGCTCTCGTTGAGCCAGAGGTCGCCCCACCAGCGCATGGTGGCGACGTCGCCGAAGCCGCAGACGTGGGCCATCTCGTGGACGATCACCTCGGCCCGCCGCGCCCGCTGCAGCTCGGTGGCCCTGCTGCGGAAGACGAACATCTCGTTGAAGGTGACGCAGCCAGGGTTCTCCATCGCGCCCATGTTGAATTCGGGCACGAAGAGCTGGTTGTACTCGTCGAAGGCGTAGTCGAGGCCGAACTCCTCGGCGAAGAAGTCGAGCCCCTGGCGGGTGATCTCGAACAGCTCGCCGGCCTGCTCCTCGAGCTGGGGCGCCAGCGACCGGCGGGCGTAGAGGCCGAGCCGGATGCCATGGTGCTCGCTCTCGACCACGCGGAAGTCACCGGCGGCCACGGCCATCAGGTAGGTGGAGAGGGGAGGGGTGGTGTTGAACCGCCAGGTGCGGCTGCCGTCCCCGTGGTCCTCGCGGCTGAGCACTCGACCGTTGCCGCACACCTCCCACGCGAGAGGCGCCCGGACCGTCTCCGCGAAGGTCCCCTTGAGGTCCGGCTGGTCGAAGCAGGCGAACACCTTGTGGGCGTCGAAGGGCTCGAAGTGGGTGTAGACGTAGACCTGCTGGTCGGAGGGGTCGACGACGCGGTGGAGGCCCACCCCGACACGCTCGTAGGCGCAGTCGGCGACGATCTCGACGCTGACCGGCCCGGCGGGAAGCCCGGCCAGGGGGATGCGGGCGCCGTCGTAGCCGGCCACCGCGGCGCGCGCCGGCCGCCCGCCGACACGCACCTCGCGCAGCCGTCCCTGCTCGCCCACGGTCAGGTTGAGGAAGGTGTCGGCTCCGGCGCGGCGGCAGGAGAAGCCGATCCGGGCGGAGCTCTGGAAGGTCGGAGCCCCCGGGTCGTCGCTCAGCTCGAGATCCACCTGGTAGGTGAGGTCGCCGATCAGCTCGGCGCGCTCCGCCGCCTCGGTCTCGGTGAGGTTGTCACTCGTGATGCGACCGGCCACGGGGCGCCATTGTGGGCGCTAGGCGGTCCCGCCTGCCATTTTGTACGCCAGGTCAGCTCTCGGCGCGGGCGGTGAGCACGGCGAGGCCCTCGGTCTCGGCATCCGGGCGGAGCTCCCCGTCCGCCCCGGTGCAGGCGAGGAACACGCCCTCACCACCGAGGGCGTCGGCGACGGCGCCCAGCGCGTCGCGCAGACGGCCCGCCTCCTCCGCGTTGAGCACGCTGGCGAGGTGGCGATCGATGCCGGCGCTGTGGACCGGCATCGCCCGGCGCAGCTTCGCCCGGCCCTGCTCGGTGATGACCGCGAACGCCCCCCGCCGGTCCGACGGGCAGCCGGAGCGCGCCACCAGCCCCGCGGTCTCCATCCGGTCGACGAGGCGGCTCACCCCGCTCTTGGTCATCAGCACCGTGTCCATCAGCCGCTGGAGGCGGAGCGCTCCCTCCGGGGCGTGGTCGAGGACGAGGAGCACCTCGTACCAGGCAAGGGGCAGCCCCTCGGCGGCCATCAGCTCCCGTTCGAGGCTGCAGGCGAGCCCGGCCTGCGCGCGCAGCAGAGCACGCCAGGCCTGCAGGTGGACCGATTGATTCGTTTCTGAGACGACCACGGGCTCTAGGGTACCTCACGAAGGTTGACAGCGCAACGACTTGGGATGTATAGTTGCTCAAGCAACCGTTGCCGTAGCAACCGTCAACGCCGCAACCATCGGAGAGAGACATCATGGCCCAGACCAGCACCTCCACCGTCACCCGCCCGCCCCTGGCCCCCGGGGAGTACGCGCTCGACCCCTCGCACACCCACGTCGGCTTCCTGGCCCGCCACCTGGTGGTGACCAAGGTCCGGGGCACCTTCGAGAAGGTGGACGCCCGGATCCGCGTGGGCGAGACCCTCGAGCATTCCGGCGTCGACGTCACCATCGACGTCGCCAGCCTCGACAGCCGGGACGAGAAGCGCGACGCCCACCTGCGCTCCGCCGACTTCTTCGACGTCGAGAAGTTCCCGACCATCACCTTCCGCTCGACCGGCGTCGTGCCCGCGGCGGATGGGCGCTACGCGGTCACGGGCGACCTCACCATCCGCGACCAGACCCGCCCGCTCACCCTCGACGTCGAGTACCTCGGTGCCGCCAGCACCCCCTGGGGAACGTCGGTGGCGGTGATCTCCGCCGCCGCCGAGATCGACCGCGAGGAGTGGGGGCTGACCTGGAACGTCGCCCTCGAGTCCGGGGGCGTCCTGGTGAGCAAGAGGATCCAGCTCGAGATCGAGGCCGAGCTCGTCGCCGCGACCGCGGCCGCAGCAGCCTGACCTCTCTCCCGGTGGTGCCGCCGCCGGCTCCGGCCGGCGCGCGGCGCCACCCTCGACGCCTCCCCCCCCGCTGCCATATCCTTGGCGGCGTGGGACTGAGGGAGCTCACCGACCGGCTGGAGGATCTGGAGCTCCTCGACCGGGTCTCCGACAGGATCGCGAGCGCCGTCAACGCCGCGGTGGGCCCTGCCAAGAGCCTGCTCAGCGGGACCTGGCTGGAGCACCCGCTGCACCCTCTGCTCACCGATCTGCCCATCGGCTTCTGGAGCGGGGCGGTGGCCCTCGACCTCTTCGGCGGCTCCGCCTCCGAGGGCGCCGTCGACCCCCTGGTCGGAGCGGGCGTGCTGGCCGCCGTGCCCGCGGTCGTCAGCGGGCTCAGCGACTGGTCCGACTCCTACGGTGAGGAGCGGCGGGTGGGCCTGGTCCACGCCGCCGCCAACGTCGCCGGGCTGGGGCTGTTCGCGGCGTCCCTGGGGGTCCGGCGCGGGGCCCGGCCGCTGCGCCTCCTGGGGCTCGCCGCCGTCGCCGCGGGTGGCTACCTGGGCGGGCACCTCAGCTACGCGCGGGGGCTCGGCGTCGACCACCAGGCCTTCCTCGAGAAGCCGGCGGAGTGGACCGACGCCATCGCCGAGGAGCGCCTGGAGGAGGCCACCCTCACGGTCGCCGAGGCCGGCGGCGCCCGGGTGCTCCTCTACCGGCGCCGCTCCCAGATCTACGCCATCTCCGACGTCTGCCCCCACGCCTCCGGGCCGCTCCACGAGGGCACCGTCGACGAGGAGCTCTGCGTGACCTGCCCGTGGCACGGCAGCCGCTTCCGGCTCAGCGACGGGCACGCGGTGCGGGGCCCGGCATCGGCCCCCGCGGTCGCCTACGCGACCCGCGTCGAGCACGGCATGGTGCAGGTGCGCGCGACCTGATCTCGGGCTGTCGGGGGCCTGGCACCTCGCACAAGCCGATGGCCGGCCCGCGGCTCGAGGGGACCGCGCGCCTGACACCGAGCTGACCAGCGACCCGAGCCGAATGCGGTCACGGGAATTGCACAGCGGAATCGACGCGCTGGCCGAGGCTCGCTGGCCGTCGGCATTGTCAACTTGAGGGCCGGTATGCCCCACCCCGTGCGTGACTGGCTCGAGGAAGGGGGTATGATTGACGCGGTGTCCCGGCCAATCCAATCGATTGAACGCGCCGCTCAGGCCCTGCGGCTGCTATCCGCGCGCACGCGTCGCATGTCTCTGATGGAGTTGGCAGGTGAGATGGGCCTGCCCAAGGGCACCGCTTTCGGCATCCTCCGGACCCTCCAGCAGGTCGGCTTCGTCGAGAAGGATGCCGAATCCGGCAAGTACCAGCTGGGCCCAGCTCTGCTGCACCTCGGGAGCACATACCTCGATGGCAACGAGCTGCGTGCTCGGGCGCTCAAGTGGGCCGATTCCTTGGCCGCGCGGAGTGGCGAGGAGGTGCGCATCGGGACCCTGCACGACTCCCGAGTGCTGGTGGTCCATCACGTGTTTCGCCCCGACGACAGCTACCAGGTGCTCCAGGTCGGCGCCCTGCTCCCTCTGCATGCCACCGCCATGGGCAAGGCTCTGCTCGCCGCCAACACCTACCTGCTCGCGCAGCTCGGCGAACAGGAGTTGACCAGGTTCACAGCGAGCACGATCACCGATTCGGCGACGCTGGCTCGCGACCTGGAGACGGTTCGCGAACGAGGCTGGGCGGCTGACTTCGAGGAGCTGGTGGAGGGCGAGGTCTCGCTCGCCGTTCCGGTCATGGACCGGCGCGACCAGACGGTCGGCGCCATCGCCATATCAGGCCCGGCTGCCCGCCTGTGCGAGTCGGGGGAGCCAAGACCCGAGCTGATCACCTGCGTCCGGGACTCGGCCAGATCGATCTCCCGCGATCTGGGAGCGATCCCGTGGTGACCGGGCCGAGGGCGGCCGACCCGACTCTCCACCCCGCGCCGACCGGTCGCGAGGAGATGGTCCGGCTCATGAGGCGCTGCAGTGGATTGGCGGTGACCGCGAGACGGGGGGCGCGGCCGCAGCCACATGACGTGTGGGGAGGTGAGCGCGAGTGACGGGATCAGTGGTTGCCTCGATCGACCAGGGAACGGCATCCTCGCGATGCCTCCTGTTCGATGGGCTCGGTCGGCTCGTCTCGGTTGGCCAGAAAGAGCATCGCCAGCTGTTCCCCCGACCCGGATGGGTGGAGCACGACCCCCGGGAGATCCTCCAGAAGGTTCGTGAAGTGGTGGATGAGGCGCTCGCCCAGGCTGGGCTGCACGTGCGCGACCTGGCGGGGTTGGGCATCGCCAACCAGCGCGAGACGACGGTGGTCTGGGACCGGCACAGCGGCGAGCCGATCTACAACGCGATCGGCTGGCAGGACACCCGGACGGACAAGCTCGTCGATCAGCTCGCCAGAGAGGGTGGCCAGGATCGTTTCCGAGCCAAGACGGGTCTACCACTTGCGACCTACTTCTCAGGCCCCAAGATCCGGTGGATCCTCGACCATGTCGACGGCGCACGGGTCAGAGCGGAGGCTGGCGACCTGCTGTTCGGAACCGTGGACACGTGGTTGATCTGGAATCTCACCGGTGGGCGCAATGGCGGGATCCACGCCACCGACGTGAGCAATGCTAGCCGCACGATGCTGATGAATCTGCAGACCCTGGATTGGGACGACGAGCTCCTCGAGGCCATGCGGGTGCCGCGCGCGATGCTGCCGGCGATCCACGCGTCGTCCGAGGTGTACGGCGAGGCCGACGGCAGGCTCGCGGGACTACCGGTCGCAGCGGCCCTGGGAGACCAGCAGGCAGCGCTCTTCGGTCAGACCTGCTTCTCCGCCGGCGAAGCAAAGTGCACCTACGGGACGGGTGGCTTCCTGCTGCTCAATACCGGGTCGCAGCCGGTCTGGTCCACCCAGGGGCTGGTCACTACGGTCGGCTGGCAGATCGCCGGAGAGCCGGCGACCTACGCCTTGGAGGGCTCCATCGCGGTCACCGGTGCGCTCGTGCAGTGGTTGCGAGACAAGATCGGTCTGATCTCGAGCGCCCCCGAGATCGAAACCCTGGCCCGGACCGTGGACGACAACGGCGGCGTCTACGTGGTGCCAGCCTTCTCGGGCCTCTTTGCCCCGCACTGGCAGGGTGACGCGCGCGGTGTCATCGCGGGACTGACCGGTTACACGAACAAAGGCCACCTGGCGCGGGCGGTCCTCGAAGCGACCGCGTGGCAGACTCGCGAGATCATCGAGGCGATGAACGTGGACTCGGGCCACGAGCTGCGAGTTCTCAAGGCGGATGGGGGCATGACCGCCGACAACCTGCTGATGCAGCTGCTCGCCGACTGCATCGGGGTGCCGGTCGTACGGCCGATGGCGGCCGAGACGGTGTCGCTGGGCGCCGCCTACGCGGCCGGTCTCGCGGTGGGGTTCTGGCCAAGCGTCGAGAGCCTCCGGGCCAACTGGCACCGCGCCTCGGAATGGCTTCCCAGCGTGGACCCCCAGCTCCGTGAACGCCGCTACCGGAAGTGGAAGAAGGCGGTCGCGCGCACCCTGGAGTGGGTGGACGACGACGACGAGTGATGCTGCGAGATGCACCGTCGAGCGCCGGATCGGCGCTCCGCCCGATCTCCGCTGACTGATCGCTGACCAAGCGCGAGCACCAGGAACCTCTGGGATCTCGCCGATCGGTGCCCGAGACGGTCACTGCGGGCGGGGGCAGGGTACCGGAGCATCTACGAGTGGCTGAGGAGTGCCCGTTCCAGGATGTCCAGTTGCGCCCGGGAGGGCTCCGACAGGCCGTCACGGCGGCGAACCACTCCGGTGTAACTGTTGGTGTGCAGGTTGGAGATGGCGATGACGAGCGCGTCGAAGGGCCCGAGCTCCAGGTCGGCGAGCTGCCCCACCAGCCGCACGGGGGCGTCCTCGAGGAAGTCGACGAGCAGCACCAGAGGGCTGGGCAGCGGAGTTGTGACCTTGGCGACCCTGTCTGCCTTGACAAGGATCATGTCCGGCAGTTGAGCAAGGCAGAGGTCCAGCTCCTCTCGCCAGGCGGCAACCATCTCGTTGAAGTCGAGCTCGGGGTCAGCGGCCGGACCGATGGACACTTGGAGCCTGGCCTCCGGATAGGCCAGTCGGCCGCCCCCTGACTGCTGCAGGAGGGCGGTCGTCGCGGCGGCGACGCGGATGGTCTCGTGCTCGTTCTTCGTGCGGCTGGCAACTTCGACCCCACCCGTGAACGCCCCCGCGCAGGCGAGGTCCGGGTAGGCGGGAAACTCGAATCGAATCCCGTGTCTGCTCAGGCAGTGGGCTGTGAGCAGCACGCTGCGCAGGGCCAGGACGTCACTGGGCCGCCGTTCCTCCCGGAACGCCTGTCTCTTCTGCGCCAGCCCGACCGGCTGGACGCTCTCGATGCTGGCCAGCAACTCCTCCAGCCGCTGGTACACGTCCGCCGGCCAGGCGAAGTCGCCGGGGCGGAAGAGGTGCCACCGCCTGGACACGGGGAGCCAACGAGACAGCTGCGGCCAGCGACTGCCGGCGTCCTCCATGCCGTTCACGGGCCTGTGAAGCGGGTGCCCCAGCCCGTGCTCCACCTGGTCCGGGGCAAACGCCGGAGTACATCGGCATCGATCATGTGCGTCTCATACCAGCGGCTCCGCGTCTCCGCGCGCCGTTGCTTTCTGAGGTCGGTCGCCCGCACCTGTCGGCACAGCCGCCAACCGCATGGCCCTGCGCATCCCTGCTCGGCTTGTGCCCCACTCGCCATCCGGATGGCGGCCGCTCGTCACCTCCCCAAACTGGGGATCCCAGCCGAGGCTGGGACCCCCAGCGACGCGCGGCGCGCGTCAGGAGGAGAAGCGACCTATGCGATGAAGGTGGTTTCCGCTCCGACCAAGAACGTCACCACCAGGATGGTGCAGATGAACGCTCCCACGTAGACGTGCCCCGTCTTGCGGAAGAAGTACGTCATCAGCCCGGCCAGGACGGGAAGCAGGGGGATCAGGCCGAGGGCATTGATGCTCATCATGTTCCACGCGAGGGTGGTGGTAGGAGCTACTGCGAAGAACTCCAGGGGGATGTAGAAGATGAGGAGCATGCCGAAGATCCCGAGCGTCAGGACCACCATGCTGGTCACCATCTCACGCACCAGGCTCGCCTGGCCGTTGCGCGCCCGAATCGTGGTGAGAACCACCGAGGTCACGAGGAAGTAGAAGACGATCGGGATCGCGTACGCGACCATGAACGGGAAGTGACCGAGGTTGGTCGTCTGGTAGGGCAGGACCCAGACGCCCATGTCGACGTGCATCGACGTGGCGACGAAGAAGAGGATGCCGTACGCGGTGCCGCCGACGGCGAGCGCCAGCAGGGCCGACTTGCCGATCTTTCGCCAGTCCAAGCCGTGGACCCAGCCGAGCCCGTAGTGAACCAGGGTCATCCCTGCCTTGCGGGCGAAGAGGTAGTAGCCGGCGACCAGGATGCCGATGCTGACCAGGGCGACCATCCCCATCCAGAAGGAGAAGGCGGTCGTCACCGACTGCCACTGGAACCAATCGTCGTCGAACCCCGTGGTCGTCGCCCAGTAGAAGAGGAGCGGCCCGACGAGGGTGGTGATCCCGGCGAAGATCCACCACATCCGCCCGCGGTTGCCCTTGTACTCAGGGGTGGCCTCGTTCAGGTCCGCAAAGGCCCTGCGTCGGAGCAGCCATCCGCCGAATCCGAAGAGGAAGATGACCAGGCCCAGCCCGGCGAGCCCGGTGCCGAAGTCCTTCCACAAGAAGATCTGACCGGACGCCGGCGTGGGGGTCCCCAGCGTCTCGCCAAACCAGGTGACCACATCACTCATGGTCTCCGGGTCATCGGTCGAGAACGGGTGGTCCCCGAAGTGCGACCAGAACTGCCGGGCGGTACCGTCGCTCACGCTGCCATAGAGTTGGCCGTCCACCACCGGCTGGGTGGTTCCGGCCCACTTCTCGACGAACGCCGAGCTCTGGAGCTGCAACTCCTGCACGATCCCGGGCGCCTGTGCCCAGCCAGTCTCCAGAGTGATGAACTCGGTGCCGGTGCCGACGCTCAGGGCCTCATTGACCTTGGAGTGACACGTGGCGACGCAGCCGGAGTCCATGAAGTAGAGGGCCTTCACGGAGCCGGGGGGAGACATGGCGGTTGCCAGATCGATCTGGAGCCCGCCCATGGACATCCCCAACGCTCCCACCAGGTTCTTGTTGACGATCGGGAGGCTGCGGAGGTAGTTGAGGCCGTCGAGGGCCCCGCCGGCCCCGTCGCCGGGCGTGACCACGTCGGAGAGGCCGTGGTCCTCCATATCGATGTTGAGCACGACGTAGCCCCGCCGCGCCAACTCCAGCGACGTGTTGGACATCATGACCAGGCTGTTGTTGAAGCCGTGCACCACCAGGATGCCCGGGGCCGGATTCTTGGCGGTCACCCCGGTGGGGATGTAGATGTAGGCAGTGTTGAGGCCGTTGTCAGCCCCCAGATAGGTCACCTCCTTGACCGTGGCAGCCCCAGCTCCGGTCTGGATCCAGGTGGCGAGCCAGCTCCCGCCGAAGATCAGGATCAGTCCGAGGATGAGGACCTTGGGAAGGCGCTTCCAGTGCCACGGCGGAAGCGACTCCGCCGGTGCCACCTTGGCGTCGGCGGTACTGTCCATAGACGTAGCCATGTCCGTGTGCCTCCTAAGTGCCGAACTGTCTGGCTGCTGAAGAGCCGCTGTCGAAGGTTGGGTCGATGGGTGGCCAGGCCAGCCGCGCCCGGCGCGGCTGATCCGACCCGTTGATGGGCAGGGGAGTCGGACGCCAAGACGCGCGTTGCGATCTGGTACCGCTCCCGACCGAGGCGTCCCGTGCCGCCCCGGCCCTCATGGAACCGCCGCCGATCACCAGCAGCTGGCACTCGGTGATCGCCGGGAAGGGAGTGGTCACCGTCGTCACAGGGCCCAGTCGAGGGTCCGCGCGACGGCCTTCTTCCACAGCCTGTACTCCTTCTCCCGCTCATCGGGATCCATCGTCGGTTCCCACCTGTGATCGACTTGCCAGTTGTCGCGCAGCTCGTCGAAGTCGGCCCACAGGCCGACCGCCAGGCCGGCGGCGTAGGCAGCGCCGAGGGCCGTGGTCTCGGCCACCTTGGGTCTGATCACCGGGGTGCCGAGGGCGTCCGCCTGGAACTGCATGAGGAGCTCGTTGCAGACCATGCCGCCGTCAACGCGCAGTGAGCTGAGGCTGACGCCGGAGTTTGCGCTCATCGCGTCCACGACCTCACGCGTCTGCCAGGCCGTTGCCTCCAGGACGGCCCGTGCGATGTGGCCCTTGTTGACGTATCGGGTGAGCCCGGCGATCACCCCGCGAGCGTCGCTCCTCCAGTAAGGGGCGAACAATCCCGAGAAGGCGGGCACGAAGTAGACTCCGCCGTTGTCCTGCACGGTGCGCGCCAGCGTCTCGATCTCAGCTGCCGTGCTGATCAGGCCGAGGTTGTCGCGCATCCATTGCACCAGGGCGCCAGTGACGGCGATGGAGCCCTCGAGGCAGTAGACAGCCGGCTGCGACCCGATCCGGTATCCGACGGTGGTCAGCAGACCGCTCTTGGAGGGAAGTGGCCGCTGACCAGTGTTGAGGAGCAGGAAGTTCCCGGTGCCATAGGTGTTCTTGGCCTCGCCGGCCGAGAAGCACGTCTGTCCGAACAGGGCGGCCTGCTGGTCTCCCAGGTCGCCGGCCACGGGGACCCCCGGCAGCAGGTCCACGCAGCGGGCATAGGTCTCGCTCGATGAGCGGATCTGGGGGAGGATGGCCTGGGGGATGTCCATGATCCTCAGGATCTCCGGGTCCCAGTCCAGGGTCTCCAGGTCCATCAGCATGGTGCGGCTGGCGTTGCTCACGTCGGTGACGTGGAGCCCCCCGTGAGGCCCGCCGGTAAGGTTCCAGATGAGCCAGGTGTCCATCGTCCCGAACGCCAGCTCACCCGCCTCGGCGCGGCCCCGCAGCCCTTTGACGTTGTCCAGGAGCCACCTGATCTTGGGCCCCGAGAAGTAGGTCGCCAGAGGCAGGCCGACCTTCGCACGAAGGCGATCCTGACCGCCGTCTCTCGCCAGCTCCTGACAGATTGCGTCGGTGCGCGTGTCCTGCCAGACGATGGCGTTGTGCACCGGCCTGCCGGTGGTCCGATCCCATACCAGGGTCGTCTCGCGCTGGTTGGTGACGCCGAGGGCGGCGAGGTCAGACGGCTTGCAGCCGGCCTTCCTCAACCCCCCTTCGATCACCTCCGTGGAGCGCTCCCAGATTTCCAAGGCATCGTGCTCGACCCAGCCTGGCCGCGGGTAGATCTGCTCGTGTTCCTTCTGATCGATGCCAACCACGCCACCCCAGTGGTCGAAGACCACGAAGCGGGTGCTGGTGGTTCCCTGGTCCAGAGCTCCCACGTAGTCAGCCATGCGACATCCACCTCGTTACCTGGCTGGTGCTCGCGGATGAGCCGCAGAGCGCCCCCGGTATCCCGCCCAACTCAGCCGGGTTGACGGTCACCGATGATCGGCTCGCCGTTGAGCCTGGCCGGCCTTGGCTCGGCACCGTCAGCGGTGCGTCAGCGAGGGCCCGACCAGGGTCCCGCGCGACGCCCCTCCGCACCCCACTCATGACCTCCTCCAGCCTCCAGACCGAAGGTGCCCGGCAGTGAGTCCGCCGGGCACCCGGGAAGTGAGCGCCACGCCGAGCCCCTCGGCCGGGAGGGCCTTGCTGGGAGGATCGGCGGCGTCACGGCGCCCATTATCACCCTGGGTTCGACAATGTCAACCATCATCTTGGCATGCCCATCAACCCGGCGCTACGTCCCGCTTCATATTCATGGTACAAGGCATACCAGGACAGAAGTTGACAATGCCGGACGTAGGGTGGTAATACCCTCCATACATGCTGCGCCTACCAGCCACCCCGCCCCTGGGGAGAGGCGCGGCGTCGCGGTCATTCCGGGGAGCCCGGCGCTCTGGACCGCCGGGCTCCCACCACTCGAGGACGCCGGTGGCCCTCATCTGGGATGGCGGGCGACCCGGGAGACCATAGAAGGGACGGTGGAACTTGAGCACGATGGCTACCCCGACCGCGAGCGGACGCTCTGCCGTCCTGGCTGAACGGAGACACGATCTCGAGGCGCTCACCGGTGAACGCTGGGACGTGCTCGTGGTCGGCGGCGGCATCACCGGGTGCGGCGTGCTGCTGGACGCCGTCAGCCGAGGGCTCCGGGCTGCTCTGGTCGAGCGCGATGACATCGCGGTCGGGACGAGCAGCCGCTCGTCGGGGCTCATCCACGGCGGGCTGCGCTACCTCGACCAGTTCCGGGTCGGCCTCGTCCGCGAGGCCCTTCGTGAACGCGCCCTGCTGCTGCGCCTCGCGCCCCACCTGGTTCGGCTCGAGCCGTTCCTCTTTCCCGTGTACGGCGGCCCCTGGGCCCGCCCGTTCTTCGGAACCGGCCTCACCATGTACGACCTCCTGGGCGCCTCGTCGGACGGCGGATTCCACCGCCACCTCTCGGTCGAGGAGTCCGTCACTGCGGTTCCGGGTCTGCGCCGTCGGGGTCTGCGCGGAGCCTTCCTCTACCATGACGGGCAGGAGGACGACGCCCGATTCACCATCAGCGTGGTGCGGACGGCGCGCACGCTCGGGGCCCTCGCGGTTCCGCGGGTGACGGCCCTGCGCGGCGTCGAGGAGGGCGGTCGCATCGTCGGATGCACCGTCCGCGATGAGCTCTCCGGCTCGGAGCTCGACATCCGAGCCGCCTCGACCATCGACGCGACGGGGGTCTGGGCTGGCCGCGCGGATGGGCCGTTTCCGTCGGCCGGCGATCGGTTGACCAAGCCCAGCCGCGGCACCCACATCATCGTCCCGCGGGAGCGGATTCCGAGCCGGTACGGGCTGACACTCCGGATACCGCATCGAGTGTGCTTCCTGGTGCCCTGGCCGGATGGATGGCTCATCGGGACGACGGATCATGAGGACCACGGTGCTCCCGACCGACCGACGGCGAGCCTTGCCGAGGTGGACGAGATACTCGCCAATGTGAATGGCACGCTCAGCGTCGGGCTGACGCGGAGCGATGTGGTGTCCGCCTTCGCGGGCATCCGGCCGCTCGCAACCGACCCGGGCGGGTCACCGGGGTCGACGGTCAAGGCCTCCCGCGAGCACCGGATTCGCACGGAGCGAAACGGTCTGGTCCGGATCGGGGGCGGCAAGTTCACGACCTATCGCCTGATGGCGGCTCAGACCGTCGATGCGGCCATCGGCCGGGTGGCGGCCGAGGCTCGCCCGTCTCGCACCGCCGAGACCCCGATCGCGGGGGCGGCCTCGATCGCCGAGCTCGAGGCGCTCGCCGCCGCGGTCACCCGCGACTCGGGCCTGGATCCGGGACGGGCGGAGCGGGTCGTGGCGCGCTTCGGCGCCGAGGCTGGGGAGGTCATCGACCTCGGCCGGGAGCTCGATCTGCTCCGCCCACTCGGCCCTTCCATCGCGCATCTCGAAGCGGAGGTGGCGTGGTCCGTCCGGAAGGAGAATGCCCTCTCCGTCGACGACTTCCTGTCGCGGCGGACGAGACTTTCCCGGGAGCTCCCCGATCGCGGTGCGGCGGTCGCTCCGAGGGTCGCTGAGCTGATGGGGGCGGAGCTGGGGTGGTCGGCCACGGAGCGGGACCAGGCTGTGACGGCGTTTCTGTCCTCAGCGCACCACGAGTACGACGTCCCCTCCGAGGCCTAGCGTGCACGGCCTTCGAGAGGTGGGGACGCCGGGGCCGGCACCCCGGGCCGCCTCCGCACCCGTCGGAGCGGAGCAGGCCAGAGGGTTTCCCGGCTCGCGGAGCCATGCCGTCGGGGGCGTCTCTCCCCATTCCGGCGGCGCGCTCGGGGGCCCGGAGGCCTCCCCTGCCCGTCGCCCGTGCCACCCGCGGTGCGGGGACGGGCGCGCGGGCCCCGCGCGACCCGATCTCGCGCCGATTGTGCGCGACGCCCAAGGGTCCTCCGGCGCCGGCGGCGGGGACCCTCGGCCTTGCTAGGATTCGCAGGGATGCTCTCGGACTACGCGCCGATCCTCGTCTTCCTGGGTATCTGCATCCTCTTCGGCGCCGGCGTGCCCCTGCTCAGCTCGGTGCTGGGCCCGCGCCGCCCCAGCCCCGAGAAGGAGCTCCCCTACGAGTCCGGCATCGTGCCCGAGATCTCGGCTCGGCGGCGCTTCTCGGTCAGCTTCTACGTCACCGCGATGCTCTTCATCGTCTTCGACGTCGAATCGATCTTCCTCTTCCCGTGGGCGACCATCGTCCGCCAGCTCAAGATCTTCGGGATCATCGAGATGGGGGTCTTCATCCTCATCCTCCTGCTCGGGCTCGTCTACATCTGGGCCAAGGGGGCACTGAGGTGGGACTGAGCGGCGACCTCGTCCTCCCCGGGCCGCCGGTGCTGGCCAGCGTGGGCACCGACGCCGGCACCCTGCCGCTGCCGCGGGTGGGGGAGAGGGAGCGCGCCGCGGTCCAGAGCGGGGTCATCACCAGCACCCTCGAGAAGGTGATCAACTGGGGCCGCTACAGCTCGCTCTGGCCGACCCTCTTCGGCCTCGCCTGCTGCGCCATCGAGATGATGGGCACCGGGGCCGCGCGCTTCGACATGGCCCGCTTCGGATGCGAGGTGTTCCGTGCCTCCCCGCGCCAGGCCGACGTGATGATCGTCTCCGGCCGGGTCTCCCAGAAGATGGGGCCGGTGCTCCGCCAGATCTACGACCAGATGCCGGAGCCCAAGTGGGTGATCAGCATGGGCGCCTGCGCCTCGAGCGGAGGCATGTTCAACAACTACGCGATCATCCAGGGGGTCGACAAGGTCGTCCCCGTGGACGTCTTCATCCCCGGGTGCCCGCCGCGCCCCGAGGCCCTCCTCGACGCCGTCGTCAAGCTGCAGCAGAAGATCGCCGGCAGCCATCTCGAGTTCCTGGCGGGGGTGAGGATGCGATGACGGAGACCGGGGAGGCAGCCGGGGCAGGGCCGGCCGACGGGGCGAGGGCGCTCGAGCTGCTCCGCCGGGAGCTGCCCGGGGCGGTGCTGGGGAGCGACGAGGAGCTCGGTGAGGTGACCATCCGCGTCTCCCGCGAGTGCCTGGTCGAGGTCGCCCGGCTGCTCCGCGACCACGAGGAGTCGCGCTACGAGCTGCCGCTCTGCGTGACCGCCGTCGACTGGCCCGACCGGGAGCCGGCCGCCCCGCGCTTCGACGTCGTCTACGAGCTCCGCTCCCTCCAGCACAACGACGTGGTCCGGCTGGTGGTCCAGGTCACCGACGACGACCCTCGGGTGCCCACCCTGGAGGGGGTCTTCGCGGGCATGGACTGGCACGAGCGCGAGGCCTACGACCTCATCGGCATCGAGTTCACCGGACACCACGACCTGCGCCGCATCCTGCTCCCCGACGATTGGGACGGCCACCCGCTGCGCAAGGACTACGTCTCCTTCGGCGAGCCGATCGCCTTCACCCACAACCTGGAGTGGGCGCTGCCGGCCCAGGAACGGCCCCGTGACATGCCCGGGGAGTCACGATGACGCCCATTTCCGTCCAGCTCCGCGTCGGCTTCACCGCTCGGTCGGTCACGCACCTCAGTGCGCTACCTCCCTGCGCGGCTCGCCTCCTTGATCTGAACGGTCTGGGCGTCACCGGGGACAGTCGATGAGCGCGGTCCTGCCGCCGCCCGGACCGCCCGGGCGCGACCCCGCATCCGAGCGCTACGAGAGCGGTCGGGAGATGCTCGGCGTCGACCCGGGACTGGACACCGTCGACCTGGTCCAGCTCGACGACCAGACCATGGAGCTGAACATGGGCCCCCAGCATCCCTCCACCCACGGGGTGCTGCGGCTGGTCCTCGACCTGGACGGCGAGGTGGTGCGCGCCTGCAAGCCCGACATCGGCTTCCTCCACACCGGCTTCGAGAAGGACCTCGAGCGCCACTCCTACCAGCAGTGCATCCCCTACACCGACCGGATGGACTACCTCTCACCGCTCAGCAACAACCTCGGCTTCTCGCTGGCCGCCGAGCGCCTGCTGGGGGTGGAGGTGCCGCCGCGCGGTCAGTACCTGCGCGTGATCATGTGCGAGCTGGCCCGGATCTCCAGCCACCTGATCTGGTTCGGCACCACCGCCCTCGACCTCGGCGCCACCACTCCCTTCGTCTACGCCTGGCGGGAGCGGGAGAAGGTCCTCGACATCAACGAGCTGGTGAGCGGGGTGCGGATGCACACCTCGTTCATCCGCGTCGGCGGCCTCATGGCCGACGTCCCCGACGAGTTCTACGGGATGGTGGGGGAGGTGGTGAAGACCTTTCCCCACCACATCGACGAGTACGAGACCCTGATCACCGGCAACGAGATCTTCCGCGAGCGCACCCGCGGGCTGGGGGTGATCAGCGCCCGGGACGCCCTCAGCTACGGGGTGACTGGTCCGTCGCTCCGCGGCAGCGGGATCGCCTACGACCTCCGCAAGGCCCGGCCCTACAGCTCCTACGACCACTTCGACTTCGACGTCCCGGTCGGCGAGCACGGCGACATCTACGACCGCTACCTGGTGCGCATGCGCGAGATGCGGGAGTTGCTGCGGATCATCGAGCAGGCCCTCGGCGGCCTCCCCGAGGGACCGGTGAACACCACCGACCGCAAGGTGGCCCCGCCCCCGCGCAACGAGATCAACACCAGCATGGAGTTGCTGATCCGCCACTTCAAGCTGGTGACCGAGGGCTTCCGGGTGCCCCGGGGCACCGTCTACCAGGCGGTCGAGTCGCCGCGCGGCGAGCTGGGCTTCCTGCTGGTCGCCGACGGCAGCAACCGGCCCTACCGCTGCAAGGTGCGGGCCCCCTCCTTCAGCAACCTGAGCGCGCTCCCCTTCATGGCCAAGGGCGAGCTGCTCCCCGACCTGGTCGCGGTCATCGGCTCGATCGACATAGTCCTGGGAGACGTCGACCGATGACGGTGCTGACCGCCGCCACGCGCACCGAGATCGAGCGGCAGCGGGACCGCTATCCCCAGCCACGCAGCGCGGTGCTGCCCTCGCTGTGGGCGGTCCAGCACCAGATCGGCCACCTCACCCCGGAGGGGATGGAGGAGGTGGCCGGGCTCCTCGGGCTCATCCCCAGCGAGGTGGAGGCGGTCGCCAGCTTCTACTCCATGTACTTCGACCACCCGGTGGGCCGCCACCATGTGCTGGTGTGCGCCAACGTCTCCTGCGCCCTGCGCGGCGCCGAGGAGATCGTCAGCCACCTGGAGAGGCGGCTCGGCTGCCCCTCGGGCGGGACCTCCGCCGACGGCGGGTTCACCTGGGAGCGGACGGTCGAATGCCTCGGGGCCTGCGGCGGGGCCCCGGCGATGCAGGTGGACCACCACTTCCAGGAGAACCTGACCCCGGAGCGGGTCGACGCCATCCTGGACGGCCTGGAAGAGCGCTGATGGCCGAGCACAGGCTGCTGACCAAGGACTTCGGCACCGAGGGGCTGCAGACGCTCGCGGTCTACGAGAAGCTGGGTGGCTACCAGGCGCTGCGCAAGGCGCTCAAGCAGATGACCCCCGACGAGCTGGTCACGGAGGTCAAGACCAGCGGCATCCGGGGGCGCGGCGGCGCCGGCTTCCCCACCGGCATGAAGTGGTCGTTCCTCCCCAAGGACGTCCACCCGCGCTACCTCTGCGTCAACGCCGACGAGTCCGAGCCGGGCTGCTTCAAGGACCGGGCCCTCATCGACGAGAACCCCCACCAGCTGATCGAGGGGAGCCTGATCGCCGCCTACGCCATCCAGGCGCCGATCGCCTTCATCTACATCCGCGGCGAGTACCACGACCAGCGCCTCCTGCTCGAGCGGTGCGTCGAGGAGGCGCGCCAGGCCGGGTACATCGGCAGGGGCATCCTCGGCTCCGACTTCAGCTGCGACGTCATCGTCCACGGGGGGCGGGCGCCTACATCTGCGGCGAGGAGACCGCGCTCATCGACTCCCTGGAGGGGCTGCGCGGCCAGCCCCGGCTCAAGCCGCCCTTCCCCGCGGTCAAGGGCCTCTACGGCCAGCCGACCGTGGTCAACAACGTCGAGACCCTCTCCAACCTCCCCCACATCGTGATGCGCGGCGGCGCCTGGTTCGCCTCCCTGGGCGCCGAGAAGAGCACCGGGACCCGGCTCTTCTGCTGCAGCGGCCACATCAACCGCCCCGGCACCTACGAGATGCTGCTCGGCACCCCCATCCGCGAGCTGCTCGAGGAGCAGTGTGGCGGGGTCTGGAAGGGGCGCTCCCTCAAGGCCTTCCAGCCCGGGGGCGGGTCGATGCAGGTGCTGCTGCCCGAGCATCTCGACCTGCCCCTGGACATGGACGTGGTGGCCAGGGCCGGCTCCGCGCTCGGGGCCGGGGCGATGGTCTTCATGGACGAGACCACCTGCATGGTCGACGTCTCCATGCGCCTGGTCGACTTCTACCAGCACGAGTCGTGCGGCAAGTGCGCGCCCTGCCGCGAGGGCACCTACTTCGAGTCCGACCTGATGCACCGGCTGGAGCGCGGCGTGCTCAGCCGCGACGAGCTGGGCACCCTCAGCGACATCTGCGACAACATGAACGGCAAGTGCTTCTGCCCGCTGGGTGACACCGCGACCTGGTTCGTGATGTCCGCGTACCAGGCCTTCCGCGGGGAGTTCGAGGAGCACTGCGGGGCCGGCGGCTGTCCGGTCAAGCGGCGCCACTCCCAGCCGGTGCTCGCGTAGATGGCCGACGAGAAGCCGCAGCCGGCCGCCGCTCCGGATGACGGGCTCGTCGGCGTCACCATCGACGGCCGCGTCCTCCGCGTCCCCCGCGGCACCCTGGTCCTCGACGCCGCCACCGAGGCGGGCATCCACATCCCCATCTACTGCGCCCACCCCAAGATGGACCCGGTCGCGGTCTGCCGGATGTGCCTGGTCGAGATCGAGAGGTCCCCCAAGCTGCAGCCCGCCTGCGCCACCGTGGTGGCGGACGGGATGGTGGTCGCGACCCAGACCCCGCCGGTGGTCAAGGAGCGCGAGGGGGTGCTCGAGTTCCTGCTCCTCAACCACCCGCTGGACTGCCCGGTCTGCGACCGCGGCGGCGAGTGCGACCTCCAGGACTTCACCGTCCGCTACGGTCCGCCGACCTCGCGGTTCCCGATCACCGAGAAGGTCCACTTCGACAAGGCCCTGCCCCTCTCCGACCGGATCGAGCTGGACCAGGAGCGCTGCATCCTCTGCTGGCGGTGCACCCGCTTCTACGAGGAGATCACCGGCGAGAAGGAGCTGGTGCTCCAGGAGCGGGGCGTGCACACCATGGTGGCGACCTTCAACGGCCAGCCGCTGCGCTCCGAGTTCCAGGGCAACCTCCCCGAGGTCTGCCCGGTCGGCGCTCTGACCCACATCAAGTACCGCTTCACCTCGAGGCCGTGGGACCTGCAGCGGACCCGCTCGGTCTGCCCGGGCTGCTCCTACGGCTGCAACATCAACGTGGACTCGCGCGACTTCGAGGTCAAGCGCTTCGCCTCCCGGGACAACCCGCTGGTCGACGACATGTGGCTCTGCGACCAGGGCCGCTACTCCTTCCCGCGCTGGAACTCCACCGACCGGGTGCGCCGGCCGATGGTCGCCGCCGGCCGGGATCAGATCGCGATGCCGGCGACCACCGAGGCGGCGGTGGCCGCCGCCGCGGCCCAGCTGACGGCGGTCAGGGAGCGGCTCGGGGCGGACGCCATCGGGGTCATCGGCTCCCCGGAGAGCACCAACGAGGAGCTCTGGCTCCTCCAGCGGCTGGCCCGCGAGGTCCTGGGCACACCCCACCTCGACCACCAGCTGGAGAGCCTCCCCGGCCTCGAGGCCGCGGAGCACGAGCTCGGCATCGCCGAGATCGAGGGGTGCCGGGCGGTGGTCGTGCTCGGCGGCGAGCCGGAGCGCTTCGCCCCCGTGCTCACCCTGCGCCTCTTCAAGGCCCAGACCAAGAAGGGGGTCAAGGTCCACCGCCTGGAGCGGGATGCGCGCCCCGCCGCGGCGGTCAGGGCGGTGGGCGCGGGCGAGGGCCCGGTCGGCGTCATCGCGGACGAGAGCGGTCGGGCCGCCGCCGCCGCGGTCGCCTCCGCGCTCGCCGCCGCGGGGGCGAGCGTCAAGCGGCTGACCATCACGCGCGCCGTCAACGGGCGCGGGGCCAAGGATCTCGGCGTCCTCCCCGACCGCCTGCCCGGCTATCGCCCGGCCGCAGCCAGCGGGAGGAGCGGTCGGGAGATCCTGGAGGCGGCCGTCTCGGGGAGCATCGCGGCGCTGGTGCTGGTCAACGGAGCGGCGCTGGGCGCCGCGGGTGAGGACGGCGAGCTGCTCTGCCGGGCGCTGGCCCGGGCCGAGGTGGTGGTGGCGCTGGAAAGCGTGCCCGGCCCGGTCAGCCAGAGCGCCACCGTGCTCATCCCCGGGCACAGCCTGATGGAGAAGCAGGGCAGCGTCACCAGCTGCGAGGGCAGGGTGCAGCGCATCCGCGCCGCGCTGCCCCCGGCGACCGCGACCCCGGCGGAGACCCGGGTGCTGGCGATGCTGGCCGCCGCCCTCGGCGCCGAGGGCTGGCCCCCCGACCCGGCCGCTGTTCAGCGCGAGATCGGGGCGGCGGTCCCCGCCTACGCCGCGGCCGCCGGCGGCGGCCGTGCCCTGCTCGGCGAGGAGACCGCGTGATCGCCAGCGCCTGGTGGGAGTACTTCATCGGCCCCGACTGGTGGTGGGTGATCATCGTCAAGGCCGTCATCGTCCTGCTCTTCCTCATCACCGCCGGTGCCTACCTGACCCTGGCCGAGCGCAAGGTCGCGGCGCGCATCCAGCTCCGCATCGGGCCCAACCGGACCGGCCCGTTCGGCCTCCTCCAGCCCGCCGCAGACGCCGTCAAGCTCCTCTTCAAGGAGGACACCGCGCCCTCGGGCCGGGACAAGCTGCTCTACGTGATCGCGCCCGGCCTGGCCGGGGCGGCGGCGATGTTCGCCTTCGCGGTGATGCCGATCAGCGCCGTCAACTGCATCGGCGGGCCGTCGATCGGCCAGGCACAGCTCACCTGCCCGTCGGGCTACGCGCTCCACTGGGACATCGCCCACGTGAACGTCGGCCTGCTCCTCATCCTCGCCGTCACCTCCATCGGCGTCTACTCGATCTTCCTCGGCGGCTGGTCGGCCAACAGCAAGTACTCGCTGCTCGGGGGGCTGCGCTCGTCGGCCCAGCTGATCTCCTACGAGATGGCCGTTGCGTTTGCCCTGATCGGGCCGGTGATCATCGCCGGCTCGCTCGACCTGGAGCAGATCGTCAGCAAGCAGCAGCACCTCTGGTACGTCTTTCTCCAGCCGCTCGCCTTCCTGCTCTACTTCGCGGGCGCCCTGGCCGAGACCAACCGCGCCCCCTTCGACCTGCCCGAGGCCGAGCAGGAGCTGGTGGGCGGCTACCACACCGAGTACGGGTCGATGCGCTTCGCCTTCTACTTCCTCGGCGAGTACATCAACATGGTGATCGTCGCCTCCATCGCCACCACCCTCTTCCTGGGCGGCTGGCTCTCGCCGCTGCCGACCAGCTGGGTCATCGTGGGCTGGATCCCCGGCGTGATCTGGTACCTGATCAAGGTTGCGGTGCTCATCTTCGTGATGATGTGGGTCCGCTGGACCCTGCCCCGGCTGCGCTACGACCGGCTCATGAACCTGGGCTGGAAGGTGCTGCTGCCGCTGGGCCTGATCAACGTCATGATCACCGGCACCATCGTCGCTCTGAGGGCGGTCTGATGTTCCGGGAGATGGCCCAGGGGATGGCGCTGACGCTCCGGACCATGTTCCGCAAGCCGATCACGGTGCAGTACCCCGAGGAGCAGCGGCTGACCCCGCCGCGCCACCGCGGCCGCCACATCCTCCACCGCTACGACAACGGCCTGGAGAAGTGCATCGGCTGCGAGCTCTGCGCCGCGGCCTGCCCGGTCGGCTGCATCTACGTGGGAGCCGCCGAGAACCCCAAGGACCACCCCATCTCGCCCGGGGAGCGCTACGCGGAGCGCTACGAGATCAACCTGATGCGCTGCATCTTCTGCGGCTACTGCGCCGAGGCCTGCCCCACCGAGGCGATCACCCTCGGCCCCCGCTTCGACCTCGCCGACTACCGGCGGGAGCGGACGGTGGTGACCAAGGCCGAGCTGCTCGAGGCCTGGCCGCACTTCGAGCAGGGCCGCGGCCCGACCGCCGCGCGGGGCGCGGGCTCGGACCAGCGCGGCCGTGAGCTGCAGGACCCGGGGGTGAGCCCGCGGGTGGCATGGGACGCCGCCCAGGCGGCGCGGGGCGACGCGACCCCGGTCCCGGGCGCCCACGGCATCGCCGCCCACCCGCCCAGCATCGCCGAGCCCCCCGTCGAGGAAGCGGAGCCGAGCCCGCCCGAGCCCATCGCCGCCTCCCGGAGGCGGCGCCGGTGAACGCGCTGCTCGCGGCCCTGCTGATCCTCTCCGCCATCAGCGGCCTGGGGGTGGTCTTCTCGCCCCAGGCGATCTACTCGGCGCTCTCGCTGGTGCTCACCGTCGGGCTGCTGGCGGTGATCTTCGTGGTCCTCAACGCCCAGTTCCTCTTCGTGGTCCAGCTCATCGTCTACGCCGGGGCGGTGATGGTGCTCTTCGTCTTCATCATCGCCCTGCTCGACCCCTCCTCCGAGGAGCGCCCCCGGCTCGCCGACCCCCGCCTCCTGCTCGGGGTGCTGGCCATCGCCGGGATCTGCACCGCGGTCTTCATCGCGGCGAGCGACGGGGTCGCCTACGACACCTCCTGCACCACCCAGTCGGTGACCTGCATGCACGCCTACACGGTGGGCAGCGTCGCCCAGTCGGGCGACGCCCACGCCGATCCCTATGGCACCTTCGGCTTCCCCCAGGACGCGGTCAACCGGGCGGGCAACGTGCAGACCCTCGCCAACCAGCTCTTCCACACCTACGTGCTCCCCTTCGAGATCACCTCCCTGCTGCTCCTGGTGGCCGCCATCGGCGCGGTCTACCTGACCCGGCGGACCGGCCCGCGCTCGGGCCCGGACCCCGGCGGAGACCTGCCGGCGGAGGGCCCCGGCTGATGCTCTCCCCGGCGATGTTCCCCTGGATCCTGCTCACCGCCGCCTTCCTCTTCACCCTCGGCGCCCTGGGGGTGCTGATCCGGCGCAACCCGCTGGTCGTCTTCATGTCGATCGAGCTGATGCTCAACGCGGCCAACCTGGCCCTGGTCGGCTACTCGAGCTTCCTCGACAGCGAGGAGGGGCAGGTCTTCGCCTTCATGGTCATCGTGGTGGCGGCCGCCGAGGTGGTGGTCGGGCTCGGACTGCTGACCCGGGTCTTCAGCATCGGGCGGGAGCTGGACGTCGACGACCTCGACGAGATGAAGCGATGAGGCCGGCAGACCGATGAGCAGCTCGACCGCCGCCCTGCTCGCCGGGCTGGTCCTGCTCTTCCCGCTCCTGGGCAGCGCGCTCTGCGGCCTGCTCGGGCCGGTGCTGGGCCGCCGCTTCGTCAACCTGGCCGGCACCCTCTCCATCGCCGCGGCCTTCGCGGTCACCCTCGTCATCTTCGTCCAGGTGCTGGGCGCCGCCAGCGGCCACCAGTCGGTGACCGCGACGCTGTGGAACTGGCTCAACCTCGGCGGCGGCAACCTCAACGTCTCGGTCGAGGTCACCCTCGACCAGCTCGCGGTGCTGATGCTGCTGGTGATCACCGGGGTCGGGCTGCTCATCCACGTCTACTCGGTCGGCTACATGGAGCACGACCCCGGGGTGGCGCGCTTCTTCAGCTACATGAACTTCTTCATCTTCTCGATGGCGCTGCTGGTGCTGGCCGCCAACCTGGTGATCCTGATCATCGGCTGGGCCCTGGTGGCGCTCTCCAGCTACCTGCTGATCGGCTTCTGGCAGGAGCGGGAGAGCGCCGTGCTCGCCGCCCGCAAGGCGATGATCACCCAGGTCATCGGCGACGTCGCGCTGGTGATCGCCGCCTTCCTGATCTTCGTCAACCTCGCCGGTCCCACCTGTCCATCGCCGGCGGCCAAGTGCCTCGCCCCCCAGCATCTCCACACCCTGAGCCTCCCCCAGATCTTCGCCAACGCCTCCTCACTGGGCACGGGCACCCCGCTGATCACCCTGATCTGCGTCCTGCTCGCGGTGGGGGCCTTCGCGAAGTCGGCCCAGTTCCCCCTCCACACCTGGCTCCCCGACGCCATGGAGGGCCCCACCCCGGTGTCGGCGCTGATCCACGCCGCCACCATGGTCACCGCGGGCGTCTACCTGATCGCCCGCTTCCACACCCTCTTCGACCTCGCCCCGATCGCCAGCGGGATGGTCGCCTGCGTGGGCATGGGCACCGCGGTGATGGCCGGCTTCATCGCCCTCAGCCAGCAGGACATCAAGCGGGTGATCGCCTACTCGACCATGTCCCAGATCGGGCTGATGATCTTCGCGGTGGGGATCGGCGCCTACGCCGCCGGGATGTACCAGTTCCTGCTCCACGCCTTCTTCAAGGCGCTCCTCTTCCTCGCCGCCGGCAACGTGATCCACGCCGTCCACGACGAGCAGGACATCCGCGAGATGGGCGGGCTGCAGTCCCGGATGCGGGTCACCGCCTGGAGCTTCCTGGTGGGCTCGCTGGCCCTGGCCGGGTTCCTCTTTGCCGGGATGTTCTCCAAGGAGGACCTGCTCGGCTTCGGTCTGCTCAACGGCCCCGGCGCGCCCGCCCTCTACATCGTCGGGATCGCCGTCAACGTGCTCACCGGGCTCTACGCCTTCCGCCTCTACGGCACCGCCTTCCGCGGCCAGCCGCGCTCCGAGGCGGCCCGCACCGCCCACGAGTCGCCGGCGGTGATGCTCTGGCCAGTGGTGATCCTCGCCGGGCTCTCGGCGGTCGCCGGCTGGGCCCTGCAGTGGCCCGTCGCCTTCGGCCCGCACCTCGTCGACGCCTTCCTCGGTCCCGTCTTCGGCAGCCCCGTCGCCACCGCGCCGGGGACCGCCCAGGGGCTGGTCGGCTTCGCCATCGGGCTCGGCTGCAGCCTGGCCGGCATCGGGGTGGCCAGCCTGATCTGGATCCGCCGCGACCTCGACCCGTCGCGCCTGCTGGCGCTGCCCGGGATCCGCCTCATCCCCCGGCTCTCCCTGCACAAGCTCTACTTCGACGAGCTCTACGACCTGCTTTTGGTGCGTCCCCTCCGCGCCGTCTCCCGAGGCCTGCGCCGGGCCGGCGAGCCGGTGCTGGACAGCCCGATCAAGGGCATCGCCGCGATCGCCTCCGACTTCAGCGGCGCCTTCCGCGCCGTCCAGACCGGGCTGATCCGCGACTACGCCTCCTACATGGTGTTCTTCGCGGTCGCCCTCACGGTCGCGGTGATGCTCGCCGCGGGGATCGCGCGATGAGCGGCTTCCCCTGGCTCACCGCGATCCTCCTGCTCCCGGTGGCCGGCGCCCTGGTCCTCCAGGTCATCCCCTCGCGGGCCCGCGACGCCATCAAGGGGGTGACCGTGACGGCCGCGGCCGCCGAGGCGGTGCTGGTGGGGATGATCGTCTACGGGGTGGCGACCGGCCCGGCCACCGGCGGCCCGCTGCCCATGCACGACGTCGAGACGGCCAGCTGGATCCCCGCCATCGGCGCGTCGTACCACCTCGGCGTGGACGGCGTCTCGGCCTGGATCCTCGCCCTCAACGCCGGCGTCTTCCTGCTCGGCGCCCTGGTTGTGCCGCGACTCTCCACCGAGCGACTCAAGCTCTTCTGCGGGCTGATGCTGCTCACCGAGGCGGCGACCACCGGGGTCCTGATCAGCCTCGACCTGCTCCTCTTCTACCTCTTCTGGGAGGGGATGCTGATCCCCCTCTACTTCCTGCTCGCCTTCTACGGCAACGAGAACCGGGGCCGGGCCACCCTCAAGTTCGTCATCTACACGGTCGCGGGCAGCCTGCTGATGCTGGTGGCGATCCTCTACCTCCACTTCCAGGCGCTGGGCGCCGGCCACAACACCTTCGACCTCGAGGTGCTGCTCCAGCACCCGCTGCCGGCCCAGAGCGGGGTGACGCTGCCCTTCACCACCGTGCCCACCCTGACCCCGGCGATGTTCGCCTTCCTCGCCTTTGCGCTGGCCTTCGCCATCAAGCTGCCCATCGTCCCCTTCCACACCTGGCTCCCCGACCTCTACGAGTTCGGCGCCGGCCCCGGCGCTGGTGTTCTTCGCCGGGGTGGTGAGCAAGATGGGCGCCTACGGCTTCATCCGCTTCGGGATCACCCTCTTCGGCGGCCCGGTCCACCAGCTCCAGCCGCTGCTGGTGGCGCTCGCCATCCTCAGCATCCTCTACGGGGCGCTGCAGGCCCTCAGCCAGACCGACCTCAAGCGGATCGTCGCCTACGCCAGCATCTCCCACCTCGGTTTCATCGCGCTGGGCATCTTCAGCCTCGACCAGAACGGCATCAACGGGGCGATCATCCAGATCGTCAACCACGGCATCATCATCGCCGGCCTCTTCCTGGTGGTCGGCGTCGTCGAGGCCCGCACCGGGACCCGCGACATCCGTGAGCTGGGCGGGCTGCAGCAGCGGATGCCCTGGCTCTACCTCTTCTTCCTGGTGCTCACCCTGGGCGCCCTCGGCCTCCCCGGCACCAACGGCTTCGTCGGCGAGATCACCATCATGCTGGGGGCCTTCCAGTACTACTGGCTGCTGGCGGTGCTCGCCGGGCTGGGGGTGGTGCTCGCCAGCTGGTACATGCTGCGCATGCACCAGGGGATGATGCACGGTCCCGCCCGGGCGCTCACCGAGAAGGTCGCCGACCTGCGCCTGCGGGAGGGGCTGGTGCTGGCCCCGCTGGCGGCGCTGGTCGTCTTCCTCGGCGTCTACCCGCACCCGATCGGCGCGGTGACCTCCCCGACGGTGCCGCAGTACGTGGCGATCAGCAACCTGAGCACCCACGCGCCGGCGACGCTGGTGGCGGCGACCGACGCGAGCCGGACCGTGGTCGCGCCGTGAGCCCGCTCGCCGCCCTGCCGCTCGCGACCGCCACGCCCGGCTGGCACGACCTCGTCGGGGTCCTCCCCGAGCTGATCGTCGCCGGCGGCTTCCTGCTCCTCATGGCGCTCGACCTGCTGGTGCCGCCGGCGCGGCGAGGCTGGCTCGCGGTGGTGAGCGGGGCGGTGCTGGCCGCCGCCCTGGCGGTGAGCGTCTGGGGCTGGTACGACGCCGGCTCCGCGGGGCGCACCGTCTTCTTCGGGGCGGTCGCCTACGACCGTCTCGCCGAGTTCGCCAACTGCGTGATCCTGGTGACCTCGCTGCTCACCGTGGTGATCAGCCCCGGCTACCTCAACCGCCGCCGCCTCCACGCCGGCGAGTACTACGCGCTGGTGATGTCGGCGACGGTGGGGATGATGCTGCTCTCCGCGGCCACCAGCCTGATGGTGATCTTCCTCGCCGTCGAGCTTCTCTCCATCTCCCTCTACATCCTCAGCGGCTTCTCCCGCCAGGAGGAGCGCTCCCAGGAGGCGGCGGTCAAGTACCTGCTGCTCGGCTCCTTCGCCTCCGCCTTCCTGCTCTTCGGGATGGCCCTGGTCTACGGCGAGACCGGTCACACGCAGCTGGCCCAGATCGCCACGGCGATGGCCCGCTCCCAGCCCTTCGACCCACTCCTGGTGGGCGGGGTCATCCTGGTCTTCGTCGGCCTCGCCTTCAAGGTGAGCGCGGCGCCCTTCCACGCCTGGACCCCCGACGTCTACCAGGGGGCGCCGACCTCGGTCACCACCTTCATGAGCGTGGCCACCAAGGTGGCCGCCTTCATCGTGCTGATCCGCGTCTTCGACGACGCCTTCGCCTCCTACTACAGCCGCTGGAGCCCGGTGGTGATCGCGGTCGCCATCCTCTCCATGGTGATCGGCAACCTGGCCGCCCTCACCCAGAACAGCATCAAGCGGATGCTCGCCTACTCGGGCATCGCCCAGGCCGGCTACATCCTGATCGGGGTGGCGGTGGGGGTGGGCACCTCGCTCGGCATCCAGGGCTCCCTCTACTACCTCGCCGCCTACGCGCTCACCAACCTCGGCGCCTTTGCCGTGGTCACGGTGATGAGCGGCCGCGGCGAGGACCTCGACAGCTACGACCATCTCCGCGGGCTCTGGCAGCGGCGCCCCTACGTGGCGGGGGCGCTCGCCTTCTTCCTGCTCTCCCTGGCGGGCTTCCCGCTCACCGCCGGATTCATCGGCAAGTTCCTGGTCTTCGCGGCTGCCATCCAGGGCCACAACGTCGCCCTCGCCCTCTGGGGGATCGGCACCAGCGCGGTCTCGGTCTTCTACTACCTGCGGGTGATCCTCATCATGTTCCAGCGCCCGGCGGCGGGGGAGCGGGAGTACGCGTGGCCGCGCGCCGGCTGGGCGGGGAGCACCGTGCTGGCGGTGAGCGCCGCCGGCACCCTGGTGCTCGGGGTCTTCGTGGCGCTGGTGCTCACCGTGGCCACCATGGCCCAGGCGGGGACGCTGCCCGGCACCTGAGAGCATGGCGCCTCCCGCGAGCCCCTCGGCGGGCGCGGATAATGGCGCGGCAGCCACAGGGGAGGGTCACGTGGACGACCTGGACTTCATGCGGGCCTGGGCCAGGCGCCGGATGATCCGGAGGGCCCAGCCGCTGCTCCCCCCGGAGCCGGCGATCCGCTACGTCCTGGCTGGAAACGCGACGTCCAGGTGGTTGACGGGCATTCTCTGGTTACTGGGCTACTGCGCCCTGGTGGAGCCCGCTCTGATCTTCTGGAATCCTCGCAGTGGGTCGGAGTGGTGGATCCCTCTCGCTATCCCTGCCGGCGTGACGATCGGGTGCCTCTTCACCTGCCTGGTCAACCGCCACCGGGTCATCGCGGCCACGGACGATGCCATCTTCGTCCTCGACAGCGGGCGCTTCCTTCCCTGGACACCGCGGCGCCTCATCGGCACGTATGGCCGGATCCAGATGGGGCCACTACGTGGGGGGTGGGCGACCATCGGCGACCAGCGGCTGCGGTGTCGGGCGGGCTGGTGGCGGGAGGAGATGCGAGCGGCGGATTGGGACCTGCTCACCCGGACCGCCGCGCCCACCGGCTTCCCCGTCTCGGAGGACGGCCGCTGGGCGTGGCACGGCGGTGGGTGGCGACCGGTCCCGGCGGCCGCGCCGGCGGGGGCGCAGCTGTCGTCCGACGGGCGTGCCTGGTGGGACGGGGCGGCGTGGCGAGTGCAAGCGGCCGGGACGCCGCCCGCGAGCTGACCCCAAGGGGTCGACCGCCCTCAGGCTGGACCGGGGGGAGGCATCAGCCAGTCCTCGGGCGGTCGCGCGGCCACGTCCGGCGCTGACAGCCAGCGCTCGAGCGCCTCGATCAGCACACCGACCGTGTTGCGGCTGCGGGGGAAGGTTCGACTGCTGGTGAACAGCAACCCGGGGCCCGATGCCTCACTCGCATGGAGGAGTCGCCGGAAGTCCTTGACGTTCTCGGTGACCAGCCGCCGTCGCTGATCTGCTGCCCAGGCGAGCAGCTCCGGGTCGGTCATGGCCCGGAGCTGCACCTCGGCCGCGACGGCGATCACGTCACGTCCGTGGCGGCGCAGCTCGACTGCAATCGTGGGCGAGAACATCTCGTCGAGGAGCAGGGCGACGCCGCCCCGCGCCGAGATCACGCGAGGAGGCGCTGCTGGGCGCGCCACAACCGCTGCGCCGCCTGCGAGTCCTCGTCGGCGAGGGCGATCTCTGCGTCGACCTCCTCAGGAAAGGCGGCGCAGTACCGGAGAGCGACCCGCACCTGCGCCGGCGAGAGGGCCAGGAGCTCCGCCGCGGCGGTCACGGCGGCCTCGCCCCGCTCGTCGAGCTCGCGCACCACCTTGACCACCTCCCAGACATCCGGCCCTAGGGCGAGCGCGGAGCGGCGGCCCGTCGGGCCGTCCTTGAAGGTGATCCCGGGGTGTTCGCTCATGCGCAGGCCCTCGTCGATGAGGCGCTGAGCGAGACCGGACGGCGTGGCGCCGGGGATGGCGCGAGCCCGGCGGCGCAGCCTCTCCAGGATCGCCGGCTCGAAGCGGATGGAGAGCGGCGCAGACATGTAGTGCAGCATATCATCTGCGCTACGCTGTAAGGCTGGTCGGGCGCTCCCGGTGGCACCTCCCGACGCCGCTATCCGAAGGTGAAGTCGTATGCCTCGATGCCGGGCGAGGCCGCGAGCACCAGCACGCCCGACCGCTGGGACTGGCCCGACACCAGCGTGTAGAGCCGGGGGACGCCCGAGACGTCGATGGTCCCCGCCGGTCTGCCCTTCAGCGTGAGGGTGAGCGCGCCGCTTCCGCCGAGCACGAGGTAGACGTCCCGGGCTTGGAAGTCCAGCTCGAGGCGGGCATCGGCGCCCGCCGTGGCCTCCTCGGAGCCGATCGTCCACGTCCCCGCCAGGCCGTACTCGCCGAGGGCGATCGAGCCGGGGAAGGCGTACGTCGCCGGGGCGTCGTCGTGGATCGAGGCGACCCCGGCGAGGTACTGCAGCCGGCTGTAGCCGAGATAGGTCTCGGGGCTGGTGAGCTCGGTCGGGGTGAGATCGGGGACGTCGGTGGCCAGCGGCAGCTTCACCTGCGGGTTGGCGTCGACGAGAAGCTGGCGGATGGCCGCCTCGGTCTGCCCGTACCCACCCTCGCCGAAACTCTCGTAGCGGACCTGACCCGAGGCGTCGATGAGGTAGTCGGCCGGCCAGTACTCGTTGCCGTAGGCGTTCCAGGTGTCGTAGCTGTTGTCGACGGCGACGGGGTAGGTGATCCCGAACTGCCGCACCGCGCTCCTGACGTTGGAGACGACGTGCTCGAAGGCGAACTCCGGGGTGTGCACCCCCACCACCACCAGGCCGTCGGCGGCATACCGCCGGTACCAGGCCTCGACGTGGGGGAGGCTTCTCTGGCAGTTGATGCAGGAGTAGGTCCAGAAGTCGACGAGGACCACCTTGCCGCGCAGCGACCGGATGGTGAGCGGCGCCCCCCCGGGAGTGTCCAGCCAGGCGGTGATGCCCTGGAAGCTGGGGGCCGGGAAGCAGTCCTTCAGGGTGGCGGTGGTCGTGCAGCTCATCAGGGAGGTGCTGCCGCCCCCGGTGAGGCTGTGGAGCTGGCTCTGGACGGAGCTGCCGCCCTCCACCCCGCTCTGGAGCGCGCTGGTGTACCCGGGGACGTCCTGCTGCAACCCGTCGGTGAGATTGAGGCCGATGGCGAGGGTCATGACGATCAGGACGGCTCCACCGCCGATGCGCATCCCCCGCACCCTCCCCCGCAGCGCCCGGACGCGGTCGATGACCGCGTCACCGGCCAGGGCGACGGCGAGCAGGGGGACGCCGGCTCCGGTGGCGAAGGCGAGCGTGAGCAGCAGGCCGGTGAGGCTCAGATGGTTGGTGGCTCCGATCACCGAGATGGCGGCGAGCACGGGCCCGGCGCAGGGGACGAAGACCGCACCCAGGCCCAGACCGAGGACCAGCCCCCCGCGCGAGGTCGCCGGCCGCGGAGCGTGCAGGCGGAGGAAGGGGCGCTCGAGGATCTCCGCGATCGCCGGCACCAGCAGGCCGAGGCCGAAGAGGCCGAGGAGCACCAGCCCGGCGTCGCGCAGCAGGTCGGCGGGGAGCCCGAGGGCGCTGAGCACCGTCGTGCCGACCAGGGTGATGACGCTGAAGCTCACCACCAGCCCGGCCACCACGGCGACGGAGCGCCGCCGCCGCGAGGCCGGCGCCGTGCCGGTGGCCCCCGCCACCAGCACCAGGGGCAGCACCGGCAGGATGCAGGGCGAGATGCCGGTGATGAGTTCCGCGACGAAGCCGACGAGAAGGAGGCTGATCATCCCGTTCGGGGTTCAGGTTACCGGGGGTGCCCCGCACGGGTGCCCGCGCGAATACGCGCCGGGGCAGGATCCGCGCGGCTGGGTGGACCGACCCGGTGGGCCGCTCCGGTCACCCCGCGGCGAGCAGGTCGCCGGCGGGCGCGGCCGTGGCCGCGGCCAGCGGCAGCTCGACCCAGAAGGTGCTCCCCTTGCCCGGCTTGCTCTCCACCCCGATGCTCCCGCCCATCGCCTCGGTGAGGCCCTTGGAGAGGGCGAGCCCCAGCCCGGTGCCCTCCACGTCGGAGGCGCCGGCGGAGAGGCGCTCGAAGGGCGCGAACAGCCGCTTCATCTCCTCGGCGCGCAGCCCCGGCCCGGTGTCCGACACCGCCAGCCGGCAGTGGCCGTCGACGGCCACTGCGCTGATCTCCACGCGGCCGCCGCGGCGGTTGTACTTGATCGCGTTCGTGACAATGTTGAGCAGAACTTGCTTGAGCCGCTGGGGGTCGGCGGCGACGCTCAGCGAGCTCGGTATGCGGGGGACGCGGACGGTGACGCGCATCTCGCCGGCGATCGGCCGGGTCAGGTCGAAGACCTCGCCGACCACCTGGCCCACGCCCACCGGCTCGGGGGAGAGGGGCAGCCGGCCCTCATCCAGCCGCGAGACGTCGAGGATGTCGTTGACCAGGGCGAGGAGGTGGTCGCCCGCCTTGAGGATGGTCCGGATGTGGCGCTCCTGCTGGGGCGCGACGGGCTCGCTGAGGAGCAGCTCCGCGAAGCCGATCATGGCGGTGAGCGGGGTGCGCAGCTCGTGGCTGACCTGGGAGAGCAGCTCGGTCTTGGCCTGGCTGGCGGCCTCGGCCAGGTCCCGGGCCTTGCGCAGCTCGGCCTCGGTCTCGGCTGACAGCTCCGCCACCCGCACCCGGTCGAGGGCGATGGAGAGGGCCGCCGCGTATCCCGCCACCCAGTCCGCCTCCTCGGCGTCGAAGGCCGGGGAGAGGGCACCGGAGAGCACCACCAGGACGCCGGTCCCGGCGTTGACCGGGAGGGCGTGGACGATGGCGGTGCGGGAGCCCTTGCGCAGCCGGACGAGGTGGGTGGAGGAGGGGACGTGGAGCAGGTCGAGGGTCCGGCGCGCCTCGGCCGCCGAGATGCCGTGGGTGGCGAGCAGCTGCCCGTCGGCGTCGGCGATCAGGCCGGCGTCGCCGCCCACCAGCCGGATCGCCCAGTCCAGCCCGCGCCCCGCCAGGGACTCCCGGTCGGGGCTGAAGAGCAGCAGGTCATGGGTGGCGCGCCGCAGGCGGTCCTCCTCGGGGCGGCGCCAGAAGCGGCGCAGCCAGCGGGGCGGGGCGAACCCTGCGTACAGCGGCGGGAAGCAGAGCAGGGCGCAGGCCTGGAGGACGATCGCGAGGCGGTCCCCGCCGATCGTGAAGGCGACCACGGTGAGGGCGGCCACGATCATGATCCCGCCGTACCCGACCGCGAGGGAGCGCAGCCGGGCCCGCTGGACGGCGGGGAAGCTGGTCGCGATGCTGGCCAGCCGGTACGCGGGCTCGGCCACCGCGACGCACCAGACCACCAGCAGGATGTCGAGGGCCGCGGTCTGGATGGAGGTCGGCTCCAGCCCCGGGCGGGCGGCGACGGGCAGGCCGACCGCGAAGCTGAAGACGGTCGTGCCCAGCAGGCCGAAGCCGGCCAGCAGCCGCCCCCAGAGGGGCAGCCGCAGCACCGAGTGGCGGAAGAGGACGAGCGCCGCCGCCGAGACCATGAAGAGGACGGTGACCGTGGCGGCGAGCCGCGCCGGGTGGCCGATCACCGGCTCCAGGGCGATCCCCAGCGCCACCAGGCCGAGGCAGCCCAGCGCGACGGCGAGGTAGCCGCGCCGGCGCTCCCGGCCGCGCCACCAGTCGCGGAGGGCGAGCAGGCCGACCAGCAGGAAGGCCGCCGCGTCGACCAGCTGCAGGGCCCGGAGGACCAGATCGGTGCTCACTGCCTGCAATCCTGCCGCTTCCGGGTCAGGGGACGGGGGGCAGGTGCTCCGGCGCGGCGATCCAGGTGCCGCCGCCGCCCAACGCCCGGGCGAGGGGGTGCTCGCCGCGTCCAGTGGCGAGGACGACCGCGGTCACCCCACCCTCCAGCGCGCGCCGGGCCGCCTGCAGCTTGACCCGGGCCCGGCCCCGCGCCAGGGGGAGGTGGGCCTCGATCTCGGCGGGGCCGAGGCGCGCAACGAGGCTCGACTCGCCAGCGGGGTCGCGGAGCAGGCCGGGCACGTTCATCAGGATCACGAGCCGCCGCGCGCCCAGCGCGACGGCCAGCTCGGCCGCCAGCCGGTCGCCGTCGACGTTGATCGCCTCGCCCCGGTCGGAGATCGCCGGAGGCGTGAGCACCGGGAGACGGCCGCTGTCGAGGAGCAGGCGGAGCAGGGAGACGTCGACCCTCTCGAGGGTGCCGGCATGGTTGTCGTGGAGGAGACGCTGGCGGCCGCCCTCGGCGATGCGGAGGTCGGGCTTGCGCCGCCCGGTGGCGATGCCCCCGTCCATGGCCGCCAGCCCGACCGCGTCGGCGCCGCGTGCGCGCAGCGCCTCGACCAGCCGCTTGTTGGCCAGGCCGCAGTACGCCATCAGGAAGTGGTCCATGGTCTCGCGGTCGGTGTAGCGGGTGACCTCGCCGCGGGTGGAGGTCACCATCCGCGGTGGATGGCCGAGGGCGACGGCGAGCCGGTCGAGCTGGAGGTGGGCGCCGTGGACGACGACCAGACCGCCGGGGCAGGCGGCGAGCTCGTCGAGGAGAGGGCCGGCCTCGCCGACCTCGAGGCTGCCCCCGACCTTGACGACGGTGGTCACAGCGGGTACATGCCGCCCTGCCCGAGCCCGGCCGTCTCTCCGAGGCCGAAGCGGAGGTTGGCGGCCTGCACGGCCTGGCCGGCGGCGCCCTTGACCAGGTTGTCGATGGCCGCGGTGACCACCAGCCGGCGAGAGCCGAGGTCCCGGCTGAAGCCGAGGTCGCAGAGGTTGGTGCCCACCACCAGCCGCGGGTCGGGGTGGCGGTGCAGCCCGCTCACCTGCTTGACCACCCGCAGGAAGGGCTCCTCCGCGGTGGCGGCGCGCAGCACCCGCCAGACCTCCCGCTCCGACAGCGGCTCGCGGAGCCAGAGGTGGGCGGTGACCAGGATCCCCCGGACGGCCTCCACGGAGGTGACGCTGAGGGCCACCTCGCCCACCTCGCCGAGGGCGCCCAGCTCCTGGAGGACCTCGGCGGTGTGGCGGTGCCCGGTGGGGGCGAAGCTGTGCATGGCGCCGCTGCGGTGGGGATGGTGCGAGCTGGGGGTGGGCTCGGAGCCGGCCGCCGACGATCCGACCAGGGCATCGACCACGATCGGCACGCTGGGGTCGACCAGGGCGGCCCGGACGAACGGGGCCAGGGCGAGGATGGCGGCGGTGGCGACGCAGCCGCCGATCGCCAGCCGATCGCTGGAGGCGATGCGCTCCCGGTGGAGCTCGGCGAGGCCGCCGGTGAAGGTGGGGAGGAGCTCGGGACGCGGGTGATCCCACCCGTACCAGCGCGGGTACTCGGCGGGGTCGTGGAGCCGGAAGTCGGCGGAGAGGTCGACGACCACCGGGGCGAGGGCGGTGATCTCGTCGATGCGCGGCGCGGTCTCCCCGTGGCGGAGCGCCGAGAAGACCACGTCGGCGGGCTCGAGGTCCTCGCGACCGCAGAAGCGCAGCTCGGAGCGGCCGCGCAGGTGGGGGTGCACGGCGGTGACCGGCCTGCCCCGCAGGCGCTCCGAGCTGACCTGGCTCACCCGGATCTCGGGGTGACCGGAGAGCAGCCGGAGCAGCTCACCCCCGGCGTACCCGGAGCCACCCTCGATGACCGCCCTCACCGGCTCAGCTCCTCGAGCGCGTCGTCCAGGACCTCCACCGAGCGCTCCAGCTCCCGGACCTCCACCGCCTCCTCAGGGGTGTGGTCGAGGTGGGAGTCGCCGGGCCCGTACGCGACGGCGGGGCAGCCCCAGCGCGGGACCAGCAGGTTCATGTCGGCGGTCCCCGTCTTGACCTTGTGGCGGGGTGTCCCGCCCCGGTGCCGGATGGCACGGGCGAGAGCGCGGGCCGCCGGGCTGTCGCGGGGGGTGTGGACCGCATCCACGGCGAATTGGACCAGCAGCTCGGCCTCGCCCCGCTCCGTGTCCAGCCAGTCGAGCAGGGACGTGGAGCTGAGGTCCGGGGGGAGCCGGAACTGGAGCCGGGCCACCGCCGTCTCGCGCAGCCCGGTGCTCTCCACCTCCAGGCCCGTGACCCGGAGGTCGGCGCGGTGGAAGGCGCTCCGGCCGGAGCCGCGCTCGTCGAGCTCGGATTGGAGGCGGGCCAGCAGAGCGACGAGGCGGTCGGCCACGGTGGATTGGGGCGCGGCGCGGTGGCGCAGCGCATCCTCCAGGCGCAGCTCGGCGCGGACGATCCCACGGTACCCGACCGTCACCGCCTCCCAGCCGCTCGGCTCCAGGACGATGAGGGCCTCCGGCGCCGGACGGGTCGCGACCTGGCGGGCGCCCCGGGAGTCCCCCTCCTCGTCGACGCAGCCGATCACCGTGTACCGGGTGCCCGTGCCCCGGGGCCGCCCCGCCACCGCCGCGATCGCCGCGGCCAGCGGGCCCTTGGCGTCGACCGAGCCGCGCCCGAGTATCCGCCCGCCCTCCCGGCGCGGGGGGATGCTCCCCGGCACGGTGTCGAGGTGGCCGAGCAGCATGACCTCGCGGGGACCGTCGCCGCGGGTGGCGACGACGTTGCCGGCGGGATCGATCTCAGCGTCGAAGCCGGCCCCGGCCAGGCGCTCGCGGAGCGCCGCCGCCAGCCGCCATTCGCTCCCCGTCGGGCTGGGGATGGCGAGCATCTCCATCAGCAGGTCGCCGGCGGCGAGGGTGGTCGCGGCGGTCGGGGCGGTGCCCGCGGTGGAGGTCATCGCGCGTCGGCGTTCAGGGCGCGCGTGGGGCACGTCGTCTTCGGGGGGACCGGCGTCGGACAGCTCCGCTGTCCGCGCCTCGTGCTCGGCGCGATTGCAACTCGCGCCTGCGCAAGCCCCCCTGCGACGACGTGCCCCGCGCGCGCCTCGGCGCGGCTCGTACTCGGCCGTGAAACAGCCCCCGCCCGCGGAGGCCTCCCTGCGACGACGTGCCCCACGCGCGCCGCTCCGCGGCTCGCGGTCACGACGCGACCCCCGTGGCGGCCGTCTCGCGGGCCAGGGCCAGCACGTGGTCGGCGATGCGGCCGGGGATGTCGACCCCGGTGGTGGTGATGCTGTTGCGGAACTCCATGGTGTGGTTGACCTCGGAGACCAGCAGCTCGCCGCTGCCACGCTCCATCAGGTCGACGGCGACCATGCCGCCGCCCACCGCCTCGGCCGCGGCCCGGGAGAGCCGGTCGATCTCCTCGGTCACCGGGCAGTTGGAGGCGTGGCCGCCCCGGGCGGTGTTGGTGATCCAGTGCTCCGACTCCCGGTAGATGGCGCAGATGGTCTCGCCGCCCACCACGAAGCTGCGGATGTCCCGGCCCGGCTTGTCGACGTGCTCCTGCAGGTAGTAGACCGAGTCCTGGGCGCTGCCGAGGGCGCGCTTGTGTTCGAGCACCGCCTCGGCGGCGTCACGGTCGTTGAGCCGCGACACCATCCGCCCCCAGGAGCCGACCGTGGGCTTGACCACCACTGGGTAGCCCAGCTCCTCGACGGCGCGGAGCGCCGCCTCGGGGGTGAAGGCGACCAGGGTGCGCGGGGTGGGCAGGCCGTGACCGGCCAGGAGCGCGCTGGTGGCGACCTTGTCGCCGCAGTTGGCGACCACCGCCGAGGGGTTGACGGTGGTCACCCCCTGCCCCTCGAGGATGCGGAGAGCGGCCAGCGCCCGAGACTGGCTGAGGCTGCGGTCGAGCACGGCGTCCCAGCCGGGCCCGCCGCGCCCGATCTCCAGGACCACCTCCTCGTCGTCGATCCGCTCCGGCTCGGTGCCCCGGGAGCGGAAGGCCTGGAGGAGCAGCTTCTCCTCGACCCGGACCCGGGAGCAGAGGATGCCGATGCGGGGAGACGTCACTCGCCCCAGTCCTCCTCTTCGGGCGGGGCCACCTCCAGACGGGCCGGGGCCAGCGCCCGGATCTCGAGGTCGGCGCCGCACTCGGGGCAGCTCACGATCTCGCCCACCTCGGCGTCGTCGCCGAGCTCCACCTGGGCATCGCACTCAGGGCAGGCAGCGCTCACGTCAGCCATGGTCGGGTCCTCCTCTGCGGTCGGCACGCTCAGACCACCTCCTCGATGGCGGCCCACCCATGATTGCGGATCAGCTCGACCAGTGAGCCGGCCTCGCTGATCCGGCGGGCGACCGCCGAGGGCGGCTCCCCCTGGAAGGTGCGGCCGTGGGCGGTGACGGTGCCCGCCAGCACGTCGAGCTCGATCTCGTCGCCGTCCTGAACCGCGTCGTGGAGGTCGGCGCAGCGGATCACCGGGAGGCCCAGGTTGATCGCATTCCTATAGAAGATGCGGGCGAAGGAGCGGGCCACCACGGCGCTGACCCCGCAGGCCTTGATGGAGAGGGGGGCGTGCTCCCGGGAGCTGCCGCAGCCGAAGTTGCTCCCTGCCACGATCACGTCGCCGGGCCGCACCGTCTCGTGGAAGTCGGGGCGGTTCTCGATGAAGCAGGCCCTGGCGAGGGCCTCGGGGTCGGTGGTCAGGTTGTAGCGGCCGGGCATGATGGCATCGGTGGAGATGCCGTCGCCGAAGCGGAAGACCCGTGCCATCAGCGCTCCTCCCGTGGGTCGGCGATCATCCCGGCGAGCGCGGACGCGGCCGCCACCGCCGGGTTGGCCAGGTAGATCTCGGCGTCGGGGCTGCCCATCCGGCCCGGGTAGTTGCGCATGCTGGTCGAGAGGGCGCGCTCGCCGGGGCCGAGGGTGCCGTGCTGGCGCCCGAGGCAGGGGCCGCACCCCGCGGCCATCACCACCGCCCCGGCGCGTACGAAGGTGTCGATGTAGCCGCGCTCCAGGGCCTGGACGTAGGCGGTGCGGGTCCCGGGGACGATGATCGTCCGGGTCTCCGGGTGCACCTGGCGGCCCTCGAGCATGCCGGCGACGACCGCCATGTCCTCGATCCGGCCGTTGGCGCAGCTCCCGATGAACACCTCGTCGAGGCGGGTGCCGGCCAGCTCCGAGAGGGGCCGGACGTTCTCGATCGCGGGGGGCGCCGAGACCTGCGGCTCCAGCTCGGCGACGTCGATGCGCAGCACGTCGGCGTAGGTGGGGCCGGTGGGGCGGAGCGGGCCCCCGTCGGGGAGGCCGAGGTAGGCCCAGGTGGTGGCGTCGACCTCGCAGAGGCCGCACTTGGCACCGAAGTCGACCGAGAGGTTGGAGAGGGTGAGGCGCTCCGACATCCCCATGGCGCTGACGGTCGGCCCAGCCCACTCCACAGCGAGGTAGTTGGCGCCCTCGGCCCCGAGCCGGCGGATGACGTGGAGGGCGAGGTCCTTGGCCTGGACGCCGCGGCGCAGCTCCCCGCTCACCTCGATCCGGAGCGTCTCCGGGACCCGGAACCAGGAGCGGCCGGTGGCCATGGTCACGCCGATGTCGGTGGAGCCCATCCCGGTCGCGAAGCAGCCCAGGGCGCCGTAGGTGGTGCTGTGCGAGTCGGCGCCGACCACCAGACCGCCGGGGCGGACGAAGCCGCGCTCCACCATCACCAGGTGGCAGATGCCCTCGGCGAAGAGGTTGCGGACCCCGTGCTCGGCGGCGAACTCGCGGATGCGGCGGTGCAGCTCGCTGGCGGCCACGCTGTTGGAGGGGAAGACGTGGTCGAAGCTGAAGATCGTCCTCCCCGGGTTCCAGAGCGGCATCTCCAGGCTGCGGAAGGCGTCGATGGCGAGCGGCCCGGTGACATCGTGGGCCATCACCGCGTCCACCTCGGCGACCACCGTGTCGCCCGCCCGGACGCGGCGACCCAGTCGCCGGCTGAGGATGTCTTCGACCATTGTTCCCATCTCGATAGGCTCTCCTGATTTGGCGGGTTAGGCGGGGGTGGGCCAGCGGAGCAGCACGTCGTCCACCTGCCGGTCGTCGAGCGAGGCGGAGTCGGCCCGCCGCTTGATCTCGGCGGTGATCGCGGCGAGCTGCTCGTCGTCGAGGGAGAGGCCCAGGCTGCTGGCCCGGTCACGGATGGCGTGGCGGCCGACCAGCCGGTGGCCGATGAGTATCTGCCGCTCCAGGCCATAACGCTCCGGCTGCAGCACCTCGTAGCTGCGCGGGTCCCGGAGCACGGCGTTGCTGTGCATCCCGGCCTTGTGGGTGAAGGCGAAGGCGCCGGTGATGGGAGCGTTGAAGGGCACCCCGATGCCGAGGACGCCGGCCACCCGGGCGTCGAGCTGGGGGAGCAGGTCGAGCCGGTACGCCTCGACGCGCTCCGGGGAGACGGTGCCGATCCGGGCGATCAGGCCGGAGAGCGAGGTGATCCCGTTGCGCTCCCCGATGCCCAGCACGGTGGTGTCGATGTGGGTCGCGCCCGCCTCCAGGGCGGCGAGGGCGTTGGCCACCGCGCAGCCGGTGTCGTTGTGACCGTGGAACTCGATGTCGCAGCCGACGGCGGCCCGGACCGCCGCCACCATCTCCTCGACCTCGCGGGGGGTGGCGACTCCGACGGTGTCGGCGATGCCGACCCGGTCGGGCCCGCACGCGTCGACGGCCCGGTAGACCGCGAGGATCTCCTCGAGGTTGCTCCGGAAGGCGTCCTCGCAGCTGAAGCGGATCTCGCGACCGGCGCTGCGGACGTGGCTGATCACGCCGCAGGCGATGTCGACCACCTCGTCGAGCGACCGCCCGTGGCTGGCTCGGCGGAGCACGTCCGAGGTGGCGAAGAGGACGTTGACGCCGTCCACGCCGGTGGCGAGAGCCCGGTCGACGTCCTCGATGGAGCAGCGAGTGTGGGTGAGCACCCGAGCCCGGGGCCGGGCGGCGACGGCGGCCCTCAGGTCCGCCTCCGATTGGGGCGAGGCCGCCGGGGAGGTCATCTCGATGTACTCGACGCCGAACTCGTCGAGGGCGGCGATGATGTCCAGCTTCTGCTGGGTGGTGAACTCGGCCCCGGCGAACTGCTCGCCCTCACGGAGGGTCGAGTCGACGATGGCCATGCGCTCGACCGTCATGCCCGCACCTCCAGGGGCCGGTGGGTGCTCAGCGCCTGGAGGACGGCCTCGGTCATGGCGGCGGTCGAGCCGGTCCCCCCCAGGTCGGGGGTGCGGGCGCCGGCTGCGAGGGCCGCATCGACCGCGCTGCGGATCTCCGTCGCGACCTCGGGCAGGCGGAGTGAGTGCTCGAAGAGCAGCGCCACGCTGAGGATGGAGCCCACCGGGTCGGCGATGCCGCGCCCGGCGATGTCGGGGGCGCTGCCGTGGATCGGCTCGTAGAGGGCGGGGCCGCCGTCGGGATTGAGGCTGGCCGATGCCATCAGGCCCAGGGAGCCGCTGATCGCCGCGGCCTCGTCGCTCAGGATATCGCCGAAGAGGTTCTCGGCCACCACCACGTCCAGCCCGGTCGGGCGCTGGAGCATGCGCAGCGCGAAGCTGTCGATGAGCTGGTGGTCGAGGGTGATGTCGGGGTGGTCGGCGGCCAGCTCGGCGGTGACGTCGCGCCACAACCGGCCGGTCCAGAGGGCGTTGGCCTTGTCGACTGAGGTGAGGTGGTGGCTGCGGCCGCGCGCCAGCTCGAACGCGAAGGCGACGACCCGCTCGATCTGGCGGCGGCTGTAGGAGATGGTGTCGTGGGCGCGCTCCGCCTCGCCCGCGCCGCTCCGGCCGTGGGCGCCGTAGTAGGCGCCCGCGGACAGCTCGCGAACGACGATGAAGTCGGTGCCGCGGGTGATCTCGGGCCGCAGAGGGCCACAGCCGGAGAGGGCGGGGAAGGCACGGACCGGACGTAGGTTGATGCTGAGGCCGAGGCGCTGGCGCAGCCCGTGGATCGCCGCCCCCGGCCTCTCGCTGCCTCGCAGGTGGTCGTAGCGGGGGAGGCCGGCGGCGCCGAAGAGGACCGCGTCGGCATCGCGGCAGAGCTGCAGGGTGGTCTCGGGCAGCGGGCACCCCTCGGCCTCGATGGCGGCTCCCGCGACGGGCCGCTCGATCAGCTCGAGGGGCAGCGCGTGGGCGGCGGCCGCGGCGCGCAGGACGCTCACCGCACCGGTGATGACCTCGGGGCCGATCCCGTCTCCGGGCAGCACGACGACACGGATCGGCGGCGATTGTGGGTGGATGCTCATGGGACTCCCGTGGGCTCGGCTCGATGGACTGGAGATAAACGAAGAGGGCTCCCTCGCTCGGGGGGAGCCCTCTTCCGCGGCAGCGGGAGCGCCTCGCGGCGCGCGCCTCTACTTCGTTCCGGCGGATTTGGCCCCGGCGAGGGCTTTACGTCCGGCGAGCGCTTTCGAGGCGTGCGCGATCTGCATCGTCGGGCAACTATACGGGCCACCCTCCATCCGCGTCAACCGGGCGGGAGGGGGGGCACACCCCCGTCATTTAGTTTGCTCTCGTTAGAGAGTACGTGAAAGGCGTAGAATCGACGGGTGTCTCTCGCACCCCCACCGGCACCGGGCAACGACGACGCGGACAGCACCCGGAGAGCCCTCGACGCCCTGGTCCAGCTGCTGGCCAGCTTCGAGGCGCTCGACCTCCGGCGCTTCGGTGACCTCGGGCTGACGCTCAGCCAGCTTCGCGTCCTGCACCTGTTGCGCGATCAGCCGGCGAGCTGTGGCCACCTCGCCGAGCACCTCGGCATCACCGCCTCGACGGCCACCGCCCTCATCGATCGCCTGGTCCGCCGGGGGCTGATCGAGCGCCGGCCCCGCCCGGGAGACCGCCGGGTCACCGACCTCGCACTCTCCGATGCTGCCCGCAGCCTGATCGAGGCCGCGGCCGCGCGCAAGGGTGGCGAGGTGCGTGCCGCCGTGGAGGACCTGGCGCCGGCCGATCGCCAGCGGCTGGCGGTGCTGCTCGACCACCTGGCGGCGCGGGTCCAGTCCGCCGAGGCGCGCGTGGCCGGGGCCGACGCCGCGGCGGGTCCGGTGCCTGACCCCGCTCAGATCGGGGCGCGCTCAGCCTCTCCGGCGGGGGTGGCCGGGTGAGCATCGTGAGCATCCGCGAGAGCCTGGTCGGCGACCGGCACCCCTCCCGCCGCCCGCCCGGCCCCCACTACAAGTGGATCGCCCTCTCCAACACCACCCTGGGCATCTCGATGGCCACGATCAACTCGTCGATCGTGCTCATCTCCCTCCCCGACATCTTCCGGGGCATCCACCTCAATCCGCTGGCACCCGGCAACACCCCGCTCTTCCTCTGGATGCTGATGGGCTACATGGTGGTGACCGCGGTGCTGGTCGTCACCCTCGGTCGCATCGGCGACATCTACGGCCGGGTGCGCATGTACAACCTGGGCTTCCTCGTCTTCACGATCTTCTCGATCCTGCTCTCGCTGAGCTGGATGAGCGGGTCGGCAGGGGCCCTCTACCTGATCCTGATGCGGGTTCTCCAGGGGGTCGGTGGCGCCATGCTGCTGGCCAACTCCAGCGCCATCCTGACCGACGCCTTCCCACCCCGTGAGAGGGGGATGGCACTCGGGACCAACATGGTGGCCGCGATCGCCGGGTCGTTCATCGGCCTGGTGCTGGGCGGGGTCCTGGGGCCGATCGCCTGGCAGCTGGTGTTCCTCGTCTCGGTCCCGGTGGGGGTCTTCGGCACCGCGTGGGCCTTCCTGATGCTGCGCGACAACGGCGTGCGCCGGCCTGCCCGGATCGACTGGTGGGGCAACCTGCTCTTCGCAGTGGGCTTGGTGGCGCTGCTGGTGGGCATCACCTACGGCATCCTTCCCTACGGCACGGCGAGCATGGGCTGGGGCAATCCCATGGTGCTCACCGCCATGATCGGCGGCGTTGCTCTCCTCGCGCTCTTCACCTACGTCGAGACCAGGGTGACGTCGCCGATGTTCCACATCGGCCTCTTCCGCATCCGCGCCTTCGCGGCGGGCAACCTGGCGACCCTGCTCTCCTCGCTCGCGCGCGGCGGCCTGATGTTCATCCTGATCATCTGGCTGCAGGGGATCTGGCTGCCCCAGCACGGCTACAGCTTCGCCGAGACCCCGCTCTGGGCGGGCATCTACATGCTGCCCATGACCGCGGGGTTCCTGATCGCCGGGCCGATCGCCGGCATCCTCTCCGACCGCTTCGGGTCCCGGCTCTTCGCCACCGTGGGGGTGGCGGGGTCGGCGGTCATCTTCGTCCTCTTCCAGCTGCTCCCGGCCGACTTCAACTACGTGTGGTTCGCCCTCCTGCTCGGCCTCTACGGGCTCTCCAGCGGGCTCTTCGCCGCCCCCAACCAGGCCGGGATCATGAACAGCCTGCCGCCCAGCGAACGGGGTGCCGGGGCCGGGATGGCCGCCACCTTCCAGAACTCGGCGATGGTGCTCTCGATCGGAATCTTCTTCACCCTCATCATCGTCGGGCTCTCGTCCAGCCTCCCCCACACCCTCTACCAGGGCCTGGTCACTCAGGGGGTGCCCGCCAGCGCCGCCACCCGGATCTCCCACCTGCCGGCGGTGGGCAGCCTCTTCGCCTCGTTCCTCGGCTACAACCCCATGGCCGCCCTGCTGGGCCCGGTCCTGCCCACCCTGGGTCACGCCCAGCAGGCCTACCTGACCGGGCGCGCCTTCTTCCCCCACCTGATCTCGGGGCCCTTCATGGGCGGGCTGAGAGCCGCCTTCGACTTCGCGATCGCCGCCTGCGTCCTGGCCGCAGCGGCAAGCCTGCTGCGCGGCGGCCGCTACATCCACGAGGAGCTGCCCGCCAGCGTGATCGCCTCCGCCGAGCCGAGCGGGACCTCACCCGCCGGAGTCTCCTTGGTCGAGGAGCCCGCCGAGGCCGCCGGCGGCGCACGGGTGGGCTGAGCGGACACCACGGTTTGGTGAGACCGGCGTCCACGGCGTCCTGAGAACTCGAGGCCGTGGGGTGGTGCGCCGCTCACGTCTCCTCGACGAAGGCCGGCGACGACGAGTCGGTGGCCATCTCGGTGATGCCGCCCACGGCGAAGCATTCACCGGTGCTGGCGCAGGCCACGCCATTGAGCTGGGTTCCCGCGGCGCCTGGCGGAGTCGGACCCGAGACGACGTGCCAACCGCTGCCGGTGTACTCCTCGATCAGCGGCCCGGTGCCCTGGTGCGCGGGGATCGAGAATCCGACTGACCAGCAGTGCGCAACGCCGGCGCACGCCACGCCGGTGAGCTGGCTCCACTCGCTGCCCGGCGGGCTCGGGCTCGGAACGACCCTCCAGTCGCTGCCGTCGTATTCCTCGATCAAACTCTGGGTGGCGAACGGAGCCGCACCGGGGAGGCCATGGTCCTGGTCGGTCCCACCCACAGCCCAACAGCGGTCCGGGCCGGTGCAGCTCACGCTGTTCAGGCGGGCGCCTCCACCGGCCTGTTCGGGACCAGTGACCACGCTCCAGACGCCGTCGGCATACTGCTCGATGAGCGGCTCCTCGCCTCCACCGCTGCCGGCAATCCCGCCCACCGCCCAGCAGTCCACGGCGCTGACACAGGTCGCCCCGCTCAACAGGCCGTCCGAGGCGTCGGGGGGTGGAGCGCTCACGATGCTCCAGCTCCCTCCCGCGTACTGCTCGATCAGGGGTGCAGTCCAGGTCGGCTGGTAGGCGATGTCGCCCCCCCCGTACACCCAGGAGTTCTCCGACAGCCCAGCACGCGTAGGGCCCCGAGCAGCTGACCCCAGCGAGGAAGGGCGATGCCCCGCTGAGGAGGGACGGGCTGGGAACGACGCTCCAGTCGCCCCCATCGTAGTGCTCGATCAGCCCGGACCCACTGGGGAGCCAGCCCACGGCCCAGCAATCACTCGGACCCATGCAGTCGACGCCCTGGAGCATGCCGTACTGGCCCTGGGGCTGCGATGCACCCGGGACCAGAGTCCAGCCGCCGCCCGGTCCCGGGGTGGTCAGCGGCAGCGTGTAGTTGAGGTCCGTTGCCCAGCCCACCGCCCAGCAGTCGGCGACGCCGGCGCACGAGACGCCATCCATCGACCCCGTCCCCTGAGGGTTGGAGGTGGCAACCAGGCTCCAGGGGCTGGGGCTCGCCGGCGTCGGACTGGCCGTCGCGCTCCGCGCCGGGGTGACCCTCGCCCCCGCCGCTCCCGGCGAGGCGCAGCCGGACGTGACGGTCGCCAGAAGCACTGCCAGTGTCACGCAGAGTGCCGGCCGCAGCGGGGACGGTCGCAGAGCCCGATGCCCGGCCCGAGGCCGCGAGATGACCCCCCGTCCGCTCCGGACCGACCTGACCGCCGTGCCGATGCTGCACACCGCGGGTCTCCGTTTGCACGAGCCCCGACCCTAGCGGCAGCGTACTTCAACTGCTGACGCGGCACCTAAACTGAGCTGCCCGTGCACGCCAGCCTCCACCGCGCCTTCGTCGACGCCCTGGGTGAGGACGCCGTGCGGGAGGGCGGGACGGTGCTGGCCCCGGCGTCGGCGGACGGCGTGGCGGCCGTGCTGCGCCTGGCCGAGGAGCACCGCCTTCCCCTGCGTCTCACCAGCCGCGCACCCGAGCTCTCCCACGCCCCGGAGGGGGGCGCCGTGCTCTCCATGGCCCACCTCTCTGCGGTGAGCGTCGACGTGCTGCGGGGGATCGTCCGGGCCGAGGCCGGGGCGACCCTGGCGGCCCTCGGCGCGGCCCTCGCCGCCGCCGGGGTGGCCGTCCCCGGGCTCGGCTCCGACCCGGGGCCCGGGCACGTCGGTGCGCTGGTCGCGAGCGGCGGACTCCCCCGGCGCAGCCTGACCGGGATCGAGGCGGCCCTCCCCGGGGGCGACCTGGTGATGCTCGGGGCATCGGTGCTCAAGGACGTCGTGGGATACGACGTGATCTCGCTCCTGCTGGGCAGCCGGGGTCGCCTGGCAGCGATCCTGGCCGCCCACCTCCGGCTGGTCCCCGCGGGCGTCGTGGTCGAGGTGGCTGCGCCGGCCGGCGCCCGCGACGTCGACGAGGTCGCCCGTGTCTTCGACCCCGAGGGGATCCTCAGAGCCGGCTGAGACGGGGTCGGCTCAGCGCGGGATCGCCACCTCGGGAGGAGCCGCGTCCAGGGCGGCCGGCTGGGCCTCGGGGGGCACGTACTCGACATGGCTGAGCTTCCGGTCGAGGTAGTCGAGGACGAGCATCCCGCCCTTGACGCACTGGAGGTGGTGGAGGGCCCAGGGACGGCGGCCCAGGTGGCGGATCCAGAACGCCTGGATGGGGTCGCCATGGCTGATGCAGATGCCGTTCCCCTCGGGGGCGTGGTCGAGGAGCCGCTGCAGGGAGCGCTCCACCCGGTCGGCCATGGCGGTGACGGTCTCGTCCTGCCGGAGCAGCCCCGGCCAGACCATGTGGACCCACCAGAGCGGCCGGCGCCAGGGGATCTGCGCATAGCGGACCCCCTGGAGATAGAGGCTGAAGCGCGCCTCGACGAGATCGTCGTCGGGGATCACCTCGGGCGCGTCGAGGTGGCCGGCGATGATCGCCGCGGTCTGCCGGGCACGCTCCAGGGGGCTGGTCCGGATCACCCGGATCGACTTACCGGCCAGGCGCCGGCCCAGGGTATCGGCCTGAGCCAGGCCCTTCTCACTCAAGCCGAAGCCGGGCAGGTAGCCGTAGAGGACGCCACCGGGGTTGGCGACGTCGCAGTGGCGGACGAGGTACAACCGGGCGGCCTGCGTCACCGCCCGATGCTAGCAGCGAAGGCGGAGTCTCCCGGTGGCGCGGTAACCACCCGTCCGTCACCCGGTCCCCGAGATGCCGCAGGCCGTTCACAGATCGATGACGTGATCGTTCGCCCGCCTTGACGGCCCCGCACGATCTCGGGAGCGGATCCACCAAGGACCCACCAGCCCATCGGGACCCCTGCGTGGCTCGGAGGCCCGGACGGGGCGCAGACCGCGGAGTCACAGGTAGGAAGCAGTGGCTGTCAGTGCCCAGCGGCGCCGCCGCGCCCTCGTCGCCGTGGTCGCCGCTCTGATCGCGGCGGGTGCCTTCTACCTCGCCATGGAATACGCGGGGAAGACCCCGTCCAGCAGCCCGGGGACCGCCACCTCGAGCTCTCCTGCCGTGCCCACCGTCTCCGTGGTGGTGGCGAGCGGCGCCATCCCGGCGGGGACCGAGCTGAGCGTGGCCAACCTCAAGACCGAGGCGGTCGACGCCACCGACCTGCCGAGCGTCCCCTCGGGGACGACCGCCCCCTACTACACGGCCCTGACCGCCCTGACCCAGAGCAAGGAGTACGCGGCCATCGCCATCCCCTCCGGGACCGTGCTGGTCAGCTCGATGGTCACCACCAGCCCCTCCGCCGGCTCGGCTCCGATCGCCGGGATCCCCGCCGTCCTCCCGGCCGGTTACGTCTCGATCGCGCTCCCCTACAACCCCGCGGGGAGCAGTGGCACGGGGGTGGGGACGGGCGGCTTCATCCAGGCCGGTGACCGGATCGACATCCTCGTCTACAACGGCTCCGGGACCCTCTACTGGGCCTACCAGAAGGCGCTGGTGCTTGCCATCGGAGAGTCGAGCGGCGCCCCCGTCGCGTCGTCCGGCACCCCGTCGTCGTCGAGCTCCGCCGCGGCCGCCAATACCACCGGCACGGGCCTGGTCATGGTCGAGCTGCCCCAGCAGGACGGGGCCGCACTGGCGAACGTCGAGGACCTGAGCGCCAGCGGCTGGGTGATCCAGTACCTGATCGTCTCCTCGAACGACTACCCCAGTGCGAGCGCCTCCCCGGTGCCCGGCATCACCAACGAACCGCAGAGCATCCCGAGCTCCGCACCCAACAACTTCTTCGGGGGCTGAGGGCCTGACCGCCCGGAGCGATCCACGATGACATCGTCCGCGATCGTGCTGGCCGGCGTCGGGGCACTGGCCCTCTTCGGGGCGATCGTCGCCTTCATCCTGCCCGGCGGGGACTCCAAGCTGCAATCGCGACTGCGCCGGCTGGAGGAGGCCGCGCCGCCCGCCCCCAAGCCGGCCCCGCCCCCCACCGACCCCCTCGGCCAACTGCGACACGTGGTCCAGAGGCTCTTCGGGAGCCGCTTCGAGCACACCGACCGGGCGTCGCGGATGGCGGACCGGCTGGCGCGGGCCGACCTCAAGGTGCGCCCCACCGAGTGGATGCTGATCTCGGCAGGTGCCGCGATCGTGGTCGGGGGGCTCGCCTACCTGCGCTTCGGCTGGATCCTCGCGGCCCCGCTCGGCGCGGCGCTCGGCTACGTGGGGGCGCAGCTCTTTGTCCGCTACCGGCAGTCGCGGCGCTTCAAGGCGTTCACCGCCCAGCTCTCGCCGACCATCCTCATGCTCAGCGGCTCGATGAAGGCCGGCTACACCTTTGCCCAGTCCATCGACCTCGCCTCCAAGAACCTCCCCGCCCCCATGGGCATCGAGCTGGGGCGGGTCACCCGCGAGGTCCAGCTCGGCCTCCCCATGAACGAGGCCCTCGCGCGGATGGTCCGCCGCAACGAGTCCGAGGACCTCCGGCTGATGCTCATCGCCGTGCAGATCCAGTCGCAGGTGGGCGGCAACCTCGCCCACATCCTCGACACCATCGAGTACACGGTGCGCGAGCGCGTCCGGATCAAGGGCGAGATCAAGTCGATCACCAGCCAGGCTCGCGCCTCGGGGTGGGTGCTCATCGCGCTGCCCTTCGCCATGACGGGCATCCTGATGATGATCGCCCCGACCTACTTCAACCCGATGCTCGACAAGCCCGCGGGCAACATCCTGCTCGGCGTGGCCGGCTTCATGATCCTCTGCGGCTACGGGCTCATCCGCCGCATCGTGAACGTCAAGGTATGAGCAGCAGCCTCGTCGTCCTGATCGGGGCCGGCGCGCTCATCGCCGTGGTGGTCTTCCTGGCGGTCTGGCGCACGGTCCCCGCGGCGCCCCTCACCAGCCTGCTCGAGCAGCGCCTGTCCAGCGTCCCCAACGCCGCCACCTACGACATCGACCTGGACACCGGCGAGTTCACCCAGCCCGCCTTCGACCGCCTCGTCCTGCCCATCCTGAGCGCGCTCGGAGGGGTGATCGCGAAGCGGACCAAGGAAGGTCAGCTCCAGCAGCTGCGCCGGCTGGTGTCGAGGTCCGGCTCCCGGCAGCGGGCCGAGACCCTGCTGGCGCTGCGCCTCATCCTGCCCATCGCCTGCGCCCTCGTCTGCCTCGGCCTCTCCCTGCTCGCCGACCTGGTGCCCCCCCAGAACGTCCTGCTGGTCGTGGTCGGCGTGATCGCCGGGTACATGTATCCGACCCTCTCCCTGGAGCGCAAGGCGAAGCGGCGTCAGACCGAGATCCGGGTGGCCCTCTCCGGGGTGCTCGACCTGCTCACCGTGTGCATGGAGGCGGGGCTCTCCCTGGACATGGCGATCATGCGCGTCGGCGACGCCGACGAGAGCCTGCTCGCGCACGAGTTCCAGAAGGTGCTCAACGAGATCCGGCTGGGCCGGCCGCGCGGTGAGGCCCTGCTGGCCATGGCCGAGCGCAACGAGGTCGAGGAGCTCAGCGAGTTCTGCCGCGCGGTGGTGCAGGCGGAGCCGCTCGGAGTCAGTGTCGTCAACGTCCTGCGCATCCAGTCCGAGGAGCTGCGCCGCAAGCGCAAGCAGCGCGCCGAGGAGGCCGGGCATCGTGCGCCGGTGCTGATGCTGATGCCCATGATGGGCTGCATCTTCCCGTGCGTCTTCATCATTCTGCTCGGCCCGGCGCTGGTCAACCTCTTCTTCACCAGCACCGGCTGAGGCGGCGGCCGGCGCCCGCCGGCGCGGCCCTGCTCAATGCTCCGGGGGAGTCGCGTCCCGCGCCGCCCGGCGGAAGACCGGGATCAGCGCTCCGGTGACGGCGCCCAGGGTGCCGTCGCCGAGCGCGGCGACGACCTCTGCGACCTGCTCGGCGGGGACCGCCGCGGCGAGGTCGGCGGGGCTCATCCAGGCGCGGTTGGCGGGCGTGTCGATGGTCCCCGGCACCACCGCGTTGACCCGCACCCCGGTGCCGGCGAGCTCGGCGGCAAGCACCTCGGTGAGGGCGTGGAGGGCCGCCTTCGACACCGCGTAGGCCGCGGCGCCGCCCGGGTCGAGCAGGAGGCCGGCCTGCGAGCCGAGGTTGACGATCGAGCCGGTGCCGCGCGCCGCCATCCGCCGCGCCGCCTCGCGTGCGGACCACCAGGCGGTCTCCAGGTTGACGCGGAGCATCTCCCGGACCCCCTCCGGTGGGGTGGCAGCGACGCTGCCGGGGGCGAAGCCGCCGGTCACGTTGACCAGGCGCCGCACCTCTCCGAGGGCGTCGAGGCGCTGCCAGAGCTGCTCGACGGCGACCGGGTCGGCGAGGTCGCAGCGCTCCCAGCGCACCCCGGGTCGGAGCGCCGCCAGCCGCGCCGGGTCGGAGCGGGGCGAGGCCACGCCCACCAGCGGGTCACCCAGCCGGGCCAGCGCGTCGAGGACCGCCGGGCCCAGGCCGCCGCTCGCGCCGCACACCACCGAGAGGCCGCCGCCCATGGGAGAGACGATAGCCGCACCCCCGGCGGCGCGGCGCCGGAGGCCGGGCAGGGCCTAGACTTTGCTCATGCCGGTCGAAGGTGAGTACGAGCCCAGCCCGTTCCAGTGGGCCCGCGACCAGGTCGCCGAGTACGAGGCCTCGGGCGGTCAGCGGGGCAATGTCCAGCAGCCCACCGGCCTGCCGGTGGTCATCGTCACCACCCGCGGCAACCGGAGCGGCAAGGTGCGCAAGTTCCCCCTGATGCGGGTGGAGCACGGCGGCCGGTACGCGCTGGTCGCCTCCAAGGGGGGCACCCCCGAGAACCCGCAGTGGTACCACAACCTCGTCACCCATCCCACCGAGGTCATGGTCCAGGACGGCCCCGCGCCGTTCGATGTCACCGTCCGGGAGCTGAGTGGCGACGAGCGGGCGGAGTGGTGGGCGAGGGCGGTCGAGGCGTACCCCCCGTACGCCGAGTACCAGACCAAGACCCCCCGGTTGATCCCGGTCTTCCTCGCCACCCGGGTCTGAGCCCAGCCGCGGAGAGCGGGGTCGGCTCCGGGAAGATCGGGGCGAACGCACCACCCTGCAACGGATCCGCGCCGGCCAGGACGCCTCCGGCGGGGATTGGGGTACCCTAGGGGAAGCCGTCCAAGTCGGGCGGTAGTCGCTCGTGGTCTCCCTCCTTCTCGAACGGACCCGCGCGTCGTGAGTAATCCGAGAAGGACCAGGAGAGACCAGCCATGACTGGTACCGTCAAGAAAGTCGTGCAGGAGCGCGGCTTCGGTTTCATCACCGCTGAGGATGGCGCGGAGTACTTCTTCCACCGCAGCGGTCTCGACCCCTCGCTCAACTTCGAGAGCCTGGCGGTTGGCGAGCACGTGAGCTTCGCCGTCGAGACGAGTGACAAGGGTCCGCGCGCGCGTCAGGTGCGCGCCGCCTAAGCACTCGGAGATGGGCGGCCGGCCGGCGCGGTGATCCGCGCCGGGCCGGCCCGTCCCACGGCGCGGATCAGGCAATACCGGCGAAGAGGTTTCGCTCCGGGACGGCGTGAGCCGCGCCGTTCTGCGTCTGCACGAAGCGCTCGACGCCGAAGGCGGCCGCGAAGAGATCCGCCGCCATGACGGCCATGGCCAGGCCCGGGTGCATCTGGCTGAGGTGGCAGACGCAGGCCGCCAGCTTGAGGTCCAGGACGTCGGCGACGTCGACCTCGGCGGTGATCTCCTCGTCGGGGACGCCGCGAACCTGGGCGAGCTCCCCGGGAAGCTCGATCCCGGCAGCCCGTGCCACGTCGACGATGTCGCGGACGAAGCTGCGCGGGACCGCGTTGAGGTACAGCTTGGTGGGGGCCCAGCCCTCCGCGGCGAGCGTCTGCAGCGCGACCAGGGTGGTGGCGTGGGCCCGTCGATGATCGGGGTTCTCGTAGGTGCCGTCGGCGGTGTAGGTCACCACCACCTCCGGGCGTTCCTCGCGCAGGATCACGGCCAGACGCTCCGCGGCCTCGGCGATCGGCGCCTGGGCGAAGGTCTCGGCGTGGCCGTTGCCGGCGCCGCCGGTCATGCCGGAGTCCCGGTAGCCGAGGAACTCCTGGCGGTCGACCCCGAGTATTGCGCAGGCGGCGAGCAGCTCCCGGCTGCGAATCTCACCGAGCCGTGGGCGCGCCTCGCCGGCGTCCATGTTGTGGACGTCGCCCTCCTCGCCGCGGGTGGCGGTCACCAGGACCACCCGGCGTCCGTCCCGGTGAGCGTGGAGGATCACGCCCCCGGTGAGGATCGACTTGTCGTCCGGGTGAGCGTGCACCAAGAGCAGTGTCGCCAATGGTCGGCCTCCGGGCAGGTACGCGGGGCGGCTCCTGTCGCCGCGATGGGAGTTGAGGCGCGGCCACGCTCGCGGCCGGGCCGGGTGGTCCGGGATCAGTCGGTGAGCGCCATCCTCATCACCGACAGGTGCCGGACGACGGCGTCCGGGCTCCAGCCGTGGCCGCCCTCCCTGTCGACGACGAGCTCGACGTTGCCGAGCGCAGCGCTCATCCGGCGAAGCCGCTCGACGTTGACCAGGCGATCGTGTTCGGGAACGATGATCATGGTCGGCCTGACCCGGCGCTGGACGATCTCGAGGTCCTCGCGGCCCAGGGAGTCGGAGAGCCACTCGCGGGCGGCGCGCGGGTTGGCGCGGCGCTGGTTGAGGTAGTTGACGTCGGCGGTGTGGAGGTCGACACCCTTGCCCTCGATGGCCAGCCGCTTGTAGAGGTCACTGACCGACCGGCGCCGGCTGAGCCAGATCACCTGGGCCCAGAGCGGCCGGATGGTGAGGACGCGCACCTGCCAGCGGTACTGGGGCCGGATCAGCCGGGCGCCGAGCAGCGGGGTGTGGAGGATCAGGTGATCGACCGCCGCCTCGTCACGGGCGGCCATGGCGCAGGCGACCGACGCTCCCAGGCAGAGGCCGGCGAGGTCGAAGCTGTGGACGTCGAGCTGGGCGAGCAGCCCCCACACTGCATCCGCCATCGCCTCGGCGGTGTGGCGGCCCCGGAGCGGTCCGGACTGCCCGTTGCCGGGCAGGTCGGGGGCGATCAGGGTGTGCTCCCTGGCCAGGGCGGCGAAACGCCCGCCGAACTCCTCGCCCGAGCTGATGAAGCCGTGGCAGAGCACGAGCGGCTTGCCCTCGCCGCCGATGAGGTAGCGGAGGCGGGTGCCGCCCACCTGGGCGAAGCGCTCCTCCATCCGCGGCGCGGCGAATCCCGACGGGCTCACGCCTCCGCGCCGGCCGGGGAAGGTCCGACGGTGTCTCTCCTCCAGGTCCGAATCCCGAGATCGGTGGCTGCGTCGAACCACGTGACGTGACGGGGGCCACCCGGCCTTCCCGGTCCGGCGATCGGCATAAAGGAGCGGACAGCGCGGGTCTGAGGCTCTCGATGCTGGCAGGTGGGACGGCGCCTGTCTGCCCGCCGCCGTACCGATCAGGGGATGGCGGTCCGGCCGTCTCCGTCGGGAGAGGGTGAGACCACGCGGTCGAGCTGTCGCTTGATCACCCCGTAGCACTCGCAGGAGACGCCCTCCAGGCCCTCGCGATCGAGGATGGCGACGTGCCCGCGGTGGTAGCTGATCAGGCCGGCGGCCTGCAGCAGCCCCGCGGAGAGGGTGACCGTTGCCCGCCGTGACCCGAGCATCTGACCGAGGAACTCGTGGGTGATGGCGAACTCGTCGACCCCCACCCGGTCGTGGCTCATCAGCAGCCAGCGGCTGAGCCGCTCCTCGTTGGTGTGGAGCCGGTTGCAGGCAGCTGCCTGCGAGATCTGGCCGAAGAGGGCCTGCAGGTACTGATGGACCAGGTCGCGGAAGGGCCCATCACGATCCAGCTCGCGATGGAAGTCGGCGGCGTCCATGCGCAGGGACGAGCCCGCCACTTGAGAGATGGCGCGCACCGCGAGCGAGCCGCCGGGCACGAGCGGCACCCCGACGATCCCCTCGTTGCCGACGGTCGCCACCTCGACCACGGCACCGTCGTCGAGCGGGGTCACCAGCGAGACCACGCCGTCGAGGGGGAAGTGAACCGCCTGGATCGGCTCCCCCGGCTCGAAGAGGACGGTCTTGATCGCCAGGGTCACGCGGACCATGCCGCGAGTGACGCGGTCCCGGTCCTCGGCGGGGAGGGCCAGGAGGATGCGGTTGGTGATCGGGGCGGTGCGACGATCGGGAGATGGCATCAGGATCTCAGCCGGGCCCGGCGTCGCCAGTCCACCCGTCAACGGTGAGCCGGTCGCGACACCGGGATCTGATACGTGCGCCGGAGTCTAGCGCCGGCGGACGGGGTCGGGCCCGGCCCGACCGCGCCGGCGGCTCGCCGCGGGTGGGGGATCGGCTCCGGGCACCGTCGCGGGCGCGGGCGCGGCCCCCGGGCCCCCTCCAGCCGCCGGTCCCGGCCCCCGCAGCGCCGGGAGGGTGAAGGCGATGGTCGTCCCCGACCTCCCGGTCGCCTCGACCGAGATCAGGCCGCCGTGGGCCTCGACGATCCGGCGGCAGGTGGCCAGACCGATGCCGCTGCCGGGGGACGCGGAGTCGCCGCGGACGAAGGGCTCGAAGACCTCGGCGCGGATGTTGGCGGGGACGCCGTCGCCGTTGTCGTGGCAGCGGATCTTCCACGAGCCGCCGGCGCGGGCGGCGCTGAGCCGGATCCGGGGGGAGCGGGCGCCGCGGTACTTGATGGCGTTCTCGATGAGGTTCTGGAACACCATCTCCAGCTCGGCGGGACGCCCGCGGACAGTGGGCAGCTCCCCGACCTCCACGATGGCTCCCTGGGCGGCAACGGTCGCCGCCTGGGTCATCAGCGCCTGGCGCGCGGCCAGGGCGAGGTCGACCGGCTCCATGGGCCCGGCCTCGCGGTCGAGGGTGGAGTAGTCGAGCAGGTCGACGACCAGGTCGCTGGCGTAGCGGGTCACCTCGGAGATCCGGTCCACGATCTGCAGCACCGCGTCGGCGGGGTCGCCGGGGCGCACCTCCGCCCTGGCCACCGACGTCCACATCGAGATGGTGGCGAGCGGGTTGCGCAGGTCGTGGGCCATGGCGTGGCTGAAGGTGGCGAGGTCGTTGTTGGAGCGGCGCAGCCGCTCCGTCATCAGCACGCGCTCGATGACCACACTGAGCAGGGCGCCCTGTTCGAAGAGCCGGTCGTGCACCGTCATCACGCTGGTGTCGGTCGACGTCACCACCGCCAGCAGCCCGAGGTCCGCGCTCCGGGTCGCGACCGGCATGACCACGGCCATGTGACCCGGCGGCCACTCCACGCCCTCGAAGAGATCGTCGGGCGGGAAGTCCTCCACCCGGACTTGGTCGGGGACGGCCAGCCTCCCTCCGTCACGGCGGTACGTGCCCGCCATGTCGAGGAGCGAGCCTTCGGCTCCGCCCCTCTCCCCCGGGGTCGACCACAGCCCGAGGCATCCCGCCCGGGCCCGGGTGTAGCCGAGCCAGCCGAGCGACCTCGGGTCGCCCTCGCTTCCGGTGATCAGAGACATGCTCAGCTGGTGCTCCTGGCCGACCGCTCGGTTGAGCGCGGCGCGCGACCGGAGCTCGAGAGCCTGCAGGGTCCGGCCCAGCTCGGCTCCCAACCCCAGGACGCCGCGCTCAAATCGGCCCAGGTTCCTCGGTTCCCCCAGGGCGCTGCCGAGGTCTCGCCGGAGCTGGAGCAGGCAGCCCATGGTCTCGGTGATCGTGGTCCAGTGAGGGCTGACGGCCAGCAGCAGCTGGGCCGCCTCGGGCAGGCTGTCCGACTCCGCGTCGCCCGCCTCCGGCGCGATGGAGCGGACGATGAGGTCGGCGGCGCCGTCCAGGGCGGATGCCTGCGGCGGGGTGGGGGCGTCGCGGCCCAGCAGCCGCCGCTGCAGGTGGACGCGCAGGCGCTCCCGTGGTGAGGCGCCGCGCAGCGGGTCCTCCACGCCCAGGGGGTCGCTCGCCGAGGCGCTCGGGCAGCCGCAGGACTCGCGGGCGACGAAGCGCGCCGGCACCAGGTGGGGCCCGCGGCCGACCCGCCTGCCACGCAGCATGGCGAAGAGCAGGTCCGCTGCGGTGTGCCCGGTCAGCTGCGCGCTCTGGCGGACCGTGGAGAGGGCGGGGGTGGCCTCCTCGGCGGCCTGGATGTCGTCGAAGCCGGTGATCGCCTGGTCGCGGGGGAGGCTGAGCCCGGCCTCGCGGAGCGCCTGCATGATCCCCAGGGCGTTGTAGTCGGTGGCGGCCACCACCGCGGTCGAGGGCATCCCGGCCTCCAGCATCCGCCCGCCCGCGCTCACGCCGCCGCTCACCAGGTTGTCGGTGGCGGGAAAGAGGAGGGACGGGTCGGCCGCGAGCCCATGGACGCCGAGCGCCTCGACGTACGCGTCCCGGCGCTGCCGGATGTCGAGCTGGTCGAGGCTGCCCGCGAAGCCGATGCGCCGGTGGCCGTGCTCCACCAGGTGGGAGACGGCCTCCATGATCCCGGTGCGGTTGTCGGTGTGGACAACCGGGCAGCTCGCCCCCTCCGGCTCATCGCTGACGACGACCACGCGCTTGCCCGCCCGACGCAGGGCGCGGAGGTACCAGGGCTCCACGGCGTTGAGGACCACGATGAAGCCGGTCACCCGGTCCCAGGCGGCGCGGAGGCGGAAATGGGGCACCTTGTTCTCGGAGCCGGCCGGCCAGCCGACGTAGGTGCGCACCCCACCGAACTGCATCGTCTGCGACGCGGGAGGCTCGCCGCCGACGCTGGTCAGGTCCAGGGTCTGGAGGGCGATCAGGCGGACCCCGGCGTCATCGGCGGCCGCCGCGATCCCCGCGATCACCTCGCTGAGATAGCTGCCCACGATGAGAGGGGAGAGGATGGCGATCGTCGGCCGATCGCCCTGCCTCCCCCCCGTGCTCAGGGGTGGCGCGTCGATTGATGTGTTCATGCCCGTCCTCTTCTGATGGTCGCCCCGCGGGCCGGCGCTGGCAAGCCCCGCGGTGCTCTTGGCCGCGACTTGTGACGGCGATGCCACGTCCGGCCCGCCGCGAGGGCGGCCCGGGGCCCCCTCCGCCCCCGCTACAGCTCGACGGCGGCGGCGGGCTGCACCTCGACGCTCCGCCCGGGGTGGCGGAGGGTGGCGAAGCGGGCGTTGACCAGCTCGACGATGGACCGGGCGCCCAGCTCCCCGCCGGGCAGCCGGGCCGGCGAGGTGGTGTGAGCGTCGCTCACCAGCGTCAGGTCGTACCCGTGCTGGAGAGCGGAGAGGGCCGAGGTCTGGACGCAGAAGTCGGACTGGGCTCCGGTGACGATCAGCCGGCGGGTCCCCGACTCCCGCAGCACCGCCTCCAGACGGGTCCCGGCGAAGCTGTCGCGGTATTGCTTGGCCACCACCGGGTCGCTCCCGGCCCGCTCCAGGGCCGCGGCGAGCTGCCAGCCCGGGCTGCCCGCGGTCATCTCGGGGTCCTCGGCATCCTCGTGCTGGACAAACACGACGGGTGCCCCGGCCCGGCGGGCCCTGCCGACCAGGTCGTTGATTCGCGCCAGCACCCCGGGGACGTCGAGGCAGGGGGCCATGACCGCCTCCTGCACGTCGATCACCAGCAGGGTGGTCCCGGGGGCGGAGCTTCCCACGGAAGGATTGTGACGCTCCACGCGTGGCGCAGCACCCGGGGGCGCCCTCCGGGATGGGGGGCCATGAGTGCCCGTGCCGGCATGGTCGCGCTCGCCGCCCACCGGGCCCGGAGCCGCCCGACGGTCCACCGTGGACACCGCCAGCGCGGTACTGTCTCGGAGCCCATGGACGCCGCCGATCTCACCGATCGCATCATGATCCCGCTCGGCGGGCGCGGCTGACGAGGATGCGGCGCGCCATCGTCGCGGGACACATCTGCGCGGACCTGCGACCGCGGCTCGGCGGCGCGGAGCGCATCGTCCCCGGGGCGATCACCGAGGTCGGCCCGCTCGAGATCCGACCGGGAGGCTCGGTGGCCAACACCGGCAGCGATCTGGCGGCGCTCGGGGCCGAGGTGCTCCTGGTCGCCGACTTGGGGGACGATGAGCTGGGATCCACCGTGCTGCGCGCCCTCCTCCCGGCCGGCGCCGACTGTGGAGGCATCCGGCAGGTCGCGGGCCAGACGACCTCGTACTCGCTGGTCTTCGAGCCACCGGGAACCGACCGGTCCTTCTGGCACCACGTGGGCGCCAATGCCTCGTTCGACGGGTCGCGGGTGCAGCCGGAGGGGGTCGATCTGGTGCACATCGGCTACCCGGCCCTGCTGCCGCTCCTGCACGCCGACGGTGGCGCTCGCCTTCAGGACCTCCTGGCCCGGGTGCATCGGGCGGGGGCCACGACGTCGGTCGACCTCTCGGTGGTGACCCCGGGATCGTCCGCGGCGCAGGTCGACTGGCGGCTCCTGCTCGAGCGGACGGCCCCCTGGGTGGACCTCCTCTCTCCGAGCGTCGACGACGTGGTCAGCGCACTCGGCGTGGCACGGCCAGGGTCGCTCTCCGAGGAGCGGGAGCTGGGGCGGGCCCTGCTGGCGATGGGCTCCGCCGCGGTCCTGCTCACCGACGGCGAGCGGGGCATGCACCTCTTCACCGCAGGGGTGGAACGGCTCTCCCGCGCCGGTCGCTGTCTCTCCGACCGACCCGAGGCATGGGCGGACCGCGAGCTCTACCTGCCGGCGTCGTCGAGCGGCCCGCTCGCCACCACGGGCGCCGGCGACGCCGCCAGCGCCGGGCTGCTGTACGGGGTGCTCGCGAGGGCCGGCGCCGATGAGGCGGCGGCCCTCGCCGCGTGGGCGGCGGCCCTCAAGGTCGCGGGCCACCGGCGGCTTCCGCGCCACACCGCCACGGCACGGAGCGAGTGACGGTGGACGTCCGCCGCACCGCCGCGTGAGAGGATCGGGCCCGGCGGCGGCCCCGTCTCAGACGGCTTGGAGCATGGCGGCGAGCAGGCACACCGCCGCAGCTCCGAAGAGCGTCCTGCGCGTCGACCCCCGGACCACGTCCGGATAGGCGATGACCACCCCTCCCTCCGCCACCAGGAGTGCCGCCGCCGCGTAGAACGGGACCGCATGCCCGGTCGGCTGGAGGGACGAAGGCCGCACGAGGAGTGCAACGGCGACGAGGAGCAGCACTCCGAGGGCGACCGTGAGCGCTGCCGCTCGCCAGTGCTGTCCCGGGCCGACCGTGCTCTTCATCTGAGTGAGGTCGCATTCTAGGCTCTGGAGAGGCGGATCCCTCCGGGAGCGCACGCGGGGGTGAGAGCTGTGGAGATGTGCTGCGCAGGCCGAGTGATCCCGCATCGCCGGCACACCGGTCTCATCCGATCTAAGCTTGACCCGTCGGCTCCGGAGCCTCAGGTTCTGGAGGAGGGTGGCACTGAGATGTCGAGCTTCCCGAAGCGGAGCCTGGGTGCGCTGCTCGTCGTCCTGTCGGTGCTGGTTGGGCTGACCGGAGCCGAGTGGCTGGTGGGATTCGTCATCCAGGTCGTCTTCGACCGCGGACCCTCCGGTCCCGCTCTCCTGCCGGCGGTGCTGTTTGGCGTGGGCGGCCTGCTGCTCTTCACGGCCGGCCTGGGACTGATGCGAGGAGCCCGGTACCTGCTGCGGTCCTGAACCGTGTGAGCCCGAGGGGCTCCGTCCGAACTGGGACTGACGAGCTCCGGCCGGACGCCGTCCCGCCGCGCGCGTGCCCCGAAGCCGCCGCGCCGCGCCCCGGTCAGTTGACACGCTGGTGCGACCCCTGGTATGTTATGAGCTAATATATTAGCAACTAATATATGGAAGGGATCGGGATGCACGGACGCCGGTGGTGGATGCTCGGCGTGACCTGCCTCGCGATGGTCATGGTCAACCTGGATCTGACCGTGGTCAACGTCGCCCTGCCGCGGATCTCCGTCGCGCTGCATGCCAGCACCGGCGATCTGCAGTGGATCGTGGACGCGTACTCCCTCGCCTTCGCCGGGGTGATGCTGCCCGCCGGACTGATCGGGGACCGCCTCGGCCGCAGGCGGGTCATGCTGTCAGGGCTGGCCCTCTTCCTGGGAGCGTCGGTGTGGTGCGCCCTCTCGGTCGCGGCGGGCGAGCTGATCGCCGCGCGGGCGCTGATGGGGGTCAGTGCGGCGATCGTCTTCCCCCTCTCGCTGGCGGTCGTGTCGGCCTCATTCGGTGAGGCCGAGCGGCCCAAGGCCATCGGCGCCCTCACCGCGGCGATCGCGATCGGGTTCCCCCTGGGGCCGGTGGTGGGAGGGGCGCTGCTCCAGCACCTGGCATGGAGCTCGGTGTTCTGGATCAACGTGCCGGTCGTGGGGATCGCACTCGCGGCCGCTGCGATGCTCCTGCCGGAGTCCCGCAACCCCGAGGCGCCACCGCTGGACGCCATCGGCGCGCTGCTGGCGACGGCAGCCATCATCGGCCTGGTGTGGGGAATCATCGACGGCCCCGAGCGTGGCTGGACGGCCCCGGCCACCTGGGGGATGCTGGCCGCCTCCGTGCTCCTGATGGCCGCCTTCACCCGCCGCGAGCATCGCGCCCGGCACCCACTCGTCGACTGGGCGCTGTTCCGCGACCGCCGGTTCACGTGGGGCACGGTGGCCAGCGTCGATGTCTCGGTCGCCCTCTACGCCATCCTGTTCATCCTTCCCCAGTACCTGCAGAGTGCGCGCGGCGACGACCCCCTCACGGCCGGGCTGCGCCTCCTCCCGCTGATGGCGGGCCTGCTCGTCGCCGGCGTCGCGGCCGGACCGGTCACCCGAGCCGCGGGCAGGAAGCTCGCCGTGGCGGCGGGGTTGGCGCTCCTGGCGGGTGGCCTGGAGGTGCTCGCCCGGGTGCATCTGACCACTGCATACGTCGTGATGGCGGCCGGGCTGGCCCTGTGCGGGCTCGGGGTCGGAGCATCGATGACGGCCGCCATGGACGGGGTCATGGCCGCCGCCGGCGGCGACGAGGCCGGCGCCGGAGCCTCGGTGAACAGCACGCTGCGCCAGATCGGCGGAGCGCTCGCGGTCGCCGTTCTCGGCGGCGTCCTCTCCGCCCGTTACGCCGGAGCCCTCCGCCCGGTGCTGGCCGGGTTGCCCGGCGCCCAGGCCGCCGCGGCGCGCGGCTCGATCGCTCAGGCCGCGCAGCTGGCCAGCCACCTGCCGGCAGGCGGGGCTCTCCTGCACGCGGCGGGGACCGCTTTCGTGGACGGCATGGGGGTGGTCATGCTCATCTGCGTGGCGTTGACGGCCCTCACGGCCGCCATCACGCTGCGGTTCCTGCCTGGCCGGTCCAGGCGTCGGAGCGCCCAGCAGGTCGAGCGAGCGGCGTGACACGATGACCCACGTGAGCGAGCCCGGCTCGGACTGGCAGAAGCGCAAGAAGCTCGCCACCCGCGAGCGCATCCGGACCTGTGCGCTCCGCCTCTTCCAGGACCGGGGATACGAGGCCACCACCGTCGAGCAGATCGCCGCCGCGGCCGGTGTCTCCCACATGACGGTCTTCCGCTACTTCCCGACCAAGGAGGACGTGGCTCTCTCCGACAGCTACGATCCGCTGATCGTGGAGCTGGTGCGACGCACACCGGCGACTCAGCCCTTGATCGAGCGCATCGGAGGAGCCCTGCTTCAAGGTCTCCGACAGCTGTATGACACGGACCGCGAGATGCTGCTCTCGCAGAACAGGCTGATCGTATCCACACCCGCGCTCCGAGAGCGTCTGTGGGCAAACCAGCTGGCGAGCCAGCAGGTCATCCTCGACGCCCTCGACGTGGGAGACGAAGAGGCGCCTGCCGCCTTCACGACCAAGGTGACGGTCGCAGCCTGCCTCGCCGCCGCCACCACCGCGGTCCTCAGTTGGGTCGAGAATGACGGGACTCCCGAGCTTCCCGACCTGCTCCAGGAAGCGCTGGACACCCTCGCGCACCCGCGTGACGGCCGGTCCCAGGGTTGAGGGGACGGGGAGCCCTCGCCACCGGACTGTCACCGCGTCATCGCGGAGACCGTCACAAACGGGTGCCCGACCCTGCCTAGGATCGCTGAATGCGGAAGCTGATGGCGTCGGTCTTCTTCGTGGCGGTGGCCCTGCTGGGCCAGCCCTCCGCCGCGCAGCTTCTCAGCCCCGCCTCTCCCGCGAGAGCGGCGGTGGCCTCGACCGATCCGAGCTCCACGCCCACCCCTGCCCTCACCCCCCTCGGCGAACCCGTCGGCATCCCACTCGCGTCCACGCCCACCGCTACACCGACGCCCACCCCCACGCCCGTGCCCGCCGCCCCGACCCACCCCCCGGCGACCCGCGCCCCGGCGACCCGCGCTCCGGCGCCGCCCGCCCCGGCGCCCGCTTCCAGTGGGTCGGGCACCGGCAACCCCGCCGCCGACGACACCGCCCTCTGGGGCGACATCCTGAGCGCGTGCGGCTGGTCGAGCTCGGGGGGCGCCGCGTGCGAGCAGGCGTCGATCAATGCCCTCGATGCGGCCATGAGCGGCGAGGGTGTCACTCCGACGGCCCTGCCCTCGGGCTTCTGGAGCCTTCCGTACGATCAGCAGCTGATCCTTCTCGCCAACAGCGACCGGACCGCGCGTGGCCTGCCGGCCCTCGCCGGACCCGACGGGACGCTCGATGGCTACGCGCTGTCGGGTGCGGAGGCGGACACCGATCCCCGTGACCCCTGCGACCCCTGCTCATGGACGGCCAACTGGGCCGAGACCATCAACAGCGTCGCCGCCGAGTTCACGTGGATGTACGACGACGGGTTTGGCTCCGGCAACCGGGACTGCACGTCGGCCGGTGCGTCGGGCTGCTGGATCCACCGCGAGGACATCCTCCACGCGTGGGGCGGTCCGGCCAACTTCGGCGGCGCGTGCGTCACCACCGGCTCCGGGGGGGCGGCGCTGTCATGCGCGGAACTGTTCGAGGAGCCTCGCTGAGCCGGCTCGCACCGGCCGGTCAGCATCCAGCCCCTGCACTGCGAATGCACCCACGGCGCCCGCGGCGCCGGCGATATGCCAGCCAAGGACGTCCAGGCTCGGGACCGGCCCCGTGCCCCAGGTTGAAATGATGGGTGGATGGCTCACAACCTTGCTCTGGTTCTCGGTGGTGGTGGTGCTGCCGGGAATGCGTGGGAGATCGGCGTCATCGCAGGCTTGGCCGAGGCCGGTCTCGATGTGACAGAGGCCGCCGACATGGTGGTCGGCACCTCGGCCGGTGCCACCGCCGCAGCGCAGGTGCGCAGCGGTATGCCGGCGACCGCACTTCTGGCCTCGGTGCTGTCCCCGCCGGTTCGACCGGTCGGACACAACCGGGAACGGCCGCCATCCCTGCCGATGGCCACGGTGTTCGAGCGGATGAGGGCCATCGGCGCCGCCGCCACCTCGCCAGCCGATCTGCAACGTGCGATGGGTGCGTTCGGGTTGGAGAGCGACTCCATCCTCGAACCCGGAGCGGAGCAGCGGCGCGCGATGGTCGCCGCCAGGTTGCCTCGCCCGGAATGGCCGGACAGGCCGATGATCGTGGTGGCCGTCGACGCGCATACCGGCGAGTTGGCTGCGTTTGACCGCGATTCCGGCGTCGAGCTGGTGGACGCAGTCACCGCGAGCACCGCGCTCCCCGGCCTGGCCCCGACCGTCAGCATCCACGGCGCGCGCTACATCGACGGCGGCGTGCGCTCCAGCGAAAACGCCGACCTTGCCTCGGGCTATGCGAACGTCGTGGTGCTCTCGCCGCTGGGGGGACGGAGCGGGACACTGCCTGAAGGCCAGTTCGAGGGCCTGCGCAGGCCACCGGGCGCGGACCTGGGAAGCCAGGTCGAGGGCTTGCGCAAGGAGGGCAGCCGCGTTGAGGTGATCACACCGGACACCGATTCCCGCGCCGCGATGGGCACGGACCAGACGGATCCGGCGACCCGCATCCCCGCCGCCCGTGCCGGCTTCGCCCAGGACAAGCAGGAAGCGACCCGCGTGACGTTCCTCTCCCGATCGCACGCCGCCGCCTCCGCGGGCCTCCGCGCTTCATCCATCGTCCAGGAGATGCCCCAGCCCGGTCAGCCGCCAACTTGGTGGGAACCGGTGCACCTGGCATCCTCCGTGCCCGAGGCAGCACTGCCGTCCGTCGGGAACACGGAGCCAGCCGGGCTTCGGACGCCCTCGGACCCCGCGGAGCCTCTCCTGCCTGACCGCCCGTCTGCGGACGAGGTCGGGTGCGAGGAGCAGCATGACGCGGTCACCTGGCCAGGTCTGGTGAATGTGTCGGCGGCGATCGGGCGCTTCTTCATCCGCTTCCTCGGCGGTGGCTAGCAGCATCTGGCCGGCAAGCGGCCGGCGTCGCCTCGTGGCGTGCGTGTCAGTCTGTCTTGACATGCAGCGCTCTGTCAATCTAAACTGACACCCATGGCCCCGGAGGACGAGCTAGCAAGGTCCCTCGAGTTCGCAGGACCCCGCGGTCGGGCTGCGAGCGGTGGGGGCCCTCCATCGGCTGGCCGAGCAGCTGGAGGCGCGCAGCGTGCAACTCGCCAGGGAGCGCGGCTGGTCGTGGGAGCAGATCGGGGACGCCCTGGGGGTTTCGCGTCAATCAGTTCACGCCAAATACGGGAAGTGACGGGCGCCGATGGTGAAGCGAACCTCTGCCGCTGCGGTGAAGATGGTGTTGACCTCAGCCAGCGCGGAGGCGCGCCGGCGTGGCGATCGCCGCCTGGGCACCGACCACCTGTTGCTCGGGCTGCTCCACGAAACCGACTCACCGGCGGCTCGAGCCCTCGGTGTCTCTCTCGAGGCGGCCCGCGCCGCCTCGGACGCCCTCGACATGGCGGCACTGGCGGCGGTCGGTGTCGGGGTCGAGGCGCTCGGTAGGCCGCAGCTGGCTGCGCCGGCTCGGGGCCTCCTGCCGCTCAGCTCTGGCGTGCGCGCAGTCCTGAAGCGTGCCATCGACGAGGCGCACCCTCGGAGGACCGGGCGGCTCGACGGCGGGCACCTTCTCATGGCCCTCCTGTCGCTCCACCGTCCCGATCCCGCTGCCGAGCTCATCCACGCACTGGGGGTGGCCCCGGCGGTGGTGGGCGACCGCCTCACCGAGCTGTCCCGCGGAGAGGTGGTCGCATGAGGTGTCGTGGCGTTTGCTACGACGTCGGGCGGGTGATGTGGGGCCAGGACTGGCGGCCGGAGTTCTCGGCCGCCGAGAGCCACCGCGAGTTGCAGATCATCAAGGCCGATCTGCACTGCAACGCGGTGAGAATCTGTGGGCAGGACTTGGACCGGCTGATGATGGTCGGCCAGGATGCGCTCGATCAGGGTCTCGAAGTGTGGCTCTCACCGGAGCTCTGGGACCAGAGCCCTGAAGTGACACTCGCGTACATCACGACTGCCGCCGAGCGAGCGGAGGAGCTCCGCAGGTCCCGACCTGCGCAGCTGGTCCTGAGCGTCGGCTCGGAATCGACGCTCTTCATGTCCGGCATCGTGGAGGGAAGCTCCGTCTTCGAGCGGATGGAGCACCCGTCCTTCTGGGAGCACATCCACTCTGGCGACCATAACCCACCGCTCAACGCTTTCCTGGCCGAGGCGAACGAGCGCGCGCGGAAGGTCTTTCGAGGCAGCGTCACCTACGCCTCGGTTCCGTTTGAGACGGTTGACTGGAGCATCTTCGACTTCGTGAGCGTCGACCTGTACCGAGAGGCTCGCATCCGGGACGGTTTCGCGGAGATCCTGCAGCGTTTCTTTGTCCACGACCGGCCGGTCGCGATCACCGAGTTCGGCTGCTGCACGTATCGAGGGGCAGCTGATGCGGGCGGCAGAGGCTTCGCGATCCTCGACACGACAAGCGGTCGTGACAGCACCCCGGCCAGGCTCAACGGCGATTACGTGCGCGACGAGGGCGAGCAGGGCCGCGAACTCTCGGAGGTGATCGGGATCTTCGACGGCGCGGGTGTTGACGCCACCTTCGTGATGACGTTCGTGGCTCCGCTCAATCCATGTAGCGATGACCCAGAGTTCGACCTCGACATGGCCAGCTACAGCCTCGTCAAGAGCTATGGGGGTCGGCTGGGGCCGCTGGGTGTCGCCAATCCAGACGCACCGTGGGACCGCAAGCGGTTGGGCACGGTGTACCCCAACATGCCCTGGGAGCCAAAGGAGTCGCTCGGGGCCGTCGCGGACGCCTACGCCCTCCAGGCAGAGCGCCGCTGACCCGAGCCCCCGGTCGCTCGTGGCAGTCAAGGGACGTGAGCTCCGCGGGTATTCATCCTTTGCTGCGGGCAGGGGAGGGGAGGGGCAGACGACCAGTCCAGATGCGTCAGTCGGCTGCGGAAGCCCCACTCCGAGCCGGCTGGGCGCGCGCGTCCATGGCCTGCCGGCGCCTGCCGCGGCTGGGGAGGAGGAGCGCCGGCACGAGCGCCAGGACGGTGAGCCCGATCGCCCACCAGAAGGAGGTGTCGAAGGCGGCGACACGAGATGCCGCGGTCAGGACGGTGTGGCTCGCGAGTTGGCTGGCGAGGATGACCGCCAGGACCGCCGCGCCGAATGAGCCGCCGACCTGCTGGACGATCCTCATCATCGTGCTGGCATCCGGGACCTCCCGGTGCGGGACTCCCTGAAAGGCACCGGCCATGACCGCGATCGTCACCGCGCCCAGGCCGGCCCCCCGGACGACCAGGGACGCGGACAGCAGCCAATCCGAGGGTGCAGGGCCGGCCAGCCCGAAGGCCAGCGTCCCGACCACCGTCAGCGCGAGGCCGGGGATCACCACAAGGCGAGGGCCCACGCGGTCGGTGAGCTTCCCCGCGAGGGTGCGGGGGAGCAGCGAGCCGATGCCCTGTGGGGCGAGCAGGAGCCCCGTGATCAGCGCGCTCTTACCCTGGATGTCCTGGTAGTAGAGGCCAAGGAGGAGAAGCGGGCCGTAGAGCGACAGACCGGCCAGGAGGAAGACGCCGGCCGCCGCCGCGAAGGAGGGGATGCGCAGCACTCGGACGTTGACCAGCGGACCGTCGTGTCTCCGCGTCGCGTGGACGCTGAACGCCGCCAGGAAGGCCGCCCCGACCACGATCGGTACGACCACGGCCGCGTTCGCGAAGCCGGCCGGACCCGACACCTGGGCCAGCCCGTAGAAGAGCAGTGCCAGCCCGGGGGAGAGGGTGAGCAATCCCACCAAGTCGAACGGGTGACGCTCCCCCGTGGGAACGATGGTCCGCATCGCGCGCCACGCCAGGACGATTGCCGCCGCGCAGATGGGGACGTTGACGTAGAAGATCCAGCGCCAGCTCAGGCTGGTGACGATCAGCCCGCCCACCACCGGGCCGAGGGTCGGCACCACCACCACCGGAAGGCTGGCGATCGCCATCATCCGTCCCAGCCGTCCGGGACCGGCGGCCTGCACCAGGATCGTGATGAGCAGCGGCGTCATGATCCCTGCGGCGGCGCCCTGGACCACTCGGAAGACGATCAGGATGTCGATGTTCCACGCGGCCCCCGAGAGGGCGGAGCCCGCCACGAAGACCATCAGGGAGGCGATCCAGAGGCGCTTCGCTCCCAGGCGCTGGGTCGCCCAGCCGGTGATGGGCATGGCCATCGCCATGGCCAGGAGGTATCCGGTGATGGTCCACTGGGTCACGGCGACCGACGCGGGCAGGTCGCGACCCACGGTGGCCAGGGCCACGTTGACGATGGTGGTGTCGAGGACGGGCGCGATCCCGCCCAGGACGAGGATCCAGATCAACCGCACAAGGGCGGGATCGAGGCGGTCCTTCGAGGCGGTGCTGGCCACGACATCCTCCACGATGAGAGACGCTCAGTTTCTTATGGGGAGTGTAGCATAGTAGGAGACGATGCGTATCCAAGCGTCCAAGCCCGCCCCTCCGGTGCCCACCTCGAGCGCGCCCCCGCCCACTCCGGCACGTGCCGAGGGGGCGCGTCGCTCCCGGCGCCGCGGCGCGACCTTGGAGGAAGCTCTCCTCCGGGCGGCGTGGGAGGAGCTGTCAGCCGTGGGCTACGCGAACCTCACCATGGAGGGGGTGGCGGTGCGTGCGGGGACCAGCAAGGCGGTCCTCTACAGGAGATGGCCCAATCGAGCAGAGCTTGCGATGGCGGCGTATCGAGACCATGTCCGGGCGGCGCATCCGGACCACATGGGCTCGGTGGCCGACCAGATCCCCGACACGGGGGATCTGCGTGAGGACGTGATGGCCGTGCTCCGCCATCTGCGGCGCAACTCCGAGGAGATGAGCCCGGACATGCTCCATGGGTTGCTGGCGGAGTTGCGCACCATGCCGCCGGACCTCGTGGAGGTGCTCCCGGGCGTGGTGATGACCATCCTGCGCAGCGCCGCCGAGCGCGGCGAGGTCGACCTCGGGAAGGTGACCCCGCGGATCGCGGCTCTGCCCGGCGACCTGCTGCGCCACCAGTTCCTGATCACCGGGCGATCCGTGTCCGACGACTTCCTGAGCGAGATCGTCGACGAGATCTTTCTGCCCCTCGTCAGGATGCCATCCCCGAGGCGAGTGAAGTATTCGACGCTGATGCCGGCAAGCACGGCCACCGTATCTCGGCGGGATCCACGGCACCAGAGAGAGCCCGGCAGCGGGGAGGACTTCATCCGTGCAGCTCGAGCCCCGGAAGATCAGGGGACTCCAACTCCGCCGTGCTAGCCAATCACGATGACGGACAGAATCGTACAGTCGGAGGCTGAAGATTCAGAAGGGCACCCCCCCACCGTCTCCAACTGGGCCAACCCATTCGAGCGAGCCTGGAAGCTCGCCGTAGAGTTGTCATCGGTGATTGAAGTCCGGGCGAGTACCTGAGAGTTGGTGCTCGTGGGCACCGGATATACCGGGACCAGGATGGTACCTGAGGCGCCGGAGCCCGTCTGGGCCATGTGGACATCAATCTCTTGGCCAATCGACAGAGTCACCGCGGGAACAGGGAGATAGAAGCCGCCAGCACAACCGCCCAGCCAGTGACTGGAGCCTCCGTCTACCCGATAGGAAGCCGGCACTCCGCAGTTGTCCACGCCGTTCAATGTTGTCGTCGGCCAGGCCGTCTGGCAGGACACAAGCCAAAGGGATGCTGCCAGCGCGGCGACCGCCACGGGTACTGGCCGCCTCCACCGCAGAGCCTTACAAGCCTGAACGTTCATCAACGAATGCTGCGATGGTACCTGGTCTGAGCCGAGCCTTCCCGCCTTCCGCGCCCCGGCGAAGACGGCCGGGGTGAGGTGACCGGCGTGCCGTGGGGGCGGTGCCGGTTGTAAACGTCGCTCCACGGGCTTGACCTTCACCTCGGGGGAAGCTGCAGAATGAGCTTGCCGGGAAGGTGCCCCGGCAATGAGAAGCCCTCTCATCGTCCGCATCACCTACCTTTGCACCACCTCCCGGAACCGAGGAGAGCGTGCCAGACTGCGACTTCGCCGTCCCCCTTCACTGAGTCGACCTTCGAGGAGCCATGCAGCACCAGGGCGTTCACTACGACACGGGGACGGTGTTCCGCGGCCCGGGCTATGCGATCTCGACGCGCCGGTCCGTGCTCGACATGTCGGTGGTGCGCCGCGAGCTCGAGATCATCCGAGCCGACCTGCGCGCCAACGCCGTGCGGATCGTCGGCAGTGACGTCGGACGGATGACCGCTGTCGCCGAGATCGCGCTGGGGCTCGGCCTCGAGGTGTGGTTTTCCCCGGCCTGCTTCGAGTACTCGCCGGAGGAGACCACGGCCCGACTGGTCGCAGCGGCCGAGGCGGCGGCACCGCTCGAGGCGGCCCATCCGGGGCGCGTGATCTTCGTCGCCGGCGGCGAACTCACGCTCTTCATGCCGGGGATCCTAGGCGGCAAGAGTGTGACCGAGCGCCTGCAACACCTCAAGGGAGACCCAGCGCTGCTCGGCAACGGGAAGCTCGACGCGTACCTGGCTTCCCTGGTGCCCAGATTGCGCGCCGGATTCGATGGCCCGCTCACCTACGCCTCGCTCACCTTCGAGCAGGTGGACTGGGGGCCCTTCGACTACGTGGGCGTCGACCACTACCGCGAGGCGCGGACCAAGGACCGCTACGTCGAGATGCTCAAGCCATTCCTGGCAACGGGCAAGCCGGTGATCGTCACCGAGTTCGGGATGCGCACCTACCATGGCGCGGAGAGCTCGGGCGCCCTGGGGTTCGGGGTCACCGACCCCATCCGGCTGTACCTCCACACGCGACCGGTGATCGGGCGTTTCTTCCGGTCCCGTCTGAAGGGCACGTTCCAGCGTGACGAGGGCATGCAGGCCCGAGAGCTCGCCGATACCCTCGGGGAACTCGAATGCTCAGGGGTGGCGGGAGCCCTGCTGTCGACCTTCGTGACCCCCGAGGCCTACACCGACGACGATCCTCGCTACGACCTCGACATGGACTCCATGTCCCTCGTGAAGTCGTTGCCCCATGGGCGCCACGGGACGGTCTACCCGGACATGCATTGGGATCCCAAGCAGTCATTCTCGGCCGTCGCCGACTCTTACTCTCATCACCAAGAGCCGATGCAGCAGGGGCCTAACAGGGTGCTGAAATAGGCCAACGGACCAGGTTGGCAGCGATCCCCTGCAGGACTCGAACCTGCGACCTGCGCGCTTAAAGAAGGCGGCAGGGCGCTCAGCCGCCTTCCACGGTCCGCTTCAGCTCGCCCAGCATCATCCGCCAGTTCTCCGCGGCGTGCCCCGCCTCGGCCTCGTCACGGTTGTTGTCCTGCTGCAGAAGCAGGTGAACCCTCCCTTCTCGTTCCGAGATCGTGTAGGTCACGGTGTGGTGGTTCTCGGGCGTGTCCGGCAGCCCCGATAGCGGGCTGAAGTGAGTGACTTTGAGCAGGCGGTGAGGCTCTACTCGAAGTACGGTCCCGCGGTCTTCGTAGGGCTTCCCTTGCCATTCGCCCCGCCAAACGATGGAACTGCCCGGTCTCCAGTCCGTCTCCACCCGGCTGCCGAAGAAGTAGGTGGCGATGACGTCCGGGTCGGTGAGGGCCTTCCAGACATCCCCTGGAGACGCCGCGACCTCGATCTCGGCAGTCGCCACGATGTTCGCCATCTCCCGTTCTCCCTCGGCACCGTCTGATATATGATCTGATCATACAATGGCTTTGGTGCCGCAGCAACCACCAACAGCGGAGGTATCGCCGGACGCCCGCGAGGCCAACCTAGTCGGGGCCGCGATCCTGGGCCTCCACGACGCGCTGGAGCAGGGCCTCGAGGACGACGGTCTCGATGTCCGGGCGGCAACGGCCTTGCTTTCGCTGCTCGATCTCCTCCCCGCCGGCTCAGTACGCCGTCTGAGCCAGGTCATTGGGCTCACCCACTCCGGAGCGGTGCGCCTGGCCGACCGGCTGGAGGCGGGCGGTTACGTCCGGCGCGCGACGGCCGCCGACCGCAGGTCTGTCGCTCTTCTCCTGACCCCGAGCGGCCGCAGCCTGGCGCTCCGCGCCCGAAGGCTCCGCCGGGACCTAGCCGGGGTTGCGCTCGAACTCGTGCACCGGCGTCGAGCGTCAGCAGGTGGTGGGGGCGTGCGAGCGGATCATCGCCCAGCTCGTGGCGCAGCGTATGGCGATCAGGGCTCGCGGAGGTGTCCCAGTCGGCGGAGCGCTGTGCCGGATGTGCGACCTGGCGGCCTGCGGCCGCGCCCAGGGTCACTGCCCGGCGCAACAAGCGGCGGCCCAGCGCGCCAATGATCTCGCGGCCGCCGGCCCTCAGGGCGCAGGACGCCCTCGGCAACGGCGCAGCCCGCCGTGACCTCATTGACATCACCCTGTTTCGGGACCGCAGCTGGCCCGACGGCTTGAGCCACCCCCTCACGCACTTCTGCCGCGGACCACTTAGCTGCACCATCTGCCTTCGTAAGAAGCCTGCGGAGGACGGTCTCCCTCGCGCGTCACGACGTCGCTGGGAATGTCGATTTGGGGCCTGCCCGCATGACGATTTGATCTAATGAGGGGCCGTGATCGCCCCACCGCAGCCGCGGGTGAATCAAGGGAGGCCGGGACACCTATGAGCAAGGTTGTGGTGTCGGAGTTCATCACCCTGGACGGGGTTTTCCAGGACCCGGGAGGGGCGGGAGAGGGTCGAGTCCCATCACGTGGTGTGAATTGCGTGGAGCTCTCGCAACGTCGATGAGCTAAGCGGCGAAGCCCTCCGTGAGCGGGTTGGTGAGCAGCGGAGGGCTGTCGGGGTGGAGCAGCCGGGCCATGCTGTGCTGGCTGAAGAGGCGACGATCGTCCTGCCATTCATCGTGCTGGTCCTGGACGACGGCGGTGGCGAGGCGCAGCAGGCTCGCGGTGTTGGGGAAGATGCCCACCACCTTGGCTCGGCGATCGATCTCGGCGTTCAGCCGCTCGATGGCGTTGGTGCTGGAGATGGAGCGCCAGTGATCGGCCGGGAAGGTCATGTAGGCGAGCACGTCGGCCTCGGCCTTGCGGAGCAGCTCCGCCGCCTTGGAGAAGCGGGGCTCCAGCAGCTGCAGGGCGTGGCTCACCGCCTCGTGGGCGGTCTCGGCGGTGGGCTGGCTGAAGATGGTCCGGGTCAGCGCCAGCACGGCTGGGGCGTGGGACGCGGGCACCGCTGCGCCGATGTTGCGGAGGAAGTGGACGCGGCAGCGCTGCCAGGTGGCCCCGGTGAAGCACTGCGCCAGGGCGCTGCGCAGGCCCTCGTGGGCATCGGAGATGACCAGCTGGACCCCGCCCAGGCCGCGGCGGATCAGGCTGCGACAGAACTCCAGCCAGAAGGCCTCGGTCTCGGCCGCCCCGGACATCAGGCCCAGCACGCTCTTCTCGCCGGTCTCCCGGACCCCCACCGCGATCACCGTGGCCTGGCTGACGATCCGGCCCGCCTGACGGACCTTGTGGTGGGTGGCGTCGAACCAGACATACGGATAGGCAGCGTCATCGAGGGGCCGCTCCCGGAAGGCGGCCAGCTCCTCGTCGAGGAGGGCGCAGATCCGGCTCACCTCGCTCTTGCTGACCTGACAGCCGCCCAGCGCCTCCATGAGGGCGTCGACCTTGCGGGTGCTGACCCCCTGCACGTACGCCTCCTGGATCACCGCCAGCAGGGCCCGGTCGATGCGCCGGCGGGGCTCGAGCAGGGTCGGAAAGAAGCTGCCCACCCGCAGCTTGGGGATCTGGAGCTCGAGGCGGCCGACGCCGGAGTCCAGCGGCTTGGGGCGGTGGCCGTTGCGGTGGGTCGCCCGATCGGCGGCGCGCTCGTACGGGTCGGCCCCGATCACCACGCTGGCCTCGATCTCGATGAGGCGCTGGATGCCGTGCTCGAGGATGAGGCGCAACTGGTCCCGGTCGGCGGTGGCAGAAGGCGGATCGCCCATTGATTAGGCGAGCGCTTAGTACCTCGCGAATTCAGATACACCATCTGCCTCATCAACCATGCTGCCAAGCAGGGGCCGCCTCCCACGTTAGGAAATGGTTGGGATAGAGAGTCCTCCGGGCTGGTGGTCATCAGCCGCCAAGGCCTGGCTCCCACCTCTCGCCCCAACACAACTCGCGACGACGACACCCGTGGTGGAACAGTCTTCGGGGGGCCGGACACAAGCTAACCGCCAGCTTTGCGATATTTCCGCTATTCTGATATTCTGCTCATATGGCTACGACCCATTACGTCACCGTCCAAGCGAAGGGGACGATCTCCCTGCCGGCCGCCGTCCGTCGACGGCTCCACCTCGACGAGCCCGGAGCCCAGCTGGAGCTGGTCGAGCGGGATGACAGCGTCCTCGAGCTTCGCTCGACTCTTCCGGTTCCGGCTGACCAGCGCTGGTTCTGGTCCGAGCGGTGGCAGGCGATGGAGCGCGAGGCGGAAGAGCAGTACGCACGAGGCGAGGGCCGCATGCATGGGACCACGGAGGAGTTCGCGAACTTCATCGACTCGCTGGACGCGTGAAGTACGAGACCTCCCCGGCATTCGAGGCCGATCTGAGAAGGTTGACAGCCGAGGAAAGGCGCCGGTTCCGAGACGTCGTGCTGACCAGCTTCGGCCCCGCCTGTGACGTACGCGCCGCCGACCGAGGGGCCCGGTGGCCGGCCCGGCTTCGGATCAAGGCGCTGAGGGGCGCTCCGGGCGTTTTCGAGATGACCTGGAGTTTCGCCGGTCCAGACGGACGGGCCACCTGGGAGTGGAGGACGCTCGCCTCGGGCGACGCCTGCGTTCGTTGGCGGCGCGTCGGCGGTCACGCGATCTTCGAGCAGCCGTGACGGCGGGCCCGGTTCCATCTGCCTCGTGAATGAAGGCGCAAAGCACCGGCCGCCTGCCACGTTAGGAAGTGGTTGAGATAAAAAGGTTCTCGGGCCGTTTCCCGCGTAGTTCTGCTAACAGCGTCTGGCCCGACGACCGGATGTTGGCGGCGCCAGTGGATGACCATGGAACGGCGGAACTGGGTGATCACGGATTGGCGGAGCTTGGCGACGATATCGGTAGCGTGCCGCTCAAGGGCAGGCACGCCACGACCCGGTGTCGACGGGGAGCGCTGGCCATCGTCCCTCCCGGGTGAGCACGGCAAGGGCGCGCCTGGCGCTGGCGTCGTCGCCCGGGGCCGTGCCGTCGTCGTCGTCGGCGATCCCGACGCGGCACCACGCCCACCCCGACGGGTCCGACGATCGCCGCCCGTCAGGGTCTGCGGCCGGCGGAGCGTCGCCTTCGACGCTTCGCCGGCCTCGCAACCTCATCCGCCGTCAGGGGCCCACAGCCTCCGGCACCCACCCGCGGCCGCGATCACTTGAGCGCTGTCAAGGGCAAGTTGACTGAGCGTGATATCGCGAGATGGCCACGTTAGCAGCACCGCCAACTGACCCTCCTGCGGAAGAGGCCACAACCAGTACGTGAGCTTCCAGAGTCTCCCGTCGCTTCCGCTCGATGCTCGGAGATCGAACCCCGCCCCATCCCCGCCAGCCGACCTACCCAGCGAGCCAGCCGTGGCGAGCGTGCCGTCTGCGACGCGAAAGCCGATTCCAAGACCGTCCTTGACGACGCTGAGCGAAACTGATCAGACCTGCTGGGCGAAACTGACCAGGGTCTGAGCCGTTAGCGTCCAGGGACGTGGTGTACGAGGAGCCTGAGGGTCCCCACAAAGAGAGAGACCACCGCCATCCTTTGAGGAAGCTTCACCAACCTCGAGGAGACGACGGTGGCCACACCCAGCATGGATGCCCTGACCTGGTTCCGCAAGCAGGTGGAGGCGGCTGACGCCGACCTGTTGCGGGAGATGATCACGACCTTCGCCGGCACGCTGATGAGCGCCGAGGCGGACGCCCTCTGCGGGGCCGGCTATGGCGAGCGGACCCCGGAGCGGGTGAACTCCCGCAACGGGTACCGGGAGCGGACCTGGGACACGCGGACGGGCACGATCGATCTGGCCATCCCCAAGCTGCGCTCGGGCAGCTACTTCCCGGACTGGCTGCTGGAGCAGCGCCGCCGATCGGAGCGGGCCCTGGTGGCGGTGGTGGCCGAGTGCTATGTCCGCGGCGTCTCCACCCGCCGGGTCGAGGGGCTGGTCCGGACGCTCGGCATCGAGCGGCTGAGCAAGTCCCAGGTGAGCGCCATGGCCCAGGAGCTGGACCCGATGGTGGCGAGCTTCCGCAACCGCCCCCTGGACCCTGCCGGCTACCCCTACCTCTGGGTCGACGCCCTGACCCAGCGGGTCCGCGAGGACGGCCGGATCGTCAACGTCTGCGCGGTGGTGGCGACCGGGGTGACCGCCGAGGGCAAGCGGGAGATCCTCGGCGTCGACGTGGTCAGCGCCGAGGATGGAGCCGCCTGGACGGCCTTCCTGCGGGGCCTGGTGGCCCGGGGGCTGCGTGGGGTCCGGCTGGTGATCTCCGACGCCCACGAGGGGCTCAAGAACGCCATCGCCGCCATCCTCGACGGCGCCAGCTGGCAGCGGTGCCGGACCCACTTCATGCGCAACCTGCTGAGCCGGGTGCCCCGATCGGCACAGGCCGTGGTGGCCACCCTGGTGCGCTCCACCTTCGCCCAGCCCGACGCCGCGTCGACCTGGGCCCAGCACGGCCGGATCGTGGAGCAGCTCCGCGAGCGCTTCCCGCGGGCGGCCGATCTGCTCGAGGAGGCGACGCCCGACCTGCTGGCCTTCACCGCCTTCCCCAAGGAGCACTGGCGGCAGATCTGGTCCAACAACCCCCAGGAGCGGCTCAACAAGGAGCTCCGTCGACGCACCGACGTGGTCGGCATCTTCCCCAACCGCGACGCGGTCATCCGCCTGGTCGGAGCCGTGCTCGCCGAGCAGAACGACGAGTGGGCAGTGGCCCGCCGCTACATGAGCGCCGAGTCGCTCACCAAGACCTACACCACCATCGACACGGAGGGCGTGCCCGCGATCACCGCAGCAGCGTGAACGAGCCGGACGACGCCGGATGGCGTCCGTCTCTCTTACACCACCTTGACAGACGCGGCCTCTGAGCCTCCCGGGTGGGCCGTTGTCCACCAAACAGGGAAGGGCTCCCCGAAGCTGACGGGTGTTCTCACCAACCGTCGCCACAAGGAGCCCCCCCGCATGCTGACATGGGAGGAAGACGTGGAGGTCACTGCCCTTCACCACCGCGGCTGGACGATCTCAGCCATCGCCCGGCACCTGGGCCGGAGCCGGAACACGATCAGGGCGTACATCCGGGGTGCCCGACAGCCGGGCGAGCGCCGCCGGTCGGCCCCGGACCCGCTGGCGCCGTACCTGGCGTATGTGACCGAGCGACTGCGGGAGGATCCGCACGTCTGGGCGACGGCGCTCTGGGACGAAGTGCGCCGGCTCGGCTATGCCGGGGCGTACTCGAGCTTCACGGGGGCGATCCGCCACCACCAGCTGCGGCCGCACTGCGAGGCCTGTGCCGGGGTCCGGGGCCGGCCGACGACCGAGATCAGTCATCCCGCCGGCGAGGAGACCCAGTGGGACTTCCTGGAGCTGCCGGCTCCCTGGGGTGGCCAGGCTCACCTGCTGGTCGGCTCGCTGGCCCACAGCGGCAGGATGCGCGGGGTCTTCTGCGACAACGAGGAGCAGCCGGCGCTCGTCGACGGCATCGACCGGGTGCTGCGCCGGCTGGGAGGCACGACCCGGCGCTGGCGCTTCGACCGGACCTCGGCTGTCTGCTCGCCGGCCACCGGCGCCGTGCTGGCCAGCTTCGCGGCGGTGGCCAAGCACTATGGGGTGGGCGTGGACATCTGCCCGCCGCGGCGGGGCAATCGCAAGGGGGTGGTGGAGAGTCGCAACCGCTTCGCCGCCCAGCGGTGGTGGCGGACGGCCGAGGTGCACGACGTGGCCGACGCCCAGCGCGACTTCGACAGGTTCTGCGTCGAGATCGCCGACGGGCTGGAGCGCGGGGCGGCCACCGTGCGCGAGGTCGCGGCCGGGGAACCGCTGCGGCCATTGCCGGTCCAGCCCTACCCGGCGACCCTGGAGGTGAAGCGGCGGGTGTCTGCTTCGGCGCTGGTGGCCTTCCAGGGCAACCGCTACTCGGTCGCGCCGGAGCTGGTGGAGCACCAGGTGGTGGTCCGGATGCGGCTCGGCTCCGGGGTGGTCGAGGTGGTCGCCGCCAACGGTTCGGTGCTGGCCCATCATCGAGCTGCCCCCGCCGGGGCGGGGGTGCTGGTCCGCTCGGCGGACCACCATGCCGCCCTGGAGGCCGCGGTGCTCAGCGCCTTCACCACGGCACGGCCGTGCCGGCGCAAGGAGAACCGCCCGCCCGGACCGGTGGCCCGGGCCCTGGCTGCCGCCCTGCGGCAGGAGGGGACCGAGGTGAACGTCGACCTCAGCCGCTACGCCGAGCTGGCGGAGGTGGCGCGATGAGCGAGCAGAGCGTGTACCAGCAACTCCGGGGCCACCTCACGTACCTCCGTCTGACCGCGGCCGCCGAGGCTCTGGCCACCGAGCTCGACCACGCCAGCACGGAGAAGCTCAGCCACAGCGCCTTCTTGACCCGACTGCTGGGCGTCGAGGTGGCCAGCACCGAGGAGCGGCGCCTGGCCGGCCGGCGGCGCTTCGCCTGCCTGCCCGCTCCTTGGCATCTCACCGACTTCGACTTCGAGGCCCAGCCCCGGCTCGACCGCAAGCTGATCGACGAGCTGGCCACCCTGCGTTTCGTCGAAGAGGCTGCCAACGTGCTCTTCATCGGCCCACCCGGCGTGGGCAAGACGATGTTGGCGGTGGGGCTGGGCCATCAGGCGGTGGAGGCCGGGTACCGCGTCTACTACACCACCGCGAGCGATCTGGCGGCCCGCTGCCACCGCGCCGCCATCGAGGGACGCTGGGCTACCACCATGCGCTTCTACGCTGGGCCCGGTCTGCTCATCGTCGACGAGGTGGGCTACCTGCCCATGGCCAGCGAGGGTGCCGCCGCTCTGTTCCAGGTGGTCTCGCAGCGCTACCTCAAGGGCTCCATCGTGCTCACCACCAACCGCAGCATCGCCAGCTGGGGGCAGATCTTCAACGACAACTCCGTGGTCGCGGCGGCGATGCTCGACCGGCTCCTCCACCGTGCCACCGTCGTCTCCATCGACGGCGAGTCGTACCGGATGCGGGCCCACCGAGCCCACCTCGACCAGATCCGCAAGGCCGCCACCCCGCGAACGCCATGAAGCTTCCAGCCCCGCCGATCGCCTGCCGCTACAACGCCCTGAGAAGCCCGAAACCGGTCGACCTCGACGTCTGATACCTGCTGACAGGAGGCATCATCGACTACCCTTCAGACAATCTCCATCCGGGGTCTCACCTGGTCAATTTCGGCCAGCAACTCTGGTCAGTTCCACCCGGCCTCGTCATCCTCAGCCGCAGCGTGAGGAAACACGCTTAATCCCGACGGCATTCCGACCTGAGCCGGCGCGATCGGATCGCTGGTGGCCACGTGCACGTCAACGAGGACCCCCGTGGGGAATACGGTCACCGCACCCAACCAGACGGCGGTTGAGCTCGTCTGCGCAAGTAGCAGGTTCCAGGCCAGAGCGACCCCCATCACGTCAGCGGGCGGTCCGACTGCCGCCGGGTCACGGCCCGGCGGCACGGAACCAACTCCCATTACGTTCATTGGGCTGGCGGAACTAACCAAGCCAACGACATGCTCCTATGGCGCACACGGGTACCAGTATGCGTTGCCCGGCCCGCTTACCAGATCTAAGTCAGGGTTAGAGCCAGGTGGCCAGATGATGATCAGTGACGCATAGGTTCGCCACATGTACTCATTGTTCGAGCCGCACCCCACAGTCGTATCCTGCGACGCCGATTCGGTCGGGAAGCCCGCATTAGTGCCGCAGGCCCAATTGACCCAAGCCCCAAGATATATCTGAGCGCATGATGTCAAGCCATACTCGATGTTGACATTGCAGTAGAAGGCCGACAGGGCGTTTATGGAGTTGCCGGGGGAGATGAAGGGGTTGTACGGAGCGAGCACGCAGTTTTCGTTTCCGACTGAGATGTCGGGCCCAGCAGCCGCTTAGTTGCCCTTGGCAGGCGGTGTCGCTGAGATGGAGAACTGTGAGCACGGGAGCGAGGGGTATGCTGGCAGCTGGTAAGAGCACGCTGGCGAACTACCCCAGGGAGCAACTGCGGAGGAGGGGGTGGTGGGTGAGGGGGCAGCAAAGGCCGCCTGGGACCCAGTGAGCAGGAGCGTCGCGGGCACGGCAAGTATCGCTAAAGTCGCGAACCAACGAGAGTGTCTCATCGTGCCCTCACCCGGGCCTCTCATGGACCCCTATCCCGTCCCGGCATCAAGCGAGGGGTCGGCCATCTGGTCAGCGGATGACTACGCGGGACCGTATCAGGTCGCGCTCCCGATTTACAATCACTCGACGAACTAGTTCGTCGAGTGATCCCGGAGCCTACGGGCTAGCTGTTCCGGCGGGCCCGGTCGCAGTGACGGTGTACATCCTGCATGGCAGGGAGGGGTATGCCGGCCACGGGATAGGGCAAGCCGATGCGCCGCCCCATGGGGCAACACCGGAAGGGGGGGTTGGCGAAGCGGCACCGAGAGCTCCCTGGGACGATCCGGTGAGTACCAGCGCCGCTGAGACGGTGATGAGTGCGACACCAATAATCCTCAGAGGGTGCCTCACAACGTAGTCCCTCAACCGGGCTCCGCAGCGCCCCTACTTCCGCCCGGCATCAAGAAGGAGCCGACGATCCGACCCTTGGATCACCATGGTGAATCGTATCAGCGTGGCGGCTCCATTTCACGAATCGTCTTCAAAGGACGGTCTGAGGACGTGGCGCACCTCCCAGCGGGAGCGGAGGCTTAGCGCGGCCAGCACCGCACGAACGTGGCTCTTGGTTGTGGCGACGCTGATGCCGAGGGCGTGGGCAACCTCCCGGTCGCTCTCCCCAGCCGCCAGCCGGTGGGCGACCTGTCGCTCCCGGGCGCAGAGCCGTCCCCATCCCGCCGGCTGCGATAGGGAACTGGCAGCAGATCCCGAGGTTGCCAAGACCCCCAGGGCCGCCCTCGCGCTCACGATGCCGGTGATCGCACGATCCAACTCGGCAAGGATCGCCCGCGTAGCCGCCGGGGAAGCGGGGGCGGTGGGCCGGCCTTCGGCCTCGGTGTCATTGGTGGGTCGGCGCTGGGTAATGCCACCCTCGCCAGGTTCGGGAATTCCGCGGAGCTGGATGAGCGCCGGCTCGCTGACCAAGTCGTCGACCCCAGGCTCCTCACCCGTGACGTGCTCGCCGACTCGGTTCACGTTGCGAATCAAGTCCCCGGCAGCCACCCTCGTCTCCTCCTGGCGTCGCTGTGGGCGGATCCACGCGCCTTGCTTGCGGTCCCTCGCGAGAATCCAGCCAACTCGCTCGTCTGTGTTTCCGCCTAGACGGACATGGGGTCAGAATTGCGGAGCCGCGCCACGGTGTCATCAGGGGAAACCCGCGACTCCGCGGAGGGAAGTGCGGCGCCAGCCGAGCCGGCGCAACATCCGCACTCGATCGGCGCCAGATGGCTTCAGCATGCTCAACAGCTGGGGCTGGGCGCCCGCCTCACCTGATGTGGGCTGCCGTTGCCCTTCTTGGGAGTTCTGGGATGTCATCTCGCACGTCGCTGAAACGCCGTCCACCCAGCCACCGAGGCGCCGGGCGGCGAGGGCATCCCCGTCCCTCTCAACGCCTGGAACGTAACGACAATCGGCCCAACCGCGGAAGCGCCGTGTGGCCTGCATTGCGAGAGGTCCTGCGGCCCTATGCCCCTCGTGTGACGTCGTCTTCAGCTCGGTCGAAGCCCTTGGCCCCCCAGGAGACGGTCGAGGTGGCCGTGGAGCCCGGGCGTCACAGGCTGCGGCTCCGGCAGGGCAGACACCGGAGCCCGGAGCGGTCGTTCGATGTCGCCCAGGACGAGGTCATCAGCTTCTACTGCCATGGTCCCAGGATCTGGCCGATGCTTCTGGCGGCACAGTTCAAGAGCGACCTCTGGATCACCCTCAGGCGCGAGTGAGGTTCGGCACATGCAAGCGCAAGGAGGCTCAAGAATGGGCGATGCGACGATCCGTCTCTCGCGGGCAGCGAGCTACAGTCCCCTGCTGGGAATGGAGAGCTACAACATCTCGATCGATGGCACAGTGGTGGGCGCCGTCGCCGCGGGAGAGACCGTCGACGTGTCGATCACGCCGGGCCGGCACTCGTTACTGCTGCGGGGCCGGGGCCGGAACCGCAGCCCGGTCCGTGCCGTCGAGCTCGCTGAGGACGAGGTGGTGAGCTACCAGTGCCACGGTCCCCGGTATGGTCCGCCGCATATCCTCGCGGCCCTCATCAAGCCGGATCTCTGGATCTCGCTCAAGCGAGGCTGAGGCGGCGGGCGCCGAGGTGCGGCGCGCCAGGAACGGAACGGACGCAAGCGCTCCTTCTCTGGGCGATGCCCGCCGACCGCCTTCCCCCGCTACGACCAGAAGCTCATTGCTCAAGAGCTTGCGCCAACAGCGTATCTGAGCGACGCGACCGACTCGGTTGAGTCGGTGGCTTTCGCAGGCACAGGTGTTCGATCATCTGAAGAGGACATCCAAAGAGCGCATGCCTTCGGAGCCGCGATGGTCGGGCTCATCGGCCACGGAGACCGCTGCCCGAATGAAGGCAGCCACCGCCCGCGACGTCGACAGCTCCGGCCAAGCAACGACCAGACTGGTCAGAGGCGCGTCGCTGACGCGGACATAGGCCAGGTCACTGCGCCGGTGGCGGCGCACCCATCCCGGGAGCAGAGCCACCGTCTGACCGAGTGCAACGGCCTCGAGGAGCTGGGCGCTGTCTCGCACCAGGGGTCCCGCCGCTGAGGCCGGCTGGCCAGGCCAGCGAGGTAAGGGCTCGTCGGATAGCTCGGCGAGGCTGAGCTGCTGGCGGCGTGCAAGCCGGTGTCCGATGGGGAGCACCGCGACCATCGGCTCCGTTCGCAGAGTCTCCGTGTCCAGCATCTGGGCGCGCGGGTCGTCCGTGTCCCACGGACCGTGGAGCAGGCCCACGTCGGCGCGGCCATCGCACAGCATCGCAAGTTGCTCACCGATGCCGCTGAACACCACCTCCGCAGGAATCTGATCTGGCTCTTGCGCGTAGGCCTCGAGGATCGCGGGAAGCAAGCCGGCGTCGCCACCTGCCTTGGTCACCACAAGGAGCCTGGGCGCGGTCTCACCCGCGCGGCGCGTGCGCCGTTCTGCGGCTGCGACCGCGTCGAGCGCCCGTCGCGCATGGGACAGAAGCACCTCTCCGGCAGGGGTGAGCCTCACCCGACGGGTGGTCCGCTCGAGGAGGCGGGTGCCCAGCCGGGTCTCCAAGCCGCGGATGGCGCGTGACAGCGGTGGCTGGGCGATGCCCAGCCGGCTCGCCGCCGCCGTGAAGTTGAGCTCCTCCGCAACTACGGTGAAGTAGCGGAGTTGGCGGACCTCGAGATCTCCCATACCCTCCGAGTATAGATGATCGCAGGCCGGGTATTTCCCTCCCGGCTCGATGACCTCCACGATCGCTCTCATGGTGCCGAAATGGCGCGCCAGCAGGAGAAGGAGATTCCGAACGTGAGTACTGCAACCAAAGTGGCGCTCATCACCGGCGCCAACAAGGGCATCGGCTACGAGGTCGCCCGCCAGCTCGGCGAACGGGGCATCATCGTCCTGGTCGGCGCGCGTGACGCCCAGCGCGGCGAGGATGCCGTGGCCCGGCTGCGTGAGCAAGGCGTCGACGCCCAGCCGATCCAGATCGATGTCGGCGATGCCGCGTCGGCGGCGCGTGCCGCTGCCGAGATCGAAGAGCGCTTCGGGCGGCTCGACATCCTGGTTAACAACGCCGGCATCTCACGCGAACAAGCACGCCACCGGCCGAGCGACTATCCCCTGGACGCACTGCGCGAGACCTTCGAGACCAACGTATTCGCCGTCGTATCGGTCACCAACGCCATGCTGGCCCTGCTGCGCAAGGTGCCCGCCGCTCGCATCGTCAACCAGTCCAGCTCCATGGGTTCTCTCACCCTGGCAGCCGACCCCTCCTCGCCGTACGCGGGCCTCAACTTGCTCGGCTACAACTCCTCCAAGGCCGCCCTCAACGCCGTCACCCTCGAGTACGCCAAGGAGTTGCGCTCCACCGCCATCAAGGTCAATGCCGCCGACCCCGGCTACTGCGCCACCGACCTCAACGGCCACCAGGGCCACCGCAGCGCTGAGCAGGGCGCCGTGGCTGCGGTCCGCCTCGCCACCCTGGACGACGACGGCCCCTCGGGCGGCTTCTTCGACGACACGGGACCGGTTCCGTGGTAGCCGGCCAACGCCGTGATCATCGCCCGACGACTAATCCGCGATGCTTGGACCCGGTACCGCTGGGAGGGCCGCCCGGCCCGCCGTCCATGAACGCGCCAATCACCTATTGGCGCAAGCTCTAAGCCTGATCGGCTGAGCCCGGGACCGTCTCGGGCCGAGGCGTCAAGCCTGCGGGAGAGGTCTGCTTCTGCCTCCCGCTTCCGCCTGGCGCTCGCTGATGATAAGCTTGAATCGTGGCCACGCGAACCAAGCTCAAGAGACGACGCGGATACACCCGTCTCTCCGGCAAGCGACAGATCACGCTACCAGTCGCCGCCGTAGAGGCCATGGGCCTCGGGCCGGGCGATGAGCTTCGGGTGGACACGGTGGGTGGGCAGATCATTCTCACTCGGGAGGAAGGCCTCGCCGAGCGCCGACGACGGGCGATCCAGCTGGCAGCGGGAACTCTCACCGGTCTCTACGAGCCCGGGTACCTCGACAACCTCCGCAACGAGTGGCGCTGACTATCGTCGACGCGAGCATTCTGATCGCGTTGCTCGACTCGGACGACGGGCTGCACGCGGCCGCCACCGCGGCGCTGCTGGCCCATGCGGGCGACGAGCTGATGATCCCGGCCTCCGCGTATTCCGAGGCGCTCGTCCGGCCGGCGCGTGCCGGCCGGCTGGAAGAGGCCAAGGCGGTGGTGGGAGCCCTTCTCATGGAGGTCGTTCCTCTCACCCCGTTCATCGCCGAGGCGGCCGCGATGCTGAGAGCGCGCCAGCAAAGCCTGAGGCTGCCTGACGCCTTGGTGATTGCCACCGGCATCTCTCTCAAGGCCGGAAGCATCCTCACTGGGGATATCAGGTGGCGTGGCGTCGCCCCTTCGATCGACGTCGTCGGGTGAGGACCCGCCGGCGCGGGTTTACCCTGCTTTGACTCCGCTGCACGCCCACCGCCCGTCCTATTGCTTCCGGAACTGCTCCTGACCCTCGAAGCAAGTACTGGCGAGAGGCACGGTTGGCGAAGCAAGTGGTCCAGCCGAATTCAAGAATCCCTATGCGAGCGACGAAAGTCGAAAGCACTTGCTTTGGGAGCATGTTCACTCCTCGGCGATGCACACGCGGACCTGCGCTTGAGGCCACATCGGTGGGGCGAGATTCGCAGGGGCCGGGTTCTTGCCCTCGGCAGTCAGGGGATTCGGCCCAGGGCGGGTGGCAGGGGGTCAGGTCCATCGAGCTTGGCTTCGAGCGGACCGAGGGCTACCTCTCCTGCTCGGCGACGAGCGACCTCATCAGAGCGTCGTGGGCGTCGTCCACCGTCAGGTTGGCGTAGACCTGATTGATCATCGTCAAGCTCTCGTGGCCGACGATGCGGGAGAGCACGATCGGATTGGTCCCAGTTCGGAGCTGCCAGGTGATGAAGCTGTGGCGGAAGAGGTGGGGGTAGACCCGCTTGCGGATTCCGGCGTCCTCGGCCAGGGCGTGGATCATCTGCTGGATGCCGGACTCTCTGAGGGCCTCGTACTCGCCGCTGGCGGCGCGCCGCTTGAGGCCGAGGAAGAGCCGGCTGCTGGGCGAGTCGCGCCGGATCCGCTGGGCGTAGCGTTCGAGGCGCCGGGCAACGGTGGGGGAGACGGGCACGAGTCGCTCCCGGCCACCCTTGCCCTGGACCCGGAGGTAGTGTTTGTTGCGGTCCATGCGGAGGTCGTCGGGGGTGAGCTTGAGCAGCTCCCCGAGGCGGATGCCGAAGTCGCCGAGGAGGCGGACGATGAGCTTGTCCCGCTCGTTGCCGGCCTGCTCCTCCATGGTCCGGATCTCCTCCCTGCTCAGCACATCCAAGACGCGGCGATCGAGCCGCGGCCGCTGGGCCCTGGCGGTCACCGCCTCGCCCTCCTTCGCCGCCCAGGCCAGGAAGGTGTTGATCGCGCGCACGTAGCTGTGGACGGTCGGCTTGGCCAGAGGCCTGCCCGAGCGGGAGCGGGTGCCGTCGAGGAGGCTGGCGGTGAGATCGTTGAGCCGCCGGCTGGTCAGCTGCGCGGCCTCGCTGACGCCGGCGTCGACGCAGAAGGGGAGGAGGACGTCCTCCAGCGCGTCGGCATAGATCTGTCTGGTCTTGGAGGACCGGCCAGCGCCGCGGACAGCCTGCAGGTAGTCGGCGATCAGACGCGCCAGAGGCGTTGTCTCCCCGCCCGCCACGAGGGTCAGGTTTGCCATGTCCGGGACCCTATCATCAGAGCAGGTTGTTTGTCCAAAAAACTCCTGCTTTACAGCAGCCGCCCCCCCCCGTTTGTTACACGCTCAGGAGGGTTCTAGGAGGTCTCCCGGAGAGGAGGCAGCTGCTGTATCTGAATTCAGATCGTGTCGGGTGGTGCCCCCTGCAGGACTCGAACCTGCCACCGGCCGCTTAGAAGGCGGCTGCTCTATCCATCTGAGCTAAGGGGGCCCGGGGCAAGTGTAGGACCGGCCCGCGACGCCGGCCGATCGGGGAGCCGTCCTGGCGCCCGTATAATCACTGGGCGCGCCGAGGCGGCGCGCTCCCTGCGCGGTGGCCATAGCTCAGCTGGTTAGAGTGCCTGACTGTGGATCAGGAGGTCGAGGGTTCAAATCCCTCTGGCCACCCGCCTCCGGCCCGGCCCAGAGGCCGCGGGCCTGGAGGACCTCCCGGAGCAGCGAGGGGCGGTCGGACATGATCCCGTCCACCCCGAGGTCGAGGAGCCACTGCATCCGGGCGCGGTCGTCCACGGTCCAGACGTGGACCTGGAGCCCGGCCCGGTGGACCGCGCGGAGGAAGGTCCGGTCCACGATCCGGATCCCGGCCTGGGTCGTGGGCACCTCCACGCAGCCCGCTCCCGCGCCCCGCATCCTCCCGAAGAGTGAGCTCAGCCGGGCGGTGGCGATCGCCCGCTTGCCCATCGAGGTGCAGACCCGCCCGCCGGTGAGGCGCCGGAAGCGGCGGAGCCGGCGGTCCGAGAAGGAGCCGATGCAGACCCGGTCGTGGACCGCCAGCCGCTCGATGAGGGTGGCGAGCGGGGCCACCACCTCCTCGGTCTTGGCGTCGATGTGGAAGCGGGCGGCGGGGAAGGCGGTGAGCGCCTCCTCCAGGGTCGGGACGGTGACACCGATGCCGCGGAAGGGGTGGCTGCGCCCTCCGTCGGGGCTGAAGCGGTATCCGGCGTCGGCCCGCCGCACCTCCTCGAGGGTGCGGTCGCCCACCGGCCCCACCAGGTCGGTGACCCGGTCCAGCGACTCGTCGTGGAAGGCCAGGACGACCCCGTCGCGGGTCAGCTGGGCGTCGGTCTCCAGGTACGTGTAGCCGAGCTGCACCGCGGCCTCGAAGGCGGCGAGGGTGTTCTCGGGGCGCTCCTTGGAGCCGCCGCGATGGGCAAAGGCGAGGGGGAGCGGGCCGCTGAGGAAGGGCCGGGGGGTCGCGATCATGGCGCGCACAGTACGACAGGCCCCTGAGGGCGAGGACGAGCGGCCCATGTGCTGGGCGGCCGGGGCAGGGTACCGTGGGGCGGCATGCAGCCCGACCGCAGAATCGTTCCGCCCGCCGGCCGGCTGGCCCCGCTCCGCCCCGGCCGGGGTGACCGCTCATGACCGACCCGCGCGGCTTCCTCGGCCACCAGCGGAAGGGCCCCGCCCGGCGCCCGGTCGAGGCGAGGATCAAGGACTGGCGTGAGGTGTACGAGCCCCTCACCGCCGCGCAGACGGCGGAGCAGGCGGCCCGCTGCATGGCCTGCGGCACCCCCTTCTGCCACAGCAGCTGCCCGCTCGCCAACCTCATCCCCGACTGGACCGACCTCGTCCACCGGGGCCGGTGGCAGGAGGCGGCCGAGCGCCTCCACGCCACCAACAACTTCCCGGAGATCACCGGTCGGGTCTGCCCCGCGCTCTGCGAGGCCTCGTGCGTGCTCTCCATCAACGACGAGCCGGTGACCGTCGCCCCCATCGAGAAGCTGGTCGCCGAGCTGGCGTGGAACGAGGGCTGGGTCGCGCCCCGGCCCGCCGCCGTCCGGACCGGCAAGCGGGTGGCGGTGGTGGGCTCCGGACCCGCCGGGCTGGCCGCCGCCCAGCAGCTCGCCCGCGCCGGTCACCACGTCGTCGTGTACGAGCGGTCGGACCGGCTCGGGGGCCTCCTCCGGTACGGCATCCCCGAGTTCAAGCTCGAGAAGTGGGTGCTGGAGCGGCGGCTCGATCAGCTCAACGCCGAGGGTGTCGGCTTCGAGACCGGCGTCGAGGTGGGCCGTGACCTCCCCGCCGATCGGCTCCTGGCCGAAGTCGACGCCCTGATCCTCGCCGGGGGGGCGGCCCGTCCCCGCGACCTGCCCGTCCCCGGCCGGGAGCTCAGGGGGATCCACCAGGCGATGGACTACCTGACCCTCGCCAACCGGGTGCAGGAGGGCGACTTCGAGCAGCCCACCATCAGCGCCCACGGCCGCCGGGTGGTGATCATCGGTGGCGGCGATACCGGGGCCGACTGCCTCGGGACCGCCCACCGTCAGGGCGCCGTCAGCGTCCACCAGCTGGAGATCATGCCCCGGCCCCCCGACCGCCGCGACCCCGGCACCCCCTGGCCGGCATGGCCCCTGCAGCTGCGCACCTCCCCGGCGCACGAGGAGGGCGGGGAGCGCCTCTGGTCGGTGTCCACCCAGCGCTTCCTCGACGACGGCCACGGCCACGTGGCCGGCCTGACCCTGGCGGGGGTGTCGATGCGCATGGAGGACGGCCATCCGTCCTTCACCGTGGTGTCCGGCACCGAGTACGAGCTGCCCTGCGACCTCGTCCTGCTCGCGCTGGGCTTCGCGGGGGCGGAGAGCTCCCCGATGCTCAGCCAGCTCGGGCTCGACCTCGACACGCGTGGCAACGTCGGCCGCGACGGCGGGTGGTCCACGGAGAGGGAGGGGGTCTTCGTCTGCGGCGACATGAGCCGGGGGCAGAGCCTGGTGGCGTGGGCCATCGCGGAGGGTCGGAGCGCCGCGGCCGCGGTGGACGCGTGGCTGATGGGGGCGACGGTGCTGCGCGCGCCGCTCCCGGCGGCCTCGGGCCGCTGACCGGGAGGGGGGTCAGGCCGGGACGGCCAGGAAGCGGTCGCAGGCGGCGGCGGCCCGGCGCGCCTCGGCGATCGCCCAGACGATGAGCGAGGCCCCCCGGGTGGCATCGCCGCTCGCGAAGACGCCGGGCGCGGCGCGGAAGTCGGCGTCGATCTCCACCGCCCCCGAGGCGTCCAGGTGCCCGCCCAGCTCCTCGACCAGGGCGGGGCAGCCCACCCCGTCGAAGCCGATGGCGAGCAGGACCAGGTCGCCGGGCATCCGGCGCTCCGTCCCCTCCACGGGGGTGAGCTCGCGGCCGGTGCCCCCGCGCCGGACCTCGCACTCCACGGTCTCGATGCTGTCGACGCGACCGGTGCCATGGAACCCGGACACCATCACCCCGAAGTGGCGCCGCCCCCCCTCCTCGTGGGCCGGGTAGGTCTGGAGCACCAGCGGCCACTCGGGCCACGGGTTGCCCCGGGGGCGCGTCGCCGGCGGCTCGGGGTAGACGGAGAGCACCTCCACCGAGGCGCAGCCCTCGCGATGGGCGTTGCCGAGGCAGTCGGCGGCGGTGTCCCCGCCGCCGATGATCACCACCCGGCGACCGGCGGCGGAGATGGCGCTGCGGGCCGGGGTGGTCTCGCCGGCCACCCGGCGGTTCTGCTGGACCAGGTAGTCCATGGCCAGGTGGACGCCGGGCAGCTCGCGCCCGGGGACGTGGACGTCGCGGCCCCGCTCGGCGCCGACGCAGAGCATCACCGCGTCGAAGCGCCGGCGCAGCTCCGCCGCCGAGATGTCGCGGCCGGCCTCGCAGTTGGTTTCGAAGACGATGCCCTCCGCCTCGAGCAGGGCGAGGCGGCGGTCGAGGCGGTGCTTCTCCATCTTGAAGTCGGGGATCCCGTAGCGGAGCAGCCCGCCGAGACGGTCCGCCTTCTCGTAGACGGTGACCCGGTGCCCGGCCCGGTTGAGCTGCTGGGCGGCGGCCAGGCCGGCCGGCCCCGAGCCGACCACGGCGACCCTCCTCCGGGTGCGGAAGCCGGGCGGCTGGGGCCGCACCGTCCCGTCCTCGAAGGCCCGGTCGATGATCGACAGCTCGATGTCCTTGATGGTCACCGGGTCGCTGTTGATGGCGAGCACGCAGGCGGGCTCGCAGGGGGCCGGGCAGAGCGTCCCGGTGAACTCGGGGAAGTTGTTGGTGAGGTGGAGCCGGGTGATGGCCTGGGCCCAGTCCTGGTCGTGGACCAGCTCGTTCCACTCGGGGATCAGGTTGCCGAGCGGGCAGCCCTGGTGGCAGAAGGGGACGGCGCAGTCCATGCAGCGCGCCGCCTGGGTGCGCAGGATCTCCACGGGGTGGGGGACATAGACCTCGCGGTAGTCGGACACCCGCAGCGCGACCGGCCGCTTGTGCCGCGACTCGCGGGCGTGGTCCATGAAGCCGGTGCGGCTCATGGCTGCGCTCCGGTGCCCGGGAGGGCCCGGGTGAGGGGGGCGGTCCGGCTCACGCCGGGACGTCCAGGCGTGCCTTGAGGCTGAGGACGCGGCGCAGCTCGTTGGGCATCACCTTGACGAAGCTGCCCAGGGTCGCCGTCCAGTCGTCGATCATGCGGGCGGCGAGCAGGCTGCCGGTGTACGCGTGGTGGCGCTGGATCAGGTCATGGATGAATTCGGCATCGCACTCGTCGAGCTCCTCCAGCCCCACCATGGTGAGGTTGCAGCGCTCGTGGAGCCGGCCGTCGAGATCGACGACGTAGGCGATGCCCCCGCTCATCCCGGCGGCGAGGTTGCGCCCGGTGCCCCCCAGGACGACCACGCGGCCACCGGTCATGTACTCGCAGGCGTGGTCGCCGACGCCCTCGACGACCGCCACCGCCCCGCTGTTGCGGACCGCGAAACGCTCCCCGGCCACGCCGTTGACGAACATCTCGCCGGCGGTGGCCCCGTAGAGGGCGACGTTGCCGATGACCACGTTCTCCTCGGCGGCGCGGGAGACCCCGAGCGGCGAGGCGATCACCAGCCGGCCCCCCGAGAGGCCCTTGCCGACGTAGTCGTTGGCCTCGCCGCGCAGGCTGAGGGTGATCCCGCGGGCGAGCCAGGCGCCGAAGGAGCCGCCGGCCGAGCCGTGGAGGTCGATCCAGATGGTGTCGTCGGGGAGGCCGTGCTCGCCGTAGCGGCGGGCGACCGCGCCGCTCAGCATCCCGCCCACGGTGCGATCGACGTTGCGCACCCGGAGCTTGAGCCGCACCGGGTCGCCGCGCTCCAGCGCGGGGGAGGCCAGCTCGATCAGCCGCTGGTCGAGGACGTCCTCCAGGTGGTGCTCCTGGGCCCGGGTGTGATGGGTCTCCTCGGCGGGGGCGTCCATCCGGTGGAGCAGGGCGCCGAGGTCGAGACGGCGCGCCTTCCAGTGCTCGATGTCGGTGCGGGGGTGGAGCAGGTCGCTGCGCCCGATCAGCTCCTCGAAGCGGCGGAAGCCGAGCGCCCCCATCCGCTCGCGGACGTCCTCGGCCACGAAGAGCATGTAGCCGATGACGTGGTCCGGGGTGCCGGCGAAGCGCTCGCGGAGCACCGGGTCCTGGGTGGCGATGCCGACCGGGCAGGTGTTGAGGTGGCAGACCCGCATCATCACGCAGCCCGATGCGATCAGCGGCGCGGTGCTGAAGCCGAACTCGTCGGCGCCCAGCATCGCCCCGACCACCACGTCGCGCCCGGTCTTCATCTGGCCGTCGACCTGCAGCACCACCCGGCTGCGCAACCCCTGGGCCACCAGCACCTGCTGGGCCTCGGAGAGCCCCAGCTCCCAGGGCACGCCGGCGTGCTTGACGGAGGAGAGCGGCGAGGCGCCGGTCCCGCCCTCGTAGCCGGCGATGACGACGTGGTCGGCCCGGGCCTTGACGACCCCGGCGGCGACCGTGCCCACCCCCACCTCGGAGACCAGCTTGACGCTGATCCGGGCCTCGGGGTTGGCCATCTTGAGGTCGTGGATCAGCTGGGCGAGGTCCTCGATCGAGTAGATGTCGTGGTGCGGCGGCGGCGAGATGAGGCCCACCCCGGCGGTCGCGTAGCGGAGCCGGGCGATGACCTCGTCGACCTTGGGACCGGGGAGCTGGCCGCCCTCGCCGGGCTTGGCGCCCTGGGCGATCTTGATCTGCAGCTCGTCGGCGTTGACCAGATAGTTGGCGGTCACCCCGAAGCGGCCGGAGGCCACCTGCTTGATGGCGCTCCGCCGGTTGTCGCCGTTCGCGTCCACCACGTAGCGGGCGGGGTCCTCGCCGCCCTCGCCGGTGTTGGACTTGGCGCCCAGCCGGTTCATGGCGATGGCGAGGGTCTCGTGCATCTCCTTGGAGATGGCGCCGAAGGACATCGCCCCGGTGCAGAAGCGGCGGACGATCTCGGCGGCGGGCTCGACCTCGTCGAGGGGGACCGGCGGGCGGTCGCCCTGGATGTCGAAGAGCCCGCGCAGCGTCCGCAGGGTGCGCGTCTCGTCGGTGGCCTCGGCGGCGAAAGCCTGGTAGCGCTCGTAGCCGCCGTCGCGGACCGCGTCCTGGAGCAGGCTGATGGTGGTCGGGTTCCAGGCGTGCGCCTCACCGTCGCGCCGCCACTGGTAGTCGCCGCCGCCGGGCAGGGTGGGCGCGTCGACGCTCCGCTCGGGGAAGGCCGAGCGGTGGCGCAGCAGGGTCTCCTCGGCGACCACGTCGAGGCCGATGCCGCCGATCCGCGACGCGGTGCCGGGGAAGTAGCGGTTGACCAGCTCGGGGGCGAGCCCCACCGCCTCGAAGATCTGGGCCCCCGCGTACGACTCGATGGTGGAGATGCCCATCTTGGAGATGACCTTGCGCACCCCCTTGTAGAGGGCGTGGATGTAGCGCTCCCGGGAGCGCGAGGGGTCGGTGCCGGCGGGGAGCAGGCCGCGGCGGTGCAGCTCGCCGACCGTCTCCAGGGCCAGGTAGGGGTTGACGGTCTCGGCCCCGAAGCCGACCAGCAGGGCGATGTGCATGACCTCGCGGGCCTCGCCGGTCTCGACGATCATCCCCACCCCGCTCCGGGTGTGCTCGCGCACCAGGTGGTGGTGGACCGCGGCGGTGGCGAGCAGGGCCGGGATGGGGGCGTGGTTGGCGTCCACGTGGCGGTCGGAGAGCACCAGGACCGTGTAGCCCTCGTGGATCTTCTCGGAGGCCAGCCGGCAGATCCGCTCCAGGCCCTGCTCCAGCGCCTCCACGCCGCCATCGGAGTGGAAGGTGGTGGAGATGGTGGCGGCCGGGAACTGGCGCTGGGTGACGTGGCGGATGGTCTCGAGGTCGGCGTTGCTCAGGATGGGGGTCGGCACCTCGAGGCGCTTCGCCTGTGCCGGCCCCTGCTCGAGGAGGTTGCCCCCCGCCCCGAGGCTGGTCGCCAGGGACATCACCAGCTCCTCGCGGATCGGGTCGATGGGCGGGTTGGTGACCTGGGCGAAGAGCTGCTTGAAGTAGGCGAAGAGGTTCACGGGACGCTCGCTGAGGACCGCCAGGGGCGCGTCGTTGCCCATCGAGCCCACCGGCTCCTCGCCGTCCCGCGCCATCGGGGCGAGGATCAGCCGGAGCTCCTCCTCGGTGTAGCCGAAGACGCGGTGCCGCACCAGCAGGGTGCCGGGGTCGGGATCGGGCGGGTCGGCGACCCGCTCCAGCTCGTCGAGCCGGACCGCCCCCTGGCCGATCCACTGCCGGTAGGGGTGGCGCCGGCTGAGCACGCTCTTGACGTCGTCGTCGTCGAGGATCTCGCCCGCCTCGGTGTCGACGAGGAGGAGCCGGCCCGGCTCCAGGCGCCACTTCTTGCTGATGCGCTCCTCGGCGATGGGGAGCACCCCGGCCTCGGAGGCCATGACCACCCAGCCGTCCTCGGTGACCAGCCAGCGGGCCGGGCGCAGGCCGTTGCGGTCGAGGGTCGCGCCCACCAGCCGGCCGTCGGTGAAGGCGATCGCCGCCGGGCCGTCCCAGGGCTCGAGGAGCGAGGCGTGGAACTCGTAGAAGGCGTGCCGCTCCTCGTCCATGAGCGGGTTCCGGTCCCAGGCCTCGGGGATCATCATCATGATCGCGTGCTCGACCGAGCGGCCGGCCATGGTCAGCAGCTCGAGGGCGTTGTCGAACTGGCTCGAGTCCGATCCCAGCTCGTCGATCACCGGCCGCAGCTTGCTGATGTCCGCCCCGTAGTGGGGGCTGCGGAACTTGGACTGCCGGGCCCGCATCCAGTTGACGTTGCCGCGCAGGGTGTTGATCTCGCCGTTGTGGGCGCTGAAGCGGAAGGGCTGGGCCAGGTCCCAGCGGGGCAGGACGTTGGTGGAGAAGCGGGCGTGGACCAGGGCCAGCCGCGACACCGCGGCCTCGTCGCGGAGGTCCGGGTAGAAGACGGGGAGCTGGTCGGCGGTGAGCATCCCCTTGTAGATGACGGTGCGGCTGCTGAGGCTGGCGAGGTGGAAGCGGTCGCGGGTCAGCCCCACGGCGTCGCTGCGCCGCTCGATCACCCGGCGGAGGACGTAGAGGCGCCGCTCGAGCTGATCCCCCTCGAGGCCGAAGGCGCCCACGAAGAGCTGGCGGATGAGCGGCATCCCGGCGAGGGCGGTCGGGCCGGCGCAGCTCGGCTCCACCGGCACGTCGCGCCAGCCGAGCAGCCGGAGCCCCTCGTCGTGGCAGGCGGAGGCGACGATCGCCTCGCAGTCGGCGCGGGCCGCGGCGTCGGTGGGGAGGAAGGTCATGCCCACCCCGTAGGCCCCGGGGCCGGGGAGGGGGATGCCGGCGTCGCGGCGCAGCAGGGCGTCGGGGAGCTGGAGCAGGATCCCGGCGCCGTCGCCGCTCAGCGGGTCGGCGCCGGTGGCGCCGCGGTGGCCGAGGTTGCGGAGCGCCTCCAGGCCGGCGCTCACGATCCGGTGGCTCGGCTCCCGGTGCAGGGTGGCGACGAAGGCGACCCCGCAGCTCTCGTGGTGCAGCCGCGGATCGTGGAGCCCGCGGACCCGGTGGGGGTCGCGCAGATGGTCGCCGAGGCCGGGCTGCGTGTCCATGGCTGGAGAGGTGGCTCCGGAGAGGGGCGGGCGGACAGCCCGACTGACGCCTGCCGCGAGGCTCCCCCGGACCGCGGGCCCGCGCGGGGCGATCGTCGGGTTTGGCCATCGAGAGTACCAGGAACCCGCCGATTCGTGCCAACCGAGCGTCAATCTGGCCCGGCGGCGCACCTCCGGCCGCCGCAACCGGGCCGGAGGTCACACCGACCATCAGTCCCCGGTCCCGGATTCGCTAGGATCAGGTCCCGATGGCAGCGCACGTCACGCCGGCGGTGGGCGTCGCCGCGAGCGGCCGGAGCGTCGGGCTCTGGGACCGGCTCCGTCGCGGCACCCCCTGGTGGGCGCAGCCCCTCGCCGTGGTGGTGGTGCTCGGCGCCTTCACCGGCTACTCGCTCTGGACCTCCTTCTTCGGACCCGGGCCCAATCACGTCAGCGAGCACGCCAACTACCTCTCTCCCTTCTTCTCCCCGCTGCTCTGGAAGACCGGCCCGGTGACCCCGGCGCTCTGGGTGCTCTGGGCGCCGCTCGGCTTCCGGGCCACCTGCTACTACTACCGGAAGTCCTACTACCGCTCCTTCTTCTGGGACCCGCCGGCGTGCGCGATCGGGGAGCTGCGCCACCGCGGGTACCGCGGCGAGACCCGCCTCCCCATGGTGCTCAACAATCTGCACCGCTTCTTCTGGTACCCGGCCGCCATCGTGGTGGTCCTGCTCTGGGTGGACGCCTTCGCCTCCTTCGACGACGGCGGCCACCTCTACCTCGGCCTGGGCACCCTGATCCTCCTGGTCAACGCCGTGCTGCTCTCCGGGTACAGCCTCGGCTGCCACGCCTTCCGGCACACGGCGGGGGGCGGCCTCGACTGCTTCTCCTGCTCCCAGGCGGGCCGGAGCCGCTTCCGGCTGTGGCGGATGGTCACCTGGTTCAATGGCCACCACGCCCTCTGGGCCTGGGTCAGCATGTTCAGCGTGGTCACCGCCGAGGTCTACATCCGCCTCCTCCAGGCCGGCATGCCCGACCCGCACCTGCTCTTCTGAGATGGCCGAGCCCTACCTCACCCGCGAGTGCGACGTCCTGGTGGTGGGCGCGGGCGGCGCCGGGCTGCGCGCCGCCATCGCCGCCGCCGAGGCCGGCTGCTCGACCATCGTCATCACCAAGACCCTGCTCGGCAAGGCCCACACGGTGATGGCCGAGGGGGGCATCGCCGCCGCGCTCGGCAACGTCGACTCCCCGGACAGCTGGGAGGTGCACTTCGCCGACACCATGCTGGGCGGCCAGCTGGTCAACAACTGGAGGATGGTCGACGTCTACAGCCGCGAGGTCATCGACCGCGTCTACGAGCTGGAGCGCTGGGGCGGCCTCTTTGACCGCACCGACGACGGCCGGGTCATGCAGCGGGCCTTCGGCGCCCATAGCTTCCGGCGGCTGTGCCACGTGGGCGACCGCACCGGGCTCGAATTGATCCGCACCTGCCAGGACCGGCTGGTGCACACGGCGGGCGCCGACGTGATGATGGAGTGCACCCTCACCCGGCTGCTCACCAGCGGCGACCGGGTCTGCGGCGCCTTTGGGTACGACCGCAACAGCGGCGAGATGATCGTCATCCGGGCCGGCGCGGTGGTGATGGCGTCGGGCGGCTGGGGCCGGATGTTCCGCTACACCTCCAACGCCTGGGAGGGCACCGGCGACGGTGCGGCGATGGCCTACCAGGCGGGCGCCGAGCTGCAGGACATGGAGTTCGTCCAGTTCCACCCGACCGGGATGATCTGGCCGCCCGGGGCGCGCGGGATCCTGGTCACCGAGGCGGTGCGCGGCGAGGGCGGGATCCTCCGCAACTCCCTGGGCGAGCGCTTCATGGAGCGCTACGACCCGGTCAAGAAGGACCTCTCGAGCCGCGACGTCGTGGCCCGCTCCATCTACAAGGAGGTGATGGCGGGTCGGGGCACCACTCACGGCGGTGCCTTCCTCGACATCGCCAGCCGCCGCAGCCCCGCCGAGATCCGCAGGACGCTGCCCTCGATGGTCGACCAGTTCGAGGCCCTGGCCGGGGTCGACATCACCAAGGAGCCGATGGAGGTGGGCCCCACCATCCACTACACCATGGGCGGCATCCGGGTCGACCCCGAGACCGCAGCGACCACGGTGCCCGGCCTCTATGCCGCCGGCGAGGTGGCGGCGGGCCTTCACGGCGCCAACCGCCTGGGGGGCAACTCGCTCGGGGACATCCTGGTCTTTGGCCGCCGCGCGGGGATGGCGGCCGCCGACTTCGCCAAGAGCGCGGGGCCCCGGGCGGCGGTCTCGCAGCAGCAGATCGCCGCCGAGCAGGAGGCGGTGCTCCGGCCGCTCGCGGGCGGCGGGGTGGGGGAGGGGGAGAACCCGCTCCAGCTCCACCGCACCCTTCAGGAGTCGATGCAGGACGACGCCGGGATCGGGCGCAGCGAGGAGTCGCTGAGCCGGGCTCTGGCCGCCATCGGCGGGCTGCGCGAGCGCAGCGCGCGGATGCGGGTGGCCGGCGGCCGGGTGCTCAACCCCGGCTGGCAGACCTGCCGCGACGTCGAGTTCATGCTCACCGTCTCCGAGGCGATCGTCCGCGCCGCCCTGGCCCGGCGCGAGTCGCGAGGCGCGCAGTGGCGGCACGACTTCCCGGAGAAGGACGACCACCTGAGCCGGGTCAACCTGGTTGTGCACCAGGGCGGGGACGGCATGGTGGTGGACGAGCGGCCTCTCGAGCTGATGCCCGACGAGGTGGTCGCCCGGCTCAACCGAAGCCGCTTCTTCGACCCCGCCAACCTCCCGTCGCACTACGCGGGGAAGGTCGCCCCGCGTGCCGAGGAGGCGCACTGATGGCGGACGCCGCGCCCCGTACCGGCGCCGAGCCCGAGCCGGAGAGCGGCCTCACCGGCGCGACCCTCACCGTGCGCGTCTTCAAGGGCGTCCCCGGGGGCGAGCAGGGCTACGCGACCTACGAGGTCCCCGAGGTGGAGGGGATGGTGGTGCTCGACGCCCTCCACTGGGTGCAGCGCAACGCCGACACCGAGCTGGCGGTGCGCTGGAACTGCAAGGCGGGGAAGTGCGGCTCCTGCAGCGCCGAGGTCAACGGGCGCCCGACCCTGATGTGCACCACCCGCATCGACACCCTGCCCCGGGGGACGATCACCATCCAGCCGCTCAAGGCTTTCCCGCTGATCAAGGACCTGGTCACCGACGTCTCGCGCAACTACGAGACCAACAAGCTGATCCCGCCCTTCACCCCGGCCCCCGACGACGGTACGCCGTGGCGGATCCCCCAGATGGACATCGACCGCCTCTACGAGTACCGGCGCTGCATCGAATGCTTCCTCTGCCAGGACGTCTGCCATGTCAACCGCACCCACGAGCTGAGCGCGCGCTTCTTCGGGCCCCGCTTCTTCGTCCGGGTGGCCAGCCTGGAGATGCACCCCAAGGACGTGCTCGACCGCCGCGAGCTGCTCCGCGACCGCGGTGGGCTGGGCCTCTGCAACATCACCAAGTGCTGCACCGAGGTCTGCCCCGAGCACATCCACATCACCGACAACGCGATCATCCCGCTCAAGGAGAGGGTGGCCGACCAGCACTGGGACCCGGTGCGCTGGCTGGGCCGCAAGCTCCGCGGGGGCGGGGCGAGATCGGGCGCCGGGCCACCCGCATGATCGTCGCGATCGTCATGGCCGCCATCCTCGCCGTCCTGGCGATCGCCTTCAGCGCCTTCTACCGCCACTCGCGGACCCCCGAGTGGGGCGACTCCGAGCTGCGCAAGTCGGTGCTCCGGATGCTGGTGGTGATCGGTCCGCTCTGGGGGATGCGCTATCAGGAGCCGCGCCCCACGCCTCCGGCGGTCACCACCCCGGGGGACGACCACGAGCCGCTGTCCACCTGGACCGAGGAGGCGCTGGCGCCCCCGGCGCCCCGTCTGCGATAGCGGGGGCGGGTCAGCCGGCGGGGCGGCGGAGGAGGCTCGGCAGCGAGGGGTCGATCTGGGGCCGGTTGGCCTCGATGATCCCGATCACCTCCTCGACCGCGGACGCCGAGCGGCGGAGCGCCGCCTGATCGGGCTCGCTCAGCGGGACCTCGACGACCTCCACCAGCCCGCCCGACCCGAGCCGGGCCGGGACGCCGCTGAACACCCCGTCGATCCCGTACTCGCCCTCGAGGTGGACGCTGCAGGGGAGGACCTGGCGGGTGTCGAGGAGGATGGCGTCCACCATCTGGGCCACCGCCGCGCTCGGCGCGTAGTACGCGCTGCCGGTCTTGAGCAGGCCGACGATCTCGGCGCCGCCGTCGCGGGTCCGCTGCACGATCTGCTCCAGCCGCTCCGCGGCGATGAGCTGGGCCACCGGCCGGCCCGCCACCGTGGTGAGCTGGGTGAGCGGCACCATGGTGTCGCCGTGGCCGCCCAGCACGTGGGCCTGCACGTCGCGCACCGACGCCCCCAGCTCCTGGGCCACGAAGGTCCGGAAGCGGGCGGTGTCGAGGACGCCGGCCATGCCGATGACCCGCCGGCGGGGGAAGCCGCTCACCGCCAGGGCCACCTGGGCCATGGCGTCGAGCGGGTTGCTGACCACGATGAGGACCGCCTCGGGTGACGCCGCCGCCGCCTGGCGGACCACGCCGGCGACGATCCCCGCGTTGGTCATGACCAGGTCGTCGCGGGACATCCCCGGCTTGCGGGCGACCCCGCTGGTCACCACCACGATGTCGCTGCCCGCGGTCTCGGCGTAGCCGTTGGTGCCGGTGACCAGGCTGTCGTAGCCGACCACCGGGCCGGCCTCGAGGATGTCGAGCGCCTTCCCCTGGGGCAGGCCCTCGACGATGTCGACCAGGACGACGTCGGCGTAGTCGCGCTCGGCGAGGCGCTGGGCGAGGGTGGCGCCGACGTTGCCCGCGCCGATGACGGTGATCTTGTGGCGCACGCGACTGCCTCCGGTGGTGGGCTGACCGCTCGATTGTAGAAAGGCGGCGCCCGGGCAGCGGGTCCCGGGCCGCCGCCGGCGGGTGGCATCCTTCTCGCCATGGCCTCGACCCGCCGCCTCCCCCGTGGTGCCCGGGCCCGGGCGGCGGAGGTCGTGGAGCGGCTCGCCGCCGAGTACCCCGACGCCGAGTGCGCCCTGGTCCACCACGGGCCGCTCCAGCTCCTGGTGGCGACCATCCTCTCCGCCCAGTGCACCGACGAGCGGGTCAACATGGTGACCCCGGAGCTCTTTCGCCGCTGCCCGGACGCGGCCGCGCTCGCCGGCGTCGATCCCGCCGAGCTCGAGGAGCTCATCCGCAGCACCGGGTTCTTCCGGGCCAAGGCCCGCTCCATCATCGCCATGAGCGAGGAGGTGGTAGCCCGCTTCGAGGGCCGGGTGCCGGACCGGATGGAGGACCTGGTGACCCTGCGCGGGGTGGGCCGCAAGACCGCCAACGTGGTCCTCGGGGTCGCCTTCGGCAAGCCGGGGTTGGCCGTCGACACCCACGTCACCCGGCTCAGCGGCCGGCTGCGGCTGACCTCGTCCACGGACCCCGTGGAGATCGAGGCGGACGTCTGCTCGGAGGTGCCCGCCCCGGAGTGGACCTCGCTCGGGCTCCGGCTCATCCTCCACGGCCGCCGGGTGTGCGTCGCCCGCAGCCCGCGCTGCCCGGTCTGCGTGCTCAACGACATCTGCCCCTCGGCCCAGATCGGCGGATTGCGGCCGGTCCGCGGCCGGCCGCCGTCACCGCGCCGTGGCGCGAGGAGCCACTGAGGCTCGGGCGCGCCGCAACGGACCGGACCATCTCGGCGTGGCGTTCAGGTAACGCCAACGCGGGACGCCGAGCCGGTCAGGTACGATGCCCGCGTCCAACCAGCCATGGCCACCGAGTGACCGTTACCCCCGCATCGCTGCCGCCCGCCCTGGATCCGGGCGAGACCGAGGTCGACAGGGCGAGCCGCCCGCGACCCAGCCGTTCGAACCACCATCCGCCGGTGGCCGGGGCCGGGCCGCGACTTCCCGGCATCCATCGTCCGGAGGGGCTCGCCGTGGCGGCCCGCCCCGGCGAGGTCCCCCAGCCGCACCACCTGCACCTGCCGGGCTGGGTGCGCCGGGCCCACGCCCAGGCACGACCGATCCTCGCCGATCTCATCGGTGGCCTCTCCGGGGACGCGCGGCAGCGCTACACCGCCCAGGTCGCGGAGCTGGTGGCGGGGATGAGCGCCGGCAAGTTCAGCCTCGCCTGGCAGTACCCGCGGCTCATCGACGACGGCTGGGCGCTCCTGGACAGCCAGCGCCAGGACGCCGAGGAGGAGGCGCGCCGCCGCCGGGGCCTGGAGAGCGCGCGGCGCCGCGTTGCCGACCAGCTCCGCGACGCGGGGACCCGGCTGGCCCCCGAGACGGCCAACCGCCTCCACAAGACGCTGCGCTCGGCCGACGGCGTGGACGCGATCAAGGGCGTCGCCACCGAGGTGGACCAGGCTGTCGCGGCGGTCCGCACCCTCGAGGAGCGACGCCGGGACCGCGAGATCGACAAGACCCGGGAGCGGCTCCGTCGCTCGCTCCCGCGCGGCGCCGACGCCGAGGCACCCGCGGAATCCTGGCAGGACGCGCTGCGGCGGATCGCCGAGCAGTACTCGGAGTAGCCGGCGGCGCCTCCCCGCCTGCGCGACACTGAGGGGATGGACGGCGACGAAGCGCTGATGCGCCACGCGCTCCGGCTGGCGGCGCGGGCCGGCCGGCGGGGCGAGGTCCCGGTGGCCGCCCTGGCGGTGGCCGGCGGCGAGGTGATCGCGGCGGCGGGCAACCGGATGGAGCGCTCCGGGGACGCCACCGACCACGCCGAGATGCGGGTGCTGCGCGCCGCCGCGCGGCGCCTGGGCGGCTGGCGGCTCGGTGGGGTGACCGTGGTGGTCACCCTGGAGCCGTGCCCGATGTGCGCCGGGGCGATGGTCCAGGCCCGCGTCGACCGCTGCGTCTACGGCGCCCGCGACCCCAAGAAGGGCGCCGACGGCAGCGTCTACACGGTGCTGCGCCACCCCGCCAACAACCACCGCCTGGAGGTCACCGCCGGGGTGCTGGAGGAGGAGTGCGGCCGCCTGCTCCGCGACTTCTTCCGGCGCCTGCGTGCCGAGTGAGCGGCGGCTACGCGAGCGGGGCGACCACCTCGGTGCAGAAGCTGCAGCGCCGGGCCGCCCGGGGGATGGTGCTGAGGCACTGGGGGCACTCGCGGGTGGTGACCTCGACCGGCTGGGCCCGGCGGGCGGCCAGCCTGCCCATCGGGACCACCACCGCGAAGTAGACGGCGGCGGCGACGCAGAGGAAGGAGATGATGGCGTTGAGGACGTCGCCGTAGGCGAACTGGCTGCTGTTGATGGTGAAGGTGAGGCCGCCGAAGTCGGGCTTGCCGGCGATGGCGGCGATCAGCGGGGTGAGGATGTCCTTGACCAGGGCGCTCACCACGGCGTTGAAGGCGAGCCCGATCACCACCGCGATGGCCAGGTCGATCACGTTGCCGCGCAGGATGAAGTCGCGGAACCCCTTGAGCATGCCTCTGCCTCCCAGAACCAGCGCTCGCCCCACCGCCTCGCCGCGGAATGGTAGCGGCGCTCAGGCGCCGGCGGCGACCGCCCCGTCCGAGGCCTCGGCGTCACCGTCCTCCCCGGCCCGTGCCGACCTCCCCGCCGGGCGCCGCGCCGGGGTGCCCTGAGCGGCGAACTGCTGCTCGTAGAGGCTGGCGTAGAGGCCGCCGGTGCGGAGCAGCTCGGCGTGGGTGCCCCGCTCCACCAGGCGGCCGCGGTCGATGACGAAGATGACGTCGGCCGCGAGGATGGTGGAGAGGCGGTGGGCGATGGCGATGGTCGTCCGCTCCCGGATGAGCGGGCTGAGCGCGGCCTGGACCAGGCGCTCGCTGGTGGTGTCGAGCGAGGCGGTCGCCTCGTCGAGGATGAGGATGCGGGGGGCCTTGAGGACCACCCGGGCGATGGCGATGCGCTGCTTCTCGCCGCCCGAGAAGCGGTAGCCGCGCTCGCCGACGATGGTGTCGTAGCCATCGGACAGCTCCGCGATCCGGTCGTGGATGAAGGCGGCGCGGCAGGCCGCCTCCAGCTCCTCCTGGGTGGCGTCCGGCTTGGCGTAGAGCAGGTTGCGGCGGACCGACGCGTGGAAGAGGTAGGTCTCCTGGGTGACGATGCCGAGCTGCTCGGCGATGGAGTCGAGGGTCAGGCTCCTCACGTCGTGGCCGTCCAGGCGCACCGATCCCAGGGTGACGTCGTAGAGGCGCGGGATCAGGTAGGAGATGGTGGTCTTGCCGGCGCCGGTGGGGCCGACGATGGCGGCCAGCTGTCCGGGCATCACCCGCATGTCGACGTCCTCGAGAGCCCACGGCCGGGGCGCCTCCTGGTCGGCGTGCTCCGTGCTCCGCTGGGTGCTGAGGTGGGCCGGGTCGTAGCGGAAGTAGACGTGGTCCAGCTCGATCTCGGCGCCGACCCGCCGCGAGGGGAGGGGTACCGCGTCGGGGGCGTCGGCGATGTCCTGGGGGATCTCCAGGTAGTCGAAGATGCGCTCGAAGAGGGCGAGCGAGGACTGGACCTCCACCGACACCTGGAGCATCTGGCCGATGGGGAAGAAGAGGCGGCTCTGCAGGGTGGTGATGGCGACGATGGTGCCGGCGGTGATCCCCCCGCCCAGGCCGTGACTGTTGTAGATCACGAAGGCGGCGACCAGGTAGACCAGCGCCGGGGCGATGGAGAAGAAGACCTGGATCATGGCGAAGAGCACCCGGCCGACCATCGCGGCCCGGATGGAGAGGTCGGCCACCCGGTGGTTCTCCGACTGGAAGCGGTCCAGCTCCTCGCGCTGGCGGCCAAAGGTCTTGCCCAGCAGGATCCCCGAGATGGAGAGCGTCTCCTGGGTGATCGCGCTCATCTCCGCCTTCGACTCCTGGGCGAGCAGGGTGACCTTGCGGCGCGTGTTGCCGGCCCGGTAGGTGAGGAAGAGGAAGACCGGCAGCATGAAGAGGGAGAGGGCGGTGAGCTGCCAGCTCAGCACCAGCATCGCCACCAGGGTGCTGACGATGACCACCACGTTGGAGACCACCGACGAGGCGGTGTCGGTCACCACCGACTGGATGCCGCCGATGTCGTTGGTGAAGCGCGACTGGATCTCCCCGGTGCGGGTGGAGGTGAAGAAGCGCATGGAGAGGCCCTGGAGGTGCGCGTAGAGGGAGTTGCGGAGGTCCTCCATCAGCCGCTGGCCGATGGCGTTGATCTGGTAGGTCTGGGCGATCCCCACCATGCCGGTGATCACCGGGATGAGGATCATCAGGCCGGCGTAGATGCCCACCAGGCCCAGCTCCGGGCCGCCGCCCCCGCGCGGGAAGAGGGCGTCGAAGACGTACTTGATGAGGATGGGGTTGACCACGCCGAGGCCCGAGGTGAAGACGATCAGGCCCACCGCCACGTAGACCTGGCCGCGGTGGGGGCGGAAGAGGGCGAGGACCCGGCGGGCGAGGTGGCGGTTGGTGACCCGGCCGGTCGGCTTCTCGGCAGGCATGCCGTGGGCCCAGCGGTGCACGGTCAGGAGGCCATCGGGGAGGTGGGGCTCACCGTTTCACTCTACCCGGGGGCCCGCCGCCCGCGGCTCGGGCCGGCCTCCGGCTAGGGGCGGGAGCCCTCGGCCCTCGCCCACTCCCGGCGCGCCTCGCGGTAGACGGCACGGAAGAACGGGCCGCCCCAGAGCCCCACCGAGAGGGCGGCGCCGAAGAGGACCACCGCGTCGACGCTCTCCCTGCCCTCGCGGGCCCAGTAGACGTCCTTGAGGTTGAGCCAGAGGGCAAACTCGTCCAGGGTGATGGCGGAGGACGCGCCGTAGGTGACGGCGGTGAGCCGGGCGACGGGGTCCTCGACCCGCTCACCGGTGCCCGTGCCCACCTGGACCAGCCAGAGGTACCCGGTGCCGAGCAGCCCGGCGATCCCGAAGACCAGGTGGTGGAGGTGGCGCCCGCCGACGCCGAGGTTGTGGAAGGGGCCGATTCCGGCCCGGATGGCGTGGGTGATGCCGCGGGTGGCGGCGAAGGCCGTGAAGAAGCCGATGGAGGAGAGGAAGAGACGTTCCCGGCGGGTGTTGGCGAGGTGCTCGCGGTAGAGGTGGGCGACGCGGCCGGCGGGGAGTGGGCGCATCGCGCGAGTCTGCCTCAGCCGGGGCCCCTCACGGGTGGCGGCGTCGCTGCTCCAGCCGGTCGTGGACGTCGATCTCGGTCGGTCCCCGGTAGCGGCTGCGCGGGCGGGGCCGGGTGGGGGGGAGGCCGACCCCCCACCAGAGCAGGCCGCCGAACCCGAGGGCGAGGACGACGATCACAATCAGGCCGGACACGTGAGCTCCAGTCTAGGGGTGGCGGGCGATCCGACCCGGACGGCCTCCGGGCTCAGACCCCGGACACGGCGACCACGCCCGACGCGGTCGGGACCAGCGCCAGGTCGCCGAGCAGGGCGGGCGAGGTGAAGTGCTCCACGGCGCCCACCGAGATCTGGGCCACCACGGCGCCAGTGCTCTGGCTCAGGGCGTAGAGGGTGCCGCTCCCGGTGTCCACGCTGAAGACGTCGCCGCCGCCCAGCACGGGCGGACCATTGGCCCCAGAGGAGGTCTGCCAGACGCTGGAGAAGCTGCCGTTGCTGGCGACGGAGATGGCCTCTATCCCATTGGAGCAGGGCTGGTAGAGGTCGTCGCCGATCGAGGCCGTGTCGCCGAAGGACATGGCGCCCCCGCACACCCCGGCGCTCGAGACGTTCGCACCGACGCCGGTGAGCGCCGACTGCCGGACCACGTAGCCGATGCCGCTCTTGCCGGCGATGAAGATGAGGCCGCCGGGCAGGAGGGTGGGCGCCACCGAGCCGAGGTCGAGGTCGTGGGCGTTGTCGTAGGCCCAGCGTGAGGGCGCGAAGTCGCCGTCCACCTTGAGGGTGGGGCTGAGCTCCAGCACCGAGTCGCTCTCGTCCCAGGTGCCGCCCTCGGCGGCGCCGTTGCCGGTGCTGACCAGGATGTCGCCTCCCGGCTCGACCACCGGCCCGCCGGTCGCCCAGACCGCCGCCTCGCGGCTGGTGGGGACCATGAAGCTGAGCGTCGAGCCCTGGTCGCTGGTCGGGACCGCCACCACCGCCCCCACGTACTGGCTGCAGTCGCCGTCCAACCCGCCGAAGCCGATGTAGACGTAGCCGTTGGCGACCGCCAGGGCGGGACGCTGCTGCACCGCGTTGGCGTGCTCGAGGGAGCTGGCGATGTCCACCTGGCGCGACCAGAGCACGGCCCCGGTCGCGGCGTTGAAGTCGTAGAGGACGTGGATGGGGCCGGTCTCCTCGGCGACCACGAAGATCGAGTTGGTGGCCGGGTCGTAGGCCGGGGTGCCGGTCATCCCGAGCGGGAAGATGTCGCCGCAGGGGAGGTCGGACCGGGGCACCGGGGTGCCCACGTGGTCACGCCAGACCACCGCCCCGCTCTGGGGGTTGAGAGCGTAGAGGGAGTCGTCCTCGGTGGCGACGATGACGTCGCCGTCCACCACCAGGGGCTCCGCCCAGACGGCTCCGTCGAGATTGGCGCTCCAGGCGGTCGAGAGGGTGCTCGCGGCGGGCGTCGTGGGGGAGAGGCCGGTGCGCTCCGGGTTCTGGTGGTACACGGGCCAGGCGGCGGCGGGGGCGGACGCCGGGGTGGCGTTGGGGCTCGGGCCGGGGGAGGCGCTCGAGGTCGAGCTCGCGCTGCCGGTCGAGGAGACGGTGGCGGAGGGGGAGGGCGTGGACGCGGAGCCGCACGCCGCCAGCCAGGTGGCCATGGCCAGGCCGGCGGCGGCCAGGGCCGCGCTCCTTCCGCGCTGGGGGTGGGGCATCGGGCTGTGGGCTCTCCCGCTGCGCAGACCTCCGGTGAGGTCTGCCCTCGATGTCAGTCTATCGCCCGCGCACCGGCGCCGCCCGGGGCGCTTCGAACCGGCGGCCCGGCGCGAGCCGGCGTAAGGTGGAGGTCATGCATCTGGTCCGCCACCCGCTCTCCGCCCTCCTGCTCGTCCTGGTGGTCCTCTTCTTCGTGTTCTTCATCCTCACGCCCCTCCTTCACCTGATCTTCGCGATCCTCGTGGTGCTGGCCATCGTGTGGGTCGTGATGGAGTTGACGCGTTACCACCGGAGGCACCAGGGCAGGTCCCGGCGCTGACCGGGCCGCGCGGCCGGCGGGTGGGCGTGAGTCGCTACCCGCTGGCAGGGGTGGTCCACATGCCGATCAGCGCCCCGGAGGTGTGGTCCAGGTAGACGCGGGCGGTCGGATTGGGCGCAGGGCAGGCGTGCGGCGACTGCCCTGGAGGCACCGACGGTCCGCACGACCCCGGGAACGTGCCGTCGAAGGTCACGGCCCAGACCGCCGTGTCCGGGCTCGGAGAGCGGATGCCGGAGTTGAAGCTGCCCAGGCGTCCTGACGCCGCGGCGACGAACGTGACCGGGGTCGTGGACATCTGCTGAGCGAGCTTGGTCGCCCTCACCACCGCCTGGTGCTCGTTGAGCCCTCCGGACAGCCCCCCGCAGGCCGAGATGAGGCAGAGGGCGCCAGCTCCCAGCAGGGAGAGCAGGCCCAGGCGGCAGGCGCGGCGAGGGCCGCCGGTGATCAGGGGGTGCCGCCGCGGCGCCGCGGGCCGGCGTCGACCGAGGCGGCCGCGGCATCCGCCTCCGCCCGGAGCCGTCTCGCCTCGGTCCGGGTGGCCTCGACGAGCTCGCGGTCGGTCATCGAACTCGAGGTTGAGGTCGACGTTGGCGAGCGCCGCGACGACCGCGCTGTGGAGCATCCATCCGGCCGACACGGCGTCGGAGACCGCGTTGGCGTCGCCGGTCTCCACCAGCTCCATGGCGACGGGCATGAGCGCGCACGCGCGCCGGGCGACCTCGAGGGGGACCTCGGTGGCGGCGAGCAGGGCCGCCTGCACCGCCGCGGCGCGGGCCGCCCTCTCCTCGTCGGAGCGCCGGGGCAGCCGGTGCGCCGCCATCACCGCGTCGAATGCCGCGGTGTCCCGGTCGGCCAGGCGGAGCAGAGCGGCGCGCTCCCGGTCGGCGAGCGGGACGAGCTCGCCCATGCGGTCGCGCACCCCCTCGTAGCCCTTTCGTCCGCCGGTCAGCCGGGCCACCATGGCCAGCAGGGCTGCCCCGGCGCTGCCCGCGACCGCCGCCACCGCGCCGCCACCGGGGGTCGGCCGCGACGACGCCAGGGCGTCGAGGAACTGACCCACCGCGAGCCCCGCGATCCCGGCGCCGGCCCCCGCCCCGGGGCCGTCCGCACCGCCGGCCTGCCGCGCCACCAGCGTCTCGATCACCTGCTCGGCGGGCGCGAAGCCGCGAAGCTGCAGGTAGTGGACCGCGGACTCGACCAGCGCCGCCTGGGGGGTGAGGCCGACGATCTCGGTGTCGAGGACGTGCATGCCGAAGCGGGCGGCCTCGAGGCGGACCAATTCGAGCGCCCGGTACGGGGGCGTGGTCAGGGGGTCGAGCAGGTTCAGGGAGACCTCGACGCAGCCCCGCTCGGGGACCGCGAAGCCGATGGCGCGGACCGAGACCAGACCCCCGGAGCGCTCCCGCACTCGTCTGGCCACCTCCTTGGCGGCGCGCTCGTCGGTGCCGCTCAGGTAGACGTTGAAGGCGACCAGCGGCGGCCGGGCGCCGACCGCGGTAGCGCCGGCGTGACCGATCTCGTGGGGACCGAAGTCAGGCAGGCGGAGGCCCCTCGCCACGTCGCCCCGCAGTCCCTCGTACTCGCCCCGGCGAACCTCGGCGAGGCTCACGCGGTCGGGTGCCGAGGCGGCCCGCTCGTAGAGGTAGACGGGGAGCGCGAGGGTGTCGGCGAGCTCGCGCCCCAGCTCCCGAGCCAGCTGGGCGCAGTCGTCCATGGTCACCCCGCGGATGGGGATGAAGGGGATCACGTCCACCGCTCCCATCCGCGGATGGGATCCGCTGTGCTGCTCCATGTCGATGAGCTCGACCGCCTTGGCGGCGCCGGCGAGCGCCGCCGCCCGGCAGGCGGTGGGAGAGCCGATCAGGGTGGTGTCGAGCCGGTTGTGGTCGGGGTCGGACTGCCGGTTGAGCAGGGTGACGCCGGGCACCGCGGTCATCGCCGTCACGATGGCGTCCATCACCTCGGTCCGCCGGCCCTCGCTGAAGTTGGGCACGATCAGGACCAGCGGCTCGGCCGCCGCCGGCGGCGGCGGGGTGACCGGCTGGGTGGGACCGGCTACCACGAACGCTCCCCCATCCGGTTTCTCACGCGGCTGATTGTCACTCGTTCTCCTGCATGGGGATGCGCACGCCGTGCCGCCGGGCCGCTCGCAGGGCATCCGGGTAGCCGGCGTCCGCGTGGCGCGCCACCGCCGTCAGCGGGTCGTTGGTGAGCACACGGTGCAGCTTCTCGCCCGCGAGCGGGGTGCCGTCGGCGACTGTCACCAGGCCGGCATGGATCGAGCGGCCCATGCCCACGCCGCCGCCATGGTGGATCGACACCCAGGAGGCACCGGAGGCGACGTTGACCATGGCGTTGAGCAGCGGCCAGTCCGCGATGGCGTCGGAGCCGTCGCGCATCCCCTCCGTCTCCCGGTATGGCGAGGCCACCGATCCACCGTCGAGGTGGTCGCGGCCGATGACGATGGGCGCGCTGAGCTGCCCGGAGGCGACCATGTCGTTGAAGCGAGCGCCGGCGAGGTCGCGCTCCCCGAGCCCCAGCCAGCAGATGCGAGCCGGCAGCCCCTGGAAGTGAACTCGCTCGCCCGCCAACCGGATCCAGCGGGTCACCGACTCGTTGTCGGGGAAGAGCTCGAGGATCGCCCGATCGGTCGCCGCGATGTCCGCGGGATCGCCGCTCAGCGCCACCCAGCGAAACGGTCCCCGGCCCTCGCAGAAGAGGGGGCGGATGTAGGCGGCCACGAACCCGGGATAGGCGAAGGCATTGGCGAATCCACCGAGACGTGCCTCCTCGCGCAGGGAGTTGCCATAGTCGAAGACCTCGGCGCCGCGCGCCTGGAACCCGACCATCGCCTCCACGTGACGGGCCATCGACTCCCGGGCACGGCGGATGAAGTCCTCGGGGAGCTCCGCCGCCTGCACCGCCATCTCGTCGACGCGCATGCCGATGGGGAGATAGGTCAGCGGGTCGTGCGCTGACGTCTGGTCGGTGACGACGTCGATCGGCGCCTCGAGGGACAGCAGCTCGGGCACCACCTCGGCGGCGTTGCCGAGCAGCCCGATGCTCACCGCCTCGCGGCGATCGCGGGCGGCGACGGCCCGCCGGAGCGCGTCCTCGAGGTCGTCGGCCCGGAGGTCCAGGAAGCCGTGGCGGATGCGTCGCTCGATCCGGGCCGGGTCGCATTCGACGCAGAGGGCCACACCGCCATTCATGGTCACGGCCAGGGGCTGAGCTCCCCCCATCCCGCCCAGGCCGGCGGTGAGGGTGATGGTCCCGGCCAGGCTGCCACCGAAGCGCCGGCGGGCGATGGCGGCGAAGGTCTCGTAGGTTCCCTGGAGTATCCCCTGGGTTCCGATGTAGATCCAGGAGCCGGCGGTCATCTGGCCGTACATGGTCAGCCCGGCGGCCTCGAGCTCCCGGAAGTGAGCCCAATCCGCCCACTCCGGGACCAGGTTGCTGTTGGCGATCAGCACCCGCGGGGCCCACTCGTGGGTCCGGACCACACCCACCGGCTTGCCGGACTGGACCATCAGGGTCTCGTCGTCGGCCAGGGTTCGCAGCGTCGCCACCACAGCGTCGAAGGCGGCCCAGCTGCGCACCGCCCGGCCACTGCCCCCGTACACCACCAGGTCGTCCGGACGCTCGGCGATCTCCGGGTCCAGGTTGTTCATCAGCATGCGCATCGCCGCTTCCTGCGGCCACCCCCGGCAGGTCAGCTGGCAGCCCCGCGGGGCGTGGACGGGGCGGGGTCCGTGAGTGGCGGTCAGCATCGCGAAGTTCCTCCGGCGGGACGGGCAGCGGGTCCCGGTGGCGTGCAGTCGAACATCAGGGTGCGGCCAGCCTGCCGGCGGCGATCACCCGCGCCACCGGATTGGCCCCCAGGTGGTATCCGACGTCGAGCCAGTTGGACGTCTCCAGCACCAGCGCGTCGCAGCGCAGGCCGGGGAGGAGCCGGCCCCGGTCCGTGAGGCCCAGGGCAGCAGCGCCGCCGGAGGTCGCCGCCAGCAGCGCCTCGGCCGGGGTGAGGCCGGCGGTCGCCACGGCCAGGGACACGACGAGCGGCATCGACTCGCACCAGCACGTTCCGGGGTTGCAGTCGGTGGCGAGGGCCACGGTGGCCCCGGCCTCCCGGAGCCGGCGCCCGGGCGGTGGGGGACCGCCCAGGACCATCGAGGCCCCGGGGAGCAGCACCCCGGTCACCCCGGCGGCGGCGAGGGCGCGCAGCTCCTGGTCGTCGGCGTGGTCCAGGTGGTCGGCGGAGACCGCCCCCAGCCGCGCCGCCAGGGCCGCCCCGCCGCTCAGGCTCCGCTGCTCGGCGTGGACCTTGGGACGCAGGCCGGCGGCCCGGCCGGCTCGGAGGAGCCGCTCGCATTCCTCGACGCTCCAGGCCCCGGTCTCGCAGAAGCAGTCCACGAACCGGGCCAGGTGGCCGGCGCCGGGCAGGCCCTCGTGCAGCACGCCGTCCAGGTACGCGTCGCGGTCGCCGTCCACCGGGCCGTGGAGGGGGAGGTAGGTGGCGACCACGTCGGGCATGTCCGGCTCCGCCCCCAGGTTCCGGGCCGCCTGGAGCTGGCGCAGCTCCGCCGCGTGGCTCTGTCCGTAGCCGCTCTTGATCTCGACCGTGGTGGTGCCCGACCGCCGCATTCGACGGGCCCGCTCCCGGGCAGCCGTCACCAGCTCCTCCAGGCTGCCCGCGGCGGTGGCGGCGACGGTGCTCCGGATCCCTCCGCCGCGCTCCGCGACCTCCTCGTACGTGGCTCCGCCGGCGCGCAGGGCATACTCCTCCGACCTGTCGCCCAGCCACACCAGGTGGGTGTGGGAGTCGACGAATCCGGGGATCACGGCCGCCCCGCGAGCGTCGAACTCGACGGTCCCCGGCCCGAGCGGGTGGTCGAACCCGGACGCGGGGCCGGCGTAGACGATGAGGTCGCCGCTCGCCGCCAGCACCGCGTCCTCGATCACCCCCGGAGCCGGACGCCGGGGGTCGCCGGTGACCAGCTGACCGATGCCGACCACCACCAGGGTGGCGGCGTCCTTCATCGCCGCGGCCGGCGGGCCCGCCGCGGGCGGGCGCCCCTCACACCAGCCCTCCCGCCACGGATTCGACCGCCTGACGCCACTCCCCACCGCTCAGCCACTCTCCCGCCGCCTCCAGGTCGGGCGCGAGGAGGCGGTCGGAGTCGAGGTGCGCGACCCGCCGGCGCAGCGAACTGAGCAGGGCGCCCGTGGCCGGGCCCGGCTGGAGCGGGGTCCGCAGCTCGAGCGCCTGGGCGGCGCAGACCATCTCCACGGCGATCACCTGACGGAGCAGGTCGAGGCTGCGCCGGCTGCGGACGGCGGCGGCGAAGCCCATCGAGACGTGGTCCTCCTGGCCGGCGCTGGTGTCGAGACTCTGCACCGCATAAGGGCCCGCCATCTGGCGCAGCTGGGTCACGCAGCTCGCCGCCGTGTACTGGGTGATCATCAGGCCGCTGTTCAGCCCGGGTTCCCGGCTGAGGAAGGCGGGAAGGCCGCGAGACCTCGCCGGGTCGAGCAGACGGTTCACGCGGCGCTCGCTGATGGCGGCGGTGTCCGCGGCCAGCGAGGCGAGCAGGTCGGCGGCGTAGGCGAGCGCCTGTCCGTGGAAGTTGCCGGCCGTGAAGAGCTCGTCGCGGCCGGCGAGGACCACCGGGTTGTCGACCACGCTGGCCATCTCGCGCTCCACGGTCTCCCGGCAGAAGCCGAGGACGTCGCGGGCGGCTCCGTGCACCTGGGGGGCGCAGCGCAGCGAGTAGGCGTCCTGGACGGCGTGGTGCGAGCTCCGGTGGGAGGCGACGATGGGGGAGCCGGCGAGAAGCGCGCGGAGGTTGGCGGCGCTCGCCTGCTGGCCGGGGGCGGGGCGGAGGGCGACCACCTCCGCGTCGAAGGCCCGGGGGGTCCCCAGCAGGGCCTCGACGGTCATCGCGCAGGCGCAGTCCAGCGCCACCAGCAGCGTCTCGGCGTCGCGGACGGCGAGCCCGAGGATGGCGCACATCCCCTCGGTGCCGTTGATCAGCGCCAGCCCCTCCTTGGCGCCGAGGGCGATCGGCTCGATCCCGGCCGCGGCGAGGGCGCTGGCCGCGCTCTGACGACCCCCCCGCCCGTCGTCCACCCACCCCTCGCCGACCAGGACCGCGGCGGCGTGGGCCAGGGGTGCGAGGTCGCCGGAGGCCCCCACCGAGCCGTGCTCCGGGACCCACGGGGTGATCTCGGCGTTGAGCAGAGCGCAGATCGCCTCGGGGAGCTCCTCCCTGACCCCGGAGTGCCCGGCGGTGAGGCTGCGGGCCCGGAGCAGGAGCATCCCCCGCACCACCTCGGCCGGGAGCGGTGGGCCCATCCCGGCGGCATGGCTGCGCAGGATCGCCTGCTGGAGCTGGCGGCGCTCCCCGGCGGGGATCGCCCGGTCGGCCAGGGCTCCGAAGCCGGTGTTGACGCCGTAGACGGGGTCGGTCTCGGCGTCGAGCCTCTCGACCAGCGCTCGGGCCGGCGCCATCCGCTGCCGCGCTGCCTCGCCGACCTCGACCCGTGCCCCGTGACGGGCGACCGCCACCAGGTCGTCGAGGCGGAGCGGGGAACCGTCGAGACTGATCACACCGGGCTCAATGTAGCCGTTCCGCGGGCTGAGCCTGGGGGGCCGGCGCCATGCCGGTCCCCGGCCGGCGGGCACCGGGTTGCGAGATCCGCGGAGAGGGCGGGATTCGAACCCGCGGTGGCTATTAACCACACCGCTTTTCGAGAGCGGCACCATCAACCACTCGGACACCTCTCCGGGGCCGAGTATACGGAGCACCCCAGGACACGGATCGGGCGCCCGGGGCCGCAGCCGGCTCCGCCCTGACTGCGGGTGACGGCGGCGGCGCGCCGATCTCGGTCAGCGGCCCCGGCGACGCCGCACCAGGCTGCGCGTCAGGCGGAGCGCCGCGATCGCCACCAGCTGGCTGTGGAGAACGAGGCGGGTGACGTCCACGGCCGGCTGCCAGGAGACCGAGCCATCCCGGATCACATAGACGCCCAGGGGTCGGGCGAAGAGGCCAAAGCCCCCGCCCCATCCCCGGCGGCCGTTCTCGGAGCCGTCGCTCAGATCGGTGCCATTGCCGCCGCCCCCGCCGCCCCAGATGCTGGCGACCGGGACGACCAGCATCCCGCCCTTCTCGTACGGCTCACCGAAGACCTGACGAACGGTGGCGATGTCGCGAACCCGGTTGAGAATGTCCTCTGCCTGCATGGCGTGATCTCTCCAACTGGCCTTCCGGAAGTCCCGACCGATGATGCGCCCACCTGGAACCCTGGATGGCGACGTTCCGGCCACCGGAGCCCAGCGGCCTGATCCCCGCCGCCCCCCTCCGGGCCGGCAGCCTGCCTGGGCTCGGCGGTGGCCCCCGGCGGCGCTCGGTACAATCGCTCCGGAGCGATCGCCTAGCTGGTCGAGGGCGCCGCACTGGAAATGCGGTATACGGGGTCAACTCGTATCGAGGGTTCGAATCCCTCTCGCTCCGCCAAATCCCATTGCCCCAGGCGAGGCTCACCGGTGGGAACTGACTCACAAGGCCGCCACAACTCCTACTATCGGGGCGATGCCGTGGCAGGACCGGGATACAGCCATCCGGGCAGCCGCGTTCGCCTGGCTCACCGAGCAGACCGGGCGAACTCGCGAGCGACGTCATGCCCCGTGATCTGCTTGCCCAGGGTTTCGTCTTTGAGGGGACCCGAGTTCCACTTCTCGGCCCGCAGGGCATCTTCAAGCCCGCGGCCCTGTCCGATGCCCCCCTCACCATCTCCACGGTGCCCAGGGTGGAGGGGAGGGAGGCTCCCTACGACGACCAGATTAGTGACGACGGAATGATCTACCGCTACCGGGGCACAGACCCGAACCACCGTGACAACGTCGGACTCCGTCGGGCTATGGAATGGCAGCTACCGTTGATCTACTTCCTGGGTCTGGTCCCCGGCCAGTATCTCGCAATCTGGCCGGTCTACGTCGTCCGCGAGGACCGTTCGGAGCAGGCCTTCACCGTCCAGCCGGATGAGCCGGCCGCCCTCGGTGGCGACCTCGTCATGGATGCTGACGACGACGCGCGACGGGCGTACGCGCTTCGACTCGTCCGCCAGCGGATCCATCAGCGCACCTTCAGCCAGCGCGTCCTCCTCGCCTATCAGATGACCTGTGCCATCTGCCGGCTCCACCATCGCGAGCTGCTGGACGCCGCCCACATACTTCCGGACGGGCACCCTCGGGGCAGGCCAATCGTCCCGAACGGTTTGGCGCTGTGCAAGCTGCACCATGCCGCATTCGATTCCAACATCCTGGGAATACGGCCGGACTTCTCAGTGGAGATCCGACGTGATGTGCTGATCGAGATCGACGGGCCGGTCCTCCTCTACGCTCTCCAGGGTGTCCACAACCAACGCATCACCGTCCCGCGCAGGGTGGCGTGGCGCCCATCTGAGGCGTTCCTCGAGGAGCGCTACGGGATGTTCCGCGAGGCGGGCTGACCTCATGGCAGACATCTACGTCGGCGTGACGGATCGCGGCTGGTACGACCACCTTCGATCGCTGCCGGCCCTGGATGAGGTCAACTTCTGGCACCCCAAGGCTGGTTCCTTCCGCAGCTTGCCATCTGGCGGCCTGTTTCTCTTCAAGCTCAAATATCCGGCTAACTCCATTGTTGGAGGCGGGTTCTTTGCTCACCACTCCGTCTGGCCTCTTTCGTCTGCTTGGGAGGCCTTCCGGGAGAAGAACGGAGCGGCGACGATCGAGGAGATGATCGATCGGCTCGCTCGTCTCAACCGCGAGCTTCGCGTACAAGATCTGGCTGGGAGGATGTCGCACCCGATCGGCTGCACCTTGCTGACGCAGCCGTTCTTCTTCCGGGAGAGGGAGTGGTTCACGCCGCCAGGTTGGAAGCCGAACATCCAGGAGGGCATGGGCTACCAGCTGGCTGAGGCCGACGGCCACCAGCTGATGCAGCTGGTCCAAGAGCGACTTCTCGGTCGACAGGGTGCCGAGTTGACCCTCGACCCATCGCTACACCCGCGCTACGGAGCGCCTATCCTCGTCCAGCCAAGGCTCGGCCAGGGGGCCTTCCGCCTCATGGTGGGTGATGCCTACCACCGGCGATGCGCGGTCACACGCGACAGGGTGTGGCCGGCCCTCGAAGCCGCCCATATCGTCCCATACGGAGAAGGAGGGCGGCACGAGGTGACCAACGGCCTGCTGCTGCGTCGGGACCTACATCGACTGTTTGATCTCGGCTACATGTCAGTAACGCCGGACCTCAAGGTCGAGGTCAGTCCTCGCATCAAGGACGAGTTCCACAACGGACGCGAGTACTACGATTTCGCGGGGACAGAACTCGAGCCGCCGGACCTGTCAGTCGATCGGCCGGATGTCGATGCTGTTCTCTGGCACCGAAGGCGCTGGGGGTTTGCCGCGTGAAGATCCGGTGAGGTCGGCAGGCGAGACTGCGGAGCACATGCCGACGCGTCGTCGAGCAGCCCGGCGATGGGGCGTGTGATCACTCTCCGGATGTCGGCTCCAGTGCGCCGCCCCCGCAGTCGCCGGCCGCGAGCGGGCCTTCAGGCCGGCGCCACCCCCGCCGGTGCGGCCGCCATCCGGCCCATCTCGGCCCGCCCGGCCTGCAGCGCGCCCCGGTCCAGCTCGTACCAGCTCTCTCGGGTGACCAGCCGGTGCAGCGCCCGGTCCAAGGCGCTGTCGGGAAGCATCCCCGTGGCCTCGAGCAGGGCGCCCAGCATCACCATGTTGCCCGCCTTCGGCGACCCGAGCCGATCGGCGATGGCGGTGCTCGCGATCGCGGTGATCCGGACACCGGCCGCGGCGCAATCCTCCGGCACCCGGTCGGCGTTGTAGAGGACGAGGCCGCCGGGCTCCACCGACGGCAGGAACTTGCGCAGGGACGGCTCGTTGAGCGCGATCAGCACGTTCGGGCGGGAGACCAGCGGGGAGTTGATCGGCGCCGCGGAGATGCGCACGTGGCAGTTCGCCGTGCCCGAGCGCATCTGGGGCCCGTAGGAGGGCAGCCAGGACACGTGGTAGCCGGCGCCGAGCCCGGCCTCGGCGAGCAGCTCTCCGAGCAGGAGCACCCCCTGCCCGCCGAACCCGGCCACCACGACCCGATGGTCGGCGGTCGGTGACGGGACGGCGAGCGGGAGGGCCCCGCCCATCCCGGGCGCCGGGCTGAGGCCGAGGATGCGCGGCAGCTCGCCGAGATCCGGTGCCGTCATGGCAGGAGGCCGCGGGACCGCGCCGGCGCAGCGGTCGCGGAAGTTCCCGAGCGGGAAGGTGCGCGTCATCGTCTCGCGGACGAAGGTCTGCGCCTCGGCCGGTTCCAGCCCCCAGGCGGTGGGGCACGGCGAGAGCACCTCGACCAGCGAGAAACCGAGCCCCTGGACCTGGTTCTCGAGGGCGCGGCGGATGACCCGCCCGGTCGCCATGATCTGCTTGTTGCTCCCCAGCGCCACCCGCTCGATGAACACGGGTGCCTCCAGGGTGGCGAGGAGCTCGCACACCCGGATCGGGTATCCATGCGTGGCCGGGTCCCGGCCCAGGGGAGTGGTGGTCGTCGTCTCCCCGAGCAGCGTGGTCGGTGCCATCTGGCCACCGGTCATCCCGTAGATGGCGTTGTTCACGAAGATCACCGAGACGCCCTCGCCGCGGTTGGCGGCATGGACGATCTCCGCCGTGCCGATCGCGGCGAGGTCGCCGTCGCCCTGGTAGCTCACCACGATGCTGCCGGGGCGGCTGCGCTTGACCGCGGTGGCCACCGCCGGCCCGCGGCCGTGGGCCACCTGGATGTTGCCCACGTCGACGTACTCGTAACCGAAGACCGAGCAGCCCACCGGGCTCACCAGGATGGTGCGGTCCTGGATGCCCAGGGCGTCGATGGCCTCGGCCAGCAGCTTGGTCACGATCCCGTGCCCGCAACCGGGGCAGTAGTGGGTCTGGTGCTGGTCGTCGTCCTTGCGGTCGAAGCGGCGGTAGAAGACCGGCGAGCGTCCGTGGATCACCGCCATCGCCGTGGCGTCAGTGGCCATCGCTGCTCACCTCCGACAGCTGCCGCGTGCCGCCGGGGATCCTCTCCACGAACCGGAGCACCTCCTCGACGGTGGGGATGTTGCCTCCGACCCGGCCGTAGGTCTCCACCGGGCGGCTCCCCTCCAGCGCCAGCCGGACGTCTTCGACCATCTGCCCGGTGCTCATCTCCACCACGGCGAAGGCCTGCGCCGTGCCGGCCAGGGCGCGGATCGCGCGGGTCGGGAACGGGTAGAGCGTGATCGGGCGCAGCAACCCCGCCCTGATGCCGAGCCGCCGGGCCGCCTCCACCACGGCGCGCAGGACGCGACCCATGATCCCGTACCCCACCAGGACGACGTCGGCGTCGTCCACCCTCCAGGTCTCCCACCGGGGCTCGGCGCGCTCGGCTTCACGGTACTTGGCCTCGAGGGCGCGGATGTGTGCCTCGAGAACATCGGGCTCGAGATGGATGGAGTTGATCAGGTTCTGCCGGGTTTCCGCGGTCCCGGTGACCGCCCACGCCGGGGCCGCCGGCACCGGCCGCGGCTCCGGGAAGGACACCGGCTCCATCATCTGCCCGATGCTGCCGTCGGCCAGCACCACGACGGGGTTGCGGTACCGGCCGGCGAGCTCGAAGGCGAGCATGGTCAGGTCGACCAGCTCCTGCACCGACGCCGGGGCCAGCACCAGGTTGCGGTAGCAGCCGTGGCCGCCGCCCTTGACGATCTGGAAGTAGTCACCCTGCTCCGGGCCGATGCTCCCGAGGCCCGGTCCGCCCCGCATCATGTCGACGATGACGCAGGGGAGCTCGGCTCCGGCCAGGTAGCTGAAGCCCTCCTGCATCAGGCTGATGCCCGGCCCGCTGGAGGCGGTCATGGCCCGCACCCCGGCGGACGAGCCGCCGTAGAGCATGTTGATCGCCGCCACCTCGCTCTCCGCCTGCACGAAGACGCCGCCCACCTCGGGGAGAAGGCGCGCCGCCGTCTCGGTGATCTCGCTGGCCGGGGTGATGGGGTAGCCGTAGAAGGCACGGCAGCCCGCCAGCAGCGCGGCCTTGACGACCGCCTCGTTGCCCTTGATCAGCTGCGGCTCCATGGCTCAGGCCGCCAGCCGCCGCAGCACCGTGATGCCGCCGGGCTCGGGGCACACGTAGTAGCAGATGCCGCAGGCGGTGCAGCCCGTCCCCAGGTACTCCGCGGGGTGGTAGCCGTAGCGGTTCAGCTCCTTCGAGAGCCGGAGGACCTGCGGCGGGCAGGCCTCGACGCAGAGACCGCAGCCCTTGCACTCGTCGTGGTCGATGGCGATGGCCCCTCGGTCGCGGGTGTCGTTCATCAGATCTCCTCGATCGGCGCCGGCCGCGGCTCCAGGCGGTGGGCGCGCGCCGCGTAGTCGGCGAGCTCGGCGCGGAAGCTCGGGTGGGCGACCCTGATCAACGCTTCGGCGCGCTGCCGGAGGTTCCGCCCGCGAAGGTGCGCCACCCCGTACTCGGTGACGACGTCGTGCACCTCCGCCCGCGTGGTCACCACCCCCGCCCCGGGAGCGAGGGTGGCGACGATCCGTGACACGCTCCCGCCCCGGGCGGTCGACGGCAGCGCGATGATCGCGCGCCCGCCCCTCGACCGGGACGCTCCCCGGACGAAGTCGGGCTGCCCGCCCACCCCGCTGTACGGCTGGTCCCCCAGCGAGTCCGCGCACACCTGCCCGCTCAGGTCGACCTGGATCGCCGAGTTGACGGCGATCATGCCGTCGTTCTGGGCGATGACGTACGGGTCGTTGACGTAGCTGGTGCGGTGGAACTCGAACATCGGGTTGCCGTCGACGTAGTCGAAGATCACCCGGGAGCCGAGCACGAACCCGGCCACCACCTTCCCGGGGTGGAGCGTCTTGCGCGCTCCGTTGATCACCCCTGCCTCCATGAGCGGCACGACGCCGTCGGGGCACAGCTCGCTGTGGATGCCCAGGTCGTGGCGGTCGCCCAGCCCGGCGAGCACGGCGTTGGGGATGCCCCCGATCCCGACCTGGAGGGTGGCGCCGTCGGGGATCAGCTCGGCGACGTTCTGCGCGACCCGCAGATGGACGGCGTCCGGTGGCTCGGCGACCAGCTCGCGAAGCGGTCGTGACACGGGCACGATCGCGGTGGCCTGGCTGGCGTGGAGGAGGGTGTCGCCCGACCCGCGGGGCATCCGATCGTTCATCTCCACGATGACCCGCGCCGCCCTCCCGGCCGCGGTGAGGGTGCAGTCGGGACCGAGGCCCAGGCTGAGGAACCCGTGCTCGTCTGGGGGCGAGGTCTGGATCAGGGCGACGTCGATGCGCAGCTCGTCGTCGAAGAGTTGCTCGATCTCCCCGAGCGCCACGGGCGTGTAGTCGGCCCGCCCCTCGGCCACCGCGGCGCGCACGTTCTCTCCGAGGAACAGCCCGTTGTGACGGAGGTGCCCGGCGAGCTCCGGGCGCGCGTAGTCGAGAGTGCCCAGCGTCATCATGTGGCACATCTCGACGTCGCGCAGCTCGGCGGCGCGTGCCGCCAGCGCCTCGAGCAGCGTCGCCGGGGTCCCGCACCCCTGTTGCACCCAGACGCGGTCGCCGGAGCGGATGAGCTGCACGGCCACCTCGGCCGTGGTCACCCTCTCCCGCCACGCGTCGCGGCGAGCTGGCCACGCCCCGTCCGTGGGCATCCGGTCCGCGGTGCTCGGGGTGTCGCCCATCGCCGGCCCGACACCCCGTCGGCTCACCGCCTGCTCCGATCGATCCGGCATGACTTCCGAATCCCGACCTGACTAGTCTGAGCCCCCGCGGTACCGGCTCAGGTATACACCCAAACCTCCGCCCCGTCTCACCCTTGATCGCCGCGAGGGCGCCTCGGGGGTGGTGGCCGCGATCAGGGGGTCTGCGGCCCGGGCCCGTGCCGGCCGGCTCGCGACCGGGGTTGCCGTCCCTCCCTCTCCGGCGGCCGCCGGCGGGTCAGGCGCCGCTGCGCAGCCGGGGCCAGCGGAGCCGGCCGAGCGGGAGGCGTGCGAGCGGGCGCCGGAAGACGACGCCCAGGGCGGCGAGGAGGAGGAGCACGCAGGCCCCCCACTGGAAGAGCGTGGCCGCTCCGGATCCGAGGATCGCGGAGGCGATCGGCCAGCCGGTGAGGGCGCCGCCGAGTGCGGGGGTGACCGTCAGGTAGGCGAAGTCGTCGGCGAGCGACGGGACCTGACCCGAGGGGGGTGGACCCGGTGAGACGACCCAGGGACCGGCGTAGGGGGTCGGCGACGGCGACGGGGGACCCACGTCGGGAGCGGGCGTCGGCGCCGCCACGATGAGCGGGGTGGCCGTGGGGGAGAGGGAGGGTGCCGGGGTGGGGGTCGGAGCGGGGGTGGAGGGACGCGGCGTCGAGGACGCCGTCGGCGACGCCGAGGACGTCGGCTTGGCCGTGGCCGTGGCCGTCGGGCTCGGCGAGGGGCTCGGCTTCGGTGAGCTGGACGGGCTGGGCGAGGTGGTCGGCCTCGCCGTGGGGGTGGGGCTCCCTCGGGGGGTGGGGGTCGGCGAAGCGGAGGCGACCAGCAGGGTCGCGTGCCCGCCGGCGAGGGACCCGCCGCCTGCGGCGCCGAGCGCGACGGCCGGCGCCGGGCTCAGGGCGAGGAGGGCGGCGAGGGCGAGGGGCGCGGCCCCGAGGAGGAGCCGTGGCCGGTGCCGGGCCGGGAGCGGGGGCGTGACCATGGACGCGGTCTCCTGACCACCGGGCCGGGCGTGCCCTGCCGCCCGCGACCTGGATGGACGCGCCCATGTTCACCCGCTGCCGGGAGGCAGGCTTCGCCCGTGCTGGGTCTTGTGACACCGCTGCCATCCTTTCGCAACGGCGGAGCCACGCCGGCGCAACGCCGAGGTGGTCATGGCGGAAACCCCGGGCGGGGTCAGGCCGCGCGGCGCCTCCACCAGCGCCGGGCGCGCTGGCGCAGCCGCTCCTCGAGCTCGTCGATGCTGGTCTGCAGCTCGCGCATGCGGGCCAGGGCGGTCTGGGTGTTGATCTCGGCGTCCTCGACCAGGGCGGTCTGCTCGTCGAGCCGGACCCGGAGCTCGTCGGCCTGGACGAACGCCTCCCGGGTGCTCGCCTCGGCGCTCTCGATGGCCGAGATCTGCTGGTGAATGACCCCGACGAGGTCGCGCTCGCGCTCGAAGGCGAGCCGCTCGGCGCCGGCGTGGGCCTCGATCTCGACTCGGGCGCGCTCCCGCCACTCGGCGAGGCCCCTCTCGAGGAGGGAGATGCGCGCGTCCTTCTCGACCAGCAGCTCGGCGAGCCGGGCGATCTCGATCACCTGGTCGATCTCGTGGAGCTGGTGCGGCAGCACCGCAGATTCGACCGCGCCCTGGAACGAGGGCTGCGGGACGAACCGTGGTGTGGCGGTCGGGCGGCCGACCAGCTCCACGACTGCACCGTCCAACGGGGGCGGCTGGGGGCGAGCGGTGAGGAACGCCGTGGGGGACGGCTCGCTCAGGGCCGACCCTTCCGGTGGGGGACCTCCGGAGTTGGGTGCGTCAGCCCGAACCGCCATGGGACGAACCTCCTGCTGGGACGTTGAGTGGGAGTGAGGAACAGCCAGCGTGAAGGCTACACCAGACGGCGCCGATGTGCTCGCCTCGCGGGGAGGATGACGCGTGCGCCCACGCGCTACTCTCAGTGCCGCCATGAGCACTGCGGACCTCGACGCCTACTGCGACACCCACCAGCCGCGCTTCGTCGACGAGGTGGTGGAATTCTGCCGGATCCCCTCGATCTCGGCCGATCCCGCGCACGCCGGCGATGTCCGACGCAGCGCCGAGCACCTCGCCCGGGGAGCCCTCGATGCCGGCTTCACGAGCGCCGAGCTGATCGAGACGGCCGGCCACCCGGCGGTCTATGCCGAGAGGATCGTCGACCCGGCGCTGCCCACCGCCCTCATCTACGGCCACCACGATGTCCAGCCGGTCGATCCGCTCGAGGAGTGGACGTCCCCGCCCTTCGAGCCCCGGATCGTCGACGGGGCGCTGCGCTGCCGCGGCTGCGCCGACGACAAGGCTCACGTCTGGATGCACCTCAAGGCCGTCGAGGCCCACCTGAGGGTTCGGGGCGAGCTGCCCCTCAACCTCAAGCTGATCGTCGAGGGCGAGGAGGAGGTGGGCTCCCTCCACTTCGAGGGCCTGGTCGAGGCGGAGGCGGCCCGGCTCGCCGCCGACCTCTGCGTGGTCTCCGACACGGCCATGCACGGCCGTGGTCAGCCCTCGATCTGCGTCGGCCTGCGCGGCATGGTCGACCTCGAGGTCGAGGTGACCGGCCCCTCCCTCGACCTCCACTCCGGGGAGTTCGGTGGCGCCGTGCTCAACCCGGTGGAGGCGCTCACCCGGATCCTCGCCTCGCTGCGCGACCCGGTCAGCGGGCGGGTCACCGTCCCCGGCTTCTACGACGACGTGGTCGAGCTGAGCGCCGAGGAGCGGGCCGGCGTCGCCGCCATCCCCTTCGACGAGGCCGCCTTCCGCGAGCTGGCCGGGGGAGTTCCGGCCACCTTCGGCGAGAAGGGCTACTCCACCACCGAGCGCCGGACCACGCGGCCCACGCTGGAGATCAACGGCATCTGGGGCGGCTACCGGGGCCCGGGCCCGAAGACCATCATCCCGGCGCGGGCGGGGGCCAAGATCACCTGCCGGCTGGTGCCGCGTCAGAGCCCCGAGGCGGTGGCCGCCAGGGTGCGGGCGGCCATCGAGGCCGCGGCCCCGCCCGCGGTGCGGGTGACGGTCAGCGTCGGGTCGGCCAACCACCCGGTGGTCACCTCCACCGACCACCCCGGGGTGCGGGCGGCGGCCCAGGCGATGCGCGAGGTCTTCGGGGTGGAGCCGTACCTCACGCGGGAGGGGGGATCGATCCACCCCGTCGAGATGTTCGACCGGGTGCTCGGGATCCCCTCGGTGCTCGTCGGCTTCGCCCTTCCCGACGACCGCTTCCACGCCCCCAACGAGAAGTTCGACCTGGAGCAGCTCCGGGTCGGGATCCGGGTGATGACCCGGCTCTGGGACGGCCTCGCCCGCGCCCTGCCCGTGCCCGCGAGCGGTGCCCGCTGACGGTGCGGCCCCGATCGCGCGGGCCGGGGTGGCGGTGACCGTCCCCGCCCGGGCGCTCCTGTCAAGATGCGTTGACACGGCCCTCGTGCGGCGCGTAATGTGCGCGGCCGTGAGACCGGCCACGTCACCACCGCGATGAGCTGGCAACCACCCGCGGTGCCGCCGCCGGGCTTCGCGCCGCCCGGAGGATACCCGCCCTACACCGCCTATCCGCCCGCCGGCTACGGCTCCGGTCCCACCCCCTGGGGGCCGGCCCCCGGTCTCTCGTACGCGACCTTCTGGCGCCGCGTCGGCGGGTACCTGATCGACGTCCTCGTGCTGGCGGTGCCCGGGGCGATCGGGTTCTTCGTCTTCTTCGGCTCGGCCTTCTCGAGCCGGCTCAACGCGGCCACCGCCGCCTCCCAGAACAACCAGACAGTGCCGCAGCTGGTGCTGCCCGCCGGCGCTCTGCTCACCTACACGCTGCTGGACGGCCTCGTCGCCCTCCTCTATTTCGGAGTGCTGGTGGCGGGGTGGGGCAGCACGGTGGGCCAGCGGGCGGTGGGCTTGCGGGTGGTCTGCCAGGAGGACACCGCCAAGCCGCTGCCGGTGGGCCGCGCCGTGCTGCGCGCCATCGTCTGGTGGGGGGCCGCCCTCCTCTCCCTGGTGGCCGGCCTCGGCTTCGTCGTCGAGCTGGTCGTCCTCCTCGCCCTCCTCTGGGTGGCCTGGGATCCCCGCAAGCAGGGGCTCCACGACAAGCTGGGCGGGGCGCTGGTGCTTCGCCCCGTGGGGGTGCTGCCGATGGCCGCGTACGGCCCGCTGGGATCACCCTACGGCTACCCGCCGGCCGCGTACCCGGGTCCGCCCGGCTACCCTCCGCCCGCCTACCCCGGCCCTCCCGGGTACCCGCCCGCGCCGCCGCCCACCGCGTCGTAGCCGCGCCGCGAGGGTGCGGCGGCGGCCCATCGGCGGTCGCCGCTCATGACCTGTGCCCCTGACGTCAGCGGACCGGCGGGGGCTATCCTCCCGGCCATGACCTTCATCGAATCGATCTCCGCCCAAGAGGTCCTCGACTCCCGGGGCAACCCGACCGTCGAGGTTCACGTCGAGCTGGCCAGCGGCTGCGAGGGCCAGGCCATCATCCCGAGCGGCGCCAGCACCGGGATCCACGAGGCCGTCGAGCTGCGTGACGGCGATCCGGCGCGGTACGGGGGCAAGGGAGTCCTCCAGGCCGTCAACAACGTGGTCGACGTGATCGCCCCCGAGGTCATCGGCATGGACGCCCTCGACCAGGCGGCGCTCGACGCCCGGCTCTGCGAGCTGGACGGCACCGAGAACAAGAGCCGCCTGGGGGCCAACGCCATCCTCGGGGTGAGCCTGGCCACCGCTCGGGCGGCCGCCGAGTACACCGAGCTGCCCCTCTACCGCTACCTCGGCGGGGTGGGCGCGGTCACCCTCCCGGTGCCCCAGCTGAACTGCCTCAACGGCGGTGCGCACGCCCAGACGTCGGTGGACTTCCAGGAGTTCATGTTCATGCCGCTCGGGATGCCCACCTTCGCCGAGGCGCTGCGGGCCGGGAGCGAGTGCTTCCACGCCCTCCGCGGCGTCCTCAAGGGGAAGGGCCTGCACACCGGGCAGGGCGACGAGGGCGGCTTCGCCCCCTCGCTGGAGCGCAACGAGGAAGCCGTCGAGCTCCTCGTCGAGGCCATCTCCAAGGCCGGCTACACCCCGGGGAAGGAGGTGGCCATCGGCCTCGACCCGGCGCCGTCGGCCCTCTTCCAGAACGGCCGCTACGTGCTCAAGGGCGAGGGCAGGGAGCTGACCTCCGCGGAGCTGGTGGACCTCTGGGCCTCCTGGCTCGACCGCTACCCGATCGTCTCCCTCGAGGACGGCATGGCCGAGGAGGACTGGGACGGCTGGGTGCTGCTGACCAAGAAGCTCGGCGATCGCGTCCAGCTGGTCGGCGACGACAACTTCGTGACCAACGCCAAGCTGCTCCAGAAGGGCATCGACCTGGGCGCGGCCAACTCGGTGCTGATCAAGCTCAACCAGATCGGCACCCTCACCGAGGCCATGAACACGGTGGCCCTGGGCCGTGCCCACGGATACAACCCGGTGGTCAGCCATCGCAGCGGGGAGACCGAGGACACCTTCATCGCCGACTTCGTGGTGGCGATCAACGGCGGCCAGCTCAAGACCGGGGCGCCGTCCCGGTCGGAGCGGGTGGCCAAGTACAACCGGCTGCTGCGCATCGAGCGCGAGCTGGGCGGCTCCGCGGTCTACGCGGGCAGGAACGCCCTGCCACGGGCAGCGAAGTAGGCCGGGGCGCGCGCTGGTGAAGGGGCGTCCCAGCCCCTTCACCGTGGCGGTCCGGGCCGGCACACCGGATCCGGTGCCGGGTGGGGCGCCTCTGGTCGAGCCCCCCTCGCTCGCCTCCGTCGACTCCTTCGCCAGCCTGGACGACCTCGACCGCGCGATGGCGGCCGGCCGGAGCGGGTACCGGCGGTACGGGACCCCGATCGTCCACCGGCTCGAGGCGGCGCTGGCGGCGCTGGAGGGCCACGGGCTGGCGGAGCCGCCGCTCTGCCGCGTGACCGCCAGCGGCCAGTCCGCCCTGCTGCTCGCCCTCAGCACCCTGGTGGGGCCGGGGCGCCGCCGCGTGCTGCTCCTCCGACCCTGCTACGGCGGCAGCGAGAGCCTGCTCAGCGGTCCGCTGGCCGCCTTCGGGGTGGAGCCGGTGGTGGTCGACCTGCCACCGCCGGGGGACGTCCGGCACCAGCTCGACCCCGTGCGGCGAGAGCTCTCCCCGGAGGTCGCGTGCGTGGTGGCCGAGGTCATCGGCAACCCGCTGCTCGGTCTCCTCGACCTGCCCGCTCTGGTCGAGCTCTGCCGGTCGGCGGGGGTGGCGTCGGTCATCGACGGCACCTTCGCGACCCCCTTCCTGCTCCGACCGCTGGAGATGGGAGCCGACCTGGTGTTCCACAGCCTGAGCAAGCAGCTGTCCGGTCACGCCGACGTCCTTGGCGGAGCGGTGCTGATCCGCGCCGGTCACCCGGCGGCGGAGCGCCTCGACGGGCATTCGCGCTCGCTGGGCGCGGTGATGGCGTCCCTCGACGCCTTCCTCAGCCTGCGCGGGCTGCGCACCGCCGGCCTCCGCGCCGAGCGCGGGGCGGCGAGCGCCGCGGCCCTGGCCGGGCTCGCGATCCGGCATCCCGCGGTCGCCGCGGTGCACTACCCGGGGCTGCGCGGCGCCGAGGAGGAGGCGCTCGCCCGGCGGCTGCTGCCGCTGGGGCGGGGCTCGCTGCTGACCCTCGACCTCGGCAGCCGGGAGCGGGCCGAGCGCCTGCTCGAGGGTCTGCCCGACATCCGGCTCGCCCCCTCGCTCGGGGACGTGGCCACCACGGTCAGCCATCCGGGGCTGAGCTCGCATCGCAGCCTGAGCCCGGAGGCGCGCCGGGCCCTGGGCATCGGCGACGGGCTGCTGCGCTTCTCGGTGGGGATCGAGGCCCTCGACGACCTCAGCGCCGAGCTGGGGACTGCCCTGGACGCCGTCGCGGCTACCATGGGGCCAGCCACAGCAGTGAGGAGCACCCCGGCATGACCATCATCCGGCTCGTCAACGGCTCGGACGCCGCCGTGAAGCTCTCCGTCGCGGAGACCCTGGCGGCGCTGCAGCAGAAGCCCGGCGAGGCCGGGTTCGTCGAGCTGCCCGGTGAGGACGGCCCCATCCACGTGAGGCCGAGCGGGGTCGTCGCCCTCTTCGCGGACGCGCACCGGGGCAGCGCCGGGTTCCGGGTGGACGTCTCCGAAGCAGCGGGCTGATCGGGGGGAAACGGCCGCGGCGGCCGGTGCAGCGCCGTCCCGGCGTCCGCGCTCGGGATAATGGCCGCGATGCCCAGCTCTGACCCCCAGCTCTCGATCGTGCCGCCACGCCTCGGATCCAGCCTCCTGGACCTGATCGGCCGCACGCCGCTGCTGCGCATCCGTCTCTTCGAGGACGAGTGCCCCGGGGTGCAGGTCTTCGCCAAGGCGGAGTACCGCAACCCGGGCGGCTCGGTGAAGGACCGTCCGGCGCTGCGAATGATCACCCAGGCCGAGCGTCAGGGGCTGCTCACCCCGGAGCGGGTGATCCTCGACGCCACCAGCGGCAACACCGGGGTCGCCTACGCGATGATCGGGGCCGCCCGCGGTTACCACGTGCACCTGGTCATGCCCCGGAATGTCAGCGCGGAGCGCCGCACCCTGGTGCACGCCTACGGGGCGGAGGTCAGCTTCAGCGACCCGATGGAGGGCAGCGACGGCGCCATCCGGCTCTGCCGCGAGGTGCTGGCGGCCGAACCGGACCGCTATTACATGCCCGACCAGTACAACAACCCGGAGAACTGGCGCGCCCACTACCACGGCACGGGGGTCGAGATCTGGGAGCAGACCGGCGGATCGGTCACCCACTTCGTGGCCGCGCTGGGGACGGGGGGGACCTTCGTCGGCACCGGCCGGCGGCTGCGCGAGCTCAACCCGCGGATCCGTCTCTACAGCGTCCAGCCGGAGTCCCCGTGGCACGGCCTCGAGGGCCTCAAGCACATGGAGACCGCCATAGTTCCAGGCATCTATGACCCGAACCTGGCGGACCGGGACCTCGGCGCGCCCACCGAGGAGGCCTACGAGCTGGCCCGCCGCCTGGCGGCCACCGAGGGCATCCTGGTGGGCCACTCCAGCGGGGCCAACCTCTGGGGGGTCCGGGAGGTGGCCCGGGAGATCGGCACCGGGGTGGTGGTGACCATCCTCTGCGACGGCGGCGACCGCTACCTCAGCACCGGCCTCTACGGGCTGACGCCCCCGTGACGATCGCCGCCGTCCGGCTCGCCGCCTCCGCCCACGAGGCCGTCCGGCGGCTGGGCGAGGCCGCCTACCCGCACGAGGGCTGCGGCGTGCTGATCGGCGGCCGCGACGGCGCCGCCGTGGTGGTCCAGGAGGCCACCTCGGGCCGCAACCTCTGGACCGACCGGCTGCGCGACCGCTACGACCTCGATCCCGCCGACATCCAGGCGGCCGATCGCATCGCCCGCTCGCGCGGCCTGGACGTGGTCGGCTTCTGGCACAGCCATCCCGATCACCCCGCCCGGCCCTCGCAGTTCGACTCCGACCGGGCCTGGGTCGACTGCGTCTACCTCATCGTCAACACGGTCACCGGGGGCAGTGGCGAGCTCAACGCCTTCCGCCTCGAGGATGAGGGGCAGGCGCTGCTCCCGGTCGCCCTGGGGCTCGACGCCCCGGCGTCGTGAGCCCCTCCGGGGGGACGGTGCGCACCCGGCGCGCCCGGCGGCGCGGCGGGGACGCCCCCCTGGGACCGGTGAGCGGCATCGTCGCCATCGTCGGCCGGCCCAACGTCGGCAAGTCCACCCTCTTCAACCGGCTGACCGGGGAGCGCCAGGCGATCGTCGACGAGACCGCGGGGCTGACCCGGGACCGCCTCTACGGGGTGGCCGAGTGGCGAGGCCGCCGCTTCACCCTGGTGGACACCGCGGGCCTCGACCCCGCGCTGGTGCCGGAGGACCCCGGGATCGCCGAGCTGACCCGGGGCACCCAGCAGCAGGCGCGGATGGCCATCGCCGAGGCCGACCTCTGCATCCTCATGGTGGACGTGCGCGCCGGGGTGACCGGGCTCGACGAGGACGTGGCCGCCATCCTCCGCACCGGGTCCAAACCGGTGATCCTGGCGGGCAACAAGGCGGACTCCCCGGCCGACCCGTACTTCGCCCACGAGCTGTACCGGCTCGGCCTGGGCGAGCCCCGTCTGATCTCCGCCCTCAGCGGCACCGACACCGGCGACCTCCTCGACGACGTGGTGGAGCAGCTGCCCCCGTCCGAGGGCGAGGCGGCGGAGCGGGTCGACGAGCTGCGGATCGCCATCATCGGCCGGCCCAACGTCGGCAAGTCGTCGCTGCTCAACCAGCTGGTGGGGGAGGAGCGGGCGCTGGTGTCACCGGTGGCCGGCACCACCCGTGACGCGGTCGACACCGTGGTCGAGCACCGCGGACGGCAGGTCCGCCTGGTGGACACGGCCGGCATCCGGCGCCGGGGCGTGGTCAGCACCGACATCGAGCACTACAGCCTGCTCCGGGCGATGCGGGCCCTGGAGCGGAGCGACGTGGCCCTGGTGGTGGTCGACACCTCGGAGGGGATCGTCGCCCAGGACCGGCACATCGCCGGCTACGCCGCCGACGCCGGCAAGGGCGTCGTGATCATCGCCAACAAGTGGGACCTGGTGCCCCAGGAGGACCGCGCCGACCCCGAGACGCTGCGGCGGATCGCCGCGGCCTTCGACTTCGTCCCGGGCGTCCCGCTGCTGACGGTGAGCGCGATCCAGGGGCGCAACCTACCCAAGGTGCTGGACACCGCCCGGGTGGTGGCCGACGCTCGCTCGGTGCGGATGCCCACCGGGGCGCTCAACCAGCTGATCCGCGAGGCGGTGGCCAGCCACCCGCCGGGGATGCACCGGGGCAGGCGGCTCAAGATCCTCTACGCCGCCCAGGCCAGCTCCCCCAACCCCACCGTCGCCTTCTTCGTCAACGACCCCGAGCTCTTCCACTTCTCGTACCAGCGCTACCTGGAGAACCGGATCCGGGCCGTCTTCGGCTTCGCCGGGGTCCGGCTGCGCATCGTGGCCCGGCGCCGCGCCGAGAGCGAGGGGTGAGCGGAGGATGATGCGGCGGTGAGCGCTGCGCCGCCGGGGCCCGTCCCGCCTGCCGCCATCCTCGGGGGCGGCTCCTGGGGGACGGCGCTGGCGCAGACGCTCTGCCACCAGGGGCTGGAGGTCCGGCTCTGGGTGCGCACCGAGGAGCGCGCCCTCGAGATCGAGCGCACTCGCCGCAACTCCCGCTACCTCCCCGACCTGGAGCTGGACGGGGGGATCACCGTCTCCCACGACCTGGAGCGGGTCTGCGCCGGAGCCCGGATCGTCCTGGTCGCGGTGCCCACCAACGGGCTCCGGGAGATCGCGGACCTGGCCCGGCCCCACCTGGACCCCGCCGCCGCGGTGATCAGCACCGCCAAGGGGTTCCAGACCTCCGACCTGCTGACCATGAGCGGGGTGCTGCTCCAGGTCCTCGGCGAGGGGTGGCGTCCGCGGATCATGGCCCTCAGCGGTCCCAACATCGCCGTCGAGATCGGCCGTGGCCAACCCGCGGCGGCGGTGGTCTCCGGCTTCGACCCCGGGGCCGCCGAGGCGGTGCGGGACCTCCTCAACGGCTCCCAGTACCGTGTCTACAGCAGCCCCGACCTGGTCGGGGTGGAGTACGGCGGGGCGATCAAGAACGTGGTCGCCATCGGCGCGGGCGTCTGCGACGGGCTGGGCCTGGGCGACAACGGCAAGGCCGCGATCATCACCCGCGGGCTCGCCGAGATGGCCCGTCTGGGGGTGGCCGCCGGGGCCCGCCCGCTCACCTTCGCCGGGCTCACCGGGCTCGGCGACTGCATGGTCACCTGCATGAGCCCGCACTCGCGCAACCGCCGGCTCGGCGAGGCGCTGGCTCGGGGCCGGAGCCTCGAGGAGGTGGTGGCGTCGACGCTGATGATCGCCGAGGGGGTCAACGCCACCCGTGCGACCCTCCGGCTGGCGGAGCGGCACGGCGTTGAGATGCCGATCGCGGCGCAGATCCACGCCATCCTCTTCGAGGGCAAGCCGATCGCGGCCGCGGTCTCCGATCTGCTCAGCCGCGGCGCCGTCGACGAGCTTCGCGGGCTCGGCCTCAGCGGGCTGTAGCCGGAGGGCGTGGCCGCGGTCAGCCCGGCGGCCGGCGCCCCAGGAACCCCGCGAGACGGAGGTACGGGGGGGCGTCGTCGGCGACCGGGATCTCCGGGCCGAAGGCGGTGGAGTTGGCGCGCGCCTCCGGGGTGAGCCGCTCGCGGAGCTGGACCAGGGCCGCTTCGGCGATGGCCGGGTCGAGGTGCGCGGTCTGGCCGGTGGCCTCGGCCAGGTCCCAGGCGTGGATGGCGGTCTCGCCCACGATGAGAGACCGGTACCGGGGGGCACGCTCCGGGTGCTCTCGGAGGGCCGACTTCGAGCTCGTCGCGTCCCTGGCGGAACAGCGTGTCGGGATATCCGTCGCGCACGGCGTCGGTTTGGGGGGCGGTGGGGTTGACGCGCTCCCCCCGGGCCAGGGCGGCGAAGACGCGCGGCGTGCCGGCGAGGTGGGAGAGGAGGGCCTGCACGTCCCATCCGGTGCATGGCGTGGGGAGGGTCAGCTGGTCCGGGCGGGTGCTCTTGATCAGCCGCGAGGCCTGGTCGAGAGCCCGGTCGAAGAGGTCCTGGGGGCCGGCATCCGTGGTCATCACAGCGGCACCTCCGGATGGGTGGGAGCGGTGGGAGATGAGCCTCGCCCGAGCCCCTCCAACCCATCCGCTACACTGGCCGCGGACCCGTCGGGGAGTAGCTCAGATGGTTAGAGTACTGGTCTGGGGGACCAGGGGTCCGGGGTTCGAGTCCCCGCTCCCCGACAGCCGGATGGGTTCGGTTCAGTGCTGGGATCCCGGCCACGCTCGGGGTCTCGCCGCTGGGTGGATCAGGGCTCAGCCCTGGTGATGACCTCCGGTCCCGTGGTCTTGCGTCCAGGCACGATTGAGTGCTGACGCGCAAGGGGCGGTGACCGAGGCGGGTCGCCGCGGCGCTGCGGTCTACGAGTTCTGCGCCTCCGGTGAGAGGACCCTCGCCCACGCAACAGTGCTCCCTCTTCTCACTTGAGCGGAACTCGCCGGGTTTCAAGTCGACCCCTTGGCCGGCGGGGTGGACTCGGCCGGCGGGCCCCTCGCAGGTCAGGTCATCCTGGAGGCGAAACAACTCCTCCGGATATCCCACCGGCCGCCCGGATGCCAGGCGTCGGCACTCCTGGCGATGTTGGCACGTCTCCGCCAGCATCTATCGCGCGAGGGCCCGCGGATGCCACGGCTCGCAACTCGGCGAGCGCCTCGGCGGTGAGCTGCTGCAGGCGCTTCTTCTTGGTATCTCCAACCCAGCGGTCGGACGCCACACGCAGGGCGGTGATGCCCGAACTCGGCGGCGAGGATCGCGGCAGGGTCGCCTACCCCTCTGCCTCGCAGCGCTCCTGCAACCGCCTCGGCCAGAGACGCGAACTTGATCAGCTGCCGCTCCCACAGCTGCGGGCTGGCGCGCACAATCCGAAAGCGCCGGGCGGCCCGCGCGCCCTCCTCGTCGAATCCGGCGGCTAGCGCAGTGAGCCCATAACTCACTGCTTCGAGCGCACCAGCGGCCAGGGGAGCCTCACGGACGGCGGACACGAACGACCCCTCGGCCATCGCTCCACCTCCAAACAGGACCTCACGCTTGTCGGAGAAGTGGCGGAAGAACGTGCGCTTGGTCAGCCCAGCGCGCTCGGCGATCTCCTCGACGCTGGTGTGGTCAAAGCCCCGCTCCTCGTACAGCGCGAGGGCCGCCTCCTGGAGTCTGGCCCGGGCGTCCGGCTCCCATCTCGCCACGAGGCAGAGTGTAGCGCTGTTGACACCAGGTGACATCAGCATGTATCCTGACGGCACCAAGTGTCATGACTCATCTGGGAGGCCCACCCATGCGCATATTCCTCACCGGTGCGTCCGGTTGGATCGGCTCGGCACTAGTCCCCGAACTCCTGAGCGGCGGACATGCGGTAGCTGGCCTTGCCCGCTCCGACGCGTCCGCGGCCAAGTTGGAGACGGCCGGAGCCGAGGTCGTCTGCGGCGACCTGGGTGACCTGGACACCCTGCGCGCCGCGGCGGGCCGCTCCGACGGTGTGGTCCACCTCGCCTACAACCACGCTTTCACGGATTTCGCCGCCGCTGCGGAGGCGGACGCGCGCGTCATCGAGGCACTCGGCAGGGCGTTGGAGGGCTCCGACAGGCCCCTTGTGATCGCCTCCGGGACGCCTGCTCTGCCCGGGCGTGTGGCCACCGAGCGTGACGAGTTCGATGCCGCCGGACCTGTGGTGGCCAGGGGCGTGAACGCGAAGGCGGCGATCGCGATGGCGGCGCACGGCGTCCGCTCGGCCGTCGTGCGGTTGCCCAGGTCGGTGCACGGGGAGGGGGACCTCCACGGCTTCATTCCCCGGCTCATTGCCATCGCCCGCGAGAGAGGCGTCTCCGGCTACGTCGGCGACGGGTCCGGCCGCTGGCCCGCCGTGCACGTCCTGGACGCCGCCCGCCTGTTTCGGCTAGCGGTGGAGGTGGCCCCGCCGGGGTCGGTGCTGCACGCCGTCGGCGACGAGGGCGTACCGACCCGCGAAATCGCCGCCGACATCGGCCGGCATCTGAACTTGCCAACGGCTTCGGTGCCGGCGGAGGATTACGGCTTTCTCGGCGTGGTGCTCACCCGCGACCAGCCGGCATCGAGCGCGCTGACCCGCGAGCTGTTCGGGTGGCGGCCGCTCCAGCCGGGGCTCATCGCGGACCTCGACCAGGGCCACTACTTCGCCTAGCGGGGTGCTGACAGAACGGGCTCTCGAGAGAGGCTTCACAGCCGGCCCAGCTGGGACACCAATCGCTCCAGTGACATTGGGAGACACTGGGGCAGGCGAGGGCGTTGTTACTCCACACTCGTGCGGACCGCCCCAGGCCCCCTGCCGGAGGGGTCCCCGGCCGGTGGCAACCGAGGGACCCTGTGGTGCACGCCTCCGGAAGCCCATCGTGGCGACATGCGCGCGGGGCGACGGCACGCCCTCGACGCCCCGGTGAGCACCGGAGTCAATGTCTGATCAGGGGTCGGGGTGCCAATGGGTGCCTCGCTGCCTGCGTATCTCCATCACAAGAGAAGCCGTCAGCGCAGCGAGCAGCCAAGGTCAGATTCAGGGGTCACGCACGGCTACTAAGGGCCGTTGTCACCGGGCGCGCCACTTAGTCCGTCGAGTATGATTCCCCAACACTGGGCCAGCCCCGGATGCTGTCGCTCTCACTGGTGCAAACTGTGCGGATGGACTGAGTGCGCTGCGGAAAGGGCGCCATGGGGTCACCCCGGCGCCGGCTCCACCGATGGCGCGCTCTCACCGACGACTCCTCCACAGGGACCATGAACGAATCCAGGCGGGTCGGCGACTCGAGGCCCTCCCGTCTGGGCGTGGCGATGGCGGCGGCGATCGCGGCCGTTGCTTCCCTGGCCGGCTGCGGCGGCAGCGGTAGCTCCGCCGGTTCGCCCCAGAAGCAGTGGGTCGTCGAGGTTCCGAGCACCGTCGCCTCGGCCGAGAATCCGGTGATTTGGTTCCTGGATCGCACGGATGACCATCTGCTGGTCGCCTACGACTGGAACGGAGAGCAGGTGGGCAGCGTCCGGTTCAGCTCCTCGCAGCCAGCCAGCGCTCTCCAGTCCCCCGACGGCACGGCTTTGGTGACGGACACCCAACCGACGTCCGGGGCAAGCGTCGTTGGACGCGTCGATGGCTCCTCGCTCGCAGGGGCCATCAGCCAAGTGACCTGGGCTCGCGACAGTAGCCACCTCTGCTCCTTCCGCCAGCCAAGCGGTGCTGACCTCGTCGAGCAGAGCAGCACGTCCGAGCCAGCGGCCCTCTTCCTCGACGACCCCGCGACCGGAGCCTCGCGTCGGGTCGTGCGCTTCGGGACCGAGGACCCGTTGGGCGGTCCGGCCGTCCTGTCCTGCAGCGTCCCCGATCACCGCGCCGTCGTGGGCCAGAGCTTCGTGGGTCAGTTCAACTCGCTGCGGATCGTGACCCTCAGCAGCGGCGCCAGCTTGGCGTTCTCCCCGCAGCCTCCTCCTTCCGCCCAAGCCCCACGGGGAGCAGTGGCCTCCGCCGACGGCACGCTGATCGCGGAAGGATCCACCAACGGGTTTGGGCCCGGGGCCAACACCAACCAGTTCACGGTCTATGACAGCAGCACCGGAGCGGCGCTGGCCACCGTCCCCAACGACATCGTCACCTTCAGCGACGACGACAGCCGGGTGCTGACCGTGCAGGCGTTCAACAGCACCAACCAGGGAGGCATCTACCGGCTGGTCAACTGGAGCACCGGAGCCGTGCTCTGGAGCGACCACCTCGCCCTGGGCAGCAGCTACCTGACCCGGCCCGTTTCCGGAGACGTCGTGGTGGAGCCCAACTCCAGCTTGGGTCCGGTTCCAGGCTTGCAGGGTACGCTCCAGCCGTATTCGACCCCGATCATCGTCCGGTCTGACGGGACGACCCTGCAGCTGCCCGAGGTCCGTTCCGTCGAGGATTGACAGGCTCGCGGACCTGGGTCACCGCATTTCCGAAGTCGCGTCCCCGGTGCCGCTCAAGTGACATTCCCCAACAGTGGGCCATCCCAGTGTCCTTTGATCGATACTGAGCAAGCCACGTCCTAGCTTGTGACGCCCGCCGCGATACGCCTGGCGTCCATCAATCCCCCGCTCCGGGCGCGCTCGGATCGCGGATCGCTGCCCCTGAAAGAGGGCGCCTGGCATGTAGCCGACGCTAAGCTCCCAAGCCGTGGCCACTGACCTGCCTGAGCTGATCGTGGAGGACGCCGACGCCTTGCGATTGTGGCTCCGCCGCCATCAGGGCGAGTCCGCCGGCGTCTGGCTCGTGCTCGCCAAGAAAGGCACGAAGGAGCCCACCCGACTGACCTACGACGAGGCTCTCGAGGAGGCCCTCTGCCACGGCTGGATCGACGGCCAGCTCAGACGGCGCGACGAGGTGACCTACTGCCAGCGCTTCACCCCGCGTGGTGCCCGCAGCCGCTGGTCGAAGCGCAATGTGGCGATCGCCGAGCGGCTCATCGGGGAGGGGCGGATGCAGGAAGCGGGCCTCGCTGCCGCTGAGCAGGCCAGGGGCGACGGCCGCTGGGAGTCGGCGTATGCCGGCAGCCGGGAGATCGAGGTCCCCGACGACTTGGCGGCAGCGCTGCACGCGAACCGGGCGGCGCAGGCGATGTTCGATCGCCTCACCTCAGGGAACCGCTATTCGCTTCTCTACCGGATCGGGGCCGCCCAGCGCCCCGACACGCGTGCCCGCCGCGTGGCGCAGGTCGTGGAGATGCTCGCCCGCGGCGAAGCCATGTGTCCGCAGGGACCACCCGCAAAGACAGGATAGCGTTCGCACCGGCAGAATCAAAGCGTGCGAATTGCCGGATCGGGACGGTGATCGACTGCACCCGTCCTGGCTGGAAGCCGAAGGGCACGGCGTAGCGCCCGGTCCCCAGTGGGTGCGAAGCTGCCTCGTTGTGACTTCTTCCCTCGTCCTCGTGCACAGCCCCCTGGTGGGGCGGGATAGCTGCGAGGCCGTGGCCGCGAGCCTGAGTCGATACGGTGAGAGGGTGGTCCTGGCAGATCTGTCCAACGCTCTGGTCGGTGGCCCTCCCTATTGGCCCCGCGAGGCCGAGGCGATCGCCGCCGCGGCCACGGCCCTGGCCATCCTCGTCGGCCACAGCCGTGCCGGCCCCCTTCTTCCGGTGGGGGCACGGGCGACCCGCGGAGTGGAGGGCTACGTGTTCGTCGACGCCAAACTCCCCCAGCCCGGCGCGAGCTGGTTCGCCACGGCTCCCTCTGAGTTGGCCGACCGGTTGAGGAGGATGGACCGTGAGGGATGGCTCCCCCCGTGGTCGGACTGGTGGGGTCCGGACGAGCTGGCCCGCCTCCTACCCGACCCCGAGCTCAGAGCTCGTTTCGTTGCGGGTTGCCCACGGCTGCCTCTTGCGCTCTTCCAAGAGGTCCTTCCCGAGGTGCCCGGATGGCCGGACGCGCCGTGCGCCTACCTCCGGCTCAGCGAGGAGTATCGAGAGCCGTGCGACGAGGCACGACGTCTCGGCTGGCCGGTGATCGAGCTGGCCAGCCACCATCTCGGTCTGCTGACCGACCCGGAGACCGTCGCCGACGCCATCCTTGAACTGGTGGGTCAACTCTCGAGGGGATGAAGGTCCCTCGCAAGGGTAATGACATGCTTGGCGCAGAATACCCATGCCCCGTAGTGGTATCATGGCGGGGTGACGGCCGCTCTGCGCGCCCCGGCCCCGGCCTCCGCCCGGATCGAGCTGGAGATCGAGGGGATGACCTGCGCCTCCTGCGTCCGCCGTGTGGAGAGGGCGATCTCCGCTCTCCCGCAGGTGGCGGGTGCCAGCGTCAACCTGGCCACCGAGAGGGCGGTGCTGACCCTCGCCAGTGGCGCCTCGGGGACCGCGGTGCGCCAGGCCGCGGCCAGGGCCGTCATCGCCGCCGGGTACGCCGTGCGGGAGGTCGCGGAGCCGGTCGGAGGGTCCCGCCACCTACAGCTGGCGATCAGTGGCATGAGCTGCGCGTCGTGCGTTCGCCGGGTGGAGCGCGCACTCAGCGGCGTCGACGGGGTCAGCTCAGCCAGCGTCAACCTGACGACCGAGTCGGCCGAGGTGAGCGTTGTCGGACCGGTCGACACCGCGATACTGGTCGCCGCGGTGGGCAGGGCCGGCTATGGGGCCGAGGTGACCTCGGGTGCTCAGAGCGCGAGCGAGGAGGTGGACGAGCGCCGCTCTCGCAGGCGGGCGACCATCCGCTCGCGGACACGGCAGCTCGTCATCGGCGCCGTGCTGAGCGGTGGTGTCCTGATCCTCACCTACGGGTTCGGCTCGGCGCGCTGGTCGCCGTATGCGCAGCTCGCCCTGGCGCTGCCGGTGTGGCTCTGGGTCGGCGCCGTCTTTCACCGCGGCGCGCTGAAGACCGCACGGCACGGCAGCGCCAACATGGACACGCTGGTCTCTCTGGGGTCGAGCGTCGCCTTCGTGTACTCGACGGTGGCGGTCTTCGCGCTGCCGCGCGAGCCCGTGTACTTCGATGTCGCCGCACTCATCGTCACGCTGATCGCGATGGGCAAGCTCCTCGAGCTGATCGCTCGCCGCCGGGCCGGGGAAGCCATCGAGGCGCTGGCCGGGCTGCAGCCGCGGACCGCCCATCTGCTCGCCCGGGGGGCGTCCGCCGACCGCTGGCCCGAGGCATCGCCGGTGGACATTCCCGTGGGTACGCTCCGGGTCGGGGACGTCATCCAGGTCCGCCCCGGGGAGCGGATCCCTACGGACGGGGTCGTCGTCGAGGGCCTTGGCGCCGTCGACGAGTTGATGCTGAGCGGCGAGAGCCTGCCCGTGGCCAAGCGTCCGGGCGACGACGCGGTCGGCGCCAGCGTCAACACCACGGTTCCCCTGGTGATCCGCGTCACCAAGGTCGGCTCGGAGACCGTCCTCTCGCAGATCCTGGCCCTGGTGGAGCGGGCCCAGACGGAGAAGGCGCCGGCGCAGCGGCTGGCGGACCGGGTCTCCGGCGTCTTCGTGCCCGTCATCCTGCTCATCGCCCTCGCCACCTTCGCGGGCTGGGCGCTCACCGGGCACAGTCTGGTCGCGGCCATGATCCCGGCGGTCGCGGTGCTGGTCGTCGCCTGTCCTTGCGCCCTGGGCCTGGCCACCCCGGTCGCGATCATGGTGGGCACCGGCCGCGGTGCCGAGATGGGCCTGCTGATCCGCGGTGGCGAGGCGCTCGAGCGCATCCGCGCGTTGCGCGTCGTCGTGTTCGACAAGACCGGAACCCTCACGGTGGGGACGCCCCATGTGGTCGATGTCGCCGGGGTGGGCGGCGCTGACCCACGACGCGCGCTGCTCCTCGGCGCGGCCGTCGAGCAGGCCTCAGAACACCCGCTGGCCCGTGCCGTCGTCGAGGCGGCCGGGGCCGAGGGACGACTGCCGGCCGCGGAAAGCATCCAGGCGGTGCCGGGCAGCGGCGTCCGCGGAAGGGTGGAGGGGTCGGAGGTCGCCGTCGGCTCGCTGCGATGGCTCGCGGAGAGCGGGGTCGACGTGGCGGAGGCGGCGGGTGCCGCAGCCACCGCCGCGCGGCGCGCCTGGAGCCTCTTCGGTGTCTCCATCGATGGTCGCCTGCACGCGGTGCTCGCCGTCGCCGACCCGCTCCGCCCCGGCAGTGCCCGGGGCATCGAACGGCTCCGCTCCCTCGGCCTCCACGTCGTCCTGGCGACGGGCGACCTCCCGGAGACGGCCGGGGCGATCGCCAGGGAGGCGGGCATCACCGACGTCCGGGCCCAGCTCCGCCCCGCCGACAAGGCGGCGCTGGTCGCCGAGCTGCGCGCCGCCTTCGGGCCGGTGGCCATGGTCGGGGACGGCATCAACGACGCTCCGGCGCTGGCCATGGCGGACGTCGGCATCGCCATGGCGAGTGGGACAGGGGTGGCCATGGCGGCGGCGGACATCACCCTCGTTCACGGCGACATCGAGGCCGTCAGCCAGGCGATCGCGCTCTCGCGGGCGACGCTCCGGACGATCCGTCAGGGCTTGGCCTGGGCCTTCGGGTACAACCTCATCCTGGTTCCGCTGGCTGTCCTCGCCATCGTGCCGCCGGTCGGCGCCGCGCTGGCGATGGCCTTCAGCTCGGTCAGTGTCGTGCTCAACGCCCTGCGTCTGCGGCGCTTCGCGCCCCGCCCCCCCGCCCCCGCCCGGGTCGACGCGCCCTCCGCGGCCGCCGCCACGACCTGAGCGTCCCGGGTCACCCGTCCACCTCACCGGAGGATCGACCACGATGCCAGAGATCACCCTCGTCGCCCCCGACATCAGCTGCGACCACTGCAAGCACACGATCGAGACGGAGCTCGCCACCCTCCCCGGGGTCGCGGTGGTCGAGGTCGAGCCCCCCGCCAAGACCGTCCACGTGGTCTACGACGAGGCCGTCGTGAGCGAGCCCGCCATTCGATCCCGGCTGGACGAGATCGGCTACCCTGTCACGGTCTGAGGGGCGCATGGCCGCTCCCGGATACAGCCACGACAAGGTCTCCCTCCAGGCGCGCCTGGCGCGCATCGAGGGGCAGGTCCGCGGCATCCAGCGCATGGTGGACGAGGACCGCTACTGCATCGACGTCCTCACCCAGGTCACGGCGGTCAAGGCCGCCCTCGACAAGGTTGCTCTCGCCCTGCTCGACGACCATGTCAGCCACTGCGTGGTCGACGCGGTCCGGGAGGGCACCGGTGAGCAGAAGGTGAAGGAGCTGACCGCCGCGATCGGCCGCTACCTGGGCTGACGGGCCCGTCCGGTGCGTCCGTCGCCGGCCTGCCGCCTCCCTCCCGGGCCACGGGAAGGCCTGCGGCAGGTCAGCCGCAGCGCGGCTTGACGATATACCCCATGGGGTATATGATGCACGTGTCTGAAGCGTACCCCCAGGGGGGTATTGATGAGGTGACCATGGCCACGATCGCGCTGACTGGAGAGACCTTCCCCGAGACGGTGACCCGAGATGGCATCGTCCTCGTCGACTTCTGGGCGGCCTGGTGCGGCCCCTGCCGGGCCTTCGCTCCGGTGTTCGGGGCGGCGGCCGAGCAGCACCCGGACATCGTGTTCGGCAAGGTCGACACCGAGGCCGAGCCGGCTCTGGCGAGGTCGCTCGACATCATGTCCATCCCGACCCTGATGGCCTTCCGCGACGGCATCCTGGTGTTCTCGCAGCCGGGCGCGCTGCCCCCAGCCTCGCTGGCCCAGCTGATCGGTGCCGTGAGGGACCTGGACATGGACGTGGTGCGCCGCGAGGTGGCGGCCGCCCAGACCCCCGCGAGGACCGCATGAGCGACGACGCCACGGCGAGCCGCCGGGTGCGGGTCGACTACGAGGGCGGGGATCGGTTCCGCATCGCGGTCCGCCAACACACCATCAGCGTCGACCAGCCGGCATCCGACGGTGGCGAGGACACCGCCCCCACCCCGACCGAGCTCTTCGTCGCCAGCCTGGCCTCGTGCGTGGCCTTCTACGCGCGCCGGTTCGCCGCCCGTCACGGCATCCCGACCGAGGGGCTCGCCGTCGTCGCCGACTTCAGCATGGCCTCGCACCCGGCCCGGGTGGGCGGGATCACGCTGCGGCTGCACGTTCCGGAGGAGCTCGCCCCCGAGCAGCAGGAGGCTCTGCTGGCCGTCGCCTCGCACTGCACGGTTCACGGCACCCTGGTGCAGCCTCCCGAGGTTCGCATCGAGATGGCCGCGCTGACGGCGGGGGCGGTGTGAGCGGCCCCGGCCACCGGGCCCTCCGCCACCGCGCCGGCCACCCGTGGCCGATGGCCCCGCGCTCGCGGATGGCCGAGCAGCTTCGCGCAGGAGGAGGTCCCCATGCAGCTTGACGAGGCCGTCACCGTCGAGGTCCTCAAGCGGCTGCGGCGCGCCGAGGGCCAGATCCGCGGGGTCATCGGCATGCTCGAGGACGGCCGTGAGTGCGCGGACGTCATCACCCAGCTGGCGGCGGTGTCGCGCGCCCTCGACCGGGCGGGATTCCGGCTGATTGCCAGCGGCCTGCAGCAGTGCGTGACCGAGCGCGGGGATGGGACGATCGCCACCGCGGACGAGGAGCGGCTGGAGCGGCTGTTCCTCTCCCTTGCCTGAGTGATCGGAGAAGGAGGCAGCCGCCGGATGGTGGTGTGCCTGGCCGTGGCCGATGGCGGCAGCGTCGACCCTCGCTGGGGTCGGGCACGCCGGGTGGCGATCGCCGCCGCCGAGAACGGCGCCATCACTCGCTGGGAGGAGTTCGACGTGTCGTGGGACACCCTGCACGACACCGGTCCGGAGGGCGCCCACCATGCGCGGGTTGCCCGCTTCCTGCGGGAGCATCGGGCCGACACCGTGCTCGCCCACCACATGGGCGGGGAGATGGCCCACATGCTTCAGAAGATGGGCGTCACCGTCCGTCTCGGCATCGATGGCGACGCGAGGCAGGCCGTCGCCGCGTCGCGTGTTCGGACCGGATCAGCGTCCCCCAGAGCAGCGGAGATAGGGATGCACGCGGTGAGCGGCCCCGCTGTCGACCGGGCCAGGGTCGGCGGTGTTCGCGATCAGCCACGCCGTCGACGACATGTACCAGGGAGCGGTGCCCGCGCTGCTCCCCTTCTTCGTTGCCGACCGCCACTACAGCTACGCCGCAGCGGCCGGGCTGATGTTCGCGCTGACCGCCCTGTCGTCGGCGATCCAGCCGGTGTTCGGTGCCCTCACCGACCGGCTCCATCTCTACTGGCTGGTGCCGGCCGGCCTCACCCTCGCGGGGATAGGGGTCGCGCTCTCGGGGCTGACCAGCAGCTACCCGCTGACCTTCCTGGCGATCGCGGTCGGCGGGGTGGGGGTGGCCGCGTTCCACCCGGAGGCGGCCCGCGCCGCTCGCGCCGCGAGTGCCGACAGCCAGCAGGCGATGAGCGTCTTCTCGGTGGGCGGCAACGTGGGCTATGCGATCGGCCCCATGCTCGTCTTCGCGGTGCTCTTCCTGGTGCCCGGCACCGCCGGCACGGTGTTCCTGGCCATCCCCGCTCTGATCACCGGTGGCGTCGTCCTCGTCGTGCTGCGTCGCCGTCCGGAGACCCACGCGGTGCGCCCACCGAGTGGACAGCGCCCGCAACAGTCGGACGACTGGCGGGGCTTCATCGGGCTGACCTCGCTGGTGATGCTGCGGTCCATCGTCTACTTTGGGCTGACCGCGCTGGTGGCGCTCTACGTCGGCACCAGCCTGGGCGGAGGCAAGGGGCTCGGTGAGGCGGCGCTCACGACGATGGTCGGCTTCGGTGCGGTCGGCACCATCACCGGCGGACGGCTTGCCGACCGGTTCGGCCGCCTCCCCGTGACCCGGGTCTCGTTGGCAGCGACCGTGGTCAGCCTGCTGGCCGTTGCGCTCACCCCCCTGCCCTGGGTCTTCCTGCCGATCGCGGTCACCGGCTTCGTGCTCTTCCAGTCGTTCAGCCTGACGGTGACCCTCGGCCAGGATTACCTGCCCACGCGCATCGGCACGTCGTCGGGCGTGACCCTCGGGCTGGCGATCAGCGTCGGCGGGCTCGTCGCCCCCGGTCTCGGTGCCCTGGCGGACGCGACCAGCCTGCGGGTCAGCCTCCTCGTACTGCTGGCATTCCTGCCCGCCGGGCTGGCGATCGCCTGGCGCCTGCGCGACCCGCGCCCGAGCGGCCGGCGGAGCTCCGAGCGGCCCGGCGTTCCCGCAGCCAGCGCCCCTTCGGCGCCCCTGCTCCACGTCCCGTGAGCCGGCGCCAGCTCCAATCGGTCTGAGAGGTCATGGTGTTCGGATTCCTTCGCCGGGCGACGATCGCCCACTCGAGCCCCGATGAGGCGTATGCGGCGCAAAGTCGTGGCGCGGTCCTGATCGACGTGCGCGAGAGCCGCGAATGGCGCGCCGGCCACGCGCCAGGGGCACGCCACCTCCCCCTGAGCCGTCTCTACCGGGAGCCGCCGCACCTTCCCGGCGGCGCGGAGATCCACGTCATCTGCGCGAGCGGGCATCGCAGCCAGGTCGCGGCACGGCTGCTCCGGCGCGCGGGGTTCGAGACGGTCGCGAGCGTCCGGGGTGGCCTCGCAGCCTGGCGGCGCGCCGGGCTGCCGATCGACCGCTGACGGCGGTCCGGCAGGGCTCCTCCCGGACCTCGATTGGCAGTGGCTGGACAGCCACCGGTCTGGGGGAGGGTCGTCCTCAGGATGGCCCCTGATCTCGAGGACCAGCGCCGCACCAGGCGCCATCGGCTGGTGACGCGCGACGGCTGGCGCCCGAGGGCCGGCCCCCCTGGCCAGGGAGGGGAACACGACGCCGACGGTCAGGACGGACCGTTTGCCGACCGCGCCATCGATCCAGCTGCGATGTCTCAGCGATCTCCGATGAGGGTGAGGAGCATGATGGTCGGCTCGCGTGCGGCAAGACTGTGAGGTGTTCCGGGCTCCATGTGAAGCCAGAATCCCGGTCCTGCGCTCAGCTGCTCGCCATCCGCGATGAGCTCAAGCCGTCCCGCTATGACCTGGACGATGGCCGTGCGAGACGCCTGGTGCTCGCTCAGCCCTTCTCCAGCGGCGAATCCAAAGACCGTGACCTCCGTCCGCTGGTCGCGGAGAATCACACGCGACACGACGGCGCCGGCCTGAATATCGACCGCGGAAGCGATGTCCGGAAGTGCGGAGTGCGCCATGGGGATCTCCCTTGCTGTGCCGCCCGTCGATTCCACGTCACGGTCGCCGCCGGGAGCGGATGTCGCTGACCTGTCCGGTCCCAGGCGGAGGTCGCCCAACGTCTTGTGCCATTTACCCGGATCGACCCCGCCGCGATCATGCGGGAGCATCCCGCCAACCCCGCTGCTCGCTTCGCGGTCATGCCCCGTCACCGGCAACGGCGTTCAGCGGGGTCCCGGATAGGAAGCTCCGGATGTTGAGCGCTGTGACATCCAGGATGCGGTCGATCGCCTCTCGGCTGTACCAGGCCATGTGCGGGGTGAGGATCACGTTCTCATGCCGGGCCAGGGCGTGCCCGGTGAGCAGCTGCCGCATCCGCTCCTCCGTCTCGGGAATGTGGAACATCTGCCTCTCTTCCATGAGCAGCTCCTCTCCCTCGATGACGTCCAGGCCGGCGCCGCCCAGGCGGCCGCTCTCGAGTGCCTCGAGCAGTGCGGTCGTGTCCACCAGGGCGCCGCGCGCGGTGTTGATGAGCAGGGCTCCGGGCTTCATCACCTGCAAGCGGGCACGGTCGATGAGATGGTGCGTCTCCGGCCGGTACGGCACGTGCAGGGTGATGACGTCCGAGTCCGCGAGCAGCTCGTCGAGCGAGACGTAGCGGAATCCCAGCACTTCGGCCAGCAGAGGGTGGGGGCGGGCGTCATAGGCGAGCACGTCCATGCCGAAAGCGCGGCCGATGCGGATGACGTGAAGGCCGATGTTGCCGGCGCCGACCACCCCCAGGGTCTTGGAGCGCAGGTCGGAACCCATCAGGTCACGCAGAGAGAAGTCTCCATGCGAAATCCGGCGGGTCACGACACCCAGACGCCTGGAGAGGGCGAGGATGAGGCTGAAGGCGTGCTCGGCGACGGTGTTCTCACCGTAGGTGGGGACGTTGGATACGGTGATGCCCAGGTCGCGGCAGGCACGAAGGTCGACGTGGTCGTACCCGGTCGAGCGTGTGGCGATCAGCCGCACGCTGGGCATGCTCTCGATGAGGCTGCGACCCACCTGCGAGCGGATGAAGACCGACACCACAGGGGCCTCGCCCACCTGGTCGAGGGTCTGGTCTGAGAGCACCCCCTCGACGAATCGACACGTCACACCTGGGAGGGCGGCGCGCAGCCGCCTCTCGTGGTCGGCCTCGACCTCGAACACGACCACGGAAACCTTCTCGTTCATGACTGCGATCCAGGACCTCCCATCGCTGCGGACGCTGCACTCACCGTGGCGGGATCGGTTGAGAGAGAGCCGCCTCCTGTCGCTGGAAACAGCCCCTTGGGAGATCGGTATAGCGAGGCATCGAGGATGAGACGTCGCACCCCACTCATCGCCGTCGGATACTCGATTCGCACCTCACGCGTCTCGCTATTGATCTCCGCGACGGTCGCGTTCATCCAGACGCCCGCCACGTAGCATTGAACTATCCGCGGCGGCGTGAGCTGGCGCCAGCCGTGACCGTGGAGTTGTGCGCTCGACTCGATCCTGCTCATTGAAGCTCATTGGCGGTGCCACCTCCGTGGCAGGTCGATCTTGACGCACCCCCGGGCTCGTCGCCGCGTCAACTGGCGAGGCGCGTGATGCACAGGGTGGGCGACACCAGCGGTTCGAGGGTCGCGCGATCGGCGGGGAGCCCCAGCTCCTCCAGCGCCCCCTTGATGAGTTCGAGGTGCGCCGAGCAGACCACCGACCGGTGCTCCGTGGCGAGGTCCAGGAAGGGGCAGCGGTGGAGCAGGATGCGCCGACCCGCCCGCCGGCCGGCCGGCTCCGGTTCGAAGCCCAGCCGGTCGAGGAGCGCGACCACCCGGCTCTCGGCCGCGCGGGGGCGCAGCTGCTCCAGGGGTCGCGGACGCTCAACGAGGGAGCGTCCCCAGGCGCGACCAGCCGACTCGGCCGCGCTGGCCGGATGGCGCAGCGAGCTCTCGATCATGGAGGCGAGGATTCCGGCGAGAAGGTGGTAGCCATCGCCCACGGCCGCCTCGGTCTGGAGGCTCCTTCTGTAGATCACGCGGGGGCGGCCACGCACGGTTCGCGGCTCGGCCTCCCGAGCCAGCAGCCCTGCCTCGACCAACAGCTCGAGGTGCTGGCGCGCGGTGGCCTGGTGGAGCCCCACCTCTTTGCCGGCCTCGGCGGCGCCGAGGCCGGCCGGCTGAGCCCGGATCACCTCGAGGAGGCGGAGCCGGCTGACCTCGGCGAGAGCCTGGTGAGCCCGGGCAATGTCATCCGGACGGGCTGCGTACCGCATGCGCTGATCATAGCGCAGAGCCTCCATTAGAAATGTCGAGAGCCATGGTAAATATGAGCAGCATGGCTCGGGGAATCCGCGACGCGAGGCCGATCGATGCGATCGCCGCATGCCACGCTGAGCCGGGCGGCTGGGCTACCCATGGTCTCGGCCGAGCCGGCCCGTCCGCGTTGTCATCCATATCATAAAAATGGTATCCTACAGTAAAAAGATAGACGCCGCCATGACGCTCTGCAGCCGCGGAGACGGCACGGAGCCCAGGGCCATGGCGGTCGAAGCCGAAAGTCGCGGAATCGAGGAGATCGGCGGGAGGAGATCGGCGGTGAGCGATGAGATAGAGCACATTCTGGGGCTGATCGACCGGGCCCGGCTGGCCTGGGACCAGTACAACATCCAGCTGTCGCTGCCTCCCACGGACACCCCATTCCTGGTGCAGGGCCATCCGTGGGATGCCTACAACAACGGGCGGCATCGGCCGCAGGCTCGCCGGGATCCTGCCGCGGTGGGGGCTGCGTGGAACCGGCTCCAGGGCAGCCTCGTCGAGCTCTCTGACACCGCCAGCCGAGTCCGCGGCCGGCTCGCTCTGGCCCCGGTCAGTGCCCCAGCGACTCGATCCGACGATCGCCGTGTCGGGGCCTTCAGCCGCGCATGGTCCACCGGGAACCCGCCGCCGACATCGCCGGATCGACATTCCCAGACGGCCCCCCGGCCACCTGGGGTTCTGGGCCGCGTCGGTTGACTCGGCCCGTTCCCGCGTGATATAAATGTCGTACAGCATGTTTATGGTAGTTGCGCTTCTGAACCCACTCACCGCCTGCGGCGGCGCCCCTGATGGCCCGGCTGCCAGTCGGGGAGCCCGCGCACCCTTTGGTGGGAGGCTCCGGTCATGAGCTACGTCATCACAGGGACGTGCATCGACGTGAAGGACACAGCCTGCGTCGATGTGTGCCCGGTCGACTGCATCCATGCCGGCGACGATGATCGGATGCTCTACATCGACCCCGAGGAGTGCATCGACTGCGGCGCCTGTGTCGACCCCTGCCCGGTCGACGCCATCTACGCGGAGGAGGATGTCCCGGCAGATCAGCAGCCCTACGTGGAGATCAACCACCTGTACTTCAAGGACGCGGAGGCGGCGCGTCGACGCGTCGTGGAACTGCGCCCCCGAGTGGGCACCGACGCTGGAGTCGTGTCAGGCTGAGCCTCGGTCCACCGCGGCCACCATCGCAGGGGAGACGAGAGATGACCAAGGGGGTCCGGCGGCAAGTCCTCGTGCTTCAGTTGGGTGCCGTAGGGGACGGGATCCTCGTTGGGGGCCAGCTGCTCTGCAGACACCCGCTCCAGGCTGAGGCCGGCACTGCCGGGCCCGGGCCAGCTCGAGATGCGCGGAGGTTGTCGCGGTGATCGTTCGATACGATCGCATCGCTCATGTCCAGGAGCGCATGCGCAAAGAGGGGCTCATCGCCATCGTGATCCTCAACCACGACGACTACCGTTATCTCTTCGGGGAGGATCGATGGCAGCCCCGGGCGCTGATTCCGTTCCAGGGGCCGCCGGAGCTGATCGCCTTCACGGGCGAGGAGCCGGAGCTGCGAGCCGCGGTCGCTGACGGCCGGGTGCGGGTCTTCGGCAGCGTCGGCGGCCAGATCAACGACATAGTGGGCCAAGTCAGGGAGCTCGTCTCCGAGGGCGAGGTTGCCGGCATCCCGACGGGCGCCTCGGGCCGGCCGCGGGTCGGAATGCAGATGTGGTTCCAGACGCCGGCCTTCCTGGTGGATCTCTTCCGACACGTCAACCCCAAGGTGGAGGTCGTCTCCTCGGATCCGGTCATGGACGCACTCCGCATGGTCAAGGATCCCGAGGAGATCGTCCTGATGACCGAAGCCCAGCGGCTCGCCGGAGTCGGGATGGACCGCGCGCGAGAGCTGCTCCGGCCGGGCGCAACCGCGCAGGAGATCGCCACCGAGGCGATGTACGCGATGATGCGGGCCGGCGCCGAGGGGACGAGCACGCCGATATTCGTGAACTTCGGGATCGAGACCTGCATGCTGCACGGCCGCCTCAGTCCCAGACCGCTGGAGCGCGGTGAGCTCGTCGTGGTCGATCTGACGCCCCAGGTCGACGGCTACTGTGCCAATCTCGCTCGCACCTTCGTCCTTGGAGAGCCCAGCCCCCGCCAGGCCGGGCTTTCTGGACGCGTACCAGGGGATCGTGGCCGCGGTGCGGGCGGCGATGCGCGTCGGCATCACCACGGCCCAGCTGGACGCGACGGCGAAGGAGGTGTGTGCCGGTCACGGCCTGGCCGAGCATCACGTCCCTGGCATCGGTCACGGCATTGGACTGCGCTTCGAGGAGCCGCCAGCGTCGACGATCATCCCCCAGCATCGGAATCTACCGTTGCTCGAGAATATGGCCGTGACCATCGGCCACCCTGTGCTGGCCATCCCCGGTTTCGGCGGCGCTCGCTTCGAGGACGTGTACCTGCTGACGGCTGCCGGTCCCCGAATCCTTTTCGACTATCCGATCGATCCGGTCGTCGCGATCTGATCTAGAGCCGCAGCCGTGCGGCGCAGTCTAACAGTGATCGTGAGTTCATGTGATTGGTTGGCTCCACTCGCGCGGTCCGGTGCTTCGCGAGCGCGAGGGTCGTCAGGCTCACCCCGGCCACGGGACCAGCAGGCCGACGCCGAGCGACAGCCCGTTGGCGACGAAGCTGAGCGCCAGCAGGATGGACAGGTCGCGGCGAAGCCAAGCGAGGAGCAGCAGCGCCTCGGCGGGCCACACCAGGACCTCGAGCAGGGCCAGTGCCGGCCAGTACCCGAGGTGAGGCTGGAGCAGGGGCAGAGCCAGCAGGAAGCTGATCGGGTGGCTGACCAGGTTCACGGCGGCGCCGGCCACCATGCCCTCGACGGGGCGCACGCCACAGAGGGCGGCGAGACCGGCCACGTAGACGGGTACCTCGATCAGGAGCGTCACCCCGAGGGCGAGCGGGTATCCCTGCGCCCAACCCGACACGGGCGTCAGCGTGGCGGGTCGCGATCGACGCGAGGACGAGGGGCGGCGGCTGGGGACGCGCCCGCTCTCCGGCGCCGCCTGACCAAGACGATGGCGAGACCCGCGGCGACGATGAGCACCGCGGCGAGGACGATCGCCCCGGCGATGACGATCCAGGGCGTCGCCGCCGAGTTCTGCTCGTAGTTGGCGCAGGCCGAGGGGTACTCCGCGCAGTTGGGCATGTCGGCGAGCACCGCCCGCGGCCACAGCCCGAGGCAGGCTGGGGCGGCCACGCCGAGCGCCGCAGCCGCAGCGGCGACGCCGCGAGCACGGAGCCCCGCCCTCATGCGCCGACGAGGCCCCGGAGGCTGGCCAGCGCCTCGCCACCGATGCCGTCCGGGAGCGAGCAGCCGGGGGCCAGCACGAAGCGCGGCCCCAGCGCCTCCACCAGAGCGGCGACGCGCGCTCTCGTCGCGGCGTTCGCCGGCGCGCTGCGGTTCTCCGCGATGCCTCCCATGACGAACTTGCCGGGCAGCTCCGCTGCGCCCCGCTCGAGGGTGATCGGGCTCTCCACCTCGCTCCAGCCGACGATCTGCACGGGATACCCCGCGTAGCGCTCGAGGCCGTCGACGCGGCCGTGGAGGTGCAGGAGGCGGAGCTCGGCCCCGGCCGTGCCGCGGAGACCGGCCAGGTCGTAGGGGACACCGAGCTCGCCGTACTCGCCGGGGCTGAGGACGTCCTGCCCCCAGCACGAGTAGTAGACGCCATCGGCGCCGGCATCCACGCAGGCGGCGGCCAGACCGCTGACCAGGCCGGCGAGGGCCCAGAGGACCTCGTGGGCCACCCGGCGCTCCCCGTCCGCCATCTCGCGGACACCGCTCGGGCCGCACCACAGCCCGATCAGGGCGAGCGGCGAGAAGAGGGTGACCAGCAGCACGTCCTCGGCGTCCAGCCCCCTCCTCATCAGCTCGACGGTGCGCACGTATTCGGCGGCCCGTCCCACCGTCATGGCCGGGCCGAACCGCCGGAGCTGCGCGGCCTGGGCAAACGACGAGAGAGCGTGGTCCTCGAAGAGCAGCGGGATGTCGGGCATCAGCTTCGCGGCCGCCAGCCGGTGGTCGCGGTAGAACTCCACGGTCCGCCGGGCCAGCCTTCGCGGCTCGTCGATCCGGAAGTGCTTCCAGAGCAGGATCGGCGGCTGCTCCAGGGGCTCCGACCGGATCAGCGAGCGGAGTGGGCTCGCACCGCCGGATGGGATCACGGTTCGCCTCCTCTCGGGCCGGCATCGCGGCCCGGGCGGCCGCCTCCGCCCGGGTACGTTACTCGCGCCGTCGGGACACCATCCGGGTGGAGCCTCGGTGCTCGCCTCCGGCCGGTCAGGGCCGGGTCGCGGCCTCTCCGGCATGATCCCCCGTGCTCGACGCCAGGGCGGGCAGACCAGCCGCCCAGGCGCGGATGGCATCCCAATCGCGGAGATCCCGTCGACCTCCGCGGCGACGCTTGGGGGGATCCACCCCACCGAAGACGGCGACCGCGGCCGGTGTCATCCAGCTCCGCCTGGCCAGGGCCCGATCGAGCTGGCCTCGCGAGGCTCTCCAGCCCTCGTCCTCGCCGGAGCGGGGTCCCATCCCGAAGGCGGCGATCGGGACCCGCCCGAGCTCGCCGCGGTGGCGCTTGAGGAAGCGGTGGGCGTCGCGATGCCACCGGCCCGCGTAGAGCGGCGCTCCGAGAACCACCAGGTCGCAGTCTCCAACGGGGTCCCGCGCCTCCGCGGCACGACGCAGCTCGACGCCGCAGCCGCTGTCGCGCAGCGTGGCGGCGACCGCGGTGGCCACCTCCTCGGTGGAGCCGTTCCTGGTGGCGTAGGCGACGAGGATGTGAGTCATGCTCAGGGCGCCCCGCCGCGACCTGCACGCGGAGCGCTCGGATCCTAGAGGAGTGGGGTGGCGGTGTGGGGTTAATCGATCCATGACCGGGGCGCCCCCCAATCCATCACCCCGGAGCCCGTACGGGGCGCGAGACTGGCCTCGCACCGCTCGAGTTGCTGTCCTGCTCAGCGGAAGGGGAGAGGCTCGATGACCGACGTGACCACGCTCTCGATCGACGACACCACCGACTCCGAGGAGGCCGACGAGGAAGGGGCCGAGGAGGAGGGCGCCGAGGAGGAGTCCGAGGAGGGCTCGACCGCCGAGGCCGAGGCGTCCGGGACGCTCGCCGGCGTGACAGCCGAGGAGACCGCCGGCTGACCTTCCCGGACGGCCGGGTGCGACCGGCTCACCGGGCCTCGCACGCTCTCGCCCGCCCGCGGGGTCGCCGCCGGCGGGCGAGAGGAGGGGGGCGCGCCCGATCTGGCAGAATCCAGATCGCACACTTCCACACGCCCGGCATGAGGTTCTGATCGGTGGCCGTCCTCGACCCGTGCGACAACTGCGGCCGCCAGACTCCCATCTACCGGCTCGCCGCGGTGATCCTCGACGGTAGGGTCGCTCGGGTCTGCCCGCTCTGCGCCTCCACCGAGAAAGAGCGGATCGAGGTGCCCTACTCTCCACGGTCGGACCAGGGGGCGATCCAACCGAGCACAGCCCGCGACGTCTGGTGAGCCGGGAGCCCTTCTCCGACCGGCTGGCCGCCCGCGGCCGCGAGCTGGGGTCCGCGCTCTGCCTGGGTCTCGACCCGACCGGGTGCCGCGATGCCGCCGAGGTGGAGCGCTTCTGCGCCGCGCTCCTCGAGGCGGCGCTCCCCTACGTGGTGGCGGTCAAGCCGAACCTCGCCTTCTTTGAACAGCATGGCTCGGCCGGGCTGCAGGTGCTGGAGCGGGTGCGCGAGCGGATCCCCGGCGACCGGCTGGTGATCCTCGATGCCAAGCGGGGGGATATCGGGAGCACCGCCCAGGCGCAGGCCCGGGCCCTCTTCGACGTCTGGGAAGCGGACGCCGTCACCGTCAACCCGCTGCTGGGCCGGGACTCGGTGGCGCCCTTCCTGGAGCGTCCAGGCACCGCCGCCCTGCTGCTCGCCCGCACCAGCAACCCGGGCGCCGCCGACTTCCTGGAGGCGCCGCTCGAGGATGGCCGTCCCCTCTACCGGCGGATCGTCGAGCGGGCCCTCGGCTGGCCGCGAACGGCGGAGATCGGTTTCGTGGTCGGAGCCACCGCGCCCGGCGCCATCGCCGAGATCCGCGCCCTCGCCCCGCACGCCCCGCTGCTCCTGCCCGGGGTCGGCGCCCAGGGCGGCGACCTCGAGGCCGCAGTCAGAGCGGGCCTGGATGGCCGGGGTGGTGGGATCGTGGTGCCCGTCTCCCGCGGCATCAGCGGCGCCGCCGACCCTCGCGCCGCCGCCCTCGAGCTCTCCCGGCGCATCGAGGGGGTGCGCACCCCGGCGCCGCGCCAGTGAGCGCCCGCGCCGTCATCGAGCTGTCCGGGCACATCATCGACAGCATGGTGCTGCCCCGGGTCTTCGACAGCATCATGGACATGGGGGCGACGTTCCACGTCGAGGAGTTCCGGGTCGGCACCCGGCTCGACGAGCCCTCCTTCGCCCGGCTGACCGTCGAGGCCGAGGACGAGGCCAAGCTCGCCGCCGTCGTCGCCGCCTGCCAGGAGCACGGCGCCGCCGTGGTCGGCGCCGAGGACGCGGAGACCGCGCCGGCTCCCTCGGACGGGGTCTTCCCGGACACCTTCTACACCACCACCAACCAGCCGACGGCGGTCCGGGTCGGAGGCGGGTGGGTGAGCGTCGAGGAGATCGAGATGGACTGCGGGGTGGTGGTCGCCGCCGGCGCGGCCCGGGCGGTCCCGGTCAGCGACGTGCGCGCCGGCGATCAGGTGGTGGTGGGCCGGGCGGGCGTCCGCATCACGCCGGTGGAGCGGGGGAGGGGCAAGGAGGTCTTCGGCTTCACCACCAGCTCGCTCTCTCCGGAGAAACCCAAGCACCAGGTCATCCGCGAGCTGGCCGGCACCATGCGCGAGATTCGTGCCAGGGATGGCCGTATCTGCTTCGTCGGCGGTCCCGCCATCATCCACACCGGGGCGGGCCCGCATCTCGCCCAGCTGATCGGCTCCGGCTACGTCCAGGTGCTCTTCGCCGGCAACGGCCTGGCCGCCCACGACATCGAGTCCCAGTTCTTCGGGACCTCGCTGGGGATCGGCCTGGAGAAGGGGCTGCCCATCGAGTCCGGCCATGAGCTGCACATGCGGACCGTGAACCGGGTCCGCGCCGCGGGCGGCATCCGGGCGGCGGTGGAGGCGGGCATGCTCCGCCGCGGCGTGATGTACGAGTGCGTGCGCAACGGCGTGGACTACGTCCTCGCCGGCTCGATCCGCGACGACGGGCCGCTGCCCGACGTGGTCACCGACATGCTGGAGGCGCGGCGCAGGATGCGCACGGCGCTGGTCGGGGTGGACCTGTGCATCATGTGCGCCTCCATGCTGCACGCCATCGCGACCGGCAACCTGCTGCCCGCGGCGACCCGGACGGTGTGCGTCGACATCAACCCGGCGGTGGTCGCCAAGCTCGCCGATCGCGGCTCCTCGCAGACCCTGGGGCTGGTGACCGACGTGGAGTCCTTCCTGCGCGAGCTGGGGGAGGCGCTGGCCGTGGAGCCGGCATGAGCCTGGTCATCGTCTCCGGGGGCGCCGCGCCCGAGCACGCCGCCGTCGGGCACCCGGAGCGGCCGGACCGGGTGGCGGCCATCCTCGAGCACCTCACCGGCCAGGAGGACCTGTCGTCGATCCCCCGGATCGAGCCCGCCGAGGCCGACGACGCGTCCGTGGAGCTGGTCCACACCGCCGCCCACGCGGCGGCGGTCCGAGCCCTGGCGCAGCGGGGCGGGGGCTGGTTCGACGGCGACACCTTCTGCGCCCCCGGGTCCCCGGCGGCGGCGTTCCGCTCGGTGGGCTCGGCCCTGGCCGCGGTCAACGCCGTCTGCGACGGCGGCTCCAGCCACGCCTTCTCGATCAGCCGGCCACCCGGACACCACGCGACCGCGTCCCGGGCGATGGGCTTCTGCCTCTTCAACAACGTGGCCATCGCCGCCCGTCACGCGCAGCGCCGTGGGCGGCGGCGGATCGCCATCGTCGACATCGACGTCCACCACGGCAACGGCACCGAGGAGATCTTCTGGGACGATCCGTCGGTCCTCTACACCTCCCTCCACGAGTGGCCCCTCTACCCCGGCACGGGCGCCGCCGGCGCCCGCGGCGGAGCCGCCGCCCCGGGCCTCAACATCAACGTGCCGCTGCCCTCGGGGACCACCGGGGAGGTGTGGCTGGAGCACCTCGACGAGGAGGTGCTGCCGGCGGTGGCCGGCTTCCGGCCTGAGCTGGTGCTGGTGAGCGCCGGCTTCGACGGGCACGCAGCCGACCCGCTCGCGACCCTCGAGCTGAGCTCGTCCACCTACGCCGGCGTGGCCGAGAGGCTGCGCGCCCTCTGCCTCGACCAGGGTGCCGGATCGGTGTGGGTGCTGGAGGGCGGCTACGACCTCGACGCCCTGACCGAGTTGGTGGCCGCCGTGCTGCGCGGGCTGGAGCCGGATGCGAAGGGCTGATCGCCGCCGTGGCGGCCCGGCGATAACCGGCCTCCGTCCGCACCGTTAACCTTCACAGGATGGATGCTGTCCGGTCCCGCGCCATCGCCGCGCTGGCGGCGGCCGCTGCCGCCGCCACCCTGAGCGGATGCAGCGTCCTCTCGTCGACCGCGTCGTCGAACGGCACCGGCGTCGCCACCCAGCCTCCGGGAGCCGGGATCAGCGGCACGGTGACGGCGACCCCCGCGGCCTCCGGCTCGGCCGCCCCTCAGACGAGCGGGGAGCGGACCGTGCTCGTCCAGGACGGGCTGCGCATCCACAGCTCGGCGTCGCTCACGGCGTCGGTGGAGGGGACGGCGGCCTGGGGGGTCACGCTCACCGTGCTCAGTTACAAGTCGAACGGCGGGCCCTGGCCGGGTTCCTCGGCGCCCGGGGGCTGGTACGACGTCCAGGGCGCGACCGTCAGCGGCTGGGTCATCGCCGATCCCACCTACACCGCCAGCGGGGTCCTCAGCGCGGTCGGCTTCCAGGACAAGGAGATCGACGGCATCCTCTTCCCGACCGGCTGGACCTACGCGGACGACCCCGGGGAGGTGCTCTTCCGCCCCCAGTCGGGGAGCGACCTCGCCACCCTCGCGGTCCGGTCGGCGGCGAGCCTCAGCGCGCTCGGCGCGGCCGGCCTGACCGGCTACAGCCCGGTGTCCAGCGACTCCGAGGTGGTGGCCTGCGGCTACACCGGCACGCTGGTCCAGTACGCGGCGAGCCCGGCGCCCTCACCCCAGGCCGCCGCGGACGCGGGGGGCGCGACGGTGACCCGGCTCGCCGACTTTGCCCAGTACCGGGTCACGCTCTCGTCGAGCTTCACCCTCGACATCGAGATCAACTACTCGGCCGCCGCCGATTACACCATCTTCGAGAACCTGCTCAACAGCATCCGCTTCCCGTTCCCCGAGTGCGAGGCCGGGACGGGGTCGGCGAGCGCCAGCCCGACCGCCGGCTGACCGCGGTGCGCACCACCCTGGTCGACGTCGACATGAGCCGGGTGGCGATCCTCGACATCACCGGGGAGGCGGCGCGCTTTGTCCGGGGAGAGGGGGACGGGCTGCTCAGCGTCTTCGCCCCCCATGCCACCGCCGGGGTGGTGCTGATGGAGACGGGCGCCGACTCCGAGCCCGACCTGCTGGAGGCCCTGGAGCGGCTGCTCCCCCGCGACACCCGCTACCGGCACCGGCATGGCAGCCCGGGCCACGGCGCCGACCACCTCCTGCCGGCGCTGGTCTCGCCCACGCTGACCATCCCGGTCGCGGCCGGGCGGATGCTGCTCGGGACCTGGCAGCGCCTGGTGCTGGTCAGCCTCAACCGGGACAATCCCCACCGCCAGGTGCGGCTCTCCTTCGTCGAGGGCTGAGCCGCCCCTCGTCAGCCCCAGCCGCCGGTGGTCGAGGCCGGAGGTGCCCCGCTACGGAGCCCCGGGTCCGAGGTACCGCTCGAGCGCCTCGACGATCAGCTGGTGGTCCTCGGCCGAGGGCAGTCCGGAGACGGTGACGGCCCCGACGACCGGGCCGCCAGGGCTCAGGCGCAGCGGAAACGACCCTCCGTGCGCCGCGTAGCGGTCGGGGTCGAGCCGCGAGGACTCCTCGAACGTCGAGCCCCGGACCCGGAAGCGCTCGCCCACCAGGCGGGAGCTCTCCGCGTACCGCTCGACGACCCGCCGCTTGCGGTCGATCCAGGCGTCGTTGTCCGCGCTCGAGCCGGGCAGCGCAGAGTGGAAGAGCTGCTGGACGCCGCAATGGATGTCAATGGCGACCGGTGCGTTCCTTTTGCGGGCGAGCTCGACCAGGAGCATGCCGAGACGCCAGGCGTCGTCGTGGCCGAGGCTCGGGAGGACGAGGCGGCGCTCCTGCTCCTCGAGGGTGCGGAGCACCTCCTCCGGATCCTGAGATGCCATCAGCCTCCTCCGCCGCGCCCGTGGCGGGCGGGGCTCGCACTCACCGCCCAACTATAGGCAGGGTGGCCGCGGAGCCGAGGTCGAGGTGTCCTCTCTCAGCTCACCTGGATGAATTGATGCGCGGTGAGCCAGCCCAGGCTCAGGCTCATCAGCAGCGCGCTCAGCGCCACCAGGCCGACGTAGGCGGCGCCGATCACCACCCGGGTGCGCACCGGCAGCTGGGGCGCCTCGGTGCCCATCCGGGCGGACCGGAACCGGCCCCAGACCGAGTAGCAGCCCACCAGGAAGATGAGGATGAGGATGGGGTTGACCACCGTGGCGCCGGCCAGCTGGCTGCCCAGCAGGGCGCCGAGGATGACGAGCCCGGCCAGATTGAACCATCGGCTGATGGCGCTGGCTACGCGGCCCCCGTCGAGGGGCAGCATCGGCACCAGGTTGAAGAGGGTGATGAAGAAGCCGAAGTAGCTGAGCGAGATCGCGAAGGCCACCCCCTGGCCGTAGAAGGGCTGGGCGAGAGCCCAGAGGTAGAGGGCGAGGGTGGCCGCGAATCCGGCGATCGGTCCGGCGATGGCGATCACCGCCTCGACCCGTCGGCTGCTGGTGAACCCCCGGCCGGCCGCGGTGAAGGCGCCGAGGAAGGGGATGAAGACCGGCGCCGACATCGGCACCCCCAACGCCCGGGAGGTGAGGAAGTGGCCCATCTCGTGCACGAAGATGAGCAGGACCAGCCCCACCGCGAAGGCCCAGCCGAAGATCAGGGAGTAGGCGACGATCGCCACCAGCATGGTCACCGCGGTGAGCCCGAACTTGCTGAAGAGCGCTCCGTACTTGAGGACGGCGAGCCCGGCCGTCATCAGGGTCCCCACCACCCCGCCCCGGCGGCGCGCCTGACCCCTCGACGGCGGAGGGGGAGTGGGGGAGGGCGTGGGCGGCTGCCAGTCGGCCCAGGCGGGTGGCGGGTAGACGGTCCCCGGGTGGGGTGGCGGGTAGACGGTGCCCGGATGGGGGGACGGCTGCCCGGAGGCCGGCGGCGGGTAGGGCGCGTAGGTGCTCCACCCCGCGGGGGTGTAGGGGGCGGCGGGGCCGGGCGATGGCTGCCCGCCGTCCGGCGCCGCGGGCTGGTCCAGCCCGTCGGGCAGAGCAGGCATCACGGCGATCATGGCACGGCCCACGCGGCGGCCCACTGGTCGAGCGCCGCCAGCGCAAACGGGGCGCGGCCCTGTATCGTCCCGGCTCGCATGGACGACAGCAGTCTCCACGGCTCCCGGGTCGCCATCGTCGGTGCCGGCGTGATGGCCGAGGCGATGCTCTCCGGCCTGCTCGGTCGCGGCCTGGTCGAGGCCGCCGCGGTGACGTGCAGCCATCCGCGCGAGGAGAGGCGCCGGGAGCTCGCCGAGCGCCACGGGGTGCACACCGCCCCGGGCAACGCCGAGGCGGCGGCGGGGGCCGACATCGTCCTGCTCACGGTCAAGCCGCAGATGCTGGGGATGGTCATGCCCGAGCTGAGGCCGGTGATGCGACCGGAGCAGCTGGTCATCAGCATCGCCGCGGGCGCCGGCACCCACGCCCTCGGCGAGGGCCTGGAGCACGCCGCCCTGGTCCGGGCCATGCCCAACACCCCGGCGCAGATCGGCCAGGGAGTGACGGTGTGGTTCGCCACCCCCTCGGTGGAGGACACCGGCCGGGCCCAGACCCGGACCATCCTCTCCGCCCTGGGGCGCGAGTTCGAGGTCCACGACGAGCGCCAGGTGGCCATGGCCACCGCGGTGAGCGGCAGCGGGCCCACCTACATCTTCCTGTTCATCGAGGCGCTCACCGACGCCGCCGTCCACCTCGGCTTCCCGCGCCACGTCGCCCGCGAGCTGGTGCTCGACACCATGCAGGGGTCCGCCGCCTTCGCCCTGGCCAGCGGGCGCCACGTCGCCGAGCTCCGCGACATGGTGACCTCGCCGGGGGGCACCTCGGCGGCCGCCATGTACGAGCTGGAGCGCGGGCGGCTCCGGACCGTGGTCAGCGACGCCGTCTGGGCCGCCTTCGAGCGCACCCTCGGCATCGAGGCCGCCCTCGAGGGCCGGGCTCCGGATCCCTCGGCGCGGCCTCGCTGACCCTTCCGGGGCCGGCCGGCGTCGCAACCTCCCGGCCTGGGGAGGTGGTGTTCCAGTGAAGCCCGTGTCACGTTGTTTGGTGCGTTTGCTCTGATGGTGTAGCCTGTGGGAGGCCGGTGCCTTCTGAATCGGCGCCGTCCTGGAGGCGCTATCGAACAGAGAGTGGGGAACGTGACGAGCACCGATGGCCGTTGGCCGCCGCAGCTGAGGGGGCCGGGACCGCGCCAGCTCCGCGCCGTGACCGCGGCCCTGACCGCCGTGTGCCTCGGCACGGCGGTGTGGGCGCTGGTCGCGGGAAGCGAGAGCCCCGCGGTGCTGCTCCTGATCGCCCTCTCCGCGAGCATCGTGCTGGTGGCGGCCGCGTACCTCGCGGAGCGCCGCCACCGCCGCCACCTCCAGCACCTCTCGGACTCCCGGGACCTGCTCCAGCAGACGGTGCGCTCGCCGCTCTCGGTGCCCGCGCTCCTCGGCCGGCTCTGCCAGATCTTCGACGCCGCCTTCGCCGAGGTGGTGGTGCTGCCCGAGACGCCCGAGAGGGCGGCCGCCGTGATCACGGTCTGCGACGGCCGCACCATGGAGACCTCGGCCGCGCTGGACCGAGAGCTGCTCTCCGACGTCTTCGCGGTGATCGTCCCCACGAGCCTGAGCCTGGTGCTCCGCGACGGCTCCGGCCCCGAGGAGAGCGACCGCCTGCTCCGCCGGCGCGGGCTCCGGGACGCGGTCATGGCGGCGCTGTCGGTGGAGGGGAGGATCCTCGGCTGCGTCCTGGTGGGGCGGCGGCGGGGTGTGTCACGCGGCTTCGACGACGACGACCGCCGCCTGCTCGAGGCTCTCGCCCCCCAGCTCGGTGTGACCGTCGAGAAGCTGCGGCTCGACGAGCGGATCAACCACCAGGCCTTCCACGACTCCCTGACCGGGCTCGCCAACCGGGCCCTCTTCGCGGACCGGGTGATCCACGCCCTCGATCGGCGGGTGGCGGGCGGCCGGCTCCGTGCCGCGATCCTCTTCATCGACCTCGACGACTTCAAGGTGGTCAACGACAGCCTGGGGCACCCCTGTGGCGATCTCCTGCTCCAGGGCGTGACCGAGCGGCTGCGCCGGGTGGTGCGGTCCTTCGACACGGTGGCCCGTCTGGGGGGCGACGAGTTCGCCGTCCTCGTCGAGGACCTCGCCGGTCCGGAGGAGGCGGTCGGCGTCGCCGAGCGGTTCCTCGAGGAGCTGGCGGCCACCTTCGACCTCCAGGGCAACGCCGTGACCATCGGGGCGAGCGTCGGCATCGCCATCGCCGAGAGCGCGTCGATGACCTACGACGACCTGCTCCGCGAGGCGGACGTCGCCATGTACCGGGCCAAGGAGCGGGGCAAGGCGACCGTGGAGACGTTCGACGCCAGCATGCAGAGCGCGCTCGAGAGTCGCGTCCAGTTCAAGACCGACCTGGAGCACGCGGTCGACGCCGGCGAGCTGTATGTCGAGTACCAGCCCATCGTGGCCCTCGGCAGCGGCACGATGATCGGGGTCGAGGCGCTCGCTCGCTGGGACAGCCCTCGCCGCGGCTCGGTCGAGCCCCGCGACTTCATCCCCGTCGCCGAGTCCAGCGGGCTGATCCGCGAGATCGGCGACCGGGTGCTGCGCACCGCGTGCGCGCAGGCGGCGCGCTGGATGGCCGACCGTCCCGAGCGTCCGCTCCTCGTCAGCGTCAACCTCTCGCCGCGCCAGCTCCTCCATCCCGGCTTCGCCCAGGAGGTGGCCGCGGTCCTGCGCGAGACCCACCTCTCCCCGTCGCTGCTGACCCTTGAGATCACGGAGAGCCTCCTGGTCGAGAACACCGCCACCACTCTGGAGCGCCTCCGAGCCCTCAAGGACCTCGGGGTGACGCTCGCCATCGACGACTTCGGCACCGGGTACTCCTCGCTGGGGGAGCTCAAGTTCCTGCCCGTCGACGCGCTCAAGATCCCCAAGGCGTTCGTCGACAACGTGGCGACCGACGAGCGCGAGCGCGCGTTCCTGGCCGGCATCATCGGGCTGGGCAGGACGCTTGACCTGCGCCTGGTGGCGGTCGGGGTGGAGCAGGACGCGCAGCTGCAGGAGCTGCGCGAGCTGCACTGCGACCTCGCCCAGGGCTTCCACTTCGCGGCGGCCCTCGACGCCGCCGGGGTCAGCGAGCTGCTCTCGCGCGAGGTGGGAGCCAGGATGTGGGACGGCTTCCGCCGGGTCAGCCCGCCGGGCCCGAACCCACCGGCGCGCGAGGGCGCGGCCCTCCGGCGGAGCGCCTGAGGTCGGTCCGGGCCGGACCGGGGTGGGTCAGCTCGCGGGCAGCGACGCGAGGATGGCCGCGGCGAGCGCCCGCGCCGACTCGACGCTGAGCTCGACGGCCACCCGAGCCGAGGGACCGCGCTCGCGATTGAGGAAGTCGAGGTTGACGGTGTGCTCGGCCGCGGCGTGCTGGGGATGGTCGTAGTAGACGGTGGCCTCGGTCAGCGGGAACCAGGCTGGGACGCCCTTGCCGCTCCCCTGGACGGTGACGGTCTCGGTCTGATACGTGCACATGGAGTGTCTCTCCGGGCTCAGCTGCTGAGGTGGCGGCCGTACCACTCCCAGATGCGCGCCCAGCCCTCGAGGGCGGCCTCGACGCGGTAGCTGGATCGGTCGACGGCGAAGAAGCCGTGGCCGGCGTTCGCATAGGAATGGAACTCGTGGGGCTTGCCGAGGCGGGTCAGCTCGGCTTCCAGCTCCGCGACGTGCTCGGGTGAGGGGAAGTGGTCCTCGGCCCCGAAGAGCCCGAGCAGCGGGCAGGAGAGGGTGGGGGCCAGCCCGATGATCGGCTCCATCTTGAAGGGCGACTGCGCCGGCATGGTCCCGGTCACGCCCGCCCCGTAGCAGTCGACGGCGGCGTCCAGGGGCAGGCTGCAGGCGGCCAGGAAGGCCTGCCGGCCGCCCGAGCAGTAGCCGATGACGCCGACCTTCTGGTTGGACGAGGGCAGCGAGCGCAGGTGGCGGGCCGCGCCGTCGACGTCGCCGACCAGGCGCTCGTCGGGCACCCCCCCGGCGGCCCGCACCGCGGCGGCGGAGTCGTCCGGGCCGGCGTCCCCGCCCTCGCGGAAGTGGAGGTTCGGGCAGATGGCGAGGTAGCCGGCGGCGGCGAAGGTGCGCACCACCTCCTTGCTCCATCGGTCCCAACCCGGCATGTGGTGGATGACCACCACGCCGCCGAAGGGCCCGTCGCCCTGGGGCTCGGCCAGGTAGGCGGGGATCCGATCGCCCCCGTGGCCGGCAATCCGGACCGTCTCCGCGGTGAGCGCGTCGGCGACATGTGGCGTGGCTCTTCCCTCGCAGGGCTCTCCGGCTGTTGCGGTGACCAATGTCGCACAGACGGGAACGCCCGCGCGGCGGTCAGAAGAGGGCGGAGGCCAGCTCGCCGCGCAGGTCCTCGACCATCGGGTCGGCCTGACGCTCGTCCTCGATGCCGCCCAGGACGACCCGGCGGAGCCGCGCCCGCTCCGGCCCGCCGCTCCGCCGGATGGCGGCGATCAGACGCCGCAGCCCCTCCGTGCCCTGGCCGTCCCGCACCAGGGCGGCGAGCTCGGGGTCGCCGCCCCGGGAGAGCTCGATGCGCGCGCGCAGCCCGTCGCACACGGGGTCGTCGCGGCCGGGGGCGAGCACCTCCTCGGCCTCCGCCAGGCGGCCGGCCTCGAAGAGCAGGGTGCCGAGCACGCGGCGCGGTGCAGGGTCGTCGGGCTGGGCGAGCAGCGCCGCTCGGAGCCCGGCCTCGTCCCGCGGAAGCGGTGGGGGAGGGGGGGCCGGGGCCAGCCCGGCCAGGAAGCGCTCGATCTGCGGCCTCGGCTGGAGCCCGACGAACTCGGCCACCATCCCCCCGTCGCGGAAGCCCTTGACCGCGGGGATGCCCCGGATGCCGAACCGCGCCGCGGTCATCGGGTTGGCGTCGACGTCCAGCTTGGCCAGGGTGATGCCGCCGTGGCGGGTCACGGCCTCCTCGAGGATCGGGCCGAGGGTCCGGCAGGGGGCGCACCAGCCGGCCCAGAAGTCGACCACCACCGGACGGTCGCGGGACCCGGCGATGACGTCGGTGTCGAAGGTGGCGTCGGTGGCATCGATGACAGGGGCGGTGAGGGCCATGGCCCTATTCTGCCCGAGGGGGGCTCCGCGCCAAACCACGGCCGGCGCGGCTCTCCCCGGGTGGCTCCCGGCGCGCGGTGGTGGCGGATGCCGATGCGCTACCTTGTGCGCCGATGACCACTCGGGGGCGGGACCTGCTGGCACGGCGCTCGATCCTGGCGCTGGGCTCGGCCCTGCGCGGGGGGACGCTGATGGTCCGCGAGGACTCCGGCGCCAGCGTCCTCGGGCACGGTGGCGAGAGAGCGGAGCTGACGGTGCACGACCCACGGATGTGGGGGATGGCCCTCGCCGGGGGTGGCAACGGGCTCGGGCTCGCCTACATGCGCGGGCACTGGGACACCCCGGATCTCACCGGCGTCCTGCGCCTCCTGGCGCGCAACCTCGACCGGATCAACCGGCTGACGGCTCCGCTCGACGGCGTCCGTCAGCTGGCCGCGCGGCTGCGCTCGCAGCGCCCGACCCGTGCCGAGGACCGGCGCAACATCCACGCCCACTACGACCTCGGCAACCGCTTCTTCGAGCTGTTCCTCGACCCCACCATGGCCTACTCCTGCGCCATCTTCGAGCCCGGTGACGACGACCTGGAGCGGGCGTCGCTGCGCAAGTTCGACCGGGTCTGCGACCACCTGCGGCTGCACCGGGACGACCACCTGCTCGAGATCGGCACCGGCTGGGGCGGGCTGGCCGTCCACGCCGCCGAGCGGTACGGCTGCCGGGTGACGACCACCACCATCTCGCACGAGCAGTACGTCCACGCGCGGGATCGCGTCGTCGCCGCCGGGCTCGCCGACCGGGTGACGGTGCTCGAGCAGAACTACCGCGATCTCACCGGCACCTACTCGAAGCTGGTGTCGGTGGAGATGATCGAGGCGGTCGACTGGCGTCTCTACGACGAGTACTTCCGCTGCTGCGAGCGCCTGCTCGCACCCGACGGGCTGGCGGTGCTCCAGGCCATCGTCATCCAGGACCGCGAGTGGTCCGCGGCGCGCTGGCGGGAGGACTTCATCCGGCGCTACATCTTCCCCGGCGGCTTCCTGCCCTCGGTCCGCTCCCTGGTCGACGCGGCCAACCGGGCGAGCGGGCTGCGCCTGGTCGAATTGGACGACATCGGCGCCAACTACCCGATCACGCTGCGCCACTGGCGGGAGGCGCTGGACGGCGCCCACGACCGGGCGCTCCGGCTGGGCCTCGACGAGGAGTTCCTGCGCATGTGGCGCTTCTACTTCGCGTACTGCGAGGCGGGCTTCCTGGAGCGGCGGATCAGCGACGTGCACCTCACCTTCGCGGGTGGCGCCTGGCGGCGGATGCCCTCGGGAGGGAGGGGGTCGCCCGCCGGACCGCCCACGGGCGGACGGCTGCCGGCGTCGCCTGAGGGGGCCCCTCCCAACGGGCATCCGGCCGGCGGACGGACCTGATCGGGTGGTCGTTCCACTCCGGCCCTGCTAGCATGGCCGGGCTGGAGGGCGACATCGACACAGTGCTTTCGCTGCTTCCGACTGTGGTGCTCGTGGCGACGATCGCCCTGGTTGTGGTGCTGGTGCGCCACTTTCTGAGAGACGCATAGCGCCGCTCGTCGTGAGGCGCGGCTGAGCCAGGTCCATGAGCCCGATCGCCACGCCCATCAGCACCCCGCGCCTCTCGCTGGTGCCGCTGCTCGAGGGGACGCTCGCGGCGCTCGTGGCCGGGGATCGCGGGGCGGCGTCCCGGGTCCAGGGCGTCGTGCTCCCCGCGGGGTTCCCCGCGCCGGACGGCTCCGACGACTACTTCCTGCGCGTGCAGCTGGAGCGGGTGCGCGCCGACCCCGACCATCGAGACTGGTGCGGCCGGCTCATGGTCCGGCTCGCGGACGGCGCCGTCGTCGGGCGCTGCGGCTTCCACGGGCCCCCGTGGGCGGTGGGCCGCGCGGAGATCGGCTACACGGTGCTGCCGCCCTACCGGCGGCAGGGCCTGGCGACCGAGGCTGCGGCCGCCCTGGTGGCGTGGGCATGGGACCAGGGGGAGCTGACCGTCTTCGCCTCGGTGGCACCGACGAACGTGGCGTCGCTGGCGGTCGTTCGCAGGCTGGGTTTCGTCGAGACTGCCTCGCAGATGGACGACATCGACGGTCTGGAGCTCGTCTTCGAGCTCACGCGAGGCAACCGGCCCGGCAGCTGAGCCGACCGCGTCGAGGCGGCGCTCAGCCTGGGCGAGGCCCGAGCCGCACCCTGGGATCGACGACCGCGTACAGGAGGTCGACGATCAGGTTGGCGCTCACCACGAAGGCGGAGATGAACAGAGCGATGCCCTGGACGGTCGGCAGGTCCTCGGCTCTCACGGCGTTGATCAGTTGCAGACCGAGCCCGGGAAGGCCGAAGACGACCTCGACCACGAGGGCTCCGGCGAGCACCGCGCTGAGGTCGATCCCGAACTGCGTCATCAGGGGGGTCAGCGCCGCCCGGAGCGCATGGCGGAAGAGGACCTGTCGTTCGGAGATGCCCTTGGCTCGAGCGGTGCGGATGTAGTCCTCCACCAGGACATCGGTCAAGGAGCTCCGGGAGAGCCGCGCGTACACCGCCGAGTTGACGAGGGCGAGCGTGAGCCAGGGGAGGACCAGGTGGTCGGCCCAGGCCAGCGGGTCGACGTGCAGCGGGACCCACGTCCCGGGGAAGGGGAAGAGGTGTATCCCGTTGCCGGCCAGCACCTGGTCGGAGAGGAACAGGGCGAGGCTGCCCAGCACGAAGGTGGGGGTCGAGACGACCGAGAAGATGAAGATCGTGGCGCCCCTGGCGCGCAGGCTTCCCCGCCGCCAGACCGACAGGATGCCGATGCCAACCCCGATCAGCAGCCACAGGGCGGCAGCCGGCAGGGCGAGCTCGAGGTCCACCGGGATGTCCGCGGCGATGATGCGGTTCACCGGTGCCCCGGGTCTCCCCACCGACCGCAGGTACGACTGGCCAAGGTCCCCATGGAGGATGCGGCCGAAGTAGTCGACGTACTGAACCCATACCGGTCTCTCCAGACCGAGGCTCACCCGCAGCTTCTGCACCAGCTGCTCGGGGGCGCGAAATCCGAGCAGCAGGCGAGCGGGGTCGTGAGGGACGACGAAGTAGATCACGAAGATGAGCGTCCAGATGACCCAGAGCACCACGACCGCCTGGGCGACCCGGCGCACGGCATACGCAATCAGTTCGGCGTCCCTTCCTCGCAGGCGCGGACCATCTCGGCGGCGCCCGATGATACGTTCTGCTTGGCCCGGGGCAGAGAGGGGGAATCACGTCGAATACGCCGTGTCGTACCCGCGGCCATTACTCCTGATAATGTATCTTATCAGGAAGAAGCCAGATCCATTGTGCGGACTGGCACGCGCGCCCCGCCCGTGTGGGCCTCCCCCGGGCCGGGTGGCGGCTGGAGGAGCCGCTGGAACGCCTGTGGCATGATCCCGGGCATGTCAGAGGTCGCCGCGCATCGGCTGGGCGTGCTGCGGCGCCGGACCACGGGGACGCTCGGCGTGCTCCTGGTCCAGTTCCTGGTCGGGATGTCGGTCAACCTCTACGTGACCATCCCGACCCACCACGCCGGCGCCGGCAGCGGGCCCTACCTGAGCGGCGCCCTGGCCAGCGTCCTGTGGAGCTTCACGAGCGGGCTGCCGCTGCTGATCGCTCACGTGGTCATCGGCATCGTGCTGCTGCTCAACGGCATCGAGCTGGTCCTCCACGCTGTGCGCAGCCGGCGCGGGCCGGCCCCCATCTGGCTGGCGGCAGGCGGGCTCACCGCCATCCTCTTCGCCGGCTTCAACGGGGCGAGCTTCCTCAAGTACGACCAGAACATCAGTTCGATGCTGATGGCGGTGGGATTCGCGGTGGCGGTGGCCTGCTACGTGGCCATCCTCGCGGTCACCGGCTGAGGCGGGGCGGGCGCCGCGACGCCTCCTCCCCTCCCCTCGCCGGCCGCCCGGACCCGGGTGGCCGCAGCGCGGTGGCCGGTCATCGTCGGAGCCTCCGCTATGATCAGCAGCCGGTGAACGTCGGCGAGCCCTCCCTGACCGCCCGAGGGGTCGCGCTCGCCCGCTCGCGCCTCACCCGGCCCCAGACGCCCGAGGGAGATCCCGCCGCCGAGCTCCGCCTCTACGCCGGCCTGCTCGCGCCCTGGCGGACGGGCGGGGCCGTGGCCATGGGCCGCCATGGGAGCGCCGCCAACCCTGGCCGCCGGCAGCGCCGCTTCAACATCGTCGAGCGGACCGCGTTCATCGATGACGAGACGCTCCGGGCGGTCACCGCCGGCATCGACCAGGTGGTCCTGGTGGGCGCCGGCTATGACGGCCGGGCGCTGCGCTTTCGCCGCACCGGGGTCCGGTTCTTCGAGGTGGACCACCCGGCCACCCAGGCGGACAAGCGCCGGCGCCTCGAGGCCCTGGGAACCCCGCTCGGCAACGTCAGCTTCGTCGAGCTCGACCTCATGTCCGACCGGGTCGACGTCGCCCTGGCGCGGGCGGGACACCGCGACGACCGGCCCAGCCTCTTCGTCTGCGAGGGGCTGGTCCGCTACCTTTCGCGGGTGGCGATCGGGCGGATGCTCGCCGGCCTCCGCTCCCGAGCGGCGCGCGGCAGCCGGCTCCTGGTCACCGCCGCGGAGAGCGCCGGGGTCGACCACCGCCTCGGGCGCCGCTTCTACCTCGCCGCCATCGGCGAGCCCGTCCGTTCCAGCTTCACGGTGGGCGAGTTCGGCCGGCAGCTCGCCCGCGCCGGGTGGATCGTCGAGCGCGAGCACCGCCGCGCCGAGCGCGCCGGCCGCGAGCGCCTGCTGATCGCCGCGGTCCCGGGCGTCTGACCCGCGGCGGGCAGCCAGCCTCACCTCGGTCCGGACGACGTGTATCGCCGGGCCTGCGCGCGGAGACCCGGTGCGGCCGCAGCCTCAGCCGCCCGGCATCGGCCCCGCGGGTGGGGGGAGGAGCGACGACCCATCGAGCGGCCACTCGAGGTGGAGGGCCTCGCCCGGCGGCAGCCGCTCCCAGGCGGCGGCGAGGGTGCGCACCCCGGCGATGGCTCGGGAGATGGTGAGGTCGTCGAGCCGGTCGAGGAGCTTCCGGATCCCGCGCCGGTACGTGCCGGCGTCGCCGGCGTCCCTGGTCTTGCGTGCGGCCGGCTCGAGCAGGCTCGCCCCCGGCTCCAGCCGGTGGCGGACGCCCTCCGGGGTGTCGGGGCCCTCGCCCCAGCGGTTGACCACGGCGTTGGTCACCGTCTTGGCGACCATGTGCCCGACCCACGTGCTCCGGGCCAGCTCACCGAGGGGGGCGTCGGTGACCAGGCGCACCCGGCCGCCTCCGCGACCGGCCACGGCCCGGTTGGCGGGCGCGAAGCCACGCTTCGCGAGGACGCCCCAGAGCCCGTCGTCGATGCCGAAGAGCGACTCCACGACGAGGTGGGGCAGGTCGTGGGTCACGTGGACCGCGATCGGTCGGGCCTCCCCGCCCGGCGAGGTCATCCAGGTGCGATCGGGCTGCGCGCCGTCTCCCTTGACGAGGGCGATGCCGACCATGGTGGCGAAGCCTATCCCGCCGGCGGAGCGACCGGCGATGGCGGAGCGCGGTCCACTGGAGCTGCGGGGCCGCATCATTAGCCCGATGCCGGTCCGCGTCCCTCCCAAGCGCCGCCCCACCGCGCCGCATCGCCCTCGCCTCCCCGCCTGGGCGGTCCAGGTGCCGGGTCCCGACGACCCCCTGCCCGACGAGGTCCAGCAGTTCCTCGACTACCTGCGGGTGCAGCGCAACCGGCCGCTGACCACCGTGCGCGCCTATCGCTACGACCTGGCGAAGTTCGTCGCCTTCGCCCGGCTCCGCACCCCCGGGGGCGGGCTCTGCGAGGGCCTCGACGCGGCCTCGCTGCGCCGCTACCAGATCGAGCTGGCTGAGGTCCTCCCCCACCCGCGCACCCGGGCCCGGGCCCTGGTGGCGCTCCGCCAGTTCCTCGGCTACGCCTACGACGAGGGCTGGATCCCGGACGAGCTCTCCCGCCGGGTGGTGGTTCCCCGCTACATCGTCGGCGACCCCCATCCGATCGCCACCGAGGTGGTGCCCCGGCTGCTCGCCGCGCTCCCCCGGGAGGGGCTGCGCGACCTCCGTGACCGTGCCCTGGTCCACTTCCTGATCAGCAGCGGCTGCCGGATCGGCGAGGCTTGCGCCCTCGACCGGGGCGACGTGCGGCCGGAGGGGTTCCGGGTGCTCGGCAAGGGGGGCAGGCACCGCACCGTCTTCCTCACCGACGACGCCTGGCGTGCAGTCCGCGAGTACCTGGTGGCTCGCGGCCAGGACGCCTCGCCCGCCCTCTTCATCAGCGTCGCCCACCCCGACATGCCGGGCGGACGGGTCCTTCCCGGCAACCGCCTCACCACGGACGGAGCGCGCCGGGCGCTCACGGCGCTGCGCCGCCGCTTCGCCCACGACCCGGAGTTGTTCCGGCTGGTCGAGGGCCTGCGCAGCCCGCACGCCGCCCGGCACACCGCCGCGACGACCCTGCTCGAGGCGACCGACGGCGACGTCCGGCTGGTCCAGGAGGTGCTGGGGCATGCCACCCTGGAGACGCTCCGGGTCTACACCGAGATCACCGACCGGCGCAAGCGGGCCGCCTACGCGCGCCTCGGCGACTACCTCCGGGAGGTCGGCGAGGGCTGAGCGCCCGGGCTCACACGATGCGCAGCTCCTGGGATCCGTCGGAGTGGACGATCTCCGGCGCGAGGACGATCTCGGCGTTGACGCTGTTGGCGATGAAGCACTCGTGGTGGGCGCGGACCAGCAGGGCGCGCACCCGCTCCCCGCTCCCCGGAGGCACCACCACCCGGGGGCGCAGGGTGATCCGGGTGATCCGGACAGGCTTGTCATCTTCTGGCATCACCGCCTCGGCGTCGTCCTGGTAGTCGACGACGTCGATCCCCTCGCGGGCGGCCAGGGCGAGGAAGCTCAGCAGCTGGCAGGAGCTGGCCGCGGCCAGCAGCAGCTGCTCGGGGTTGGGCAGCTCGGGGTCGCCCCGGAAGGACGGGTCGGCGCTCAGGGTGAGGGAGACGTTCCCCGGCGGGGCCGCGACCTGGTGGGTGCGGTCATACGCGGCGTAGCCGCCGGCGGTCGACCCATGCCAGCTCAGCAGGATCTGGTAGCGGTGGGTCCGGCCTGCCATCCCCCCGATTCTACGGGGCGGGGACGGAGGGCTCGACCGCCGCGGAGCGGCTGGGCCCCTCCAGGCGCTCGGAGCGGAGCCAGCTCTCCATGATCTCGAGGAACCGCTGGGGGACCTCCAGCATCGGGATGTGGCCGACACCGGCCAGAACGTGGACGTCCCAGTCCGGCCGGCGGCGGCCGGCTCGCCGGGCGGCGCCGACGGGGACCAGCCGGTCGGCCTCGCCGTGGACCACCAGGGTGGGGGCCGTCTCCGTCGTGATCAGCCGTCGCAAGGCGCCGGGGTGGGCGAGCGCCGTGAGGATGGAGCGGGCCGCCAGGACGTAGGCGGCGTCGTCATCCGGGTTGCGTCCCCGGCTCCGCTCCAGCGCCACGTGCGCCTCGACGACGTCGGCGGGGACGAGCTCGGGATGCGCCGCGCAGAGATCGAGCGCGTCGGCCACCAGGCCCTCGACGGTGGCGCGATCTCGCACGTGGGCGAGGAACCTGCGGCCCAGGCGGGGCACCAGGTAGCTGGCAAAGGAGAGCAGGACCACCCGGGGGCGCCGCCGCCGCCACAGGCCGGGGAGGACGGCGTCGACCAGGACCAGGCCCGCCACCCGCTGTGGGTGCAGCGCGGCGACGGTGAGGGCGATCAGCCCGCCCATGGAGTTGCCGGCGAGCACCACCGGGGCGTCGCAGGTCTGCGTGAGGACGCGGTCGAGGAGCGCGGCGTACGCGTCGACGGTCGTCGCCCGGCCGGCCACGGGGGTGAGGCCGAAGCCGGGGAGGTCGGGTGCCAGCACCCGCCCGTAGCGGGTCAGCTGCGGGGCCACCCGCATCCAGTTGAGGTGGGAGCCGCCCAGACCGTGCACCAGCACGATGCGCGGCGACCCTGCGCCCCACTCCGCCACGTGCACGGGACCGTCGACATCGATGGTGGTGGACCACATGGGCGGTGATCCTACGGAGCGAGGCGGCCGCGGGGCGACACGCTGCGGCTACCGGCCGGGCGGATCGGCCGGGCCGCCCCGGGATCCGGGATCAGCGCTCCAGACGTTGCCGAGCACCTGGACCGCGCCGCCGAAGCCGGCGGACCAGGCGGCGGCGACCGCCTCCGCGATGGGAGGGCGCAGCTCCAGGCCGAGCAGCTCGTCGCGGGACACCCAGCGCACCTCCTCGATGGCGGCGTCGGCCGGGACGGGCTCCGGGAGCCGGCCGGGGGCTGCGGCGGGCGCGCCCGGGTCGCCCGGCTCCGCGGCGCGGGCCCGGCCGGAGAAGACGAGGTTGACCAGGTGGCGGCCCCCCGGCTCGATCGCCTCGCAGACGATCAGCAGACGGCCGATGGCCACGTCGATCCCGGTCTCCTCGATCAGCTCCCGATGGGCCGCCTCGACCAGGGTCTCCCCTCTCTCGACGCCGCCGCCGGGGAGCAGCCAGTAGCGGTGCCCGGCCTTGCCCTGGCCGACGAGGAGCAGGCGGTCGGCCGCGGTCAGGCAGACGGCGACCCGCAGACGAGGCTCCACAGCGGCGATTATCGGCGGATGGTTGACAGCGAACGGGCGTTTGGTGGTACGCTGGCCCCATGGGAACAGACGTTCTCTCGGTGAACCTCTCATCCGGCCACCCGGACAGCGGATCCCGGCGATGATCGTCGATCACCAGCCGGCGCGCTCTGTACCGCGCCGCCGGCGCTGGCCGCTGGGGCAGACCCTGCCGGTGGCGGTCCTCGCAGCCTGCGCCGGCTGGGCGCTGCTCGGCAGCGTCGGTGCCGGCGCCTCTCCGACGGCCGCGGCCACGGTGGTGGTGGGGTCGGGTGACACCCTCTGGAGCATCGCTGCCAGCCACTACACCGGGGGAGACATCCGGGACGAGGTGGCCCGCATCCTCGCCGCCAACCGACTGAGCTCCCCGGTCATCCGTCCGGGCGAGACCCTCGTCCTCCCGGCGGGCTGAGCGGCGCCCGGATCCGGCCCGGCGCCCGATCCTCGGGCGACCAGCCGGGCCGGTGGTCATCAGGTAACAGGAGACCTTCGCCCCTGGCAGGCCCCGCACCAGGTAGCGAAACGTCCTCCCCCTGTATGACGCAACTAGCGAACGTTCGTGGCTGCCTTAGTGTGGGCAGGCCTCGGCCGGTGGGTCCGCTACCGACGCCGCTCAGCAAGGACATGCACGCCTGAGCGGCACCGGCTGCGCTCCGCGCCGCCGGCAGAGGCATCCGCACGGAGGAGATGGGATGAGGAAGTGGGCACTTGGAATCGCGCTGGCCCTGGCCGGGCTCGCGCTGATTGCGCTGGCGGTGATCCCGGGGCTGTTCTCGGTCGCCCCCAAGTTCAGCGACCTGACCACGAACTTCAAGCCGGAGATGCAGGTGTCGACCCTCACGCAGCTCCGCAGCGACCTCAACGGGCTGAGCGCCGCCCAGACACAGTTCACCGAGCAGGCCGTCCCGGCGCTGGCGGCGCAGCTGGGGGTGGCGCCCGCGGACTTATCGGCCGAGCTGCAGCAGAGCTTCCCCGCCACGTCGGCCGGGCTGCAGGCGGTGCCCGCCCTCACCAGCCAGTTCGGACAGGTCATCACCACGCTGACCGATGAGCGGGCCAACTTCGAGCAGGCAGCCTCCATCCCCACCGCATCGATCTCGCCCGCCACGATCCCCTGGGTCCTCCTGGTGGTGGGTCTCTTGCTGATCGGATGCGGGGTCCTGGTTCGGCGGTGGTGGCGCGCCGGGGCCGCGGTGGTGATCGGTGCGCTGCTGATCGCCGCGCCGCTGGCTCTCTCCCTGCCGGGGAAGGCGACCGCGGCCGACTCCATGAACAGCCAGATGGGGTCCCTCTTCACCGCCAAGACGGTGGCCGGCGCCGAGCAGTCGCTGGCGACGATGGAGGCGATGAGCACCCAGCTGCAGAGTCAGATGCTGCCGGCTCTCGGCCAGATGCTCAACCTGCAGCCGGCGCAGTTCAGCGCGCTGCTGGCCTCTGACTTCCCGGCGCTCGACTCCGCGCTCTCCACGCTGCCCGCGTCCATGGCCCGGTTCAAGGCTCTCGTCACCGCCTTCGACGCCAGCCTGACCGACTACAACGACATCAAGTCCACCCAGTTCACCCCGATCGTGTGGACGATCCTCGCCACCGGTGGTTTCGTCCTCCTGGTCGGCCTCCTGGGGGTGGCCGACCTCACCGTCCGCCGCAGGGGCGGGGTGGCCGCCGCCTAGTCCGGCCGCCACGCGGAGCGGAGTCCGGCGCGGCTGCGCCGGGCTCCGCCGGTGCCCTCGCTCCGGGGGACGTTTCGCCTCCCGTGGGTCGCGGCCCGGCGTCGCGGCTAGGGGCTCGCCGTGAAGCCGATCTCGGCGAGGGCCTGGTCGATGGGGGTGGCGAAGGCGAGGGGCAGGGGGCAGTCGGTCCGCGGCGGACACGGACCGTCGCTCGCCCCGGCGGCGATCATCCCGATGACCTGCCCCGCGGTGTTGACCAGCGCACCCCCGGAGTCACCCGCGAAGATCGGCGCCCTGGCCTCGATCGCACCGGTCAGGTTGACCACCGCCGACCCGACGCCGTAGCTGATGGTGCGGTCGAGCGCGACCAGCCGTCCCGACACCGCGGCCGGCACGATGTCCCGGCCCTTGGCGTTGCCGATGGCCAGGACGGGGTCGCCGACCCGTGCGGAGGCGGGCCCGGCGAGCACGGCGGGCCGGAGCGACGGATCGCCGTCGAGCTGGATCAGGGCCAGATCGTGATCCGGATCGGTGGTCACGACGCTGGCCGGGTACACGCCACCCTCACCGCCGATGGTGACCCCGATGAACTGCTCGTCGCGGATCACGTGGTAGTCGGTGAGGATCAGGCCGGTCGACGAGACGATGATCCCGGTCCCGAGCAGCTCGGTGCCCGCAGGCTCCGAGAAGGTGATGGTGTCCACCAGCGAGGGGAGGACCTCCCGGCTCAGGGTGGCGACGCTGATCCTCGAGGACGCGGCCACCGCGGCTCCGCCCGCGGCCGGCCCCCCGCTGACCAGTGCCACCAGTGCGGCGACCAGCAGGGGCGAACCCCGCCCCATCAGAGACCGCAGTCGTCCCCTCCCTCCCCGAGCCCCGGGGCGAACGGACATGGCGGTCGTCCTAATGAGTTCTTAACCGATCCCATGCTAGTTCATAACCAGTCGGGGTGGCGGGGAGATCGCGCCGGCGGCTCGACACCGGGAGGGCCCGAGGCGCCCGGTCACCTGACCCGACCGGGCACCGTCTCCGCTACCGTACGCGCAGGGGATTCAGGGTCAGGGACCCGGCGAGGGCGTCTCGAGGGCCCGTGACGAACCTGGGAGATCGACTCCAGAGGGATGCGGATGTCGCAGGATAGGGACCGCACTCGCGTGGGGGTGCTCGGCCGTCAGGGCCGGGGAGCCGGCATTTCAGGACCCGTCAGCCGGGGCAAGGACACGTGAGACAGGCAGCCATCGGCAAGGGGGCGCCCACCGTCCCCTATCAGATCGCGGTGCGCACCAGCCTTCCCGCCAAGGACGTGCTCGACGAGTTCGACGTCACGCGGGTGCCCGGCATGGCGGTGGCGGAGCGTGGCGCCCACTACCTGGTGCTGCGCGCGGCGCGCCCTTTCCGATACGGTGCCGACCTCGCCGCGGGCCTGGCCATCGCCATCGTGCTGGTCCTGCTCATCCTCACCGCGGTGACGCCGGTGGTGCTGATCGGCCTGCCGCTCGCGTTCCTGCCCGCTCTCCCCCTGCTGCTCGACCATCGACCCGACCTGGCCTTGAGCGCCATCGAGGACGAGGGCACGACCCGGGTGACCGCCCACGGGGAGGCATCGGCCGACCTCGCCGAGTACCTCGACCGCTATCTGGACTCGCTGCCGGCCGAGAGCTCGCCGGAGGCCGAGGACGACGAGTACGACGACGGCACCGCGGACCGGTACGGCGACGATGGCCGGCTCGCGGGTGACTACGACCAGGCGCCGGCGGGATCCCGCTCCACGACGCGCTGGTACGGCTGACCCTAGGGCTGAGGCAGACCCCGGGCAGCCCTGACCTCGGAGGTCAGCGCACCACGCGGATGACCGCGGTGACCACCCCCTCGAGGGAGAGCTCGCCGGTCACGTAGATCGGCTCGAGGCGCGCGTTCTCCGGCTGCAGGCGCACCCGGCCCGCCTCGCGGAAGAAGCGCTTGACGGTCACCTCGCCCTCGCCCGTGGTGGGGTTCTCGATCCGGGCCACGACGATGGTGCCATTGGACGGCGGATCGCGCCGGGGCCGGACCACCACCAGGTCGCCGTCCAGGATGCCGGCGTCGATCATGCTGTCGCCGTGCACCGTGAGGGCGTAGGCGCCCTCGTCGCCGGCCAGCTCCTGGCCGATGCTGATGTGGTCCTCGACGTTCTGCTCGGCGAGCACCGGGGTTCCGGCTGCGACCCGTCCCACCAGGGGCAGCGAGAGGATGCGCGGCGCGGCCCGGCCCGACGCCGGCTCGTGCCCGACCACCTCGACGGTGCGTGACTTGGTCGGGTCACGGCGGATGTACCCCTTGGCCTCCAGCGAGTTGAGGTGGTTCTGGACCGTCGACGAGGAGCTGAGCCCGACGGCCAGCCCGATCTCCCGGACGGTCGGGGGGTAGGCGTGGTTGCGGGCGTGGTCGCGGAGGAAGTCGATGATCTGCCGCTGGCGCGGGTTGAGAGCGTCTGCCATGTCGTGTCTCACCTCTCAGCGTGTCGGGGCAGGGCCGACTGTAGCACGGATCGGCGCGGAGCGCAAACGGATGTTCCTGACAGATGTTCGGGCCCGGTGCGCTCGACCCCGGGATGCTCACGCCGCCGGCGCCGGCACCCCCGCCGCCAGATCGTCGAGGTCGCCGTCGCTCTCGCGGCGGAGCCACAGGACCCGCGGGTCGGCGCGGAACCAGGTCCGCTGCGCCCTGGCGTAGCGGAGCGTCCGGCGCTCGATCTCGGCCGCGGCATCGGGGGTGGACATCCGGCCGCCGAGGACCTCGAGCGCCTCGCGGTAGCCGATGCCCGAGCCGTCGAGCGCCGCCGCGGAGATGCCCCGGCGGAGCGCCTCACCGGTCTCCTCGAGCAGCCCACCGGCGAGCATGCTCCGGGCGCGCTCCGCGATCCACCGGCGATGGAGCGGCAGCGCGGCGTCGAGACCCACGCGCAGCCAGCCGGCGGACGCCCCGCCCCGCCCCCGGGCCGCCAGGCTGCCCCGGTCGGCGACGATCTCGAGGGCGCGGACCACCCGGCGGGGGTTGCGCAGGTCGACGGTGGCGGCGCCCTCGGGGTCGCTCCGGCGCAGTTCGTCGGCGAGCCGGGCGAGCCCGCCGGGGCTGCCGGCTCGGGCGTTGAGCGCGGCCCGGCGGGCCGGGTCGGGCGGCCGGCCGTCGAGGTCGAGGCCGTCGAGCAACGCCCGGACGTAGAGGCCGGTCCCCCCCACCACGATCGGGCGCACCGCGCGCTGGGCGAGGTCGGCGACGCACCGCCGGGCGGCGACGAGCCAGTCGGCCACCGAGAAGGCGTCGCCGGGGTCGGCGAGCCCGAGCAGGTGGCAGGGCACCCCGGCGAGGTCGGCGGGTGCGGGGGCGTTGGTGCCGACCCGGAGGCCGCGCAGGACCTGCCGCGAGTCGGCGTTGATCAGCTCGGCGCCGCCGAGGCGCCGGGCGAGGCGGACCGCCAGCGCCGTCTTGCCGGTGGCGGTGGGGCCGACGACCGCGATGCCGGGGACTGCCGAGGTGGCTGCGATCCCCGAGCCCGCGTCGTCCATGCGCGTAGCTTGGGGCATGGGCCGGGCGGGCCTCCAGCGGGCCGGCCGGAGGCGGGCCGCCGGGGCGCGTGCCCGCGGCGACCCGCTCGACGCGGAGGGCGTGCCGCGTCACCGGGGTGCGTGGTGACCGCTCAGGAGAGGCGGCCGACCGTGGTCGAGCCCTGGGACTCCATGGCGCTGGCGGAGGGTGCCGCGTGGCCGACCTCGAGGTCCGAGAAGGCGACGAAGTCGGCGCCCTTGAGGAGGTAGAGGGCGGTGCCGCCGATGGACACCCCCGAGATGGTCGTGCTGAAGGTCCCGACCGCCGCCCGATCGGCTCCCGAGACGTTGGTGACGTCGTTGACGTTGAAGCTCACGGTGACCCCGGCGGACTGCGCGCTCTGGAAGGCCTGCTGGAGGTCGGACTGCACCTGGCCCTCCTCCTGTGCCCAGTCGGCCTGGGCGACGGAGGCGCTCGAGGCCTCACCGAGGATGACCTCGAAGACGTCGGTGGTCTCGGCTCCGTAGGTGCAGGTCTTGCCACCGCCCGAGGTGGTGCCCTCCACGCCGGCCCCGTAGGTCGCGCCGCTCAGCGACGAAGCCTCCGAGGCGGTGACCATCTGGCAGGGGTCGAGCGAGGTGGCCACGGCGGTGGCCGAGCTGGCGGCGCTCGGGGTGGCGGTGCTGGCCGACGAGCTGGGGGTGGTCCCGCCGCCGGACGAGCTGGTCGACGGCGTGGTGGTCGCGCTGCAGGCGGCCAGGCAGGCCGTGCCCAGCGCGGCGAGCACCGTGGCGAGCGTGGACGATCTCATGGCTCTCTACTCCTGATCGGGGGTGGGCGAGTCGGTCCGCATGGCTGCGGGGCCGGGGTCCCGGGCGCCGGCTTCGGCCAGGAAGGCGATCAGTCGCTGGGGATCGGAGAAGGTGATCTGCCGTCCCGAGGTGAGATGGACCGCCATCCCCCTGACGCCGTCGAGGCGCTCGCCGCCGCCGGGCCTCCAGACCCGGACCATGAAGGTCTCCATGGCCGGAGAGGCTAGGGGGAGCCCTTCAAGCTCCCTTAAGGGCGGGTGAAGGTCGCCGGAGCGGGCGGCTCGTCCCCGGCCGGCACGCCCCGCCCGGCGGCCGGGAAGGGGGCCGGCTCCACTCCGAGGTCGTCCATGGCCCGGCGGTAGTTGAGGTAGTGGCGGTGCGCCTCCCCGTGCCGCCCCGCACCGACCAGCGCGGCCACCAGGCCGAGGTTCGCCAGCTCGTCGTAGCGATCGATCTCCAGGATCCGGAGAAGGTGCGGGACGGCCTCGTCGGGGTGGGAGGGAGCCGCCTGGGCGGCCAGGGCACGGCTGACCGCCACGAACGCGGCGCGTGCCTCCTCGCGCGCCGCCACCGCCCAGTCGTCGTAGGGGTTCTCCTCGAGGAAGTCGCCGCAGTACGCCGCGGCGGCGGCCTCGAGGGCGGGCAGCCCCCCTGCGACGTCGCCCCGGCGGAGGCTGGAGAGACCGTCGGCCGCGGCGGCGAGGAACCACTCCAGGTCGATGTCGAGGGCCTCGATGTTGAGGGCGACCGCCTCCTTGTCGGCGAGCACGTAGTCGTCGTGCGCCTCGCGGCGGGGATCGAGGACGCCGCGGACCGTGGTCAGGGCGACGGAGAGGCGGTTGGCCAGCCTCTCCGGCTCCTCCTCGGGCCAGAGCGTCTCCATCAGATGGGTGCGCGACGCCGGCCGTCCGCGGCGGGCGACGAGCAGCTTGAGCAGCTCCCGAGCGCGCTTCGACTGCCACTCGGAGAGGCGCACCAGCTCGCCGCCCCGGAGCACCGCGAAGCCTCCGAGGGTCTCGATGCGCACCGCCTCGGCGTGGCCCCGCCCGACCACCGCCAGCAGCCCGGCGGCGGCGCTGCCGCCCCGGTGCCCATGCACGCCGAGGTGCTCCAGCTGCCGCTCGGCGAGCCGGCGCTGGGCGGCCGCGCCCGGCCCCCGCTCGACGATCGCCAGCGCCAGGTGCACCTTCGCCTCTCCGAGCGGGTTGCCGACCTCGCGCCAGATCGCCTCTGCCTCGTGCAGGCGGGGCCCCTCGCGCCGCGGCCGCTCGACGCTCATGGCGGCGAGGGTCAGGGCCTCGGCGAGCCCGGCCCGATCGCGCCGGGAGCGTGCCACGGCGGCGGCGGTGGAAGCCAGCTCGCCGGCGGCCGCCCGGTCACCGGTGGACACGGCCACCCAGCCGGCCGCGACCAGGGCGCCGGCGTACTCCACGCCGGTGCCGGCGGCGACGGCCCGGCGGGCCAGCTCCGTCGCCCTCGGGGGATCGTCGGCGGCGAGCACCGTCGCCAGGCCGGCCAGGGCGGGGACGAGGGCCTGGCGATCACCGGACCCCTCCGCGATCGCCGCCGCCTCCTCGTACGCCGCGCGCGCCTGGGCGAGGTTGCCCCGCTCCCGGTGGATCTCCCCGATCAGGGTCAGCGGGTAGGCGACCATCTCCGACCCGATCTGCTGGTAGCGGTCGCGGGACGCCTCCACGTCCACCAGCGCCTCGTCGAGCCGGCCCATGCGCAGTCTCGTCTCACCGCGGTTGCAGAGGCTGAGGGCGTGGAAGTTGGCGAACGAGGTCAGCTCCGCCAGCCGGACCGCGACCTCCAGCTCCTGGAGCGCCTCCGGGTACGCGCCCTCCTCCAGGTAGTGGGAGGCGCGGTTGGTCCGGATCCGCACGGTCTGGAGGACGTCGCGGGCGTCCTCGGCCGCGCGCAGGGCGAGCAGGTAGTGGGCGTCGTTGGCGCGGCGGTCCCCGTCCTGGGCGGCGAGCATGGCCATCACGGTGTGGGCGGCGGCCAGGGCGCGGCCGTCGCCGCCGGCGTCGGCCACGGCCAGGGCCTCGGAGGCGAGCGAGCGGCAGGTGTCGACGTCGCCGCGCAGCCAGTGAGCGGTCGCCGTCCAGGCGAGCAGCAGCCCCCGCTCCATCGGGTCGGCGCTGTCGTCGTCGAGACCGCGTCGGTAGACGTCGAGCGCGGCGTCCACCTGCCCGCGCAGGTAGTGGAGCAGGCCCATCCTCCAGGCGAGCGAGGCGGGCAGAGCCTGGCGACCCGCGGCGGCGCGCTCGAAGCAGGCGAGGGCTCCCTTCCAGTCACCCTGCACCTGACAGGCCTCGCCCTCCAGCTGGTCGATCCCCTCGGTGCGGAGCGGGGCAGGGATGGCGCGACAGGCGTCGAGCACGCTGGCGACGTGCCCGGCGGCGAGGAGGGCGGGCCCGCGCCTCGTCACCAGGGCCGTCAACCTCGCGAAGTCGCGGGCGGTCAGCAGCATCCCCACCGCGGCGGCGCTGTTGCCGTTGCCATCCAGCCACTCCGCCGCGGCGACGCGGAGATCGTCGGCGACCCCGGCGGCGAGCGGCAGGCGCTCCAGGGCAAAGTCGCGCACCAGGGGACGGAGCGCCAGCGATCCGCCCTCCCGCCGCTCCACGAAGAGGCCCTGGCGCGCCAGCTGGCTGACGGCGTCGCGCGAGCCCGCCAGCCTGAGAGCGTCGCACAGCTCCGGAGTGAACTCGTCGAAGAGCGCCACCCGGCTGACCAGCTCGCGCAGCTCCGCCGGTTGGTGGGCGAAGACCTCCTCGGCCAGATAGGCGAAGAGCGGCGTGTGCGTCTGGTCGAGGTTCTCCAACACCGCCGGCCAGGCGTCCGGCGGGGTCTCGCGGAGCGCCTCCACGGCGAGGGTCACCGCTGCGGGCCACCCCCCGGCGAGAGCGTAGAGACGTGCCGCGAGAGGGACCGCCGAAGGCCCCAGGCGGTCCGCCACCAGCTCGCCGACCTCCTCCACGCTGAAGGCGAGCTGGTCCGCGCCGATCTCCAGGAGCTGACCCTGGCCGCGCAGCCGCTCCACCGGGAAGGGCGGCCGGCTGCGCCCCGCCAGCACCAGGTGCAGCCGGGGGGACGCGTGGCGGCAGATGGCCTCCACCAGTCGCGACGAGGGGCTGGCCGCGCCCAGCTCGTCGACGTCGTCGATGATCAGGACCAGGTCACCGGCCACGCGCTCGTGGAGCGCCTGGGCCAGCCGTGACCCGAGGGCGTCTGCGCGGGCCGGCTGGTCGGACTCGGAGCCGGATCCGGCGACGCGCTCGAGGGCGCGGGCCAGCCCGCCGCGCAGCTGGGGCACGCGAAGGCGGAGGGCGTCGGTCAGGCTGCGCGCCAGCGAGGGCATCTCCCGGTCGGTGCGGTCGGCCGTGTACCAGGCGCAGGGGGCGGCCTCCCACCACGAGGCGAGCAGCGTCGACTTGCCGTACCCCGCCTCCGCGACCACCGTGGTGAGACGGCGCTCCAGGACCTCGGCGAGGCGGCCGGCGAGAGCCGGGCGCGCGATGCCGCCGGCCGGCCGCGCCGGGGGCAGCATCTTGGCGATCGGGGTCGGCTCCATCCACCTCTCCGAGGGGCGGACTCACCCACCCCCTCGATGGATAGCCTGGCACGAAGCCCCGCTTGGGCGCGCCGGGCCGGCCGCCGCGCGGCACCGTCGCTCGCCGGGCCAGGGCTCAGGCCGCGGGACGGCCGAAGGCCCGGCGCAGGCTGCGATCGTCGAGGACGATGACCGTGGGCCGTCCGTGCGGGCAGGTGAGCCCGCCGGGGGTGACGACCAGCCTCTCGAGGAGTCGGGCCTGCTCGCGGGGGTCGAGGCGATCACCGAGCCGGACGGCCGCATGGCAGGCGGTGAGGGCGGCGATCCTCCGCCGGCGGGTGGCCGCGTCGCCGGGGCCCTGCAGCTCGTCGAGGAGCTCCCGCACCAGCCGCTCCGGGTCCGCCGACTGCGCCGCCGTCGGGACCGCGCGGCAGCGCACCAGCCCGGGACCGAACGGCTCGAGGTGGAAGCCCATGCCGGCGAGCGTGTCGAGGTTCTTCACCATCCTCTCGAGGGCCGCGGGCTCGACCCGGACCACGGTCTCGACGAGGAGGAACTGGGCCGCCCCTCCTCCCCGGCCCGAACCGGCCTCCCCCTCCGCGAGCAGCTCGGTGTAGAGGACCTTCTCGTGGGCGGCGTGGGGGTCGACCAGGACCAGCCCGTGCGGGGACTCGGCCACCAGCCACCCCTCCGCGGTCTGCGCCAGGGGTCGCAGCGGGGCGAGATCGGCGAGCCGGTGCTCGGGCAGCTCATCCCGCGGCCCGGGGTCCACGCCCGTGGCTGCGCCGTCCCGCAGTGCCAGCTCCGCCTCGACCGGGCCGGCGCTCGCGAGGAGGGTCCCCTCGAGCTGGGGAAGGCGGGTCTCCGGGATGCTGAGCCGGGCCTCCTGGAGGGCGGTCCAGCAGGCCCGCTGGATGGCCGTGAAGACCCTCCCCTCCTCGCGCAGCCGGACCTCACGCTTGGTCGGGTGGACGTTGACGTCGACCAGCACGGGGTCCAGGTCGACCTGGATCACCCCGAAGGGATGGCGGCCGGTCGGGAGCAGCCCGGCGTACGCCTCCTCCACCGCCGCGACCAGCGCCCGGTTGTGGACCCGGCGCCCGTTGACCACCAGCACCAGGCCGGTCCGGGTGCCGCGGTGGCTGCGAGGTTCGCTGATCAGGCCGCGGACCGCGATGTCGCCGGGGGCGTCGACCACCCGCAGCTCGGCGGCGTCCCGGCCGAAGACGGCGGCCGCCGCGTCGATCAGGCCGCCCCCGATGCTGCGCAGGGCCAGCCTGTCGTCGCTCCGGCAGGTGAACCCGACCTCGGGGTGGGTGAGCGCCAGGTCGGAGACGGCGCGCACGGCGGCGGCCGCCTCGCTGCGCTCGCCGCGCAGGAAGGAGAGGCGGGCCGGGGTGTTGTGGAAGAGATCGCAGGCCTCGACGGTGGTGCCCGGGGCGCGTGCCGCCGGCCTGTACTCGACCACCTCGCCGGCGCGGCAGCGGAGCAGCCACGCGCTCTCCGCCCCGGCCGTCCGGCTGACCAGGCGGAGGTCGCTCACCGCGGCGATGCTGGCCAGAGCCTCGCCGCGGAAGCCGAGGCTCCGGACCTGGGTCAGCTGCGCCACCGAGCCGAGCTTGGAGGTCGCGTGCCGCGCCACCGCCAGGTGGAGCTGGTCGGCGGGGATGCCCGCCCCGTCGTCCGCGACCACGATGCGCACCAGCCCGCCCGCCTCCAGGTCGACGTCGATGCGCGTTGCCCCGGCGTCGAGGGCGTTCTCGCAGAGCTCCTTGACCGCGGCGGCGGGCCGCTCGACCACCTCGCCGGCGGCGATGGCATCGGCCACCTGGGGCGGGAGCAGGCGGATCGGCGCCGTCACCGGCTCGCCCGCTGCTGGAGCTCGGCGAGCTTGCTGAGCGCCTCGCGGGGGGTCAGCCCGTCGACGTCGAGGAGGGCCAGCTCGTCGAGCACGGGGTGGGGCGGCGAGGCGGGCAGGCCGAGGTCGAGCTGAGCGGGGGCCGGCCCGTCGACCTCCAGCGGCCGGTGCAGCTCGAGCTCGCCGAGGACCTCGCGGGCCCGGGCCAGCAGGCTGGCGGGGAGACCGGCCAGCCGCGCCACCTGGATGCCGTAGGAGCGGTCGGCGCCGCCGGGCCGGATGCGGTGGAGGAAGGTGACGCTGTCCCCCTCCTCCACCACCTCGACCCGGGCGTTGACCACCCGGGGCAGGCGCTCGGCGAGGGCGGTGAGCTCGTGGTAGTGGGTTGCGAAGAGGGTGCGGCAGTTGAGCTGGGCGAGTTGTGCAGGTGCTCGACCAGCGCCTGGGCGATGGAGAGCCCATCGTAGGTCGAGGTGCCGCGCCCGATCTCGTCGAGCACGAGCAGCGAGCGCGCCGTCGCCTGGCGGAGGATGGCCGCGGTCTCCGCCATCTCGACCATGAAGGTGGAGAGGCCCGCCGAGAGGTCGTCCTGGGCGCCCACGCGGGTGAAGATCCGGTCGCACACCCCGAGCCGCGCCCGCTGGGCGGGGACGAAGCTGCCGACCTGGGCCAGCAGCGTGATCAGCGCCACCTGGCGGAGATAGGTGGACTTGCCGGCCATGTTGGGCCCGGTGAGGATCACGATCCGATGGGCGACGTCGAGGCTCGTGTCGTTGGCCACGAACTCGCCGCGGCCGAGGCTGCGCTCGACCAGGGGATGGCGCCCGCCCTCGATGTCGGTGACCGTCGAGCGGTCGACCCCCGGGCGGACCCAGCCCTCCTCGTCGGCGACGACGGCGAGCGCCTGGCCGACGTCGGCGGTGGCCACGGCGGCGGCGCAGGCGAGCAGCGCCGGGGCGTGGGAGGTCACCATCCGGGCCGCCTCCGCGAGCAGCTCCATCTCCCGCGCGGTGGCGCGCTCGCGAGCACTCACCACCACCGTCTCCTGCTCCTTGAGGAGCGGCGTGATGAAGCGCTCGGCTCCGACCAGGGTCTGCTTGCGGACGTAGTCGGCCGGCACCGCGTCCCGATGGGCGTGGGGGATCTCCAGGTAGTAGCCGAAGACGCGGTTGTATCCGACCTTGAGGGAGCGAATCCCGGTGCGTTCGCGCTCCGCCCCCTCGAGGCCGGCGATGAACGCGCGGGCCTCCGCCGCCGAGGCATGGAGCCGGTCCAGCTCGGGGTCGGCGCCCTCGCGGACGGAGCCCCCGTCGCGCGCCGCCGGAGGTGGATCGTCGACCAGCAGCCCGGCCAGGTGGGCCCCCACCGCGGCAGGGGGCACCGCGGTCTCCGCCAGGCCCGACAGCTCGCCGGGCAGTGCCGCGAGGAGCCGGGCGACGTCGGGGAGCGCGGCGCACGCATTCCGGATGGCGCCGAGGTCACGTGGGGTCGCCAGACCCTGGACGGCGCGCCCGACCAGCCTCTCCAGGTCGCGCACGGCCCCCAGGCACCGGCGCAGCTCCTCCCGACGCGCGCGATCGGCGACCAGCGCCGCCACCGCCTCGAGACGGGCGTTGATCGGCTCCGGCTCGATGAGCGGCTCCTGGATCCGGCGGCGGAGCAGGCGGCCCCCCATCGGGGTGCGGGTGCGGTCGAGCAGCTGGGCCAGGCTCGTGCCGCTGCCCAGGGGGGCCAGGAGCTCGAGGTTGCGGCGGGTCGGCGGGTCGAGGCGCATCAGCTCCCCGGCCTCACGGGGGACGATCCGGAGCACCCCGGGCTCGAGGGTGACCCGGGAGCGCTCGCAGTAGGCGAGGACGCCCCCGGCGGCGCGAACCGCGGCCGGGAGGCCGTCGACGCCGAGCCCCAGCAGGCCGAACGTCCCCGTCGCCGCGGCGAGCCGCTCGGCGGCCCGACCCGCGTCGAACAGCGGACCGGGCAGCGCGGTGCGGATCACCCCGGTGAGGAGCGCGGTGGGCACGCGCGCCGCGTCGATCACCAGCAGCTCGGCCACGTCCATGCGCTCCAATTCGTCGCGCAGCGCGACCGAGCCGATCCCGCCCGGCACCTCCGTCAGCAGCAGCTCTCCCCCGGCGAGGTCGAGCGCCGCCACCCCCACCGACTGGTCGGCCTCGACCAGGGCGACCAGCCGGGCCACCCGGGTCGGCTCCAGGAGGTCCGCGTCCACTGCGGTCCCGGGAGTGAGCACCCGGGTCACCTCGCGGCGGACCAGCCGTCCGGACACCACCTCGCCGACCTGGTCCCAGAGGACGACCCGATGGCCGGCGTCGAGCAGGCTGCGCAGGTGAGGGGCGACGGCCTGGTGGGGCACGCCGCACATCGGCAGCCTGCCCGCGCCGCCGAAGCCGCGGCCGGTGAGGGTGACCCCGAGCAGGGGCGCGGCGACCTCGGCGTCGCCGCCGAAGAGCTCGTAGAAGTCGCCGAGGCGGGCCAGCACCAGCGAGTCGGGGTGCTCCGCCTTCACCGCCCGGTACTCACGGAGGATGGGGGTGTCGCCGGCCTCGTCGAGGTCGATGGTGGGGTCGGGCGGCGGTGCCAGGTCCCCGCGCAGATGAGGCGGCGTCGCGCGCTCTCGACCCCTCACCCGCACTCCCCCGCGTCAGGCCGCCGCGGCCTCGACCTCGGCGCTCAGCTGCCAGGCGCTGGCGGAGCGGACCCGCGCCTCGCAGAGCGTGCCGGCGGCGGCGCTTCCGACGGCGAGGAGCGCGGTCCTCCCCTGCCGGGTGCGCCCGAAGGGCCGACCCGCCTCGGTCGTGCCCTCCACCAGCACCTCGACGCGCCGGCCGACCAGGTCGCGGTTGCGCTCCAGCGCGATGCGGCGCTGCAGCTCGAGAAGGTGCTGGAGCCGCCGCTTCTTCTCCTCCACCGGCACGTCGTCGGGCCGCCGGGCGGCCGCGGTGCCGGGACGGACGGAGTAGGCCTGGAGGTGGACGACGTCGAAGCCGACGGTCTCGAGGAGCCGCTCGGTGCCGCGGAACTCGGCCTCGGTCTCGCCCGAGAAACCCACGATGATGTCGGTGGTCAGCCCCAGGCCAGGGACGGTGCGCCGCGCCGCCTCGATCTTCGCCAGGTACTCGTCGACGGTGTAGAGCCGGCGCATCCGGCGGAGCAGCTCGTCGTCGCCCGCCTGCACCGGGAGGTGCAGCTGCTCGCAGACGGTGGGGAGATCGCGCATCGCCCGGAACAGCTCGGGGACGGCGTTGCGCGGATGGGAGGTGAGGAAGCGCAGCCGCCACAGGCCGGGCACACGGTCCACGGCGGCGAGCAGCTCGGGCAGCCCGGCACCGCTGCCGGGGTCGCTGTAGGAGTTGACGTTCTGGCCGAGGAGGGTGACCTCGCGGACGCCACGCTCCACCAGGCGGTGGACGTCCTCCACGATCTCCCCCACCGGCCGGCTGACCTCCCGGCCGCGGACGAAGGGGACGATGCAGTACGTGCACATCTCGTTGCATCCACCCATCACCGAGACGTAGGCGAGCAGGCGGTCGGAGGCGGGCATCGGCAGCGGCCCGTCGAGGTCGTGGGCGTGGGCGGACTGGAGCCGGGCGAAGAAGCCGTCGCTGTCCCGCACGTCGAAGAGGTAGTCGAGGTCGGGCAGCCGGCGGAGGAGCGCGTCCCCGTGCTCCACCGCCATGCAGCCGGTCATGGCGATGGCCCGGCCGGGACGTGCGCGCTTCCACTCGGTGAGCTCGCGGAACTTCCCGTAGACCTTCTGCTCCGCGTTCTGGCGGACCGCGCAGGTGATGAGGACCGCGAGGTCGCTGTCGTCGAGCGAGGCGTCGGCCACGAAACCGACCTCGGCGAAGCGCTCGGCGAGAGTCTCGTGGTCGGCGTCGTTCATCTGGCAGCCGATGTGCCAGAGATGGACCCGCGGCGGCCGGCCCAGGACGGGGACTATCGGCTGCCGGGGGATGGGGCGCTGGGCCATGGGCAGCGCCCGGAAGCCGCGGGCGGAGGGGCTGAGCAGGGGAAGGGGCGCGGGCATGGGAGGTTCACAGCGTACCCCGTGCCACGAACGGGGGGCGACGGCGCGGCCCGGGCGCTGCCAGAATGGCAGGCGCAGTGGTCGGGCACATCGTGGCGATCGCAGTCATCCTCCTCCTCCTCTGCGGCGTCCTGGCGCTCCGGCTGCTGGGCCGGCGCGGCGGCAGAGCGGCTCGCGAGGAGGAGGCGCAGCTGCTCCGGCGCTGGTGGAACCACCTGTACCGGGGCGGCGATCGCGAGGACTGAGCCTCAGCGGGACTCGATGAGGAGGCGGATGCCGGTGCGCTCCTCGCCGTCGATCGAGATGTCGATGAACGAGGGGATGCAGACCAGGTCGATCCCTCCCGGGGCGACGTAGCCCCGGGAGATGGCGATGGCCTTGATGGCCTGGTTGATCGCGCCAGCCCCGATGGCCTGCACCTCCACCCGGTGCTGGCTGCGGATCACTCCCGCGATGGCACCGGCCACGGAGACCGGCTTGCTTGTGGCCGAGACCTTGAGGATTTCCACGACTGGTGCTCTGCCCTCTGGGGGCGGTTGCTGGGTTCCCTGCGACGACGAAAGCATAGCGGTGAATCGGGATTCTGCTGGGCCGGGGCCGACCACCGGCCCTCGCGACCCGATTGTTACGTGAGGTGGGACCCGGACCCCGGCGTCCTCACGGTCACTTGGCGTATTCGACGCTCCTCGTCTCCCGGAGGACCACCACCTTGATCCGGCCCGCGTAGCTCGCCTCCGCGTGCAGCCGCTTGGCGATCTCTCGGGCCATGATCTGGGCGCGGTCGTCGTCGACCTGCTCCGGTCGGACCATCACCCGCAGCTCCTTGCCGGCCTGGATGGCGAAGCTGCGCTCCACCCCGGGCAGCTCGTTGGCGATCTGCTCCAGCCGCTCCAGCCGCTTGATGGAGGCGGCGAGGGTCTCGCGGCGCGCCCCCCGCCGCGAGGCGGTGATGGCGTCGGCGGTCATCAGCACAAAGGCGCCGATGCTGCGCGGCTCCTCGTCGTAGTGGTGAGACCGCACCGCGTGGACCACCGCGGCGGGCCGGCCCAGGCGGGCGAGGATCTCGCCCCCGATGATCGCGTGGGAGCCCTCGACGTGCTGCTCGACGGCGTGACCGATGTCGTGGAAGAGGCCCATCTCGCGAGCCTCCTGGACGTCAGAGCCGATCTCGGCGGCGAGCAGCCCCGCCACCTCGGCGGTGTCCTTGCTGTGGGCGAGGACGTTGGAGCCGTACGCGCTGCGGAAGCGGAGCGTGCCGAGCAGCTTGACCAGCTCGGGGTGGACGCCGGTGATGCCCACCTCCTGGCAGGCGGCCTCACCCTCCTCGCGAAGACGGTCGGCGATCTCGGCACGGCTCTTGGCGACCACCTCCTCGATCCGCGCGGGGTGGATGCGACCGTCGGTGAAGAGGCGCTCCAGGGCCACCTTGGCCACCTCGCGCCGCACCGGGTCGAACCCGGAGAGCACCACCGACTCGGGGGTCTCGTCGACGATGACGTCGATGCCGGTGGCGGCCTCGAGGGCGCGGATGTTGCGGCCCTCACGCCCGATGATCCGGCCCTTGAGGTCGTCGGTCGGGAGATGGAGCACGGTCACCGCGGCCTCCCCGGTCTGCTCCGACGCGTGGCGCTGCATGGTGGTGATGAGGATCTCCCGGCTGCGCTCGCCGGCCTCCTCGCGCACCCGCTGCTCGGCGTCCCGGATGCGCTCGGCGACCTCGTGGTCCAGCTCGCCCTCGACCTCGCGCAGCAGCTCGGCGCGGGCCTGCTCCTGGCTCAGGCCGGCGACCCGCTCCAGCTCGCGCGCGATCCCCGCGCGCTCGTCCTCGGTGCGCTGGCGCGTGAGCTCCAGCTCCTCCTCGCGGCGGCCGAGGCGCTGCTCCCCCTGCTCGACGTCCCGGCTCCGCTTCTCCAGGCTCTCCTCGCGCTGGGCGAGGCGCTGCTCCATCCGGGCGACCTCGGCGCGCCGCTCGCGGACCTCGGCCTCCGCCTCGGAGCGCAGCCGGTGTGCCTCCTCGCGGGCGGCGAGCACGATCGAGGCGCGCTCCTGCTCGGCGGCGCCGCGCTCCTCGCGGAGGCGCCCCATCTCCTCCTCGCGGGAGGCGGCGACGCGGCCGGAGGATCGGCGCGCGTAGACGAGACCGGACACGGCGATGACCACGCCCAGCCCAAGGGCAACGTAGGCCAGGATGTCGATGGGGGGTGTCCTCGGAGTTGTTGGGGGGGGGTGAGGTGGCCCGCCACCTCGTTCGCTGCGCCACCCTGGGGACAGAGGCCCTGAGCGGTGCGGCATCCGCCCATGCTCACGGCCGGACCGGCGGCGACCCGCCGGGGGTCCCCGGGGATGTGACGGCATTGTACGGACCCGGGGCCCGGAGCGGGAGCTCCGACCCCGTGCCGTCGGGGCCGGGGGGCCGGGCCCAGGCGGGCGTGCCGGACCAGTGTGCCCATCCGCATCGATCGGCCTCGCTGCCGCCAGAATGGCCGGATGGTCCTGAGCGGCGGCGCGACCCGCCCCCCCGGGCAGCCGGTGGGCGAGCCCGCCGGCGGCGCTTCCGCCGCCCCTCGCCCGGACGAGGCGGCCGCGCCGGAGGTCGTCGCCGGGCTGGAGCACGGGCTGCGCGAGACCCGGCACGTGTCCATCGCCGCGCTCCTCACCGGCACCGCCCTGATCCGGGTGGCCGCCTCCGGGGTCACCGTGGCGGTGCAGTTCTACCTGGCCGACCTGGCCCACGGGCACCCCCACGGCACCACCATCGGGCTGATCGGCGCCGGCCAGGCCCTCACCGAGATGGTCTGCGCCCCCTTCATGGCGCGCTTCGCGGACCGGCTGGGACGCAAGATCTTCGTGGTGGCGGGCCCGCTCGTGGGCGCGCTCGGGGTGCTCCTGGTCGCGGCGTCGGCGCATCCGCCGCAGATCTTCGGATCCCGGCTCCTCGAGGGGGTGGCGGCCGCCGCGTTCGTTCCCACGGCGCTCGGGGCGATCGCCGCGGCCACCTCGCAGAGCGCGAGGAGCCGGGCGCGGGCCAGCGGCGCCTTCGAGGCGGCCACCCTCGCCGGGTACGCCGGCGGATTCATCGTCGGTCCCTTCGCGTACCACTACCTCGGACGGGGCGGCTTCCTGGTCCTGGCCGCCGTCTACCTGGCGGCGGGGCTGGTCTGCCTGCGCTTCGTTGCCCACGTGCCGCCGCTGCCGGTGACCCGGCTTTCGACGCTCCTCCGGGACATCGCCGGGCCGGGGCCCATCCGCAGGTTCCTGCCCGCATGGCTCGGCACCTTCGCCCTCATCGGCGCGTACGGATCCAACCTGCCCGCCCTCCTCCACCACGCTCCGGTCACCGGGCAGAGACTGGTGCACCATTTCGACGCGCGGCTGGTCTCGCTGATCCTGGTCAGCGGCATCGTGCTGCTGGTCGCCGGCATCGCCCTCTGGACCCCGTGGATCCTCCGGCTGGGGCCGCTGCGGCAGATGCGGCGGGCGGTGCCGGGCGCCTGGCTCTTCTCGGTGGCGCTGCTCCTCGCCAACCACCTCCCCCATCTCGCCCTGCTGGCACTGCTGCCGGTGGCGGCACTCGGGATCCTCTGGCTGGCGGGCTTCGGGCCCGCCGCCGTCGCGTACCTCGCCAACTCGTCGGAGACCCACACCGCGGACCGATCGGCGCTGATGTCCTTCTACACGGTGACCCTGGCCGCGGGGGGCGCGATCGGGGCCGCCCTGGGTGGGGTCGCGGTCAGCCTCGCCTCCTTCGACGGCCTGGTGGTCTTTGGCCTGATCCTCACCGTGGCCACCTACCTCCTGCTCGGCCCCCTGGTCCGGAGTGAGCGCCGGGCCGGCTCCAAGCCCACCGGCTGACCCCCCGTCGGATCAGCCCGCGTCGTCGGGAGGCGGCGTCACGCCGGTCGCCAGCTCGCGGAGCACGGCGCGGATGTCGGCCATGTCGAAACCGCGCCGCTCCAGCGCCGCCGCGAGACGGCGCACCTCCGGGGGCTCCGGGGGCCCGTCGTGACCGCGGCGGAGGCGGCCGGCGGCGAGGCGGACGGCCTCGGCCTGCCCGGTGGCGATGCCCTGGTCGGTGCGGGCGACCGTCTCGGCGTCGACCCCGCGCGCCGCCAGGTCGGCGAGCACCCGCCGGCGCCCGTACCCGTGGGCGAGCCGCCGCCGCGCCAGCTCCTCGGCGAAGCGGCCGTCGTCGACCCAGCCGCGGGCCTGGAGGCGCCCCACCGCCTCCGCGGCGGTCTCCGGCGCGTAGCCGCGCTGCCCCAGACGCCGCTCCAGATCGGCCCGGGAACGGTCGGTGATCGCGAGCAGGCGCTGGGCCAGCGCCGCCGCGGCGTCGGCGTCCTGGGGGTCGACGGTGGGAGCCGGCTCGGCGCGCAGTCCGCGCCGGCCGCCGGAGGGGGGAAAGGGCATCGGCGTCGCCCGCCGGGGCCGGGTCAGCCGACCGGAACTGCCGGCGGGACCTCGCCGGCCTCCTCCGGCGGGGCCTGGGGCAGGGCGTGACCCCGGACCCGGTTGGCGATCTCCTCGAGCAGCTCCGGGTTCTGCTTGAGGAAATCGCGCACGTTCTCGCGGCCCTGGCCGAGGCGCAGATCGCCGTAGGAGAACCACGCCCCGCTCTTCTCGATGATCCGGGCGTCGGCGGCCATGTCGAGGACGCTGCCGGCGTAGGAGATGCCCTCGTTGTAGAGGATGTCGAACTCGGCGTTGCGGAACGGCGGGGCCACCTTGTTCTTGACAACCTTGACTCGGACTCGGCTGCCCACCGCGTCGAGCCCCACCTTGATGGTGTCGATCTTGCGGATGTCCAGCCGCACCGACGCGTAGAACTTGAGGGCGCGTCCACCGCTGGTGACCTCGGGGTTGCCGAACATGACCCCGATCTTCTCGCGGAGCTGGTTGATGAAGATGACCGAGGTGTTGGACCGGCTGATGGCGGCGGTCAGCTTGCGCATCGCCTGGGACATGAGGCGGGCCTGGAGACCGACGTGGTTGTCCCCCATCTCGCCGTCGATCTCGGCCTTGGGCACCAGGGCCGCGACCGAGTCGATGACCACGACGTCGACGGCACCGCTGCGTACCAGCACCTCGACGATCTCCAGCGCCTGCTCGCCGGTGTCCGGCTGGGAGACCAGCAGCTCCTCGGTGCGCACCCCGATCCGGCTGGCGTACTGGGGGTCGAGGGCGTGCTCCGCGTCGATGAAGGCGGCCACGCCTCCCCGGCGCTGGGCCTCGGCGATGACGTGGAGGGTGAGCGTGGTCTTGCCCGAGCTCTCCGGGCCGAAGACCTCGACCACCCGGCCGCGGGGGATGCCGCCGACGCCGAGGGCGATGTCGAGGGTGAGGGCACCGGTCGGGATGATCTCGACGCGCTGGGTCTGGGCGTCGCCGAGGCGCATGATCGCGCCCTTGCCGTGACTCCGCTCGATCTGGCTCAGGGCCGTGGAGAGGGCTCGCTCGCGCTCCGTCGTCACCGACTCCGCCTCCTTGCCGGCGGGGGATCGCCGCCCGGTCACCTCCATTGTACGATCAATGGTACCACTCTGCTGTGTGCTTGTCACGGCATGATCTCCTGGGGCGGCGCGCTGCGGCGGTGACGAACGGATGTACGCCGCACTGTAGCGGGTCCGGGCTCCGCGCGCAAGGGGGCGGGGCGATCAGGCGGGCTGGCCGGGGTGGAAGGGTCGCAGGTGGGCGATGTCCGTCTCGGTGAGCTGGGCGAAGAGGGCCAGGTCGTCGCTCCGGCCGAGGAAGCGGATCTGGAGCAGGACGTCCTCGGTGAAGAAGCCGGCGGGGTGGATCACCACCGCGGCCAGCTCGCCCTCGTCGAGGACCAGGTCCTGGACCGTCCCGAGCCGGCGCCCGGTGAGGCCCAGCATGACGTTCTCGCCGCGATGGATCTCCAGCTCGTCGAGGCGCTTGTGGGCCTCCTCGACGAGGTGCGGCGCGTACCCGGTCTGGGCCGCCTCGGCCATCAGCAGGCGGCCGCCGTCCGCCCTCTGCACCGGGGCGTAGCGGTAGGTGAGGTAGGGCTCGCTCCGGCGGGCCTCGGCCGAGGTGATGCCGAGGGTGATCTGGTCGTGGGTCACCTCGCGGACGGCGCCGACCGGGATGGAGATGTCGTCCTCCATCAGGGCCGTGGCCGCGACGTGATGCCCGGAGAAGTGGTGGGTCTCCTTGACCACCAGGGCGTGGACGTCGAAGCTGTCCCCGTCGACGATCATGAAGTTGAGGGAGCCGATGTGGCGCCCGTCCGCGGAGACGACCCTCGCTCCGAAGTGGAAGTCCTCCACGGATCGGCGCGGCGGCCGCTCTTCACTGGTCACCGCGCGAGTTTAGTGGTCGCCGCTGCCCGTCTGCGCCGGCGGACCGGAGGCGGTCTCGACCAGCTCCCCTCCCAGGACCAGGGCGGCACGCACCGCAGCGGCGCGGTTCTCCTCGCGCCCACCGCGCTCGCGCAGCTCCACCACCCGGGCCCGGCCCCGCAGCCACCCGGCCACATAGATCAGCCCCACCGGCTTGCGGGTCGTCGGTGCACCCGGCCCGGCCACCCCGGTGATGGCGAGGCCGAGGTCGGCGCCCAGCAGGCGCGCCGTCCCCTGGGCCATCGCCGCGGCCACCTCGGGGCTGACCGCGCCCACCCGCTCCAGCAGCTCGCGCTCGACGTCCAGGAGCTGGACCTTGACCGGGTCCGCGTAGGCGATCACCCCGCCGCGCACGTAGCCCGACGAGCCGGGGACGGCGGTCAGCGCGGCACCCAGCAGCCCTCCGGTGCAGGACTCGGCCACCGCCACGGTGAGCGTCCGGCCGGCCAGGAGCCTCCCGAGAGCGGCGCTCTCGGGAAAGGCGGAGCCGAGCTCGGGGACGGGGCTCACCCCACCCGCCGCGCCGGTCCGCGCGTCATGTCACGAAGCCGCGGTAGCGCCAGAGGTAGTCCAGCCCGCTGAGCACGGTGCCCACCACCGCCACGTACACGAAGACCATCGCCACCGTGCCGAGCACCGGATAGGGCTGGGCCAGGATGACCAGCCCGATCATGAGGTTCTGGGTGAGCGTCTTGGTCTTGCCCCAGGGGCTCGCGCTGATGACCACCCCCTGGGCCGCGGCGACGGAGCGCAGCCCGGTGATGACGAACTCCCGGGCAAAGACGACGACCACCACCCAGGCGGCCAGCAGCGACCTCTCGACCAGGATCACCAGGACGGTGATCACCATGATCTTGTCGACCAGGGGATCGAGGAACTTGCCGAGCTCGGTGACCTGGTGACGCGATCGGGCGATCCGCCCGTCGAGGCTGTCGGTCAGGGCCGCGACCGCGTAGGTGATCACGGCGACCTGGTAGTGGTCGGTGAAGGTGACGGCGAGCGAGACGCCGATCACCGGGACCAGGAGCAGCCGCAGGATGGTCAGCTGATTGGGAAGGTTGAGGTGGCCTTTCACCTGTAATTGGTGAACTGCAACGGCACCTCGAGGTCCATCTCCCGGAGCGCCCGGATCACACCCTGGAGCGCGTCCTTGTCCTTGGAGACGACGCGCAGCTGGTCCCCCTGGATTCGCGCCTGCACCTTGGGGTGATCGGTTCGGATGCGCTTGGTCAGGGTCCGGGCGAGATCCTCGGAGATCCCCCGGCGCAGCTTGACCACCTGGCGCACGTTGGCCTTGGCCGCGGGCTCGGGCTTCTGGGGATCGAGCACCTTGAGATCGATGCCGCGCCGGTGGAGCTTGGTCTGGAGCACGTCGACGATGGCGCGGAGCTGCATGTCGCCCTCGGTGAGGAGCACCAGCTGCTCCTTCTCCAGGATGATCTCCGCGGTGACGCCCTTGAAGTCGTAGCGGGTCTGGATCTCCCGGCGCGTCTGGTCGACGGCGTTGACCATCTCCTGGTGGTCGAAGTCGCTGACGACGTCGAACGAGTACTCCTGGGCCATTGCGGAGAACAAGGATATGCGCTCCGGGCGGCGGCCGGCGGCCGGCGCCCGGAGCCGGGCCGCCCCCTCCGCCGGGGGCCTCCCCTACTCCTCCCCCAGCTCGGCGAGGAGCTCGTCGACCTGGAGGACGTCCATCAGGACCTCCCGCGACTTGCTCCCCTCGAAGGGGCCGACCACGCGCTGCTCGGCCAGCTGGTCGACGAGGCGGGCGGCCCGCGTGTAGCCGACGTTGAGCTTGCGCTGGAGCAGCGAGGCCGCCGCCCGGCCCTCGGCGGCGACGGTGTGGGCGGCCTTGGCGAAGAGCGGGTCGCGCTTGCCGGCGTCGCGGGCCCACGACACGTTCGCCTCGACCTGGAAGACCTCCTCCTGATAGTCGGGCTTCCCCTGCTGCTTCCAGAAGTCGATGAGAGCCTCCAGCTCGCGGTCCGAGCAGAAGGCGCCCTGCAGCCGCCGCGGCTTGCCCTCGTCGATCGGCAGGTAGAGCATGTCGCCCCGGCCGAGCAGCTTCTCGGCGCCCATCTCGTCGATGATGACGCGGGAGTCCACGCCGCTCGACACGGCGAAGGCGGCCCGGCTCGGGATGTTGGCCTTGATCAGGCCGGTGATGATGTCGGCCGACGGCCGCTGGGTGGCGACGATCAGGTGGAGGCCGACGGCGCGCGCGAGCTGGGCGATCCGGCAGATCAGGTCCTCGATCTCACCGGCGGCGACCATCATCAGGTCGGCCAGCTCGTCGATGACGATGACGACGTAGGGGAGCGGCGAGAGCCCGAGCCCGGCGGCGCGCTCGTTGAAGGCCGCGATGTTGCGAGCGCCGTGGCTGGCGAAGAGCTTGTAGCGCTCCTCCATCTCCTTGCACGCCCAGCGCAGCGACGCCACCGCGGCCTCGGGCTCGACCACCACCGGAACGAGCAGGTGGGGCACGTCCGCGAAGGTGCTCAACTCCACCCGTTTGGGGTCGATGAGGATCAGCTTGAGCTGGGCGGGGGTCGCCTGGAGCAGGAAGCCGGCGAGGATGGAGTTGATGCAGACGGACTTGCCGCTGCCGGTCGCGCCGGCGACCAGCAGGTGGGGCATCCGGCAGAGGTCGCCGACCACCGGGTGACCGGAGACGTCGGCGCCCAGGGCGACCGCCAGGCGCTTGCGGGGGTCCGCGAACACCGGGGCGCTGACGATCTCCTTGAGCGAGACCAGCTGGGCCGCCTTGTTGGGGACCTCGATGCCGACCGCCGACTTGCCGGGGATGAAGGGCTGGATCCGGATCGGGGCCGCCAGAGCCAGCGAGAGGTCGGTCTGGGCGCCGACGATCTTGCGCACCGGCACGCCCGCCGCGGGCTGCAGCTCGTACTGGGTGACGGTCGGCCCGCTGTTGGCGCCCACCACCCGCGCCTGGATCGAGAAGGAGGCGAGGGTGCTGACGATGAGGGCGGCGGTCGCCTGCACCTCCTTCTCCAGCCGCTCCCGCTTGCCGCCCACGGTGTCGAGGAGCTCGGTCCCGGGGAGCACCCAGACCCTCTCGGCCTCCTCCACTCCGAGCGGTTCGCCATGGACGGTGGCCATCTCGGGGATCGGGCCCAGGGGGCGTGCCTCGACCCTCCCCTCGAACTCGCGGGTGAAGCTCTCCGGGGGCGGGGCCGGCGCCGCCTCCGCGTCGGGCTCCACGGTGTCCGTGGAGGGGAGCGGCAGCAGTCCCTGCGGGGAGGGTGTCGCCGGTGGTGGGGTGAAGCCGAGGGCCACGCCGGTGAGCTCGACCGCCGGCTCGCGCCCGCGCCCGGTGGACGGGGCGGCTCCCCGCGACCTGTCCCGGGAGTCCGCGGCGGGACGGTTGGCGAGCCACTCGCGCGCTCCCGCCAGAGCCGGCCCGAGGCGGAGCTCGACCGCCAGCACCAGCCCCGCGAAGATCAGCACCAGCATCAGGGCTCCGGTGGCGGCACTTCCGAGGCGCTCCGCGAGGGCCGAGCTGAAGCGCTCGCCAACCGACCCCGCGCTCCCCGAGACCACCAGCCCGCAGAAGCCGAGCATCGCCACCACCACCAGGACGCTGCCCGCGGCGGCGAGCACCCCCCCGGTCCAGGCCCGGCCCGCGGCGAGGCGGACGCCGGTGAGGACCAGGCCGGCCGCGATCAGCCAGGCGCCGATCCCCAGACCGCCGAGCAGGGCGTCGTGCACCGGACGGGCGATCGACCCACCACCGGGCAGGGCGAGGACGACCGCGAGCAGGACCCCCAGCCCGACCAGGCCCACGGCGCTGAGCTCGCGGCGCTGATCGCCGTTGATCAGCGGCTGGCGGGGAGGCCGGGAGGGCCGGGCCGGTCGGCGGCCGCTCGACCGCCGGGACGCGGGGCGAGCCGTCCGGGTGCGGGGGCGGGGCTGGGTCCGGGGAGGCATGTCGGTCTGTGCGCCTCGTGTGCTGACGTGGGGAATGCGGCGGGCCGCGTCGATCGTAGCAGGGAGGGACGGGTTGCGAATGGGCGTTCGCAGGGTTCGACCGGCCGAGGGGCGCGGCCGGGTCACGGGCGGGGCGACACCCCGGTGGGAACCTCCGACGGTGCGGTTCGCCAGGGACTAGCATCGCTGGGCGACCCTCTGACCTCGGGGGTCACCTGCGCCATCGAGGCGAAGGGGCGGCCGGTGCTCCCTCAGCGCGGCAGGCGGCTCATCGTGGCGAACGCCCTCCTCCTCGCGCTCGGCGCTGCCGCGGCGTGCTCCGCCTGCAGTCAGGTGGTCCCGATCCCCGGCGAGAGGCCCCCGAGCTTCCCGGGTACCGCGGCCGGCCAGACGCCCGTCGCCCCTCTGGCGGGGACGCCCTCCGCCGCCACCGTCCTCACCGTCGCCCAGCAGGTCGTCGACAGCGCCGCGAGCTTCGAGATCTCGGTCCAGGGGCACAACTTCGTGCTGCCCCCGGTGGGGCGGCATCGACAGCGGTTCGGTCACCGTCACCCGCGGGGGTGAGGTCACCGCCGAGCTGGAGCGGACCGGCGACGGCGACTACAGCATGGTCTTCGTCGACGGGCAAACCTACTTCGAGCGCTATACCTGCTCGCGCTGGCAGCGCGTACCCGGAGGCGGCGCGACGGTGCTGACGCCGTTCCGGTGGTCGACGACCGATGCCCTGGGCTCGGCGTCGGGGGCCACGATCGTCTCCGAGACGGACGCGCTCGTGGTGGTGGACGCGACCATCGCCTCGCTCGGCCCCGGCACCGCCGCCATCACGGTCTCCCGCTCCTCCGGACTACCCCTGGGGGTGACCTGGACCTCCAGCCAGTCCACCGCCAACGGGAGCCGCCTCTCGTGGTCATTCGCCGATTGGGGGGCGTCGGCCGAGGTGACACCGCCGCCCGGCTCCCCCTCCGACAACGGTCCCGGCGGCAACCCCTGCTGACCCTCCCCGCGCGGATGGATCACGATCGGCTCCGGGTCAGACCTCGGTGACCAGGGGGAGGATCAGTGGCCGCCGGTTGGTGCGCTTGAAGAGGAACTTGCTGAGGGCCTCGTGCACCGCGCTCTTCCAGACCGTCCAGCCGGCGTCGGGGCCGAGGTGCTCGAGGGTCTCCCGGATCCGCACCTGGGCCTCGTCGAAGAGGCTGGAGCCGCCGCCGTCCTCGATGAAGCCGCGGGCGATCAGCTCGGGGCCCGCCACCACCACCCCGGTGGATCGCTCCACGGCGAGGTGGACGATGATGATGCCGTCCTCGGCGAGCTGGCGGCGGTCGCGGAAGACCACGTCGGTGGCGTCCTCGAGGCTCAGCCCGTCGACGTAGACGTAGCCGGCGGAGAGCCGCGCTTCGAGCACGTGCAGGCCGCCGCCGTCGATCTCCACCACCGTGCCGTTGTCGACCGCCGCGACGCTCTCGGGCGCCACGCCGGAGGCGATGGCGAGCTCGCGATGGGCGGCGAGGTGACGGTACTCGCCGTGCACCGGAATGAAGTAGCGGGGGCGGCAGAGGGTGAGCAGCAGGCGCAGCTCCTCGCGCCCCGCGTGACCCGAGGCATGGAGGCCATGGGTGCTGCCGCTGAAGGTGTGGGCGCCGAGCCGGTGGAGGTTGTTGACGGTGCGGTGCACCGCCTCCTCGTTGCCGGGGATGGGGTTGGCGCTCAGCACCACGGTGTCCCCGGCGTGGAGCGTCACCAGCCGGTGCTCGCTGGTGGCGATCCGGCTCAGCGCGGAGAGCGGCTCGCCCTGGGCGCCGGTGCAGAGGATGCACAGCTCGCGATCGGGGAGCCGGTCCGCCTGGCGCGGCGAGACGAAGGTGCCCGGGTTGGCCCGCAGGAAGCCGAGCTCCTCGGCGACCCGCACGTTGTTGAGCATGGAGCGGCCGATCACCAGGCAGTGGCGGTCGGCGTCCTCCGCGGCACGGATCACCTGCTGCAGCCGCGAGATGTTGGAGGCGAAGGTGGCGACCAGCACCCTCCCGGCGGCCCCGCCGACGAGGGCGGAGAGCGCCGGACCCACCGAGCTCTCGCTCGGGGTCATCCCCTCGACCTCGGCGTTGGTGCTGTCGCTCATCAGCAGCAGTACGCCGGCGTCGCCGAGGCGAGCCAGGCGGCCGAGGTCGGGCGGCTCGCCCTGGATCGGGGATTGGTCCACCTTGAAGTCGCCGCTGTGCACGATCACCCCGAGCGGCGTGTGGATGGCCAGGGCGCAGGCGTCCGGCACCGAATGGGTGGTGTGGATCCACTCGACGGCGACGCTGCCGAGCTGCACGGTGTCACCGGGCGCGACCGTGACCAGTCGCGTGCTGTCGAGCAGCCGGTGCTCGCGCAGCTTGTTGCGCAGGATCCCGAGGGTCAGCGCGGTGCCGTGGACGGGCACGTCGAGCCGGGGCAGGATGTAGGGGAGGGCGCCGATGTGGTCCTCGTGGCCGTGGGTGAGGACGATGCCGCGCACCCGCTCGCGACGCTCGACCAGCCAGCTCACGTCGGGGATCACCAGGTCCACGCCGAGCATCTCGGTCTCGGGGAACATCAGCCCCGAGTTCGACGACGACGATGTCCTCGCCGCACTCGATGGCGAGCAGGTTGCGGCCGATCTCGCCCAGCCCGCCGAGGGCGACCAGCCGAAGCCGCGAGACCTCCGCCCGCCCGGGCGCCGCGACCGGGGTGGAGGCGTTCAAAAGAGGTCGAGCTGGTCGCGCGCCGGGGGCTCCTCCCGTGGTCCCGGCCCGCCCGCGCCGGGGGGCGGTGCGGAGGCCGGCGGCTGTCGACGCCGGGCGTCCGCCTCGTCGAGGTACTGGCGCACCTTGAGCATGTCCTCCTCCAGCGTCCGCATCAGGGAAGCCTGGTAGAGGGCGGCCGCGGGATGGTAGAGGGGGACGTAGAGCCGGTCGCCGCGGACCACCCGGCGGCCGTGGAGGCCGGTGATGCCGCCCGCGCCGGGGAGCAGGCGGGCCAGGGCGTGACGGCCCAGGATCAGGATGACGTCGGGCCGGATGATCTCGATCTGAGCGTCGAGGAAGCTCGAGCACGCCTCCATCTCGCCGGGCTCCGGGTCCCGGTTGCCGGGCGGCCGGCACTTGACGACGTTGGTGATGTAGATGTCGTCGCGGCTCAGCCCGATGCTGCCCAGGAGCCGGGTGAGCACGTTGCCGGCGGCGCCGACGAATGGCTTGCCGAGCCGGTCCTCGGTCTCGCCGGGCCCCTCCCCCACCGCCATGATCCGAGCGGTCGCGGGACCGGTCCCGGGGACCGCCTGGGTGCGCCGAACGTGGAGCGGGCAGGCGGTGCAGACCAGGATGTGTTCGTGAACGACGGCCAGGGCGTCCTCCGCACCGCTCAGCATCGCCGGGATTGTACGTTCGCACCGTGAGCGAGGACGCCGCCGGAAGGGGTGAGGCGAGGGTGAGGCCCCGGGACGAGCCGTCGAGCCGGCCCCTGCTCGACAAGCTGGGGGTGAGGCCGGGGATGCGAGTGGCCGTGGTCGGGCAGCTCTCCGCGGACTTCCTGGTCGAGCTGCGCGGCCGGGTCGGGGAGGTCGCCGCTCGGCCCGGCGGATGCGACGTCGTCTTCCTGGCCGGCGAGGAGCGCGCCCAGCTCGATCAGATGGCGGGCCTGGCCGCCGGGCTGGCCGCCGGGGTCGTGGACGTCAAGGTGGTCCATCTCTCGGACACCCACAGCGCCGCCAAGTTCGTCGTCCGCCGCGTCGATCGCTGATCCGGATGCCGCCGCCGCGGCTCCGCTCGCCGGTCCGGCACGGTGACTTGCGGGTACTGTGTGGGCATGGCCGTCCACACCCAACAGGTGGATCCGGCGGCGCCCGACCGGCCCGCGGGCGAGCCCGCGCCGCCGCGAAGCGCAGCGGAGCCGCCCGCACCGCACGCCGCACGCGGAGGGGAGCCGGATCTCCCTCCGGAGGCCACGGCCCGCCATCGCGACCTGCGGGACTCCTTCTTCTGGTGGGGCCGGTTGGCGTTCGGCCTCGCCGCCGCCTTCCTTGCCTGGCAGCTGCTCCTCGTCGCCCAGGCCGTCGTCGGCGGCATCCTCAACATCTTCCTGCTCGCGGTGTTCGCGGCCGTCATCGCCCTGCTCTGCGCTCCGATGGTCGACCTGCTGACCCGCCGGGCACGGTTCCCCCGCACCCTGACGGTGCTCCTCGTGCTGGTGGCGCTGGCCGCGGCGGTCGCGGGGATCGGCGCCCTGATCTCCGGCCCGGTCATCGCCGAGGCCAAGGCCCTGCCCCACGAGGTGCCGACGCTGCAGGTCCGGCTCGATGACATCCAGCGGTTCCTCACCCAGCACGGCATCCAGGTGGGCACCCTCAACCTGGCGAGCCTGGCCAACCGCCTCTTCGCCGGGTCGCCGGCCGCCGTCGGCCGGATCGTGATCCAGGCGATCACGGCCACCTTCTCGGTCCTGGTGGACATCGTGATCATCGTGGTCGCCGCCTTCTGGTTCCTCCGCGACCACCAGAGGCTCCGCCGCATCGCCCTCGACAGCCTGCCGGCCCGCTGGCAGCCACAGGTCGACTTCGGGTTCACCGCGTTCGCCGTGGTGGTCGGCGGCTACTTCCGCGCCCAGGTGACCATGGCCGTGCTCATCGGCTCGCTCGCCGGCATCGGCTCGTGGGCGATCGGGGTGCCCTTCCCCCTGGTGGTCGCGCTCTCGGCCGGCGTCTTCGAGCTCATCCCCCTGGTCGGGCCGTTCGTGGGAGCCGGCGTGGCGGCCCTGCTCGCGCTCACCGTCAGCCCGCTCCTCGTCATCGAGGTCCTGGTCGTCTTCGTCGCCATCCACGTGATCGAGAGCTACATCGTCGCCCCCTCCTTGCAGGGACGTTTCGTCCGCCTCCACCCGCTGGTCACCTTCCTCGCCCTCTTCACCGGCCTCGAGGTCGGGGGCTTCCTCGGAGGGGTGGTCGCGGTGCCGATCACCAGCCTGCTGGTCGTCTACGCCCGCACCGCCATCGGCGACATCCGGGAGCGCCACCCGGAGATGTTCGACAGCCGCCGGGTCGCCGAGGAGACGGTCTCCGGCCGGCAGCGGCGGCGGCTGCTCCTTCGTGAGTACCGGCTGTTCACCAAGAACCCGCTGACGGGGCGGGCGAGGAGCGGGGAGCACCCGCCGGGGTCTCCGCCGAGCGCCGAGGAGGGGACGCCCAGCCGGCCAGGATGAGCGCGATCACCGCCGCCATCCCCGCCGAGGCCAGGATCCCGACCAGGGCCCCGGTGCCGGGACCGAGCGGCAGGCTGGGCTCGACGGCGGCGAGCACGGCGCCGCCCGCGGCCAGCAGGAGGGGCGGCGCGGCGCTCCAGCCGAGGACGCGGCCGGGGCGGGCCAGCCACCAGAGGGCGGCGAAGACATAGGGGTCGAGGAGGTAGTACGGCCAGGAGGTCTTGGCGAGCATCGGGACGCAGGCGGCCGCGACCGCCAGGAGGCCGTACACGCGGGGTGGCTTCCACCCCGCCGCGGGCCGCAGGGCCAGCGCCGCCACGCTGAGCAGGAGCGCGGCCCCGGCGAAGATCAGGGTGTCGGAGTGCTGGACGGCGCCGATCCAGCCGGCGCCCTGGAACGCCACCCAGAGCGACCCTCCGACGATGGGGAGGGCGCCCCGGTACGTGACCAGGGAGAAGACGACGTCACCGCGGTCGGCGAGCAGGAAGGGGGCGATCACCACAGCCGCGGTGAGCACCGCCGCCCCGGCGAGCCGGAGGGCGGCGCCCACGCGGCGGTCATAGAGGAGGGCCACGACGAGGGGTATGAGGCAGACGGCGCTCGCCGTCCGGGTCATCGCGGCGAGGCCCAGACAGACGCCGGCCAGGAGGGTACGGCGCCGCCCGAGCAGACGCACCCCGAGCAGGATCAGCCAGAGCTCGAGCGGCTCCTCGACGTGGCCGAACCCCACCAGGGCAACCCAGAGGGGCGGGGCGAGCAGGAACACCGCCGCGACCAGCAGCGGCCGGGCGGGCCGGCCCCTCCCCGCCGCCACGGCGAGCACGGCCTCACGGGCGAGGAGCAGGGTGAAGACGGCGAAGAGGCCCACGGTCAGCGCATCCCGCCACCGCATGGTGTCCTGCCAGCCCAGCGCGTCGGCGAGCGCCGCCACCAGGCTGAGGGGAAGCAGGCTCACCGGACCGTTGGCGTCGGGGTACTGGCCGGAGTGGAGCGCGTACACCAGCAGGGGGTGCCCGTGGACGGCCGCCTCCGCGGAGGGCCAGAAGAAGACGTCGAGGTCGGTCCGGGTGGTGTCGAAGACGAGGACGGCGACGGCCGACGCTGCCATGAAGGCGAGCGCCAGGAGCGGGATGGCGGCGCGGCGAGGCCACGGGACCGGCGCCATGGCTCAGCCGGCCGCCGCAAGCGAGGGCTCGGCCGGCGGAGGACTCGCCTCGGCGGCCATCGCGCTCCCCCGGGCGAGGAGGAACTGGATCGTGCACGCCAGCAGGGCCAGGTTGCGCGCCGCGACCCCGGCCAGGAAGACCCCCGAGTAGAGGACGTCGGGCGCGTACTGGATGGCCACCTGGAAGAGCAGCGGGAAGATCAGTGCGGTGAGCAGGAAGACGGCGAGCCAGCGGTACCGGAAGCCCTCCACCACCGCCAGGACGGGCGCCACCCAGAGCAGGTACTGGGCGCTCAGCACCCCGCTGGTGCACAGCAGGACCAGCAGGGCGCCGGCGGCGGCGCGGCCGGCGTCCATCCGCCCCGTCGCCTGCCTCCACCAGATCCAGAGCATCCCGGCCACCAGGCCGGCGTCGCCCAGGGCGGTGGCGGCGCCGCTCAGCGGTCCGGTCACGTTGTACGAGCCGAAGGCGAAGCTGCCCCGGATCGGCGCCCCGGCCAGCGATCCCAGCCACATCAGGGTGGCGGGGAGCGACTCGACCTCGACCGGGCGCCGGAGGTTGAAGGTGATCGCCCCCAGGCCATGGGCGGGATCGATGGCGTAGGCCAGGGCGAAGCCGGTGGCGACCATGCCGAGGCAGACGAGCACGCCCGCCCCGAGCCGCACCCCGAGCCGGCGGGGGCCGTCCCGCCGGGAGGCGCGGGCGTGGGCGATCGCCGTGACGGGAAGCAGGGCCAGCGGGAAGAGCTTGACCAGGGTTCCCACCGCAATCAGCGGGTAGGCGCCGGCGAAGCGCCGCCGCTCCAGCAGCCAGAGACAGCCCAGGGCCAGGAGGGCGGGCACCAGGTCGAAGCGGAAGAGCAGGGTCGCGGGGCCGGCGGCGAGGGTGTAGGCGCCGTACGTCCAGGCGCGGGAGGAGCCCTTCCAGCGCCGCACGGCGACGAAGCCGAGCAGGAAGAGGGCCGCCATCCCGAGGGCGAAGCTGTCCTGCCCCCCCGCCGGGGAGCCCCCCGCGGCCAGCGCGAAGGGGATCACCGAGAGCGGCGGGTACTGGGCCGGAAGCGCGGGGTGGCCCAGGTGCCCCCAGAAGGCGATCGCGTCGGAGCGGTAGAGGGAGACATCGGCCTGGCGCCAGTCCCCGGGCAGCCAGACGCTGATCAGGGCCCCCACCAGGTAGAGGGCGAAGAGGACGCGCGCGATGCGCCGCCAGGGGAGAGAGCGGAGCCAGCCGATCGCGGCATGATACCGGCGCCCGGGCGGTTCGCCCCGGCGGCCGGTCCCGGACCGGCACCGCCCGGGAGCGAGGGGACGTCAACGGGGTGGGATCGCTGCGTCTGGCTGGCTTGTGGCGCGCCAAACCGGTGGATGCTATGCTTCGGGCGGTGAGGCGCCTGCCCCCCGGGGGTTGGGTGGAGGTGCCTGAGCCCCGCGTCTGGGGTTCGGCGAAGGGGATCCGTCGGAGGGGAGCAAGTGTCGGTACGCTCCACCCCACTCGGTGCGCAGAGCCCGAATCGGGGTGACCTACCCACCACTGCCGGGTGGCTTGTCGGCAGGAGAGGGACGGTGCGGGCATGGCGTTGCCGTTGATCACGCGTCGCCGCGAGGTGCCGGACGATCCCGAGCCCGCGGGCGAGAGCAGCAAGCCGCCGGCCCAGCCGCTCGGGGAGCGGTTGATCGAGCGCGGCGCGGCCAACCCCGCCACCGTGCGCCAGGCCCTGCGCCGGCAGCAGAAGGAGGGGCGGCTGATCGGCGAGCTGCTCACCGAGGGCGGCGTCGAGGAGCGCGACGTGGTGGCTGCCCTCGGGGAGCAGCTCGGGTACTCTCCGGCGGAGCTCGACGAGGTGGTGCCGCAGGATGACACCCGCTACCTGCTGGATGCGGAGACGGCGCGCCGGCTCGGCGCCGTCCCCTTCCTCATCGACGAGGGTGGGACGGTCCACTACGCCACCGCCGACCCCGGCGACGCGAACCGGAGGGCGGAGGTCCAGGCCGCGATCGGCAGGCCCGCGGTCCCCCGCCTGGTCAGCCGGCGGGCGCTCGAGGCCGCCCTGAACCGCCACTTCACGGTGCTCGGCCAGGTCGGCCAGGCGGCGCAGCGCGCGGTGCGCGACAGCCGCGTCACCGCCCGGCCGGTCACCGGGCTGGCGACGCTCAGCGCCGACGCCCCGGTGGTGCAGATCGTGGACCTCATCCTGACCCAGGGACTGCGCGACCGCGCATCTGACATCCACCTCGAGCCCCAGGACGGGCGGCTCCGGGTCAGGTTCCGCATCGACGGAGCCCTTCGAGACGTGCAGTCCCTCCCGGGCGAGCTGGCGGGGGCCATCGCCTCCCGGCTCAAGATCATGGCGGACATGGACATCGTCGAACGCCATCGGCCCCAGGACGGGCAGACCACCATGACCGTGGACGGGCGCGCCGTGGACATCCGGATCGCCACGGCGCAGACGGTGTGGGGCGAGAAGGTGGTGCTCCGCCTGCTCGACCGCTCGCGTCCCCTGGTGGCGCTCCACCAGCTGGGCCTCCGCGACAAGGAGCACGAGGCGCTGCAGCGGCTCATCGCCTCCCCGTACGGGCTGCTCATCGTCGGCGGACCGACCGGCGCCGGCAAGACCACCACCCTCTACGCGGCGCTCAACGAGCTGGATCGGAACACCCGGAACATCACCACCATCGAGGACCCGGTCGAGTACCAGTTCGACGACATCAACCAGATCCAGATCAACCGCCTGGCCGGCATGACCTTCGCCAACGGGCTGCGGGCCATCCTCCGCCAGGACCCGGACGTGATCCTGATCGGCGAGATCCGCGACGCCGAGACCGCCCAGATCGCAGTGCAGTCGGCGCTCACCGGCCACCTGGTGCTCGCCTCCCTGCACGCCGCGGACACGGTCGGCGCCCTCCACCGCTTCCTGGACATGGGGCTGGAGAGCTACCTGGTCGCGTCGGCGCTGATCGGCGTCGTCGCTCAGCGCCTCGTCCGCCTCAACTGCGAAGCCTGCTCGGCGGACAGCCCGGTGCATCCGGACGAGGCCGAGTTCTACCGCTCCGTCCGGGGCACGCCGCGGCTCGTCCCGCAGGTCGTCGGTCGCGGCTGTCGCCGGTGCAACGGCACCGGCTTCTACGACCGGCAGGGGGTCTTCGAGTGCCTCGAGGTGGACGACGACATCCGCGAGAAGGTCATCGAGCGGGTCCACCAGGCGCGGCTTCGCGACTACGTCCGAGACCGGGGCATGCGCTCCCTTCAGGACGCCGCCTGCGAGCTGGTCGACCATGGCAAGACGACCATCGCGGAAGCGATGCGCACGGTCTACGTGGTCTAGGGAGAGATGGGGAGGATGCAGCCGCAGGTCGCCGCCCCCAAGGCCCAGGAAGCCGCCCGCCGGGCGGGTGGCTCGGCGCGCGCCTTCCTCACCTACCAACCCAAGATCAAGCCGCAGGCGATCGTGCAGTTCTGCCGGCAGCTGGCCTCCTTTGCGCGGGTTGGCGTCCCCATCACCTCCGCGATCGACATCTTCGCCGAGCAGGCCCGGAACCGGCTGCTCCGCCAGACCTACCAGGCGGTCGCGGCCGACATCCGGCGGGGGATCCGGCTCAGCGACGCCCTGGCGGCCCATCCCGCGGTGTTCCCGCGGATCGTCGCCGACATGGTGCGCTCGGCGGAGGTCACCGGCAACCTCGATGTGGTGCTCACCCAGGCGGCCAAGCACATCGAGCGGGAGGCCGCGGCGCGGCAGCGGGTGCGGGCGTCGATGACCTACCCGACGATCATCATCTGCTTCTCCCTGATCATCGCCGTGGGCATCGTGGTCTTCGTGCTGCCCAAGTTCAGAGGGCTGTACGCCTCTCTCGGAGTCAAGACCCCCGGCATCCTCAACGCCATGCTCAACCTCTCCTCCTTCATCAGCGCCAACGTCTGGACCCTGGTGCTGGTGATCGTCATCGTCATCGTCGCCATCGCGGTTTGGGTGCGCACCGAACCCGGAAGGTACGTGCTCGAACTCGGTGCTGGTCAAGCTGCCCGGGATCGCACCGCTCATCCAGGCCTCGATGATCGAGGGCTTCTGCCGCAATCTGGGCAACATGCTGAGCGCGGGGGTGCCGATCGGGCAGACCTACGATGTGGTGATCAGCAACGTGCGCAATCGAGTGTACCGTCGCACGCTGCAACGGGTGGGCCCCTCGCTGGCGGCGGGCGAGGGCATCTACCGCCCACTGCAGGCGAGCGGGATCTTCCCCGGCGCCGTGATCCAGATGTTCCGGGTTGGTGAGGAGACCGGCACCCTGGACGCCAGCCTGGTCGAGGCGGCCGACATGTACGAGAACGAGCTCGACTACCGCCTCAAGCGGCTGACCGCCCTGCTCGAGCCCGCTATGGTGGTCTTCGTCGGCCTCATGGTGGGCTTCGTCGCGGTGACCCTCATCACCTCCATCTACTCGCTCGCCGGAGGCTTCAACGGCGGATAGCGCGATGGAAGGAAGGTGGATGGGTTGGGGTCCGAGGGGACGGCGCTCTGCGCCGAGGCGGCCGCGGCGCGCCGGTGAGCGCGGGGTGACGCTCATCGAGCTGCTGGTCACCATCGCGGTGATGTCGGTCGCGGTCGTGGGCATCACCGCCGGCCTCGCCGCCACCCAGCTCGAACTCGAGCATCGCCCAGACGCAGGCCCAGCTCGAGGCGGCGATGCGCGAGGTCTCCGACTACGTCGGCTCCGACCAGCTGACCTATGTCCACTGCGCCGCTCCGTCGAGCTACCAGGGTTCGGTGAGCGCACTCAACCTGCCGACGGGGGTCACCGCAACGGTGTCCGAGGTGTGGGTCTCGACCGAGCTCAACGGCGTGGCCCTCACCGGTAGCTCGTGCTCCGGAGGAGGCCACGACGTCGGCGTCCAGGAGATCAAGCTCACAGTGTCGACCACGAAGCGGAGCCTGACCCGGGAGGTTTGGAAGGGCGAGGGATGAACACGCACGCACATGACGAGACGGCGTTCGGGCCGCCTGTATTCGACCGCAACCTCGGACCGGAGCCCGCATCCACATCGGAGGCAGACCTCGACGGCAAGCCAATCGCGGGAGCGGCGGCAGCCACCGCGCTCCGTTCACCAGGACCGCAACCCAGGAGGGGATACGACATGGGCAACCTCTGCTATTGGGCACCTCGCCGCCGGCGTCGCGGCCAGGGCGGCTTCACCCTGATCGAGCTGCTGGTGGTGATCGCCATACTCGGGATCCTGGCCGCCATCGTCATCTTCAACGTGACCGGCGTGACCAACCGCGGGTTGGTCGCCGCATGCAACACCGACCTGCAGACGGTGCAGACGGCGAGTGACTCCTACTACTCGGACCACGGCGTGTACCCGACGCAGGCCGGGAGCACGACCGTGCTCTACAGCCCGGATCTCGTGCCCACCTACCTGCACGCCTGGCCGACCGAGACGGCCTGGGCGATCGACGCCAACGGCACGGTGACCAATGGGTGCGCGAGCCTGGGTGGTGGCGGTGGTGGTGGCGGCGGCGGGGGCGGCACTCCGACGCCCAGTGCCTCGTCGAGCCCGACGTCGAGCCCGACGTCCAGCCCCACTTCCAGCCCCACCTCCAGTCCCACCGCAACGCCCAACCCCAACGCCACCCACCTGGCCTTCAATGTGGGGCCGCCGGGCACGTTTACGCTGGGCAGTTTCAGCACGTTCAACGTGACCGTCTGGGTTGAGAACGGGAGCAACCAGAAGGTTTCGAGCACCGCTACCGTCACCCTCAGCCTCTCGCCGACCACAGACTCCCTTTGCAACGGCTTTGGATGCTTCAACCCGTCTGAGAACGCCAGCGCCGGCATCGCATCGTTCGACGGCCTGTTCATCTTCGGGGATGCCAATGGGAGCTACACGCTCACGGCGTCGAGCCCCGGGTTGACGAGCGCCACCGCCTCGATCACCGTCAACGGAGGACGCTGAGCGATGCGCCGCTACTGCGAACCGACCAGCCGCGGACCTTCATCACGGCAGCTTCCTCTAACAAGTAGGTCATGAACCCAGGTAGTCCGCGTCCGAAGCACCCGCGATCCCGCGGTCAGGATGGCTTCACCCTGATCGAGGTGCTCGTATCCGTCGCCATCCTGACCATTCTGGGCGGGGTGTTCGCGGGTGTCTTCGGCGTGGGCTACAAGACCCTAGGCCCTCAGGGCAGCGGCGCACGGCTGGCGGCCAGCGGTGACCTGATGGTCTTCGAGCAGCTGCTCTCCCGGGACGTCTCGCAGGCTTCGTGCGTCTACATCCCTCACTCGGCCTCGGCAGCCTCCGGTCCATACGGACCCTACGGCAGCTGCAGTCAGCTGTTCGCCAGCGCCCACGCCCAGACGGAGTGCAGCGGCCCTCTGACCTGGAACGGGTTGGAGGGCGTCCCCATCCTCTGCCTGGCCTGGCCTCAACTCTCCAGTAACTCGTGCCAGGTCGCCGTCTACGCCGTGGTCACCGGCACCAACCAGGTTCGACGCGAGGAGTACGCGATCTCCGCGGGCTCATCGACGTTCGCGTGGAAGGGTGGGCAGGCGATCACCGGGAGCAGCGAGCCGACCGTGTCGGTGACGCTGACCGCCCCCACCAGCGGCGGCGGCACCTGGATCTCGACGCTGCCGGTGACGGTGACCACATCTGACCTCTCCAACCCGCCGACGGGGACCTTCATCCTCCGGCCGCTGGTTCAGGATCCAGCGGCCCTCGCGTCGGCAACGGGGTACCCGCAATGCTGAGCCGCAACCGACGCCGTGGTGAGCATGGCCAGGTCCTCATCCTGGCGCTCGTGTTCATCGCCTTCTTTGGCATCGTCACGGCCGCCACCCTCCAGTTTGCGGACGGTACCTTCCTCCAACACGTTCACACCGAGGCCACGGCAGCCTCGGACGCCAATACCGAGGGCGGCGCCGCCTTCGCCATCGGCGACACCGCGGCCAACTCCGGGTGCAGCAAGGGTGCCACCGGCACCCTGACGATGCAATCCGGCGACAGCGTCGGCTACGCGACCACCGGCTGCAACGAGTCCTCGACGCAGCCGCTCGTCGACGAATCGCTCGATCAGGAGTGCCTGCTCTGCCTGCTCGACCCCGGCACCTCGCTCTCGACCAGCGCCGATGCCGACCTCTCGGTGGCCGGTCCGGTGGTTCTGGACGGCGGCTCCGACAACTCCGGGTCGGTCAGCTCGACGGCGCCGCAGTCCGGGTACATCGGCTACCGCGGGACCTGGGGCGGTTTCGGGACGGTCACGCCTAGCCCGACCAGGATGTCGTCCACGGTCCCGGATCCACTGGCCTCCCTCCCCTCCCCCACCTCGAGCGCGCTCTGCACCGACGCCTACGACGAGAGCCTCACCGCCGGGGACGTGTACTGCTCAGTCACCTGGGACAACTTCTTCGGTCACTACACCCTGCAGCCCGGCACCTACTACATCCTCGGTGAGATGTCGCTGAGCGACGACGTCGACGTCACCGGCAGCGGAGTGCTCCTCTACTTCGGCTGCCCGGTCGACGTCTACGGCAGCCGCCACCAGTATCTCGGGCAGACCGTGGGCACCTGCAACGCCGGTGAGTCGGGCGGTTACCTTGACGTCTCGGGCAGTGCCAACCTCAATCTCAGCGCCGCGACGACGGGGAGCTGGGCCGGAATGGTGGCGATGTTCGACCGCGACGACGTGGGCGGCATCGAGAGCTCGTGCGACTTCACCGAGGTGGCGCTCTGCCTCGCCGGCAACGACGTCACCCTGGGAGGGACGGTCTACGGGGCCTCCGCGCCGGTCTACGTCAACGGCAACACCTCCCCCACCATCGCCGGGCGGCTGGTCGCCAGCACGCTCGCTCTCACGGGCACCGTCTTCCCCTTCAGCAGCCCGACGCTGCAGATGACGGGCTCAGCGATCACCACCCCGTACTGCTCGATCGCCGACGCCGTGGTGGGCGGAGGCAGCGCGGCGTCGATTGCCCCCTACTCCACCGGCACTGACCAGCTGACCCTGAGCCCAGCTCCCCCGGTGGGGACGGTGGTGGCCGTCGGCGGTGGCAGAGGGGATGCTCAGGAACTCACGGTGCGCAGCGTCTCCGGTGACAAGGTCACCTTCACCTCGGACGTGACGGTGCCCGGCGACAGCACCGCCATCTGGCCGGTCACCGGGCAGGTCGTCTTCCAGAACAACTGCAGCGCCAGTGGAGGGTCGGGCAGCATCGACTTCAACTACACGCCCTAGCGTGGGGCACGGGACATCGGCCGTCGTCCGGCGGCCGTCCAGCCAACAATCCCAATAGGGGGAAGGAGAACCATGGAGACTCTCGACAATCGGGTGACACGGTGGCGCCGTGGAGGCCAGGGTGGGTTCACCCTGATCGAGCTCCTGGTGGTCATCGCCATCCTCGGCATCCTCGCGGCCATCGTCATCTTCAACGTCACCGGGGTGACCCAGCGGGGCTCGGCGGCCGCGTGCAAGACCGACCTGAGCACGGTGCAGTCGGCGAGCGACGCGTACTACTCGGACCACGGGACGTACGCAATCCCCGCGCCTGGCACCCCGCCAGCCACCACGGCCACCCTGGCCAGCCCCTCGCTCGTGCCTGCGTACATCCACACCTGGCCCAGCGAGACCGCCTGGGCCATCAACTCCAGCGGCACCATCAGCAACAGCCCTTGCGCATAGTCAAGGGACGCGACTGACGTCACAGGGAAAGGGCCCCGCCGGCGACGGCGGGGCCCTTCTCGTGTCGGCGCCCCCGCCGGAGCGTGTCAGCTAGACGGGCTCGGGATGCCGGAAGGACCGAGGCGGGGGTGGGGGCACCGGCTTCGGGGGCCGCTCCGGTCGCTCGACCTCCTTGGGGTAGAGCGACACCGCGACGGCGTCGTCCCATGTCACCAGGCCCTCGGCCACCATCTCGCTGAGCGAGCGCTCGAGGGTCTGCATCCCCTCGGCGCGGTTGGTGACGATGACGTTGCGGAGCTGGGCGGACTTGTTGTCCCGAAGCAGGGCTCGGACCGCCGGGGTGCCGAGCAGGACCTCGAAGGCGGCGGCCCGACCGCCATGCCTCAGGGGGAGGAGCTGCTGGTAGATGACCGCCTGGAGGGAGGCGGCGAGCTGGACCCGGATCTGCTGCTGCTGGTCGCCGGGGAAGACGTCGACGATGCGGTTGAGCGCCTGGGTGGTGTCGTTGGTGTGCAGGGTGGCGAAGACCAGGTGCCCGGTCTCGGCGATGTTGAGGGCGATCCGGATCGACTCCAGGTCGCGCATCTCGCCCACCAGCATCACGTCGGGGTCCTCGCGGAGCGCGGAGCGGAGCGCGTCGGCGAAGTCGGGGGTGTCGACTCCCACCTCGCGCTGCTCGACCAGGCACCGCCGGTCGGAGTGGACGTACTCGATCGGGTCCTCGATGGTGATGATGTGCTGGGCGCGGGCGCCGTTGATCCAGTCGAGCATCGAAGCCTGGGTGGTCGACTTGCCGGCGCCGGTGGGGCCGGTGAGGAGGATGAGGCCGCGGGGCAGCTCCACCAGCTTGCGGGTGATGGCGGGAAGGCGCAGCTCCTCGAAGGTGGGGATGCCGGTGGGGATGGAGCGCAGCGCCAGCGCGATCGTGCCCCGCTGCTTGAAGGCGTTGCCCCGGACGCGGCCCTGATCCTTCCACTCGAAGGAGAAGTCGACCGTGCCCCCGCTCTCGAGCCGGGAGCGGTGGTCCGGGCTCAGCAGCTGCTCGGCCAGGCTGTGGGTCTGGTCGGCGGTGAGCGGCTCCACCGAGGGCATCGCCTCGAGCTGTCCGTCCATCCGCAGGGCCGGACGCGCGCCCACCTTCAGGAGCAGGTCCGACGCCCCCTTCTCGAAGAGCGCATCGAGCAGCGGATCGATGCGTACGTTCACGGCTTCCCCCATGCCACAGTCATTATACAGGCCATGACTCCGGGGCTCGCCGCCTTCGTCTGCGCGGTGGCGGTGGCCTTCGGCGCGGTCGTGGGATCGTACGCCGGGGTGGTGCGGGCCCGGGGGTGGCGGGGCTCGCTGCAGGGACGCTCCCGCTGCGAGAGCTGCCGGCGCGAGCTGCGCTGGTACGAGCTGATGCCCCTCGTGAGCTACGCGCTGCAGGGCGGCCGCTGCCGCCGCTGCGGGGGCGAGATCGGCTCCGCGGCGCTGCTCTTCGAGACGGCGGGCGCGGCGGCGGCGCTGGCCGTCGCCCTCGCCGTCGTGCTCACCCGCTGAGGCGGCGCTCCGCGCCCTCGGGGTGAGGCCGAGCCGCTGAGCGGCTCAGCCGCCGGCCTCGGCCATGGAGCGGGGGAAGCGGGTGGGGGTGAAGTGGAGGGCTCCGCCCGGCACCATCCAGGGGACGACCTCTCGCGGAACCGTCCCGCCGTCACCGCCGGGTCGGCATGCTGCTCCAGGAGGTGGCGGATCGCCTCGTCGGGACCCGAGCGGTCCATGGGCGCACGTAGAGCCTGGAGCGTCCTGGGGGCGTGGGGGTGGTGAGAAGCGAGGGCTTGGCGCGGGCGGCAGATGCAATGCCGCCGAGCGAAGGGTGCCGATCGCCGGTCATGGCGATCGGACGCCCGAGCCCGAGCGCCGCACCACCCCCACGCCCCCCTTGTACGGCTACCGGTACTCCAGGACCAGCTCGGCGACCTGAACGGCGTTGGTCGCCGCCCCCTTGCGCAGGTTGTCCGCGGCCACGAAGAGGGCGAGGCCGTGCTCCCGGCTCGGGTCGCGGCGGATCCGGCCGACCTGGACCTCGTCGCTGCCCGCGACCTCGCGCGGGGTGGGGTACGCCTGGGCGGCGGGGTCGTCGACCACCCGCACCCCGGCGGCCCCCTCCAGGACCCGGCGGGCCTCGGCGGGCTCGACCTCCGCCTCCAGCTCGATCCACACCGCGGCGGCGTGGCCGACCGCCACCGGAACCCGCACCGTGGTGATGCCCACGCCGAGCTCGGGGAGCTCGAGCAGGCGGCGGACCTCCTGGACCACCTTGACCTCCTCCTCGGTGTCGTCGCCGTCCATCCTCCAGCCGCCGGGGACCACGTTGCCGTGGAGGACGTGCGGGTAGACGGAGCGGGACGGCGCCTCGCCGGCGGCATCCTCGCGCCCCTGCGCCTCCAGCTCCTCGCGGAGCGCCCGCCCTCCGCCGCTCGCCGCCTGGTAGGTGGCGACAGTGAGATGGCGGAGCCCGAAGGCGCGCTGCAGGGGGGCCAGCGCCACCGAGAGCGGGATGGCGACGCAGTTGGGGTTGGCCACGATGCCGTGGTGCTCGCGCACCCTCTCGCCGTTGACCTCGGGCACGACCAGCGGCACTTCGGGGTCCATCCGGTAGCAGCTCGACTTGTCGACGGCGACCCCGCCCTGGGCGGCGACCACCGGGGCGTACTCCCTGGAGGTGGAGGAGCCGGCCGCGAAGAAGACGATGTCGCAGCCCTCCAGGCGGGACGCCTCCACCGCCGCCACGGTCAGCTCGCCGCCCCGGAACGAGACCCTCCTGCCCTCGCTCCGCGGCGAGGCGAGGGCCCGCAGCTCAGAGAGCGGAAAGGCCCGGTCCTCGAGGACCCGGAGGACGGTGGAGCCGGCGGCTCCGGTGGCACCGACCAGGGCGACGGCGGGGGCGGACGAGCTCACAGCGGGATTGGGTCTCCTGGTGACCTACGCGGGGCTGGACGTCCCCGCCGCGCCGGCCTCCGCCTGGCGGTTGGCCAGCTCGCGGATCGCCTCGCGGCGGGAGAGGTTGACCCGGCCGCGGTCGTCGATCTCGATGACCTTGACCATGATCTCGTCGCCCACCGCGACCACGTCCTCGACCTTCTCCACCCGGTGCTCGGCGAGCTGTCCGATGCGGACCAGCCCCTCCTTCTTGGGCGCGATCTCGACGAAGGCGCCGAAGCCCATGAGCCGGGAGACCTTGCCCTTGTAGATGCGGCCGATCTCGATGTCGTCGGTGAGGTCGCGGATCATGTCCAGGGCCTGCTGGCGCGACGCCGCGTTGGCGCTGGAGATGAACACCCGGCCGTCGTCCTCGACGTCGATCTGAGCACCGGTCTCCTCGACGATGCGGCGGATGGTCTTGCCGCCGGGGCCGATGATCTCGCGGATCTTGTCGGGGTTGATCTGGATGGTGTCGATACGTGGGGCCCACTGGCTCATCTCGGCCCGCGGCTCGGGCAGCGCCTCGGCCATCTTGCCGAGGATGTGCAGCCGGCCCTGCCGGGCCTGCTCGAGGGCGCGCTCCAGGAGCTCCCACTTGAGACCGCGGATCTTGATGTCCATCTGCAGCGCGGTGATCCCGGTGGACGAGCCGGCGACCTTGAAGTCCATGTCGCCGAGCGCGTCCTCCATCCCCTGGATGTCGCTGAGGATGGCGGCCGCGGAGCCGTCGTCGGAGGTGATCAGCCCCATGGCGATGCCCGCCACCGGTGCCCGCAGGGGCACCCCGGCGTCCATCAGGGAGAGCGTCGAGCCGCAGACCGAGGCCATCGAGGTCGAGCCGTTGCTGCTCAGGATCTCGGTGACGATGCGGACCACGTAGGGGAACGCCTCGTCGTCGGGCATGACGTTGTGCACCGCGCGCTCGGCCAGGGCGCCGTGGCCGATCTCGCGCCGGCCCGGGGAGCGCAGCGGCCTCGCCTCCCCCACCGAGAAGGGCGGGAAGTTGTAGTGGTGCATGTAGCGCTTGAAGGTCTCGAGGCCGAGCCCGTCCAGCTTCTGCTGGTCCTGACCGGAGCCCAGGGTGACCACCGAGAGGGCCTGGGTCTGGCCCCGGGTGAAGAGGGCGCTGCCGTGGGTGCGGGGCAGGACCCCCACCCGGCACCAGATGGGCCGGATCTCGTCGGTGCGGCGCCCGTCGGGGCGGACGCCCTCGCTGAGGATGGCCTGGCGCACCGCCTTCTTGAGCTCGGAGTCGAAGGCGCGGCCGACCTCGGCGCCGGCGGCCGGGAAGCGGTCGGCGAGCCGGCTCGCGACGTCCTGGCGGAGGCTGTCGATCTGGGCCTCGCGAGTGGGCTTGTCGGCGTTGCGCGCCGCCTCGGAGATGCGTCCGGCGACCGCCTCGTGGACGGCGTCGGTGATCTCGGCGGCGACCGCCCACCGCGGATAGTCCATCACCGGCTTGGCGCCCAGGCTCTCGCGCACGTGGAGCTGGAAGGCGACCAGCCGCTGGATCTCCTCGTGGGCCAGGCGCAGGGCCTGGAGCATGGTCTGCTCGGGGATCTGGCGCGCCCCCGCCTCCACCATGGTGATGGCGTCGGCGGTCCCGGCGACCACCAGGTCGAGATCGGACTCCTCGAGCTGCTGGAGGCTCGGGTTGAGGATCAGCTGGCCGTCCAGCATCCCGACCCGCACGCAGCCGACCGGCCCCGCGTGGGGGATGTCGCTGATCTGGAGGGCCAGCGAGGCGCCGGTCACCGCGAGGGTGGTCGGGTCCTGCTCCTGGTCGGCGGAGACGACGGTCGCGACCAGCTGGACGTCGTTGCGGAAGTCCTTGGGGAAGAGCGGCCGCATCGGGCGGTCGATCATCCGGCAGGCGAGGACGGCGGCCTCGGTGGGGCGTCCCTCCCGGCGCGGGAAGCTGCCCGGGATCCGCCCGGCGGCGTACAGCTTCTCCTCGTAGTCGCAGGTGAGGGGGAAGAAGTCGATGCCCTCGCGCGGCGCCTTGCTGGCCACCGCGGTGACCAGCACCACGGTGTCGCGGCAGCGGATGAAGAGGGCGCCGTTCGCCTGTTCGGCGATGTGGCCGGTCTCGACGGTCAGGGTCTGGCCGGCGAAGTCGGTGCTGAAGGTGGTGGGTTGAGAGTTGGCCATGTGTGCTCCGGAGGTGGCCACTGCCGCGCTGCGGGCGGTGGGGTCCGGAGGCGAGGCTGTTGGAGGCTGCGGGCCGGGATGGTGTCGCGCCGCGATGCGGCTGCGTCGTCGTGGTGCGCAGTCCCCAACGTCTCGCCGTCCCGTTGCGAACGCCGAACGTCGTGGAGGTGGCCGTGGATGATACGGGTGAGCCGAACGGCTCAGTGAAGGTTCGGGGCTGCCCTCCTCTGGCCGCCGGAGCGCTGGCGCGGTGAGACGCTGGGCACTATCGGCGGAGTCCGAGACGGGCGATGAGGGCCCGGTACCGCTCCACGTCGGTGCGGGAGAGGTAGTCGAGGAGCCGGCGGCGCCGTCCCACCATCTTGAGCAGCCCGCGCCGCGAGGCGTGGTCCTTGGGGTGGCCCCGGAGGTGCTCGGTCAGGGCGGTGATGCGCTCGCTGGTGACGGCGATCTGGACCTCGGGCGAGCCGGTGTCGGTGTCGTGACGCCGGTGCTCGGCGATGATGTCAGTCTTGGTGCGTAGCTCAGGCAAGGGTCTCAGGTACTCCAGGGGGCCCGGGTGGGCCAGACGCCGGACCGAGAGCGAGGCCGGGGTGCGGCGCTGCCGCCCCGTGGGCCGGGCCCTCTGTCGGTCCGGGTGAGCATATCAGGGGGCGGCGAAGCAGAGCGCTCCCGGCACGATGCTGATCTCGGCGGGGGCCCGGCCGACCTGCTCGCCGTCGACGTCGAAGCGGGGCGGCTCCAGGCGATCGGCGGGGGTGATGACCACCCTCCGGCCCCGGAAGACCTCCACCACCGGCAGGGAGAGGTGGGTGCCGCGGAAGAGCCGGGGTATGGCCCGGAGGGCCCCGGCGCGCGAGACGTCGCCCACCACCACGACGTCGAAGAGGCCGTCGGCAGGGTCGGCGTCCGGGGCGATGCGCATCCCCCCGCCGAAGCACCGGCCGTTGGCCACCACCACCTGCTGAACCCGCCGGCGCGAGGTCTGGGCGTCGATGGTGAGCAGCACCTCGCGGTTGTGGTAGGTCATCAGCTCCCCGATCGAGACCCCGAGGAAGATCGCCGTCCCCAGCGGGCCGCCCCGCTTCTCCGGGCTCCGGTTCACCCGCGCGGCCACCTCGCCCCCGATGCCGCAGTCGGCCACGTTGACGAAGAGGCGGCGGCTCCCGTCCGCGAAGTCGATGCGGCCGAGGTCGATGTTCCGGGTCGTCCCCCGGGCCAAGAGCTGGGCGGCGGCGTCGGGGTCGGTGGGCAGGCCGAGGGTGCGGCGTAGGTCGCTGCCGGTGCCGCTCGGGACGAGGCCCACGCTGAGGCCGGGGGCCAGGGGCGCCCCGCGCTCGTCGAAGCAGCCGTTGACGACCTCGTTGAGGGTGCCGTCGCCGCCGACCGCGACCACCCGGCGCACCCCCCGGCGGGTGATCTCCCGGCGGGTCACGTCGGTGGCGTCACCGGGGGCGAGGGTGAGGTGGGCGTCCACCGGGACGCCGGCGCGCTGCAGGGCCGCGCGGATCGCGGGCCAGCGGCGCATGGTCTGGCCGCCGGCGCTGACCGGGTTGACCAGGACCAGGGTGTTGGAGGCGGCGGTCACGGCACCAGGGCGTGGGCCCGGATCGCGTCGCGGAACCAGCCGAAGCTCGCCTTGGGGATCCGGGCCCCGCTCGGGTAGTCGATCCAGGTGAGCCCGAAGCGCTGGGAGAAGCCGTACGACCACTCGAAGTTGTCGAGCAGCGACCAGACGAAGAAGCCGCGGACGTCCACGCCCGCCTCGGCGGCGTCGAGGGTGGCGGCGAGGTGATCGCGCAGGTAGGCGATGCGCTCCGGGTCGTGCACCCGGCCATCCGGGGTCACGTAGTCGTCGGAGGCCCGGCCGTTCTCCAGGACGTAGACGGGCGGGGGCGCGTACTCGTCGCGAAGCCGGAGCAGCAGCTCGGTGAGGCCGGCCGGCTCGATCTCCCATCCCATCGGGGTGCGGGCGTACCGGGGGCGGTGCACCTCGACGTTGCGGAGGTCGACGTTGAGGGCGTCCGTCGGCAGCTGCTCGGGCACCCAGTACCCGGCCGCGCGGGCGGCGTCCATCCGGTTGGGCGCGCAGACGGTGCGGGGCGCGTAGTAGTTGACCCCCAGGAAGTCCAGGGGCTGGGCGATGAGCGCGAGGTCGCCGTCCTGGACGACGTCGAAGCCCGGCCGGCGGCCGGCGTAGTGGGCGAGCATGTCGGCCGGGTACTCGCCTCGCAGCACCGGGTCGAGGAAGAGCCGGTTGAGGTTGCCGTCGGAGCGCCGGGCGGCGGCGAGGTCGTCCTCGTGGTCGCTGGCCGGGCGCACCGGCTGGAGGTTGAGGTCGATCGCCACCCGGGCTTCGGGGACCGCCGCCCGGATCGCCTGGACCGCCCGGCCGTGGGCGAGCAGGAGGTGGTGGTTGGCGGCGGCGGCCAGCCCCACGTCCTGGAGCCCGGGCGCGTGCTCGCCCTTGGCGTAGCCGAGCCAGGAGGCGCACCAGGGCTCGTTGTGGGTGATCCACATCTCCACCTCGGAGCCCAGGGCCCCGGCGACCAGGGCCGCGTAATCGGCGAAGCGCCCCGCGGTGTCGCGGGCCGCCCACCCCCCCGCGTCCTGGAGCGGCTGGGGAAGGTCCCAGTGGAAGAGGGTCAGCACCGGGGTCACCCCCCGCCGGCGCAGCCCGTCGACGAGGCGGCGGTAGAAGTCGAGGCCGCGCTGGTTGGCGGGCCCGCTGCCGAGCGGCTGGACGCGGGGCCAGGCCACCGAGAAGCAGAACCCCGGAGCGCCCAGCTCGGCGACCAGGTCCAGATCCTGGTCGAGGCGGCGGTAGTGGTCGGCGGTGACGTCGCCGTTGTCGCCGTGGCGGGTGATCCCCGGGGTGTGGCTGAAGGTGTCCCAGATCGACACGCCCCGGCCGTCGGCGTCGACCGAGCCCTCCACCTGGTACGCGGAGGTCTTGGTCCCGAGGAGGAAGCCGTCGGGGAGACGGCGGGGCCGATGGTCGGTGGGCACGATGGGAGGATCTCCGGGTGGAGGCGGGCGACGATCCCGGCATTGTGTCGCGCCGGTACCCGGGCCCGCAGGCGGTGGAGGACGTGCGCCGGGGGCGCCACCGGCCGTGTGCTATGGTCCCGGCCGCGAGATCGAGCGAGCGGGAGCATCCTGGCGATGGATCGGTGAGCGGGCACCTGGCGGAGAGCGAGTACGGCTTCTTCGATCCGGAGGCTGCGGAGTTCGTCATCACCCGTCCCGACACGCCCACCCCGTGGATCAACTACCTCGGTCAGGGTCGCTACGGCGGGATCGTCTCCAACACCGGTGGAGGCTTCTCCTTCGACCGCGACCCGCGCCTCCGGCGGGTGAGCCGCTACCGCTACAACGCGCTGCCCGACGACCAGCCGGGACGCTACGTCTACCTGCGACGCCAGGACACCGGCGAGTTCTGGGGCGCCACCTGGCAGCCGGTCCGGGGACGGCTCGACCACTACGAGTGCCGCCATGGAGCGGGGTACACGCGGATCACCACCGAACGCGCCGGCATCCGGGCCGAGACCCTCTTCTTCGTCCCGCCGAGCCTCCCGGGGGAACCCAGCCCGGTCGAGCTGTGGGAGCTGACCCTGACCAACACCGGCGACCGTCCGGTGACGCTCCGGACCTTCAGCTACGCGGAGCTCAGCTTCACCGACGCCATGGCCGACCTCACCAACCTCGACTGGACCGGGCACGTGGTCGACGCCCGCTTCGACGCCGAGCGGAGGGCGATCCTGGCGACGACGCGGTTCCGGCCCACCACCACGCTCTTTGCCAGCGACCGGACGCCGCTCGGCCACGACTGCAGCCGGGAGGCGTTCGTGGGCCCGTACCGGGGGCTCGAGGCTCCCGCGGTGGTGGTGACCGGCGTGCCCACGGGCTCGACCTCCCCCCGGGGCAACGCCATCGGCGCGCTCTGCCACGAGCTCTCGCTCGAGCCCGGGGGGAGTGCCCGCATCGTCCACATGCTGGGCATCACCGAGCAGCCGGAGACGATCGGCCCCACCGTGGAGCGCTGGTCGGATCCCATGGAGGTGGCCGGCGCCCTCGCGGCGCTGCGCGCCGACTGGGCGAGCTACCTGGGCGGCTTCACGGTCCGCACCCCCGACCCCGACACGGACGCGATGCTCAACCTCTGGAATCCCCTCCAGTGCCGCACCACCCTCTACTGGTCCCGCTTCGTCTCCGGGTACGAGACCGGGCTGGGACGGGGGATGGGGACGCGCGACAGCGCCCAGGACACCCTGGCCACCACCCACGTCGAGCCCGACCTGGCCCGCAGCCGGCTGGAGCAGCTCTGGCACCTCCAGTTCCCGGACGGTCACACCTGGCACCAGTTCCTCCCCCTCACCGGGGAGGGGGGGCCCGGCCTCGCCGCCGAGCGGCCCGGCTGGCCGCAGTGGTTCTCCGACGACCACCTCTGGCTGATCGTCGCCACCTGCGCCTACCTCCGCGAGACCGGCGAATGCGACCTGATCCATCAGCCGGTGCCCTTCCAGGCAGACGTGGAGGTGACGCCCGGCGCCGGGGAGGGCCCCGCGGACGATCCCGACGAGACGGTGTGGGGCCACATGATGGCGGCGATCGACTTCACCCTCTCCCACCGCGGTCCCCACGGGCTGCCGCGCCCCGGCTACGCGGACTGGGACGACACCCTCAACGTCGACCACGGCTCGGGACAGGCGGAGAGCGTCTGGTGCGCCATGCTCTTCTGCCGGGCGACCTTCGACCTGGCCGAGCTCTGCGACCACCTCCACCGACCCGAGGAGGCCGCCAGCTTCCGCGCCCTGCACGCCCGGATGGCCGCGGCGGTCGAGGCCTGCGCCTGGGACGGCGGCTGGTACGCGCGGGCCTTCGACGACGAGGGCCGGCCGATCGGGGTGGCCGGCGAGGAGCGCCACCGGATCAACCTCATCCCGCAGAGCTGGAGCGTGATCGGCGAGGTGGCCACCCGTGAGCGGGCCGAGATGGCCATGCGATCCGCCCACGAGCTGCTCGACACCCCCCACGGTCTCAGCCTGCTCTGGCCCCCGTACGACGGTGCCGACCCGCGGGTCAACGGCACCGCCACCTACCCGCCCGGGGCCAAGGAGAACGGCGGGATCTTCTGCCACGCCGCCGCCTGGTCGATCGTCGCGGCCGCGATGCTCGGCGACGGCGACCGGGCCCACGAGTACTACCGGCAGCTCCTCCCCCTCGCCCGCGCGGACGTCGAGCTGGCGGCGGTCGAGCCCTACGTGTACTGCCAGAACATCTGCGGCCCGGCCCACCCGCAGCACGGCCTGGGCAGGAACGCGTGGCTCACGGGGGCCGCGTCGTGGGTCTACGTGGCCGGCACCCAGTGGATCCTCGGCATCCGGCCCACCTACCGCGGGCTGAGGGTCGCCCCGGTGCTCCCGGCGTCCTGGCCGGGCTACGCGGCGCGGCGGCGCTTCCGCGAGGTCTGGTACGAGATCACGGTGCGCCGTCAGGGTCCCGGCAACTCCGTCGCGCTCCGCGTCGACGGGCGGCCGGTCGACGGCGACGTGGTGCCCGTCCCCTCCCCCGGCACCGACCGCGTCGTCGTCGAGGTTCTGCTCGGCGCATAATGGGCGGCATGGGTGCCGCGCTGCGCCAGCGGCCGGCCACGCCGTGGATGCCGTGGCTGTGCTTCGGGGTGGCCGGCGCTGTCCTCTCCCCCCTCGCCACCATCCTCCTGCTGGTGATGGCGGTCATGGCCTCGCGCTACGAGCGCACCCACGGCGCCTGGGTCGCCTACCTGACGGGCGTCGCCCTGGTGTGGGTCCCGCTCGCGATCTCCCTCCGGAGCGCCTTCCCGACGGCGGCCCGCGGTCCGCTGGCGGTCTACGAGCTCGTCATCCTCTGCGCCGCCGGGCTCGGCCTCCTGGTCGTGGGACTGGGGATCGCGCGAGAGCATCTCGGGTGGTGGCGGGCGATGGCGGCGAGCCGGCGGGCGCGCTGAGTCATCCTGGTGAGGTGACCGTCGCCGCCTCCCCTCGCTCCGCCTGGAGATGGGTGCTGGCCGGGCTGCTCGTCGTCGCGCCCCTCCTGCTCTGGCCCACGGTCGGCGTGCTCCTGGGGGTCGTCCTCCTCGGGCTCGCCATCGCCACCTCGATCCGCACCCCGGCGCGTCGGGCTTGGGCGGAGTATCTCTGCGGCCTCAGCATCGCGCTGCTGCTGCTCGCCGTGCTGGTGACCCTGAACTCTCCATCGCTGTGGGACATCGTCGTGGTGGGCTGCCCCGCGCTGGCGCTCGCCATCGCGGTGCTGGGGCTCAGGTCTCATCGCAGAGGGCCGGGCCGCCGGCCGTAGCCGTGGACTATCGACCGGGTGCGGCGGGGATCGGAACCGGCACGACGGTGAGCCCGTCCATGCCGTTGAAGTCGTCCGGGTTGCACGTGTAGACGGGTAACCCGTTGGCCATCGCGGTGGCGGCGATCAGGGCGTCGTAGGCCCGCGCCGCGGCGGTCCGGCCGGACCGGCGGAGCGAGGCGGCGATCTGGCCGAAGCTGTGGGCGGCCGCGCGGTCGAAGGGGAGCGGGTCGAAGTCCGCCTCGGCCTGCTGGAGGTGAGCCTGGCGGGCCGCGCGCTCGCGCTCGTCGCGGGCCAGAAGGGGGCCAACCGACAGCTCGGCGAGGGTGACCGCGGAGATCAGGGGCTCGTCGGGGAGAGCAGCTGGATCTTTGATCTGTCCCAGCGCGATCAGGGTCGAGGTGTCGAGGACGCCGCGCGTCGGAATCCCGACCTCCACCGTCACAGGCTGGGATCCACGAATTCGTCGATATCGTTGCGCAGCGAGACCGGATCCAGCGCGGGCAGACGGTGCCAGCGCTCGAGCAGCGCCGCGGCCGCAAGCGGCGGCCGGGCGATGGGCCCGAGCTGGGCGACCGGCTTGCCGGCGCGAGTGACCGTCAACCGCTCGCCGCGGGCGACCCGGTCCACCACCTCGCCCCCCTGGTTACGGAGCTCGCGGATGCTGACACTCGCCATGTGCTGAGCGTATCACGGGTGATACACGGGCGGCGGGCCCCCGCGACGAGCTCAGAGCTCCGCGGGCGGCTCCGCCTTCTCCAGCAGCGCCCGCGTGTCGGCGACGTCGCGGCCCATCTGGGCGATCAGCCCCGCCTCGTCCGGGTACCAGCGCTCCTCCCGAAGCCGCCGGACGAAGGCCAGGCGCACCCGCTCCCCGTAGAGGTCGCCGTCGAAGTCGAGCACGTGGGCCTCGAGGGTGAGCCGGTCCCCGCCGAAGGTGGGCCGGTAGCCGATGCTGGAGGCGGCGGGCAGCCACCTGCCCCGAGTGCGCAGCCAGGTGCTGTAGATGCCCAGCTCGGGCAGGCACTTGCCCGGCTCGACGCCGAGGTTGGCGGTGGGGAATCCCAGCCTCCAGCCCACCCGGTTGCCCCGCTCCACGGTGCCGTCGAGGAAGTAGGGGTGGCCGAGCAGGCGGGCGGCGAGCTCCACATCCCCGGAGACCAGCGCGGAGCGGATCCGGGTCGAGGAGATGGGCTCCCCGTCCTCGCTCTCCGCCTCCACGGTCTCCACGGTGAAGCCGCGCTCGGCGCCGAGGGCGCGGAGGAATCCGGCGTCGCCCTGCCGGTCGCGCCCCAGGGCGAATCCGGGACCGACCACCAGGCGGCGGAGGTCGAAGCGGTCGAGCAGCCGCTCGCAGAACAGCTCGGCGCTCCACTGGCTCACCTCGTGGGTGAAGTTGACGACCACCACGCGGTCGATCCCGGCGGCGATCAGGCGCTCGCGCTTCTCGTCGAGGGTGGTGAGCTCGGGGGGGACGTTGGCGGGGTCGAGCACGGCGCGGGGGTGGGGCTCGAAGGTCACCGCGACCGCGATGCCTCCGATCTCACGCGCGGCCGCCACGGTGGCCGCCAGCAGGCGCCGGTGGCCGCGGTGGACCCCGTCGAAGACCCCGATGGTGCAGGCGGTGGGAGGCGGCTCCGGACCCCGGGCGGGGCCGAGAGAGTGCTCGAGAGTGACCGGCTCCGGCATTCCCCTCTGCCCCCTCAGACGCTCATGACCTTGGTGGGCCGGAAGCGGAAGCCGGTCAGCTCCCCCACCGCCACCAGCTCGCCGGTCGCGGCGTGGGCACGCACCTCGCCCTGGGGCAGGCCGGCCTCCACCCGGGGGAGGAAGACCGGCTGGCCGTTGCGGACCAGGGTGACCGCCGGCGGGCCGAGGAAGACGGCGGGCAGGAAGCTGATCGCCACCTCGGGGGGGAGCAGCGCGGTGGTCGGGTCCTCCATCTCGCGGAGCTCGTCCACGGTGTGGGCGTCGGCGAGCTCCAGGCACCCGTAGCGGGTCCGCTCCAGCCAGCTGAGCAGCCCGCCCACGCCCAGGGCGTCGCCGAGGTCCGCGGCCAGCACGCGCATGAACGCCCCCTTGCCGCACTCGACGTCGAGGTCCGCCTCGGCCACGGCGCCGGGGCGGAAGTCCGTCAGCTCGGCGCTGACGATGAGGGCGATCCGGGGCGGGCGCTCGACCTCCTCGCCGCGGCGGGCCAGCTCGTAGAGGTGCTCGCCCTCGTGGCGCACCGCCGAGTGCATCGGCGGCACCTGGGAGATCTCGCCCACGAACTGGCCGAGGGCCGCGCGCACCCGCTCGGCGTCGAGGCCGGTGGCGTCGCCGCCCGGGGTGACCACCCCCTCGGTGTCCAGGGTGTCGGACCGCTCGCCCAGCCGCACCGTGCAGCTGTAACGCTTGGTCTGGCGGTGGAAGTGGTCGACCAGGCGGGTGGCGCCGCCGAGGCAGAGCGGGAGCAGGCCCCGGGCCATGGGGTCGAGGGTGCCGGCGTGGCCGACCCGGCGCTCGCCGTAGATCCGGCGCACCTGGCGGACGCAGTCGAAGGAGGTCTGTCCCGGCTGCTTGTTCAGGGCCAGCACCGCGCTCAGCACCCCGCGGCGCGCGGGGGCCGGGGGGGAGACGGCCATGGCTACGGGTGCGGCCGGAGCAGCGCCCGGGCCACCTCGAGCACGCACTCGCGAGCGTCCTCGAGCGGCTGGCGCAGCTCGGCTCCGGCGGCCCGCCGGTGGCCCCCGCCGCCGAAGGGCACGCAGACGTCGGTGGCGTCCACCTCGTCACGGCTGCGGACCGAGATCTTGGTCAGGTCGGGGGCCGCCTGCTTGAAGAGCACGGCGATCTTCATCGGGGCGACGGTCTGGAGCTGGTCGATGACCCCCTCCGCCTCCTGCATGGTGGCCCCGGTCTCCTCCAGCATCGCCGAGGTGATCTCCGACCACACCAGCCGGCCGTCGCTCTCGCTGCGCATCGCGGCGGTGGCCATCCCCTCGAGGCGGAGCTGGGGGATGGAGTGCGACTTGTAGCTCTTGAGCGCCACCCAGCCGGCGTCCGCCCCGAGGGCGACCAGGTCGGCACCGAGACGGAGCGCCGCCTCGGTGGTGTTCTCGTGGCGGAACCCGCCGGTGTCGGTGAGCAACGCCGCATAGAGGTTGGTGGCCGTCTCCTGGGAGATGGGGCAGCCCATGGCCTGGAGCAGCCGGTGGACCACCTGGCCGGTGGCGCTCGCGGCGGGATCGACGACGTTGATCTCGCCGAATCCGTCGTTGCTGCGGTGATGGTCGACGTTGACCACGTGGGCGACCTGCTCCACCAGCCCGGCTCGGTCGCCGAAGCGGTGCACGGTCGCGCAGTCGAAGGTGAAGAGGAGGTCGAGGGGCGGCGGCTCTTCGACGATCGTCTCGAAGCCGGGGAGGTGGGCGAGCGCTCGCGGCAGCGGGCTGGGCACGACCACGTGCACCCGCTTGCCCATCTCGCGGAGCGCCTCCGCGAAGGCGAGGGCGGAGCCCAGGCTGTCGGCGTCGGCGTCCTTGTGGGCGAGGCACCCGATCTCCCCGGCCTGGTCGATCAGCCGCCGGATCTCGGGGGCGGCGTCGTCGACCCCGCGGAAGCGGGCCTCGGCGACGGTCACGAGCTCTCCCCGTCGTGGTCGAGCTCGCGGAGCACGCCGCTGATCCGCACCGAGTAGGCGATCGACTCGTCGAGCTCGAAGCGGAGGTGGGGCGGGCTCTTGAGGTTCTCGAGGCGGTGGCCGAGCTGGGCGCGGAGGTAGCCCTCGGCGTGGCGCATGGCGTCGACCACGGCGTGGCGGGCCGGATCGTCGCCCAGCGCCGAGACCATCACGGTGGCGCTACGCAGGTCGGGGGTGAGCCGCACCCGGGAGATCGAGGCGAGGCGTACCCGCGGGTCCTTCATCTCGGTGAGCATCAGCGACGAGAGCTCCTGGCGGAGCTGCTCGGCGACCCGCTCCGGCCGCGGCGGGCGGGAGGAGGGGGCGAGCACGGGCTGGAAGCGCGTCCCGCCGGGGACGCCGGAGCCCGCCCTGCCCTTGCCACGGGTCATGCGCACGGACACGCTCAGAGGTTCTGCTGCTCGGTCACGTGGGCCTCGATGACGTCGCCCTCGGCGAAGTCGGCGAAGCCCTCCAGGGTGATGCCGCACTCGTACCCGCGGGCCACCTCGCGCACGTCATCCCGGAAGCGCTTGAGGGCGTCGATCTTGCCCCCGCCCACCTCGCGCCCGTCGCGGCGCACGGTGCAGGTGGCAGCCCGGGTGATCTTGCCGTCCACGACCTGGCAGCCGGCGATCGCCGGACGGCCGTCGACCTGGAAGACCCGGCGCACCTCGGCGCGGCCCTGGTAGACGTCGATGAGGGTGGGCTCGTACATCCCCCGGATGGAGCGCTCGATGTCGTCGGTGACCTGGTAGACGACGTCGTAGTAGCGGATGTCGACCCCGTGCTCCTCGGCGGCGGCCTTGGCCCGCTCGTCGGGCCGCACGTTGAAGCCGATCACGATGGCGTCGGAGACCGCCGCCAGGTTGACGTCGGACTCCCCGACCGCCCCGACCCCCTCGCCGACGATCTTGATCGTCACGTTGGGGTCCTCGAGCTTGACGATCTGGCCGCGCAGCGCCTCCAGGGAGCCGTTGGCCTCGGCCTTGAGGACCAGGGTCATGGTCTTGGTCTCGCCCTGCACGGCCGCGAAGTCGGAGAGGGTGATCCGGCGCACCGGCCCGGACACCCGGGCCCGCTGGTCGGCGGTGCGCCGCTCGGCCAGGGTCCGCGCCGCCCGCTCGGTCTCGGTGACCTGGAGGATGTCGCCGGCGGTGGCGACGTCGGTGAGGCCGGTGATCTGCACCGGCTTGCTCGGGCCGGCCTCCTTGACCCGCCGGCCGGCGTCGTCGGTGAGCGCCCGGATCTTGCCGTAGACGCGGCCGACCACCACGTTGTCGCCGATGCGGAGGGTGCCGTTCTGGACCAGGACGGTGGCCACCGGACCCCTCCCCCGCTCCAGCTCCGCGTCGATGACCGTGCCCACCGCAAGCCGGTCGGGGTTGGCCCGGGGCGGGTTGACCACGTCGCTCACCAGCAGGATGGTGTCGAGGAGGTCCTCGATGCCCTGGCCGGTCAGCGCGCTCGTGGTGACCACGGGCACGTCGCCGCCGTAGCTCTCCGGCACCACCTGGTGCTCGGCGAGCTGCTGGAGGACGCGGTCCGGGTTGGCGCCGTCCTTGTCGACCTTGTTGACCGCCACGACCATCGGCACCCCGGCGCTGCGGATGTGGTGGATCGCCTCCTCGGTCTGGGGCATGACCCCGTCGTCGGCGGCGACCACCAGGACCGCGATGTCGGTCACGTCCGCCCCCCGGGCGCGCATGGCGGTGAACGCCTCATGGCCCGGGGTGTCGATGAAGGTGATCCGCCGGCCCTGCCGCTCCACCTGGTAGGCGCCGATCCTCTGGGTGATCCCCCCCGCCTCGCCGGCGGCCACGCTGGTGGTCCGGACCCGGTCGAGGATGGAGGTCTTGCCGTGGTCGACGTGGCCGAGCACGGCGACCACGGGGGGACGCGCGACCAGCGACGCCGGAGGCTCGCCGGAGAGGTCGAGCAGGGGGTGGCGCCGGCGCCGCTCCCCGGTGGCCGCGGACGGGGCCACCGCCTCCTGGGCGAGCGCCTCCTCCGACTCGGCCTCGAACTCGAAGTGGTCCGCCGCGAGCGCGGCGGTGTCGAAGTCGACGGACTGGTTGAGGGAGGCGGTGACCCCGTTCTGCATCAGGTAGGTGATGACCTGGGTCGCGGGCACGCCGAGCCGCTCGGCCAGCTCCTTCACGGTGAGGCTGGCCGGCAGCCGGATCTTCTTCATGGTGGCGACGGTGGTTCCTCCTCGGCGAGCCGGCTGAGCTCCCGGCCCAGCGTCTCGGGGTCGATGACATTCTCCCTCACCCGCAGGGACCGGCTCAGGCCGCGGCGTCTCAGGGCGGCCCGCAGGCAGGCGGGCCCCTGGTCCCGGCAGAGATAGGCGCCGCGTCCAGGCGCCCGAGCGGGGATGTCCAGGATAACCGCTCCCGCCACCCCCGCGACCAGCCGGACCAGCTCGGGCCGCGGCCGGCGCCGCCGGCACCCCACGCAGGTGCGGAGCGGGACGTGGCCGGGGACGCCGGCGCCGGCCGGCCCCGCCGCGGAGTTCACGGCGCCTTCGGGGCGTTCGCGTCTGCCGCCGCGATGTCGATCCGCCACCCGGTGAGCCGGGCGGCGAGGCGGGCGTTCTCCCCTCCCCTCCCGATGGCCAGCGAGAGCTGGCCGGCGTCGACCACCACGTGGGCCGTCCGTGTCTCGGGATCGAGCTCGACGCCGAGGACCGCGGCCGGGATCAGCGCGTTGGCGACGTAGTGGACCGGGTCGGGGTCGAAGCGGACCACCTGCAGCTGCTCGGCTCCGAGCTGCGAGGTGATGGCGCGGTGGCGGATCCCCCGAGGCCCGATGCAGGCGCCCTGCGGGTCGATGTCGGGGTCCAGCGCCTCCACCGCCACCTTGGTGCGCCGGCCCGCCTCCCGGGCGATGGCCCGGATGGCCACCTGACCGCGTCCCAGCTCGGGCACCTCCTGCTCGAGGAGCAGCCGGACCAGGTGCGGGTGCGAGCGCGAGGCCACCACCACCGCCTCCCGGGCCCGCCGGCGCCCCTCGAGGATGACCACCTTGAGGTGCTGGCGGGGCTCAAGGCGCTCGCCCGCCGCCTGCTCCTCCGCAGGCAGGACGACCGTGGTGTCGCCCGAGCGGAGATACCAGCTGCCTCCCGCCTGGCTCTCGACAATCGCGTCGATCAGCTCGCCACGGTGCGTCGCCGCCTCGCTGAGCACCCGATCCGCGCCGGCGCTGCGGAGCCGGTCGAAGACGGCGGCGCGCACCGCCTGGGCGGCCTGGCGCGCGGCGTCGCCGGTGAGCGGCGGCATCACCGTCTCACCGCCCGCCGGGTCGGGGCGGAGCACGTCGTGGAGGCCGTTGCGGAAGTCGATGCGCGCGGTGAGCCCGGGATCGTCGACGACCAGGCGGCGGTAGGTCTCGACCAGCGCGTGCCCCACGATCTCGGTCAGGTCCTCCTCGCTGACGCCGGAGCTCGCGGCGAGCTCGGCCACCGCCTCGAGGAGGCCTCCGTCCCCGGCGGGGACGTCGGCGGCCCGGCCGTGGCCCGGCATCAGGGTCGCGCCGCCGCGGCGATGGTGGGAGGTCCCGGGCGTGGTGCGGTGGTCATCGGCAGGAGGGCTCCTAGATGTCGACGGCGATGCGAGCGGCGAGGACGTCCGCCGCGGTCACGGTGACCGGTTGGGCCCGGCCACGGGCGCTTCGCGCCTCGAGCTCCAGCGTGGGACCGCCGACGGCGACCAGCCGGCCCTCCACCACGCGCTCGGCGTCGCCGTCCCGGAAGCGGACGTGGACCCGGCGGCCGAGGGCGGCGCGCCACTCCTCCTCCGTGCGGATGGGCCGCTCCGCCCCGGGCGAGGAGACCTCCAGCGAGTAGTGGACGTCGATCGGGTCGTAGGCGTCGAGGATGGCGCTCGCGGTCATCGACGCCCGTTCGCAGTCGTCGAGGTTGACGCCCCCGGGTCGATCGACGATGAGGCGGAGGAGGCTGCCGGGGCCGCCCCCCTTCCACTGGATCTCGACCAGCTCGACGCCCACCTGGTCGAGGGCGGGGCGGAGGAGGTCGGCGAGTGCGGCGACGTCCGGTCGGCTCATGTGGCTGGCAGCAAGATCGTACCCAGGATGACCCGGCCCCCGAGCGGGTCGACGGGCTGGTCGCCCGTGCTCAGACGGCGCGTGCGGGACGGGTCGCCGTGCCGCGCTGGGGGCGCCCCGGGGCCTGCTGGGGGATCGCCTTGTTCCAGGCGACCAGCAGGGTCGAGGCGTTGAAGATCGAGCTGTAGGTGCCGGTCACGATGCCGACCAGCAGGGCGAGCACGAAGCCCTGGATCGAGGAGCCGCCGAAGAGCACCAGCGCGAGCAGGACGAAGACCACGGTCAGCGAGGTGTTGAGCGATCGGGCCATGGTCTGGACGGTCGACAGGTTGACGATCTGGTCGAAGGTGAAGCGCGGCCCGACCCTGAGGTTCTCGCGGATCCGGTCGAAGACCACGATGGTGTCGTGGATGGAGAACGCCACCCCGGTCAGCACCGCCGTGACGAAGTAGTTGTCCACCTGCCCCAGCGAGGTGAAGTGCCCCAGGATGGCCCAGATCCCGGCCAGCACGAAGACGTCGTGCAGCAGCTTGAAGAACGTGCAGGCGGCAAACCGCCAGCGGCTCACCTGGCGCTGCTTGCCGAACTGGTAGGCGAGGTAGAGGGCGATCATCAGCGACGAGACCAGCACCAGCAGCACCGCCCCGGACACCGCGCTGCTGGCGATGGTCGGCCCCACCGTGTTGACGCTGGTGCTGCCCGGCTCGAAGTGGTAGGAGGCATCGAGGGCCTCGTACAGCGTCTGCACCTCGCTGGTCGGGAGCGTCTGGATCAGGTACACGTCGTTGCCGCGCGTGTCCTTGCCGTAGCTCTGGACCTGCGGCTGCAGGCCGGGAACCGTCTTGTTGACGAGGTTCACCAGCTGCTGCGAGGTGGGGTTGCTCGTGTAGGCGGCCTGGATCTGGTCGCCCCCGGCGAAGTCGATGCCCAACCGGAAGCCCCAGCCGATGATGGCGACGATCCCCGGGATGATGATGGCCAGCGAGGCGAGGAAGAAGAGGTTGCGGCTGCCCACGATGTCGAACCGGCCGGGGCGGTGCTGCTCCTGGTACTCGGGGTGGATCTCGGTGTAGAGGGTGGGCTTCTTGCCGATCTTCCAGCGCAGCACCAGGCCCAGCAGCGACTGGGTGATCAGCACCGCGCTGAAGAAGCTGATGGCGACGCCGATGCCCAGGGTGATGGCGAAGCCCTTGACGATGTCGGAGCCGAAGAAGGCGAGGATCACGCAGACGATGCCGGTCGAGATGTTGCTGTCACGGATGGCCGGAAAGGCGCGCCGGAAGCCCAGCTCGATGGCCGCGCCCACCGAGCGGCCATGGCGCAGCTCGTCGCGGGTGCGCTCGAAGATGAGCACGTTGGCGTCCACCGCCATCCCGACCGATAACACGAAGCCGGCGAGGCCGGCCAGGCTCACGGTGACCCCGATGATCTTGTAGGCGGCCAGGTTGATGAGGCTGTAGAGGACCAGCGCGAGGCTGGCCAGGATCCCCGGGAAGCGGTAGTAGCCCATCATGAAGAGGACCACGATGATCATGCCCACCCCGCCGGCCAGCAGGGTGGCGTTCACCGTCTGGGCCCCCAGGGTCGCCCCCACCGACTGGGAGGCCACGGTGCCGATCTCCGCGGGCAGCGCGCCGGCGTTGATCTGGGACTGCAGGCTCTGCGCCTCGGTCAGGGTGAGGCCGGTGATCTCGGTGGTGTTGGTGGAAGCCCCGATCACCACCGGGGCGCTGATCACCTTGGTGTCGAGGAAGATGGCGATCATCGACCCGGCCGGGCAGACGGTGCCCGCGCTGCAGCCGCTGTCCGTGTACACCTTGTTGGCGGCGGTGGTGATCTTGCTCCACTCGTTGGCGCCGGAACCGTTGAAGCTGATGTCGACCGCCGGGTTGCCGCTCGAGTCGGTGCCGACGCTGGAGCTGACGATGTCCGACGCGGGCAGGTTGTTGTCGATCTTCCAGTGGTACCCGGACGGGTAGAACTCGCTCTGGCTGAGCTGGGAGGGGTCGTAGAGGTTCTGCTGGTCGAGGCAGAAGGAGTTGGTCTTGTTCTCGCTGCAGTAGCTCGAGCTCTTGGAGGCACCCGACGGCGGGGCCCCGGAGGCGGCGGTGGCGAAGCGGATCAGCGCGGTGGTGCCGAGGACGTTCTGGGCCTGGGTCAGCGGCACCCCGGGGAGCTCGATGGAGATCTGGTCGTTGCCGACCGGCTGCACGCTGGCCTCGGAGACGCCCAGCGTGTTGACCCGGTTCTGGAGCACCGGGATGGTGTCGGTCTGCGCCTGGCTCACGGTGATCCCGTTCCTCGGCCCCGCTCGGCAGGGCGGGTTGGCGCTGGCCGGCAGGTTGGCACCCTGGCAGATGGCGATGGTGAGCTCGGAGCCGCCGACGATGTCGAGGCCCTTGTGGACGTAGAGCGGGTAGCCGAGCAGCTTCGGCGTCGACGTCAGCGGGTGGGTGAGCCCGGCCAGCCCCTCGTTCTGGCTGATCGTGGTGCCCTTGGCGGGGGCGGACGGGAGCGCCGTGGCGAGGGTGATGACGTTGCCGCTGATCGAGCTGATGGTGTCCTGCTGGCCGCCGACGGTGACCCCCTGCCCGGCGATGAAGGCGTTGCCCGGGGCGCCGCTGATGGCGAACTGGGTGGTGGTCGGCGCGGGCTGCGACGCGACCTGGGCGGTGCGCGCGCTGGTCACCCGGGCGATGTAGGCGTAGCCATCGACCACCACGGCGACCAGGACCACCACCACGATGGTGGCCACCTTCCATCTGGTGACCCGCAGCCAGTTCACGACGGCGAAGTGTAGCCGAGCCGGTCACCCGTCTCGGGGACGAGATCGTCGAGCCGGCGGACCAGCATGTGGGCGGGGACCCGGTGGATCGGCCGCCGGAGGCGTCTCATGACCGGAAGAGGGCCTCCTGGCCGCCCCCGGAGCCGGGGGCGCCGGCGGGCGGGGTGCGTCCCAGGTGGCGGTAGGCGGCGGCGGTGGCCAGCCGGCCGCGGGGGGTGCGGACCACCAGCCCGAGCCGGATCAGGTACGGCTCGACCACGTCCTCGATGGTCTCGGGCTCCTCCTGGACCGAGACGGCGATGGTCTGGACCCCCGCGGGGTGCCCGGAGAGGGCGCCGCAGAGGGTCTCCACCACCCGGCGGTCCATCTCGTCCAGACCCAGCCCGTCGACCCCGAGGACCTCGAGGGCGGCGGTGGCGACGGCCTCGTCGATCCTCCCGCCGGCGCGCACCTGGGCGTAGTCTCGGGCTCGCCGGAGCAGCCGGTTGGCGACCCGGGGGGTCCCCCGCGCCCGCCCGGCGAGCAGCGCCGCCCCGGCCGCGTCGATCTCCACCTCGAGCAGCCGCGCCGAGCGCACGACGATCGCGGCCAGCTCGTCGGCGGAGTAGTAGTCGAGCCGGAAGGTGACCCCGAAGCGGTCGCGCAGGGGTCCCCCGAGCGCACCCGCCCGGGTGGTCGCACCGATCACGGTGAACGGCTTGAGGCTCAATCTCAGCGTCTGCGCCCCCGCCCCCTTGCCGGCGACGAAGTCGAAGGCGAGGTCCTCCATGGCCGGGTAGAGGGCCTCCTCGACCGCGCGGTTGAGGCGGTGGATCTCGTCGATGAAGAAGACGTCCCGGTCCTCGAGGGCGGTCAGGATCGACGCCAGCATCCCCTGGTGCTCGAGGGCCGGGCCGCTGGTGAGCCGCGCCTGCACCCCCATCTCGGTGGCGATGATCTGGGCGAGCGTCGTCTTGCCCAGCCCCGGCGGGCCGTAGAGGAGCACGTGGTCGACCGGCTCGGCCCGCGCCCGGGCCGCCTCGATGAGGATGTGGACCTGCTCGCGGATGGCGGGCTGGCCGACGAAGTCCTCCAGCCGGCGCGGGCGGAGCACGGAGTTGGCGGCCCGCTCCTCCTCCAGCTCTCCCTGGCTGACCAGACGGCCGTCGGTCACGCCGGAGGGCCCACGTCGAGGAGGCGGAGGGCCCTGCCGACCAGGCCGGTGACGTCACCGTCGTCGTCGCCAGCCGCGGCCAGCGCCGCCCGCACCGCCGGGCGCGCCTCGGACTCCCGGAAGCCGAGCCCGACCAGGCCGGCGACGGCCGCCTCGACGGCCTGGGTCGCGCCCGACGGGGTCGCCGGCTCGAAGGTCACCACCAGGTCACCCAGTCGGTCGCGGAGCTCCAGGACCACCCGCTCCGCGGTCCGGCGGCCGACGCCAGGGACGGTGGCGACCAGGGCGACGTCGCCGTCGCGGATGGCCCGGACCATGGTGGGCAACTCGGCCCGGCCGAGGATGGAGAGGGCCGCCTTGGGCCCGATCCGCTCGACCCCGATCAGCAGCCGGAAGAGGCGCAGCTCGTCGCGGCCGAGGAAGCCGTAGAGGCGGATGGCGTCGTCGGTCACCGCGGTGTGGACGTGGAGGACGACCTCCCTCTCCCCCATCTCGTGGAGCGCCGCCAGGGTGCGGAGGTGGCAGTGGACCTGGTAGCCGACGCCGCCCGCCTCGAGGATGACCTGGTCGGCGTCGGCGCCCACCACCCGGCCGCGCAGGCGGGCGATCATCGCGACCCGGCGGCGCGCGCCGCCGCGATCGCCGCCTCCAGCCCGGGGCTGGTCCGGGAGGCCACCAGGGAGGCGGACCCCGCCCGCAGAGCCCCCCGGTGGTGGTGGCAGACGGCGGCGGCACAGGCGTCCGCGGTGTCGTCGGGCCCCTCGATCTGATCGACGCCGAGCAGGGTCGCGCACATCCGGAGCACCTGGCGCTTGGTCGCCGCGCCGTAGCCGGCGATCAACTCCTTGATCTCGTTGGGGGTGTACTCGGCCACCGGCACCCCGGCCGCGGCCAGGGTGCAGAGGATGACCCCCCGCGCCTGGCTCACCCGCATCGCCGTCTGGCGGTTGGTCGAGAAGAAGAGGCGCTCCACCGCCGCCACGTCGGGGTGGAGGTCGGCCGCCGACCGGGCCAGGAGGCGGGAGAGGGCCAGCAGGCGGGCGCCGTCGCCCTCGCCGTCGCCGGCATCGGTCTCGATGCACCCGGCGTGCACCAGCCTCAGCGAGCCGGGGTGCCCCTCGACCAGCGCGACCCCGGTGCGCCCCAGGCCCGGATCGACGCCGAGGACGCGCACCTCAGCTCGCCGCCCGGGACGCCGGTGCCGGCGTCACCGCGCCCCGGCTCCCGGCATCAGGAGCCGACCGAACTCGAGGACTTCGTCGGGGATCTCCGCGTTGGCGTAGACCTGCTGGACGTCGTCCAGCTCCTCGAGTGCCTCGAGCAGGCGCAGGACCTGGTGGGCCGGGCCGGCGTCCAGGGCGACCGAGGTGCTGGGGTTCATGGTCACCTCGGCGGCCTCGACGGTGTGGCCGGCCGCCTCCAGCCGGCGGCGGGCCTCCTCGAAGAGGCCGGGCGCCAGCGACACCTGGACCGATCCGCCGTCCACGCTGACGTCGCCGTCCTCGCCGACGTCGAGGAGGTCCAGCAGCTCCAGGGCGATCTCCTCCGGGTCGCGCTTGCCGGCGGCGACGCGGAGGATCCCCTGGTTGGTGAACATCCAGGCCACGCTGTTGGTCTCGCCCAGCGATCCGCCCGACCGGCTGAAGAGGTTGCGGATGGCCGCCACCGTGCGGTTCCGGTTGTCGGTGAGGACGTCGACCATCACCGCCACCCCGTGGGGGCCGTAGCCCTCGTAGCGGACCTCCTCGAGCCGCTCCCCCTCCTTGCCCCCCGCTCCCCGCTGGATCGCCCGCTCGATGTTGTCGGCCGGCATGTTGACCTCGCGGGCCTTCTGGATGGCGAGGCGGAGCCGGAAGTTGCCGGCCGGGTCGGCCCCCCCCTCGCGGGCCGCGACGGAGAGCTCGGCAGCCACCTTGGTGAAGGCCTGACCCCGCTTGGCGTCGACGACCGCCTTCTTGTGCTTGATCCCAGCCCACTTGCTGTGACCGGACATGCTGCCTCCGGGCGGACGAACGGACGTTCAGATTCTAGGCCGTCCCCCGCCTCTCAGTCTACGGGCAGCACGCGGCCTCGGGCCCCGGAGGAGGCCGCGGCGGGCTTCCGCCGGCCCCGGTGGCCGGCCGGGACACACGCCACCGGGAGCACGATTGACAGGGCGGCGCGGGGGGGTACCCTACGGGTAGACGCCATCGGACCACATGGAGGTTGGGCTTCGATGCGCAGTGTCTACCAGCTCCTGAGGCAATCTCGAGCCGAGAGGTGAGGCCCGGCGCGGGCCCCCACCACCGCACCCGGCGTGCGCCGCCGTGAGACCGCCCTGGGGTGGTCCGGCAGGCAGGTTGGATTCCAAGAGTGCCGCGGGAGAGCCGGTGACGGGGTGAGACGCCCCGGGCAGGTCACCTGGCACCGGATGGTGCCGCCATAAGGCCCGGCACATCCGCCGGGCTGCCGTTTGATCGGCACATGAACATGAGGGGCCGGCACCGCCGGCCCCTTCTTCTTGCCCACCCAGCAGGCCGCGCGGGGACCCCTTCCCTTCTCAGGGGGCTGGCCGCTTCCCCACGCGGCAGGCCGCGCGGGGACCCCTTCCCCTTCTCACAGGGGCTCGCCGCCCCTCGCCGGCGCGGCTCAGCCGCGCTCGGCTCACCCCGCCGATGGACCTGACCGCTCGGGGAGCGGGCGGCTCACCGCGGGATGGCCGGCCCAGGCAAGGCGGAGGGGCCGGTCGGCGGCGCGGCGGATGCCGACCCGGGGGCCCACCGCCAGCGGCACCTCGACCTCGCGGCCGAGGATGCGCAGCCGCGAGGCGGGGTCGCAGAGGTCGAGACCGTTGTCGGCGAGGGTGAGCCCCAGGCCGGCACCGAGGTTGCCGGGACCCCGGAGCAGGGCCTCGGGCCCGGCCCCCACGCCCGCCCGGCCACGCCGGGAGCGCACCACCTCCAGGCCCCTCTCGACCTGGGCGGCCCGGAGCAGCACCGCGCCGGCGACGCCGGCGGGCTCGCAGACGACGTTGGCGCAGAGGTGGACGCCGTAGGAGAGGTAGACATAGAGGTGTCCCGGCGGCCCGAACATGACCGCCGTCCTGGGGGTCGGCCCGCGGTGGGCGTGGGAGGCGGGGTCGTCGAGGCCGAGGTACGCCTCGACCTCCACCACCACCGCCTTCAGCTCGAGCGCCGTTCCCGGGTCGCAGACCATCCGCGCCCCCACCAGGTCGCGGGCCACCTCCAGCGTGGGCCGCGCGAAGAAGGCGCGCGTCAGTGCCGGGCGGCTCAGCCCGTCGCCTGGTCCAGCCGGTCGATCCGGTAGCCCACGCCGAAGACGGTGGTGATGCGGAAGGGCAGGCTGTCGAAGCGCTCGAACTTCTCCCTCAGCCAGCGCACGTGCACGTCCACGGTCTTGTGATCGCCGTAGAACTTGCTGCCCCAGATCCGCTGGATGATCACCTGGCGCGACTGCACCTTGCCGGCGTTGAGCAGCAGCAGGGAGAGCAGGTCGAACTCCTTGGGCGCGAGGTGCAGCTCCTCGCCGTCGACGTGCACGGTGCGGGCCCCGCGGTCGATGCGGAAGTTGTCCAGCTCCTCGATCTCGCGGTCCGCGACCCGCTCCTTGACGGTCATCTCGGCACGCCGCAGCATCGCCGAGACGCGGGCCAGAAGCTCGTTGAGAGAGAAGGGCTTGGTCACGTAGTCGTCGGCGCCGACGTGGAGCCCGACCACCTTGTCGAGCTCGCTGCCCTTGGCGGTCAGCATGATGATGGGGACGGTCATCTCCTGACGCAGGATCCTGCACACCTCGAGCCCCGAGAGCTCCGGCAGCATGAGGTCGAGCAGGATCAGGTCGGGGCGCTGCCGCCGGGCCGCGGAGAGCGCCTCGGTGCCGGTGCTCGCCTCGGTGATGACGAACCCCTCCTGGCTCAGGTTGTAACGCAACGTCTGGCGGATGGAGTCCTCGTCCTCGACGATGAGCACGTGCTTGGCGGGCGACGTGGTCATCGGAGTGCCGCGGTGCCCGTGCGGGGCGGGGCGAGAGCGTCGGCGCGACTCATCGGCGCGATCATTATGCCCCGGGGCCGCGCATCGCTGCGCTTTCGGCGCCCTCCGGACGTCACAAAGATTATCGGAACGTTAACGGCGGCGAGCTTCGGTCACCCACCAAGATTATCGGAGCATTAAGCAACGGTTGTGGGACGGCCAAAACCAGGCGTGGCACCGTCGTTCCCGCTCGTCGGCTCGCGGAGACGGATACCATCTGGGCAGTTGATCGCCGCCCGCGTCCCTCACAACGCTGGACTCCCTCCGATGAATGCCCCGGCCTCGTCCATGTCGGCGAACCACACGCTCACGCTGCTGCGCTCCGTGGGCGAGCAGCTGGAGGGAGGGCACGGGCTGATCGCCGTCGACAGGGCGGGACGGATCCTGCTGGCGACCGAGGAGGCCTGCCGCCTGCTCGACCTCTCCGGGGAGGGCGAGGGGCACACCCTCGCCGAGCTGGGTGCGGACTTCCGGCTGCTCCGGGTGGTCACCGCCTGCCGGGACGCCGAGGCCGCGGTCGAACGCGAGATCGCGAGCGCCCGCGAGGTGATCGTGGTGCGTGCGTTCCCGGTGCAGAACCAGCAGATCTCGGTGGTGGTGCTGGTCCGTGACGAGACCCGGCTGCGTCGGCTGGAGCGGGTGCGGCGCGACTTCGTCACCAACGTCTCGCACGAGCTGCGCACACCCATCACCGCCATCCGCCTGCTCGTCGAGACCCTCCAGAAGGGAGCCCTCGAGGAGCCCGAGGTGGCCGCCGGGTTCGTGCACCGCATCGCCCTCGAGGTCGGCCACATGGCCCAGATGGTGGAGGAGCTCCTCGAGCTCAGCAGCATCGAGTCGGGGCGCCAGACGATGACGCTCGAGCCCGTGCCCGTGGACGAGCTGGTCCGGACCGTCGACCGGCTCCTCCCCCTCGCGGAGGAGCGCCGGATCGGGGTGACGATCGAGGTCGACCCCGCGACCCCGCCCCTCCTGGGCGACCCCCGGCGGCTGGGCCAGGTGCTCCGCAACCTGGTGCACAACGCCATCAAGTTCACGCCCCCGGAGGGACGGATCACGGTGAGCGCCCGCCCCCTGCTCGAGCAGAGCCGGGTCGAGCTGGTGGTGCGCGACAACGGGATCGGGATCCGCCCCGAGGACCTCCCCCGCATCTTCGAGCGCTTCTGGAAGGCGGACAGCTCGCGCCAGCGCGACGGCGAGGGCTCGGGGCTCGGCCTGGCCATCGCGCGACACGTGGTGGAGGCGCACGGTGGCTCGATCCGGGTGGTCTCCGAGCCGCGCCGGGGGGCGACCTTCATCGTCGAGCTGCCCGCCGCCCCGCGCTCTCCGGGGGAGCCGGAGCCCGGGTGACCGGGCAGGGCTCGGCGGGCGAGGACCCGGGGGGATCTCCCGAGGGCGGATCCGCCTCCGATGCCGGCCACGCCGGCCCTTCACCGCTCCTTAACCAGCAAGCAACCCGGCCACAATCCGGCAGTTCCTACTCTCATCTCGTGGTTACCGATTCCCTGCGGCTCGCCGGGGTCGACGTCTCCACCGGTGAGGAGGCAGCGGCCGGGGTTGCCGTTCAGGATCTGACCGTCCGCTTCCGCGACAACGTCCTCCTCGACACGATCAGCACCAGCTTCGAGCCCAACAAGGTCACCGCCATCGTGGGCCCGACCGGCTGCGGGAAGACCACCCTGCTGCGCGCCATCAACCGGATGCACGACCACGTCACCGGGATGCGGGTGAGCGGCTCGGTGGTGGTCGAGGGCGTCGACGTCTACGGGGCGGACGTCAACGTGCGCGAGGTGAGGCGCCGGGTGGGCATGCTCTTCCAGCGCCCCAACCCGTTCCCACGCAGCATCTCCGAGAACGTGGGGCTGGCACCGCGCGCCCACGGCCTGGCTAACCGCCACAGCGTCCGCGACCTGGTCCGAGACCACCTCACCCTGGTGGGCCTCTGGGACGCCGTGAGCAACCGCCTCAACGGCTCGCCGTTCGGCCTCTCCGGAGGCCAGCAGCAGCTGCTCTGCCTGGCCCGCACCCTGGCGCTCTCCCCGGACGTGATCCTTCTCGACGAGCCCACCTCGGCACTCGATCCCGACACCACCGAGCGCATCGAGTCGCTGATGAAGCAGCTCTCGAAGAAGATGACCGTGGTCATCGTCACCCACAACCTGGCCCAGGCCAGCCGCATCAGCGACAACGTGCTCTTCCTGATGAAGGGGCGTGTGGTCGAGGCGGCGTCGGCGCGCACCTTCTTCCACGACCCGGCCGACGAGCGGAGCCGGGCGTACGTCAGCGGTCGGACGGGATGAGCTCCGCCACGTTGCCCTCATCCCCCTCATCACACCCATCCTTCGAAGGGGAGGTCTCATGAACGTTCGTCGACACGCGGCCATCGGTCTTGCGGCAGTCACCGGGGCGGTCCTCGTGGCCGCCTGCGGCTCCACCAGCACGGCCCCGCCGGCCAGCTCCTCGAGCACGAGCAGCAGCCCCACCGCGGCTGCGGTCAAGACGGGCAACCCGGCCAGCGCTCAGACCCTGACCGAGGACGGCTCGAGTCTCCTCTACCCGTACCTGCAGAAGCTCGAGGCCGGCGTCACCGCCGCCTACCCCAACATCACGCTCAGCGCCGCCGCCGGCGGATCGGGCAAGGGCCAGACTGACGCCATCAGCGGCGCGGTCACCATGGGCGGCTCGGACGCCTACCTGAGCCCGGGCCAGGTCACCGCCAACCCCGGCATCCTCAACATCCCGATCGCGGTCTCGGCACAGGCGGTCAACTACAACCTCCCCGGGATCACCAACCTCAAGCTGAGCGGCGATGTCCTCGCCCAGATCTACTCGGGCGGCATCACCACCTGGAACGACCCGAAGATCGCCGCCCTCAACCCGAGCGCGACCCTCCCGTCCACCCCGATCATCCCGGTCCGCCGGGTCGACTCCTCGGGTGACACCTTCATCTTCACCGCGTTCCTCAGCGCCACCAGCACCTCCTGGTCCAACGGCCCGAGCTTCGGGACCACGGTCAACTGGCCGAGCGTCTCCAGCGAGCTGACCGCCAACGGCAACCCGGCGATGGTGGACACCTGCCACGCCACCCCCGGCTGTGTGGCCTACGTCGGTGCCAGCGTCGAGTTCGACGGCCCTGGTCGACGGCCTCGGTGAGGCCGAGCTGGAGAACGCCTCCGGCAGCTTCGTGCAGCCAACCCAGACCACCATCAACGCCGCAGTGAGCGCGGGCGCCACCAACGTGCCCGCCAGCCTCGCCCAGTCGCTGATCTACCAGAGCGGTGCCCAGTCGTACCCGATCGTCAACTTCGAGTACCTGGTCATCTACCCCTCCAAGATCACCTCCACCGACGCCGCCCTGGCCATCCGGACCTTCCTGGAATGGGCGATCTCCACCACCGGTGGGGCGACGGCCGACAACCTCAGCGCCGTCAACTTCGTGGCGCTGCCGGCCAACGTCCTGCCCAAGGTCAACACCGCCATCGCGATGATCACGGGCTGACCCTATGATCCTGGTCCGTCGCCGGGCCGGTGGGCTTCCCACCGGCCCGGCCCGGGTCGCCCGTGCGCGATCCCATGAGCTGACCACCGGCGACCGGATCCTGCAGTGGGTGTCCGGGGTGGCCGGCACGGTCCCGCTCCTCGCCCTCGGCCTGATCCTCGCCATCATGGTGGTGTGGGCGATCCCCGCGATCGTCTACAGCGGGACCACCTTCTTCACCAGCACCAAGTTCTTCATCGGCAACCTCTACTCCACCAGCCTCACGGTCCACAACGGGATCTCCGCCCCCCACGGGGCCATCTACGGAGCGCTCACCTTCATCATCGGGACGCTGTTCACCTCGGTGATCGCCCTGATCCTGGCGGTGCCCATCTCCGTGGGCGGGGTGCTGATGCTCTCGGAGTGGATCCCGAGGCGGCTGGAGGGCCCCCTCTCCACCTTCCTCGAGCTCCTCGCCGGGATCCCCAGCGTGGTCTTCGGCTTCTGGGGGCTCACCGTCCTGGGCCCGCTCCTCTCGCAGCACTTCTACCCGCTGCTCTCCCATCTGGGCGCGATCATCCCGTTCTTCAAGGGGCCCTGGGCGTTCAACGGGCAAGGGCTGCTGACCGCCTCGCTCGTGCTCGCCCTGATGATCATCCCCATCATCGCCTCGACCACGCGGGAGCTCGTCAAGCGGGTGCCGGTGCTGGCTCGCGAGGGAGCCCTGGCCCTGGGCATGTCCCGCTACGAGATGGTCCGGGTGGTGACCATCCCCTACGTGCGCACCGGGATCATCGCGTCCGCGCTGCTCGGCTGGGGGCGCGCGCTGGGCGAGACCATCGCCGTCCTGCTGATCATCGGCGTGGCGTTCAACCCACCCGCCAACATCTACGGGACCACCTCCACGCTCGCCTCGGTGATCGCCAACCAGCTCGATGAGGCCTTCAGCGACTTCACCGGCATGGCGGTCCGCGCCATCGCCGAGCTGGGGCTGCTCCTCCTCGTGATCAGCCTGCTGACCAACCTCGCCGGCCGCCTGGTGGTCCGGAGGGTGAGCGGCGACGCGCTCCCGGTCGGCCGTGGAATCTAGGTCCCCCCGCCTCCGCCATCTCCGCGGCGGGCTGTTCTGGGTGTTCTGCGGCCTCGCCCTCGCCGTCATCGTCCTGCCCGCGGCGGCCGTCGTCGTCAGCGTGCTGGTCAAGGCGGCGCCGGCGCTCCGCTGGAGTCTGCTCACCAACACCACCCAGGACATCCAGGACCCGGGCCTGCAGAACGCCATCCTGGGAACGCTCGCCTTCGCCATCGGCGTCCTGCTGTTCGCCGGACCGGTCGGGATCCTGGGCGGCATCTACCTCGCGGAGTTCGCCCCGCGCCGCCTCGGCGGACCGTTGCGATTCTTCTCCGAGGTCCTCGCTGGGGTGCCCTCGATCGTCGTCGGTTTCGTCATCTACGTCGCCCTGGTGGTGGGACTGAAGTGGGGCTACTCGATCATGAGCGGGGTGGTGGCACTCTCCGTGATCATCCTCCCCTATATCATCAAGACCACCGAGGTGTCCTTCTCCCAGGTGCCGCGCAGCCTGCGTGAGGCATCGACCGCGCTCGGCCTCTCCAAGATCACCACCATCCGCAAGGTGCTGCTGCCGCCGGCCCTGCCGGGGGTCGTCTCCGGTCTGGTGATCGCCATCGCCATCTCCACCGGCGAGACGGCCCCGCTGCTCTTCACCGCCAACTTCAGCAACTTCAACCCGACCCCGGCTCTCTTCAACAACCCGGTCGGCTACCTGACCTACGTCACCTACTACTACATCGGGCTGCCCAGCCCCCATGACCAGGCCCTGGCCAGCGCCGCGGCCGCGATCACCATCCTGATGATCCTGGTGCTCATCTTCGCGGGCCGGCTGATCACGATGCGCGCCCGCCGGATGGTCGCGCGCCTCGACGTCTGAGCCCGGAGACCGCTCCCGCCCCTAGCCCAGCTCCTCGATCCGGCCGCTCTCCAGGAAGATCAGGTCCTCGGCGAGGTTGGTGACCCGGTCGCCGATGCGCTCGAAGTTCTGGGCCACCTTGATCAGCTGGGTGCCGCGGTACACGGCCTCGCCGTCCTCGGTCATGAGCTGGATGAGGTCGTCGACGATGCGGTGGTGGATCCGGTTCACCCGGTCGTCGCGGGCGGCGATGGCACGGGCCCGGTCGACGTCGCGGGCGATCAGGGCGCCGAGGATGTCGCGCACCTGCACCTCGCAGGCCTCGGAGAGCTGGGGCAGGTCGAAGTGGATGGCGAGCGGCGCCAGGTCGGCCAGCTCGCGCCCGCTGCGGGCGATGGAGGCGCAGTGGTCGCCCATCCGCTCCAGCTCGCTGGCCATGTGCAGCAGCCCCAGCGCCTCGCGGATCTGGGGCGGCGCCGACGCCTGGGCGAGGGCGGCGAAGGTCAGCTCGCGCACCTCGACGAGGAGGGCGTTGACGCGGGCGTCGTCGCGCATGACGTCGCTGCAGAGGTCGACGTCGCGGTCGACCAGGCCTCGGGTGGCCCGGGTCATGGCCCGGTCGACCTCGTCGCCCATGTTGAGGACCACGTTGCGGATCCGCGGCAGGTCGACGTCGAAGCCGCCCGGAGGGGAGGCGGGAAGGGAGCGCGTGTCCACGGTCTCGCTCACGGTGCCAGCCAGCTTATGCCATGGAGCGGGACGCTGGCGATCCCCTCGATGCGGCTCGCCCGAGCCTCGCCGCCGCCCGGGCCCAGCTCGGCGCTAGCGGCGCACCTCGGCCTCGAAGCGGCGGCGCACGGCCAGGACGACGGCGTCCTGCACCTCCTGCGCCTCCTCCGAGGTCAGGGTGCGCTCCGGGCTGCGGAAGGTGAGCCGGAAGGTCCAGCCCTTGCGCCCCTCCCCCACCTGCTCGCCGCGGAACTCGTCGCGCAGCTCGACCGACTCGAGCAGCGGGCCCCCGGCTTCGCGGATCACCGCCAGCGCGTCGCCCGCGCGCTGCCCGAGCGGCACCGTCACCGAGAGGTCCTGGCTGACCGCGGGGAAGCGCGGCACCGGCTGGTACTGGGTGAGCCCGCGCTCCGCGGCGGTCAGGGCGTCGAGCTGGAGCTCGGCGACCACCACGCGGCCGCGGAGCTCGAACCGCTCCAGGGTGGCGGCGTCGAGCTCGCCGGCGACCCCGACCCGGTCGGCGCCGGCGCGGATCCAGGCGGCGCGCCCGGGGCGCAGCCCGGGGATCTCCGCCGGCTCGGCCGTGCAGCGGTGGCCTCCCAGGTCGTGGATCAGCCGCTCCAGCAGCGATTGGACGTGACGCAGCGTCGCGGCTGCCGCGGCCGCGTCGCCGTCGACGTGGGCGGTGAGGCCGAGCAGGAGCGGCTCGGCGGGCAGCGGGGGCAGGCCGCGGTCCTCGCCGTCGGGGGTGGAGCCCGGCGGCGGCTCGCGGCGCTCTCCCTCCCAGAAGGCGCGGCCCAGCTCGAAGATGGCGGCCCCGGCGACCCCCCGGCTCTGGTTGAGGGCCAGCACCTGGCAGAGGCCGGGGAGCAGGCTCACCCGGAGGTGGCTCATCTCGTCGCTCAGGGGGTTGAGCAGGCGCATCAGCGGGCGGCCCTCCCCGAGCCCGGGCAGCCAGAGCGCGACCTCCGGCCGGGTGAAGACGTACGGGAGGACCTCGTCGAAACCGGCCCCGAGGCAGATGTCGCGGACCAGGTCGTCGACGGGCACCTCGGCGGGGAGCTGCCGCACCGGCGTCCGGTGCCCGGGGAGGGTGCTGGGCAGCCGGCCGTAGCCGAGGCCGCGCCCCACCTCCTCGGCGACGTCCTCGGGGATGCGGACGTCACGCCGGAAGTAGGGCGGGTGGACAGCGAGCCGGTCGCCCTCCTGCTCCACGGCGAAGCCGAGGTGGACCAGGACGGTGGACGCCTCGTGGGCGTCGACGGCGTAGCCGAGCAGCCCCCCCAGCCAGGCGCCGGTGACCTCCACGGGCTCCAGCGGGGGCAGCGGGGAGGGGTGCTCGTCGATGGGGTCGCGGAGCACGTGGCCGCCGGCGATGCCGGCGATCAGGGAGGCGGCGCGCATCAGGGCGATCGGGGCCAGCTCGTCAGGCAGGCCCTTGTCGTTGAGCGCCGAGGCGTCGGTCCGGATGCCGTGGCGGCGCGAGGTCGCCCGGATCGCGCCGGGATCCCAGTTGGCCGCCTCGAGCAGGACGGTGCGGGTGCTCTCGTCGATGGCGGTCGAGGTCCCACCGATGATGCCGCAGAGGCTGATCGGCGCCCCTCCGGTGGCGATGATCATGTCGGTGGGGTCGAGCGCCCGGGTCACCCCGTCGAGGCATTCGAGGCTCTCGCCAGCCTGGGCCCGGCGCACCGTGAAGGCGACCGGGCGGGCGCCTCCGGCCAGCGCGGCGACGCGGTCGAGGTCGAAGGCGTGGAGGGGCTGGCCCAGCTCGTGGAGGACGTAGTTGGTGACGTCGACGACGCTGCTGATGGGCCGGAGCCCGATCGCGCGCAGCCGGCGCCGCAACCACTCGGGCGACTCCCCGATCGCGACCCCATCGATGGCGAGGGCGGTGAAGCGCCGGCAGCCGGCACTGTCCTCGATGCGGACCCGGGCCCGCTGGCCGGAGGCGGTCGCCGAGAGCAAACCCTCGGGCACGTCGACGGCGGGCTCGCGGAGGGGCTCGGCGAGCGCGGCCGCCAGCTCGCGGGCGATGCCGACGTGGCAGAGGCAATCGGGCCGGTTGGTGGTCACCTCCACGTCGAGGGCGACGTCGAGGCGCAGGACCTCGTGGAGGGGCTGCCCCGGACGGCCACGCTCCAGGATCAGGAGACCGCCGGCGTCCTCCCCGATGCCCAGCTCCGCGGCCGAGAGCAGCATCCCCGGCGAGCTGTACCTGCCCCCGAACATGGAGCGGGTGCCGAGCGGCTCGGGGAAGCCGGGCAGGATGGTGCCGGGAGGCCCGTACGGGACCAGGTCGCCGACCTTGACGTTGGGCGCGCCGGTGACCAGCCGCACCGTCTCCCGGCCGCCGGCGTCGATGTCGGCGAGGCGCACCCCCCGCGTCGACTCGGGGATCGCGGCCAGCTCCAGCACCCGGGCGACCACCGCGCCTGCGGCGGTGCGCTCGACCCGGTCCACCTCGGTGCCGGTGTCGACCAGCGCCCGGACCAGCTCGTCCAGCGGAGCGTCGAGGTCCGCGTACTCGCGGAGCCACTCCAGCGAGATCCTCACCCCTGGGCCACCATGCGGACGTCGTTCTCGTAGAGGAGGCGGACGTCGTCGATGCCGTAGGCGAGCTGGGCGGCCCGCTCGATGCCGAAGCCGAAGGCGAAGCCGGTGAAGCGGCCCGGGTCCACGCCCCCGTTGCGGAGCACGTCGGGGTGGACCATGCCGCTGCCCAGCACCTCGATCCAGCCGCTCTGCTTGCAGAGGCGGCAGCCCTCGCCGCCGCAGACCATGCAGGAGACGTCCAGCTCCAGGGAGGGCTCGGTGAAGGAGAAGTTGTGGGGGCGCAGCCGGATGGCCCGATCGGCGCCGAAGATGGAGCGGGCGAAGAACTCGAGCGTCCCCTTGAGATCGCCGGCGGTCACCCCCTCGTCGACCAGCAGGCCCTCGACCTGGTGGAACACCGGGGAGTGGGTGGGGTCGTTGTCCCGGCGGAAGACCTTGCCGGGCACGATCACCCGGAGCGGCGCGCCCAGCATCACCATGGCGCGGATCTGCACCGGTGAGGTCTGGGTGCGGAGCAGCCGGGCCGAGTCGATGTAGAAGGTCTCCTGGGTGTCGCGGGAAGGGTGCTCGGGCGGCATGTTGACGAGCGTGAAGTTGTAGCGGTCGTACTCCACCTCCGGGCCGGTCAGGGTCAGGTAGCCGAGCTGGGTGAAGACCCGGCGGATCTCCCGGGTCATCCGGGTGACCGGGTGGAGGTGCCCGCGCCGGAGCGGCGGGGCCGGCCAGGTCAGGTCGAGGGCCTCGGCGGTGAGCGCGGTCTCGCGCTCCACGCGCTCCAGCTCGGCGCGGCGGCCGTCGACCGCCTCCTCGACCCGGCGGCAGGCCTCGTTGACCGACAGCCCGTACTGGCGCTTGGCCTCGGGGTCGGCGATGCCGCCGATGCGCCGGCGCAGGACGGTCAGCTCGCCGTCGCCGCGCCCCAGGTAGTGAGCCCGCACCCCGTCGAGGTCGGCCAGCCCGCGAGCGTCGCGGACCGCCTCCAGGGCGCGTCCCAGGATCTCGTGCAGGTCGTCGCCGGCCACGCCTCAGCCCGCCTCTCGCTCGTCGCGCCGCACGGTCGTGCCGCCCTCAGGCGGCGGAGAGGGCGCCCTTGGCCACCGCCACCAGGCGGGTGAAGGCCTCGGCGTCGGCGACCGCCAGATGGGCGAGCTGCTTGCGGTCGATCTCCACGCCCGCGGTCTTGAGGCCGTGCATCAGCTGGTTGTAGGGCAGGCCGCCCTGGCGGGCGGCCGCGTTGATGCGGGCGATCCAGAGGCCGCGCATGTCGCCCTTGCGCTGCCTGCGGTCCCGATACGCGTAGGCCAGCGAGTGCATGACCGCCTCGTTGGCCGACTTGTGCAGCCGGTGGCGGCTCCCCTGCATCCCCTCGGCGCGATCGAGGACGCGCTTGTGACGAGCGCGCTGGGTGACCCCGCGCTTGACCCTGGCCATGGCCGGACCTCCTTACAGATACGGGGCGTTGCGGCGCACCGCGCGCACGTCGGCTCCCGACACCGCCGTCTCCCCGGCGAAGAGCCGCTTGCGCTTCTGGCTCTTCTTCTCGAGGATGTGCGACTGCATCGCGTGCCGCCGCATCACCTTGCCGGTGGCGGTGACGCGGAAGCGCTTCTTGGTACCCCTATGGTTGCGAATCTTGGGCATCTGATTGGTTCCCTTCGGCTCCCGGCTCTCCGCCGGCCGTGACCGGCTCCTGCTCCCGGTCGTCCTCGGAGCGCGGCGCCCCGGGCTTGACCGGCTTCTTGTGGACCGGGCTCAGGATCATGGTCATGTTCCGCCCCTCGACCAGGGCATTGCGCTCCACCGCGGCCAGGTTGTGGAGCTCCTCGGCCATCCGGTCGAGCAGCTTGCGCCCGTACTCCTGGTGGACCAGTTCCCGGCCCCGGAACACGATGGTGAGCTTGACCTTGTCCCCCTCCTCGAGGAAGTGCCTGACGTATCCGAACTTGGTCTGGAAGTCGTGCTCCGAGATCTTGGGACGGAGCTTCATCTCCTTGACCGTGATGACGTTGTGCTCGCGCCGGCTCTCCTTCTCCCGCTTCAGCGCCTCGAACTTGAAGCGCCCGTAATCCATGAGCCGGCACACCGGGGGCTGGGCCTGGGGGGCCACCTCGACGAGATCCAGCTCTCGCTCGAGGGCCAGCTGCTTGGCCCGCTCCAGGGGGACGATCCCGAACGCCTCTTGGGTGGTGTCGTCGAAGAGTCGGACCATGGGCAACCGGATCTGGTCATTGACCCGCAGCTCTCGAAATGCGATGGGGTGGGACCTCCCGAAAACCGGCTGAAACAAAAAACGGATAGCTTCCGCTATCCAGGCTGGGCTGGCTGGACCTCCAAGGCGGACCCGGAAGGTGGGGCCGTGTCGCACGTACCCTCTTGACGGCGCCACAGGGGCGTCCAGCGCCGGAGCATACCACGGGTGCGCCGGGCGCCAATCGCCCCACCCGGGGGTCGCGCGGGCTCCCCCGCCGGGAGGGCTGGGCTCACCCCGCCCCGGGACCCGGGGGAAGCGTGCCCCAGCGGGCGTGGAGGAGCGCCTCCCGAGCACCCCGCGCCCCCAGCACCGGCGACGGCAGGGTGGCCAGCACGCTCCAGCCGGCGGCGGCCACCCCGGCCCGGGCGGCCTCGATTGCGGCGCCCACGCTGGCGTCGTCGACCGGGGCGGTGGCCCGGCGCAGCTCGAACATCGGCTTGACCAGGCCGACCAGGTCCGCCCCGGAGGCCAGCTCGATGCGGTCGAGCTGGGCGACCGCGGCCGAGAGCGAGAGGTAGGAGACGTCGACGGTCACCACCTCCACGGGCTCGGGGACGAGCCCGCGATCGAGCTCGGCGACGTTGGTCGCCTCCAGGTTGACCACCCGGGGCTCCTGGCGCAGCGACCCGAGCAGCTGGCCGTGGCCGGCGTCGACCGCGTAGACCCGCCGCGCCCCGGCCTCGAGGAGGGCGCGGGTGAAGCCGCCGGCGGCGGCGCCGACGTCGAGCGCCACTCGGCCGGCCACGGCCACCCCGAAGCCGCGCAGCGCGGCCCGCAGCTTCGCCTCCCCCCGCAGCGGCGAGGGCCGGCGCCGCCGGACCCGCGCGTCGGCGGGCACCCGGGCCTCGGGGTTGGTGACGACGAAGCCGTCCACTTCGATCTCCCCGCCCGCCACCAAGGCAGCGGGGTCGCCGGGCAGCCGGAGGTCCCCGACCAGGTCGGCGAGACGGCGGAGGCGGCGCCCCGCGAGCTTGGCCACGGCTCCCGGCCGGTCGCCTGCCCGGGCCTCAGCCCGGCCGGCGGCTCGCGACCTCGTCCGAGAGCGACGCGACCAGGTCGGCGACGGCGCGCTGCTCGGTCCCGCCGCGGCGGGTGTCGCGGACCGTGACCACGTCGTCGCCGCGCTCCACGTCGCGCTTGCCGACGACCACGACATAGGGGACCTTGCGCAGCTCGGCGTCACGGATCCGCGCCTGCATCCTCTCCCCCGGGTGGTCGCTCACCGCCGCCCGGATGCCGGCCGCCTCACACCGGTCGACCAGGCTGCGGGCGCACGCCATGACCGCCTCCACGTCGTCCTGCACCGGGACCACCTCGACCTGCACCGCCGCCAGCCAGAGCGGCAGCTGGCCCGCGAAGTGCTCGAGGAGGATGCCGATGAAGCGCTCCAGGGAGCCGTAGATGACCCGGTGGATGGTGACCGGCGTGCGCGGCTGGCCGGCGGCGTCGATGTACTCGCAGCCGAAGCGGCGGGGCTGCTGGAAGTCGAGCTGGATGGTCCCGGTCTGCCAGGAGCGGCCGATCGCGTCCCGCATCAGGATGTCGATCTTGGGGCCGTAGAAGGCACCCTCCCCGGCCTCCACGGTGAAGGGGATGCCGGCGTTGCTCTCGAGGATGCGCAGCAGCGCTGCCTCGGCGCGGTCCCAGGTCTCGGGATCGCCCATGAAGTCCGCCGGCCGGGTGCCCAGACGCAGCGAGTACTCGAGGCCGAAGATGCCGTAGTAGGTCCGGGTGATCTCGAGGATGCGCGCGTACTCCTCCTCGATCTGCTCCTCGGTGACGAAGATGTGGGCGTCGTCCTGCATGAACTTGCGCACCCGCAGCAGCCCGTGCAGCGTCCCCGAGCGCTCGAATCGATGCAGCGGGTCGATGTCGGAGTAGCGGAGGGGCAGCTCCCGGTAGCTGTGCCGCCGCAGGTTGTAGATGACGTGGGCGTTGGGACAGTTCATCGGCTTGAGGCCGTAGGTGGTCCGCTCGTCCACCGGGATGAGGAACATGTCCTCGCGGTAGTGGTCCCAGTGGCCGGAGGTCTCCCACAGCCCCTTCTCGTTGATCAGCGGGGTCATCACCTCCTGGTAGCCGCGGGCCCGGTGGTCGCGGCGCCAGAAGTCGATCAGCTGGTTGAGGACGATGACCCCGTTGGGCAGCCAGTACGGCATCCCGGGGGCCGAGGGGTCGAAGTGGAAGAGCTCCAGCTCGCGCCCCAGCCGGCGGTGGTCGCGCCGCTCCGCCTCGGCGAGACGCTCCAGGTAGGCGTCGAGGTCCCCGGGGCTGAACCAGGCGGTGCCGTAGACCCGCTGCAGCTGCGGGTTGCGCTCGTCGCCCCTCCAGTAGACGCCGGCGACCCGGAGCAGGCGGACCGCGCCGAGCCGCCCGCTGTCGGGGACGTGGGGACCGCGGCAGAGGTCGACGAAGTCGCCGGTGCGGTACACGCCGACGCTCTTCACCTCCGCGGCGAGGCGGTCGATGATCTCCACCTTGAAGCGCTGACCCATGCCCTCGAAGAGACGGCGGGCATCCTGGCGCGGCATGACCTCGCGCCGGTAGGGCAGGCGGCGCCGGACCAGGTCGCCCATCCGCTCCTGGATGGCGGCGAGGTCGGCCTCGGTGAGGTGACGGTCCTCGGGGAGCAGGAAGTTGTAGAAGAAGCCGTCCTCGATGGCCGGCCCGACGTCGTACTGGGTGCCGGGGAAGAGCTCGCAGACCGCCGCCGCCATGAGATGGGCGGCGCTGTGGCGCAGCACCTCCAGGCTCAGCTCGGCCGGTGCCTCCAGCGGCAGGCCGGCCTCGGCGGCGTCGTCGACCTCCTCGGGCACGGTGCGCGCATTGTACGGAAGCCGTGCCCGAGGTCACCGGGAGGCGGAGCGGGCGGGGTCACAGCGGAGCCGCGACCCGCGGCTCGAGGCGGGCGGCCGGCTCAGACGACCAGGCGGGACATCCCCCGGGGAACGTCCTCGCGGCCCTCGCCGAGCAGGTCGATCTCCGCCTCGGGATTGGCGAGCAACGAACCCGACATCTCCAGCGAGAGCTGATGGGTGAGCGGGAGCACGCTGCGGCGCGAGCTGCGATGCGCCTGCGCCCGGAGCCGTTCGAGTCGCTCGGGATCGATGGCGCAGCAGCGCACGCTGCAGTACTTGTTGGTCGGCTTCTTGACCGGCTCGCTGCACCCCTGACGAGCACAGAGTCGCACCGACGGCAGGCGACCATCAGTCGCGTGACGCACACCCACCTCCATGAGTTCAGGCCAGTCTACGACTGTGGTCTGCTCGGCTGTCAACACCCAATCTGCCTCCGGGTGGAAGCGCGCGACGAAGTCGCGCGGCCGTCCCTCCACAGTGGTGGACGGAGCGAGGTGTGCAGAGTGTGGACAACCGGTCGCGCTCCATCGGACGGGTTCCTCCCCCCTTGTGCGAAAGCTGTTGCTAAAGTCCCCGCCCCGCGGTCGGACCTCCCGGGAGCCCGCTCCGGCGCGGCGCGCATGTTGCTCAGGGAACGGGACCCGAGCGGGTGACCGCCCGGACCGGGGACCCCCGGCCGGGCGGTGACGTGGGCGCATCAGGGATCGAACCTGAGACCTCAGCGATGTCAACGCTGCGCTCGTACCAACTGAGCTATGCGCCCGCGCAGCCGCGCAGGTCAGGCCGGGATGATACCGCGAGGGGGAGGTGGCGCCGGTCCGGAGCCGGGCCCGGCGGACACCGCGGCGCCGGGGCCGGTGAGCCGGCGGGACCGGCGACGAACCCGGGCGGCCGGCCGCGCGGAGCGTCAGGGTACGGGCGTTCCCACCCCGTCGGCGGCGTGGGGCGCGCGCCCGGCCGCGGGGCTGTGGGCCTCGCGGAGGTCGGCGCTGGTGACCTCGACCAGGAGCACGCCCTCGCATCCGTGGCAGATCACGTGGAACTGCTCCGGGCGGCGGATCGGTCGAGCCACGGCCTGGCGATATCCGCAGCACTCGCACGTCACGATGGCTCGCATCTCTCCCCTTGCGCCTCCACTGTCTCGGACCGACGCGCCGCTGGGCCGCCACGTCGCGCGAAGTCAGGCGAGCTTGCCACCCGCTCCTCGCCCGACCGGACCTGACATGGCAACGCGACCCTGCCGTTGCAGCGCCGTGTCAGGGGCTGCCAGCCGCTCCTGGGAATGTCGCGATGGCCGGGACCGGCTGGTCGAGGATCGCCAGCCGCCGCCAGAAGAGGACCCGGAAGGAGAGCGCGGCGACGAGCACCAGGGCGCCGAAGACGTCCACCACGGCGTTGACCGAGTGGAAGAAGTCGACGGCGCCGCCGAAGGCGAGCAGCGGCAGCGCGATGGAGGCGTTGATGACCGTGAAGACGCCCCCGAAGATGCGTCCCCGCGACTCCTCGGTGGTCCCCTCCTGGAGCACGGTGAAGGCGGGGATGAGGATGGCGCCCAGGGCCGCCCCGAAGGCGAGGGCCAGGGCCACCACCACGGGGAGCATCAGACCGTCGGCGCCGATCGCCTGGAAGACGGGGGGGAGGACGCCCATGGCCACCAGGCAGAGCCCGGTGGTGAGCAGGGCGAGCACCGTGAGCGATCGCCGGGCCAGGGTGATGAGGTGCTGGCCGAGGACGCCCGCCATGGCGACCAGCCCCACCATGGCCGGGACCAGCACGATCGAGATGTCGTTGGGCGAGCGGTGCAGCACCCGCTGCATGTACGGGGCCCCCAGGGTGTAGATGGTGAACACCATCACCAGCGCCAGCCCCAGCTGGATCATCCCCCAGCGCAGGGCCGGGCTCCGGCGCAGGATGTCGGCGCCGTCGCGGAGCTCCTGGAGGACGTGGGACTCGGCGCCCGCGCCCCGCCCCACGGCGCGCAGCGAGGCGCCGATCCGCCAGCAGGAGAGCGCCGCCAGGGCGAACAGCCCGGCGCCGATGTAGAAGGGGATGAGGTCCCCGAAGAGGACCAGGCAGACCGGCGCCAGGACGCTGCCGAGCACGAGCGTGAAGATGACCGTGGTCATGAAGAGCGACATCGCCCCCTGGATCTGCTCTCGGCTCACCAGCGAGGGGATGCTGGCCGCCTCGGCCGGGGCGAAGACCTGCCCCACCGAGCTGAACAGGAAGGTGATGACCAGGAGCGGCCAGGCCTGGTGATGGAGGAACGGCACCAGCTGGGAGAGCGGGATGAGCACCAGCAGCCCGGCGCGCAGCAGGTTGGTGAAGACCATGAGCGACTGCTTGTCGTGGCGATCGGCGTACACGCCCGCCGGGGCGCTGAGCAGCACTCCCGGGAAGGTGAAGGCGACGGCCACCGCGGCGACGGCGGTGGTGAGGCCGGTGAGGTCGTAGACCACCACCAGGAGGGCGAACTGGATGAAGTTCTGGGCCAGCTGGCTGCCGCACTGGGCCGCCCAGAGGTAGCGGAAGTCGCGGCGCCGCAGCACCCGGGCGAAGCCGGCGGCGTCGTCGGGGTGCGGCGGCACGGCCGGACGGACGGCGTGGAGGGGCTGGAAGAGCTCGGGCTCCACCTCGGGGAGACGCTCCTCGCTCACCGGAGCTCGCTCGCGGCGCGGGCCAGGCAGCGCCACTCGTCGAGGTCGAGCGTCTCCGGGCGGCGCCCCGGGTCGACGCTGCAGCGGGCCATCACCGCCGCGGCCAGCTCGGCGTCGCCGTCGAGGGCGCGGCCGAGGCCGTGGCGGAGGGTCTTGCGGCGCAGCTGGAAGGCGGCGCGGGCCAGGTGGAGCACGGCGGTCCTTTCGTCCGTGGCCATGGGTCGGGCGGGATGCATGCGAATGATGCTCGACGCGACCGCCGGTGGGGGCAGGAAGCTGGACGCGGGCAGGTCGGCGAGGCGCTCCACCGACGCCACCGAGCGCACCGCCACGGTGGCGAGGCTCCAGCCCCCCGGCGGGGCGGAGATCCGGGCGGCGACCTCGCGCTGGACCAGGAAAACCGCCCGCCGCGGCGGCTGGTCGGCCTCGAAGAGGTGGGCGAGCAGGGCGCCGGTGAGATTGTAGGGGAGGTTGCCCGCAGCCAGGTGGCCGGCGGGCAGGCCGAGGTCCCGGGCGTCGACCGAGAGCGCGTCGGCCTCGACCAGCTCGACGTTGTCGAGCCCGCGCAGGGTGGAGCGCGCCGCCCGGATGCAGGCGGGATCGAGGTCGACCGCCACCACCCGTCCGGCCCTCCGGGCCAGCTCGACGGTCAGCACCCCGATCCCGGGGCCGATCTCCCAGACGGTGTCGTCGGCGGCCGGCGCGAGCGCCTCGACGATCGCGTCGAGGGCCGCCCGATCCACCAGGAAGTGCTGCCCCAGCCTCCGCTTGGCGGAGAGCCCCGCCCGCCGGGCCACCGCGGTCACGGTGCGGGGGTCGGTGAGGTCGAGCGCCGCCCGCGGGGCGCCGGCCGGGCTCACGGGGCCCCCGTGCCCCGGGCCACGGTCACCCCCTCAACCACGGAGCCGGTCCCCGGCGGGCAGGCCGAAGAGAGCGCGCGCGCTGGCGGTGGTCTCCCTGGCGACCACGCCGTCCGGGACGCCGCGCAGGCGGGCGAGCGCGGCCGCGGTGGCGGCGACGTAGGCGGGCACGTTGGGCCGGCCACGGTGCGGGACGGGCGCCAGGAAGGGCGTGTCCGTCTCCACCAGGTAGCCCGCAGGGTCGACGAGACGGGCGGCCTCCTGGATGGCCTCGCTGCGGGGGAAGGTCACGATCCCCGAGAAGGAGAGCAGGAGGCCGCGCTCCCGGCACCGGCGGGCGTGGGCCGCGTCCCCGGTGAAGCTGTGCATCACGCCGCGCAGCCCGGGGAGCTCATCCACGGCGGCGAGCACCTCCTCGTGGCTGTCGCGATCGTGGATGGCCGCCGGCAGGTCGCGGTCGCGCGCCAGCTCGAGCATCTGCCGGAGGGCCGCCCGCTGCACCTCGAGCGGGGTCTCGTGGTACCCGGGCCGCCAGTACTGGTCGAGCCCGATCTCCCCCACACCCACCGCCCGCGGGTGGCGCAGCAGCTCGGCGAGCTCGGCCACCTGGACGCGATCGGGAGCGGCGCGCTCGTGGGGATGCCACCCCACCGTGAAGAAGACCCCCGCGTGGGTCTCGGCGATCTCCCGGCAGCGGTCGCTGTCCTCGAGGTTGAGCCCCGGGCAGACCACCTGCTCCACCCCCGCCGCCGCGGCCTCCTCCAGGGCGCGCTCGACACCCCCGCTCTCCTCCCGCTCGGCGAGGACCTGGAGGTGGCAGTGGCTGTCGACGAGCGCGCCGGCCGCCGCGGGCCCGGTGCCACTCATCGCGCGCCCAGGATCGCCTCGCGGTCCAGCCGTGGGAAGAGGATCTCGCCGACCCCGACCGGGTCCCCCGCGCGGAGCGCCGGCCACTCCCCGAGGGCGGCGGCCAGATCGCCGCTCAAGCCGATGCCGAGGTCCCCCGCGACCCGCCCGGTGGCCCGGGGGATGAAGGGGTGGAGCAGGAGGGTGCTCACCCGCACCGCCTCGAGGAGCTCGGCGCAGACGGTGCCGAGCCGGTCGTCCCCGGACCGGTGGAGGTTCCAGGGGGCGGTCTCCTCGATGTACTTGTTGGCCCTGCCCACCAGCCGGCGCAGCGCCGCCAGAGCTCCGGTGAAGTCGAGGCGGTCCATCGCCCGGTCGTAGTCGGCGACCACCGCGGGGCTCAGCTCGCGCAGCTCGGCGTCGATCGCCTCCGCCCCTCCCCGCCCGGGCACCCGCCCCTCGAAGTAGCGCAGCACCATCTTCTCGGTGCGCGACACCAGGTTGCCGTAGTCGTTGGCGAGGTCGGCGTTGTAGCGGTCGACGAAACCCTCCACCGAGAAGTCGCCGTCCCGGTCGAAGGGGATCTCCGCCAGCAGCACGTAGCGCACCGCGTCGCTCCCGTACTCGGTGAGAAGCGCGCTCGGCTCGACGAACACCCCCCGGGTCTTGCTCATCTTCTGCCCGCCCAGGGTCATGAAGCCGTGGGCGTGGACCCGGGTCGGCAGCGGGACGCCGGCCGCCATCAGCATCGCCGGCCACATCACCGTGTGAAAGCGGGTGATGTCCTTGCCGATGACGTGGACGTCGGCCGGCCAGAAGCGCGCGAACGCCGCCTCGTCGGAGGCGTACCCGACCCCGGTGAGGTAGGCGATCAGGGCGTCGAACCAGACGTAGACCACCTGGCTGGGGTCGAAGGGGAGCGGGAAGCCCCAGTCGGAGAAGCCCCGCGAGATGCTGACGTCCTCCAACCCGCCCTGGATGAGGTTGACGATCTCGTTGCGCCGGGTCTCCGGGAGCAGGAAGTCGGGGTGGCTCTCGAGATGGTCGAGCAGGCGATCCTGGAAGTCGCTCAGGCGTAGGAAGTAGTTGTCCTCCTCCACCAGCTCGACGGGGCGCTCGTGGACCGGGCAGAGCCCGGCGACCAGCTCCTTGTCCGCGTAGTAGCGCTCGCAGGAGGGGCAGAGCCAGGCGCGGTACCAGCCCTTGTAAACGAAGCCGGCATCGTGGACCGCCTGCATCAGCCGCTCGGTGCTGCGCCGGTTGGCCTCGCCGCTGGTGCGGACGAAGGCCGTGTAGGAGATGTCCAGCGCGTCGTAGAGCGAGCGGAACCGCTCGGCCTGGGCGTCGACGAAGTCCTCGGGGGTGATCCCCCGCTCGCGCGCCGCGCGGAGCACCGACTGGCTGTGCTCGTCGGTGCCGACCGTGAACCTCACCTCGTCGCCGCGGAGGCGGCGGTGGCGGGCGAGCACGTCGCAGCCGATCTTCTCGTAGACGTGGCCGAGGTGGGGGTCGCCGTTGGCGTAGTCGATGGCGGCGGTGATGTAGAAGGTCCCGGTCATGTCCCGATCACGATGGTGCACTCGCCTCTCGGGGGCTGGCTGCGGAATCCCTCGGCCAGCTCGGATGCGGTGCCGCGATGAAAGGTCTCGTGGACTTTAGTCAATTCGCGGGCGACGACGATCGAGCGGCCCGCGGTGAGCGGCCCGATCAGCTCCAGGGTCCGGGCGGTGCGGTTGGCCGCCTCGAAGAGGACCACCGGCAGGCCCAGGCCGAGGGCGGCCTCGAGGCTGCGGCGGAGGCGCCCCGGGGAGCGGGGCGGGAAGCCGAGGAAGACGAACCCCCCGCCGCCGCCGAGGCCGCTCCCGCTCACCGCCGCGGTGACGGCGCTGGGGCCCGGGACCACGGTGACGGGGATCCCCGCCTGATGGGCGGCCGCCACCAGGCGGCTGCCCGGGTCGCTGACCGCCGGGGTGCCGGCATCCGAGCAGAGGGTGAGCCGCTGGCCGGCCTGGAGGCGCGCCAGCAGGGCGGGGACCCGGCGCTGCTCGTCGAACGCGGGCAGGGAGAGCACCGGCCGGTCGATGCCGAGGGAGCGGAGCAAGACGCGGGTGCGCCGGGTGTCCTCGGCGACCACCGCGTCGCACTCGCGCAGCACCCGCTCGCCGCGCCGGCTCACGTCCTCGAGGTTGCCGATCGGCGTGGCCAGGACCGTGAGCAGCGGGCCCGGGGGCGTGACCGCGTTCGTCAGCGGCCCCAGTCGCGCGGGTAGCGGAAGTCGCGGTCGATGGTCCGGTTGGAGAGCTTGGCGATCAGCGGCGGGCGACGCTTGTACTGGCTGTCCCGCACCCGGCGCTGGATCTCCGCGACGAAGGCGTCGGCGAAGCCGAGGGCGCGGAGCTCGGCGCGGCTGCGCCGCTCGTCGACCATGCGGTGCAGGAGCAGGTCGACCTTGGCGTACTCGAAGCCCAGCTCCTGCTCGTCCGACTGCCCCTCCCAGAGATCGGCGGAGGGCGCCTTGGCGATGACCTCCGCGGGCAGCCCCAGGTGCCGGGCGAGAGCGAAGACCTGGGTCTTGTAGAGGTCCCCGAGCGGGTTGAGGGCGTGGGCCATGTCGCCATGGACGGTGCCGTAGCCGAGCAGCAGCTCGGTCTTGTTGGAGGTGCCCACGACCAGGGCGGCGCGGGCGAGGGAGAGGTCGTAGAGGATCGACATCCGCTCCCGGGCCATCTTGTTGCCTCGGCGGTTGCGATCGGCGTCCGGGCAGGTCGCGAAGTAGGCGTCGATCTGGGGCGAGATGTCCACCACCAGCGGGGTGGTGCCGAGCCGGGCGGCGACCAGGCGCGCGTCGCGCTCCGACGCGGGGCTGCTGGCCCGGTACGGCATGATCACCGGGAGGGTGTTCTCCGCTCCCAGGGCACGGCACGCCAGGGCCAGGGTCAGGGCGGAGTCGATGCCCCCGGAGAGACCCACCACCACGCGCTCGAAGCCGACCTTGCGCACCTCGTCGCGGACGAAGCCGGTGAGGATCTCGGTGACCAGCGCGCAGTCCACCTCCAGAGCCGCGGCCGGCTCCGGGGAGAGCTCAGACACGGTCCTGGTGGCGCAGCCGCCGGCACTCGGCGTCGACGATGTCGTGCCTCTCGTCGCGGAGCATCGGGTTGGCGATCCGGGCCCGCCGCAGCGCGGCGAGGTCGAGCCGGTGCAGGGGGAGCGCCGCCTCCCGCCCGGCGGGCTCGCCGAGGAGGTGCCCCTCGGGGTCGACGACGCGCGAGCCGCCCCAGAAGTTGACGCCATCCTCGTAGCCCACCCGGTTGCAGTACACGACGTAGGCGGTGAAGAGCTGGGCGTAGGTGCGGGTCATGGCGTCGTAGCTCTGGGCCGTGCCCAGCTCGCTGCCGCTGCCCACCCCGCGGGCCGGCGAGCACGACGGGCAGATGATGAGGTCGACTCCGTCGCGGGAGAGCAGGTAGCCGGAGCTGGGGTGCCAGAGGTCCTCGCAGATGAGGATGCCGGTGCGCCAGGGACGGTGCCCGGCGCTCGGGCCGAGCGGCGCCTCGAAGGCGCGGAAGCGGCTCCCCGGGGCGACGTAGCGGGCCTCGTCGAAGAGCCCGTAGGTGGGCAGGTACACCTTGCGATGCACGTGGACGACCCGCCCCCCGGAGAGGTAGACGGCGGCGTTGTGGAAGCGGTGGTCGTCGCTCTCCAGGATGCAGCCCACCACGGCGTCGATGCCCCGCGAGGCCTCGGCGAGAGCGGCCAGCTCGGGACCGTCGATGCGGACGGCGATCTCGGTGACCAGGTCCTTGAGGAAGTAGCCGGTGAGGGAGAGCTCGGGGAATACGATGAGATCGGCGCCCCCGGCGGACGCGTCGCGGAGCAGCTCGAGGTGGCGCTCCACGTTGGCCGACAGGTCGCCCAGCCGCGGTGCCATCTGGGCGAGAGCCACCAGGACGTCGGTGCGCGGGCCCGTCCCCGCCGGGTCCCCGGGCGTCGCGGACGGCTCCGGAGTGGGGCGGGATGCCGCGGCGGTTGCGGAAGCGGTGGTCACCACGGGACCGATTCTCCGCCTTCCGCGGCTCCGCCCACGAAGCCGGCGACCCGGGCGGCCACCCCCGACACCGGCTCGCGGGCGACAGCGGCCGGCGGCAGCGCCTCCAGGAAGCGGCGCGCGTAGTCGCGGCTCTGGAGGCGCGAGTCGGCGATCACCACGGCCCCGCGGTCGGTCCCGGAGCGGATCAGGCGGCCGAAGCCCTGGCGCAGCCGGATCACCGCCTCGGGCAGGACGTAGCCGCGGAACGGATCGGGCAGATCGGCGGTGCGCGCGCGCACCAGCGGATCGGTCGGCACCGCGAAGGGCAGCTTGGCGATGATCACGCACTGCAGCGCGTCCCCGGGCACGTCGATCCCCTCCCAGAACGTGCCGGTGCCGAGCAGCAGGGTGCGCGGATTCTCCCGGAAGGAGGTGAGCAGCTGGCGCCGGGTGCCGTCCAGGCCCTGGCCCAGGACCGCGATCTGACTGCCCGCCAGCCGCCGGCCCACCTGGTCGTGGATGCGGCGGAGGGCGCCGTACCCGGTGAAGAGGCCGAGGGTCCGGCCCCCCAGCCGGCGGGCGATGTCGGCGGTGATGGCGGCGAGGGCCTGCTCGTAGTCGGGGTCGTCATACGGCGGGATGTCTGTGACGACGACGCAGAGGGCCTGGCTGAGGTAGTCGAACGGCGAGGCGAGGGCCAGCTCCTCGGTGCGCCCGCCGAGCCCCAGCCGCTCCCGCACGAACCCGAAGTCCCCGGCGATCGCCAGGGTGGCCGAGGTGAGCACCACGGTCCTGGCGGCGTCGAGGATCCCCGGGCCGAGAGCCGCCCCCGCCGCCACCGGGGCGTCGTGGAGCTCGGCCTGCTCGGCGCGCAGCTCCAGCCAGGCGACGTGGCCGGGGCGGCGGTGGAGGAGCACGTCGTCCACCGCGGTCGCCGAGCCCTCCAGGGCGGCGGCCGCCAGCGCCAGCTCCTCCTCGCCGCGGTCCGGCTGGGGAAGCAGGTCGGTCTCCAGGCCGTCCGGGCCGGCGGCGCGGAGAGCGCTGGCGGCGGCGCGGAGGGCCAGGATCGCGTGGTGGGCGTTGCGCAGCAGCGGCTGCAGCCGCGGCTCGGCGAGCAGCTCGTCGCCGACGCCCAGGCTCCCGGTCGGCGCCCCCCCGCCCCCGCCGAGGCGCTCCGTGAGCAGCCCCTTGGCCTCCCCGAAGAGACCGTTGGCGGTGTCGCGGCAGGTGTCCAGGGCGCTCGCGAGGGCCGGGTCGGTGACCCCCGGGATGCGGTCGAGGGCGCGGACGAGGTCGGCGGCGCGGAGGCGGTGCCCGCCCGACCGGGTCGCCTGCTCCTCGAGGTGATGCGCCTCGTCCACCACCAGGGCGTCGTAGTCGCCCAGCAGGCGCCCCTCGGCCGGCTCGTCGCTCAGGAGCAGCGCGTGGTTGGTCACCACCAGCTCGGCGGTGGCCGCGGCTCGCCGCGCCGCCACCATGTGGCAGGCGCCGCTGCGCCAGTTGGCGCAGGCGCTCCCCAGGCAGTCGTCCGCCGTCGACTCGACGGCGCGCCAGAGCTCCCTCTCGAGGGCGGTGAGGTGCAGCTCGGCGCGGTCACCGGTGCGGGTGAGGTCGAGCCAGCGGAGCAGCTTGAGCGTGAAGCGGATGGTCTCCAGGTCCGGCCCCCGAGGGCCGACGTGCCCGCGGCGCAGGTGGCGCTGGAACCTGCGGAGGCTGATGTAGTGGCTGCGCCCCTTGAGCATGGCCCAGTCGAGCGGCCGCGGCAGGTGGGGCTGCAGGGTGGGCAGGTCGTGGGTGGCGAGCTGCTCCTGCAGGGTGACGGTGTTGGTGGCGACCACGCCTCGACCCCCTCCCCGCTCGATCCAGAGGGCCAGCGGGGCCAGGTAGCCGAGGGTCTTGCCAACCCCGGTCCCGGCCTCGACGAGGAGACGCCCGCCCCGCTCGAGGCTCTGGGCGACGGCCCGTGCCATCTGCTCCTGAGCCTCCCGGTACTCGTGGCCGGGTCGCTCGGCCAGCGGACCCCCGGGGCCGATCAGCCGGACTGCGGCGTCGGCCAGGGGCTCCCCGGGCAGGCCGGCGCCGCTCGGGGGACGCCCCCCGGCCTCCTCGCCTGCCGCCGGGACCGGGGTGGGCTCCGCCGCCCCCGGGGCCGGCCCGGCCGCCGCCCGCCCGCGGGGCGCCGCGGGCGCCTCCCGCTCCGCCGCCGCCAGCTCGAAGAAGCGCCGCAGCGGGGTGTCGGCCTGGGACGCGACCCTCCGCATCTCCGCGAAGGTCACCTCCCGGAGCGAGGCGGCATCGTCCAGCAGCCGGCGGAGGAGCGCCGCCGTCGCCTGGGCGTCGCTGAGGGCCCGATGGGGCCGCTCGTGCCGGAGACCGAGGAGGCGGCTGAGGGCGCCGAGGTTGTGGCTGGTGGCCAGCGGGAGCAGGATCCGCGCCAGCTCCAGGGTGTCGATGGCCCCCCGCCGGCCGAAGGTGGCGGGGAGAAGCTGGCTGCAGAAGGCGAGGTCGAAGGCCGCCCCGTGGCCGACCAGGTGCGCGCCCTCGCAGAAGCCGGCGAGCTGGGCCATCGCCTCGACCGGCGACGGCTGGCCGGCGAGGTCGGCGGTGGAGATCCCGGTGAGGCGCTGGACCGGGAGCGGCACCGGGATGCCGGGGTCGACGAGGAGCTGGAGCTCGCCGAGGCTCTCGCCGCCCACTCCGAAACGGACCGCACCGACCTCGATCACCCGCTCGCTCTTCGGCGAGAGCCCGGTGGTCTCGAGGTCGAAGGCGACGAGCTCGGTGGCCATCACGCGGCGGGCGGGGGCACCGACCGGTAGTCCGCCGTCCCGTCGAAGACGCCCCGCCGCGACGGCGGCAGGACCTCGGCGATGCGCTGCATCAGCAGGTCGGCCACCGCCTGGTGCGAGCCCCGCGGCTCGCGGCGGCCGGGGGCGGGCAGCGGCGCGGGCACCCCGATGCGGAGGTGGACGGGCGCGCGCCGGGGCCGGTGGCTGCCGAGGGGCAGGACCCGCTCGCTCCCCCAGATCCCCACCGGGAGCACCGGGACGCCGGCCGCCCGGGCGAGGAAGCCCGCCCCCGGGTGCGGGCGCTGCAGGGACCCATCGGGGCTGCGGTGCCCCTCCGGATAAACGAGCACGGCGTGGCCCTGGCCGATGAGGTCGAGGGCCTGCCGGAGGGCGGCCCGGTCGGGGGTCCCGCGAACCACCGGGAACCCGTGGTATCCGACGATGAAGAAGCGTGCCGTCCTGGTCCGGAAGTAGTCGCTCTTGGCCATGAAGTAGAGGTCGCGGCGAGGCAGGTGGGCGCCGGTGAAGGGCGGGTCGATGGTCCCGACATGGTTGCTCACCACCAGCAGCCCGCCGGTCGGGGGGACGTTCTCCACGCCGGTGACGTCGATGAGGTCGCCGATGACGATCCGGGAGAGGAGCCGCATCACCGCGGTCATCCACCGGTAGTTGAGGTCGAGCCCCGAGGGCGCGGCGTGCGGACGGGTCACCGGCCCCGCCCCGGGGTGCGGAGGCCGGCGCCGGCACAGAGCCGGAGCGCCACCTCGACCATCTCGTCGACGCCGTGGCTCCCGGTGTCGATCACCACCGCGTCCGGAGCCGCGGCCATGGCGGGGGCGTCACCGAGGTCGCGTCCGCCGATCTCGCGCGCCAGGGTGTCGTGGTCGACCGCCGCCCCGCGGCGGGCGAGCTGGGCGGCCCGCCGCTCGGCGCGCAGGGTCTCGGTGGCCTCGAGATAGAGCTTGACCACGGCGTCGGGGAAGACCACCGTGCCGCAGTCCCGGCCCACCGCCACCGCCCCCCCGCCGGCGGGTGCCCGCTGCAGGGGGAGGAGGTGGCGCCGCACCCCGGGGAGCTGGCTGACAGTGGTGAGCAGCGCCGCGTGTCGCGGGTCGCGGACGGCGGCGCCGCCATCGGCACCGTCGACCCGTACCTCCCAGCTCTCGTCGGCGGGGTCGGTGTTGACCTCGATCTCCGCGGTCCGAGCCAGGTCGACGATGCGCTCGAGGTCCCCGGCCCCGAGCCCCCCCGGACCGCCGCCACCGTGATCGCGCGGTAGAAGAGCCCGGTGTCGATGAAGGCCAGCCCGAGGGCGCCCGCGAGGCGGCGCCCCAGGGTCGACTTGCCGCTCCCCGCCGGGCCGTCGACGGTGACCACCGCGACGCTCACGGCGCGGTCATCCCCACCGCGGCGTAGAGCGCCGTCCGCTCCGCTTCGGTGAGCGGCCGGGTCCGGCCCTCGCCGAGGCGGCCGAGCCGGAGCGGGCCGAGGCCAACCCTCACCAGGTCGAGGACGGGCGCGTCGATCGCAGCGAAGAGGCGGCGGAGCTCGCGCTTGCGGCCCTCGCCAATGGTGACCTCGACGACGTCGTCGCGCCCCGAGGTGACCCGGTGAACCGCACCGGGACGGGCCGGCCCGTCCTCGAGCTCCACCCCGTCGAGGAGCCGCCGGATGTCCGCGTCGGCCAGGCCCCGGGCGAGCACCAGCCGGTACCGCTTGGTCACCCCGAAACGGGGGTGGGTGAGCCGGTGGGCCAGGATCCCGTCGGAGCTGAGCAGGAGCAGCCCCCGGCTGTCCGCGTCGAGCCGGCCCACCGGGACCAGCCCCGGCACCCGCTCGGCGACGAGGTCCATGACCGTCGGCCGGCGGTGCGGGTCGCGCACCGTGGTGACCACCCCGGCGGGCTTGTTGAGCATGAGGGTCGAGGCGCCATCGAGGCCGGCGACCGGGCGTCCGTCCACCGCGACCCGATCCCGGGCCGGGTCCACGGTGGTCCCGAGGGCGGCGTGGCGCCCGTTGATGGTCACCCGGCCGGCGTCGATGAGGCCGTCCGCTCCGCGCCGGGAGGCCACCCCGCGACGGGCGAGGTAGCGGTTGAGGCGCTCGCGGGTCGCCGCCATCAGTCTGGGCCCGGCGCCGCGCCGGGCTCCCCGCCGGGCTGGGCGAGAGCCTCCGACCAGGCTCGCTCCTGCTCCTCGGGGAGACCCAGGTCGCCGGGAAGGGGCGGCAGCTGGTCGATGCGCTCCAGCCCCACCAGCTGGAGGAATCGCAGGGTGGTGCCGAAGAGGCGCGGCTGCCCGGGGGTGGAGGCGCGGCCGATCTCGGTGATCAGTCCCCGGCGCTCGAGGCTCTCGAGCACGGCCTCGCAGTTGACCCCGCGGATGGCCTCGATCAGGGCTCGGGTCACCGGCTGCCGGTAGGCCACGATGGCGAGCGTCTCCAGGGCCGGGCGGCTGAGCCGCGCCGGTCGCTCGGGATTGAGGGCCCGCTGCACCGCCCACGCGGTCTCGGGCCGGGTGACCAGCTGGACCTGATCGCGGTGGCGCTGCAGCATCAGACCCCTGCCGCGGAGCTGCTCGGAGAGGGCTGCGGCGGCGCGGTCGAGGCGGCTCGGATGCTGGCCGAGGATCCCGCCCAGCTCGGCCAGGGTGACCGCCCGGTTCAGGACAAAGCAGACCGATTCGAGGGCGAGGGCCATGTCCTCCGGCTCGCTGCCCTCGACCCAGTCGGGCAGGCGCGGCCGGCCCACCTCGTCGAGCTCGACCTCCACCCCCTCCTCGGCCTCCTCCGCGTCCGGGCTCAGCTCCGCCTCCTCGCCCGGGTCGGCATCGCCGCCGAGGGTCTCCGGTCCCTCCTCAGTCATGGGCCGCCCGCACCCGGATGGGCCCGAACGGCTCGGGCTGCTCGACCACCGCGCGGCCCCGCTTGAGCAGCTCGAGCAGGGCGAGGAAGCATGCGACCGCCTCCAGCCTGCTGGTGACCTCGGCGAAGATGGCCTCGAAGTCGACGGCCCCCCGGGTCAGCAGGTCGAGCAGCCAGGCGGCCTTCTCCTCGACCGAGAAGGTCACCATCCCCACCGGCAGGGGGGCGGCCTCCTGCAGGCGCTCCAGCACCTGGCGGAAGGCGGCGGCGAGGCGGTCCGGGGGGATCCGCAGGCGCTCCACGGGGAGGACCTCGGGAGCGACCAGGCCGAGGAAGCTGCGCTGGCCGATCTCCGCCGGCTCCAGCAGCAGCGCCTCCATGGCGGCACGGAAGAGGCGGTACTCGGCGAGACGGCGCCCCGCCTCGGACTCGACGATGGGCTCCTCCTCCGGCTCGACGTCGATCTCGGTGACCCGCGCGGCCTTCATCGAGAGCAGCCGCGACAGGAGGCCGAGCGCCTCGGCGGCGTCGCGCAGGTCCCCACCCAGCTCGATCCCCGAGAGCTGGCGGCTGACCTGGCTGGTGACCTGGGCGACAGGCAGCTCCCGGAGGTCGACATCCCCGCGCTGGGCGGCCAGCACCAGCTCCTCGAGAGAGCCGTCGAACTCGCCGACCTGGACCTGGAAGCGGCGGGGCACCGCGGTGCGGCCGGCGCCGGAGGTGCTCTCGCTCATGGCGGCCATGGTACGTGGTCGCCAAGCCGGTCGCCCCCGCTCCCAGTCTCGCGACGTGAGCCCCGGGAGGAGGCCCGCCCGCCCGTGCCGAGGGTGGCTCAGCCGGCCTGCCGGCGCCGAGCGGCGGTCGCGCCACCCTCCTGGAGCAGCTCGATGGCGCGGGCCAGGGCGGCCTCGGTGGTGCGGCCCGACATCATGCGCGCCACCTCGATGATGCGCTCGTCGCCCTCCACCCGGCGCACCTCGCTGGCCACCGGCCCGCCCCCTCCAGTGCGGGAGACCAGGAGGTGCCAGGCGGCCCGCGAGGCGATCTCGGGCCGGTGGGTCACCGCCAGCACCTGGCGGCTCCGCCCGATCTCGGCGAGGAGGTCGCCCACGCGCGCGGCGGTCTCGCCGCCGATCCCGGTGTCGACCTCGTCGAGGACCAGCAGCGGCTGACCGCTGGCTCCCCCCGCGGCGGCCAGGGCCAGGGCCAGCCGGCTCAGCTCACCCCCGGAGGGCCCCTCGTCGAGGGGCAGCGGGACCCCGCCGCGGTTGGCGGCGAGGCGCAGCTCGACCTGGTCGACGCCGTCGGCGTCGCAGCGCACCGGCCCGTCTCCCAGGTCGACGCCCTCGGCGTCGGCGGTCACGGCGAGCGTCACCCGGAAGCGCGCGTCGGGAAGCTCCAGGGCCCCCAGGTGGCGCTCCACGGCGCGCTCCAGGGAGTGGGCCGCCTCGCGGCGCGCGGCGCTCAGGCGGCGGGCCGACTCGGCGGCGGCGGCCTGCGCCGCCCTGGCCTCCGCCTCCAGGGTGGCGACGTCCTGACCGCCCCGGGCCGCGTCGCCGATGCGGCGCGCCGCCTCCAGGGTGGCAAGGGCGGAGCGAACGGAGCCATGGCGGCGGCGCACCCGGGCCAGGGCGTCGAGGCGCTCCTCGACGGCCTCGAGGCGCGCGGGGTCCACCTCCACGCGGTCGGCAAGCCGCCGTGCCGAGACGCCGAGGTCGCGCAGCGCCGCGGTCAGCGAGGCCGCCTCCGCGCCGAGGTCGGCGAGCCCGGGGTCGACGCCGCTCAGCGCCTCGACGTCCACCAGGGCCCGCTCCAGGACATCCGCGGCCCCCGCCTCGTCACCGCTGGCGGCGTCGGCCAGGAGGGTGGCCGCCCGGGCGATGCCGGCGGCGTGGCGGAGACGGAGCCGCTCCGCTCCCAGCTCGTCCTCCTCTCCCTCGCGGAGGCGCAGGGGGTCGAGCTCGGCGATGGTCGCCTCCGCCTCGGCCAGCTCCGAGGCCGTCCTCCGGCTCGCCACGCGCGCAGCGCCCAGCACGGTCTCCGCGCTCCGCCAGCGGCGGTGGGCCTCCGTCATCGCCGCCCTCGCCTCGGAGACCGCGGCGCCGCCGGAGTCGTCGAGGGTCCGGCGCTGCCAGCTCCGCTGCAGCATCCGGTGGCTGGCCCCCTGCGCGGTCACGTCGGCGAGCTGGTCCCCCAGCTCGCGGAGCGTCGCCTGCGAGACCAGGGCGCCGTTGACCCGACAGGTCGAGCGCCCGGTGCTGCCCGCGTCGCGAGTGAGGGTGACGAGGTCGTCGGCGGGGATGCCGAGGCTGGCCAGCAGCGCGGTGCTCTCCGGGCTCGGCTCGAAGACGGCTCGCACCGAGGTGCCCTCCCCCACCGCCTCGCCCTCGGCCCGGCCCCCGAGGGCCCAGCGGACGGCCGCGATGCAGAGCGACTTGCCGGCACCCGTCTCGCCGCTCAGCGCGCCGAATCCCGCGTCGCAGTCGAGCCGGGTGTCGCGCGCGAGGGCGAAGCTGCGCAGGCGCAGCTCGAGCAGCCGGCTCATGGTCGCCGCCCGCCGCTGGGGTCCCCGGCCGCCGGAGCGCCGCCGGACGGCCGCTCCTCCGGCTTGAGCGGGAGCCCGAAGCGGACCTTGTCGCGCAGCTGGCGGAGGAAGGATGGAGACTCCGCGCTGCGCACGACGCGCAGCTCGGGCCCGGGTCCGATGCTCACCCTGCCACCCGCTCCGAGGCGAGCCTGGTGCTGCCCGTCGGCGGCCACGAAGACGGCGCCATGCTCGATCGCCACCTCGACCACGGTGCTGTCGGGCAGCACGATGGGCCGGGTGATCACCGCGTGAGGCGCCAGCGGGACGACCGTGATGGCCCGCACCCGGGGGTCGATCGGCGGCCCGCCGGCGCTCAGCGCGTAGCCGGTCGAGCCGGTGGCGGAGGCGACCACCACCCCGTCGGCGTCGAACTCTCCGAGGAGCTCCCCGTCGGCCTCGACCCGAAGCCGGACCAGGGCGACCTCGGGTGAGCGGATGGCCACGTCGTTGAGGGCGAGGAGGTGACGGCCCGCGAGACCGCCGGAACCGTCGTCACCGGTCACCTCCGCGCTGAGCATGCTCCTCCGCTGCTGGCCGGTCCGGCCCTCCGCGAAGGCCTCGATGGTCGCCGGCAGCGCCTCCAGCTCCAGGTCGGTCAGGAAGCCCAGGCGGCCACGGTTGACCCCGAGGACCGGGATGTCGAGGGGGGCGGCCAACCGGGCGCCGAAGAGGAAGGTGCCATCCCCGCCCACGGTCACCAGCAGCTCGGTCCCGCGCGCGTGCTCGGCGACGTCCTCGACGGGGCGCACCATGGTGGTCCAGGTGCGGTAGCCGCAGCGGGCGGCGACCTCGGCGGCGGCGGCGACCGCGCCGGCGCTCTCCCCGGGGTGGAGCAGGAAGCCGATGGCACCGCGGGTCACGGCGCGACCTCGGGCGGGCCCGGCGGCAGGCGGAGGTGGACGAGGAGCTCCTGGTTGCCCCGCGCCCCCCGGATCGCGGCCGGGATCGGACCCCCCCGCGCCTCGGCGCCGAGCTGGGCTGCGCACCACTCCAGGAAGCCCACCGCCCCCGCCTCCGCCGCCGCCGGGTCGCGGACGATCCCGCCCCGGGGCACGGCCTCCCGGCCCAGCTCGAACTGGGGCTTGAAGAGGGCGACCACGTCGGCCCCGGGGGCCAGCCGTGCCACCGCCGGCATCACGAGGCGGAGCGAGATGAAGGAGAGGTCCAGGGTCACGAGGCTCGGCGCCTCGCCCGGGAGGGCCTCGAGGTGGCGGAGATTGGTCCGATCCAGCACCCGCACCCTGGGGTCGCCGGCCAGCCGCGGCAGCAGCTGCCCGTGCCCGACGTCGACAGCGTGGACCCGCGCCGCACCGCGGGCGAGGAGCACGTCGGTGAAGCCCCCGGTGGAGGCCCCGGCGTCGAGGCACACCCGGTCGCGGGGGTCGATGCCGAAGGCGTCGAGGGCGGCCGCCAGCTTCTCGCCGGCCCGGCTCGCCCAGGGGCTCCCCTCCCCGACGGTGCGGACCGCGGCGCTCTCCCCCACCCGCTGGGCGGCGCTCCGGGCCTGGCGCCCGTCGACCTCCACCATCCCCGCCGCGACCAGCGCCTGGGCCCGCTCGCGGCTGGTGGCGATCCCCCTCTCCACCAGGGCGACGTCGAGGCGCTGCAGCGTCACCGTCATGGCCGGTCCGCGCACGACGCGGCGCTCAGCCCGTTCGGATCAAGGAGGCGAGGAGCGCGGCGAGGGAGTGCACTCGAGTGCGCGACCGACGGAGCAGCGGAGCGGACGCCGAGCCGGGCGGAGATGGGCGATGCCGACATCAGAAGGGGATCTCGTCGGGGTCGATCTCCAGCTGCTGCTCGCGCCGGGCGGGCGCGGCGGCGGCGGGCGCCCCGGGCGGGAGAACAGCCCGATCCTGGGTCTCGCGCTCCGGCGCCAGCGGCTTCTCGGTGATGCGCCCGCCGGCGCCGACCACCAGCTGGCTGATCTTCTGCTCGGTGCGGTCGAGCAGGCTGCCGCAGTGCTGGGCGAGCCGTGCCCCCCGCTCGTAGGCGGCGATGGCCTCGTCGAGCGCGACCGCGCCGCGCTCCAGCCGCTCGATGATCTGGTCGAGCTCGGCGAGCGCCCGCTCGTAGCTCAGGCCGTCGATGTCCTCACCCGCCACCGTGGCTCCCCCGGGACCGCCGCCGTCGCCTTTCATCCTCTCTCCGCAGTGTCGTGGCCGGTATCGTACATCCGTTCGTCATGGTCTGTCGAGCCCCCCGGCTCGACGGTGCTGGTCAGCACGCCCCCGGCGAGGCGGGTGCGCAGCCTCTGGCCGGGCCGGACCGAGGCCGGGTCGGTGAGGACGGCACCGCTCGCCGCGTCCATGGTGATCGAATAGCCGCGCTCGAGCACGCGCAACGGGGAGAGCGCCTCCAGCTGCTGGCGGCGAGACCTCACCTCGCGGCCGCGCAGCGCCGCGGACTCGCGGATGGCCCGCTCCAGCCGCCGCCCCTCGCCCGCCAGCCGCTGGCGCTCCACCGCCAGCCGCTGCGCGGGGGACGCGACCCGGAGCCGCGCGGTGGCGGCGTCGAGCCCGCGCCGCTTGGCCCCCAGGGCGGCGAGCAGCCCGCCCCGGAGGCGCTCGGCGCGCAGGTCCAGCTCCTGGCGATGGCCGGGCAGCCGGCGGAGCGGGGAGGCGCTGCCGAGGCGGAGGCGCTGGCGCTCCAGGGAGGCGCGCTTCACCGACAGCTCCTGGCGCGCGGCCGCGCCCAGGCGGGCCCGCCGCGCCAGCAGCTCGGCGCCGAGCCGGCGGGCGTCCGGGGCCACCAGCTCGGCCGCCGCCGAGGGCGTCGCAGCGCGCCGGTCGGCGGCGAGGTCGGCGATGGTGGTGTCGGTCTCGTGGCCCACCCCGGCGACCACCGGCAGCGGACCCGCCCGGATGGCCCGAGCCAGCCGCTCGTCGTTGAAGGGCATGAGGTCCTCCAGCGAGCCGCCGCCGCGGACCAGCAGCACCACCTCGGCGCCGCTCACCGCCTGGGCCCGCTCCAGGGCGAGGACGAGGGTCTCGACCGCCCCCTCCCCCTGCACCGTGGCCGGGGAGAGCACGACGTCGACGCAGGGGGCGCGCCGTCCCACCACGGTGAGGACGTCGCCGAGGGCCGCGCCGCTGCGCGAGGTGACCACCACCACGCGGCGGGGCAGGAGCGGCAGCGGCCGCTTGCGCGCCTCGTCGAAGAGCCCCTCGGCGGCGAGCGCCCGGCGCCGCTGCTCCACCGCCAGGGCCAGCGCGCCGACCCCCGAGGGCTCGAGCCGGTCCGCGTAGAGCTGGTAGCGCCCCTGGGCGTCGTAGACCTCGATGCGCCCGTGGACGATCACCGTCATGCCGTTCTCGGGCCGGAAGGGGATCTCGGCCCGCTGCGAGCGCCAGACCACGCAGCTCACCGAGGCGCCGGCGTCCTTGAGGGTGAAGTAGAGGTGCCCCGACGCCGGCATCGAGAGGTTGCTGATCTCCCCCTCCACCAGCACGTCCTCCAGGTCCGGGCTCTGCGCCAGGGCCCCCCGGATGATGGCGGTCAGCTCGGCGACGCTCAGCGCGCGACGCAGGCTCATCGCCGGTGCGCCGCCGTGGAGCGGGCGTCGAATCGGGTGGGGTCGGTCACGGCCATGGGGCGAACATATGATCGCTCATGCGACGCCGCGCCGGCGCGGGCCGCCGGGGCTGTCGGGGCGGGGCGGCGAGCCGGGGCGGCGCTCAGCTCAGGCTCCGCCCGGCGGGCCGGGCGCTCCGCCGCCCCTCACACCCGCTCCCGGGCGATGCGGCCGAGCACTCCGTTGACCAGCGGGACGGCGTCCTCGCCCGCGTACTCGCGGGCGAGCTCCAGCGACTCGTCGATGCTCACCGCGACCGGGGTGGCCGGCTCGAAGAGCACCTCGAAGGTGCCCAGCCGGAGCACCGCCCTCTCGACCTTGCCGAAGTCGACGAGGTCCCAGTTGTCGCTGGCCTCGCCGATCGCCTCGTCGATGCGGCCGACGTGCTCCAGGGTCCCCTCGACCAGGGCACGCGCGTACTCGACGGCGTCGGGCGGGGCGGCCATCTCCAGCGCCTGGTAGGCGAGGGCCGGCCGCGCGTCCTTCTCGGTCCCCTCCAGCTCGAAGAGGACCCGCAGGGCCAGCTCGCGACCGCGGCGCCGCCTCCCCGCGGGACGGCTCATGACGCGAAGACCACCTCGCTGACGTGGACGTTGATGGTCCCCACGTCCAGGCCCAGCATCCGCTCGAGGGCGTCGGCGACGCGCTGCTGCACCTCGGCCCCGACCCGGGGGACCGACTGGCCGGAGACCACGACGACCCAGAGGTCGACGTCCAGGGTGCTGTCGTCGCGCAGCTCCACGCGGGCACCGTGATGCGCGTGAGAGCGCCGGAGGATGCGCTCCAGCGACTGGCCCGCAGCCTGGTACATGGCGTGCACGCCGGGCACCTGCAGCGCGGTGAGCACGGCGATCCAGGCGACCACCTCGTTGGCGACCCGGGTGACGCCCAGGGGCCGCCTGGTCTCGGCGCGGCTCCCGTCCGCCGCCGGCGGGGCCGGGGCGTCCATCAGGCTCGCTCCAGGTAGCGCCCGTTGCGGGTGTCGACGCGGACGCGGTCGCCGGCGTTGACGAAGAGGGGCACGTCGACCACGGCTCCCGTCTCCAGGGTGGCCGGCTTGGTGGCGGCGTTGGCGGTGTCGCCCTTGAACCCGGGCTCGGTCTCGGTGACCTCCAGCTCCACCGAGGTGGGCAGCTCGACGCCGAGGACGCGGTCGTCGTGGGTCAGCAGGGTGAGGGTGTCGTTCTCCTTGAGCCAGCGGGCTCCCTCGCCGACCTGCTCGGGGGAGAGCGGGGTCTGGTCGTAGGTCCGGGTGTCCATGACCACGAAGGCGTCCCCGTCGCGGTAGAGGTACTGGGCCTCGGAGCGCTCGATCCGCGCCCGGCCGAACTTCTCCTCGGGACGGAAGGTCTCCTCGGTCACCGCGCCGGTGGTGAGGTTCTTGAGCTTGGTGCGCACCACCGCGGTGCCACGGCCCAGCTTGATGTGGGCGAAGTCGAGGACCTGGAGCAGCTGCCCGCCCCGCTCCACCGTGGCTCCCGGTCGAAGGTCTCCGGCGCTGATCATCGGGTCAATTCTCTGCTCTCGCGCACCATCCGCGCCGCCGCCTCGAGCGCGACCGCGTACCCGGAGGATCCCAACCCCAGGATGACCGCGTCCGCCGCCTCGGCGGTGAGCATCACCCGGCGGTAGGTCTCCCGGCGGAAGGTGTTGCTGAGGTGCACCTCGACGACGATGCCGGGGAAGGCGCGCAGGGCGTCGAGGAGGGCGACCGAGGTGTGGCTGAAGCCCGCCGGGTTGATGACCACGGCGTCGGAGCGGCCCGCCTCGCTCTCCAGGAGGCCGATCAGCTCGCCCTCGCCGTTGCGCTGCTCGACCTGGATCTCCACGTCGAGGGCGACCGCCCGCTCGCGCAGCTCGGCCTCGATCTCGGCAAGGCTGCGGCCGCCGTAGATCTCGGGCTCGCGGCGCCCCAGGCCGGCCAGGTTGGGACCGTTGAGGACGAGGACTCGGGTCATCTGCCTACAGCACCTCCTGAAGGGTCGCGCGAACCAGCCCCGCGGGCACCCGCTGCTCGACCAAGGGGTCGCCGCGGTGGGCCAGCAGCACCCAGCGCGGCTCGCCCCCCACCGACTTCTTGTCATGACCGAGCCGGCGCAGCACGGCCGCCGGCGCGAGCGCCGGCAGCGGCGGCAGGGCCAGCCGGTCGAGGAGGTCATCCTGCCATTCCAGGTCGCTGACCGGGAGCCCCGCCAGCTCGGCGGAGAGCCGACCGGCCACGCGCATCCCCGCCGCCACCGCCTCCCCGTGGGTCACCGTCCCGTAGCCGGCCGCCGCCTCGATGGCGTGGGCGACGGTGTGCCCGTAGTTGAGGACGGCGCGGAGCCCGGACTCCCGGGGATCGCGCCCCACCACCGCGGCCTTGACGGCCGCGCAGCGCCCGACGATCGCCGTCAGCGTCGGGACGTCCCCGCGCAGGGCTCGCTCGAGGCCCTCGTCGAGGATGCCGGGGAGGTCGGTCTCGGCGATCATGGCGTACTTGGCCACCTCCCCCAGCCCGGAGGTCAGCTCCCGGGCCGGCAGGGTGCCGAGCAGGGTCGGGTCGGCCAGCACCGCCCGGGGCTGCCAGAAGGCGCCCGCCAGGTTCTTGGCGGCCCGGAGGTTGACCCCCGTCTTGCCGCCGATCGAGCTGTCCACCATGGCGAGCAGGGTGGTGGGGACCACCACCCACGCGATCCCGCGGCAGAAGGCGGCCGCGCCGAAGCCGGCCAGGTCCCCGACCGACCCCCCGCCCACCGCGACCACCGCGTCGCGCCGTCCCAACCCCAGGGCGGCGAGGCGCTCGAGCAGGCGCCCGGCGGCGGCCCAGCTCTTCACCGTCTCGCCCCCGGTCAGGGCGACCAGCGCGGCCTCGCGCCCCGAGGCGGAGATGCGCCCGGCCAGGCGCCGCGCGACCGGCTCGACGCTCGTGTCGGTCACCACCGCCACGCGGCGGCAGTCGGCCGGGAGGTGGGCGCCGACGCGCTCGGCGGCGCCCTCGGCCACGATCACCGGGTAGGCGGAGGCGCCGGCCGGCACCGGGATCGCGCCGGCCAGGGCGCGGATGGCGGCCTCCGCCGCCTCCGGGGAGGCCTGGGCGGTGTCGATGTGGAGGTGCGCCTCGGCGTGGGCCCGCTCCCGCCGGCGGCGCAGCTCGGCCAGCCGCCCGCCGACGTCGCCGCGGAGCAGCGGCCGGTCCGAGGCCGAGCCCAGCCGCTCCAGCAGGGTCGCGTCGGGGGCGTCGAGAGCCACCACCCAGGCCCCCTCGAGCAGCCCCCGGCGGGCCGCCGGCTCGGCGAAGAGGCCCCCGCCGCAGGCGATCACGGCGGGGCGCGGCTCCTCGAGAAGATCGGCGACGGTGGAGAGCTCCACCCGCCGGAAGGCGTCCTCGCCGTCGTCGTCGAGGATCTGCGCGGGGCTCCGTCCGGTCCGGCGCTCGACCTCGGCGTCGGTGTCGCGCAGCTCCCATCCGAGGCTGGTGGCGAGACGCCGGCCGAGGGTGCTCTTGCCGGTGCCCGGCAGCCCGACCAGGGCGATCGGCCGCGGCCGGGTGGGGGCGGCGCTCACCGCAGCCCGCGGATGCTGCGCCGGTAGGCGGCGAGGTTGCGCCGCATCTCGGCGAGCGAGTCGCCGCCCAGCTTCTCGATCATGGCGGCGGCGATCACCCAGCCGAGCATGGCCTCGGCGACCACCGCCCCGGCGGGGACCACGCAGATGTCGCTGCGCTCATAGTGGGCGTTGACCTCCTCGCCGCTCCGCGCGTCGACCGAGCGCAGCGGCGAGAGCAGCGTCGAGATGGGCTTGAAGTGGACCGCCGCCCACACCGGCTCGCCGTCGGTCACCCCGCCGGTGAGACCGCCCTGGCGGTTGGTCAGATGCCGGAATCCCTCGCCCTCGACGAAGCGGGGGGAGTCGTGCACCTCCGATCCGCGCGAGCGCGCGGCGAGCGCCGCGGCGCCCAGCTCCACCCCCTTGACCGAGGGGATGCTGCAGAGCGCCTGGGCGATCAGGCCGTCGAGCTTGCGGTCCCAGTGCACGTAGCTGCCAAGGCCGGCAACAACTCCGGCCGCCGAGACCACCGCGGTGCCCCCGAGCGTGTCGCCCCGCTCGCGAGCGGAGTCGATGGCGGCGACCATCCGCGCCGACGCCTCCGGGTCGGGGCAGCGCACCGGGGACGCCTCGACCGCCGCCTGGTCGACGACCTCGCGCCAGTCGACGGAGACGTCGCCGATGCGCTGCACCCAGGAGCCGACCCGGACGCCGAGCCGCCCCAGCAGGGTGAGCGCCACCGCCCCGGCGGCGACCCGCGCCGCCGTCTCCCGCGCGCTGGCGCGCTCCAGGACGTCGCGGGCGTCCACCAGCCCGTACTTCAGCATCCCGGCGAGGTCGGCGTGCCCGGGCCGGACCCGGCTCACCGGCTTGCGCGTGAACCCGGCAGCCGTCACCTGCATCGGACCCCGCCAGTGCTCCCAGTCGCGGTTGACGACCACCAGGCCGATCGGGGAGCCGAGGGTGAGCCCGCCGCGGACGCCGGCGACGATCTCGGCCCGGTCGTGCTCGATCTGCTGGCGCTTGCCGCGGCCGTAGCCGCCCTGGCGGCGGCGCAGGTGAGGGTCGATGTCGTGCGCGGCGTCGAGGCGCAGGCCGGCCGGAACGCCCTCGACGATGACGGTCAGCTGGGGCCCGTGGCTCTCCCCGGCGGTCAGGAAGCGGAGCATCGGCGCGAGGCGGCCACGGACGGAGGGGCTGGGGGCTGGATCTGGCGCGTGGACGGCATCACGGCGTGAGCTGACCCCTTCTGTGCGCCGGGAGCGGCGCTGGCTGCGCCAGCGATTCTACGGGCCGGAGCGGGCGAATCCCCGTCGCCGTCCTCGAATCCCCCTCGCGCTCCCCACGGGCGGGCCGGCGGTTCGCCGGCGTCACGCTCTCCGGCGGCCTGGTACCGTCTCGCCGATGGGTGCGGAGGCTGCGTCGCGGCCGGCCCTCGACGCCGGAACCGCCGCCGGTGGTGGCACCCGCGAGGAGCGCCGGTGGGCCTGGCCCCGGCTTCTCGCCCGTCACCCCGGCTGGTGCCTGCTCGGCATCGCCCTGGCCACGGCGGCGCTCTGGTTCTCGCACCTGCCCTCGCTCCTCCTCCACGCGCAGTTCTACGCGGACGACGGCATCTGGTACCGCGACGCCTACTCGCAGGGCCCGCTCAGCACCCTCTTCCAGCCCGACGCCGGCTACCTGGTGCTCCTCCAGCGGCTGGGCGCGGCGCTCTCGCTGCTCCTCCCCACCGCCCTGGCGCCGACCCTCTTCAACCTCGTGGCCCTTCTCGTGGAGGTCGGGGGCATCTGCTACCTGGTCTCCTCGCGGATGGCGTCCGCCATCCCCAGCACGGCGGCGCGGCTCCTCATCGCCGTGCTGGTGATCGTCCTGCCCAACGCGTACGACACCAGCGGCAACCTCACCAACGCCCAGTGGCACCTGGCGCTGATCGCCTTCCTGGTGGTCTTCGCCGGGCGCCCGGCCCGCCGCTGGGGGTGGCTCTGCGACGGCGTGGTCCTGGTCGTCTCGGGACTGACCGGTCCGTACTCGATCCTGCTGGAGCCGATCGCGGCCTGGCGGTGGCTGCGCGACCGCGGGGACCGCCACAGGCTGGCGGTGCTCGCGGCCAACTCCGCCGTCGCCGCCGTCCAGGTCGGCGTGCTCCTGACCTCGGCGACCGCCGAGCGGCTGGCCGGAGCCCTGGCCGCCGGGCCGCTCACCCTCGTCACCCTGCTGGGCCGCCAGGTGACCCTCGGGCTGGTGGTCGGCGCCCACGGTCTCGCCGGCCTGGCGGGATCTCCCCTGGAGGAGAGCGCGCTCGCCCTCACGCTCCTCGCCGCGATCCCGGTGGCCGCCTGTGCCGGGGCGGCCTGGCGCGGCCCGGCGATCCTCCGCGGCTTCTGCCTCTTCGCGGCGCTCGAGCTGGCGCTCGCACTGATCTCGCCGGCGATCCCGCCGCCGCGCTGGCCGGACCTCGGCACGCCCGCCGACGTCGTCGCGTTCCACCCCGGTGCGCTCCGCTACTTCCTCTACCCGCTGCTCGCCTTCGCCCTCTCGCTGGGCTGGCTGGTGGCGGACGGGCTGCGGCGGGAGAGGAGGCGGCGGCGGAGCAGCGCCCGGGAGAGGGGCCTGCGCCGGGTGGGGGACGCCGGGGCGCGGGCGGCGGTGGGGGTGGCGGGCCTCCTCCTCCTGGTCACCGCCGTCGACGGTGTCCCGCGGGACTGGGTGTACCCCCCCTACCTCGACCTGCACTGGGACGCCCAGGTCCAGCGTCTCGAGGCGGCGGCACCCGGCACGACGGTCGTCATCCCCCTCAACCCCGAGGGCTGGACCATGACCCTGGTGGCCCGCTGAGCCCGTGTCCTCGGGGCGGTCAGACCCCTCCGCCGGCACCGCGGGGGACGGGCTGCTGCTCGGGACCCTCGGCCGCCGTCTCGGGCACCTCGTAGCCCAGCGCCAGGTGGCGGTAGTCCTCGATGGCCTGGAGGATCTGGGTGTAGAAGCGCTCGGGTCGGGGCACCAGCCGGAGGATCTCGGTGCCGTCACGGCCGGCGGACTGGATCTCCACCGACCCCGACCTGATCAGGCGGTCCGCCAGCGGGCGGCGCACCACGGTGTCCTGGATGCGGTCCAGGGCGATCGACTCGGTGACGCGCGAGACCACCCCGCGGGAGAGCACGATCCGGTGGGTGGTGAGGGTGTAGGTCTGGCAGCGCCAGCGCAGCACCCGGAGCAGGAACCAGCCCGCCACCACCACCGCCACCACGGCGTCGGCGATCGCCTTGGCGGTGCCCACGCCGTGGCCCAGAACCGTGCCGGGAACCAGCTGGATGAGCACCAGGGGGACGCCGAGGCAGACCACGGCGACGGCGGCCGCCGGCACCAGCACGGCGACGTGCTGGCGCTCGACGGCGATCACGCTCTCACCGGCGAGCAGGTGCGACGTCATGGCGCCGCCATCATGCGGCATCCGGTCGGGGTCCGGCGAGCCGCGCGCGCGCCGGTCGTGAGCCCCCGCTGACGCCGCTCAGCCGGCGGACGCGAGGAAGATCGCCAGCGCCGCGCCGGCGCAGAGGAACGGGCCGTACGGGATCGGGTCCTTGAGGCTGCGCACCCGGGTCACCAGGAGCAGCAGCGCCACCGCGCCGCCCAGGAAGACGCCGTAGGCCACCGCGTAGACGGCCTGGAGGTGCGACGGGCTGTCGAAGCCGAGACCGGTCACCGCACCGACCAGGGCCGCCAGCTTGACGTCGCCCAGCCCGATGCCGCGGCGGGAGAGGAAGTGGAAGAGCAGGAAGAAGCCGCCGATCACCGCCGCTCCGATCAGGGCCCGGAAGAACGAGACACCGGGAGTGACCGCGGAGAGCGCCAGGGCCAGGACCAGGGCGGGGTAGGTGACCTTGTCGAGGATCAGCCGGTGCTTGAGATCGAAGGTGACGACCTGGACGAACACCGCCATCCAGAGGAGGGTCTCCACGGTCGCCCAGGTCAGGCCCCCGTGAGCGGCGAAGAGGCCGAAGGCGAGCGCCCCCAACACCGGGGCGGCGCCCCACTCGAGCCAGGTCCACCCGTAGCGCTCGGGCAGCCAGGCCGGAGCGGGCTCGGGCGCCTCGCCCCGCCCGCGGGCCTCCTCGGCCTGCGTGGCGACCTCCGCCTCGTACTCGGCGCGCTCCTGGTCCTCCTCGGCGCGGAGCCCCTCCAGCCGCTCGAGCAGGACGTTGAGCCAGCCGTCGCCCAGCCCCAGCGCGGCGCCGGCCACCCCCGCGACGATGGTGAATGCGACGTTCACCGGCAGAGCGCCTCCTCGAGGGCGGCGCGCGCGGCGTGCCACGGCGCGTCCGTGCCGGTCCAGAGCTGGAAGCTCAGCATCCCCTGGAAGAGGAGCATCTCCACCCCGTCGGCGGCGCGGAGGCCCCGCTCCCGGGCCGCGGCCACCACGTCGACCGGGCGGGGCCGGTAGCGGAGGTCGACGACGATGCACCGGGACGGGAGCCGGTCCAGGCCGACCGGGAGGCCCACCGTCCCGACCCCGGCCGCGTTGACCAGGAGGTCGGCCGCGCGGGCGGCGAGCTCCATCGACTCGCCGTCGTCCCACGCCAGCGCGCGCGCCGAGCCCGGGGCGATCCGGCGGCAGAGGTCCGCCGCCTGTTCGGCACGGCGGGCCACCACCACCACGTCGGCCATGCCCATCCGGGAGAGGGCGAGGACGCAGGCCGCGGCGGCGCCGCCCGCCCCCAGCACCAGCCCCCGCCCACCGGCCTCGGGCCGCAGACGCTGGGAGGCGAGGGCCAGCTCGAAGCCGCGCGCGTCGGTGTTCTCGCCGACCAGCTCCCCGTCCCGCACCAGCACGGTGTTGACCGCGGCGCAGAGCGCCGCGTCCCCCTCCAGCCGGTCGCAGGCCGCCGCCAGCGCCGCCTTGTAGGGGACGGTGACGTTGCAGCCGGAGAGCTCGCCGGCGCGCAGCCGGGCGAGCACCCCGGGCAGCTCCTCGGGGGTGACGTCGAGCACCGCGTAGTCGCCGTCCAGCTCGCGGGCGCGGAGCGCGGCCCGCTGCATCGCCGGCGACGGTGAGTGCTCGATCCCCGAGCCGATCAGCCCCAGCCGGAGCCCCTCCGCCGCCACCGCCACGCTCAGCTCGCCGTTCCGCTCAACACGAGCTCTGATACTGGGAGACCTGCTGCTCGTGCTGGGCTTCGGTGACCGAATAGTGGTTGTGCCCGCACGCGTCGGTCACGTAGAAGAGGTAGGCGGTCGAGGCCGGGCTGAGCGCGCCCTCGAGGGTCGCCAGCCCGGGGTTGCCGATCGGGGTGGGCGGCAGGCCGGCGTTCATGTAGCTGTTGTAAGGGGTCTCGATGCCTTCGTCGGCAAACGACATCGCCTGCCCCGACATGTGCAGGCCGTACATCACGATGGCGTCGATCTGGAGGTTGATGTGGTCGGAGAGCCGGTTGTCGACCACCGACGCCACCAGCGGGAAGTCGGCGGCGAACCTCGCCTCGGCCTGGATGATCGAGGCGGTGATCAGGTCGGCGTAGGCCTGGGTGGCCGAGGCGGGCAGCTTGGGGACCACGTTGGTGGCGAAGGCGTTGAGCTGCTGCTGGACCACGTAGCGGGCGCTGGCGCAGTCGGGCACCGTGTAGGTGGCCGGGAAGAGGAACCCCTCCAGGGAGGTGTCGCCGGCGGGCCGGATGTCGAGGAAGGGCGCGTCGTAGCCGCCCTGGGCGAGCGCGGCCAGGTACTGCTGGCGGGTCACGTCCAATCCCTTGGTGGCCGCGATCCGGTCGGCGATCTCGTCCACCGTGTACCCCTCGGGGATCACGAAGGTGACCCCGGGACAGAAGGGGGAGGACTCCAGGACGTCGATCATCTCGCTGGCGCCCATGGCGGAGTCGAGCCGGTACTCGCCGGCCTTCAGGTGCACGCCGCGGAGCCGGGCGTAGGCGGAGAAGAAGAGGGCGCTCTTGATCAGACCGTCGCTCTCCAGGGTGTCGGCCAGCTGGTCCACGCTCTCGCCGCTCCTCACCGTGATCACCAGCGGGTTGCCCGCACCGACCGCCTCGAGCTCGACGTGGCCGTAGAGGACGATGCCTCCGGCCGCCGCGATCAGCACCACGATCACCGCGATGAGGGCGAACATCACCCCGAGCCTGCCCTGCTGGCCGCGCCTCACCGGTCCGAGCTCCCGGGGTGGGCGTCCAGGTAGCTCTGCAGGATCAGGCTGGCGGCGACCGCGTCCACCCGGCCCCGGCGGTCGGCGCGCCGGACCCCGCCGGCGATCAGGGCGCGCTCCGCCTGGGCGGTGCTCAGCCACTCGTCCCACATCTCGACGCGCACCCCGAGCCGCCGCTCGGCGTCGGCGGCGAAGCTGCGGGCCGCGGACGCCGCCTCACCCTCCGACCCGTCGAGCCGCCGGGGGAGGCCGATCACCAGGAGGCGGCAGCCGCGCTCCGTGCAGGCCTCCTGCAGCTCCGCCCAGAAACGCGGATGGCGCCGCTCCAGCGTGCGCAGCGGGGTGGCGATGGTCCCAGTGGGGTCGGCGCCGGCCAGGCCCACCCGCCGGGTGCCCGGGTCGACGCCGATGGCGGCGCAGCTCGCGCTCACGCTGCGGATCCCGGCCAGCACTCAGCCCGCGCTGCTCACGAGGCGTTCCCGGGGGTGACGAACGTCTCGACGATCTTGATGTGGGAGCTGAAGAAGGGCATGTAGAAGAGCTGCACCGGGGTGACGTGCACGTCGACGCTGCGCACGTCGGGGATCTGCTGCTGGATGATGCCGAAGACGTCGGACGGGTTGTGCCCGGTGAGCTGGGTGTCGATCTGGCCGAGGCTGACCTGCGGGTGGTAGTAGTCCACCCCCTCCACCGAGAGCGCGAAGGTGCCATCGCTCCCCGACTGGATGACCTGCACCTTCTTGAGGGTGAGCTGGCTGGGGATGAGGGTGTCCCCGGAGGGGAGGTTGGTCGACTTCTGGAGGTCGGCCAGCACGTCGGCCTGGACCGCGGCCGGGTCGTAGACGGTCTCCTGGGCGGTCATGGTGACGGTGATGGTCTCCGCGTTCATCACCGTGCCGGCGGCGACCGAGGTGAAGCTGGTGGGGGCGACCGCGAAGGTGACGCTCTTGCCGTCGCCGTTGGGGTCGACGGCGGGCTTGTCCTGGCCGGCCTTGGCGTTGAGGTCGTTGGTGGCGGTGTCGCCGAGCTGGGTCTCGACCTGGTTGAGCTGGGCCTGCCAGGTGGCCACGTCCGACGCGCTGGCGATGGCCTGGGTGGTGGCGTTGGCCCCGCCCGTCGTCTGTGCCGGGTTCGCGACCGTGATGGACCCCGGAGCACAGGCGCCGCCGCCGGTGCACGGGGTGTTGAGCCATATCGAGATGGCAGCGGCGGGCACGATGCCCTGACTGCCGCCGGCCACGGCCGTCACCGCGACGGTGCTGGTGCAGCTCGGCTCCTGGATGGTGAACCCCGTCGTGTTGGGGGCGGAGAACTGGATGCCCGCGGTGGTCTCGAAGAGGAGCTCTCCCGGGCCGATGAAATACCCGGTGCTGCACACGGCACTGTCGCCGGTGAGCACGACGCTTCCGGTGGCGGCCACCGCCGGCACCGTCTGGGTGCCCGACGGGTTGACCGGGAAGGTCTGGCTGGTGGTGTCGCTCACCACCTTGCCGAGCACGAAGTTGGGCTGGCTCGCCTGGGAGGGGGTGGCCGTGCCCTGGATGGTCGGGTTCACGGTCAGCGGCTGCTCCGCGATGGTGACGGTCACCGTGGCGGAGGGGCTGAACACCAGGAAGGCCACCAGCAGGATGACCACCAGCCCGATCGCGGTGAAGGTCAGCGCGGTGCGGTTGCGGAGCAGGGCGCGGAAGCGGCCCGGCGGGGGCCCCAGCAGCGGACCCTGGAGCGGCCGCCGGCCCGGCGGTCCGGACGGCGGCGCGGGGCGCTGCGCGGCCTGGCCAGTTTCGGCCACTCCCGACTGGAACGCGGCGCGCGAGCGGGCAGCCTCCCAGGGTGGCGGTGGCTCCTCCCAGGCGGGCGGGCTCGGGAAGCGGCGCCCAGGTGCCCCCCGTCCGCGGACCGGGGGCGAGAGGCGGCGGCGCGGCGGCCGGCCCGAGCGGGGCGCGGCCAGGGGGTGGGGCCCAGGGGCTCTGGGGAGCGACGGGCGCGGTCCCGGGCGGTGCGGCCAGAGCCGTTGCCGGCCCGGGGGGCCCCGGCGCCCGGGGCAGGAAGGGAGCCTGGGGCCGGGGCGGCGGGACCGTCCCCCGGTAGGGGGCGGGCCCGTTGGGGCGCACCGTGACCGGCACGCCACCCTCGTAGGCGGCCACCGAGCTGAAGGCGGAGACCCCGACGCCTCGGGCCAGCTCCTGGATGCGCGGGTCGGGGGTCACCACCGAGGTGGAGAGGCCGCGACGGGCGGCGACGCTCCGGAGCAGGCGGACGTTGAGCGGCGACTGGAAGGCCTGGGCGCCGGCGGGCACGACCATGGCCACCTCGTCGCCCGGATCGGCCGCCTGCATCTTGCCGGCCAGGTCCGAGACGTCGTCGTCCTGCCCTACGTAGATCAGCCTCTTGGCCATTCCGCGGGCCTCACACCTTCATCGCCTTCATGACGCGCCGCATCAGGCCACCCAGGGGCTCGTCCGCGTCATCTTCCAGGGACACCGCATGATACGCAAGCCCCATCGGGGTGACATCCTGGCTGCCGACCAGGAGGCCGGTGGAGTCGTGGATGCCCTGGACGTCGGCCGGGCCCAGCACCTTGATCAGAGGCTGGCGCTCCATCCCCATCTCCGTCCAGTCCAGGGCGCGGAGCTGCTGGCCCACCTCGGGGAGGGAGGCGCCGCCGCCGCCCAGGTAGAGCGCGGGGGGCAGCGGCTCCCTGCCGGAGAGCTCCTCGAGGGTGAGCGCCACCCCCTGGGCCAGCACCTCGGCGGTGGGCTCGACGGTGATCCTCGCCGCGGCATCCTGCTCGGCGGGGAGGCGGCCCTCGGCGTGGGCGAGCTTGAAGCGCTCCGCCTCCTCCAGGCTCATGCCCAGCTCGTTGGCGATCCGGCGGGTGAAGGAGCGCCCCCCGAGGGCGAACATCCGGATCGCCTCGATCCCCCGGCGGACCACCGCGATGTCGGTGGTGCCCCCGCCCACGTCGACGTAGACGCCTCCGAACTCGTACACCTCCTCGCTGGCGCAGCCGCGGGTCAGCGCGTAGGGCTCGGCGACGGTCGCCACCAGCTCCAGGTCCAGCTCCTGGGCGATGGTCTGGAGCGCCCCGATGTGGGTCAGCGGGGCGAAGGTGTTGAAGACCGAGATCTCCAGCACCTGACCCTGGAAGTCGAGCGGGTTGGTGACCGCGTAGCCGTCGATGTGGACCGAGCTGATGCTGCTGTGGACCAGCTTGACGTTGACCTCGGCCACCCCCAGCTCGCTCGACATCTGCCGCACCGCCTCCTTGAGGGCGCGCCGCTGCACCGCCTGGAGGGCGGTGGCGATGTCGGTCTGGGTGATCCGCGACTGGGGCTGGGCCCGGGGCATGGTCATGGTGGTGCTGAAGCCGCGCACCTGCTCGCCGGCGATGCCCATCACCACCTGCCCGGGGATGGCGCCGCACATGTCCTCGGCCTCGGTGAGGGCGCGGTCGCAGTTGTCGATGACCCCCTGGATGTCGGCGACGGCCCCCGCCTGCATGTCGGAGAGCGACTGGCGGATCTTGCCGACGCCGATGACGATCCCCTCGCCGGCCTCGCGCTTGACCACCAGCGCCTTGACGAACTCGGTGCCGATGTCGAGCACCGTGTAGTGGCTGTGGAACTCGCCGCGCCGCCGCAGCAGGGCAAACTTCTTGCGCCCGATCACCGCCTGCCGTCCTCCAGCGCGGCGCGCAGGGCGGCCACCGCCTCGGCTCGCCGCCCCGGCTCTCCGAGCCCCCCGCGGGCGAACCCGGGCTGGCCTCCCCCGCGGCCCCCGGAGGCCTCGGCCGCGGCCCGCACCAGCCGGCCGGCGTCGACCCCGGCGGCGAGGGCGGCCGCGCCCGCCTTGACGCAGACGGTGGTGCTGCCGAAGACGGCGGCGACGCCGTCGCCGCCGAGGCGCTCGGCGAAGAGCCGGTCCACCAGCCGGGCGGCGTCGTCCCCGCTCAGGGCGGGGTCGTCGGAGATGGCCACGGTCACGGCCCCCACCGGCCCCACCTCGACGGCGGCGAGGGCGGCCGCCACCGCCCCGCCGGCGGCATCGCGGGGCCGGCGCTGCAGCTCACGATTCTGCTCGAGGAGCCGGGCGACGCGCTCCGGGACCTCCTCGTGCCGGGCCCTGAGGCTCCGGGCCGCGTCGTCCAGCAGGGCCTCCGTCTCCTCCCAGCGCCGCACCGCCGCGTCGCCGGCCAGCAGCTCGATGCGCCGGGTCCCCTGGCCGATCGAGGTCTCGGAGACGATCAGCGCCGCCCCGACATCACCGCTCCGCTCGACGTGGGTGCCGCCGCAGAGCTCACGGGACCAGCCCCCGAAGCTCACCACCCGAACCAGCTCCCCGTACTTCTCGCCGAAGAGGGCCATCGCCCCGGAGGCGCGCGCCTCGGCCACCGGCATCTCGCGGACCTCGCGGAGGAGGTTGTCGCGGACGGCCCGGTTGAGCCGCCGCTCCACGGCGAGGAGCTCCGCGGCGTCGAGGCCGCGCGGGAAGCTGAAGTCGAAGGTGGCGTGGTCGGGCCCGACGAAGGAGCCGCGCTGGACGACGCCCTCGCCGAGGGTCTCGCGCAGGGCCCGGTGGAGCAGGTGGGTGGCGCTGTGGTGCCGCGCGGTGGCCGCCCGCCGCTCCGGGTCGACCTCCGCGATCACCCGCTGGTCCCGCCGCAGGCTGCCCTCGAGGACGCGGACTTGGTGGGCCCGACCCTGGACCGGGCCCTCGGCGAGCACGACGCAGCCGGCGACGGCGGCCTGGCCCCCGTCCCAGGTGAGCCGGCCCGCGTCCCCGACCTGCCCGCCCGCCTCGGCGTAGAAGGGGGAGAGGTCGAGGAAGACGGCGGCCTCCTCCCCCACCCCGAGGGCAACGCTCTCCTCCCCGGTCCCGATGCGCAGGACGGTGGCCTCCGCGGTGGTCGTCTCGTAGCCGACGAAGTCGGTGAGGAGGGTGACCTCGGCGGGGGCGGAGCCCTTCGCGGGCGCGCTCCAGCCCCGCGAGGTCCCCGGGACGCGGCTGCGCTCGCGCTGAGCGCGCAGGGCCGCATCGAAGCCGGCGCGGTCCACCGAGACCCCGCGTTCGCCTGCCATCTCGACGGTTAACTCCACCGGAAGCCCGAAGGTATCGTAGAGGCGAAACGCGTCCTCCCCCGAGATCGCCGCGGCCCCGGCGCGGAGCAGCGCCTCCAGCCGCTCGCTCCCGGCCTCGATGGTGCGGGCGAAGACCTCCTCCTCGCCCCCGAGGGTGGCCTCGGCGAGGCCCCGGTGCTGGGCCAGCTCGGGATAGGCGGCTGCGAGCGTCGCCACCACGTCCCCCACCGCCCCGGCGAGGCCACCGCGCAGCCCCACCCGGCGGGCGTGGAAGGCGGCCCGGCGGATGACCCGGCGGAGTACGTAGCCGCGGCCCGCGTTGCCGGGGAGGACGCCCTCCGCGATCAGGAAGGTGGCCCCCCGGGCGTGGTCGGCGAGGACCCGCAGGGAGCGCGCCCGGGCCTCCGGGTCGTCCCCGGCCGTCGCGCGCCGCTCCAGCCCGGCGACGATGGGCGTGAAGAGATCGGTCTCGTAGTTGCAGCGCACGCCCTGGAGCACCGCGGCCATCCGCTCCAGGCCCATGCCGGTGTCGACGGTCCTCTGGGGGAGCCGGCTGCGGCTGCCGTCCTGAGCCTGGTCGAACTCCATGAAGACCAGGTTCCAGATCTCGGTCCAGCGATCACCGCCGCAGCCGTCCTGGGGAGTGCAGTCGGAGCGGCCGCACGAGCACGGGGCCCCGCAGTCGAAGTAGATCTCACTGTCGTAGCCGCAGGGCCCGGTCGGCCCGGCCTGCCACCAGTTGTCCTCCAGGCGGGCCACGCGGTGGTCGGGGACGCCGACGCGTTTGGTCCAGATGGCGAGGGAGTTGGCGTCCTCCGGGTAGATCGAGGGCCAGAGCAGCTCGGGGTCCAGCCCGAAGACCCGGGTGAGCAGCTCCCAGGCGAGGTCGATGGCCCCCTCCTTGAAGTAGTCGCCGATCGACCAGTTGCCGAGCATCTCGAAGAAGGTGTGGTGGGTGCAGTCGCCCACCGAGGAGATGTCGTCGGTGGTCAGGCCCGAGCCCCGGAAGCACCGCTGGCAGGAGGTGAGCCGGGGGCGGGGCGGGGTGCGCTCGCCGCTGATGTAGGGCTTGAGCGGGACCATCCCGGCCACGGTGAAGAGCAGCGACGGGTCGTCGCGCGGGATCAGCGAGGCGTTGGGGAGGACGTGATGCCCGCGCTCCTCGAAGAAGCCGAGGAAGCGCTCCCGGATCTCGTGGCTGAGCAAGGGGGGGCGACCAGTGGAGGGTGAGGCACCTGGCGGCGGCGGGGCGGCACGGTGGAGTGCGGCGGCGCCCTTGGTCAGAGGTGCAGAGCCGGTTGATTGTATCGGACGCCGGGACGGTCGCCCTGGACGGCGGTCAGACCAGGACCTCGCCGCCGAAATCGCGGCGGAGGTGCTCCACCGCCGCCCGCTGCAGCCGCGAGACGTGCATCTGGGAGATCCCGAGCCGTCGGGCCACCTCGGTCTGGGGGAGCTGCTCGACGAAGCGCAGGGCCATGATGCGGCGCTCGCGGGGGCTGAGATGGGCCATCGCCCGCTCCAGGACGTCGCGCATCTCGACCCGGTCGAGGCCCTCGTCCTCCCCCCCCAGGCGCTCCCCCAGGACGCCGCCGTCCTCGGCGTCGCCGATCGGGGTCTGGAGGGAGACGGTGTGCTGCGCCGGGCTCACCTCGAGGGCCGCCAGCACGTCGTCCGGCTGGAGCCCGAGGTGCTCGGCGATCTCGGCGATGGAGGCGGGCCGGCCCAGGCTCCCCTGCAGCTCCTGCTGGGCGGCGTGGACGCGGAGCAGGTTCTCCTGCAGCCGCCGCGGCACCCGGACCGCCCAGGAGCGGTCGCGGAAGTGGCGCCGGATCTCGCCCATGATGGTGGGGGTCGCGAAGGTGCTGAACTCGTTCTCGAGGGACGGGTCGAAGCGGTCGATCGCCTGGATCAGCCCGAGGAAGCCGACCTGCTCGATGTCCTCGAGCGGTTCGCCGCGGTTGGCGAACCGGCGCGCGATATAGCGGACCAGGTCGCTGTTGAGCTCGACCAGCCGCTCCCGGATGACCGGGTCGCGGCTGGCCCGGTACTCGCGGAGCAGCCGCCGGACCTCCTCGCGGCCGGGGGTCGCGCTCGGCTTCGGCATCGTCCGCCGCTCCGGCGTGGCCGTGACTCCGCCTCGCGTGGCGGCGCTCACCGCACCAGGTACTTGGTCAGCCGCACCCTGAGGCCGCCGGTGCGCTCGTCCATCCGGTAGCCGAAGTCGTCCACGAAGAGCCCCATGAGCTGCATCGCCATCTCCTGGGCCTCGCGAGCCTGCGCCTCGCGGGCGGCCTGGGCCGCCGCCACCGCCTGGCGATGCGCCGCCGCCTCCAGCTCGGCCCGGGAGAGGCTGCTCCGGACCCGGACCTCGAGCGCGCTGTCGGCGAGGGTGAACACCAGGCGGATCTGGCCGTTGCCCGGCCCGGCGACCCGCTCGGTGAGAGCGATGGCGTTCTCGCATGCCTGGCAGACGGCGATCACCAGGTCGTCGAGGGCCTCGACGTCCAGCCCGGCGACCGCCGCGAACCCCGCGGCCGCGCGCTTGGCGGCCAGGACGTAGCGCCGCTCCGCCGGCATCCGCAGCTCGGACGTGGTGGGGATCACATCCCCCGCATACCCGAGCGGAGCGGCATCCAAACTCATCGGCGGCTCCGGTCGGAGGTGGAGCCCCGGGTGCGGGTCACGCGCTCGGGGTGCCGGCGGGTGCCCCGCGGGTGGTCGCCGCGCGACCGGCGGCGACGCCCTCCTGGATGGCGCCCTGGACATCCTCGTCCCACTGCTGGTCGGCGGCCTCCTGGCGGCGGGCGCGGACCCGCCAGAAGACGACCGCGGCGGCGATGGCCACGGCCGCGATCAGACCCTTGCGGCCGAAGGGGATGGGCAGACGCATGGCCGGTCCTCCATGTGGCACCGGGTCGGTGCGGGCTCGGTTCGGAGCGCCAGTTGCTGAGACTTCGATTATGCCCGCCCCCGGCGCGCGCCGGGCACCCGGAAGGTGACTCCGATGACCTCCATCACGGCCATCCCGAGGATGTCGGCGAGCGGGTGCACGGGGCCAAGCGCCGGACCGCCGGCGTGCAGGGCCGCGGCCGCCAGCTCGCCGGCGACCACCCCCACGGCGGCGAGGAGCAGGGCGATCGGGTAGCCCAGCCGGCGGGGCGCGACGAGGCGGGTGACCTGGGCGCCGATGAGGGCGAAGAGGAGCCCGAGGAGCAGTCCCGGGCTCACCCGCGCTCCGCCTGCCGAAAGGCCCCGACGCCGGCGGCGCTGTCCTGGGCTGAGCCCGAGGACCAGGTGGGTTCCCGCACGGCGCTTTTCTCCTTCCCCGTCCGAGGGGCACGGAGGCCGGCGACGGATGTTGGGATCCCGAAGCTTTCTCTGTTGGTCCAGCCGCATTCAGTGCGCTGCGACCGGCGGGGGGCCGATCTCATGGTACCCGCAGCGGCTCCGATCGAGCGGGCCCGATCGGCGCCCGCACCGGGCAGGGTCATCCGCCGTCGAGGAGGCGGCGGAGCGCGGCGGCGACCTCGGCGACGCCGGCGGTCTCCTGGCGGCCGGTGTCCAGGTCCTTCCAGGTCGCCGCCCCCTGGGCGGCCTCCGCCTCCCCCACCAGGACGGCCGCGCGGGCCCGGCGGCGGGCGGCGCCGGCGAGCCGGCGGTCGAGCTTGCGATCGGAGACGTCGAGCACCGTCCCCACGCCCCGCCCGCGCAGCTCCCGGGCCACCGCCGCAGCCGCCCGGGCATCCCCCGGCCCGACGCTGAGGACCACGACCTCGTCGCGCCGCTCCTCCGGTCCCAGCCCCTGCTCGCGGCAGACCGCCAGGGTGCGCTCGACCCCCAGCGCGTAACCGGTCCCCGGGGTGGCCGGGAAGCCCAGCACCTCGGCCAGCCCGTCGTAGCGGCCCCCGCCCCCCAGGGCGTTCTGCGCGCCCTGCAGGGACTCGTGCCAGAGCTCGAAGGTGGTGTGGGCGTAGTAGTCGAGGCCGCGCACCAGGCGCGGGTTGAGGCGATGGGGGATGCCGGCGGCGTCCAGGAACCCGGTGACCGCAGCGAAGAAGGCCCGGCTCTCCGCGCTCAGCGAGGGGCCGATCTCGGGCGCGGCCGCCACCAGGGCGGCGTCGCGCTTGCAGTCGAGCAGGCGCAGCGGGTTGACCCCGAGGCGGCGGCGGCAGTCGTCGCAGAGGCGGTCGCGGAGCGGCGTGTAGTACTCGACCAGGGCGGCCCGGTAGCGGAGCCGGTCGTCCAGGTCGCCGAGAGTGTTGACCTGGAGGCTCAGACCGGTGACGCCCAGCGCCTCGTAGAAGCGCCAGGCGACCTCGATGGCCTCGGCGTCCAGGGCCGGCGACCTCTCCCCGATCGCCTCGATGCCCAGCTGCCAGAACTCGTGGTAGCGGCCGGCCTGGGGCCGTGCGTAGCGGAACATCGGACCCGCGTAGTGCACCCGGACCGGCCGGCGCTCCTGGTCGAGGTGGGCGGCGAGCACCGCCCGGAGCACCCCCGGCGTCCCCTCCGGGCGGAGGGTGAGCCCGCGCCCGCCGCGGTCGGTGAAGGAGAACATCTCCTTCTCCACCACGTCGGTGCCCGCCCCGGTCCCGCGCTCGTAGAGCTCGGTGGCCTCGAAGACGGGGGTGCCGATCGGCTGGTAGCCGTGGCCGGCCGCCACCCGGGCGTGGGTCTCCAGGATCCAGCGCCAGAGGGGTGCCTCCACGGGCATCAGGTCATTGGTGCCCCGCGGACGGGTGATGGGTGGCATCGGTGGGCAAGTCTACCCAGGGCGACGAAGCGTGAACGACGAAGCCGCCGGTTCTCGCACCTCGCCCGGGTGCCCTCAGCACCGCTGCGCGCCCCGCGCCCCCGATCAGACCTGCTCGAGGATCAGCTGGGTCTCCGCGGAGGTCGTGGTCATCACCGCCCCCAGGAACCTCGGCACCGGGGTCATCGGCTGGTAGTCGTAGCCGATCAGGACCTGCACGATGTTGGCGACGCCGCTGCCCGCGGTGAGCATGCAGTTGTTTCCCAGGGTGAATCCGCTCTGCACCTGCAGCTGATCTGCGCTCGCGCTCCAGACCGCGCAGAGCGTGAGCTGGCAGGTGCCCGGCCCTCCGGTGCACGTGTCGGCGCTCGCGTTGAGGTCGTAGTAGCGGATGCTGATGCAGCCCGTGTCCGGGGTCAGGGTGGCGAGGTCGGCGGCACTGGGGGGCCAGGCTCCGTCCTGATCCGGGCAGTCCTCATTGGTCACCTTGGCGTCGTTGGCGGCGGCGATCGCCTGGGCCTCGATGGTGCCGGCACCGGGGGGCTGGACGTTGGTCCAGCAGGCGTTGTTGCCCGCCGTCGTGACCCCGGCGCCGGTGAGCGGGCAGGGCTGCACCGCCGCGTAGCGCACCGCGGCGCGGGCGGCGTTCTCGATGGAGAGTCGGGAGCCGAAGTACCCCCCGTAGTCGATGGTGCCCATCACCACCATGAGGAACACCGGGAACACCATGGCGAACTCGACCAGCGTCTGCCCGCGCCGCCGGCGGCGTCCGGCCGCGGTCACGGCTCCACCGCCATCACGAAGGTCCGGGTGATGGTGAGGTGGAGGCCGAAGACCGAGTTGAGGGTCGGTGAGCGGGTCGGCTCGTCGGCTCCGAGTCGTACATCACCGAGACCGGCCAGGTGACCCGCATGTAGAGGGCGATCAGCCCGTGGAGGTCGGGGCAGCTGCTGCCCGAGTTGAGTCGCCGAACCGGCCACGTCGCCAGGCACTGAGGCTCGCCGTCCCCGTGTTGAGGCTCGTGTAGAAGGCGATGGTCATGCAACTGGGCGTGCCCTCCCGTGGGGGCACCCCGGCGACGCCGGGTCCGCCCCGGCGGGTCCCGCCGGCGGCGTCGCCGAGCCGGACCAGGTGCAGTCGGTGCTGGCCAGGGTCAGGCCGCCCTCGGGGACGGTCAGGCTCTCCGCCTCGGCCTGGATCACCCCCTCCACGGTGTTGCTGGGAGGCAGCCAGTCCACCGGCGTGTTGCTGGGGTAGTTGCTGGTCGGGGGCCAGGAGACGATGCTCAGGGTGGTCGCGCCAGCGGCGGCGGCCGCGCTGAGGGTCACCGCGGGCCCGGTGGGCCCGCCGATGAAGAGGCTGGCTCCGCTGGCCAGGGCGACCGAGAACCCGCTCACCTTGAGCTGGGTGTACGGCCCGCCGGCAGTCGTGTCGAGGCCGTGGTGGTGGTGGCGGACGAGGTCCTCGGGCACGTCAACGTCCCGTTGGACGCGCTCCAGCTCGGTGCCGGGCAGGCCGCGCTCCAGGGGAGCGGTGGTGCCGGTGGTGTTCTCGCTGGCGTAGCGGGTCCCGTCGCGCACCACCGTGGCGAGGTTGTTGGCGGTCTCCAGGTAGTGTCCGTAGTCGACGATGGACACCGCCAGGACGATGAGGAAGGGGAAGGCGATGGCGAACTCGACCATGGCCTGGCCCCGCCCGCCTCGAGCCCCGGGACGCCGCACTCCGCGAGCCCCGCTGCGCGGGGACCGGCCCCGCTGCTGCTGAACCACGTGCTCTCCTTCAGGCCAGGGGGAGACCCGGCTGCGCCATCAGCCTACCCGTCCCCCCTGACGCCCTCCGTCGACAAACAGCCACCGGTGCGTAACAACTCTCCGCCGCCCTGCGGGCGGCACCGAGGGTGCCGTGGGGCCCCCGGCTACTTGACCAGGTTGCCGGGATTCGAGGAGCCGCCGCCCAGGGCGACGGAGCCGGTCGAGGTCCCGAGCGTGGCCGAGCTGGTGTTGTAGTAGATGTTGTTGGTGATGATCGGGGATGGCACCGCCGTGGTCCCGGCGTTGAGGAAGACGGTGCCCGAGTCGGCGTAGAGGGCCCCCGACGGGAATCCGGAGTCGGCGGTCAACCCCCCGCTGTTGACGAAGAAGGCATCGCCGTTGTTGTTGCAGCGGTCGTAGAAGAAGAGGATGTTGTTGTCGGAACCTCCGGCCGACAGGTCGAGCGTGGTCGTCCCTGAGATGTCGACCTCCGCGCCGCTCTGCTGCGACGAGCAGGTGTCCTTGGTGCTGTTCCAGGTTCCGCAGGACGCGGGGGACGCGCTGCCGCAGGTGAAGTAGAAGCTCACGCCGCTTCCCTCGAGGGTGGAGGTCGACCACGTGGTGATCCCCGAGCCGTAGAACACGTAGATGCCGGGGTTGAAGGTCACCGTCGACTGGGTGGTCAGCGAGCCGTACTCACCGGGGTTGAGGGTCGCGGGCACGCCGATCGTGACGCTCCCGTAGATGCCCGAGGCGAGGGTGACCGACGAGGTGCCGTTGGCGGTCACGCAGCCGCTGCTCGCCACCGACCAGATGGTGGGGCTCCCGCAGCTCGTGGTGGCACCGGTGTAGGTCGGGGTCGCGACCGTCGCCAGTGGGTCGGAGAACGACGGGGCCACTGCGCTGCCCCAGGTGGCGGGGCTGAAGGTGTTGTTGCTGCCGTTGTTGTCCACCGGGCTCGACTTGGTGCTGCTCATGTTGAAGCCAGACTTGCCGGCCTGGGTCTCGACGGTGCTGCCGCTGCTGTTGAAGAAGACCGCGTATTGGCTCCCGCCGTCTATGCTCAGGTTCCCCGACGCGTTGATGACGGCGGAGCCGTTGAACATGGCGGTGGCATTGTTCTCCTGGTCCGATCCAGGATCTCGATGCCATAGCCATTGGTGGTCTTGACCGTGTCGCCGCTGCTGTTGAAGAAGAGGTAGCCGCCGATGTCGATGCTCCCCCCGGCCTGCAGGGTGTCCCCGCCGTTGATGGTGACGTTGTCGAAGACGCAGATCTCGCACGCCGCCTGGGGATTGGTGCTGCTGCCTCCGCTCCCGCTCCCTCCCGTGCTGGAGACCTCCGCAACCGCCTGCGAGAGGATGGTGTGCTGCCGCGAGCCCCCGCCGGCGTTGGCGAAGTAGTCGGTTGCCGTGTTGCCGACGCTGGCCCCGACGTATTCCACGTTCGAGGCGGAGACACTGCCGCAGCTGTTGCCCTTCGCGTTCCACGTGCAGGTGGGCGTGCCCGCGTAGCTCGATGAGGTATAGAAGTTGACCGTCACTGAGCAGGGGGCCGAGGGGCCGGTGCAGTCGAGCTTGGCGACGCTCTGTGCGGCGGCGTACGCGCCGTAGAAGGTGCCCCCCGACTGTAGAGGGAGTAGGCCGCCGCCAGCGAGGCGGCGTCCGAGACGTCCTGGTCGTTGCGGGACTGGTCGTAGTCGACGCCGGCGTCGATGGTCAGGGCCGCGAAGCCTGTGATCACGACCATGATCAGAGCCATGATCGGGATGATCTGGCCCCGCTCTCGGGATCGGCGCCTCCGCACTCCCCGTACCTCCACGACCGACCGCTCGGCGGTCACCGCCGCCCGGCGGGCACGCGGTGGCCGGGTGGCCTCTGATATCGCGTCAAAGGTGGCAGGCCCAGGTAACGCCCCGGTGGAGTCCCGGTCGCAACCCCCCGCCGGCCTGTGGCAGTGCGCCGACGGCCCCCTCCCCCGCTACCCCACGTCCCGGGCCACGGTGTGGACGTCGCGGACCTGCTCCAGCCGCTCCAGCAGGCGGCTGAGCTGGGTGAGGTTGGAGATCTCCACGATGGCCGAGATCACCGCGGTCCGGTCGTCGTAGACCTGGACGTCGGCTCCCGCCAGGTTGATCTTGGACTCGGCGATCACCGCGGCGATGTCGCGGAGCAGGCCGGTCCGGTCCCAGGCCTCGACCTTGATGTTGACCGGATAGACCTGGTGGGTGCCGCGCTCCCACTCCACCTCGACCAGGCGGTCGGGATCCTGGGCGTGCTGGATGCTGGTGCAGCCGGCCCGGTGGACGGTGACCCCCTTGCCCCGGGTGACGTAGCCGCGGATGGGCTCCCCGGGCAGGGGGTTGCAGCAGCGGCCGAAGGTGGTGAGCATGTTGCCGGCACCGTGCACCCTCACCTCCCCGCTCGGCACCGCGATCGGTGAGGTGAGCGGGATGGCCAGGCCGCGGCCGTCCCCCTCCTCCGGGACGGCATGGTCGGCATGGCGGAGCACCACGGTGCGGCTGCTCAGCTCGCCGTAGCCGATGGCGGCGAGGAAGTCGTCCGCGGTCGAGAACTTGAAGTCGCGGGCCAGCTCCAGGAGCCCCTCGTCCTTGAGCGACGCCAGGCTGGTCTGGCGCAGCCGGCGGAGCTCCTTGTCCAGCATCTCCCGCCCCTTGACCACGTTCTCCTCGCGCCGCTCCTTCTTGAACCACTGGCGGATCTTCTCCCGCGCGGTGGAGGTCTTCACGAAGTTGAGCCAGTCCCGGGAGGGACCGTGGGGCGCCTTGGTGGTGAGGATCTCGACGATGTCGCCGTTGACCAGGTGGTAGTCGAGGGGGACCATCCGCCCATTGACCTTGGCGCCGATGCAGTGATGGCCGACCGCGGTGTGGACCCGGTAGGCGAAGTCCACGGCGGTGCTCCCCGCCGGCAGGGAGCGGACGTCCCCCTTGGGGGTGAAGACGAAGACCTCGTCCTGGAAGATGTCGACCTTGACCGTGTCGACGAAGGCCTCGGCGTCGAGCAGCTCCTTCTGCCAGTCCATGAGCAGCCGCAGCCAGCTGTAGCGCTCGTCGAAACGGACCTGCTGCGGCCCCGCCTTGTAGTGCCAGTGCGCGGCCACCCCGTACTCGGCGCTGTGGTGCATCTCCAGGGTGCGGATCTGCACCTCGACCGGCTCGCCGGTGTGGGAGATGACGGTGGTGTGCAGCGACTGGTAGCCATTGCCCTTGGGCATGGCGATGTAGTCCTTGAAGCGGCCCGGGATCGGCTTCCAGAGGTGGTGGACCACGCCCAGCGCGGTGTAGCAGTCCTTGACCGAGTTGACCACCACGCGCACCGCCATCAGGTCGTAGATCTCCTCGAACTCCTTCTGCTGGCGGCTCATCTTGTCGATGATGCTGTAGACGTTCTTGGACCGGCCGCTCAGCTCGGCGCGCACTCCGACCGCCTCCAGCTCGCGCTGGAGGATCTCGCTGACGTCGCGGACGAAGGTCTCGCGCTGCTCCCGGCCGCTGCGGAGCTTGGCCTCCACGGACTGGTAGGCGTCGGGGTCGAGCTGGGCGAAGGCCAGGTCCTCCAGCTCGGCCTTGAACGACCAGATGCCGAGGCGGTGGGCCAGCGGCGCGTAGATGTCGAGGGTCTCACGGCTGATCCGCTGGCGCCGCTCCGGCGCGTGAGCACCCACCGTTCGCATGTTGTGGAGGCGGTCGGCGAGCTTGATCAGCACGACCCGGATGTCCTCCGCCATCGCCACCAGCATCTTGCGGATGTTCTCGGCCTGGGCCTGCTCACGGGTGTGGACGTGGATCTTGCCGAGCTTGGTGACCCCCTCGACCAGGCGGGCGATCGGCTCGCCGAACTGGCTCCGGATCTCGTCCAGGGTGACCTCGGTGTCCTCGACGGTGTCGTGGAGCAGCGCCGCGGAGAGCGTCTCGGCGTCCAGGCGGAGATCGCTGAGGAGGACCGCCGCTGCGAGCGGATGCTCCACGTAGGGCTCCCCGGAGAGCCGGAACTGACCCGAGTGGGCGCGTTCGGCGACCTGGAAGGCCCGGCGCAGCACGTCGCGATCCGACTCGGAGAGGTAGCCGGTCCGGGCCTCGAGATCTGTGAAGGGCATCGCTGTGCACCGAGTGTACCGGTCACCCGGCTCGCGCAATCCTGAAATCGGGGCTCGCCGCGGCCTATGATCCACCCCAGATGTCCGCTGCGGGCGGGCCCTACGGCCCGCCGCCCCCGCCACCTCCGCCGCCACCGCCGCCGCCGGGTCCCCCGCCCGGGGCCCCGCTGAGCGCGGACGGCCGCTTCTGGTGGGATGGCGCGCGATGGCTCCCCGTCCCGGCACCTTTCGCGGCGCCGGCGCCGCCTCCTCCCGCGTTCCAGTCCTGGGCCGCGGCTCCCGCACCGCCCCCCGCCCAGCGCTCCGGCGCCCGCTGGCCGGCCGTGGGGCTGGTGGCCGCCGTGGTGGTCGTCGCCATCGTCGTCGTCGTCCTGGTGCTCACCCACCTCACCCCCAAGCCGAGTGGCCTCGCCTCGGAGTCCCCGAGCCAGATCGTCCAGGCTGCGGCCACGGCGGCGCAGCAGGCGAGCGGTTTCGAGATGTCGGCCACCGGCAACTTCGGCAGTGGCGTCACCGCGTTCGACTTCAAGGTCCGGGGCAACGACATCGACGGCTCGCTGACCCTCGACGGCAGCAGCATCGCCCTCGACATCATCGGGGGCAACGTCTACTTCGAGGCGCCGGCCGCGTTCTGGACCGCCGAGGGCATGTCGACCGACATCGCGGCGCAGCTGGCCGGCCAATGGGTGGAGGCCCCGGCCGGCTCGTCGACGGCGTCGGACTTCTCGGGGGTGAGCTCGTTCACCGACATCTCGTCGGCGCTGAAGCAGCACGGCACGCTGGCGGCGGGCGGGACGGCCACGGTGGACGGACAGGCCGTCGTCATCGTCAAGGACACCAGCAACGGTGGCTCCCTGGCCGTCGCGACCTCCGGGACCGCCTACCCGGTGCGGCTGTCGCAGACCACCGGGTCCACGACCGGGGTGATCACCTTCTCCGACTGGGACGCCGTCTCCGCGTTCACCCCGCCGCCCAACGCCGTGACCGTCCCCAGCAGCTGAGCTCACGCCTCCCCCGGAGCCGCGGGGCCGGCGACGGTCCGGCTTCCGTCACGGGTTCGTGTCGGCCCGATCTCACGGGGCACCCGGCGGGCGGATATGCTTCGAGCTCGGATGAGCGACGCAGGTGGAGGCTACGGCCAGCAGCCGCCGGCGCCGCCGCCGGGTGCCCCGCTGAGCGCCGACCGGCGCTTCTGGTGGGACGGTCAGCGGTGGCGGCGCGTCCCCTCCCGCCCGGTCGCGCCGACCAACGGCGCGCCCGCCTCCCGCCCGCTGCCGGCGGAGCCGGCCGGCTGGCGGTCCCGCTTCGTCGAGCCGCCTCGCGCCTGGCCGCCCTCGCCCTGGGCGCCACCGGCACCGCCTCCACCTCCCCTTCAGGAGATGGTGCCCCCCTCGCCCTGGGCTGCTCCGCCGCCCCCTCAGCCGCCCGAGGCGCCGGCGGCTCCCGCCACCGCCCGAACTCCCGCGGACCTGCTGGAGCCGCTGCGCGCCCCCCGGGGGCGGCCCATCCGCAGGCACCAGCCCTCGCGGCTGCTCTGGGTCCTGCTGGCGCTGATCGTGGTGCTTCTGCTGGTCGCCGCCTACGCCTACATCTTCCATCCCGGCTGACCGGCGCGCCTCCGGCGCCCGCCCCCGCCGGGTGGCCCCTCAGTAGGCGCGGGCGATGAGCGCGACCTCGGTGGACGCCTCGCCACACGCGAGGCAGCGACCCTTCTCGCCGCTGCGATCGCGCCGGAGCACCCGGACGGTGAGGGCGTGGGCGGCCCCCTTGATCGCCTCCTCGCACTCCGGGCGCGCGCAGAAGGGGGCGTTGGCGAACACCGGCTGATCGGCGAAGGCGGCGGCGAGGGCCTCGAGGCTGCCGACCTCGACGGTCCGCTCCCGCAGCATGGTCTCGGCCCGCGCGCGCAGCCGCTGGTGGGCCTCGGCGAGCAGCGCGGGCAGCCGCGCGGCGACCCCGTCGAGCGGCTCGGTCCAGCTCTCCCCGTCGACCCGCCGGGTGACCGTCACCTGGCCCGAGGCGAGGTCACGCGCCCCCACCGTGATCCGGAGCGGCACGCCGCGCAGCTCCCAGTGGGCGTACTTCTCCCCGGGACGGATGCCCTCCCGGCGGTCGACCCGCAGCCGCACCTCGCCGGCCGCGGCCTCGAGCCGCGCGCAGGCCTGCTCCACCGCCGCCGCACCCTCCGGGTCGTTGCTCCGCGTCACCGGCACGACCACCGCCTGGATCGGGGCGACGCGCGGCGGCATCACCAGGCCGGCGTCGTCGCCGTGGGCCATGATCAGCCCGCCGATGATCCGCGTGGAGAGCCCCCAGGAGGTCTGGAAGGGGTGCTGCAGGGCGTTCTCCCGGTCGCTGAAGCTGATCCCATAGGCGCGGGTGAAGTTCTGCCCCAGCTGGTGGGAGGTCCCCGCCTGGAGCGCCCAGCCGTCGCTCATCATCGCCTCGATGGAGAGCGTGTACTCGGCGCCCGCGAACTTCTCGGACTCCGTCTTGCGGCCCGGGACCACCGGGATGCAGAGCCACTCCTCGGCGAGCTCGCGGTAGCAGTCGAGCATCCGGTCCACCTCCTCGGCGGCCTCGGCCCGGCTCTCGTGGAAGGTGTGCCCCTCCTGCCAGAGGAACTCGGTGGTGCGCAGGAAGAGGCGGGTCCGCCGCTCCCAGCGCAGGATGTTGCACCACTGGTTGATCAGCACCGGCAGGTCGCGGTAGCTGTGGATCCAGTCCGCGAACATCGAGCAGATGATGGTCTCGCTGGTCGGCCGGATGGCCAGGCGCTCCTCCAGCTCCCGCTGTCCCCCGTGGGTGACCCAGGCCACCTCGGGGGCGAAGCCCTCGACGTGCTGGGCCTCCTTCTGCAGGTACGACTCGGGGATCAGCAGGGGGAAGTACATGTTCTCGTGGCCGGTCCGCTTGATCATGTCGTCGAGGGCCCGCTGGATCCGCTCCCAGAGCGCGTAGCCGTAGGGGCGGATCACCATGCAGCCGCGCACCGGCGCGTAATCGGCGAGCTCGGCCCGCCGCACGGTGTCGGTGTACCAGCGGTCGAAGTCCTCGCTCTTGCGAGTGATCGCCTTGGGCATCGGGGGGCGTTCGTCGGCCATGGCCGCCGAGTTTACCCGGCCCGCGGGGGGGACGCGATCAGACGACGCTCAGCGGGGTGAGCGGGCGCGCCGCGGCGCCGTCGGACAGCCCCACCGGCAGCTGCTTGCCGGCCGCCAGCAGCTCCTGGTCCTCGGCGGCGATGGCCTGCAGCTCGGCGACAAGGGTGTCGATCAGCTCTGCCTCGGGGAGCGAGGCGATAACCCGGCCGGACTTGAAGAGCGCCCCCTTGTGCTTGCCGCCGGCGATCCCGATGTCGGCGTGCATCCCCTCGCCGGGGCCGTTGACCACGCAGCCCATCACCGACACGGTGAGCGTCCGCCGGATGCCCTGCATCGCCTCCTCGACCCGCTTGACCATGGGAAACATGTCGATCTCGAGGCGGCCGCAGGTGGGACAGGCGACCAGGTTGGGCCCGCTCGGCTTGTCCTCCAGGTTGGCCAGGATCTGCCGGGCCACCCGCACCTCGTCCTCGGGCTCCCCCACCAGCGACACCCGGATGGTGTCGCCGATCCCCTCGCTGAGGAGGATGCCGATGCCCAGCGCGCTCTTGATGCTGCCGGTGTCCACCGGGCCCGCCTCGGTCAGGCCGAGGTGGAGCGGGTAGCCGTTGCCCAGGGCGGCGAACCTGCGGTTGGCGGCGAGGTTGGTGGCGACGTCCGACGCCTTCAGCGACACCTTGATCTGGTGGAAGTCCAGCTCCTCGAGGATCCGGATGTGGCCGAGGGCGGCCTCGACCATCAGCTCGGCGGTCTCCTCGACGCTTCCGCCGCGGCCGCGCTCCAGCCCCTTGCGCCCCGGGATGCTGCCGGCGTTGACCCCGATCCGCATCGGCACGTCGCGGGCCTTGGCCTCGCGGGCGATGTCGGCCACCTTGGCCGAGTTGGTGATGTTGCCGGGGTTGAGCCGCAGGCAGGCCACCCCCGCCTCCAGCGCCTCCAGGGCGCGCGGGGCGTCGTAATGGACGTCGGCGACGATCGGGACCGGCGAGCCGCGCACGATGTCGCGCATCACCCGGCCGGCCTCGGGGGTGTCGCAGGTGACCCGCACGATGTCGGCGCCGGCCGCGGCCGCCCGCTCGATCTGGGCGAGGGTGGCGCGCAGATCCTCGGTCTGGGTCTTGGTCATGGTCTGGACCGAGATCGGTGCAGCTCCCCCGATGACCACACCACCGACGTTGATGGGGACGGTGCGCCGCCGGTTGGGGGGTCTCATCTCAGTGGACGCCTCCGGAGAGGTGGTTGATGTCGTTGAGGGTGATCAGCACCATCACCAGGATAATCAAGGCGAGGCTGACGGCGATGGCGACCGCCTGGGGGGTGGCCGCCAGCCGGCGCCGGCGGACGGCCTCGATGGCGATGAAGAGCAGCCGCCCGCCGTCCAGGAAGGGGATCGGCAGCACGTTGATGAAGCCCAGGCTGAGGCTGATCAGCCCGATCAGGTAGATGTACTGGACCCAGCCCTGCTGCACCGCCGAGCCCGCCGCGGCGGCGATCCCGACCGGCCCCGAGAGCTGCTGGCTCGCCTGCCCCGGCTGCACGAAGAGCTGGCCGAGCACCCCGGCCGTCTCCGAGACGAATCCCGGGATCGCCCCGAACCCGTCACGCAAGGCCTGGAGCGGGGCCGCCCCCGGGACCTGGGCCCCGTACCCGATCCGCCAGGCGGCCTGGGCGTGGCCGGTGCTGCTGCCGTTGCCGTCGCGGACGCCCGAGATCTGGACGTCGGTGAAGCGGCTGCCGCTGGAACCCTCGATGAAGCCGCTGATCGTCACGCCGGACCCCGCCCCGAGGATGGTGGCGGGGTCGCCGGTGCCGGGGGAGGCCCCGCCGACGGAGGTGATGACCAGCGGCTGCCCGGCGAGGTTGGTGGGGAAGCTGCCGGGCTGGGCGAAGGCGTAGACGACCAGCTCGGGGGTGACCCCGACGGTGTGGCGGGCGCCGTCGGTGCCCTGATAGGTGACGGGGATGGCCTGGCCGCGGCTCTGCTGCACCGCGGCGTAGAAGTCGTCGTCGGTCGCCGTCGTGGAGGCGTAGCTGATGGTCTGGCCCCCGACGCTCAGGATCACGTCGCCGCTCACCAGGCCGGCGTGCGCGGTGGGCTCCCCCGCCGGGACGTACGAGGAGGTGGGCTGGCCGGCGACGAGGCTGAGGCAGAGGCCCCCGAAGATCAGGTTGCAGACCACGCCGGCGAGGATGGTCGCCGCCCGCCGGGGGTTCGACGCCCGGTAGAAGTTGCGCTCGCCGGCGTCCGACTCGCCCTCCAGGCCGAGCATCCCCGCCATCCGGACGAAGCCACCCAGCGGGAGGGCCCGCAGCGCGTAGACGGTCTCGCCGCGCTTGACGCTCGCCACCCGCGGCCCCCAGCCGACGGCGAACTCGTCGACCTGGATGCCGGAGAGCTTGGCCACGATGAAGTGGCCCCCCTCGTGGACCACCACCACGATGGTGATCAGCACCAGGAAGGCGATGATCGCGACGACGATGCCGCCAGGGCCGCTCATCCCGGGGTCCCCCCGGCCGGGAGGGCCAGCGCCTCACCGATCCGGCGCCGCGCCCAGCCGTCGGCCTCGAGGACGTCGTCCAGCGACGGTCCGACCACCCGGGGCGCGGCCTCCACGGCGTCCGCGACCAGGCTGGTGATCTGGTCGAAGCGGCAGGCCCCGTGCAGGAAGGCGTCGACGCAGACCTCGTTGGCGGCGTTGAGCACGGCCGGCACCACCCCGCCCCGCTCCCCCGCCCGGCGGGCCAGGCCGAGCGCGGGGAACCGTGCCGGGTCCACCGGGCGGAACTCGAGCGGCGACACCGCGGGCAGGTCGGCGGGCGCGGCCACCCCGGGCAGCCGTTCCCCGTCGGCCAGAGCCAGGGCGATGGGGACACGCATGTCCGGGGCCCCGATCTGGGCCTTGGTCGCCCCGTCCCAGAACTCGACCATGGAGTGGACCACCGAGGTCGGGTGGACCAGGACGTGGATGCGCCCGTACTCCACCTCGAAGAGGAAGTGGGCCTCGATCACCTCCAGCCCCTTGTTCATCATGGTGGCGCAGTCGATCGTGATCTTCGGCCCCATGTTCCAGGTGGGATGCCGGAGCGCCTCCTCGGGGGTGGCGTCGGCGAGGGTGGCCGGGTCGCGATCGCGGAAGGCGCCTCCGCTCGCGGTCAGGATCAGGCGGCGGACGCTCCCCGGGTCCTCGCCGCGCAGGCACTGCCAGAGCGCGGAGTGCTCGCTGTCGATGGGGACGATCCGCGCCCCGGAGAGCCGCGACCGGGACCGGACCACCTCGCCCGCCATCACCAGGACCTCCTTGGTGGCGGTGGCCACGGTGGTCCCGGCGTCGAGGGCGGCGAGGGTCGGTCGGAGGGCGGCCGCCCCGGTGATGGCCACGCAGACGACGTCGGCCGGCAGGGCGGCGACCTCGCAGGCCGCCTCCAGCCCCACCCCCCAGCCGGGCGGGACCTCCGCCCCCGGGGCGGGGGCCACCACCGCGACCCGCGGGATCCCCAGGCGGGCGGCCAGCGAGCGCAGCCCCGCCACGTCGTGCCCGGCGACGGCGCCGACCACGCGGAAGCGCTCCGGGAAGCGGGAGATCACGTCGACGGCCTGCCGGCCGATGGACCCGGTGGCGCCGAGGAGCACGACGCGGCGCTGCGGCGGAGAGGGCTTGCTTGGCTCCATCAGGTGAGAGGCGGCCTCCGGGGCGCGGTGAGGTGGAGGGCGGGACGGGTCGCCGATGCCCGGTGCCGGATCACCGGAAGGCGACGAGCACCAGCAGGCAATATACGGCCGGCCCGGCCAGGAGCAGTCCGTCGAGGCGGTCGAGGAGACCGCCGTGCCCCGGGATCAGCCGTCCCGAGTCCTTGACCCCCGCCTGGCGCTTCAGCGCCGACTCGGCGAGGTCACCGGCCTCGGCCGCCACCGAGATGAGCAGCCCCATGCCGACGGCGACGATCGGGTTGAGCGAGAGCACCAGGCTGCCGGCGATGCCGCCCACCAGCATCCCCCCCACCGCTCCGCCCACCGCGCCCTCGACGGACTTGCGCGGGGAGATCGCCGCGAAGAAGGCGTGACGGCCGAGGGCGTGCCCGGTGAAGTAGGCGAGGGTGTCGGTGGCGACCACCGCCCCGACCACGATGGCGAGCAGGCGCAGCCCCACCCCGGATGCGGCGCCCGGCCAGTGGTAGAGGCCGAGCAGGCTGCCCAGGCCGAAGCCCACGTAGAGCGCCCCGCCGAGACCCGCCGCCCAGCCCTCCCAGGGGGAGCGCAGGAGCACCCCCGCCGCCACCCCGGCCGCCAGGGCGGCGGGGAGGATGACCTCGAGGTCGCCGCCCGCCCCGGGAAGGATCGCCCGCTCCGCCAGCCAGATGCTGAGGGCCACCACCAGCCAGCGCGGGGCGGGGACGGGGAGCCGCGCCAGCAGCCCGGCGAGCTCCCAGGCCCCGACCGCGGCGCCCACCCCGACCAGGGCGTCGAGGGGCACGCCTCCGACCCAGATCATGGCGGCCGCGAGCAGGATCAGCACCGCGCCGGAGAGCAGCCGGGGGAGCAGGTTCATCCGCCGGCGGGGCAAGGCGGCGGCCGGCGCGGGCGCGTCGGTGGCGGGCACGGGCAGGTCGGCGGTGGCGCCGAGCGCCCGGAGGCTGCGCTGGGCGGGGGGCGTGGTCACCCGGCTCCGGAGCCGGCGGCGGCGCCGGCGCCCTCCACCACCCGCCCGAAGGTTCGCCGGCGCGAGCGGAAGTCGCCGAGCGCGGCGCTCACGTCGGCGGGGCCGAAGTCGGGCCAGAGGGTGTCGGTGACGTGCAGCTCGGCGTAGGCCCCCTGCCAGAGCAGGAAGTTGCTGACCCGCAGCTCACCGGCGGTGCGGATGATCAGGTCCGGGTCGGGCAGGCCCGCGGTGTAGAGGGCGCGCGCGAGGGTCGCCTCGTCGAGGCTGCGCAGGTCCACGCCCGCCGCGGCCAGCTCCCGGATCGCCTCGACCAGCTCGCTCCGTCCCCCGTAGTTGATGGCGACGTTGAGGACGTTGGCGCGGTTGTGGGCGGTCCGGGCCTCGCACTCGTCCACCTTCGCGCGAAGGCGGGGGCTGAGCTTGGAACGGTCGCCGATGATGCGCAGCTGGATCCCCTTGGCGTCCAGCTCGCCGACCTCGGAGTCCATGGTCTCCTGGAAGAGCCGCATCAGGGAGCTGACCTCACGCTCCGGGCGCCGCCAGTTCTCGGTGCTGAAGGCGTAGAGGGTGAGGATGTGGACGCCGGCGTCGTTGCACGCCTCCATGACCTGCCGGATGGCCCGGACGCCGGCGCGGTGGCCGGCCACCCGGGGGAGGTGGCGCTGCTTGGCCCAGCGACCGTTGCCGTCCATGATGATTCCGATGTGCCGGGGCAGATCGGGACGGGCCGGCTCGGGGATCGCGGTGGGCGGGGGTGGACGGAACATGCCTCTCTTCGAACGGCGGCCGGGCTCGAAGCCCTCTTCGGCGCGATGACGGTAGTGTCCCACGCCCCGCGGGGAGGGGACGCCGCGCACCTCGCGGACCCCGGCGACCGGGACCCTACACCTCGAGGATCTCGGCCTCCTTCTTGCGGACCACCTCGTCGACCCTGGCGATGAACTGGTCGGTGATGTGCTGCACCTGGGCGAGGGAGCGCTCGATCTCGTCGCGGCTGACGTGGCCCTCCTTCTCGACCCGGCGGAGGTGCTCGACCTCGTCACGGCGGATGTTGCGCACCGCCACCCTGGCCTCCTCCGCCCGGCGGGCGCAGAGCCGGCTCAGGTCGTGGCGGCGCTCCTCGGTGAGCTGGGGGATGACGATCCGGATCACCTGGCCGTCGTTGCTCGGGGTGAGGCCGAGGTCGGAGCGCTGGATCGCCTTCTCGATCGCGCCGATGGCGGTGCGGTCGTAGGGGCGGATCACCAGCAGGCGAGCCTCCGGGGTGGAGATGCCGGCGAGCGACTGGAGGGGGGTGGCCACGCCATAGGCCTCGACCTGGAGGCGCTCCACCAGCGAGGGGCTGGCCCGCCCGGTGCGGATCCCGGCCAGCTCCTTGTGCAGCGCGTCGACGCTCTTCTCCATGCGGATCTCGGCGTCGACCAGCCGCTCCTCGATCTGAGCGAGGGCCTCCTCGGCCTTGGTGGGCTCGGTCATGCGGCTCCCTCCGCGTCGACGCGGGTGCCAACCGCCTCGCCCAGGATCACCCTCTCCAGGTTGCCCTCGACGTGGAGGTCGAAGACGATGATCGGCATGTGGTTGTCCATGCAGAGGGTGAGGGCGGTGTTGTCCATCACCGTGAGACCGCGGTTCAGCATCTCGAGGTAGGAGAGATGGGCGAATCGGGTCGCGGTGGGATCACGGAGCGGGTCGGCGGTGTAGATGCCGTCCACCTGGGTCGCCTTGAGGAGCGCGTCGGCGCCGATCTCCGCCGCGCGCAGCGCGGCGGTGGTGTCGGTGGTGAAGAAGGGGCTGCCGTGGCCGCCGGCCAGGATCACCACCCTTCCCTTCTCCAGGTGACGGATGGCCCGGAGCGGGATGAAGGGCTCGGCAACCTGCTGCATGGCGATCGCGCTCTGGACCCGGCACTGCATGCCCAGACCCTCGATCGCGTCGCGCAGGCTGAGGGCGTTGATGACCGTGGCCAGCATCCCCATGTAGTCCCCGGTGACCCGGTCGATCCCGTGACGGCTGATGTCGTTGCCCCGGATGATGTTGCCGCCGCCGACCACGATGGCCAGCTCGACGCCGCGCTCGACCACCCGCCGGACCTGATGGGCGATCAGCCGCAGCGTCTCCATGTCGATCCCGTAGGCCTCACTGCCGACCAGGGCCTCTCCGGAGAGCTTGAGCACCAGTCGCTTGAACACCGGACGCCGTCCGTCCGCCGCCGCCGGCCCGGTGACGTCCACGCCGGCGGTCTCCAGGCTCACGTGGGCTCCGCTCCCGCCCCCTCGCTCGAGGTCACCCCGACCTCGTAGCGGACGAAGCGGGCCACCGTGATGTTCTCCTTCAGCTTGGCGACCGCCTCCTGGACCAGCTCCTTGACCTTCTTCTTGTGCTTCTCGTCGCGGATCCAGGGCTGCTCGAGGAGGCAGACCTCGGCGTAGAAGGCGGCCAGCTTGCCCTCGACGATCTTCTCCACCATCGCCTCCGGCTTGCCCTCGACCTGGGCGCGGTAGACGCTCCGCTCGTGCTCCACCACGCTCGCCGGCACGTCCTCGGGACGCACGTAGACGGGGTTGGCCCCGGCCACCTGGAGGGCCAGCTCGCGGGCGAGGCGCTTGAAGTCGTCACTGGCGGTGGCGAAGTCCGTCTCGCAGTCAACCTCGATCAGCACCCCGACCCGGGGCGGCATGCCACCGACGCCGTGGAGATAGGCCTCGACCACCCCCTGGTCGGTGGAGCGCCCCGCCTTGCTGGCGGCACGCGCGATGCCGTGCTCCCGCAGCCAGTCCTGGGCCTTGCCGATCTCACCGCCGGACTCCACCAGGGCGCGCTTGCAATCCATCATCGGCGCTCCGGTCAGCTCGCGGAGCTCCTTCACCTGGCTGGCGGGGATCTCGGCCATCTAGCTCTCCTCGGGGGTGGCGGCGGGCGCCGTCTCGGTGTCGCCGCTCGGGGCGGCGGCGGCTCGGGTCCGTCGGCGCGCCGGGGCCTTCGGGGCCTCGGCGGCGGCCTCCCCGCCGGCCGGCTCGTTCGGCGCGGACATCGTAGCCTCGCCGGCGTCCTCCGGCACGGCTGCCGCGGCCTCCGCCGCCAGCCGTGCGCTCTCCGCCTCCTCGTGCGCCGCCCGGGCGGCCGCGGCCTCCGACTCCTCGCGCTCGCGGAGCTCGCGCTCGCCGAGCAGTCGCTGGCCCTCCAGGATGGCCTCAGAGAGGGCGTTGACCATCAGCCGGCAGGAGCGGATGGCGTCGTCGTTGCCGGGGATCACGTGCTGGATCAGGTCCGGGTCGCAGTTGGTGTCGACCACCGCCACGATGGGGATGCCGAGCTTGTTGGCCTCGTTGACGGCGAGGCGCTCCTTCTTGCAGTCGATGACGAAGAGGGCACCGGGGAGCCGCTTCATCTCGACCATCCCGGCGAAGCTGCGCTCCAGCCGCTCCAGGTCGTCCTTGTTGGCGTTGGCCTCCTTGCCGCTCATCCGCTCGAAGTCGCCGCGCTCGTTCATGGTGCGCAGGTCGACGAGGCGGCGCAGCTGGCGCTGGATCACCGCGAAGTTGGTGAGCATCCCGCCCATCCACCGGTGCACCACGTAGGGCTGGCCGGTGCGCGCGCAGGCCTCGACGATGGAGTTCCTGAGCCTGCTTCTTGGTGCCGACGAAGAGCACCTTCTGCCCTCCCGCCACCAGATCGCGAACGTAGTCGCAGGCGTCGTCCAGCATCCGCTGGGTCTTGGCCAGGTCGATGATGTGGACGCGGTCGCGCGACGTGAAGATGTAGTCGCGCATCTTGGGGTTCCACCGGCTGGTCTGGTGCCCGAAGTGGACACCTGCCTCGAGCAGCTGGCGGAGGGTTGCTGCCGGCATGGCGAGCCTCCTTCCGGTCGGGTTCGGCACCTCCGCCCGGGGTGGACCGCGGCGGCGACCCCGAGGGGCACCCGCGCGCCGCGTGATCCGGGCGTGTGAAATCGGCCCCTAGTGTGGCACACCCCGCGCGGCTCCCGACCCCCTGCGGGCGGACCGGGGCCCGTCTAGGGGTCCCGCGTCGCCGTGACGATGGTGGTGTAGTCGCCCTGGGACTCAGCGGCCTGGCAGAGGGTGGAGGCCTCCGCCCAGGTCGTGACCAGCCCGACGCTGCCGCCGGCGTCATCCAGGCAGACGTAGCCGCTCAGGCCGAGGGTCGCGTCGTCGGTCGCCTGGCAGAAGCCGGTGTATCCGGCGCTGGTGAGCGCGGGCACGGTCTGGTCCGCCGCGATGGTCGTCCCCACGAAGAAGTAGTTCCCATTGACGACGGCCGGGAAGTTCTGAGCGCAGATGGCCTCCGGGCTCAGCACCGCGGTCGAGGCCTGGCCCAGCGGGGCGCACCCTCCGGCGGCGAGACCGAGCACCCCGCCGACCAGGACCAGGACACCCTTCGCGGTCCCGGTCACCCGGGGGTCGCCTCGAGAGGGTCGCGTCGATGGGCGAATGATCAGCGCTCTCCTCAGAGGATGTAGCGGCGCATGTCGTCGTCGGAGACCAGGTCCTGGAGCTGGCGGAGGACCATCGCCTGGTCCACCACCACCCGCGCCCCGGCGTGGTCCTCGGCCCGGAAGGAGACCTCCTCCAGCACCTTCTCCATGATCGTGAAGAGGCGGCGGGCTCCGATGTTCTCGTCCTGCTCGTTGACCCGGTGGGCCTGGCGGGCCAGCTCGGCGACCCCGTCCGCGGTGAAGGAGAGCTCCACCTGCTCGGTCCCGAGCAGCGCCTCGTACTGCTTGGTCAGGGCGTTGTTGGGCTCGGTGAGGATGCGCTCCAGGTCGCCCTCGCTGAGCGGGCTCAGCTCCACCCGGATCGGGAACCGCCCCTGGAACTCGGGGATGAGGTCGCTCGGCCGCGCCACGTTGAAGGCGCCCGCGGCGATGAAGAGGATGTGGTCGGTGCGCACCGAGCCGTAGCGGGTGTGGACGACCGAGCCCTCGAGGATGGGCAGGAGGTCGCGCTGCACCCCCTCCCCGCTCACGTCGGGGCCACGATCGGGCGAGGGCCCGCAGATCTTGTCGACCTCGTCCATGAAGACGATGCCGGCCTCCTCGACGTCGCGGATGGCGTCGTCGTAGACGCGGTCCATGTCGATGAGACGGTCGGTCTCCTCCTCGGCCAGGGCGGTGCGGGCGTCGGCCACCTGCATGCGCTTGATCCGCTTGCGGACCGGAGCCATCTGCGAGAAGAAATCGGAGAGGGAGTAGCCCACCTCCTCCAGCCCGCTGCCGGCGAAGCCCTCGAAGGCGGGTTGGAACGGCTCCTCCACCTCCACCTCGACGTAGCGCTCCTCCAGCTGCTTCTCCCGCAGCTGGACGAGGAGGCGCCGGCGCAGGCGGCGGCGCAGACGCTCGACCGCGGTGGCCGGCGGCGGCGGCGCCGCCGGGGCTCCGTCCGCGCCGTCCGGCGGCCCGGCTTCCGGGGCCACCTCGCCCACCACCGGTGGCGGCGCCGAGGGGGCCACCGCCCGGAGCTCGGCCTCCACCAGGATGTCGAGGATCCGCCGCTCCGCCACCTCCCGAGCGCGCTCCTCGACCTCCGCGATGCGCTCCTCGTGGACATCGGTGATGGTCTGCTCGAGGAGGTCGCGGACGATCGCCTCGACGTCGCGGCCGACGTAGCCGACCTCGGTGAACTTGGTGGCCTCGACCTTGATGAAGGGCGAGGAGGTGAGCTTGGCCAGGCGGCGGGCGATCTCGGTCTTGCCCACCCCGGTGGGGCCGATCATGAGGATGTTCTTGGGCAGCACCTCGCGGCGCATGGCGTCGGTGAGGCGGCGGCGGCGCACCCGGTTGCGGAGCGCGATGGCCACGGCGCGCTTGGCCGCGGCCTGGCCCACGATGTAGGCGTCGAGGTGGCGCACGATCTCGGTGGGACGGAGGTCGTCGGGGTCGGGCGGCTCTGGGCTCTCCGGAGCGGGCGGCGCGCCCGGGTCGGCGGGCGGGGCCGGAGGCAGCGGGTGGGTGGCGGTCATGGGGCCACCCTCAGGCCCGATCCTCCGCGGGGGCGGCCTCGGTCGAGAGGGTCTCCACGGTGATCTGGTCGTTGGTGTAGATGCAGAGGTCGGCGGCGATGGAGAGGGAGCGGCGGGCGATCTCGGCGGCGTCGAGCTCCGTGCTCTGGAGCAGCGCCTTGGCCGCCGCCAGCGCGTACGGCCCGCCGCTGCCGATCGCCGCCAGGTCGTCGTCGGGCTCGATGATCTCGCCGTCGCCGGAGAGGAGCAGCAGCTGGTCGCGGTTGGCCACGATCAGCATCGCCTCCAGGTGCCGGAGGTAGCGGTCGGTGCGCCATTCCTTGGCCAGCCCCACCGCGGCGCGGAGCAGGTGGCCCTGGTGGCGGTCGAGCTGCTGCTCGAACTTGTCGAAGAGCGTGAGGGCGTCGGCGACGGCCCCCGCGAAACCGGCCAGGACGGTGTCGTGATGCAGGCGCCGCACCTTGGCGGCCCGGTGCTTCATGACCACGTCGCCGACGGTCACCTGCCCATCACCGGCGATGGCGACGGTCCCGCCGCGGCGCACTCCCACGATGGTGGTGGCGTGCGGCCGCGTGCTCACGAGGCGACCTCGGCACCGCGCGAGGCCGTCCTGCGCGGCGGCCGGTAGGTGCACTCCGGGTAGCCGCTGCAGCTCACGAAGGGCCCGAACCGGCCCTGCCGGCGCACCAGCGGCTTGCCGCAGTCCGGGCAGCTCTCCCCGGTGGGCTCCGCCGCGGGCGACGAGGCGGGCCCCCGCGCCGCGCCCGCCGCGCCCGTCTGGGGCCGGATGTAGCGACAGTCGGGGTACCCCGAGCAGCCCACGAAGCTCCCCCGGCGGCTCCGCCGATGGGCCAGCGGCCGGCCGCACTCCGGGCACGGCCCCAGCTCCTCGTGCTCACCGTCGACTGCGGGTCCGGCACCGGCCGCGGGAGCCTCGCCGGCGGTGCCGGCGAGGTCGCGGAGGAAGCGGCACTTCGGGTACCCGCTGCAGCCGACGAAGGGACCGCGCCGCCCCTGCCTCTGGACCAGCGGCTTGCCGCAGCGGGGGCAGCTCTCGCCGATCGGCACCGCCGACGACTGCTTCTTGTCCTTGATGTAGTCGCACTCCGGGTAGCGGGAGCAGCCCACGAAGGGGCCGAAGCGACCCTCGCGCACCACCAGCTCGCCGGTGCCGCACTGCGGGCACGCCTCCCCCGTCGACTTGGCCGGGACCTTGACCCGCTGCATGTCGGTGTGCGCCTTCTCGACGGTGGCGCTGAACGGCGTGTACCACTCCCTCACCGTGGTCTCGAACTTCCGCTTGCCCGCCTCGATGGCGTCCAGACGGCGCTCCAGGTCGGCGGTGAAGTCGATGTCGACCACCTCGGCGAAGTGCTCCCTGAGCAACCCGTCCACCGTCTTGCCCAGCTCGGTGGGATAGAGGCGGCGGTCCTCCTGGCGGACGTAGGCGCGCTCCTGGATGACATCGATGGTGGGGGCGTAGGTGGAGGGGCGTCCGATCCCGCGCTCCTCCATCTCCTTGACCAGGGAGGCCTCCGTGTAGCGCGGCGGCGGCTGGGTGAAGTGCTGCTCGGCGACCATCTCCCGGCAGCTCAGCGCGTCACCCGGCTCGAGGCTGGGGAGCTGCCCGTCGCGGTCACGCTCCTCGTCGCGCTTCCAGACCCGCTGGAAGCCGTCGAAGACGAGCACCGACCCGGAGGCGCGGAAGATGCGGTCGGCCGCGGCGATGGTGGCCCGGGTGGTGAGGAATCGCGCCGCCGCCATCTGGCTGGCCACGAAGCGCCGCCAGATCAGCTCGTAGAGGCGCGCCTGGTCGCGGGGGAGGAGGTCGGCGACCTGCTCCGGCGTGCGGGCGACGTCGGTGGGGCGGATCGCCTCGTGGGCGTCCTGGACGTTCTGCCCCTGACGCTGCCGAGCCTGGCCGGTGCGGAGGTATCTCTCCCCCATGGTCGACGTGATGAAGGCGGCGGCCTCGGCGCGCGCCTGCTCGCTGATGCGCGTCGAGTCGGTCCGCATGTAGGTGATCAGGCCGACCGGCCCCGAGCTGCCCATCTCGGCGCCCTCGTACAGCTCCTGGGCGATCGACATCGTCCGCCGCGGCGAGAAGCGCAGCCGGGTGCTGGCGTCCTGCTGGAGGGTGCTGGTGGTGTACGGGAACGGCGCCGAACGGGAGGTCTCGGAGCTCTCCACCGCCTCCACGGCGAACGCGGGCACGTCCTCCTGGCGGTGGCCCGACTCGTCGAAGTTGAGGGCCCGCATGACCTCCAGGGCGTCCCCCTGGGTGGGCAGCTCGACCTTCTCCGACGGGTCCCCCTCGGCACCGGAGGCCGGGGCCGCGCGCTTCGTCCCCCGACGCCTCGAGGCGGGAGCCCCCGCCGCCAGCGCGTCGCGCCGCCCCTGGTAGCGCGCCGTGAAACGCGCCTCCCCCTTCTCCACCACGGCGTCGAGGCTCCACGACTCGACGGGCACGAAGGCCTCGATCTCGTGCTCGCGGTCCACGACCAGCCGCACCGCCACCGACTGCACCCGCCCGGCGGAGAGGCCGGTGCGCACCTTGCGCCAGAGCAGGGGGCTGAGCTGGTATCCGACCAGCCGGTCGATGACCCGCCGCGCCTCCTGCGCGTAGACGCGGTTGCGATCGACCTTGCGGGGCGACCGCAGCGCCGCCTCGACCGCGCTCTTGGTGATCTCGTGGACCTCGATGCGGTCGGGGTCGTGCAGCTTGAGCGCCTCGGCGAGATGCCAGGCGATCGCCTCTCCCTCACGATCGGGGTCGGCCGCGAGCAGCACCTCCTCGGCCTTCTTGGCCGCGTCGCGCAGCTCCTTGATCTGCTTCTCCTTTCCCCGGATGACCAGGTACTCGGGGCGGAAGCCGTGCTCCAGGTCGACGCCGAGCGTCGACTTGGGCAGGTCGCGGATGTGCCCCATCGACGCTTTGACGGTGTAGCCGGCGCCCAGGAACTTCGCGAGGGTGCGCGCCTTGCTGGGAGACTCGACGATGATCAGGCGGTTGGGCATTGGTGTCCTATGGCGGGTGCCGCCCGCTCCCCCCGGGCGGGGCCGAGGCCGGCCGATGATAGCAGCGGCCCCCTCCACCGATCGGGGCCGTCATCCACTCTATCCCGGATGATCACCCCGGGCGCCCTCCGGCCAAACCTGCCCCGGATCGCCCCGGGACGCCGCGAGTGAGGCGTTCGGGGGCCTCAGGAGCGGCTCCGGCTCGCCGCCGCGCTCCAGCGCTGCTCGATCCGCCCGAACCGCCAGATGACCAGCGCAACCGCCCAGGTCACGACGAAGAGACCGACGATGATGAATCCCGCCTGGTTGATGTTGAAGCCCGCGACGTAGCCCCAGAAGGGCCCCTGGAGCTTCAGCTCCGTCGCCATCAGGCCGAAGAGCTCGATGGATCCGACCAGCAGGGCCACCGCCACCGAGAGCCCGGTGATGGTGATGTTGTAGTAGACCTTGCGCACCGGCTTGGAGAACGCCCACCCGTACGCGAAGTTCATGAACGAGCCGTCCAGGGTGTCGAAGATGGTCATCCCCGATGCGAAGAGGATGGGCAGGCTGAGAACCGCGTACCAGGGCAGGCCGACGGTGGCGGCGCCGGCGGTGGCGGCGAGCAGCGCGACCTCGGTGGCGGTGTCGAAGCCGAGCCCGAAGAGCACGCCCACCGGGTACATCTGCCAGGGGCTGTGGATGCTCTTCATCAGCCCGCCGAAGAAGCGGAACATCAGCCCCCGCTGGTTGAGCTGCTGGTCCAGCTCCTCGTCGCTGTAGCGGCCGCGGCGCATCTCCAGGAAGACCTTGACGATCCCCACCAGGATGACCAGGTTGAGGATGGCGATCATGTAGAGGAAGAATCCGGACACCAGCGTGCCGAAGAGCCCGCCGAAGCTCTGCAGCACCGAGCTGGTGTTGCTGACCTGGCCGATGATCGCCTTGGCGGCGATGGTCATGCCCACCCCCAGGCCGAAGACGATCGTCGAGTGCCCGAGGGAGAAGAAGAACCCGGTGGAGAGCGGGCGCTTGCCCTCCGCCATCAGCTTGCGGGTGGTGTTGTCGATGGCCGAGATGTGGTCGGCGTCGAAGGCGTGGCGCATGCCCAGGGTGTAGGCGGTCACCGCGACGCCCAGCCCCAGGAGCTTGTAATGCTGGGGGACGATGGCCACGATGAAGATGCCCCAGCCCAGGACGTGCAAGGTCAGGATGGTGGCGAACATGGCGCCGGCATGGCGCCACTCACGAGGGCTCAGCGCGTGGCGCACGATCGTCAATCTGGCGGCGAACGTCGACATGGTGTGGTGGTCTCCCCTGCCGGTACCCGTCCGCCTGAGGCTAGCACAGATGCGACTGCCTCGCAATCACGCATCAATCTCAACTGTGACCTGATCGGGAGGCTTGGCCATGAACTCTCGTATAGCCGTGATGGGGACGGGCAGGATGGGCTCCGCGATCGCGGAGCGTCTCGCCGAGGCCGGGGTCGAGGTGATCGTCTGGAACCGGACCCGGGAACGGGCCGCCGAGCTCGCCGGGCGCCTCGGCCTGGGGCCCGTGCCCGGGACGCCGCGCGAGGCGGCGGCCGGGGCCGACCTGGTGATCAGCAGCCTGACCGGCCCCGAGGCGGTCAGGGCCGCCTACCTCGGCCCGGACGGCGCGGTCTCCGGCGCCCGCGGCCAGGTGGTGGTCGAGATGAGCACGGCCGGGCCGGAGGTCGTCGCCGAGCTCGAGCCCCTGCTCGCCTCCCGGGGCTCGAGCCTGATCGACGCCCCCATCCTCGGCCCGCCCACCGCGGTTCGCCGGGGTCAGGCCGCGGTGCTGGTCGGCGGGGCCGCCGAGGCGGTCGAGACCGCCCTCCCGACCCTCCGGCTGCTCGGGGAGGTGCGCCACGTCGGGGCATCGGGCGGCGGCTCCCGCCTCAAGCTGGTCGCCAACAGCATGCTCGGCGTGGTCACCCTCGCGGCGGCGGAGCTCCAGAGCGCCGGCGAGGCCGCGGGCCTCGACTTAGAGGACGTCTTCTGGGCCTCCGCCCGGCTGTGTCCCGCCCTCGACGCCCGCCACGACGGTTACGTGCTCGGACGCCACACCCCCATCCTGTTCGCGGTGCGCGACCTGATCAAGGACCTCGATCTCGCCCTCCAGCTCTTCCACGGCGCGGGCAGCTCCACACCGCTGGTCGCCGTGACCCGGGAGCTGGTCCACGAGGTCGAGGCCGACTCGGGCCACCTCGACATCAGCGCCGTCAGCGTGCGCTATCCGCGCTCCGAGTGAGCCACCGCCAGGGCGGGGTGATCGCGCCAGGCGGGCATCGACCGCATGTACTCCCTGGTCCGCGTCTCGGCCGTGGCGCGGTCCAGGCCGTCCTTGCGCATCGACCACTGGGTCATCCTCTCGAAGCGCTCCTCGAAGGGCTGCAGCTCCCCGTCCTCCGTGGCACAGTGGACGCAGTACGGGGCCGCCTCGTCCCCACGGGCGTGGTCGGCCGCCGACGTCAGGGGCATGCCGCAGCTCAGGCAGGTGGTGTCCGTGGTCACGCGATCTCCTCCTCGTGGATGGACTGATCCGCGGCGTCGGCGGCCCGCAGCAGGGCGCCGAGGCCCTCGACGATGGCGGCGCGCGTGCGCGCCGGCAGGGCGGCCACGGCGCGCAGGAAGGGGTCCTCCAGGTTGCGCCCGGCCAGCGCGTCGATCTGCTCACGCCCCCGCTCGGTGAGCCAGACGAAGACCCGCCGCTGGTCGCGATCGTCGCGCATCCGCTCCACCAGTCCCTTGGCCCCGAGGCGATCGACCACCTCGGTCGCGGTTGCCCGGCCGATCGCGAGATGGCGGGCCAGCTCCCCCACCGTCAGCGGTCCGGAGGCCGCCAGGTGGCGCAGGTAGGCGAGCATCCGCGGCGTCACCGCCGACCCCCCGATGGCGTGGCGCTGGGGTTGGAAGCGGTGCCACATCTCGCCGTACAGCCGCGAGATCTCCATGCCGTCGTGGACCGCCTCGGGGTCGGGAGGGCCGCCGTCCGGGGTCATCCCAGCGACCACCGGGGGGAGGTCTGTGTCTTTTTCGGGAGATAGTTCGTCACGAACATTTCGTGACGAACTATAGCGCCCAGACTCACAGGTGTCCACCCCCTCCCCGGGTGTCCAGCCCCCGGCGAGCGAGCCGGGCTGGCCGGGGGGGCACCGGTCCGCTCACCAGCGGGCCCGCGCGACCATCCCCCCGGGCAGGCTCCGGATGACCCCGGCCAGCTCCATCTCGGCGAGCAGCACCGCGAGCCGGCTGGCGCTCAGCTCGAGAGCGCCGGCGAGCAGCTCTCGATGCACCGCCTCCCCACCCAGGACGGCGAGCAGGCGCGACGAGGGCGCCTCGCTGCCGGCGCCGCTGCCGGCCGCCGCCCTCTCGAGGGTGACCGGGCGACGCCGGCATGTGCTGGCCACCGGGATGGCGCACTCCGGCACCACGTCCGCCAGGTCCGAGAGGTCCAGGTAGGGACGGGCTCCGTCGCGCAGCAGCCGGTTGGACCCGGCGCTGGCCGGACCGAGGATGGAGCCCGGGACCGCGAGCACCTCGCGGCCGAGGTCGGCCGCCCATCGAGCCGTGCTCAGCGCTCCGCTGTCGGTCCCGGCCTCGACCACCACGACCGCCCGGGCGAGGGCCGCGATGACGCGGTTGCGCTGCGGGAAGTGCCAGGCCGCGGGCGCGTCGTCCAGCTCGTATTCAGTGACCAGCGCTCCGCCGCGTGCCACCTCCGCCCGCAGGCCGTCGCGGTGAGGCGGATAGCCCGCGTCGAGCCCGCAGCCGAGCACGGCCACGGTGCGGCCCCCGGCCTCCAGGCATCCGCGGTGCGCGGCCGCGTCGACGCCGCGGGCGAAACCGCTCACCACCGTCACCCCGCGCCGCCCGAGGTCTCCTCCGATCCGCCGCGCCGCCTCGAGCCCGGCGGCCCCGGCCCGCCGGGCGCCCACCACCGCGACCCCGGGGAGCGCCGGCAGCTCCCCCTCGACCCAGAGCGAACGGACCCGTGGCGAGCCGCCGAGGTGGGCGAGGTCCTCGAGGGCGGACGGCCAGCCCGGGTCCCCCGGGCCGAGCCGGCCGCGGCTCACGCCGACTGACCGCGGAGCGCGAAGGCCTCCAGCACGGCCTCCCATCCCACCCGCTCGTCGCCGGCGAGGTCGGCGATGGTGCGGCTGACGCGGAGCACCCGGTGATAGGCCCGCGCCGACAGCCTCCACCGCTCCCCCACGCCGGTCAGGGCGTCGCGGGCCCGGGCATCGAGAGCGCACACCCCGAGCAGCCGGTCGCCCTCGAGCAGGGCGTTGGCGGCCACCCCGGTGGCCGCGGCCCGCTCCGCCTGACGGGCACGCCCCGCGGCGACGCGCACCCGGACCTCGGCGCTCGAACCCTCCATCCGGGCGCCGAAGAGCGAGAGCCCGTCCAGACGAGGCACGTCCACCACCATGTCGATGCGGTCGCGCATCGGCCCGGAGAGGCGGGCCTGGTAGCGGACGACCGCCTCCTCCGGGCAGCGGCAGCCCGGCCCGTCGCGCTGGCCGAGGCGGCCGCACGGGCAGGGGTTGGCGGCCGCGACCAGCATGAACTCGGCCGGGAAGGTCACCGTGCCCCGGACCCGCGTGACCGCCACCCGCCGCTCCTCCAGGGGCTGGCGCAGCGCCTCCAGGTGGGCGCGGGGGAACTCGCAGACCTCGTCGAGGAAGAGCACCCCCCGGTGCGCCAGGCTGACCTCCCCGGGCTGGGCGAGACCCGCGCCGCCCCCGACCAGCCCTGCCCGGGAGACCGAGTGGTGGGGGGCCCGGAAGGGTGGGCGGAGGCTGGTGGGCGGGCGGTCCGCGAGCCGGCCGCGCAGCGAGTAGAGGGCGGCCACCTCCAGAGCCTCCTCCGACCCGAGATCGGGGAGCACCCCGGCCAGGGCACGGGCGAGCATGGTCTTGCCGGCGCCCGGCGGGCCCAGCATCAGCAGGTTGTGCCGGCCGGCGGCGGCGATCTCCAGGGCGCGCTTGGCCAGCGACTGGCCCCGGACGCCGGCCAGGTCCACCCCGTCGCGGACCGTCCCCTCCCCCATCGGCGGGGCGGTGACAGGCTCGAGAGGGAGGCGTCCCTCGAGGTGCGCCACGGCCACCGCCAGGCTCTCCACACCGACCACCGAGACCCCCTCCACAAGGGCCGCCTCGGCGGCGTTCTCCACCGGCACTATGAGCCGGCGGACGCCGGCGGCGACCAGCCGGCGGGCCATGGGCAGCACGCCCACCACCCCTCGCACCCCGCCGTCCAGGGCCAGCTCCCCGATGCAGGCGACGCCGTCGAGGGGCAGGGCCCGCTCGGTCCGGAGCAGCGCGACGGCGATCGCGAGGTCGAAGCCGCTCCCCTCCTTGGGGACCTCCGCGGGGGCGAGGTTGACCGTGACCCGGCGCTGGGGGAAGTCGAAGCCCGCGTTGCGCACCGCGGCGCGGACCCGCTCGCGCGCCTCCTGGATGGCCCGGTCGGTGAGACCGACGATGGTGAAGCTCGGCAGCCCGTTGGCCACGTCCACCTCCACGGTCACAGGGACCCCGGAGAGGCCCTGGATCGCGCAGCTCATTGCGGTCGCAACCATACAGCTCTGTATGGTACACCCTCGCGCGCGGCCCGGACCGAGGCCGGCCGGCCGCCGCTCAGGAGCCGGCGGCCATCGCGCAGACCCAGCTCTCGGAGGCGCTCTCGGTGGTGCCGTTGCTCGAGTTGTCGTGGAGGTCGGTGACCGTGAGCGACCCCGAGCCGTCCGCGCTCACCTGGGCGCTGAAGGTGGCCAGGGGGGCGCTGTTCGTCGACCAGCTCTGGCCCGCCCCCACGCTCACGCTCTGGGCCACCGCGATGGAGCGGTAGGAGCCGGGACCGGAGTAGGGCTCGATGGCGAGGTCGAAGCCGAGGAGCTGGCCGTCGACCTCCACCTGGGCATCGCCCGGGTCGGGCGCCTGCAGGGCGTGGATCGCCGAGCCGGCGGGCTCCTCGCCGTCCTGCGCCCAGTCGGCGCAGCTGAACGCCCCGGCCCCCTGCTCCTCGTCGATGAAGCCGCCGCTGGCGCTCACCGTCCCGGTGATCGTGTAGCAGACGTAGAGGGCGAGCCCGCTCGGGGGCGAGGGCGGGGCGGCGATCGAGCACCCGCCGGGGCCCGTGGTGGCTCCCGCCGCCTGCACCGGCGTGGGGGTGGGCGTCGCGCTCGAGCTCACCGACGGGCTCGGCGCCGGGGTCGCGACTGCCGCGGTGGACTCCCGTCCCGGGTCGCTGGAGGACTGCGCGGCGGCGATGGCGCAGCCGATGGCCGCGACGGCGATGCCGGCGGCGACTGAGACGCGTCCGGGTCTCATCCGCCCGGGATCATACGGTCACCGAGTCACCCTCGACCGAGGGTCGGTGGTGCTCAGCCGCCGACGGCGTCCCGGATGTGCTCGCAGCTGATCAACCCGAGCCGCCGGTCCAGGCGGACGGCGACCACGTCGATGCGGCACGGTTGGTCGCCCCGCCCGCTGGAGAGCCGGTAGGCCTCGAGAAGGGCTCGGAGCTTGGCCTGCTTGCGACGGTCCACGGCCTCCTGCGGCGTGCCGAAGCGGTCGCTCCGGCGCGCCTTGACCTCGACCGCCACCAGCACCCCGGCGTCCTCGCAGACGATGTCGATCTGGCCGAGCCGGCAGCGCCAGTCGCGGGCCAGGATGCGCAGCCCGCTGGCCTCGAGGTGCGCGAGCGCGGCGAGCTCCCCGGCGGAGCCCACGCTCGCCGGGGACGCGGCGGCAGGACCGGCCGGGCCCGCCGCGCGGCGGTCAGACGTTCCCCGGCTCCGGCTCCTCGGCGGCTTCCGCCGCCATGGTCTCGGGCTCCTCGGCGGCCTCGAGGCCGACCTCGTCCTCCGGGTACTCGGGAACCTCGGCCTCCAGCTCCGCGCCCGCGGCACGCCGCACCGCGGCGCCCTCACCGCCGAGCGGCTGGCGGCGCTCGCGGATCCGGGCCCGCTTGCCGACCTTCTCGCGCAGGTAGAAGAGCTTGGCCCGGCGCACGTCTCCGTGGCGGAGCACCTCGATCCGGTCGATGCGCGGCGAGTGCAGCAGGAAGGTCCGCTCCACCCCCACCCCGTGCGAGGCGATCCGGCGCACCGTGAAGTTGGCGCCGATCCCGCTCTTGCCGTGCAGGGAGATGACGACCCCCTCGAACACCTGGATGCGCTCGCGGGTGCCCTCGACCACCTTGACGTGCACCCGCACCGTGTCCCCGCTTCGGAGCACCGGGACCTCGGTCTTCTCCTGCTCCCGCTCCAGGAGCTCGACGACGTTCACTTCGCACCTCCAGAAATCGCGCCCGACGACCCTAGCAGGTCGGGCCTCCGCCGCCGTGTCGCCTCCCTGCTCTCGCGGCGGCGCCAGGCCGCGATCTCGGCATGGTTGCCGCCGCGCAGCACCTCGGGCACCACCTCGCCCTCGAAGTCGGCCGGCCGGGTGTAGAGGGGGGCCTCCAGGCCGCCCTCCGCAGCCGTCGAGAAGGTCTCGTCGGCCAGCGAGTCCACCGAGCCGACCACGCCCGGGACGAGGCGCGCCACCGCCTCGATGACCACCATGGCCCCGATCTCCCCCCCGCTCAGCACGTAGTCCCCGATCGAGAGCTCCTCGCCGATCTCGGCGCGGGCGCGCTCGTCGACCCCCTGGTAGCGGCCGCAGACGAGGAGCAGCGCGGGCTCGGCGGCCAGCTCGCGCGCCACCACCTGGTCGAACCGCCTCCCCTGGGGCGAGAGCAGGATCGAGCGCAGCCCGGGCACGCCGGCGCGCAGGCTCCGCACCGCCCGGACCAGCGGCTCCGGCTTCAGCACCATCCCGGGGCCACCCCCGAAGGCGATGTCGTCCACCTGCCGGTGACGCCCGCTGGTGAAGTCACGGAGGTCGTGGACACGGAGCTCCAGGTCCCCGCGCTCCAGGGCGCGCCCGACCACCCCGACGCCGAGGGGGCCCGGGAACACCCCGGGAAGGATGGTGAGCACCTCGAACCGCATCTCCGCAGGCCGCTCAGGCCTCCTCCTCGTCCCAGGGCGTGAGCACGATCCGGCGGCCGGCGACGTCCACCTCGCGGACGAAGGCGGCCACCATCGGGAAGCGCCGCTCCCCCGCGTCGGTCGACACCACCAGGACGTCGTGGGCGGCGCCCGCCTCGACGTCGGCGACGGTGCCCAGCGAGCCTCCCGCGAGGTCGACGGCGGCGAGCCCCACCAGCTGCCAGACGAACCACTCGCCGGGGGGCAGGCGGCGGGCCCGCGACGCCTCGACGCAGAGGTAGGCGCCGCGCAGCAGGCCGGCGGCCTCGGGGGTGTCCACCCCGGCGAAGCCGAGCAGCAGGTCCCCGTCGCCGAGCCCTCGGGCCGAGCGCAGGGTGAGGGACCGCCCGCTCCCCTCCACCACCACCGTCACCCCGCGCCGAAAGCGGCGGGCGTCGCCGCCCAGGCTCTCGGCCCTCACCTCGCCGAGGACGCCGTGAGGCCTCCGCACCCGCGCGGCGCGGAGCAGGGCCGGGCGCCCGTCCGGCGGGCGAGAGGGGGCGGTGGGGGTCATCGCTGGTCGGCCAGCTCCACCTGGACCCGCTCGTGGGCGCGCAGGCCCGCGGCGCGCACCACCGCGCGCACGGCGTCGATGTTGCGTCCGCCCTTGCCGATCAGCTTGCCCATGTCGGCCTCGGCCACGCCCACCTCGATGATGGTGGTGCGCCCCTTGGAGACCGCACGGACGGAGACCTGCTCGGGGACGGCGACCATCCGCTCGACGATGAAACGGGTGAGGTCCGCGAAGTCGGTCACCTAACCGTCCTCGCCGACCGGAGCCGTCTCCGCTCCGGCGACCTCGCCGGCCACCTCGACCGCCACGGCGGTCGCGGCCGCCTCGGGCTCCACCTCGGGCACCGCCGGGGGCTCGGCTGCGGGCGTCGTGATGGGACGCTCCCGCCGCGGGCCGGCGGCCAGGATGCCCTGGGCCACCAGCAGGTCGCGCGCGCTGTCGCTGGGGCGCGCCCCGCGGCGCAGCCACTCCCGGACACGCTCGGCGTCGATCCTCACCGACGCGGGCTGGGGCAGCGGGTCGTAGAAGCCGAGGGCCTCGATGAAGCGGCCGTCGCGGGGGCTGCGCGAGTCGGCGACCACCAGGCGGTAGAACGGCCGCTTGGTGGTCCCCATCCTCTTCAGGCGGATCTTGACCAAAACTTCTCCTTCGTCGTGGTTGCGGGCCCGGAGCTGCCGGGCATCGACTGCATTGAGACGCTCACGGATTGGGCAGGCCGAGCTGCGAGGGATCCATGCCGCGCAGCTGGCGCAGCATGCGGGCGCGGCCGCGGACCCCCTTGGCTCCCCCCTTACCGCCCACCGACCGCATCAGCGCGTGCATCTGCTCGAAGCCCTTGAGCAGCCGGTTGACGTCGGCCAGGGTGGTGCCGCTGCCGGCGGCGATGCGGCGCCGGCGTGAGCTCTTGAGCAGGTCGGGGTGGACCCGCTCCTGGGCGGTCATGGAGAGCACGATCGCCTCCATCCGGGAGAGGTCGGTCTCGGTGGGGATCGACGCCCCCGCCTGCTTCATCATCTGGCGGCCGCCCGGCATCATCCCCAGGATCCCCTCCAGGGGGCCCATGTTGCGGAGCTGGCGCATCTGGTCCAGCCAGTCGTTCATGGTGAAGCGGCCGGAGAGCAGCTTCTGGGCCGCAGCCTCCGCGCTCTTCTGGTCCATCTGGGTCTGGGCGCGCTCGACCAGGGTGAGGATGTCGCCCATGCCGAGGATGCGCGACGCCATCCGCTCCGGCTGGAACGGCTCCAGCTCCGAGACCTTCTCGCCGACCCCCGTGTAGAGGATGGGCTTGCCCATCGACTCCTTCATGGAGAGGGCCGCGCCGCCGCGGGCGTCGCCGTCCAGCTTGGTGAGGATGACGCCGTCCACCCCCACCTGCTGGTCGAACTCGCGAGCCACGTTGACGGCCTCCTGGCCGGTCATGGCGTCGACCACCAGCACCGTGTCGTGGACCTGGATCCGCTTGCGGATCTCCTTGAGCTCCGCGAGCATCGGCTGGTCGATCTGGAGGCGGCCCGCGGTGTCGAGGATGACCACGTCGCAGTTGAGCCGCCGGGCCTCGTCCAGACCTCTCCGGCAGAGCTCCGGCGGCCGGCTCTTCCCGTCGGGCATGGCGACCGGGATCTGGCTGTCCTTGCCCAGCTTCTCGAGCTGCTGGGGCGCGGCCGGCCGCTGGACGTCGGCGGCGACGAGCAGCGGGCGGTGCCCCTCGCGCCGGACGGCGAGGGCCAGCTTGGCGCAGGTGGTCGTCTTGCCGCTCCCCTGCAGGCCGATCATCATCACCACCGTCGGGGGTTGCGACTGGTAGCTGAGCTTGCGCTGCTCGCCGCCCAGCAGCGCGACCAGCTCCTCGTTGACGATCTTCACGATCTGCTGCCCGGGCGTCAGCGACTCGAGCACGTCGGAGCCGACGGCGCGCTCGCGGATGCGGTCGACCAGGGCGCGCGCCACCTTGAAGTTGACGTCCGCCTCGAGGAGGGCGACGCGCACCTCGCGCATCCCCAGCTCCACCTCCTCCCGGGTCAGCCGGCCACGCCCGGAGAGCGACTTGAAGATGTCGCCGAGGCGGTCGGAGAGGGACTCGAACACGGCTAGCCGGCCTCCCCCAGCCGGGCGCGGAGGGCGGCCTCGACGGCGTCGCGCCGGGCCAGCTCGGCGGCGTGGCCGAGCCGCTCCTCGCAGTGCTCGAGCTGGGCCAGCCCGCGCCGGACCAGGTCGTGGGCGCCGCTCCGGCTGCAGCCGAGCTCCTCGGCCAGCTCAGCGAACGACCAGTCCTCGTCGAGGTGGAGCCGGCAGGCCTCCCGCTGGCGCTCGGTGAGCAGGGCGCCGTAGACGTCGAGGAGACGCTGGAGGCGGGCGGTCCGGGTGAGGCCCGTGACCGGAGAGGGCGCGGAGGCTGTCAAGGTCAAAGCCTGGACAGTCTAGCCGATCACCCCGCCGGGGACGGGGCGGTCTCGGTGGGCTACGCGCTCGGGGCGTCCAGGACCCCCGCGAAGAGCGCGTCCAGGTACGCCTGGGGGTCGAAGACGTTGAGGTCGTCGATGCCCTCCCCCAGGCCCACCAGCTTGACCGGCACCCCGAGGTCCTCCTCGATGGCGAGGACGGTCCCGCCCCGGGAGCTGCCGTCGAGCTTGGTGAGCACGATCCCGGTGAGGCCCAGGGACTCGTGGAAGACGCGGGCCTGGGCGATGGCGTTCATCCCCGTCGGCGCCTCGATGACCAGGAGGGTCTCGTGGGGAGCCTCGGGGATCACCCGGCGGGCGACGTTGCGCACCTTGATGAGCTCCGCCATCAGGTTGACCTTGGTGTGGAGCCGGCCGGCGGTGTCGACGAGGACGCAGTCGATCCGCCGGGCGATGGCGGCCTGCAGGGCGTCGAAGACCACCGCCCCCGGGTCGCCCCCGGGCTGGTGGGCGATGACGTCGGTGCGGCTGCGATCCGCCCACACCCGCATCTGGTCGATGGCGGCGGCGCGGAAGGTGTCCGCGGCGGCGATCAGCGCCGACCTCCCCTCGGACTGGAGGCGGTGGGCCAGCTTGCCGATGGTGGTGGTCTTGCCACTGCCGTTGACCCCCACCATCATCACCACGGCCGGGATCTGGTCGATGAGGAGCCGGCGGTCGCGCGCCTCCAGCACCGCGAGCATCTCGGCCTTGAGGGCCTGGAGCGCCTGCGCCGGGCTGGACATCCGCTCCTCCCGGACGCGGGCGCGGAGCCGCTCGACCAGACGCTCCGCCACCGGCAGCCCGCAGTCGGCGCCGACCAGCACCTGCAGGAGGTCGTCCCAGAACTCCTCGTCCAGGTTGCGCCGGAGCAGGACCGTGTCGCGCACCTGCGTGCTGAAGCTGAGCGAGGCACGGTCCATCCGCCTCGACATCCGCCGCCACCACGACTCCCGCCGGGGAGGGCTCACCAGATCGGGGCTCACGCCGGCCGCCTCGGGGGGCGCGCCCGCCGGCGGCGCCTAGGAGGCGACACGTCGGAGCGGCGTGACGAGGGTTCCGGTCACGTCGGCCGCCTCCAGGTCGGAGGCGAACCGGACCGAGAGCACCGAGCTCACTCCCTCGCGATCGATGGTCACCCCGTAGAGGGCGTCGGCGGCGGCCATGGTGACGTGATTGTGGGTGACCACGATGAACTGCTGGACGGCCGCCAGACGGCTGAGCAGGCGCGTGAAGCGCAGCACGCTGGTGTCGTCGAGGGGAGCGTCCACCTCGTCGAAGATGTAGAAGGGCGACGGGTTGACCTGCTGCAGCGCGAAGACCACGGCGAGCGCGGTGAGCGCCCGCTCCCCGCCGCTCAGGTGGGTCAGCGGCTGGAGCCTCTTCCCCGCCGGCTGGGCGAGGATGGCCACCCCGGGGAGGTCGTCGCCGGCCCCCGCGGGCACGCCGGAGGGCTCGGTGTCCGTCCCGGCGGTCGGAGCGACCTCGGGGGGGGCCTCGAGGCGGAGCGCCGCCCGGCCGCCCGGGAAGAGCTCGGTGAACAGCTCGGCGAAGTGGGCGTTGACGGCTCCGAAGACGGCGTCGAAGCGCCGTATCGCCTCCTCCTCGAAACGCCGGATGAGATGACCCACCTCGGCCGACGCCACCGCGAGGTCGTCGCGGTCGAGGCGGAGCCGGCCGACGCGCTCCTCGAGCGCCGAGTACTGCTCGGGGGCCAGCCCGTTGACCGGGCCCATGGCCGCGATCCGCCGCTCCAGCCGGGCGATCTCGCGCTCGGCGCGCTCGGCGGCGGCGGGGTCCAGCTCGTCGACCTCCTCGTCGACCTGCCCGCGCACCGCGTCGGCCTGCTCGGCGAGGCGCAGCTCGGCGACGTCGGCGTCGCTGCGGGCCGCGTCGACCTCGTCCTCGGCACGCGCCACCGCCACCCGGACCTCGGCGCGCTCCCTCTCCAGGCTGCCGAGAGCGGCCTCCATCTCCGAGAGGGGCCGCGAGGCCTCGGCCAGCTGGTCGGCCGCCCGCGCCACCGCCGCCTCGGCCGCGCCCGCCGCCGCCTCCGCCGCGCGTCCGCGGGCCAGCGCCACCAGGGCGTCGGTCTCCGCTCCGGCCACCCGGGCGTCGGACTCCGCGAGCCGTGCCGCCGCGTCCTCACGCCGCCTCGCGATCTCGACCCGGCGGCGGTCGGCCTCCTCGGCGGCCAGGCGCACCCCGGCCAGCTCGGCATCCGCCCGCCCCAGCTCGGTGGCGACCCCGTCGCTCCGGGCTCGCAGCTCCGCATGGCGCAGGCGGGCCCGCTCCGCCGCCGCGCCCAGGTCCTCCTCCCCGCGTCCGGCGCGATCCGCCTCCAGGGCGGCGCTCTCGGCGGCGGCGGCCGCCGCCGCCTGGGCCTCGGCCCGCCGGCTCAGCTCGGCCTCCAGGGAGGGCAGGCGCCGCGCCTCCATCGCCGCCGCGATCCGCGCCGCCGCCGACTGGGCGGCGCCGTCGGCGGCCTCCCGCCTGCGCACCGTCAGCTCGGTCGAGGCCCGAGTGAGGGTGAGGTCCGCGCCGGCGACCTCCTCCGAACGGCGGCGCACCTCGGCCTCCGCCTCGGCCTCGAGGGCGATGGCGGCGTCGGCGGCGACCTGCGCATCCCGCGCCGCCGCCACCAGCGAGAGAGTCGGCGCCCTGCCGCCGCCGGCACGCGCGCCCGCCGCGGTGATGACCGACCCATCCGGAAGCACCGCCCGGCCGCCGGTGGCGGTGACCCGCCGGGCCGCGGCCAGGTCGCCCACCAGCCAGGTCCCGAGCAGGCAGTGGGCGGCCGCGGCACGCGCCCGCGGCTCCACCTCGATGGCGTCGAGCACCGGCCGGGGCAGGCCCGCCTCCGGAGAGAGCGACCGGAAGGCGGTCTCCCCACCCGGCGCCGGATCTGCGCTCTCGCCGGCGGCGCCAAGCTCCGGCGCCGCGCCCTCGCTCAGCACCTCCTCGCGGAGGTCGGCGCCGCGCAGGACCTCGATCGCCCGGTCGACGTCGGTGACGACCCAGGCGCCGAGGTGCGGCTCCAGCGCCGCCTCGACGGCGGCCTCGTCCGCGGGATCCAGGACCCGCAGGGCGTCCACCAGACGCACCGCACCGAGCTCCGCCGCGCGCGCCCCGATGGCTCCGCCACCGCCCAGCCGCCCCTCGACCTGGCCGTGCAGGCTGGCCGCCTGCGCCAGCGCGCGGCTGGTCCGGTCGCGCTCCCCCACCCTCCGCTCCTCGGCCCGGCGGAGCAGCTGGCGCGCCGCCTCCAGCTCGCCCGCCCGCTGGCTCGCGTCCGCGTCGGCGGCGGCGGCAGCCGCCTCCAGCTCCCCCAGCCGGGAGGCGGCGGCGCGCGCTGCCGCCTCCAGCTCGGTCGCCCTGACCCGCGCCGAGGCCAGCTCCGCCCCGGCGGCCTCGAACGACCGCTCGAGCAGCTCCCGGTTCTCGGCCCGGTCGCGGGCCCCCGCCTGGGCGGCCGCCGTCGCCGCCACCGCCCGCACCAGCTCGCGCTCCGCCTCGTCCAGGGCCCGCTGGGCGGCGCCGGCCTCGGCCGCGGCCACCCGGCCGCGCTCCGCCAGCTCGGAGGCGGCCGTCTCCAGCTCGCGGCGGCGCTCGCCGGCCTCCCGTCCCGCCGCCGCCAGCTCCTCGAGGGCGCGCTCGGCGGCCGCGCTCTCGACGAGGGAGGCGCGCGACTGGCGCCGGGCGTCGGCACGGTGGAGCGCCGCGGTCCAGGCACGGTCCTCGAAGCGCCGGGCCTCGCCGCGGCAGCGCTCGGCGGCGACGCGCGCCGCCTCCAGCCTCTCCGCGGCGGCGTGCTCCGCCGCCCGGGTCGCATCCAGCCCCGCCCGAGCCGCGTCGGCGCGCTCCGCGTAGCCCTCCTCCGCCTCCGTGGCCCCCTCCAGGCGCCGTTCGGCGTTCTCCAGCCGCCGCCGCGCCTGGCGGGCCTCGGCACGCGCGGTCCGCCACGCCTCGCGGGCCAGGCTCCCCCGGAGCTCCGAGAGCCGCTCGGCCAGGCCCCTCTGCTCCAGGGCCGCCTCCCGCTCACCCGCCAGCTGCTCCAGGCGCGGCTCGGACTCGCCGAGGCGGTCCACCAGCCGCTGGACGGCGGTGCCGACCTGCTCGACCCGCCGCCGCGCATCGTCGCAGGCCACCCGGAGGGGGCGGACCCCGGCCGCCTGCTCCACCAGGGAACGGCGCTGATGCGGCGTCGCCTCGATGATCGCCTCGATGTCGTGCTGGGCGACCACCGCGTACCCGTGCTGGGTGAGGCCGGTGCCGCCCAGGATGCGCTCGACGTCGCGGAGGCGGGCTCGCTCGCCATTGACCCGGTACTCGATCTCGCCACCGCGGACGACCCGGCGGCTGATCGCCACCTCGGCATCCTCGACCGGAAGGGCCCCGTCCTCGTTGTCGAGGATCAGCTCCACCTCGGCCACGCCCATCCGATCCCGGCCGAGCCCGCCGGCGAAGATCATCTCGTCGAGCCGGGTGCCCCGGAGCTCCCGGGCGTTGGTCTCGCCCAGGGCCCAGCGGACGGCGTCGACCAGGTTGCTCTTGCCGCTGCCGTTGGGGCCCACCACGCCGGTGATCCCCGGCTCGAAGCGGATCTCCGTGCGGTGGGCGAAGGTCTTGAACCCCCCCAGGACCAGACGCTGAAGCCTCACCAGCCGGATTCTCGGTGTCGGGCAGCCCCGGCGTCAACATCTGGGGGGCGGCGGGAGGGGCCACCACAAGATGTCGGTGCGCCCACCCTCCCGGCGGAGGCCGTCACGGCGACGGCGGCCCTGGTGGTGAGACGCCGGGCTGGGTGGGGCCGGAGGCCCCGGAGGGGGAGGCCGAGGAGCCGGTCGCGGCCGCCGGCCGCCGGCGTCCCCGTCCCCCGCGGTGCCCGCGGTGGCTGCGCCGCGGCGCGGAACCCTCGGCGCGGGGCGCCGGGGTGGCCGCCGGGGGTGGCGGCGCCTCGACGTGATGACCGACCAGCACCTGGGCCGCGGCGCGCAGGGCTCCGAGCAGGCCGCGCGACCGCGGGGCCTCCGCCGCGTCCGCCGCGGCTGGGGCCGGTCGTGGACGCGAGGCCGCCCTCCGGTCCGCGGCCACCTCGGCCACCCGGCGACGCACCCGGGCGGGCTCGGCGGCAGCGCCGGAGGGACGCCGGGCCCGGGCGGCAGCCGGCCGCTTGCCCTCGGGAGCGGCGAGCCGCTCCATGGCCAGCCGGGCCGCCGCCTGCTCGGCCGCCTGCTTGGTGCTGCCGCGGCCGTCGCCGAGCACCTTCCCCCCCACCACGGCCTCGGCCCGGTACTCGCGGTGGTGGCCCGGACCGCCGACGGCGGTGACCCGATACGCGGGGGTGGCGCCGAGGCGGAGCTGGGCGGCCTCCTGGAGCCGGCCCTTGTGGTTCTCGTCGCTCCATTCCGAGAGGTCGCCGATGCTCTGGAGAAAGACGCGGGTCGCCACCCGATAGCCCTGGTCGAGGAAGATCGCGCCGATCATCGCCTCGAAGCAGTTGGCCTGCAGGGACGGGAGCTGCCGGGCCCCGGTCTTGGCGGCGCCCTTGCCGAGCAGCAGGGTGTCTCCCAGCCCAAGCCGCTCGGCGAGCTTGGCGAGCGACATGGTGTTGACCAGGGCCGCCCGGAGCTGGGTCAGCTGGCCCTCGTCGTACCCGGGGAAACGGCGGAAGAGGTACTCGCCGACCACCAGCTCGAGGACGGCGTCGCCCAGGTACTCGAGCCGCTCGTTGTCATGGCCCGGGCCGCTCGGCTCGCCGCGCTCATTGTTCCAGGAGGCGTGGGTCATCGCCTCGCGCAGCAGCTCGGGCCGCCGGAAGCGGATCTGCAGGCGCGCGGCCAGCTCGTCCAGGCCGCGCCGCTCGTCGGCGGTCAGCGCGGCGTGATGTCCCGGCTCCGGGAGCAGCACGGGCTGGTCCTCGGCGAGGGGGTGCTCCGGGAGCGACGGCCCCCTCTCCACGGCGAGGGCGGGCACGGCCGCGCCCGGAGCCTCGGCGGAGATCGCGGCCGGCTTGCGGGAGCGGGAACGCCGGCGACGCGACGCCGGTGCCCCGTCCGCGGGGCCGACCGGCGCCGGCGGCGACTCGACGGCCGCCGGGGTCGCGTCGGCGGGCACCGGCCCGAACTCGGGCCGCGAGCCGGCGGCGGACGATGGAGGCTCGGGGAGCGGTGTCCCTAGCTCTCCGCCCCGCTCTTCTCCTTGATGTAGTCCCAGGCCTGCCCCACCGTCCCGATCCTCTCCGCGTCCTCGTCGCTGATCTCCATCTGGTACTCCTCCTCGAAGGCCATGATCAGCTCCACGAGGTCGAGCGAGTCCGCGTTGAGATCCTCGACGAACGACGCCTCCGGCGTCACCTGGTCCGGCTCCACGCCGAGTTGCTCGGCGACGATTGTCTTGAACCGGTCGAACGTCACGTCTGGCATCAGTCGTCAGTCCTTCTGTCTCATCAGCGTGGGCAGCTGCGGGTAGGGGGGAAACAATAGCGCGTGGCACGGCCTCCTTCGCGCCGAACGCCGATCCCGGGGGCTCGCCACCGGCGTCGGCTCCGAGTGCGCCCTGGGGCGGGCGGAAGGCGTAGCGCCCGGATGCGCCGTCGACGAAGAGGGCCGGTGCGGCCTGCTGGGGTGGCGCCGGAGCCTCGGAGGCCGGCTCCACCGGGTGCGCCGGGCTGCTCGAGCGGTGCCGGCGACGGCTCCTGGACGGAGCTGCCGTCCCGGGATGCTCGTCGGGAGAATCGGGCACTATCTCCTCAGATTCACGTGAGGGAGCGACCGCCCCTCACCATCACGCCCCCATGCCGCCGTCGATCTGCAGGACGCAGCCGGTGATGTAACCGGCCTCGGGGAGGGCGAGGAAGCGGATCGCAGCGGCGACGTCCTCGGCCTTGCCGGCCCGACCCAGAGGGATGGCGCCGAGGGCCGAGTTGAGTACCTTGTCGCCGAGCGCGGCGGTCATGTCGGTCTCGATGAAGCCGGGGGCCACGGCGTTGACCGTGATCCCCCGCGAACCCACCTCGCGGGCCAGGGTCTTGGTCAGGCCGATCAGCCCCGCCTTGGCGGCCGAGTAGTTGGCCTGGCCGGGGTTGCCCATGATCCCGGCGATGCTGCTGACGTTGATGATGCGGCCCGAGCGCTGGCGGAGCATCGGCTTGAGCGCCGCGCGGCTCACGTGGAAGGCCGCGGAGAGGTCGATGGCGATCACCAGGTCCCACTCGGCATCGCTCATCCGGATGGCCAGGTTGTCACGCGCGATCCCGGCGTTGTTGACCACAACGTCGAGGCGCCCCAGCCCCTCGATGGTGGAGTCCACCATCACCTGGGCGGAGGCCGGGTCGGCGACGTCCGCCTCGAGGCTGAGGGCGCGCACACCGAGGGCGCGCGCCTCGTCTGCGGTGGCGTCCGCGACGCCCGGATGCCCGGCGCGGGCGTCGGCCTGGGACGAGAAGCTGAGGGCGACGTCCGCACCGGCCTGGGCGAGGGCGAGCACGGTGGCCCTGCCGATCCCCCGCGACCCGCCGGTCACCAGAGCGACCTGCCCCTTCAGCGCGCCCTCAAACACGGGGGCCCGCCAGCTGGAGCGGGAGAGGGGTCGGAGCGGTCGCGCGCACGGACGCTAGGGTACTCGACAGAGGACCGAAGGGCTCGCTCATCGGGGGCCGCCCGGCACGAGGCGCTCGAGCAACCCCGCGGCGGCGGCGAGCGAGTCCACACCCGGCGCCGGGACCTCCGGCGCGATCCGCCGGGCCAGCCCGGTCAGCACGCTGCCCGGGCCCACCTCGACGAGCGCCTCGGCGCCCATCTCGACCATGCGCCGGACCGACTCGCTCCAGCGGACCGCGGAGACCATCTGACGCGAGAGCCCGTCGCGGAGGCCCTCCGCGGTGGTCACCGGGACGGCGTCGGCGTTGACGATCACCGGCACCCGCGGCGCGCGCAGGTCGACGGCGTCGAGGACGCGGGCGTACTCGGCGGCGGCGCCCGCCATCAGCGGCGAATGGAAGGCACCGCTCACCCTGAGCGGGAGGACCCGGCGGGCACCCGCCTCCCGGGCGCGGGCGGAGAGGGCCGCCACCGCGGCGACCTCGCCGCTCACCACCACCTGGCCGGGGGCGTTGAGGTTGGCCACGACCACGATCCCTGCGGTCTCCCCGCAGAGCCGGGCGACGACGCCCGCATCGAGGCCGAGCACGGCGGCCATCGTCCCCTCCCGCATCGCCGCCATCAAGCGGCCCCGCGCGATGGCGAGGCGCAGCGCCGCCTCGGGCTCGAGTGCGCCGGACACGCCGAGGGCGGCGAGCTCCCCGACCGAATGGCCGGCGACCGCCACCACGGCGAGGTCCCCGGGCAGCGCGGCGGCCAGGGCCAGCTCGGTGAAGACCAGGGACGGCTGGGCCACCTCGGTGGGGCGGATCAGCTCCTCGTCGCCGGCGAACGCCGGCCCCAGATCGCACCCGTCCGCGGCGGCGGCGGCGAGGAGGCGCCGGCCGACGTCGGTGGCGTCGAGCCCGGCGGCCATGGCGGCCGCCTGGCTGCCCTGGCCCGGGAAGCAGAGCGCGACCCGGAGCGCCGGCGCGCTCACTCGGTCGCGATCACCTCGCGGCGGTCGTAGTGGCCGCAGTTGGGGCAGACCCGGTGGGGCAGCCGCGGCTGCTTGCACTGGGGGCAGGGATTGAGAGTGGGGAGCACCAGGGCGTGGTGCGAGCGCCGCATGTCGCGGCGGCGCTGTGAGGTGTGTTGCTTGGGGAGGGGCATGACGTCTCCGGGAGGGAGTGAGGGCGCGCAGCGGAGCGCCGCGCCGGGCCTGAGCCGCGAGTATAGCCGCTGCTTCCGCCGCCCCGGCTCACCGGGGGCGGCCCGTCCGCCCGGGCGCGGGCGCGATCAGCCCCGGCGACCCCCGCGCCGCCGGGTGGCGGCAGGGGCGGGGACGGCCAGGGTGCCGAGCCCCTTGCGAACGGTCTCGGTGGCGGCGACCAGGTGCCCCTCCAGCTCGGTCATCACCGCCCGCACGTAGTCGTCGGCGTCGTGCGCGTAGGCCTCGGCCTGGCCGCTGACCTGGAGGGCGCGCGCCTCGGCCTCGCGCAGGAGGATGGCGCCGCGCTCCTCGGCGGCGCGCACGACGGAGTGCTCGGAGACGAGCTGCGCCGCGTGCGCCTCCGCCTCGGCCACCAGCCGCCGGGCCTCCGCCTCGGCCCGCTCCCCGAGCTGGGCGGCCTCGGCTCGCGCACGCTGGACCAGCTCCCGCGCCTGCGCGTCGGCATTCTGGGCGAGCTCCCGGGCGGCGATCTCGGCGCTCTCGGTGACGTCCTCGGCCCTCTCCTGCGTGTCGCGCAGGACCCGCTCGCGCTCGTCGAGGAGCCGCTGGGCACGCACCACCTCGCGGGGGAGGGAGAGCCGGATCCGGTCCACCAGCTGGAGCAGCTCCTGGTCGTTGACGACCACGTTGCCGCTGAAGGGGACGCGATGGGCCTGGTTGAGCATCGCGTCCAGGGCGTCGAGGAGATCGATGCTGGAGGGTGGGGCCTCCCCGGGCTGCCTCGGCGCCTCTGTCATCCGGGATTCCCGAGGCGCCGGCGAAGGGCCTCGGCGATCGGCGGGGGCACGAAGGCGCTGATGTCACCGCCCAGCCGGCAGACCTCCTTCACCAGCGCCGACGACATGAAGACATTGGGCGCCGAGGTCATCAGGAAGACGGTGTGCACGCCGGGGTCGAGCCGGCGGTTCATCAGCGCCATCTGGAACTCCGTCTCGAAGTCGCTGAGGGCGCGCAGGCCGCGCACGATGGCGATCGCGCCCACCTTCTGGGCGTGGTCGACGGTGAGCCCGTCGAAGGTGTCGACCTCCACCTGCTCGCCGAGCGGGCGGGTCACCTCGCGGAGCAGGTCCAGGCGCTCCTCGACGCTGAAGAGCGGCTGCTTGGCGGGGTTGCGGAGCACCGACACGACCACCTTGTCGAAGATGGCGCTGGCCCGCTCCAGGATGTCGAGGTGGCCGAGCGTCGCCGGGTCGAAGCTGCCCGGGTAGAGGGCCACGCGCTCCTTCATGGGGACGGCTCCTGCTGGTCTCGGCGCTGGTAGATGGTGAGGTCGGTGAGCCCGTAATGGGCGGTGCGCACCGCGGTGAGGGCTCCGAGCTCCGCGGGCAGGGCCCGGGCGCGGTGATGTTCGCACACGAGCAGGCCGGGTGCCAGATCGCCGAGCAGCTCCAGGGCGACGGTCAGCCGGTCGTCGCGGTAGGGGGCGTCGACGAAGCAGATGTCGGCGCCGGTCACCCCCGCCGGTCCCCGCCGGAGCCAGGCCACGGCGTCGGCCGTCACCAGCTCGACCCGCTCCTCGCAGCCGAAGCGGCGGGCGGTGGCGGCGATCAGCGCCAGGCTCTGGGCGCGCTGGTCCACGAAGGTCGCGCGGGCGGCGCCGCGGCTCAGCGCCTCGAACCCCAGCGACCCCGCGCCCGCGTAGAGGTCGACGACCCGGGCCCCGCTCACCCGCGCGCCGAGGATGTTGAAGAGCGCCTGGCGCACCATCCCCCGGGTCGGCCGCACCACCATCCCGCGCGGGGTGGTGAGCGGGCGCCCCCGCCACTCCCCGCCGGTTATGCGGCTCTCGGCCATGGGTGCGTCATCTCAGTCGAGGTCGAAGACGGAGCCGTAGCCGTGCATCGCCGCGCTCAGCGGCTCGTAGGCGTTCAGCTCGGGGTCGCGGTCCAGCCAGGCCAGGGCGGCGGCGCGCGCCCGCTGGCCGAGCACGAAGTCGAGGAGGTCGGCGGCGCGCATCTCGGGGAGACCGTGCTGGCGGAGTCCGGCCACGTCACCGGGGCCGCGCAGCCGGAGGTCCAGCTCGGCGAGGTCGAAGCCGCTCTGGGTGGTGGCCACCGCCTGCAGCCGCTGCGAGCCCTCCTCGTCGATGCCGTCCTCGAAGAGCAGGCAGTAGGCGCGGTGGCGGTCGCGGCCGACCCGGCCGCGCAGCTGGTGGAGCTGGGCCAGGCCGAAGCGCTCCGCGCCCTCCACGATCATCACCGTCGCGTTGGGCACGTCCACCCCCACCTCCACCACCGACGTGGCCACCAGGAGGTCGGCGTCGCCGGCGGCGAAGCGATCCATCCGCTCCGCCTTCTCCCTTGCCGGCATCCGCCCATGGAGCATCTCGACGCGCAGGTCGGGGAACACCTCCCCGGCCAGCTTGCGATGCTCGGCGGTCACCGACCGCACGCCCAATTTGTCCGACTCCTCGATGAGCGGGCAGATCACGAAGACCTGGCGTCCCGCTCCGACCTGTCCGCGCACGAACTCGTAGGCCTCGGAGCGCTGATCGGGCGGCACCACCCGCGTCTCCACCGGCAGCCGACCCGGGGGCATCTCGCGCAGCTCGCTGACGTCGACGTCGCCGTAGACGGTGAGCGCCAGGGAGCGCGGGATGGGGGTGGCGGTCATGGCCAGGAAGTTGGGCATCGCCCTGGCCTTGAGGCGCAGCCGCTGGCGCTGGGCGACGCCGAAGCGGTGCTGCTCGTCGACCACGACCAGGCCGAGGTCGTTGAGCACCACGTCGTCCTCGATGAGGGCGTGGGTGCCCACCACCAGCGGGTCGTGGCCGGCCGCCAGCCCCTCGAGGATCTCGCGCCGGGCCCGGCTCCCGGTGCTGCCCAGGAGCAGGCGGGTGCCCAGCCCGTGGGGCTCGAGGAGCGCCTCCAGGGTGGAGTGGTGCTGGCGGGCGAGGATCTCGGTGGGAGCCATCACCACGCACTGGAAGCCGGCGCGGCAGGTCATCAGCGCCGCCATCGCCGCCACCACGGTCTTGCCGCTGCCCACGTCGCCCTGGAGCAGGCGGTTCATGGGGCCGGGCGCCGCGAGATCGGAGAGCAGCTGGTGGGCGGCGATCCGCTGCCCGTCGGTGAGCCGGAAGGGCAGGCTCGCCGAGAAGGCGCGGGCCACCTCGACGTCGTAGGCGACCACCACCCCGGCGGATCCCAGCCGGCGCCTGCGGGCGCGTTCGGCCGCGAGCTGGATGAGAAAGAGCTCCTCGAAGCCTAGCCGCTCCCGGGCGGCGGCGGCGGTGTTCTCGTCGTCCGGCAGGTGCACCTGGCGCAGCGCCTCGCCGATGGGGAGCAGACCCTCCGCCTCGCGCACCTCCGGGGGGAGGCGGTCGGGCATCTGCTCGGCCACCGCGAGCACGCGGCCGATCAGGGCGCGCAGGTACTTGGAGGTGACCCCCTCCGTCTCCGGGTAGACCGCCGCCAGCCGGCCGACGTGCTGGGGGTCCGCGCTCACCCGCTCGAACCTGGGGTTCTGGAAGGTCAGCCCGTGGAGGCCGCTCACCACCTTGCCGCTCACCAGCACCTCCATCCCGGCGCTGAGCTGCCGGGCGATGAAGGGCTGGTTGAACCAGATGGCGCCGACCAGGGTGCCGCCCTCCTCCAGGGTGGCCTCCACCAGCGCCATCCGGCGCTGCGGGCTGTGCCGGGCCCGCACGTCGCGGACCCGGGCCCGGGAGGTCTGGTGGCCCCCGGGGCGCAGCTCCCCGAGCGGGACCAGCTGGCGGGTGTCCTCGTAGCGGCGGGGCAGGTGCAGGAGGAGGTCGGCCACGCTGACGATGCTCAGCCGGGCGAAGCGCTGGGCCCGGGCCGGGCCGACCCCGGGCAGCTCGGCCACCGGGGTCTCCGGCCAGCAGGCGCCGGGCAGCTTCAGGAGCCGGCCCATGCGCCGGCCACGGGCGTCCGCGAGGTCGGGCATCGTGCAAACTGTATGCACCTGACGGGCCGGGGGGGCGCCGCCGCCCAGCGGTGGCCCCGGGCCATCTCCACATTTTCGTAACAGATCAGCGACGTCTGATACAGCAACCGCGTCATTCGGTACAATCTCGATCGCGCCACCAGTGCGTGCATCGTGTTGCCCGGAGTGAAGGACAGCCAAGAGTGCGGTGGATGACCCAACGCCGCCGAAGGGGGACACGCCCCGGTGAGAGAGCTCAGGGCATGGTCGAGTTCGCCCTCGTCATGCCGGTGTTCTTCGGCGCCATCTGGGCGGTGATCAACGGCGGCTTTCTCCTCTACTCGATGAACGCCGTCGCCCACTCGGCGCTGATCGGCACCGACAGCATCGGCGCCTACGCCAACGACCCGGGCGCCGACGTCTACAGCATCCAGAGGATGGCCGCCGCCGGCCTTGACACCACCGCCCTGGTCAGGGTGACCGAGATCGACGTCGAGGAGCTGCAGGACAACCCCTCCGGGGGCTACATGGAGAGCAACGGCAACCCGGTCATCCAGACGGGCTGCACGGGAGTGCGCGGCTTCCCGGCCACCGACTGCGTCGACCGCTACGTGTTCTCCGGGCCGGTCAGCTCCCTCACGGTCACCGCCCTCGACCCTGCCTCCCCGTGCACGGACATCTCCCAGTGTCCACCCTGGACGCCGGAGTTGAGGAGCGTGTCGGATGACGCCACCGGGCAGAGCCCGCAGGGCATCGGCACCTCCTACGCGGCCCTGGTCATCCACTACAACTACAGCTTCTTCGGGGCGCCGGCCGGCGGGCTGAGCCTCACGTCGACCAGCACCTTCCGCCTGGAGCCCCAGACATGACGCCCCGCCGCCCTGTCCGGCGCCGCGCGTCCCGCCGAGGGCAGGCGCTCGTCGAGCTCACCCTCATCATCCCCATCCTGGCGCTCCTCTTCATGGGGGTCTCCACCACCGCCACCTTCCTGGGCGATGCCCAGATCGCCGGGCAGGCGGTCAAGGCGGGGGCCCGGCTCGCCGCCGAGGACGGCAACGCCGGCTATGTGGCCGGCAACCTGGCGAAGGGATGCCAGACCGCAACTGGCGGGACCGGAAATGACAACGATCCCTGTCTGGTCGATCAGCAGGCGGTCGAGACCGTGGTCAGCGTGATCGGGAACCTGACCAACTACTCCAGCATCGGGGAGATCGACATCTACGAGCCCTGCGTGGTCTCGGCTGGGTCGTGCACGCCTGCGAGCAAGGTCTGCACCTACCTCGGCTCCAGCGGCTCCTACCAGTCCGGGGATCCCGAAGACATCTACAAGCTTCAGGGCGGAGTCTGGACCCGCCAGAACACCACCGGTCTGTACACGCTCGACCAGCGCGACCAGACCCAGCCCAACGAGTCACCGATCGGCGTCCGCATCGTCTACACGTTCCAGGCGGCGGCGCCGATAACGTTCTTCAACTTCCAGACCTCGCAGTACGCGACCACGTGCCTCGCCCCCATTCTCGAGGGAGTTCTGATGATGCAGCCACGTCGACCCTCTCGCCGACCCACCCGCCGGACCTCCAGGCTCGGCCAAGCCATGGTCATCTTCGCTCTCAGCGCGGTCGTCCTCTTCGCCATCGCCGGCCTCGCCGTCGACGCCGGACTCTCCTATCTGACCAGCAACTCCACCGAGCGCGCCGCCTCCGCCGCGGCGCTGGCCGGGGTCCCCTACATGCCCGACTGCTTCACCGCCAGCTCGGATTGCCCGTACGACGCCACCGACACCGCACTGGACACCGCCGCTCGCAACGGCCTCCAGAACAACGCCATCATCGACGGGCATCAGGTGACCGTCACCGTGAGCCGCTACCCGGCCGGCTGCACCGACTCGTGTGAGGCCAACAAGCTCACCGTGTCCGTCAGCGCCTGGGTCCCGGCCACCTTCATGCGGGTCCTCGGCTTCGGCGACCACCAGGTCACCGCCACCGAGACCGCCTACTACCTCCCCGAGCTGAGCCTCGGTGAGCCGGGCGCGACGCTCGGCGCCACGGTGGACCAGCTCATGTCCAACACCGGCTACTACTTCCTGCGCACCGAGGGCTGGAACACCAGCCGCAGCGAGGGGGACGCCTACACGCCCAACCCGTCCGACCCCAACGCGACCGGCCAGGCGGGCGACGACGTCCATGCCCTCAGCGAGGCTGACCAGGGCACCGACATCGGCCAGAGCACCAGCATGCCCAGCGGCTTCAACGCCCTGCCCAACCGGGGTGGCTACAACTACGAGATCGACCTGCAGCTGGACGACACCGCCTCGAGCATCTCCGTGTACAACCCCGCCTTCGCCCCGGACCCGTGCACCTCGTCGGGAAACACCTGCTACCACGAGGACGACAGCAGCGACCAGTCGGACTACTCGGTGATGGAGTACACGCTCTTCAAGGTCAACAACATCTACAACCATCTGCAGGACACCGTGCTGGCACAGGCGGTGGTCGACCCGATCGACGCCACCAGCTGCCCGACCGTCAGCGGCACCAACCTCAACGCCCAACCCACGTGCGGCTCGGCCGCGGACGCCCGCGGCGGAAGTGACAGCAGCGCGCATCTCACCGCGACCCAGTTCTCTGACATCTACCACACGTGGGTCTCCATCTTCGCCCCGCCCTCGGCGCTCACCAGCGGAACCCTGAAACCGGTGACGGTCACGTACGCCAACAGCTTCTCGGCCACGTCGTATCTGACCGCCGGTGACACCTATCGCCTCCGCGTCGACACCCTCGACGCCAGCGGGCACGTCCCCTCCGGGAACGCGGCGAGCGGCCAGACCGGCGCCCACAAGGGCTACGCGATCCAGGTGCTCAACGGCGGCTCCGCGTGCGGCGACTGCACCGTCGGCGGCATCGACGACCTGGCGGTGTACACCCCGATCACCCTGGGGAAGGACCAGACCAGCGGAAGCTTCGAGATCCCGCTGGTCGACATCTCCCCCGAGTACGGCGGGCTCACTGTGAACTTCTACCTCTACGACCCCGGAGATCTCAACGCGGGCTTCAACGCCAACGACCTGAGCATCATCGACCCCGAGACCGGGCTCCCGGCCGTTCCCGACACCGACGCCGGTCAGCAGGCGGTCCCCATCTACAACCTGCATCAGAGCCGGGATTCAGCCTCAGGGACGTGGTACCAGATTCCCCCGAACAACGGAGACGGCAGCGGTCAGCGGCCGACCAGCGGGACGATCAACGGAACTCCGGTTCCGACGCTGGGCAACGACGCCAACGTCAACACCACGTGGTGCAACACCCTGTCGCTCTCCGGCAACGCCTACGGGACCGACGGCGGACAATCCACCAACTCCTGCTACAACGGGGAGTGGCTGCTCTTCCAGATCACCATCCCCTCGGAGTACGCCCACTACCCGGGCACCAACGGGTACTACTGGGATCTCGAGTACAGCGTGACCGGCGTCGCGGGCAGCTCCTCGAACGACACCTTCACGATGGTGGCCAGCTTCAACGGGACCCCCATCCACCTGCTCCCCTGAGCCAGGCGGCGCGCGCCGCTACTCCAGCGACAGGATGTAGGGGTAGTGGTCCTGGCCGCCCCGGTGCAGCTCGAACTCGGCGGCGGGGAAGCCGGTGCGCAGGCGGGTGACCAGGGCCGCGGCAGTGGCCTCGTCGACCTGGGCGCCCCAGTACACGGTGACCAGCTCGGGGGCGGTCTCGCGGTTGCGGATCACCGCCTCGATGACCTCGGCGTCGTCCTGACCGGCCTCCACGATGTCGCCGTCGACCAGCGCGATGACCTGGCCGGCCTGGATCCGCAGCCCGTTGACCCGGCTGTCCCGGACCGCCCGGGTCACCTCGACGGCGCACACTCGCGGCAGGGCGTCGGTCATCCGCCGTGCGTTGGTCGCGGTGTCCGCGCCCGGGTCGAGGGCGAGCATGGCGCTGATCCCCTGGGGGAGGTTCCGTGACGGAGCCACCCGCACGTCGATGCCCTCGGCGAGATCGTGCACCTGCTCGGCGGTCATCACCACGTTGGCGTTGTTGGGGAGGATGACCACCGACGCCGCGCCGGTCCTCCGCACCGCGGAGAGGAGGTCCTCGATCGAGGGGTTCATGGTCTGACCCCCCTCGACCACGGCGTCGGCGCCGAGGCTCTGGAAGATCTCGCGGAAGCCGTCGCCCGGAGCCACCGCCACGACGGCGAACTGCCGCGGTGCGGCGCCGGAAGCCGGCACTCCGGCCACATGCGGGTGCTGCTTCGGCGCGGCAGCCTCGGTCCGGTCGGCGCGCTCCAGGATCTCGTGGTGCTGCGCCGTCATGTCCTCGACCTTGAGGTTGGAGAGCCCGCCGCGCTGAGCGGCGACGCCGATGAGCGCCGCGGGATCGCCGGTGTGGATGTGCACGCGCACCAGGTCGCCGTCGCCCACCACCAGGCCGGACTCCCCCAGGGCGCCGAGCTCCTCGCGGAGGGCCTCGACGTCCAGACCGGGGCCGGTGATCATGAACTCGGTGCAGTAGCCCCAGCCCTCCTCGCGCCGGGCCACGGCCGCGGCGCCGCGCCGGCGGCCCGTGCCGGTCCGCACGGCCACCGGGGGCCTCACCTCCGGCTGGATCGAGCTCTCGTCCGGCGCCCCGGCAGCCGCCTCCTCCGGACGCCGCACCCGGGGCTCGCCGCTCCTCCGCTCCGCCAGCAGCCGGGGTCGGGGAACCGCACCGTCGGCCTCCTCGACGGCGCGGGTGAGCCCCTCGAGGATCACTGCCAGGCCGAAGCCGCCGGCGTCGACCACCCCGGCGTCGCGGAGGACCGCGAGCTGGTCGATGGTCCGGTCCACGGCGGTGTGCGCCTCGCGGACGGTCTCGTCCAGGACCGTGCGGATGTCGAAGGAGCCGGCGGCGGCCCGCTGGGCGGCCTCGGCAGCCTCGCGGACCACGGTGAGGATGGTCCCCTCGGTCGGCTTCATCACCGCCTTGTAGGCGACCCGAGCGCCCTCGCTGAGGCACTCCGCGACGGCGCCCGCATCCAGCCGCTCGCGGTCGCCGACACCCTGCGCGAAGCCCCGGAAGATCTGGGAGAGGATGACCCCGCTGTTGCCCCGCGCCCCCATCAGCGAGCCGTGCGCGGCGGCGCGCATCACCGATCCGGCCGACGACGGCACCGGCGCCCCCTGGGCGTCCTCGACGGCCGAGCGCATGGTCAGGTACATGTTGGATCCGGTGTCGCCGTCCGGCACCGGGAAGACGTTGAGCTCGTTGACCTGGTCCTGGTTGGCCTGCAGCCACGCCAGCGAGCTGCGCAGCCCGCGCAGCAGGGCGTCGCCGTCGATCTCGCGGAGGGGCTCCCGGGTCACCGCCGCCGCCCGCTCAGCGCCGCTCATCGGCCGGATCCAGGTGGATGCCCTGCACGTTGACGTTGACGGCGATCACGTCCACCCCCAGGGTCTTCTCCACCTCGTACTTGACCGCGCTCATCAGGTTGTGGGCCACCTCGCTGATCCGCGTCCCGTACTGGGCGATGATGTACAGCTCGATCACCAGCCCGCCGTCGCGGACCTCGACCTCGACACCGCGGTGGACGGTCTCCCGGTTGAGCCGCTCGGCGATGCCGTCGCGCAGGCCCCGGGCCGCCATCCCCACCACCCCGTAGCACTCGCCGGCGGCGTGGCCCACGATCGAGGCCACCACCCGGGGGGAGACCTCGATGCGCCCCAGCCCTGCGCTGTGGACCAGGGGCCCGGCCGTCCGCTGCCTGCTCGTCACGTCGCTCCCATCAGATCCGGCATCGCCTCTGTGCTATTCTCGCCGACACCGCTCCCGGGCTTGCCGTCATGCCCGGCGCGCGGATTGCTAAGTATGCCGCCGGAGCCATCCCAGGGGAAGCTCCGGCACCAGGGACCCAGAACCTCACCATGTCCCAGAGATGCGACCGCTGCGGCAAGGGGCCGATGACCGGCAACAACGTCAGCCACTCGAAGGTCCACACGCGCCGCCGCTTCATGCCCAACCTGCAGTCGACCCGGGTGCTCACCGGCAGCCGGTGGGTCAGGACGACCCTCTGCACCCGCTGCATGCGCACCGCGACCAAGCAGCTCCACCAGCGCTGAGCCACCGCCGGGGGCCTCGTCTCACCATCACCCGCGAGGCCGCGCGGGGCGCTGCGGGCCGAGGGTGCCGTCCGGTCGCAACCGGCGCCGGGGCTCGAGCGCGGCGCGCAGCTGACCGCAGGCGGCCTCCGCCTCCCCTCCCCTCGTATCCCGCACGGTGACGGTCAGCCCGGCCTGCGAGAGGTGGCTCAGGAAGGTCCGGCTGACCGCCGGCCGGGGCGGCCCCCAGGGGCTGCCGTCGATCCGATTCATCGGGATCACGTTGACGTGGGCGCGAAGCCGGCGGGCGATCCGCACCAGACCGGCGGCCTGGTCGAGGCCGTCGTTGACCCCGCCGATCAGGCACCACTCCAGGCTGAGCCGCCGCCCGCTGGCGCGGGCGTAGGCGCCCGCGCTCGCCACCAGGGCGTCGAGCGGATGGGCCCGGTTGAGCGGCACCAGCCGGTCGCGCAGCTCGTCGGTGGCGGCGTGGAGCGAGACCGCCAGCGTCACCGGCAGCTCCTCGGACGCGAGGCGCCGGATGCCCGCCACCACCCCGCTGGTGGAGACGGTGATCCGCCGGGGGCTGATCCCGCCATCGCTCGCCAGGGCGCGCACCGACGCCACCGTCGTCTCATACGCGGCCAGCGGCTCGCCCATCCCCATGTAGACGACGTGGGACACGGGCCCCAGGCCGTGGCGGTGGAGAGCCTGGGCGGCGAGGCGCACCTGGTCGACCACCTCGGCGGCCGTGCAGCTGCGCCGCAGGCCCATCCGCCCCGTCGCGCAGAAGGGGCAGCCGACCGCGCAGCCGACCTGGGTGCTGACGCAGACGGTCGCCCGCCGGGCGCTGGCGCCCCGCGCGGGGCTCTCCATGGCGACCGTCTCCACGGTCTGGGCGTCGCCCAGGGCGCAGAGCAGCTTGATGGTCATCCCCCGGTCGGCCAGCCGCTCGGAGGCGATCGTCGCGGTCGAGAAGCGCAGCTCGGCGGCCAGCCGCTCGCGGAGCCCGGCGGGCAGCTGGCGCACGTCCTCGAAGGCGCGGACGAAGGGCTGCCACCCGGCGCGGCGGATCTGGCGGGCGCGCCAGGGCGCCTCCCCCAGACCGGCGAGCAGGCGCTCGAGACCGGCGTCGTCCAGGGCGCTGAGCGCCGGCGCCGCGACCGAGACGGGCGGCGTCGGGACGGGAGGCACCTCAACCACGCTATCCAGCTCGGCCAGCGCTCAGCGCGGGCGCCGACCGATCAGCTCGAGGAACTCGGAGCGGGTCTTGGGGTCGTTCCGGAAGACGCCGGTCAGCGACGAGGTCACCGTCTGGCTGTTCTGCTTCTCGACGCCCCTCATCATCATGCAGAGGTGGAAAGCCTCGATGACCACGGCCACCCCGTGCGGGTGCAGGGCCTCGTCGAGCGCCTCGGCGATCTGGGTGGTGAGGCGCTCCTGGACCTGGAGCCGGCGGGCGAAGACGTCGACCACGCGGGCCAGCTTGCTCAGCCCGACGATCCGGTCCTGGGGCATGTAGGCGATGTGGGCCCGGCCGTAGAAGGGGAGCAGATGGTGCTCGCAGAGGCTGTAGACCTCGATGTCGCGGACCACCACCATCTCCTCGTAGGGCTCGGCGTAGACCGCGTCGGCGATGACCTCCTTCACGTCCAGGCCGTACCCCTGGGTCAGGAAGCGGAGGCTCTCGGCCACCCGCTCCGGGGTGCGCAGCAGCGCCTCCCGATCGGGGTTCTCGCCCAGCTCGACCAGCAGGTCGCGGGTGAGCCTGGCGACGGGGTCGTCGGGATGCGGCTCGGGCAGGGCGGTCACGCTGTCCACTATGCCACCTGGCCGAGCCCCTACCGGAGTGGACGCGCCGCGGCACCGCGGCCGCGCCCGGCTACCGGATGCCGGCGATGAAGGCCTGAGCCTCGTCGAGGGTCGCCCCGTTGAGAGCGCGGTAGCGCAGGATGGCCTCTTTCGTCTTGCCCCGGCGGACGAGCTCGAGGATCTCCGGCGGAACCCCGCCCGGTTGGGCTTCGGCCAGATCGAGGGGTCGCACCCGCGCCGGATCGTCGACCGAGATCATGTCCTCGCCCTTCGAGCTGCGATGGAACGGGCCTGACGGATCGCCGCCGCCGATGGGCGTGTCGAGCTTGATGGTCACCGAGTCGCCGAGCGCCCCGGAGCCCACGATGACCCCGGGCACCCACTGCTCGGCGCCGATCAGGACCCCGCCGACCAGCTTGCCCTGCAGGTTGACGCTGACGTGAAGCCCGCTGTGGTGACCGAGCTGGCCGATGGTCATGGCTTCCGGTGGTGGTGGTGCGGTCATGTCGTCTCCCTGGACCGAGCATCGTTCGCCGGGGGCTCTCCACCCGGGCAGACCGGTGGTGCCGAGGAGGGGACTCGAACCCCTACGAGCTTGCGCCCACTAGCCCCTCAAGCTAGCGTGTCTACCTATTCCACCACCTCGGCGCGGAACGCTGGCAAGTCTAGCAAGGACCGCCGGACCCCACTACCCTTGGCCACCGGAACTGGCGGCGGCCTCCGCCCGCCACCCGCCGCGGCCGGTCGGCGCGGCCTCGCCCGGAGGCCG
>CAWDLK010000001.1:0-556877 GCA_963803165.1 uncultured Chloroflexia bacterium | reverse complement strand
GGCGCAGCAGGGAGGCGGCTCCCACGGCGCGGTACTTCACGCCGCGCAGCGCCAGCGGGATGAGGGCGACGATGATCAGGGCGTTGAAGATCACCGCCGAGAGGACGGCGCTCCGCGCGCTCTGCAGCTGCATGACGTTGAGCGCCTCCAGCACGTGGAGGGCGGGGACGGCGGCGAAGATCGCCGGGATGATGGCGAAGTACTTGGCGACGTCGTTGGCGACGCTGAAGGTGGTGAGCGCGCCGCGTGTGATCAGCATCTGCTTGCCGGTCTCCACGATCTCGATCAGCTTGGTCGGATCGCTGTCGAGGTCGACCAGGTTGCCGGCCTCCTTGGCGGCCTGGGTCCCGCTCTGCATGGCCACGCCGACGTCGGCCTGGGCGAGCGCGGGAGCGTCGTTGGTCCCGTCACCGGTCATCGCCACCAGCTTCCCCGGCCTGCTCGCTCCGGATCAGCTCCAGCTTGTTCTCCGGGGTCGCCTCGGCGAGGAAGTCGTCGACCCCCGCCTCCGCAGCGATGGCCTTGGCGGTGAGCGGGTTGTCGCCGGTGATCATCACCGTGCGCAGGCCCATCCGGCGAAGATCCTCGAAGCGCTCGCGGATGCCCGGCTTGACGATGTCCTTGAGATGGATGGTGCCGAGCACGACCCGGTTCTCCGCCACCAGGAGCGGCGTCCCACCGCTGCGGGCGATGGTCTCCACCTGCTCGCGCACCGTCTCTGGCAGCTCACGGCTGCGCTCCTTCGAGCACCAGTTGGCGATGGCGTCCCCGGCGCCCTTGCGGATGCTGACGGCGTCGCGGTCCACGCCGCTCATCCGGGTGGTGGCCGAGAAGGGGACGAACTCCCAGGAGTGGATGTCCGGCTCCTCGGCGATGCCGAAGCGGCGCGCCAGGGCGACGATCGAGCGCCCCTCGGGGGTCTCGTCGGCGACGCTCGCCAGGTCGGCAGCCTTGACCAGGCGCTGCATCTCGACCCCCGGGGCGGGGATGAACTCGGCGGCCTGGCGGTTGCCGAGGGTGATGGTCCCGGTCTTGTCGAGGAGCAGGACGTCGACGTCACCGGAGGCCTCCACCGCACGACCGGACATCGCCAGCACGTTCTTCTGCAGCAGGCGGTCGATGCCGGCGATGCCGATCGCCGAGAGGAGGGCTCCGATCGTGGTGGGGATGAGGCACACCAGCAGCGCGATCAGCACCACCACCGACACCGAGGTGCCGGCAAAGAGCGCGAAGGGCTGCAGGGTGACGACGGCGACGATGAAGATGATGGTCAGGCTGGCGAGCAGGATGTTGAGGGCGATCTCGTTGGGGGTCTTCTGCCGCGAGGCCGACTCGACCAGCCCGATGATCCGGTCCATGAAGGTCTCACCCGGGTTCTGGGTGATCTCGATGACGATCCGGTCGCTGAGCACCCGGGTGCCACCGGTGACCGCACTGCGATCGCCGCCGGCCTCTCGGATCACCGGGGCCGACTCGCCGGTGATCGCCGATTCGTCGACCGAGGCGATCCCCTCGACGATGGTGCCGTCGCTGGGGATGATGTCACCGGTCTCGCAGACGACGATGTCGCCCCTGCGCAGCTCGGGGGCGGGCACCCCCTCCTCCGCACCGTGGAGACCGCCCACCAGGCGGCGGGCGATGGTGTCCGAGCGGGTGCGGCGCAGGCTCGCAGCCTGGGCCTTGCCCCGGCCCTCGGCGACCGCCTCGGCGAAGTTGGCGAAGAGCACCGTGAACCAGAGCCAGAGGCAGATCTGGCCGACGAAACCCTGGTCCCCGTGGTTGAAGAAGCCGCTGATGAAGACGTAGGTGGAGATGGCGGCGCCGACCTCGACCACGAACATGACCGGGTTGCGCGCCATCCAGCGGGGATCCAGCTTCCTGAAGCTCGCCCCGATGGCGGGGAGCAGGATGGCGGGGTCGTACAGGCTGCTCTGGCGCCGGCGCTTGCGCGTCCCGGGCATTCCGCCCGTGCTGGCGATCACGGTCATCTGAAGCTGGGCTCCTAGGGGTGGGAGAGGATGCCGGCGTGGAGCTGGAGCTGCTCGAGGATCGGCCCGAGAGACAGCGCCGGGAAGAAGGTCAGGGCACCGACGATGAGGATGGTGCCGATCAGGAGCGCGGTGAAGAGCGGCGTGTCGGTGGGGAAGGTGCCGGCACCGGCGGGGACGATCTTCTTCTTGGCCAGCGAGCCGGCCAGGGCCAGGACGGGGATGACGAAGATGATCCGGCCCAGCCACATGGCAGCCGCCAGCGTGGTGTTGTAGAAGAGGGTGTTGCCGGAGAGGCCGGCGAAGGCGCTGCCGTTGTTGCCGGTCGTCGAGCTGTAGCCGTAGAGGATCTCGCTGAAGCCGTGGGGGCCCGGGTTGAGCGGACCGGCCTGCCCCGCCGGGGTCAGCACCGCCAGCGCGGTGAAACCGAGGATGGAGAAGGGCAGGATGAGGATGGCGAGGGCCGCGTACTTGATGTCGCGCGCCTCGATCTTCTTGCCCAGGTACTCGGGCGTCCGGCCGACCATGAGACCGGCGAGGAAGACGGCGACGATGGCAAAGGCGATCATCCCGTAGAGGCCGGAGCCGGTCCCGCCGGGGGTGATCTCACCCAGCTCGATGAGCACCAGGGGGACCATGCCGCCCAGGGGAGTGAAGCTGTCCTGGGCGGCGTCCACGGACCCGGTGCTCGTACCCGTGGTGGCGGTGTTGTACTGGGCGGACTGGATGGAACCGAAGCGGACCTCCTTGCCCTCGAGGTTGCCGCCCGACTGGGTGCCACTGGCGACCTGGCTCACCTCGGTCGCGCTGAGGGCCGGGTTGCCCGCCTGCTCCTGCTGGGCCGCGAAGGCGGCACCACCCACCAGGATGATCGCCATCGCGGCGAAGAGGGCGATGCCCTGCTTGACGTTGCCGACCCACTTGCCGAAGGTGAAGGCCAGCCCGAAGGGGAGGACCAGGCAGAGGAAGATCTCGAGGGCGTTGGTCAGCCCGGTGGGGTTCTCGAACGGGTGGGCGGAGTTGGCGTTGAAGAAGCCGCCGCCGTTGGTCCCCAGGTCCTTGATGGCCTCCATCGCCGCCACCGGGCCCTGGGAGATGGTCTGTCCGACCCCGGACAGGGTGCTCACCGGGGTGTAGCCGTTGAGGTTGTCGATCGAGCCGCTGGCCACCAGGACGATGGTCGCGACCACGGCGATGGGGATCAGCACGTAGAGGAAGCAGCGCACGATGTCGACGTAGAAGTTGCCGATGGTCCGGGCGCTGTGCCGGGCCACCCCCCGGATGGTCGCCACCGCCAGCGCGATCCCGGTGGCCGCGGAGAGGAACTGGTGGAAGGTGAGCCCCAGCATCTGGGAGAGGTAGCTCATCGTCGCCTCGCCCGTGTAGTTCTGCCAGTTGGTGTTGGTGGTGAAGCTCACCGCGGTGTTGAAGGCGAGGGCAGCCGGCACCCCGGGGAAGTGCTCTGGGTTGAGCGGCAGGTCGTTCTGGAAACGCAGGATGACGTAGGTGAAGACCAGCCCCACGACCGACACCAGGAGCATGGCGACGAGGTAGCCCTTCCAGCCCTGCTCGTGCTCCTCGTCGATCCCGGTCAGCCAGTAGACGAAGCGCTCCACCGGGCGCATCACCGGGTGGAGGAAGGTGCGCTCGCCCTGGAACACCTTGACCATGAAGAGGCCGACGAACCAGGCGCCGGCGAACACCGCCGCGTAGGTGACGATGAAGGCGATGATGTCGAGAGCCATGGCTCAGACCTGGATCGGTGAGTGGCGCGAAGCGGACCGCCCGCCAGCCGAGATCAGCCCCAGGCGGCGACGAGCACCGCAGGGAGTGCACCCGGAGGGTGCATGACCGAAGGAGCGCAGGAGCCAACGCCGGGATGAGCCGGCTGGTGGGATGAGACGCGAGTGGCTACTCACCGCTCCAGGTCAAAACCTCTCGGGGAAGAGCATGGCGGCGATCAGGTAGGCGGTGACCGCCAGCGCGATCACGAAGGCGACGATGTAGCCGACCGTCTCACCCATCAGAGCTTCCCCAGGCCGTGCACGTAGAGGAACGACAGCGCGACCAGCGCGACCAGGATCACCAGCATGAGGAGGTCGAGCATCAGCGGGCCCACCGGGCGCGGGATGGCGTGTGGTTCACGCGGATCAGTGTCGGCATCGCGGCGTCAACGTTCGGTCAACGACTCGGCGGGCAGGGGGACGGCGATCCGGTAGACCCGCCAGCGCGGGCGGCGCCAGAGCCGGCCCAGCTCGTCGATCTCGAGGTCGTCGAGGGCGAACCGCTGGATCCGGCCACCCGGCGCGCTCGCCGCGACCAGGACTTCGATGTCGCCCCCCGCGCCCTCCATCAGCGCGCTGACGGTGCCCAGGCTCGACCCCGCGGGGTCGAGCACGGTCGCCCCCTTGAGGTCGCGCGCGTCCAGGAAGCGCAGGCCCGCGAACCGCCCTCGGTCGTCCACGCCCCGATGCTGGGCGCCCCAGCGTCAACGTTCCGTCAACGACCCGAGGGCGCCGGGGGGCGGCGGCGTGGTCTCTCCGGGCGGGCCGAATCGGTAGCCGCGGCGGCCCGCGGTGACGATGACGCCGGGCTCGGCCGGATCCACCTCGAGCTTGCGGCGCAGCCGCTGGACGAAGGTGCGCAGGTAGTTCCGGTCGCCGGCGTACATGGGCCCCCACACCCGGGTGAGCAGGGTCCGGTGATCCATCACCGTCCCCGGGTGCTTGGCCAGCTCGGTGAGGAGGACGTACTCGGTCGGAGAGAGCCGCACCTCACGCCCGCCACGGGTGACCAGGCGGGCACCGAGGTCGACGACCACGTCGCCGCAGCGGACCACGCGGGCCGCATCGGCGGTGCCCCGCACCCGGCGCAGCACCGCCCGCACCCGGGCCACCAGCTCGCCCGCCCCGAAGGGCTTGGTGAGGTAGTCGTCGGCCCCCATGTCGAGGGCGCGGACCTTGTCGCGCTCGTCGCCCCGAGCGCTGATCACGATCACCGAGGGCTGACGCCCGCCCTCCAGCGTGTCGAGAAGCCGCCAGCCGTCGACGAAGGGCAGGCCGATGTCCAGCAGCACCACCTCGTAGCCGCCCTGGGCCAGCTTCTCGCCGGCGACCAGCCCATCGGCGGCGACGTCGACCCGGTGGCCGGCGCGCTCGAGGGCCGCACAGAGGATCCGGCGCAGCGCGGCGTCGTCCTCGACGACCAGGAGCCGCCCGGGCGGTCCCGGGGAGGGGGATTGCTCCGACGTGGACATGGGTGCCGATCCTCCGCTCAGCCCCGGGCCAGCGCCTCCCCCATCGCCGCCACGTCCTGCAGCTGCGAGTAGACCACCAGCTCGTCTCCGGGCTCGACCACGGTGTCCGGCTCCGGCACCACCGGCTTCCCGGCGCGGACGATGCAGACGATGATGCCGCCCTTGGGCAGGGTGATCTCGGCGAGGTGCTTGCCGACGTAGCCCGACATCGCCGGCAGGGCCAGGTCGACGAGGCAGGTCCCGGAGGCCTTCACGGCGACCCCTCGCACCAGCTCGGAGCCCAGCTCGGCCTCGATCAGGCCCATCAGCAGCTCGGTGGCGGAGACCGGGGCGTCGACCCCAAGGGCGCGGAAGACCGCGACGTTGTGCGGGTTGCTGACCCGGGCGATGGTGCGCGGAACGCTGAACTTCACCTTGGCCAGCTGGCAGACGATGAGGTTGTCCTCGTCGTCACCGGTCGCCCCGATCACCACGCTGGCCCGCTCGATGCCGGTGGTGGCGAGGAAGGACATCTCGTCACCGTCGCCCACCATGATGCTGACCGTGCCCAGCTGGTGCTCGATCCACTCCGCCCGCGCGGGATCCTTCTCGACCAGGGTGACTTCGTAGTCGCGATCGATGAGGTGCTTGGCGAGGTGGTAGCCGACCTTGCCACCGCCCACGATGATGACGTAGGGCGGATCGCCGGTACCGCTCACGAGGCTCGCACCGCCGCGCGATCGACGTCGGCGGGGCCCTGCCCGCGGTTGACCCCGCTCATGAAGTAGTCGCGGATGAGGTCGGCGCCCAGGGTGGTGGGACAGAAGGTCTCGAGACCCAGCTCGCGGTACACCGACTCGCGGATGGGGTCGTAGACGCGGGTGATCACGCGGCGCACCTTGAAGATCCGCAGAGCGATCTGGGCGGCCATCAGGTTGCGGTTGTCACCGTTGGTCACCGAGACGAAGCAGTCCGCGGACTCGACCCCGGCCCGGCGGAGCACCGCCTCGTCGACGCAGTTGCCGACGATCATCTCGCCGCCGAAGTCGCGCCCCAGGCGCTCGAAGGCGGTCACCTGCTGGTCGACCACGGTCACCCGGTGACCCTCGGCGTCGAGCTGCTGGGCGAGCCGGGCGCCGACGCGGCCGCAGCCGACGATGATCACCTTCATTCGGCTCGATTGTAGCGGTCGACCGGCCTCACCGGCCGGGCGATGACCCGGTTACGATTCGCACGAGATGCCCGGCTTCACGCCCCACCACATCCTCGTGCCGGTCAACGGTGCGGCCACCGACGAGGAGGCCGTCCGCTTCGCATGCCGCCTCGCCCTGCGGCCACACGCGTCGGTGCTGGCGGTCACCGTCGTCGAGGTGCCCCGAGGGCTCGCCCTCAGCACGGTCGAGAGCGCGGAGATGGAGGCCGCCGAGAAGCTGCTCGATCGCGCCGAAGAGATCGCGCGCCACTACGAGATCGAGATCAAGAGCGAGGTCCTCCAGGCCCGCGAGGCCGCCCCGGCGATCGTGGACGAGATCGCCGAGCGGCAGATCGACCTGGCCGTCCTGGGCCTGACCTACCGCGAGCGCTTCGGCGACTTCTACATGGGCAAGACGGTGCCCCACATCCTCCAGCACGCCCCCTGCCGGGTCTTCCTCCTCCGTCTCGCGGCGCCGAGCTGATCACCCCCGGGGCGCCCCGCCCCCGATCGCGGCCGTGCTGAGCGCGCCGCTCCCGGCCCCGCGCGCTGCCTGCTCCGGGCGGGCCCTACACTCCCGAGGCCATGGCTGACGCCTCGACGCCCGAGCCCCCGCCACCGCCGCCGCCGACGCTGCCGGACGCCGAGATCGCGGCGCTCCGCGAGGCCGGCCGGGCCTGGACGGCGGCCCCGGCGCGCTCCGGGGGGCCCGAGGTGGCCCCCGGCCTGGACGTGACCGAGACCAGGGGACGGCCCGGGGAGCACTACGTCCGCGTCGTCCGCTCCCAGTCGCGGGGCTTCGAGCCGGTGGCGCCCGGATGGCTCCAGGCGACGCCGCGCGCCGCTGCGCCGGACACCGCGATGGGCCGGCTCGAACGGCGGCTGCGGACCGTCCTGCTCGGGGCCCCGCTGGCCAACCGGCAGATGATCCACGAGCGGCTCAACAAGGTGCGGGCGCTGGCCGTGCTCTCCTCCGACGCCCTCTCCTCGGTGGCCTACGCGACCGAGGAGATCATCCTGGTGCTGGCCGTCGCCGGGGCCACCGCGGTGAGCACCGACCTGCTCCCGATCATGGGTGTGATCGCCGCGCTCATCGCCATCGTCTGCCTGAGCTACCGGCAGACCATCAAGGCGTACCCGCAGGGCGGCGGCTCCTACATCGTCGCCAAGGACAACCTCGGTCCGGTCGCCGGCCTGGTCGCCGGCTCGGCGCTGATGACCGACTACATCCTCACCGTGGCGGTCTCGGTGGCGAGCGGCTACGACCAGATCCAGAGCGTCTTCCCGGCCGCCGTCCACTACCGAGTCTTCGCCTGCATCGCGGTGGTGGTGCTGATCGCGCTGGCCAACCTGCGGGGTCTGCGCCAGGCGGGCAACATCTTCGCGGCGCCGACCTACCTCTTCATCCTGGCGATCCTCCTCACCATCGTGGTCAACCTGTTCCGGTTGGTCACCGGTGGCATCCACCCCACCGGCACCACCATTCACATCTCGATCACGCAGAACTTCACCGACATGGGGGGGATGCTGCTCGTCCTCCTCTTCCTCAAGGGGTTCTCCTCCGGGTGCTCGGCGCTCACCGGCATCGAGGCGATCAGCGACGGCATCCTCGCCTTCAAGATCCCGGAATGGCGCAATGCGCGGACCACGCTCACCGTCATGGGGATCCTCTGCGTGGTCATGTTCTGCGGGATCACCATCGGCACCGAGGTCCTGGGGGTCAGCATCCGCAGCTCCGCCGACCCCTGCTACCAGTCGGTGATCCTCCAGCAGGCGGCCCACGCCTTCACCGCCCCCCTGCAGTGCGTCCAGGGCCATGCCGTCTTCCCCTCGTCGACGGGACTCGGCGAGGTGCTCTTCGTCTTCGTCGGCGTCGCCACCACGGCCGTGCTGCTGCTGGCTGCCAACACCTCCTTCTCCGACTTCCCACGCCTCTTCTTCTTCCTCGCCCGCGACGAGTACGCCCCCCACCAGTTCCGCCGCCTCGGCGACCGGCTCGCGTACAGCAACGGGATCATCATGCTGGCCCTCTTCTCGTGCGTCCTCATCTTCGTCTTCCAGGGTGATGTATCCCGGCTCATCCCGCTCTACGCCATCGGGGTCTTCGTGGCCTTCACCATGTCGCAGGCGGGAATGGTGGTGCGCTGGCTGCGCCGCCGGGAACCGGGTTGGAAGCACGGGCTGCCGCTCAACCTGATCGGGATGTGCATGACCTGTGTGGTGTTCGTGGTCACCGCGGTCTCGAAGTTCCCGGAGAGCCTGATCATCCTGGTCATCGTGCCCAGTGCGGTCACCCTCTTCCTCGCCATCCACCGCCACTACGCCGAGGCACGCGAGCAGCGCACCACCGAGATCCCCACCGAGCCCGGGAACATCCACCCGATCTGCATCGTGCCCGTCGACCAGCTCAACAACGTCGCCTTCCAGAGCCTGGCGCTGGCCCGCTCCCTCTCCGACGAGGTGGTGGCGGTCCACATCTGCCCCAACCCCGATCACATCGCCCTGCTGCGGGCGCGCTGGGAGGCCTGGGGCAACCACGTGCCGCTGGTGATCGTCGAGTCCCCGTACCGCTCGATCCTGCGACCGCTGCTCCACTACATCGACGCCATCGACCGTCAGGTCACCGACCGCACCCTGGTGGTGGTGCTCCCCGAGCTGGTGGCCACCCGATGGTGGCAGCAGCTGCTGCACAACCAGTTCCCACTCCGGCTCAAGGCGGCGCTGCTGTTCCGCCCGGGCACGGTGCTGGTCAGCGTCCCGTACCACCTCCAGAAGCATCACCGGCGCGACGCCGACCTGGAGGCGCTCTGAGCCGAGCGCCGCTCAGCCGGCCGTGGCCCGGTAGCGCTCGGCCAGCTCGGGGCGGTTCCCCTGGCGGAGCAGCTCGCGCTGCGCCTCGTGATAGCGGTCGACGACCGTGGGATCGTCGAGACCGGGGACGCAGACGACCTCCCCGGTGTCCAGGGCGCGCAGCGACGCGGTGACCACCTCCTCGGGGCTCATCGCCGCCGGCGGGCGCGGCACCCCGGCGACGTCGTGGAACTCGGTGACCACCGCACCCGGGCAGCACACCTGCACCCGGATGCCCTGGCCGGCGACCTCCTGGGCGACCAGCTGGGTGAAGGTGACGACGAACGCCTTGCAGCCCGCGTAGGTGGCCCGGTTGAAGCGGCCCAGCACCGCCGACTCGCTGAATGCGAGGAGCGAGGCGACGTTGATGATGGCCCCCCGGCGCGCCGGGAGCATGACCCCGACCGCCGCGCGGGTGAGCCTGGTCACCGCCCGGACGTGGACGCCGATCAGGCCATCGGCCACCGCGGCGGGCAGCTGGGCGAAGGGCATGTAGCCGGCGAAGCCGGCGCAGTTGACGACCAGGTCCACGCCGCGCCCGACCCGCTCCTCCACCGCGGCGAGCCCCGCCGGGTCGGTGAGGTCCGCAACCAGGGGCTCGACGGAGACGCCGGGGGGCGAGCCCAGCCGGGCGGCGAGGGCCTCGAGACGGTCGGCGCGGCGGGCCACCGGCACCAGGTCCCAGCCACCCTCGGCGAGCTGGCGCGCGTAGGCGTGACCGACCCCCGACGAGGCGCCGGTGACCAGGGCGACGGGTCGGGCGGCGGCTGCGGCCATCTCTGCCTCCGGGTGTGACGCGACTCCGCCGCCAGGTGGCGGCCAGCCGCGACCGAGCGGCCAACCCGGCTATGGTGCCAGGCCCCTCGACCTGGCCGGGCGAAGCCCAGCCGCGACAACCGCGCAACCGCCGGGCCGGCCGGCCGTGGCCCCCTACGCCGGTGCCGGGCCCTCGGGGCGAGGCCCGTACTCCAGACGTCCCAGCTCGATGAGCTGATCGAGGTCGGCCAGCTCCTCGGGGCCGAGCACGCGGCGGGCCACCAGGCGGACCGCCTCCACGGTGAGCGCGTCCTGGTGCCCGAGCATCCGCGCGATGTCACCGCCGTCGATGCTCCGCCCCGCGATCATCTTGAGGACGACCAGGTGGGGAAGGGCCGCCACCGGCAGGCCGCCTTCCCGGTTGGCCATGGCCGTGTCCACCAGCTCGCGCCCCCAGACCCCGGGGACCGTGATCACGTCGATCGGCACGCCGTCCGCCGTGCGCCAGGCGTGCCCGGTGAGGGGAGGCCGGAGGAGGAGCGGACTGCCTCGCCGCCACCCCGCGGCCTCCAGCGCCTCGCCGGCGACGGCCTGGTCGCGATCAGAGACGGCGAAGTCGACGTCGCTCGTCTGCCGCGGCGGCATGAACCGGTTCGCCGCCGTCGCTCCGATCACGGCGCGCGGCACCGCCCCGAAGCTCGCGTCCCACTCCTCAAGCCGGTCCAGGGTGCTCTCCCTCCGCCAGCAGGGCCCAGAGGTCGCTGCCCGACCCGGGGGCGCGCCGCCGCCAGGCCATCGCGGTGATCGCGTGGAGAGGGGTGGGCTCCACGGGACGTGGCCGGGGCAGCCAGCTCTGAGGCCGCCCGGCGCGCAGGACGACGCCCCGCCGGGAGAGGCACCGGCTGACCGTCGACGGATGCCAGCGCCTCCCGCCGCCCGGGGTCTCCACCCCGGCCGCCTCCAGCGCCACCGCGATCTCCCGGGCACCGAGGCCGTAGACGCGGTGCAGCTCCACCAGCCGGTCGGTCAGGTGCGGGGAGAGGCGGGGTCGACGGCCGCGGGGCATTTGTGCAACATTGTATCCATTTACGCAACATTACCGGCGGTCGGCCGCCCCCGAACGGTCGACGTGCGCAGTGCCTCGCCGCCGCGACCTCTCAGCTGAGATAGGGTGCCAGGCCCTCGGCCTGCTCGGCCGCCTCCATGACCAGCTCGCTGACCGTGGGATGAGCGTGGATGATGTCGCCGAGCTCGTCGACGGTCAGCGCGTCGCTGATCGCGACGCCCACCTCGTGGATGATCTCCACGGCGTGCACCCCCATCACGGTCGCGCCCAGAATCTGGCCGGTGGCGGCGTCCGCGCAGAGCTGGACGAGACCGTCCGGCTCGTTCTCGCCGGCTGCCTTGCCGTTGCCCACGAAGCGAGCCTGCCCCACCTTGACCTCACGCCCGGCCGCCCTGGCCGCCTCCGCGCTGAGGCCGACCATCGCGATCTCGGGGTGGGTGTAGATGCAGGAGGGGACCACGGTGCGGTCCATGGGACGCACCCCGACCCCCAGGGCGTTCTCCACCGCCCGGGCGCCCTCGGCGCTGCCCAGATGGGCGAGCTGAAGGCCGCCGATGCAGTCGCCGGCCGCCCAGATACGAGGGTTGGCGGTGCGCAGCAGGTCGTCCACCACGATGTGACCCATGGGGGTGAGCTCGACCCCGGCCGCCTCCAGGCCGATGCCGGCGGTCTGGGGGGAGCGGCCCACCGAGACCAGCACCAGATCGGCCTCGATCGCGGTCCCGTCGTCGAGGGTCGCGGTCACCTCGTCGTGGCGGTAGTCGATGCCCGCCACCCGTCGTCCGGCGTGAAAGGTGATCCCCTCGCGCTCCACCAGGCGGCGGAACTCGCGCACCACCCGCGAGTCCACCCCGGCGAGGATCTGGGGGAGCAGCTCGACCACGGTGACCGCCACCCCCAGCGGGGCAAAGAAGGAGGCGAACTCGCAGCCGATGACCCCGCCTCCGATCACCAGCAGGCGGCGGGGAAGGCGCTCCAGGCGGAGGACGCCGTTGGACGTCACCACGCAGGGATGGTCCATGTCGATGCCGGGCAGCCCGGTCGGCTCGGTGCCGACGCAGACGATGAGCTGGTCGTACTCGAGACGCTCGTCGCCGACCCGGACGGCGCCGTCCTCGAGGACCCCCTGGCCCCGGACCACGCGCACCTTGCGACGCTTGCAGGCGGCCTCGACACCGCCACGCATGGTGGCGACGACCTCCTCCTTGCGCTCCATCATCCGGGGGAAGTCCACCTCCACCTCCCCGACCCGCAGGCCGAGGTCGCCGGCCCGGCGGATGCGGCGCAGCAGGTCACTGGTGGCGAGCAGGGACTTGGTGGGGATGCAGCCCCAGTTGAGGCAGGTACCGCCGAGCTGGGCCCGCTCGACGAGCACCACCTCGGCGCCGCGCTGGGCACCGCGGAGGGCGGCGACGTCCCCCGCCGGACCGCCGCCGAGGACCACGACCCGGGGGCTCACGGGCGCCTGCCGCGGCGAGGCGGGCTCACCGATTGCGCGATCGCGTCGCGGTCGCCCGCCGCGGCGCCTCGACGGGAGCCCCGCCGCCGCCGGGACCGGTCGACGGTGCCGGGCCCGGCTCGCTGAGGCGGGGCCGCGAGCCGGCGACGAACCCCTGGACCGCGGGGGAGGTCGTCAGCGCCTCGCGCAGGACCCGCCCCTGCTCGATGACGTGGGAGCCGTGATAGCCCTCGGAGGGGCTGGCCCGGCGGGGGCGACCGATGTACTCCCAGCTGACCTCGTAGGGGCGGTTGCGGCCGATGCGGCGCTGCACATGGGCCCAGGCCCCCATGTTCTCGGGCTCCTCCTGGACCCAGTAGAGCCTCTCGAGGTTGGGGTAGCTCCGGATCATCCCCAGGATCTCGTCGAGGGGCAGCGGGTCGAGGAGGTCCACGCGGCCGATGGCCAGGTCACCGGCAGGTTCACGCAGCTCATGCGCCTCCAGCTCCCAGAAGATCTTCCCGGTGCAGAGCAGGAGGACCCGGACATCCTCCCGGCGCCCGGCCATGCGGGGGTCCTCGATCACCGGCAGGAAGCCTCCGTCGGTGAGGTCGGCAGCGGCGCAGCCCGTCTCCGCGGCGCGCAGCAATGACTTGGGTGTGATGCAGACGAGCGGCTGCGGGAGCGGGGCGAGGGCCTGGTCGCGGAGGAGGTGGAAGTACTGGGCCGAGTTGGAGCAGCTGGCGACCCGGATGTTGCCGTCCGCCGCCAGCTGGAGGAAGCGCTCCATGCGGGCGCTGGAGTGCTCGGGCCCCTGGCCCTCGTAGCCGTGGGGGAGCAGCAGCACCAGCCGGGAGCGCTGGCCCCACTTGGCCTGGGCGGCGACGATGAACTGGTCGACCACCATCTGGGCGTTGTTGGCGAAGTCCCCGAACTGCGCCTCCCAGAGCACCAGGCAGCGCGGGTCGGCGGCCGAGTACCCGTACTCGAAGGCGAGCGCGCCCACCTCGCTGAGCGGGCTGTTGTGGACCTCGAAGGTGGCACGGCTGCCCTCCAGGTGCTGGATAGGCGCCCACGCGGCGCCGGTCTGGTCGTCGTGGAGGACCATCTGGCGGTGGCTGAAGGTGCCGCGCTCGGTGTCCTGGCCGGTGAGCCGGATCGGGACGCCGTCCCGGAGCAGGGAGCCGAGCGCCAGGGCCTCGGCGTGGCCCCAGTCGATCCCCCCCTGCTCGAGTGCGGCATGCCGCCGCTCGAGCTGGCGGGCGAGCTTGGGGTTGACCGTGAAGCCGTCGGGGACCCGGAAGAGGCTCTCGTTGATGGCGCTCAGCTCGGCCGCCGCGACCCGGGTCGGGGGAGCCGCCTCCTCCTCGGTGCCGGCGGCGCCGCGGCCGCCGGAGGTGTCCTCGTCGATGAGGGTGGTGAGGTTCGCCTTGATCCGCCGGTGGGCATCGGCGATCCGGGCGGTCACCTGGTCCGACTCCTGCTTCGCCTCGTCGTCGGTGATCAGCCCCTCCTGGATCAGCCGGCGGACGAAGAGCTCGCGGACCGTGGGGTGCTCACGGATCCGCTGGTACATCAGCGGCTGGGTGTAGCTGGGCTCGTCGGTCTCGTTGTGGCCGAAGCGCCGGTAGCCGACCAGGTGGATGACCACGTCGCGATGGTGGGTGCGCCGGTAGTCGTGGGCGAAGCGCGCCGCGGCGACGCAGCCCTCGGGGTCGTCCGCGTTGACGTGGACGATGGGGATGTCGAAGCCCTTGGCCAGGTCGCTGGCGTAGCGGGTGGAGCGCAGGTCCGCGGGATCGGTGGTGAAGCCGAGCTGGTTGTCGATGATCACGTGGACGGTGCCGCCGGTCGTGTAGCCGGCCAGGGACTGGAGGTTGAGGACCTCCTGGACCACACCCTGGCCGCTGAAGGCGGCGTCGCCGTGGATGAGGATCGGGATCGCCGCCTCGGGGTCCAGCTCCAGCGCCGCCCCCTCGCGTCGTGACTGGAGGGCGCGGGTCCAACCCTCGACCACCCCGTCGACCGCCTCGAGGTGCGATGGGTTGGAGACCAGCCGGACCTCGATCTGCCGGTCGCGGTCGGTGACGTAGGTTCCGGTCGCGCCCAGGTGGTACTTGACGTCGCCGGTGGGGTCGTCGAGGCGCAGCTCGCCCTTCTCGAACGACTGGAGCAGCTGCTCGTAGGGGCGGTTGACCACGTGGGCGATGACCGCCAGCCGGCCGCGATGGGGCATCCCCATCACCACCTCGGTGATGCCGTCGTCGGCGACGAGCCCGAGCAGCTTCTCGAGCATCGGCACCAGCATGTCCACGCCCTCGCCACTGAACGTCTTCTGGCCGATGAACGCGCGCCGGAAGTAGCGTTCCATGGCGTCGACCTTGGTCAGCCGCCAGAGCAGGCGCAGCTCCTCCACGGTGGAGAGGGGCTGGCGGTAGGCGCCGGACTCGATCTTCTCGCGGAGCCAGTCGCGCTGCTCGTGGCTGGAGATGTGCTCGATCTCATAGGCGACGGTGCCGCAGTAGGTGCGGCGGAGGTTGGGCAGCACCTCGGCCAGGGTCCGGCCGGGGACGTGGACGTCGAGGACGTCGGCGGGGATCCGGGCCATCAGCTCGGGTGTCAGGTTGTAGGTCTCCGGCCGCATCGCCGGATCGCCGGGCGGCGGCGTCCCCAGCGGATCGAGATGGGCGCCCAGGTGGCCGTGGGTGCGGTGGGCCTTGACCAGCGACGTGGCCGCCTGCACGGCGAGCAGCAGCACCCGTTCGCGCTCCGGCACGGCCGGGACGTGGAGGGCGATGGCGGGCATGCCGGCCGGGATCTCGTCGGCCTCCGGGGCGGGCAGGCCGAGGCTCTCGAAGACCTCCCCGTAGAAGCCGTCGGCTCCGGCGAGAAGAGCCTCGATGCGACCCAGGAACTCACCGGACTCGGCGCCCTGGATGACCCGGTGGTCGTAGGTGGAGGTGAGGGTCACCACCCTGCCCACCCCCAGGTCGCGGAGGCGCGTCTCGCTCTCGCCGCGGAACTCGGGCGGGTGGCCGATGGCTCCCGCGGCGATGATGCAGCCCTGGCCGGGCATCAGTCTCGGAACCGATGCCACCGTGCCGATCCCCCCGGGGTTGGTCAGGGTCAGGCTGGCCCCCTGGAGCTCGTCGGGGGTGAGGCTCCCGGTGCGGGCTCCCTCCACCAGGCGCTCGTACTCGGCGCGGAAGCCGGCGAAGTCCCGCGAGCCGGCGTCCCGGAGCACGGGCACGACCAGGAAGCGGGTCCCGTCCCTGCGCCGGGTGTCCACGGCGAGCCCGAGGTGGACGCCACCCTCGACGCGCAGCGGTCTGCCGTCCGCGTCGCGGGCGAAGTGGACGAGCATCCCGGGCGTCTCGGCGGCCGCCCTGGCCAGCGCGTAGCCGATCAGGTGGGTGTAGGAGACCTTGAGGCCGGCGGGGCTGCGGCCGAGCGCGGCGTTGAGCTGGCGCCGGCGGGTGTCGAGGAGGCCGACCGGGATGGTCCGGATCGAGGTGGCGGTGGGGATGTCGCGGCTGCGCTCCATCGCCTCGACCAGCGCCGCGTGGGGTCCGCGGATCGGGGTGGCGACCTCGCCGGCGACGGGAACGGCGGTGCCCGTGGCGGGGACTCCACCGTGCGGGCCGGCCGGCGCGGCTCCGCCGCCATCGAGGTCGGCGCGACGGACGACCCCGCCGGGCCCGCTGCCGCGCAGCGCGACGACGCCGGCTCCGGTGAGCGCGGCGCGGCGCCGGGCGAGTGGCGAGAGCGAGGGGGTGGGCTGCGGAGCGGGGGCGGGGCCGGCGGTCGCGGACGGAGGGGGCTCGGGGGTCGCCGCGGGCGCGGGACCAGCAGGGGTCGGCCGCTCGAGCGCGGCCCGGGAAACGGGCTCGGGCTCGGGCGCCGGGGCCCGGGCCGGCGGCGCGGCGGCGGCCGCGGGGGCGAGAGGTGGGGCGGGGGTCTCCACGGCGGTGCTCGGGGCGGGGGCCGCCGCGGACGGACCGGCGGCGATGAGGCCGAGGGTGCCGCCCACGGGGACGGTCTCCCCCTCGGGCGCGGTGATCTCGGCGAGAGTCCCCGACGCCGGCGCCGGGACCTCGATGTCCACCTTGTCGGTGGTGACCTCGACGAGGGTCTCACCCTCGGTCACGCGATCGCCGGGCTGCTTGACCCAGCGGACCACGGTCCCCTCGGTCACGGACTCCCCCATCGCGGGGAGAGTGAGCCGGACGGTCTCGGGCACGTGAGATCAGCCTGTGAGGGTGAGGGAATTCCGGAAGCTCGCGGCGCCCTCGGCGCCCGCTCGCTCCATATCCTCTCATCCCCATGGCGGAGCACGGCCGGATGTCACATCCCGTGATGGGAGGGGTGCCGTGGTTTCGCGCCAAAGAGGGCGAGGTACCCACGAGGGTGACCCCCTGACCGGGGACGGCTCAGACTTGACGTGATGGCGACCACCTTCAAGGACTACTACGCGACCCTCGGCGTCCCCCGCACGGCGACGGAGAAGGAGGTCAAGGCCGCCTTCCGCAAGCTGGCCCGCAAGTACCACCCCGACGTCAACCAGAACGACAAGGGCGCCGAGGCCAAGTTCAAGGAGGTCACCGAGGCCTACGAGGTCCTGGGGGATCCCGAGAAGCGCAAGACCTACGACCAGATCGGCTCGCAGCCGGCCGGCTTCCCGGGCTTCCATCCGGGCGGCCGGCCCGGGACCGCGGGGGGGCCGCAGGTCGAGTACCGGACGGTCTCGCCCGAGGAGATGGAGTCTCTCTTCGGCACCACCACCAACCCCTTCTCCGACTTCTTCCACGACATCTTCGGCCGCGGCTCGGCGGCCTTCCAGGGCGGGACGGGACCGGCGGGTCGGACCCGGCACCCGGTGGCCGCTCCCTCACCCCGTCGCGGCGGGGACGTCGAGGGCGAGGCCGAGATCAGCCTCGAGGAGGCCTTCCGGGGGACGGTCCGCACCCTCGAGCTGACCGGCGCGGCCGGCACCCGCCGTGTGGAGGTCCGCATCCCGGCGGGGATCAAGGACGGCGCCAAAGTGCGGGCGTCCGGCCAGGGGAGCCCGGGATCGGACGGTGGGACGGCCGGCGACCTGCTGGTCAGGGTGCGGCTGCGCCCCCACCACACCTTCACCCGCGACGGGGACAACCTCCGGGTCCGCGTCCCCGTCCCACTCCATGTCGCCCTCCTCGGCGGGAGCGTCGAGGTGCCGACCCTCGGCGGCAAGCGGATCGCCCTCACCGTCCCCCCCGAGACCCAGAACGGTGCCCAGCTCCGGCTCCGCGGGCTGGGCATGCCGCGGCTCCGAGGCGGCGCCTCCGGCGACCTCATCGCCGAGGTGGACGTCCGCCTTCCGGTACCCCTCAGCGCCGAGCAGCGCCAGGCGGCCGCCAGCTTCCCCACGACCTGAGATCCACGGCGCCCGCGCGATCGGCGAGGTCCCCGGGGCGAGGCGGGTGGGTCAGCGCTGACGCGAGATGGCGAGGACGCGTTCGAGGGCCAGCTCCATGGCGGCGGCCGCGCCCTCGACGGAGAGCTCCTGCTCGGTTCGCAGCTCGTCCCACGCGCCCCAGCCCGTCACCGCCTGCGCGGCGGCGAGGGTGACCTGGGGCCGGGAGGTCGCGCGCAGCTCCGCGGCGAAGACGCGCGAGACCTCCTGGCGGGCGAGCGCCGACCAGCGCCGGCGGCTCTCCCTGAGCGCCGCGGACCCCTGGCGGCGGAGGGCCACACGCCGGAGTGGGGTGACCCGCTCCAGCAGCGCGGCCCGCTGCCCGCAGAAGCGGCCGAGCCGCAGCGGCAGGGGGAGGCGGGGGTCGACCTCGACCGCGCCGGCGGTGACCATGGCCAGATGTCCCTCGGCGACGGCGGCGTGCAGCGCCTCGAGGTCGGGGAAATGAACGAAGAGGGCCCGCTCCGAAACCCCGGCCCTCGCCGCGATGCGTCGCGCGGTGGGGGCGGCATCCCCGGTCTCGATGAGGGCGAGGGTGGCTGCGACGATGGCGTCCCGGGTGCGCCGGCCCCGCGCGACACGTGCGTCCCCGGCGTCCGGCGCCGCCCCGACCGTCACACCAGGACCGAGACGGACCAGCCGGCGCCGTCCAGCGTCGGCCTCCAGCCCGCATGGGGTGCGGGGTCACCGGTCAGGTCGACGGTGACGAGCAGCCGCTCGGGACCATCGGTCGCGGCCACCGTGTACTGGATACGAGGGTTGGACACCTCGCCGAGCTCGAGGTTCGCGCCGGTGAGCCACGGGCTCCCGCGCCGCAGGGCGATCAGCTCGCGATGGAGGCGGAGCGCCTCGGCCTGGCCGGCTCCGGTGGGCACGGCGGTTGCGGGGAGGGGCGGACGGACGGCATCGTCTCCTCCGGGGCCAGCGTCGACGCGGCCCTCCCAGGCCAGCTCGTCGCCGTAGTAGACGCAGGGCACGCCGGGGAGGGTGAGCAGCACCGCCAGCGCGGGGCCGAGCAGCGCGGGATCGCGGAGCAGGCTGGCCAGCCGGGTGACGTCGTGGTTGCCGGCGAAGGTGACCGGGCTGAAGCCCGTGCAGAACTCCCGGTGCCGGCGCAGCGCCCAGGCCAACTCGAAGAGGTTGGCGTCGTTCAGGGAGCTCCAGAGCGCCTTGCGCAGCTCGTACTGGGTGACCGAGTCGAGGTGGCTCTCCTCGACGAAGCGCACGTAGTCGCCGTGGATCTTCTCGCCGAAGAGGAAGGCCTCAGCGTGGGCGTCGCGCGCGGATTGACTCAGAGAGGCGAGGAAGGTCTCGGGGATCAGGTAGGCGGCGTCCAGGCGCCAGCCGTCGGCTCCACGGTCCAGCCAGTGTCGGGAGACGGCGACCGCCCACTCGAGCACCTCGGGGTGGGCGTGGTTGAGCGCGACCAGCTCGGGGTGACCCTCGAAGTCCGCGTAGGCGAAGCCGTCGGCGCCGTCCCTCTCGAAGTCGAGCCGGAACCACGGCGCCCAGGGCGAGCGCCGGCCGCGGGCGAGCACGTCCTGGAAGGCGGGGAAGGCACGTCCCACGTGGTTGAAGACGCCGTCCAGGATCAGCAGCAGGTCCCGGTCGTGGCAGGCCGCGGCGAAGCTGGCGAAGTCGTCCTCGTCGCCCAGTCGCTGATCGATCCGGAACGGATTGACGGTGTCGTACCCGTGGGTGGAGGCCGCGAAGATCGGGGTGAGCAGGACGCCGCCGCAGCCGAGGGACCGGACGTGGTCCAGCCATCCCTGGAGCACCCGCAGGCCGTGCCCCGACGGCGTGGCGGCCTCCGGGTCGGTGTTGACGGCGGGGACTCCGGCCGCCCCGAGGCTGTGGAGCTGGTAGAGGACGCGACCCCGCATCCGGGAGGGGAGCTGGAGCATGGCTCAAGGATAGCAGCTAGTTGCAGTGTCACTGCATATTCTTGCCACTGAGGGATGCGCCGTCGCGCCAACCCGACACGGCCGTGTGGTATAGGTTGACGCACAACCACATGTCTGTGTACTATTCCCGGCGTCGGCCCCCGCGGGCCGGCGGCCGGAGGGGCGGCCATGACCGCACGTGGAAGTCGGGAGGCCGCTCCGTTGGATTCGCTCACGACCCTCGTCAACAACTGGGTGTCCGACGCGCAGGGCATCGTGGCGGCCCTCGGCACCCTGGCTCTCCTGGTTGCCTTCGTCTACCGGATCATCGCCATGGATCCCCGCAGCGCCTCCGAGGCCAGGCGCTGGATCGGCCGGATCGTGGTCGGCACGATCGGCGCGGAGCTCGCCGGGACGCTGACCCACGCGCTGCTCGCCACCATCCCGCCCGGCATGCACTGAGGGCGCGAGATGAGCCTGCGGTTGATCGGCGCGCAATCCTCCAGCCTCGGCGGGCTAATCGGCCAGCTGCTGAGCCAGTTCTCCTCCAGCGGGCGCGACGACGTCCTCACCCTCCTCAACCGCTACCTCTTCAGCACCGTGGACGTCTCGCGGCCGGGATCGCAGCCGCTGACCGGCAATCCGGCGCTCGCCGGCCTGAACCAGGGCTTCTGCCACGCCGGGGACGCGCTGCTCGCGCTGGTGGTCGTGGTCGCCGCGGTGCGCGGCATCGTCGATCACAGCCTCCAGTCGGAGCACGACCTCCGGGCGCTGCTGCCGAGGTTGCTGGTCGGGGTGTTCCTCATGAACGCCTCGCTGATGCTCATCCAGGCGGCCGTCGACATGAACAACGCGCTGACCACGTTCGCGGCCGGTGCCGGTGGCCACCCCATGCCCTGGACGGACCCGCTCTCCCCCTCGGCGCTCACCAGCTCGAGCCTGACCCAGGACCTCTTCCAGATCGTGGTGGTGCTCGCCCTGGTGGTGACGATCGGGCTGCTCGCCATCTCCTACGTCATCCGGATGGCGGTCCTGCAGGTGCTCATCGCCACGGCGCCGCTCGCGGCCCTGGCCAGCATCCTCCCGGAGAGCAGGGGGTACGCGCGAGCCTGGGGCAGGCTGTTCCTGGTCGCCGTCTTCATGCAGGCTGCCCAGGTCACGGTGCTGCGGGTGGCCACGGTCACCGGGCTCGCGGCGGGGAGCGGGCTGGCCGCGACCCTCTATGCGCTCGCGGCGCTGTGGATCAGCCTCAAGGTGCCGCGTTTCCTCGCCTCGGCGGCCCGCATCCCCGGCGACATCGGGGGCGGGCTGGCCCGGCAGGCGCGCCGGATCCAGCTGCCCCTGCCGGCTCGCGGCGTGTGAGCGGAGGCGGGTGATGCTTCGTCTGATCGCCGGCATCACGGCCGTCCTCGCCCTCGGGCTGAGCGTCCTGGGCGGGGTCGCCGAGGGCTCGACCTCCGGGTTCGGATACCCGGCCGGCCAGTGCACGGCCTACGTGGCGTCACGTCTGTCGTGGATACCGTCGGACTGGGGGGACGCGGATCAATGGCTCTCCGACGCGTCCGATGCCGGGTTCACGACGATCAGCGGCACCGACATCGGGGCGGTGCTCCCGGGAGACGTGGCCGTCATCGGCGCCGGCACCCGGACCAGGAACGGCATGGCGTCGACCCACGGGCACGTCGGCATCGTCACCGTGGTGGACCCGAGCGCGGGGACGGTCACCCTCTCGTCCGAGAACTGGCCGGAGGGCGACGCCACACCCCGGTCGCTCACCTTCGCCGCGTCCGACATCGAGGGGTACATCGCCCGCCCCACCGGTGCGGCGTGAGCTCCCATCCGCGCTTCCGGCCACCATCCGTCCGCGCCGCGGGCGGAGGCGGTCGATCCACCACCCATCACCCAGGAGACGGACATGGTCAACAGGGTCATCCTCATTGGCAACCTGACCAAGGACGCGGAGAGCCTGCCCTCGAGCGGCAAGCCGATGACGCGCATGCGCATCGCCACCAACAGCGTCTGGCGTGATGCGGAGGGCAACCGGCAGGAGGAGAGCGAGTACCACGCGGTGATCGCCTTCGGCAGGCTGGCCGAGGTGTGCGCCCTGTACTGCACCCGCGGCCGTCGTGTCTACGTCGAGGGGAAGCTGCGCACCCGCGACTACACCGGCGGCGATGGGCTGCGCCGGTTCAGCACCGAGATCGTCGCCGAGTCGGTCAAGCTGCTCACCGCACGCCGCCCCGACGAGGCCCTGGCGACCGAGGAGGCCACCGAGTCCTCCCCGGAGGCGCTGCCCGTCGCGAGCTGACCGTCGGGCGTGCCGGCGTCCATCGCGACGACGGCAAAACGGACGCGGCCGGTGCCGGTGGTCATCGACGCCGGCCCGCGTCACCGCCCCTCGGGACCTATCGCGGAGCGTTCCGCGTGGCCTCGGTCTTTGACGTGGCGAGCGCGACAGAAGCGTATGCACGCTTCCCGGCGGGCGCGCGTAACTGCAGGATGACGTTGTCCATCGACGTGCCATCTCTGCGCGGCCGATGCGACGGGGGGCCGTCTACCATACCGCCGAGCACACGGACGGACGGCGCCTTCCGGACGTGGCCGCTGACACCAGCCCCACGCAGGGCGAGGAAGCAGTGACAGAGCCCGACTCCGTCGATCCCGACGCCGAGGCGGTCCCCGAGACCGACGTCGTCGTCCCCCTCCTCCCGCGCGGTGTGCCGCTCTTCGAGTCCATCGCCTCCCCGGCCATCGTGATCGAGGCGCTCGGACCCGTCGTCGGCGACGGCCTGGTCGTGGTGCGCAGCCCCGAAGGAACTCGGGGTCCTCCTGGTGAGGGACGGGGAGCTCTGCGAGAAGCACGCCTACTGGTCCGGAGAGCGACTCGACGGCGACCCTGCCCTCCTCCGCATCTCCAGCTGGCAGGACGCCTCGGTGACGGCTCATCGATTCGACCGCCTCGTGGTCAGCGTCGCTCCGGCGCTCCTGCAGGGACGCCGGTGCTACGACGACCTCCGCCTCGAATGGACCGACTGGAGGGCGCTGCTGGCCGACCTGCGCGGCCGCAGCGGGGTGTTCGCGGTCGAGCTGGACACCCCGGCCGGACGCGGGGTCACCCTGATCGCGGGCGGCCGCCAGCTGGTGACGTACACCGACGCCCACCCGGTGCTCGGCGACGCCGCGTTGCTCGACGCCCTCGCCGCGAACGGTGAGGGCAGCGTCCGCGTCCACCGCGAGCAGGGAGGGGGCTCGATCGTGCTGCCCGAGGCGCCCGACCGTGCTCCGTCGGCGGCAGCCGTCATGGAGGAGACGGGCGACGCCGAGACGGGGGACGCCGCCGCTCCGCCGGCGGCGAGCGACGCACCGGACCCTGAGGTCGCGGACCCGGAGCTGACCGAGCCGGCCGCGGAGGAGGCCGCCGAGCTGGTGGCACTCGCCGTGGAACCGGAGCGGGCCGACCCGGCCGCGGAGGGGATCGGCGCGCGGGTGCCACCCCCCGCGTCACGGTCGCGCCGGCACGGGTGGCACGACCTCTGGTGGCGGTACCGGGGGCGGCAGCTCACCCTGGTGGCCGGCTGCATCCTCGTGCTCACCGGGCTTGGCCTCACCGCCCCGGCCCTGATCCAGCAGGCGACGGTGCAGCAGGCGGTGGCGGCGCGCGGCGCCAACGACGTCAGCGCCGTCAACCGCTGGCTCTCCGGCTCGGCGTCGCCGGGCCTGTCGTCGGCGGACGCCGTGACGGGGACGACCACCACCACCTGCGGCGGAGCGAGCAGCAAGTCCGACGCCTACGCCCTGGTGGAGTTCGGCGGCCTCTCCCAGTACGGCTACGTGGGCGTCGCCGTCAACGGCAACTGGACCCAGCTCGACGACCGCTCCATGGTCCACTGGTACGGCAGCCCCGCCCCCGGCGGCGACGGCAACATGATCATCGCCTTCCACCGCGAGCCCGACTACCAGCACATCGACCAGCTGGGGGTCGGCGAGACGGTGACCGTCGAGGATCGGAGCTGCCAGGTCTACGTCTACACCATCACCCAGCGCTGGGAGCTGGCCCCCAGCGCGGTGACCCAGCTCAACCCCACCGGCGGTCGGGAGCTGACCCTGATCACCTGCACCCCGTGGTGGCAGGACTACGACCGGCTGGTGTGGCGAGCCGACCTCACCAGCATCGACGGCGTCGCCGTCTCGCCGTCCTGATGGACCCCGGAAGCCGGTGGCGTCGCGATCCCGCGGCGACCGCCGCGGGAAGCAGGTGACGGTGGCGGCGCTCAGGGGTGGACCCGGCCGTCTACGATACCGGCGATGAACGCGACCTTCCCCGCCGACCCCGGCGAGCCCCCCGCCGGACCACCCGGCCCCCCCTGGGGGCCACCGAGCGTCAGCCCCACGACCGCGGGGAGGACGGGGATGCCGCCGGTCGCGGCCGACCCCTATGCCGGGTGGGTCCCGGGCCCCCACGATCTGGTTCCCCTGCTGCCACGCGGGACGGCTCTCTTCGAGTCGATCCCGGCACCCGCCATCGTGATCGACGCCCTGAGCCCCGCCGTCGGCGACGGGTTCCTCCTGATCCGCAGGCAGGAGGCGGTCGGGGTCATCCTGGTCAGGGACGGAGAGCTCTTCGAGGAGTACGCCTTCGAGGGCGGGGAACGGGTCGACGGCGGCGAGGCCCTCCGGCAGATCGCCCGTTGGCAGGACGCCACGGTGAGCGCCCATCGCTTCGATCCCGTCGTTGTCGCCGTCGCTCCCGTGCTGCTGCGCGGGAATCGCTGCTACGAGGACCTCCGCCTCGAGTGGACCGACTGGGGCGGGCTCCTTGCCGACCTCCGAAGCCGTGACGGGCTGTTCGCGGTCGAGCTGGACACGCCCGCCGGACGCGGGGTGACCCTGATCGTGGACGGCAGGCAGGTGGCCACCTACACCGAGACGCACCCCGAGCTCGGCGACGACACGCTGCTCGACAGCCTGACGGCGACCCGGAGGGGGACGATCTGGGTGCGGTGCGAGCCGGGAGGGGGATCGTTATCGGTGCCCGAGCGCTCCGAGCCCGCCGCTCCCGCGGCGATCGAGGTCGAGGAGCCCGCGGCCGTCGAGGCGGTGGCCGTGCCCGACCCGGAGCCCGCGGCCGAGGCGATCGACTGGTCCACACCGCCGCCCTGGCGGGCCGAGGGGCTCGGCGACTTCTCGCCGCCGTACTATCCGCCGGAGCCTGAGCCGGTAGCGCCGTATGACCCCTTCAGTGAGTTCAGCTCCGAGGCGGCCCCGACCCCGGCTCCCGTTCCGCAGTGGGCCGACGCCGAGACCGACCCCTACGCGGCCGTCCCGCGCGCCGGCTTCACGCCACCCGGCTCCGTGCCCGTGGCCCCGATCGCGACCGCGCTCAAGCAGGTGGCCCGGCTCCGCCTCCAGCGATCGTCCCCACGCGTCGAGGCCATGGTGGACGAGGCCGCGGCCAGGGACCTCAGCCTGGACACCCTTCTCGACGAGATCCGCGGGTTGGTCATCCGCGGGGTGATGCAGTCCACCCTCGATCAGGTGGTGGACGAGATGGCCGCGGTCGCCACTCCGCCCCCAGGCTGATACTCTTGATGCGTTATGAGATGGCGCTTCCGGGCGCGGAGGCTGGCGCTGGTGGCCGGCTGCGTCCTGGTCCTCACCGGGCTCGGCATCACCGCCGGGGGACTGGTCGAGCAGCACCAGGTCCAGCAGGCGGTGGCCGCGCGCGGCGCCAACGACGTCAACGCGGTCAACAGCTGGCTCTCCGGGTCGGCGTCGGGCAAGTCGGCTGATCCGTCGACCACCCCGAGCGCCTCCCCGACCGGGGGCACCTGCGGCGGAGGGGGCAGCGAGTCCGACGCCTACGCCCTGGTGGAGTTCAGCGGCCTCTCCCAGTACGGCTACGTGGGCGTCGCCGTCAACGGCAACTGGACCCAGCTCGACGACCGCTCCATGGTCCACTGGTACGGCAGCCCCGCCCCCGGCGGCGACGGCAACATGATCATCGCCTTCCACCGCGAGCCCGACTACCAGCACATCGACCAGCTGGGGGTCGGCGAGACGGTGACCGTCGAGGATCGGAGCTGCCAGGTCTACGTCTACACCATCACCCAGCGCTGGGAGCTGGCCCCCAGCGCGGTGACCCAGCTCAACCCCACCGGCGGTCGGGAGCTGACCCTGATCACCTGCACCCCGTGGTGGCAGGACTACGACCGGCTGGTGTGGCGAGCCGACCTCACCAGCATCGACGGCGTCGCCGTCTGACCACCGAGGAGCTCAGCGGCCGAGGGGGAACGGCATGGGGATGACCCCCGTGCCGGCGGGCACGAGGACGGTGAGCTCCTGCCCATCGCTGCAGCGACGCCGCCACACACCGGGCGCATCGAAGCGGAGCGAATCCTCGCAGCTGACCGACGCGGCCCCGATGTCGAGGACGCAACGCTCGGCGATCGCGGACGCGGTGGGTGGGCCGAAGCTGCAGACGCCGGTCACCCTCCTGCCGCCGAGGAAGGTGACCGAGGTGGCGGTCACGCTGCCGTCGCTCCGGGCGATCATGAGGAAAGTCGCCGGACCGCGGTAGAGGCGGCCCTCGCCGAGGCCGCCGTTGTCCGCGGGGTGCGCGAGGGTGAGGTCTCCGACATGGACCGCGTCGTTCTCGAGGTAGACGGCGAGGACCGGCCGGGTGAGGGTCACCACCGCGGCGGCCGCGGCCAGCAGCAGGCCGAGGCCGGCGAGCACCTCGGCTCTCCGCCTCCGCCAGAGCCGGATCGGGGCAGCGGTGCCGAGGGCCCTCCGCTGCGGGCTCATGCCTCCCAGGGGAATCGGCAGGTTCTGGGGGTCGCGGTCGATCAACCCGGCTCGGCCGGGGGGCGGTGGCACCGCGTCACCGTCGCGGTCGTCGGGGCATGATGGCGATCACCTCGGTGAGCTGCCGATAGGCCAGACCGAGGCGCGAGGAGAGCTGTTCCACCGGAACCCCCTCCATCCCGGCCAGCCGGACCGCATTGGGCTCGTCGGGGACCTCGACCACGGTCAGCGCCCGCTGACGGATGGCGCGGACATACTCGAGCGTGGTCGGGTTGTCGCGCAGCCGCCGCGCGTCGGGAACGATGTACGCGACCACGGTCGGAGGCAGACCGCCCACCTCCAGGTAGTCGAGGGCTCCGTTGAAATCGGCGCGGTTGGAGGTGGTGGGCAGGATCAGGACGTCGGCCACCTCCAGCCAGTAGGCGGCCACCGCGGCCTCCGGACCTGCGGTGGGATCGGGGAGCCGGTTGGACATGTCGACGACGACCAGCGTGTGGCGGCGCCGGAGATGATCGGCCAGGCGGCGGATCGCCGTCCGCGAGTACTCGATCGCCTCGCGAACCTCCGGATAGCAGGCGAGTGCGGGCGTCGCCGCGTGGACGGGTGGGGGCACGTCCTGGTTGCTGAGAAGCGCCGACACGGTGGCGCGCACGGTCGCGGCTCCGGCAGGCAGGTTCATCTGACCCCAGGCGTCCGGGTTGGCGATGTTGGCGTCGACGATGCACGCCGTGTGGCCGATCTGATCGAGGACCGATCCCGCGACGATCGCGATCCCCGCCGCGAAGCTCGTCTTGCCCACCCCGCCCTTCCGCGACCCGATCACGACGATGGTGGCCCCGCGCCCGGCGAGCTGCTGGGCGAGGTCGGCATCGGAGCGCGGCCGGAAGCCTCCTCGGCCCCGGAGCAGGCCGGAGAGGGCGGCGGTGGGCAGCCGGCGGCGAGAGCCTCCGGTGCGCTCCCGAGCTGGCCTGCCGGTCACCGCCGGGCGGGGGGCGGCGATCTCGAGCGGCGGTGTCGTCGCCGCCGCGCCGGCCGGGAGCAGGGCCGAGAGGGGCGGGACTCTCCGCGCTGAGGCGTCGCGTCCGGCGGCTCGCCCGCCTGCGGCACCGGCGCCATCCTCGAGGGCGAGGGGGACGGCACCGCTGAGGGCGGCCACTCTCAGCGCGTCCGCCTCGTCGAAGACCGCGGGGACGCCCTGCGCCCGGCTGTGGTCATGGATCACGGCGACGGCGAAGTCGAGTGGCCCCGGGGAGGGCAGGCACTGGGCCCGGCCGCCGGCGGGATAGGCGGCCTCTCGAGAAGGATCGGCCAGCCCGACGTAGAAGGTGCCGTCCACGCCCTGCAGCCATCCCTCCAGCCCCTCGGCGTCCTGCAGCAGGTAGACGGGGTGAGCCGAGCCCGGCACCTCGACCGCCCACCAGGCATCGAGCTCGGCCTGTCGCCCCGGGTCGGCGAAGAAGGCGAGGCCGCGCACGGGGGGGACCCGGAAGACGGCCGGGACGGCGCTCTCCGGCCGGCGCACCCGGGCCAGGAGCTGGGCCAGCGCCACGGCATCGGCGGCATCGTCCAGGAGGACGAGGAAGGCGTAGCCGCCCGGAGGGTCGTCAGCGCGCAAGCGAGACCACCTCCCGGACCTGCTGCGGGCCGCCACCGCAGCAGATCGCGCCCCCGCTCGCGGCGCGATTGGCCACGCTCAGTCCGAGGAGGACGGCGCCGGCGAGAACGACGGCGGCGGCGCGGGAGGTGGGCCCGCCCCGCCGTCCCCGCGTCCTCATCCGCAAACCTCCGACCAGCGCCACCCCGGCCACTCCGAGGACCACCGTATAGCAGAGCAGCGAGAGGAAGGCGACGGCGGCGGCCATCGAGGGGAAGCCGCCGCTCAGGAAGTCACCGGCCATGGTGAGGTTCGGCGGCCCGAGGGTGAGCGCGGAGGTTGCCACCAGCACCGCGGCGATCGCCACGGCGGCCAGCTTGCTCGCGACCCCACCGTGGTGGTCAGCCAAGGCCCAGCCCCCCGCTGATGGTGGCGAAGATCGGCGCACCGATGAGGAGGAGGAGGGGGAGCAGCATCATCGCCACCGGGATGGTGACCAGCGTCTTGGCGCGGGCGGCCCGGAAACGGGCCTCCGCCAGGCGATGCTGGTACACGGACGCGGCAACCCGGGTGTAGGTCTCGCGCTCGCTCATCCCGACGTTGGCGTTCGCCGCCGCGTCCGCGACGGCGGTGAAGAGGGGGATGCCGTACTCGGCGGCGATGAGACGGTAGAGCTCGATGGTGTTCTGGTGGGGCGGGCGCACCAGGCGCTGCCAACCCCGCCCGTCGACGATCGATTGGAGTGCCCGGTGGTCGGTGCAGCGGGAGAGGATGCGGATCGCGTCCTCCACCTGGAGCCCGCGGCCGTCGGTCATGATGGCGACCAGCATCATCATGTCGCCGAGAGCTCGGTCCGATTGCTCCTGACGGGTCCTGGCGCTGCTCCGCAGCCAGGTGATCTGCAGGGCGAAGACCAGCGCTCCGACCAGGATCGCCAGCGCAGGGGGAGCGGGCCATGCTCCCGACGCGACCAGCCCGACCGCCAGAAGAGCCAGGAACGCGGCCACCGCGAGCAGGGAGACGAAGAGGAACTCGAAGCAGGTAGCCCGACGGGCTCTCCGACCAGCCGGCGATGGCGAGCTGACGATGGAGGTCGAGCTGCTCCTGGAGACGGCGCAGGAAGGGAACGGTGCCGGCGATCCTCTCCAGCCGGCCGGCGGGTGCGGCGAAACCGCGCAGCGCCGCGAGCCGGCGCCAGGCCCGCACATCGTCGGGAGTGAAGACGTCGAGGCGGGCGAGGCCCAGCACCCAGATGCCGACCGCCAGCAGGGCGACGATTGCAAAGGGGGCGATCCGCGCCATCTCAGCCGCCCAGGCGCTCCTGCTCGTCGGCGAGCCGCTGGAGGTTCCATCGGGTCCAGCCCTGGGGCCGCACGATGAGGCCGAGAAGGACGACCAGGGCGGCGAAGAGCAGCGCGACGGCGACCAGGACCACCTGACCCGCGAAGGACTGGTAGTAGGCACGCAGCGTGTCGACGCTCAGGGCGATGACGAGCATCACCACGATGAGCGATGACATCGCGAAGGTCACGGCACGCTGCTGGGCCAGGGTGACCATGCTCTCCTCCTGAATCGCCAGCTCGGCGTCGCCGACCGGGATGAGCACGGTGTCGATGGTCTGGATCAGGAACTCGGTGCTCCGGCTGCGGGCCCATATCAGCACCGCGGCCGCCTGCTCGACGATGGGGGAGCGTGCCCGAACGCCCATCTCAACGATGTTGGCGATGGTGGAGCCACCGCGGGCGAGCGGGGCCAGCACGTGACCCAGCGCGGGGCCGGGGTTGCGCCCCAGCTCCTGGAGCGCCGTGTCCAGGGACTGATTGGAGACCGCCATCCGATCGCGCAGGTTGTGGAGCTGGGCGAGGAAGGCCCGCTCCATGCGCAGGCGCCGACCCGCCGCCCGGCCGGCCAGGGCGAAGCGGAAGCCGACCGCTCCGGCGACCGGCCCGATCAGCCAGAGGAGCGTCACCCCGGTGAGCCACGCCACCACCAGCCCCAGCGCGACGAAGGAGAGGCGCAGCGCGATCCAGCGCTGCCACGGCCAGCCGAGGCCGGCGGCGATGTCCTTCTCCCGTTCGAGGAGAGGGATCCGGCGCTCTCGAGGGGACCTCAGCCGTCCGAGGTCGACGTCGAGGATGGCCGCGCACGCGGCGCAGGCCGCGGCGAGGACCACGATCACGCCGATCACCAGGAGGACGGGCAGCTGGGCGACCGATGCCAGCGGCGTCACAGGGCGGGCACCTCGTCGGTCCAGAGACGGGGCCGGAGGCGCGAGGAGAGGCGGGAGAGGTTGCCGATCAGCTCGGTCATCCGTTCCCATCCGCCGGAGCCGGTCTGGCGGTACACCCACTTGTGATTGCCGCCGCGCTCCACCGCGAGGATGCCGGTGACGCGGCGGCGGCCCTCCTGGTTGGCGAGGTGGATGACGACGTGGATCGCCTGTTCGACGATCCTCCGCGCCATCTTCTCGTTGCCCACGAAGCGGGGGTTCTCCATCACGTACTGCACCGCCTGGTCGAGCGCGAGCTCGGCGTCCTCGGCGTGGATGGTGGTCATGGAGCCGTCATGCCCGGTCATCAGCGCCTTGCAGACGGCGGCCATCTCCTCGCCTCGCAACTCGCCGAGGATCAGGCGGTCCGGCTGGAAGCGGAGAGCATGCCGGACGAGTCCAAACATGCTCATCTGGCGCGCCTCGGTGTCGGCGCGGATCGAGGGCACCGTGGACACGGCGGTGGTCAAGCCGTGCCACGGCTCGCCATCGCCACGGTCCTGGTCGAGGTGGAGCTCGGCGCCGTCCTCCACCACGACCAGGTGGTCGGCAGGAGACGTGAGCCCGCAGAGAACCCGCATCAGGGTGGTCTTCCCGGTGCCGGTCCCCCCGGCTATCAGGATGTTGGCCCGAGCCTGGACGAGGGCCTCGACGAATGCGGCCATCGGCTCGGGCATGACCTGCTGGTGAACGTAGTCAGCGAGATCACGCACCCGGCTGCGGGCCGGGATCCTCACCGACGCCTTGACGCTGGCCAGGCCCGACACGACCGGCCGCTTGGCGACCACGACCCGGACCACGGAGCCCACATTGGCCTCGGCGATCGGCATCGCGTCGGTGATGGTCTGATCGCCGGAGACGCCGCGAAGACGGAGCACGCGGCGGAAGTACTCGATCACCTCATCGTCGGTCGCGAAGGGCGACCTGCCGCGGAGCACGGCCTTGCGCCCGACGGTGGAGACCATCCAATGGTCGTGGCCGAGGCAGGCGATGTTCTCGAGATCGGCGCCGTAGACGAGGAGCGAGAGCGGCCAGAGGTGAGAGGCGAGCATCATCGCGTTGCACACCGTCGTCATCCGGTACCGGGGGTCGCCGGCCAGGCCGGAGACGACGGGCAGGGGAAGGCCGCTCGCGTGCGGCGCTTCGACGGCCCGCCTGACGACGCTCTCCACGTCCTCCTGAAGCCGCTCCTCATGGAGCACCGAGGGCGGCTCGGTACCGCGCATCTGGACGACCCTGGCGGCGATGACCTGGGCGATCTCGCGGTCCTCGGGTGGGATGCTCGGCCACTCGCGGTGGACGACCGCCTCGGCGGGCGGGGGGTTCGGCTCGCGACGCGCGGCCGGGGTGGCGCTCACAGCCGCAGCTCCCGGGCGACGCCGTCCATGGGCATGGGCACGCCGCTGTCCCCCATCCGGGCGGCCGCGGCCTCGTCCCAGCGCCAGACGTCGCGGATGGGCAGCTCGGGCAGCTCCCGGGTGACGGTCTCGGCGATCGCCCGAAGGTGGGCCCCGGAGCGCCGGCGGCAGATCACGATCTCGCCGTGGGCGAGCCGTGCGGCACGCAGCACGCTGATGCTGCGGGCGAGCAGCGCCGGGTCGTCCCGGACGACGGTGAAGATCCGCGGGAAGAGTGCGCAGACGGCCTCGGCGCCGGTCCGGGGCGAGCGAAGGCCGGGATGGGCGAACGGGTGGCCGAGATCGGCGATGACCACCTCCGCGTCGAGGGCACCCAGTGCGGGACCGATCCGGCGCAGGCAGTCGGAGATCTCGTATCCGAACCCGCTGCGGAGCCCGGGGATCACCCGGAGGTTGGCCCGCTGCGGAACCGGGATCGCCTGATCGTCGAGCTCGCCGGCGCGCGAGGATCGATCCCCGAAGCAGTTGCCGAGGCTGCGGTCGGCGATGTCGAGATAGAGGAGGTCGGCGATCGTCCCTCCCTCCATGTCGCAGTCCACCAGGGCCACGCTGCGCTCACCGGCCAGGCTCCAGGCCAGCGAGGTGGCCCAGTACGTCGACGTCTGACCCGCGCGGGTGGTGCAGACGCCGATCAGGAGGCTCATGGAGACGGCGTCGGACTCGGTGTGGCCACCCCCGCCGACCCGGCTGCCGCCGTCGGCGCCGGGTTCCCCACCGCGGCGCAATCTGCCGGAGAGAGCTGGCAGATGGCCTGCGCGACGTCGCTCGCCGGGAAGCCCTCTGGGCTGCTGGCCACCGACACCACGGCGTGCAGCGGGGTGGTGGAGGCGGCGATCTCGACCCATGCCAGCTCGTCCCGGCTCGGGACCAGCACAGTGAGCTGGCTGCCGCTGACGTCGACCACCGGCATGGCGTGGCCAATGGGCAGCTGACTCTGGTTCAGGGAGGCGAACACGTCGATCGACTGACCCGCCGTGACCGGGGGCGGGCCGGTGATCGTGAGGCTGATCTCCACCTCGGCGCCTGCCGGGATCAGGTCGTCCGGGCCGAGGAGGTCACCGGCCCGCATCGGCACCGCGAATCGCGCTCCGGCGGGAACCGAGCCCGGCGCCTCGTAGTTGACGTCGCCCGGCGCGATCCGGAGCGGGACCGCCTCGACCTCGCCGGTCGAGAAGACGGCCCCCTCGGACACGTCGCTGCGGAGACGGAGCACGGTGACCGTCTGGCCCCCGCTCACGATCTCGGCGCCGACGATGACGCCGAGCACGGCCACGATGACCACGCTGAAGAAGACTGCCGCAAGCACCCGGCGCCGGTTCACTCCGTCCCTCTCCCAACAACTGAGGAAAATGGATAGTACCGAACGCGGCAGGGGTGTGGCATCGCCTATGATCCCGCCCGTTCGAGCCAAGTGAGTCAACCGGGGGCTGCGGGGCGAGAGGAGGTGCTGCGATGGGGGCGGGGGCGGCTCCGCTGGGGAGCCTGGCGCCTGAGAGCGACCGCGCCCTGGTGGTCATCGCCCCGGACGGCGAGCTGGCGGTCGGGCTCCGAGAGAGCGTCGAGCGGTCCCGGGTGGTGGTCAAGGACGCGCGACCGGGCGAGGCGCGGAGCGCCCTCGAGAGCTGCCGGCCCTGGCCCTGGATGGTGGTCGGATCGGTCCCCGACCTGCGTCCTGAGGTCGTCTCGACGCTGATGCCGCATCCGGTGATCCTGCTGTGGCTGAGAGCCCCGCCACCCGGCCTCCCGTCCCACGTCCGCGGTTTCGTCCGCTTCTCGGCACTGGCGGCGGCGGTCGGCCGCGCCCTCGAGGCGGAGGTGGGAGGGATGCGGCTGGAGGTGGGCGCGGGCGTGAGGCTCCCCTCCGGCAGGATCTCGCGAAGCCCGGATCTGCAGGCCCTCGTCTCCGCTCACCCCGGCGGATTCCACCTGCCGCTGGAGACTTTCCGCTCCGCGCGACGCGTCCTTCTGCGCCATGGCCTCGCGGTGCTTCCGCAGCGCGACCCCGCGACCGGGCTGGTGTCGCTCCGGTGAAGGCCAACGCCGAGGTGCTCCTCCTCGAGGACGACGAGGAGAAGCTCGCGGAGCTGCGCGGCGAGTTCGCCGCCAGGGGCCTTCATCCGCTCGCATTCCGGAGCGCCGGCCGCGCCATCGCCGCCCTGCGCGACTGCGGACCGCCCACCCAGCCTCTCCTCGCCATCGTGGACTGGGACCTGACCATGGCACCGGACCGCACCGCCAGCAGCACGGACGCTCTCTGCGTCCTGGCCCGCGACCTGCCCGAGTGCCTGGTGATCGTCTACACGGCCAACGCCGACTCCTTCCGAGTGCGCAGCGAGATCCAGCGAGCGCACCCCCGGGCCTGGCTCCACGACAAGCGGGAGGGGGACGGCTCCCTCATGGAGAGGGTGTACCGGATGCTCGACCATCCCGTCGCCGACCTGCGCGTCCAGGGCGGGACCGTGGTCGTGCACATCCCCAGCCGGGACACCTACCAGCACCGCGAGGCGGTGCGGCTGGTGATCCGCCACCCGGAGACCGTGACCTTCCGCTCCGACACGGCGACCCGGGCGGTCCGCCGCTTCGCCGAGTGGCTGGCACGCCACGGCTCGCCGGCCAGCGTGGTGAGCCACGGCAACCGCCGCTACCGGCTGGCGGTGGCGGATCGCGCATCGACGGCCCCACCCGGATCCACCCGGCCGTGAACCTGACCATCGCCGAGATCCGCGAGCTGCCCCTCTCGGCGGCGCTCCTCGACAGCGACGACGAGGCCGTGGCCGCCACCCCGGAGTGGCGCGGGGCGGGACCCGGGACCGTCGTCTACGCCCTGCGCGGGACGCGGCTGGCCGTCGCCACCGCAGCCGCTGACCCCCGCCTGGCGATCCTCCTCGACCGCCTCCTGAGCGCCGTGGAGGCGACCGCCGGCACCCTCGGCGGGGTGCAGCGCCAGAGGATCGCGATGCTCGCCGCCTCACTGCGCGTGGTGGCCGGGCGGCGGGTGGCCACGGTGGGCACGTCCCACGACGTCATCGACCTGGCGGTGGCCGGGATCACCGCCCGCACCGCGCTGCAGGTCCGGGTGGAGGGGCGCCCCGCCCACCGGGTCCAGGCGCCCGAGGTGGCCGCGCTGGCACTGGTCCAGCTCGCCGTCAATGCCGAACGCCACACCCGGACCACCTCGGTGACCCTGGTTCAGGACGGCCGCGCGTTCCACGTGGTCTGGCCGGGAGCCGCCGGTCGGACCCGCCACCCCACTCAGCGCCGCCGCAGGGACCGGGATCGCTGGGGTCTCGGCTTCTGCCGCATCGCCGCCGACACCCTCGGCGGCGCGGTCTATCCCCCCGTCGACCGGGGCGACGGCACGGTGGCCGCCACCCTCGAGCTGGGCCTGCGCGACCTCGCCCTTCCGCTGGCGGCGATCCGCGATCTCCGCGTGGTGAAGGCGACCCGGACCTGGGACGAGGAGACGGGATGCCTGCCCGGTGCGGTGGTGGATCCCGGCACGCGGCTGGCGAGGTGCATCGAGGCCGCCATGGGCGCTACCGGGAGGGTGGTGAGCCGGGAGGGATGGACGAGCCGGTCGGCGGGCGGGCGCACGTGGGTGGCCATCCCTCCGGACGACGTCCTCGATCGCGTCCGTGACGTCCTCGACGGCATCGCCCACGAGCGGGCCCTCTGGGAGGGCATCGCTCCGGCTCTCCAGGCGCGCGTCTTTGCTCTGGCGTCGTTGCTCGCCGCCGGGCTGGGCTCGCCGCTGCCCCGCGTCCCCGGCGGCATCTGGAACCAGCGCATGGCCGGCCTCGGACCGGCGCTCGGGCTGCGCATGCCGGTGCCCCGCCTGTCAGGGCTCGGGGCTCTCGACCCCCGGATCGCCGCTCACCTGGCCGCCGAGGTCGGCGCGGAGATGATCGCCGACGGCGACGAGATCCTCCTCCGGGTGCGCCCTGGCGCGGAGGGCGACGCCCAGCTCGCCGGCCTGACCTGGGTGGGCGACGCCATCCGGCTCACCTGATCGAGCAGCGACCGCTGGTGGCGGGACGGTCCGCCTGCGACACCCGCCCGAGCGACGCCGGCTCAGGCCGGCTGCGCCTCCCCGACCGGTCCCGCGCGCCGGAACGCCAGCTCCGCGCCCACGGCGTCGACCAGGACGTCGTCGCCCTCAGCGTACCGGCCCTCCAGGATGGCCATGGCGATGGGATCCTGGAGGCGCCGCTGGATCACCCGCTTGAGAGGCCGGGCACCGTAGACCGGGTCGTAACCCTCGGCGGCCAGCGCGTCCACCGCGGCCTCGGAGACGCGCAGCCGGAGCTTGCGCGCCGCCAGCCGGTCGCTCAGACCGCGAAGCTGGATCTCCACGATCTGACGGAGCTGCGCCGGGTCGAGCCGGGAGAAGAGGATGACCTCGTCCACCCGGTTGAGGAACTCCGGCCGGAACTGCTGCCGCAGCAGGGCCATCACCTGCTCGCGCACCCTCTCCAGGGCGGGACCGGAGGCGTCGTGGGGCACCTCGGCGATGAGATCGGAGCCGAGGTTGCTGGTCATGATCACGACGGCGTTCTTGAAGTCCACCGTCCGTCCCTGGCCGTCGGTGAGCCGGCCGTCGTCGAGGAGCTGGAGCAGGACGTTGAAGACGTCGGGGTGCGCCTTCTCGATCTCGTCGAGCAGGAGCACGCAGTACGGCCGCCGGCGCACCGCCTCGGTGAGCTGGCCGCCCTCCTCGTAGCCGACGTACCCCGGGGGCGCCCCGATCAGACGGGAGACGGTGTGCTTCTCCATGTACTCCGACATGTCGAGACGGACCATGGCCTGCTCGTCGTCGAAGAGGAACTCGGCCAGCGCCCGCGCCAGCTCCGTCTTCCCGACCCCGGTGGGGCCGAGGAAGATGAAGGAGCCGATCGGCCGGTTGGGGTCGGAGAGGCCGGCGCGCGCGCGCCGCACCGCGTTGGCGACCGCGCCGATGGCGTCGTCCTGGCCGACGACGCGCTCATGCAGCCGCTCCTCGATGTGGAGAAGCTTCTGGACCTCGCCCTCCAGCATCTTGGCCACCGGGACGTGCGTCCAGTTCGCGACAACCTCGGCAATATCCTCGGCGTCGACCTCCTCCTTGAGCAGCGGGTGGTCGCCGCGGACCTCGCCGAGCCGCGCCTCCTCGGCGCCCAGGGCGCGCTGGAGGTCGGCGAGCTGGCCGTAGCGGAGCTCGGCGGCGCGGCCGAAGTCGGCGGCCCGCTCGGCCCGCTCGGCGTCGTGCCTGACCGCCTCGATCCGCTCCTTGATGTCGCGGATCGCGTTCATCGCCCCCTTCTCCTGCTCCCAGCGCGCACGCAGCCCGCCGGCCTGCTCCTGGAGGTTGGCCAGCTCCTTCTCGAGGCCGGCGAGCCGCTCCCGGGAGGCGGCATCGCTCTCCTTGCGGAGCGCCTCGCGCTCGATCTCGAGCTGGCGGATCTCCCGCTCGACGTTGTCCAGCTCGGTGGGCAGGGAGTCGATCTCGATCCGCAGCCGCGACGACGCCTCGTCGATGAGGTCGATCGCCTTGTCGGGGAGGAAGCGGTCGGTGATGTAGCGCTGGGAGAGGGTCGCGGCGGCGACGATCGCCGAGTCGGTGATGCGCACGCCGTGGTGGACCTCGTAGCGCTCCTTGAGCCCGCGGAGGATGGAGATGGTGTCGACCACCGAGGGCTGCTCGACCATCACCGGCTGGAAGCGGCGCTCCAGGGCGGCGTCCTTCTCGATGTGCTTGCGGTACTCGTCGAGGGTGGTGGCGCCGATGCAGCGCAGCTCGCCACGGGCGAGCGCGGGCTTGAGCATGTTGCCCGCGTCCATGGCCCCCTCGGCGGCGCCCGCCCCGACCAGGGTGTGCAGCTCGTCGATGAAGAGGACCACCCGGCCGTCGGAGGAGGTGACCTCCTTGAGCACGGCCTTGAGCCGGTCCTCGAACTCGCCGCGGTACTTTGAGCCCGCCACCATCGCGCCGAGGTCCAGGGCCACGACGCGCCGGTCGCGCAGCCCCTCGGGGACGTCGCCGCTGGCGATGCGCTGGGCCAGACCCTCGGCGATGGCGGTCTTGCCGACCCCGGGCTCGCCGATCAGGACGGGGTTGTTCTTGGTCCGGCGCGAGAGCACCTGGATGACCCGCCGGATCTCGCCGTCGCGACCGATCACCGGGTCGAGCTTGCCGCGGCGGGCGGCATCGGTCAGGTCCCGCCCGTACTTCTCCAGAGCGTCGTACTTGGCCTCGGGGTTGGGGTCGGTCACCCGCTGCGAGCCGCGCACCGCCGTGAGCGTCGAGTAGATCTTCTCGGGGGTAACCCCCGCCTGCCGGAGCATCCGCGACGCCTCGCCCTGGGGCTGCCGGGCGAGGGCCAGCAGGAGGTGCTCGGTCGAGACGTACTCGTCCTTGAGCCGGGCCATCTCCTCGAGGGCGCTCATCAGCACGGCGCGCAGGGCACCTCCCACGGGGGGCTCGGCAACCCCGATCTGCTGGGGCCGGGAGTTCGAGCACCGACTGCAGCCGCGCGGCGAGCGTCTCCGGCTGCACCTCGAGCCGGCGCAGCAGGGCGGGGATCAACCCCTCGTCCTGGTGGAGCAGGGCGAGCAGGAGGTGATCGGGCTCGACGGTGGGGTGCTGGAGGCTGGCGGCCGCGGTCTGGGCGGCCTGGAGAGCCTCCTGGGAACGTTCGGTGAAACGGTCGAGGCGCATGACATCTGCATACCACGCCGTCCCGGGAGCCAACCCCGAGCCGTGCGTCCGCCACCTCCGGGTGGAGGCTACGATTCGGACCGGTCCCGACCATGGCCTCCCGTCCCCTCCCCACCGTCCGGCTGCTGATGGCGCTGGCGGCCGCCGCGGCCACGGCGGGATCGGCCGCGGCCGTGACCCTGAGCGAGGGACCCGCACGCGGCGTGCCCGGGAGATCGGTGCAGCCGCCACCGACCGCGAGCACCCCCAGCCCCTGGTTCGAGATGAACGTGACCGGTGGCACGGTCAGCTTCTGGGAGCCGGCCGCGATGCCGTCGGGCACGCCGGCGATCAGGGCGGCGGCCGGCATCCTGGTCGACATGAACACCGGCGAGATCCTCTGGGAGCGCTCCCCTCACCTGCACCTCGCGCCGGCCAGCCTGACCAAGGTGCTCACCTCGCTGGTGGCGCTGGAGAACCTCAGCCCCGACCGGGAGGTGACGATCACCCCGGACGCTCTCGGCCAGGCCTCCGACGACACGGTCATGGGCCTCGCGGCGGGCGAGACGCTCTCCGTCCGTGAGCTGCTCGAGGGGATGCTCCTGCCGAGCGGCGACGACGCCGCCTCGGCGATCGCCGTCGACACCGTCGGCGAGGCGCGCTTCGTGGCAGCCATGAACGCGCAGGTCGCCGCCCTCGGCCTCCACGACTCGCATTTCTCCAACACCTCGGGGCTGGACGACCCCGAGCTCTACACCTCCGCCTACGACCTGGCGGCGATCAGCACCGCCACCTACGACCGCTATCCCCTCTTCGACCGGATCGTCGACACCCGCGCGCTCGACCTGGCGCCCACCCCGGGTCACCCCGCCTTCCAGCTTCCCAACCTCGACCAGCTGCTGGAGGACTACCCGGCGGCGATGGGCATCAAGCCCGGCTGGACCGGCAACGCCGGGGCCTGCCTGATCGGGATGGCGGCGCGGGGCGGCCACTCGCTGCTGGCGGTGCTGCTCGACGCGGACCGCCCGGCCCAGCTGGAGTCCGGGCTGTTCGACTGGGCCTTCCAGCTCGATGGGTTGCCACCGCTGCTGTCCCCGGCGCCCGCGCCGAGCCCGCCCGCCACCTGACCCACCCTCCGCGGCAGGCGGAGCTTCGTGACCGGCATCCGTTCACGACCACCGGCCTGGGCGCGAGCCGCCCGCAGGGTAGGCTAGCCGGGTGCCCGTGCTCCTCTCCGTGCTCGGCAGCGGCAGCGCCTTCAGCGGCTGCGGCGGCAACGCCTCCGCGCTCCTCGACGAGCGGGTGATGGTCGACGTCGGCTCGGCCCCTCATGTCCTGCTCCCCCGCCTCGGGCTGGGCATCCATGACATCGAGCTGGTGCTGCTGACCCACTTCCACCTCGACCACAGCGGCATGCTGCCCCTCCTCCTCGGCGCGCTCGCCTTCGATGACGTGCCGGCGCCTCCGGGACGGCTCACCATCGCGGGTCCGGTGGGCACCCGGGAGCTGGTCGCGCGGCTGGTCGTCGCCGGCTTCGGGAGCACCATCCAGCAGCGCATCGACGAGGTGGTCGCCCCCCGCTACGTGGTCCTCCAGGACGGCAGCGATGTGGAGATCGGCGCCAGCCGGGTGCGCAGCCACGCCGTGGTCCACAGCACCGGGCCCTCGCTCGCGTACTCGGTGACCCGGGGTGGGGTGCGGGTCGGCTTCAGCGGTGACACCACCCTCTGCGCGGGGCTGCGCCGGCTCGCCGCCGAGGTCGACGTCCTGGTCTGCGAGTGCTCGGGGATGGACGGGCCGGCGGCGGGAGGGCACCTCTGGCGGGGCGAGGTCGAGGGGCTGGTCGCCGAGCACCCGGAGGTGCGCTTCATCCTCCAGCACCTGGGGGGGCGGGTTCCGATCTCGGGCGCTCTGCTCAGCCATGACCTGCTCACCCTGGAGCTGACCGCGCCGGACGGGGGCGCCGATCCGCGCTAGACGGCGGGGCGCCGGCGCAGCAGGTGGCGGCGGAGCAGGCGGGTCAGGACGGGGGCGAGCGTCACCCAGGTGTCGCGCCAGAGCCGGCGATCGTCCTCCTCCAGTCCTTGCGGGGAGAACTCCGCCTTGCCGCTGACGGCCGCGACCGTCCCCAGGTGGTCGGCGAGCAGGGGCGGTCCGCCTCCACCCAGGGCGCGCGACAGCCGGCGGGCGAAGTCGGCTCGGGTCTCCGTCCTGTCCCTCTCCAGACCGGAGAGACGGGCCGCGAGCGCCAGCCGCCGCCACACCCCGGCCAGAGAGCGAGGACGGCGCCACCACCCGAGTCCGGCGAGGATCAGGACCACGATCACGGCGAGCCCGGTGGGGAGGGCGAGGAGCCAGGTCGGGGTGCCGGACGCCCGCGTGACACCGGAGGGGGCCGCGGTGGGGGTGGGCGTGGGGTGGCCCGCCTGGGCGATCCGGGTCGGGCCCGCCGTGGCGCTCGAGGCGGGGGTGGTTCCGCCGCGGGTGAAGGGCACGTAACCACCGAAGTTGGACTGAGGGGTCGGCTCGAAGGGGATCCAGCCGTAGCCGGGGAAGTACGCCTCCACCCAGACGTGGGCGTCGGTCGTGGTCACCTGGAAGATGGGCTGGTGGTCCGCCGTCCTGCGACCGGTGGCGGTGCCCGGTCCGTACCCGCTCACCAGGATGGTCGGGATCCCGAGGCTGCGCAGCATCGCCCCCATGGCGCTCGCGAAGTACTGGCAGTAGCCCTGGTGGCTGGTCTCGAGGAAGTAGACGATCGACCACTGCCCGGCCGGGGTCGCCGGTGGGGTGAGCGTGTACACCCAGCCCGAGCCGCGGAGGTGGTCCTCGATGGCCGCCGCCTCGTCGTAGGGGTTGGTCGCCCCCTGGGCCCACTGGCGGGCGAGGCTGGCGACGGCGTCGGCCTGGGCGACCTGATCGGAGGGAGAGCCCTTGGCCACGAGGGAGGCCGCGTCGGGCAGCACCCAGGAGGGGTAGTCGGTGCCGGCGTTCTCCAGCTCGGTGACGGTGGCGTCGCTCATCGAGCCGCCGGTCTCCACGCTGTGGAGGGCCGTTGAGGTGAGATCGACCTCGTCCACGCTGAGGAAGACCGGGTTGGGGGCGCCCGAGGGGCAGGAGTCCCCCACGCAGGTGTACCCGGGCGCATAGGGAGCCGGCGTGGAGCTGGTGTCGGTGACGTTGCCGACAACGGTGCCGGCGACGCTGCTCGAGGTGGGGTCACCGGGGAAGAGCGCCAGGCTGCCCCCCGAGACCCCGGTGGCGGCGCTGGAGGTCGACGCGAAGCTCACGTGCGCCGTGACCGTGGAGCGCGCCCCGCCGAGCGCGACCTGGTCCCGCGGGATCGGCCCGGCGGCGACGGTCTGGCCCACCGCGGTCTCGAAGTCGGGGATCCAGTCCCCGGCGCTGAACACGGTGTCGTCGATCGCGGCCAGGTAGGTGTCCTGCCCCTGGTCGGTGTAGTAGGTGAGGACGGGCTGGGGATGGTTCACCAGGGAGCCGCCGGGCTCCACCGCCGTGCTGAAGCCCACCACCGCGCTGCCCCCCGACCCACCCCCGACACCTCTCCCGACGCCGCTGAAGAGGTGCGACGCGAGGTCGGTGGAGGTGGCGGGTGGGATGAGCAGGCTGATCGCGACCACCCCGATCGAGGCGGCCACCAGGGAGGTCGTGAAGCGCTCGCGCAGCCCCCGCAGGGTGGGGACGCGCCGGCCCCGCCATCCCGTGGCGTGGGCGCTCAGCTCGACCAGGCCGACGACCAGGAGCGCGGCGAGGAGAGCCCCCACCTCGGCCAGGCCGATCGACGAGCCGGGACCCGAGGCGATGGTGACGGAGGGGGCGTTGAGGACGTTGACGGCGAGCACCACGACCGCCGGCAGGACCGCCAGCACCCCGCGCTGCTCGCGGAACGCCACCCACCCGAGCCAGAAGCCGCAGAGCCAGACGATCGTCGCGAGCCCGACCATGAACGCCCACTGGACATAGTCGCCGGGGCCCGTCGCGAGCAGTCCGGCGAAGGCCTGGACGATGTACTCGCCGACCGTGTGCTGCAGTCCCTGTGCGGTCACCGAGGCGGGGAGGAGGCCGATGGTGGTGGGGACGACCACGGCGACGCAGAGCGGGATCGCGAGCCCGGCGGCGGCGAGCCGCCCGACTCCCGAGCGGCCGAGGAGGATGGCCTCCACGAGCGCGACCGCCGCCACCAGCACGCTCGCCTGGGCACCCCCGATCCAGCCGCCGGCGAGCACCGCGACGGTGGTGGCGACGATCAGTCCGAGGGCGATGACGTAGGTGCCGATCCCCGCCGGGGCGACCGGCTCCGACACGGCTGCGACGTGCTCGAGCCGAGGCCGCGCCCTCCCGGCCTGCACCCCGAGGCTGGAACCGCGGCTGCTCACGGGACCGTCAGCGCCTGCGACCCCGGCTCACATCCCGGCAGCGCGGGTGTGGCGGGGTGCGGACAGCACGTCGCCACGGCGGACGACCCACCAGTCGAGGGCCAGCCGCCAGGCGGCACTCACGCGCAGAGGGGGTCCCGAGGCGCCGAAGCTGGTGGGGTCGACCATGACGGCGAGGTGGCGCTGCCCGCGCGCTCCGACCTCCACCAGGGCCTCCACCCAGTCGGGGTCGCGATCGCTGGTGATCACGATGAGGCCACCCCGGCCCCGCCAGCCCCGCCCGTGCTGGGTGATGGTGGAGGAGATCGGCCGGCGCCCCGAATCCACCGCGACGGCCAGGAACTCGAGGACGCGCATGCGCTGGCTCTCGCCCCGGCCGGGGCCGATGGCGGTCCCGAGCCGGTCGTTGGTCAGCAGCCCCACCGCCTGGCCGCGGGCGAGCGTCGCATGGCAGATGGAGGCGGCCAGCGAGACGGCGTACTCGAGGGTGGACTCGGGGGCCTCCCCGAAATCGGAGCCGCGGGCCAGGTCGAGCAGCACCAGGACGTCGGAGCTCTGGTGCGACTCGTAGAGGCGGCTGATCAGCCGCCCCGCCCGGGCGGTGGAGGGCCAGTGGATCCGGCTCAGCCCGTCGTCCGGGGCGTGATCGCGGACCGAGGTGATGTCCGGAGGGACGTCGAGCCCGCGCCCGTGACGGACCTCGCCGAAGGAGCCCCCCATCCACACCGGGCCCAGGACCCCGTCGACCGAGTGGATCGCCGGGTATACCGTGACGGGGTCGGTCTCCCGGACCCGCACGGTCTTGGGGAAGAGGCCGAAGGGGTCACCGAGGTGGACCTCGAGCGGCCCGAAGGGCAGCTTGCCCCGCCGGGTGAACACACCGCGCGCGGTCCACGCCACCCCTCCCCCGGGGTTGAGCGCGCAGGCGCGTCCGGGCGAGTAGCCGGGCAGGCCGGTCCGGTCGTGGACCTCGCAGTAGGGGAGGGTCAGGATGCTCCGGTTGCGGAGCGAGAAGCGCTCGGCGAAGGCCTCCCCCACCATGTGGGCCCCTTCCGGCGGCTCCCGGCGGACCTCCAGCCGGCGGGCGAGGATCGTCGACCAGATCCAGGCGACGAGGAGCAGGAGCAGGAGGGCGTAGGCGAGCGTGTAGGCGAGGTGGACGCCGGTGAGGCCGGCGAAGAAGCTGAGGACGATGAGAACGGCGAGGAGCGGCGCCCGGCTGCTCATGCCAGACGCCGCGCCGCCGTGGGGACGGTCTCCGCGGCGAGGACCTCATCGATGATCGACGCGGCCGTGACCCCGCGGAGCTCCGCGTTGGGGGTGAGGATGACCCGATGGGTGAGCACCCCCGCCGCCAACCCCTTGAGGTCGTCGGGGAGCACGAACTCACGGCCCGACGCTGCCGCCCGGGCCTGGGCCGAGTGGAGCAGGCCGAGGCTGCCCCGGGGCGAGGCCCCGAGGGCCACGTCGGGGTGCTGGCGGGTCCGCTGGACCAGGCGCACGCAGTACTCCTTGAGCGCCGGGTCGCAGTAGACGGCCGCGCAGGCCGCCTGGCACTCCGCGAGCTCCTCGGGGGTGGTGACGGCGAGGAGGTCGTCGAGCGGCGAGGAGGTCTGGAAGCGGTCGAGCATCGCCACCTCGTCCTCCAGGGGCAGATAGCCGAGGTCCACCTTGAAGAGGAAGCGGTCCACCTGGGCCTCGGGCAGCGGGAAGGTGCCGCCGAGCTCGATCGGGTTCTGGGTGGCGAGGACGATGAAGGGCTCCGGGAGCCGGTGGGTCTGACCGTCGACGGTGACCTGGTCCTCCTCCATCGCCTCGAGGAGCGCCGATTGGGTCTTGGGGGAGGCCCGGTTGATCTCGTCGGCGAGCAGGACCTGGGCGAACACCGGACCCCGGCGGAACTCGAACCCCGTGGTCCGAGGGTCGAAGATCGAGACCCCGGTGACGTCACCCGGAAGCAGGTCGGGAGTGAACTGGACGCGCTCGAAGGAGCAGCCACTGGCCCGCGCCAGCGCCTTGGCGAGCATGGTCTTGCCGACGCCGGGAACGTCCTCGATGAGCACGTGGCCCCGGCAGAGAAGGGCGAGCACGCAGAGCTCGATCTCGGCATCCTTGCCGACGATCACGGTGCCGACGCTCTCGACAAGCCGAGTGACGAGGTCGCGCACGCGTGTCGACATTCACCGGTCCTCCCGACCAACAGGGGCCGATCACTCCGTTCGGCCAGTATACGGGCCGCCCTTCCGGGCCCTGTCCGGATCGATGCGGCGGAGTGGCGGCGCCGCGAGCCAGCCGGTCGGCCTCGCTCCGACCCCGGTGGCTGAGGACGAAAAGTGATGGGAACGTGACAAGCGCGCCAAAGTCCCTGTACACTGGCAAATGGCCGACGAGGGCAACTCGTCGGAGTCAGCTCGGGCTGACGGGAAAGGGAGGAACCACGATGGCGCAGAACGAGGACCAGATCCTGACGACCGGGGAAGCGGCCGCCCTCTGTGGCGTCTCGCGGTCGACGCTCCGGCGAGCGGTGGCGCAGGGCCACCTGCAGGCCTGGCACACCCCGGGAAAGCATCTCCGCTTCACACGGTCGGCATGCCTGGACTTCGCCCGGTCACTCGGCCGCGTCGACCTGGTTGGCCAGGCGTACGCCGGAGCAGTCCAGGAGCCGATAGCGCGCTGACCTGAGGCCCGGACTGCAGAGGGCGGGGGCCCGCGGCGATCGGCCGGCCGGCCATCGGGTCAGCCGGATCCAGGGCGCCGCGAGGCATGATCCGGCAGTGCGGATCATCGGCGTCACGGGCGGGATCGCCACCGGCAAGTCGACGGTGGTGGGGATGCTGGTCAGCCATGGTGCGGCCGCGGTCGAGGCCGATCGCGTCGCCCGTGAGGTGGTGGAGCCCGGAACCCCTGGCCTCGAGACCGTCGTCAGCGCCTTCGGCGCGGGGGTGCTGACCCCCGCCGGCGAGCTGGACCGCGCGCGCCTGGCGGGCGTCGTCTTCGCCGACCCCGAGAGCCGGCGACGCCTCGAGGCGATCACCCATCCCCTGATCCTCGCTCGGATGGCCGATCGGATCGCCGCCCTCGCCGCGACGGCGGCGCCCCTCATCGCCGTGGACCTTCCGCTCCTCTTCGAGACCAGCCGCCGGTCCGACTTCCCGGACGGCGTGCTGCTGGTCTACGCCGACGAGGCCACCCAGATCCGCCGCCTGCGCCAGAGGGACGGGTTGAGCGACGAGGCAGCCCGGCTGCGCGTCGCGGCGCAGCTGCCCATCGATCGCAAGCGCGATGCCGCCACCTGGGTGATCGACAATGGGGGGAGTCGCATGGACACCCAGAACGCTGTCGACCTCTGGTGGCGAGACCACGTCCACGGGGAGCAGACGCCCGCGCCGGCGCTGAGCCCGGAAGCCGCCATCCCTCCCCCTCCCGGGTCGGGCGGCGGGCGGTGACCCAGCTCTCCACCTCCGGCGCACCCCTCCGCTCCTCGGAGGGGGAGCCGCCCGAGACCGACGAGCTCGACGAGCCCGGCAGCGGCGGCGCTGGCGCCTGGTTCCTGCTGGTGGTGGCGGTCGCCGGGCTCGGGGTGTCGGCCTACCTGACCACGCTGCACTACGCCGGCATCGCCGCCCTATGTCCCGGTGGCGGCGGCGCCATCAACTGCGAGGCCGTCCTCTCCAGCACCTACTCCGTGGTCCCCGGCACCTCGATCCCGGTGACCGTCCCGGGGATGCTCTGGTTCCTGGTCAGTGGCTGGCTGGCGGCGCTCTCCCTCCTGGCCGCGCGGCGCGGTGAGGAGGAGGCGACCTGGCTCCGCCCGCTCCACGTGGCCTGGGCGGTGGTGGGCCTGGCGGCCGCTCTCTACTTCGTCTTCTGCGAGGTGGTGAAGCTCCACGAGATCTGCGTCTGGTGCACCAGCGTGCACGTCATGGTCTTCCTCAGCCTGCTGGTGGCGATCGCCCGGCTCCAGAGGAGAGGTGTCCTCGCCGAGGACGCCCGAGGGTGACCCCAGCGCACCAGGAGGCGACCGCCTCCCGCCCAAGCCCCTCCCTCACCTGATTCAATTGTCACGAGGTATGGAATGGCTCGACCGTCCCGCCGCCGCCGACAGGAGCTGAGCGCGAGCGGAAGCCCCGCGTCGGGCCGTCCGGCCCCCGCCCGGGCACCTTCCCCAACCCCCTCCCGCTACCGGACTCAGCGCGTCAAGCTGGCCCGTCCCTGGTGGCAGACACCCTGGACCTGGGGCGGCGGCATCACCGTCGTGGTGATCGCGGTGGTCGTGGTCTTCATCGTCCTGGCGAACCAGCCGGCCAAGAGCAGCTCCCCCTCCGCCGTGAACCAGCCGGTCCCGGCCTCCGTCCTCGCGGCGGTCACCGGGGTCAGCCCCGTCGTCTCCAGCAGCATCGGCGCGGGTGGGCTGTCCAGCCCCCTCGAGCAGATATCGGGCTCACCGGCGCCGCTGACGGGGAGCGGGGGCGAGCCCCAGCTCTTCTACCTCGGCGCGGAGTACTGCCCCTACTGCGCCGCCCAGCGCTGGAGCGTGGTCATCGCCCTCAGCCGCTTCGGCACCTTCAGCAACCTCCACCTCACCATGTCCGACACGAACGCCAGCGACTTCCCTGACACGCATTCCTTCACCTTCTACGGCTCCAGCTACACCAGCTCGTACCTGGACTTCGCCCCGGTCGAGACGGCCGACCGCAGTGGCAACCCTCTCCAGACGCCGACGGCGGCGCAGCAGGCGCTGGCCACCACCTACGACACGGCGCCCTACTCGTCCCAGGACGGGGGGATCCCCTTCATGGACCTCGCCAACCGCTTCATCGTCAGCGGCACCGCGGTCGACGTGCAACTGCTCCAGGGGATGACCTGGCAGCAGATCGCCGCCACCCTCACCAGCGCTCAGAGCCAGGTGGCGAAGCAGATCATCGGCAATGCAAACTGGCTGACCGCCGGCATCTGCAAGGTGACCGACGGGCAGCCGGGATCGGTCTGCAGCAGCGCTCCGATCTCCACCCTGGAAGGCCAGCTCGGCTCCTCCTGACCGGGCGCCGGGCATCGCCGACCCCGTCCGCGCGGCGCCCGGGTCGCCCGACGGCTGCCGGGCCCGCCGGTCCGGGACGCCGCTGAGGCTGTCTAGGGGGACGCGGTCGGACTGGCGGTCGCCGTGGACTTCGGGGTGGCCGTCGCCGAGGCACTCGCCGAGGGGCTGGGCGAGGGAGTGGCGGTCGGCGACGCCGAGGGGCTCGGGCTGGGGGTCGGCGTCGGGCTCACGCTCGGCAGCGGCGGGGTGGGCGGGCCCGGGCAGTTGGAGAGCGCGAAGGGGGTGGCCGTCGGGGTCGTGCCCGCGGCCGGGGTCTGCCAGGGGGTGTACGAGGGGCACGGGGGAGGCGTGGGCTCCGCGTTGCTGTGACCTCCCGCACCGATGGCGAAGGAGATCCCGACCACCAGCGCCCCGATGAGGACGGTGCCCACGAAGGTGATCGCGCCCCATTCGCGACGGAAGAGCCGCATCATGCCGGTGCCGTCCGCAGCCCGAGGGGCCGGCCCAGCTCGCCCGCCAGGCGAACGTTGGTGGTCAGCCACCCATCGGGGGTGCCGACGTCGAGGAGCTCGCCCTCGAACTCGAGACCCCAGACCTCACCCTCGTCGAGCAGGCCCGCGATGCCGTCCGTGAGCTGGATCTCCCCGCCCGAGCCGGGAGGGGTGCGGCGCAGGGCATCGAAGATGCCGGGAGAGAGCACGTACCGGCCCATGATCGCGAGGTCGGACTGCGCCTCGGCGGGCGCCGGCTTCTCCACCACCCCGGTCACCCGGTGGAGGCGGCCCCTGCGCTCCGCCACGGCGGCACAGCCGTAGCGGGAGATCTCGTCGCCGGAGACCCGCATCAGCGCGAGCACCGGGGCCTGGACCTCGTCCCAGGCGTGGCGGAGCTGGGCGAGGATCGGGATCGGAGCGTACGAGAGGTCATCGGGAAGCATGCAGAGGAAGGGATTGTCGCCCACCACATCGGCGGCGCAGAGTACCGCGTGGCCAAGCCCGAGCGGCTTCTCCTGAAGAACGTAGCGGATCTGCGCCAGCTCCTGCGAGTGGCGGACGGCGGCGAGCTCCGCGCTCTTGCCCCGGCTCTCGAGCACCCGCTCCAGCTCGGGCTGGCGCTCGAAGTGAGCCTGGATCAGCTCCTTGCCGTCGGCGATGACCAGGACCATCTCGGCGGCGCCCGCGGCCATCGCCTCCTCGATCGCCCATTCGATGACCGGGCGATCCACGACGGGCAGCATCTCCTTGGGGAGCACCTTGGTGGCGGGGAGGAAGCGGGTCCCCAGCCCGGCGGCCGGGACCACGCAGTGGCGGATCGTGCCCATCGGCCCGGCATTGTCCTCATTTGGGGGCACCGGCCGCAGCCAGGCGTTCGCCGAGCCGGGGCGGGCGCACAGCATGGCAGTCGCGCCCACCGCTCCGAGTACGATCCGAGCCCATGCTCGACGTGCGCACGGAGCTGATCAGATCGCTCCGCGGCGTCCTCGCCGGGGCGGGAGTTGGGGATCAGGTCGAGGCCGCCTTCGATCGCTCGGCCCGCGCCGAGTTCGGTGACTTCTCCACACCCGCCCCGCTGCGGGCGGCGCGGGTGCTACGGCGCCGCCCGCTCGACATCGCGGAGGAGCTCCGCGCCGGGCTGGAAGCGCTCCGGCTGCCCTTCGTCGCCGCCTGGTCGGTGAGCCCGCCCGGCTACGTCAACTGCCGTCTGCACGACCCGGCGTGGGCGGCGGCGGTGCTCGACCAGGCGCTGGAGCTGGACCGGGGGACCCCGCTGCTCCCCCTCGGCGAGGCGCCACCGCCGGGACGGACCCTGGTGGAGCACACGGCGACCAATCCCAACAAGGCGGCCCACGTCGGCCACCTGCGCAACGCCTGCATCGGCGACAGCGTCGCGCGCATCCTGCGCCGCGCCGGTCACGAGGTCGAGGTCCAGAACTACATCGACGACACCGGGGTGCAGGTCGCCGACGTGGCGGTGGGGCTGCGCCACCTTGGCATCGAGCAGGGCCCGGAGGAGCCATTCGACCAGTACTGCTCCCGGGTGTACGTCGAGGTGGGCCGGCGCTACGAGAGCGACCCCGCGCTGCTCGAGGAGCGCCGCCGGACCCTCCAGGAGATCGAGGCGGGGGGCAACGACACCGCCCGATCCGTCAAGGAGCTCGCCTCCCGGGTGGTCGACCGGCACCTCGCGACCATGGGCCGCCTCGACATCGGCTACGACCTGCTCACCTGGGAGTCCGACATCATCGCCTTCGGCTTCTGGAGCCAGGCATTCGCCCTGCTCCGCGAGGCCGGGGCGATCGTCGCGGTGACCGAGGGCCGCCATGCCGGCTGCTGGGTGATGCCGTCGGAGGGCGACGACGCCGACGAGGACGACGCCAAGGTGCTGGTCAAGTCGGACGGGGTCGCGACCTACACCGCCAAGGACATCGCCTACCAGCTCTGGAAGTTCGGGCTGCTCGGCCGCGATTTCCGCTACCGGCGCTGGCACCCCGAGGACCCCGCGTCACCGGCCACCACCACCACCGGCGAGGCCGAGCTGCCCGCCGCCGGCTTCGGCCGGGCGTCGCGGGTGATCAACGTCATCGACGCCCGCCAGGCCTACCCGCAGCAGGTGGTCAAGCGGGGGCTGGCGAGGACCGGGCATGCCGGGGAGGCGGAGCGATCGATCCACCTCGCCTACGAGGTCGTCGCCCTCTCTCCCGCGGCCGCCGAAGCGCTCGGGATCCCGGTCGACGACGGCAGGAACGCCTACGCCTTCTCGGGGCGGCGGGGCATCGAGGTCCGGGCCGACGACCTGCTCGACAAGGCTCGGGAGCGGGCGGCCGAGAAGGCGGCCGACCCTGCCACCGCGACCCTCCTGGCCGCCGGCGGCGTGCGCTACTACCTGGAGAAGTTCACGCTCAACCAGGTGATCGCCTTCGACTTCGACGAGGCGCTCCGCACCACCGGCGACACCGGCATCTACCTCATGTACAGCCACGCCCGCGCGGCGGGGATCCTGCGCAAGGTGGAGGCGGCGCCGGGGCCGGTGGCGGTGCCCGAGCTGGTGGAGGTGGAGAGGGCCCTGCTGCACGCGCTCGACGGGTACCGCCACGCTCTCGCCGAGGCCGGCCTGGGGCTCTCGCCGTCCACCCTCTGCACCTACGCCTTCCAGCTGGCGTCGACCCTCACCGACTTCTACGAGCACACCGAGGCGATCGTGCGCGAGGGCGACCCGGTGCGGCGCGCCTTCCGGCGCCGACTGGTCGAGGCGTCGCGGGCCACCCTCGCCGACTGCCTCTGGTGCCTGGGGATGCCGGCCCCCGAGCGCGTCTAGGCTCGCCGAGCACGTCCCCCCGAGGGTGGGGGCGCTGCCCGCCATGGGTCGATCCGACCCCGCACCTATAATTCGGCAGGTCCAGCACGCCCCGTTCGTCTAGAGGCCCAGGACACCGCCCTCTCAAGGCGGAGATCGGCGGTTCGAATCCGCCACGGGGTACCACGGGGTCAGGCGCCGCCGGCCGTCGGGCGGGGCGGTGTCGATCCCGGAGTGAGCGTTCGCGGCTCGGCCGCGGATGCGAGAGGGCGGAGCCCTCTCTAGGAGAGAGGGGCCCCCGTGCGGCCTGCCGCGCGGGGATCCACCGCCCTCTCAAGGCGGAGATCGGCGGTTCGAATCCGCCACGGGGTACCACGGGGTCAGGCGCCGCCGGCCGTCGGGCGGGGCGGTGTCGATCCCGGAGTGAGCGTTCGCGGCTCGGCCGCGGATGCGAGAGGGCGGAGCCCTCTCTAGGAGAGAGGGGCCCCCGTGCGGCCTGCCGCGCGGGGATCCACCGCCCTCTCAAGGCGGAGATCGGCGGTTCGAATCCGCCACGGGTACGGGTCAGGCGCCCGGCGGGGCGGTGTCGATCCCGGAGTGAGCGTTCGCGGCTCGGCCGCGGACGCGAGAGGGCGGAGCCCTCTCTAGGAGAGAGGGGCCCCCGTGCGGCCTGCCGCGCGGGGATCCACCGCCCTCTCAAGGCGGAGATCGGGGGTTCGAATCCGCCACGGGGTCAGGGGAGGTCCTGGGGCGGGCTCGTCGCGCGCCAGACGGCCACCAGCACGCGGCCCCAGTCGCCCCTGGCCATGCGCCGCTCCTCCAGCTGGTACCCGAGCGAGCGCATGCGGGCGCCGTCGGTGAGGATCAGCCGGGGATTGCGGTACTGGCGCTCGACCCGGTCCGGCGGGGTGCCGTCCGCCTGCCACCGGCGCTCCTCCGCGGCGTAGCGGCGGTCCTCGCGCACCGCGCGGAGCGGCCCCACAGCCAGGAGGGCCACGGTGGCGACGATCACGACCGCCAGCACGGCCGTGATCACGGCGGTCACCCGGCCCACCCCGGGGCGGGCGGACGCGCTGGGGCGGTGCTCGACGGGCGGCCGCCCCCGGGGCGGGGGATGGGTGCGGCGCGCCGCCGGCGGGCCGCTAGAATCGTGGGGTTCCCTCCCGCTCGCAGGAGCTTGCCCGCATGGCCAACAACCTCAAGGAATCCAAGGGTGTCCTCTCCCAGAAGGAGATCCTCACCGCGGTGCGCTGCCCGGTCTGCCATCAGCTGATGCGCCAGAACGAGATCGGCGTCGAGATCGCCTTCCGGCACGCCCGCAAGCCCGGCGAGCCCAAGCGGGAGCGGATCATCAAGCACACCAAGAACTGCAAGGCCGCCTGAGCCCTCGATCAGCCGAGGTCGAGGTAGAGGTGCAGGGGGGCCGAGCTCTCCTCATCGGCGTTGGGTAGGTACCCGTAGTCCTGGACCGTCGCCCCCCTCGATAGGGTGAGGCGGAAGGTCAGCTCGGATCCACTCGCCCGCGACACCGAGGCGACCAGGCCACCGCCGCCCGAGGCCGTGAGGGAGCCTGGCGCGCTCACGCTCGGGAAGGCGACCACCATGGTCGTCGGGGTCGGGAAGCTGACCGAGGCGGTGGGATTGGACCCGGAGGCGCCGCCCAGGTCGAAGACGATGCGGGTGTAGCCCGTGCCCGCCTCGACGGAGCAGCAGCGGACGTCCTGGAGCGCCCATCCCGTGCCGCCGGCGCCGTAGGTCTGAGCGGCGGCCACCGGGGTCGGCGCGGGTGTCGCCGTCGGGTTGGCGGTGGGCGCGGTGGAGGCCGAGGGCTCCGCCGTGATGGCGGGATGTGCCACCGGGGCGCGGCTGGCAGCGGCCGGCGAGGTCAGCCCGCTGCTGGCCAGCCCGGCCGGCGTCGGAGCGCCCGCGTGCGACACGAGGAAGCTGACGAGGATGACCACCACGGCGAGGGCGGCGACGGCGATCCAGGCCAGCCTCGGGCGGTCGGTGAGGCGCCGCAGTTGATCGGGAAGACCGGCAAGCCGTCCCGGCCCCGCGGCGGCGGGACCATCGCCCGTCCCGAGCGCCCCGCGCCGGTCGCCCAGCCGGCGGGCGTGACGGCCCGGCGTCCGCGGGCCGCGATCGAGCTCCAGCACCCGCGACGAGGCGGGCGTCCGCGGGAGCTCCTCCGCGCTGGTGGGGTGGAAGGGGACCTCGGGCCAGGACGCAGCTCCCGCCAGGTCCGGATCCTCGGCGGGGGGTGCACCCGTCCACCCGGGGTGGCGCTCGGTGCCGGGCGGGCCCATCCGGGCTCGCATCGCGGCCACCACCGGCCCGACCGATTCCACGGGCTGGGGCCCACCGCGGGCCGTGTCCACGAACTCGTCCGCATCGGTTCCACGCATGAGCGCGAGGCGCAGCGCGACCTGGTCGCGAAGCCGGGAGATCAGGGTGGGCCGCAGCGGCCGGGGCGGGAGCGCCACCCGCGCGATCAGCGGTTCGACGAGGGGGTCGGGGGTGAGGTCGGGGTGGCCGGAGCCCGTCTCCTCCGCATCCATCTCCTGGCCGCCCCGCGGGCCGACCGAGGAGAGGCCGCGAGCCGCCCCGCCGTGCGGGGGGGTCGATGGCGGGTCATCGAGGGGAGCCCAGCTCCATGGATCGTCGTCCTCGTCGTCGAGCGCCGGGGGGCGGAGGGGAGCGCGGACTGGGACGTGCCACGGCCCGTCCGGGGCCCGCCGGGCCGGCATCGGCGAAGCCGGTGCCAGCGGAGGTCGTGCTGATGGCGGTGGAGGTGGCGGCGGCGGTGAGGCGGCGCACGGAGTGGGAGCTGCCTCCCGTGCCTCGCGGCTCGCCGGTGAGGGAGTGCCGGTGGGGCGCGGCGCCGGATCCCCCACCGCGGCGAGTGAACCGATGCCGGACGCGGGAGCGGCCCCCGCGTGCCCGAGGCGCCAGCTGGAGACCCCCTGGAGCGCGACGACCCCGGTCGAAGCGCCACCCGCAAGCGTCGGGCCGGAGACCGGAGGCAGCGGTCTGCCGAGCGGAGAGCTCGTGCTGATGGCGGCCGAGCGACCGTCGAGGTCGATCTCCGCTCCACCGGAGTGCCCGTCCCGGCGCCACGACATCGGCGCCGGCCCGAGAGGCGCCATGGAGTCGGTGAAGGGAAGGGAGGGCTGGTTGCTGTCGGGAGGCGGCTGGGGCTCGCGACGCGGGGTCCAGGGAAGGGTCTGGCCGGCGTCGCCACGACCCATCCAGGGCGGCCCCTCCCCGCCCCCCGGCCCCGGGAGCTGGGGGGGCCGGGGAGGGAGCTCGTCGTCGGGCCCGATCAGGCCGAGCTGCTCCATGAACGCGTGGATGGCGCTGTCGGGGACGTGGACCCGACCCAGGGCGCCGAAGCGGTCCGTCTCCTCACGGAGGTACTCCAAACCCCTCCGGCAGCGTTCGCATCCCACCAGGTGGGCCTCGACCTCGGCCCTCCGCCCCGCGTCCAGCTCGTTGTCCAGGTAGCTGCTCAGGGCGAGCAGGCTGCATTTCATATGGCGATCTCGCGGTAGACCGAGCTGAACTGGCGACGCGAGGCGGCCACCAGCCGGCCGGCGGCCTCCGGTGAGCACTCCAACGCGCGGGCCATCTCCGCATAGCGAAGCCCGGCGAGGTTGCGCAGCAGCAGCGCCGCGCGGCGCTCGAAGGGCAGCGTCATCAGCGCCCGCTTCACGGTGTTCATCCGGCTGGCGACGTCGCCGCCGCGAAATTCGGTCTCGATGGGTGGCGGGCCGCGGCGCCACAGCCGCGCCGGGCCGCGAGGCCGGGGGGGGAAGCGCTCGCCGGTGCGGCAGGCGCGGGTCACGCCCCGGTAGAGCGCGGCCGGGCCATCGACGCGGACGCGGGCGGGCGGGTATTTGGCCGCATGGAAGATGCCGGCGGCGGCCAGCTCCACGGCGGAGTCGGCGTCGCCGACGAGGTGTGCGGCATACGTGATGAGCTCGTCGAGATGCTCGGAGACAAGCTCCGCGAACTCGCCACTGAGAGCTGGGACGTTGGCTGCGGCGTTGATCATGAGTTCCACCCGGAGGGTGGCTGGTGGCGTCCGCGCCAGCATACACGGGTGTGGTACCGCGGTCAAGGAGACGGCGCGCCGCCGCCGGTCCGCTCAGGCTGCCGGGAGAACGGGCGGAGCGGTATCGGTCGGTATCGTCAGCAACTCACCGCCCCTCACGAGCGCCGGGGGCTCGAGCCCGATGGCCACCCATGCGGAGGCCGGGATGCCGATGTCGGCGACCGTGATCTCACCGGCGTGACGGCGGCCCGCCGGGGTCCAGAGGCCCGCCTTCATGGCGGCGAGGGTGCAGGTGCGCAGCGCGCGGACGGTGGGTGTCCCCGCGCTGCCGGTGGTGGCGTCGAGGCCACTGGGGACATCGACGGCCACTGTGCGATCGGCCGGCAGCAGGCTGATCGCCGCCGCCTGGGCCGGTCGCGGGTCACCGCGGATGCCGCTCCCGAGCAGGGCGTCGACGACGATGGCGGCCTCCAGGAGTGGGGCTGGGATGCGCCCGTCGGGAGCCACCTCGACCCTCGCCCCCAGGGCTCGGACGGCTCGGAGATGGGTCGCCACCGGTTCGCCGAGGCGCTCCGGCTCGGCGACCAGGGCGACCGCCACCGGGAAGCCCCAGCTGAGCAGATGACGCGCGGCCACCAGGCCGTCGCCGCCGTTGTTGCCATGTCCGGCAACAACCGCGATGGGCACGGGCCCGCCGGCGGCCATGGCGTGGACCCACCGGGCGACCTGCCAGCCGGCGATCTCCATCAGCTGGAGGACGCTGACGCCCAGCTCGCCGGCGGACCGGTCGAGGGCCGACTGCTGCTCGGAGGTGAGGTTTCCGTAGGCGCGCTGGGCCTCCGCGGTGGTCACGCGAGCTCCACCGTCACCGGGATGCCGACGCGCAGCCCCGTGCTCGCCGCGACCGAGGCTTCGCGGGCGGCCAGCTCGAGGTGCTCCGAGCTGTTCCAGAGTGCGGCGACGGGTGTCCCGATCTCCGTGTAGGTCGTCACCACCCGGTCGGTGCCACCCCCCGGCCAGCGGACCGCGACCACGCGCCGCTCGCCGAGATCGGCCGGACGCACCCCGGTGATGCAGTTGCCGAAGTGGTCCACGGAGACGACCAGCGAGCGCACCCGCTGGCCGTCGACGACGGGCACCAGCTCCTCCCGCAGCGCCGGAGCGGCGAGCGCCTCGCCGCACTCGTCGAGCGGGCGGCCGGCCGCCAGGCGCGCCGCCAGCGGCGCGAAGAGGTCCCGGCCGTGGAACGTCGCCGAGACACCCTCCGGAGTGCGGACCCGGACAGCGCGCCGCCGCCGGGCCTCGCTCCACAGATAGGAGACCAGACCGGTGTCGGGGGCGACGCAGATCACCCCGTCGCACTCCACTGCCACCGCCTCCCGGGCTCCACCAACACCCGGGTCCACCACGGCGCAGAGCACGCTGCCCGGCCCGAAGGCGCGGGCCAGCGTCTTGCAGCGGTACGCCGCGGTGAGGGCGTCGCCGGGCGGGACCTGGTGGGTACCGTCGACGCAGCGAACCTCCGGCGAAGCCGACCAGGCCGCGGCCCACAGCTGGGCCGCGTAGCCGTCCTCCAGCCCGTAGTCGGTGACGAAGACGACGGTTGCGGACACCCGCTCGGGAACGTTACCAGCACGGCGTGCGCACGCCCACACCGCGGGCCCGGACGACGAAAGGGGCGGGCGGGCCGTCCGGCCCGCCCGCCCCCCATTCAGGAACGGTGATGGTGTGCGGATCAGTAGTCGGGCATCGGCGGCGGCGCCTGGCCCTTGTTCTTCTCGGGGATGTCGGTGACCAGCGCCTCGGTGGTCAGCAGCAGCCCGGCGATCGACGCAGCGTTCTGCAGCGCCGACCGGGTGACCTTGGTGGGGTCGATGATCCCGGCGGTCACCATGGTCACGTACTCACCGGAGGCGGCGTCGAGGCCCTGGCCCTTGGGCAGGCCCTTGACCTTCTCCACCACCACCGAGCCCTCGAGCCCGGCGTTGACGGCGATCTGGCGGAGCGGCTCCTCCAGAGCCCGGCGGAGGATGTTGACCCCGGCCAGCTCGTCGCCCTCGGCCTTGACCTTGTCGAGCGCCCCGATGGAGTTGATGAGGACCACCCCGCCTCCGGGGACGATCCCCTCCTCCACCGCCGCCCTGGTGGCGGACACGGCGTCCTCCATCCGGTGCTTCTTCTCCTTCAACTCGGTCTCGGTGGCGGCACCGACCTTGATGACCGCCACCCCGCCGGAGAGCTTGGCGAGGCGCTCCTGGAGCTTCTCCTTGTCCCAGTCGGAGGTCGACTTCTCGATCTCCGCCTTGATCTGCTCGATCCGCCCCTTGATGGCGTCCTGGCTGCCCGCGCCCTCGACGACGGTGGTGTCGTCCTTGGTGATGGTCACCCGCCGGGCGCGGCCCAGCTGGTTGAGGGTGGCGGAGTCCAGCTTCAGCCCGATCTCCTCGCTGACCACGGTGCCGTCGGTCAGGATGGCGATGTCCTGGAGCATGGCCTTGCGCCGGTCCCCGAAGCCGGGGGCCTTGACGGCCACGGCGTTGAAGGTGCCACGCAGCTTGTTGACGATGACGGTGGCGAGCGCCTCGCCCTCGACGTCCTCGGCGATGATGAGCAGCGGCTTGCTCATCTGGACGACCTTCTCGAGCAGGGGCAGGAGGTCGGCGACCGCGGAGATCTTGCGGTCGGTGATGAGGATGTAGGGCTCCTCGAGCACCGCCTCCATCCGCTGGGCGTTGGTGACCATGTAGGCGGAGATGTAGCCCTTGTCGAACTGCATCCCCTCGACCAGCTCCAGCTCGGTCTCCAGGCCCTTGGACTCCTCGACGGTGATGACCCCGTCCTTGCCCACCTTCTCCATCGCGTTGGCGACGGTCTCCCCGACCGCCGGGTCGGCGGCGGAGATCGACGCCACCTGGGCGATCCTCTCCCGCTCGGTCACCGGCAGGGACTGGGCCTTGATGGCCTCCACGACGGCATCGACGCCACGGTCGATGCCCCGCTTGAGGAAGATGGGGTTGGCGCCGGTCCCGACCTGGCGAAATCCCGCCTCGATGAGCGCCTGGGCCAGCACCGTCGCCGTGGTGGTGCCGTCCCCGGCGATGTCGTTGGTCTTGGAGGCGACCTCCTTGACCAGCTGGGCGCCCATGTTGGCGAACGGCTCCTCCAGCTCGATCTCCTTGGCGATGGTGACGCCATCGTTGGTGATGGTCGGGGAGCCGAACTTCTTGTCGAGGACGACGTTGCGGCCCTTGGGGCCGAGGGTGATCTTCACCGCGTTGGCGACGGCATCGACGCCGCGCTTCAGGGACGCGCGCGCGTCGACGTCATAGGTCAGCTGTTTGGCCATGAACCTCCTCCACCGCCTGCCCGGTGGGCAGGCCTCCTGGAACGGACGGGATGCAGCGTCGGCGGCTATCTTAGCACTCGGGGTAGTCGAGTGCTAGCGGCCCCGGCCGCCGAGTGCCAGCGTCCCGAAGGGGGCCGGTCGGGGCGGCCCGGGGCGCCCGCAGCGCATATGATCGCCGCATGCCGGCCAAACGCCCGCTGATCCGCCGCTCCGCGACCCTCGCCGCCGTGGGCGGCGTCGCGGCGATCTCGTTGCGGCTCCTCTCCCGCCCCCTCCCCGGGGCCGAGCGGCAGCTCATCGACTGGGAGGGGGTCCGGCGCACCGCCCGCGCCAGGTCCGGACAGCGGGCGCCGCTGCGGTCGGAGAGGGCCGTGCGCCTCGCGGCTCAGTACGACGCCTTCGCCGCCGAGATGGTGCCGCTGCTCGCCGAGGTCTGCGGCGCCCCGCCGGCGGCTCTCCCGAGGATCACCGTCCTCGACCGGCACGGCTTCATCGACGCCAACGTGCTGATGGTCCGGCGTCTCATGGCCCCGGTCGAGAAGCTCCAGTCCGCCCTCCCGGGGACCAGCCTCACCGCCTTCGGCCGGGGCCTCACGACCCTCTACGTCGGGGAGGTCCTCGGCTTCATGTCCCAGCGCGTGCTGGGTCAGTACGACCCGGTGCTCATGCTCCCCGGCTCCGCCCTCGAACCGCCCCCCTCCGGTGCCCCCGACCCCGGCCCGCGCCCACCGAGCGCGCTCTACCTCGTCGAACCCAACGTCGAGCTGCTCCAGCGCGGCCAGAGCGCGCCCGGCGAGCCGCTCCGGCGCTGGCTGATCCTCCACGAGGCGACCCACGCCTGGCAGTTCGAGTCGCACCCGTGGCTCGGCCCCCACATCGGGAGCCTGATGAACGAGCTGCTGGGTGCGGGCCTGGGCGGCGGCGAGCTGCCGGGGCTCGGCCCGGAGCCCCTGCGCCGGCTGGCGGGCGGCGTGTCCGGCCAGCTCCGGACGGTCAGCCGGCTGCAGGCGGTCATGAGCGTCCTGGAGGGGTACAGCAACCTCGTCATGCACCGGGTGGGGCGAGCCCACATCGACCATTTCGACGAGCTGGAGGCGGCCTTCGCGCGGCGGCAGGAGCAGCGGGGCCTCCTCGAGCGCCTCATCCTCGGCTTCACCGGCATCTCCCTCAAGCTCCGCCAGTACGAGCTGGGCGAGCGGTATGCCGAGGCGCTCATCACAGAGGGCGGCTACGCGCTGCTCAACCGGGTCTGGGAGGGGCCCGAGATGATGCCGAGCATGGCCGAGCTGCGCGACCCGGCGCGGTGGATCGCCCGCACCCGGCGGAGCGGCCGGACCCGTCCGCGCCACGTCGATTGACAGCGCCCGCGCCCGGCTGAGAGTCTCCCGGCGTGGCCGTCTCCGTCCCCGACGCTGCCCGGTACGACCTGGTGCACGTGCGCCCGCGCCCCTGGGAGAGCGACCGGCCGCGCACCGCGTCCCTGGTCCAGCTCGACTTCGACTTCACCGGGTCGTCGCTCGCTCTCGACGCCGCTCGAGCCCAGCGCCGGGCCCACGACCGGCACGGCATCACCACCCTGATCATCCCGGTCCGATACCGCGCACCCGCGCTCACCCTCGGCGAGGCCGCGGAGCGAGCGTCGGAGGCGGCGCGAGCAGCGGGCAACGGGCCACGGCCCGATCCTCCCCGCTTCCAGGCCGACCACCCCATGTACTTCACCTTCCTCATCCCCGCCGTCGAGCCGGACGGTCCGGGGTCCGGGAGCGGCGGGCTGCCGGTGAGCGTGGACAAGTGCGACGGCCACATCTGGAGCGACGAGGAGATGGCCGAGTACTTCGCCCTGGTCGGCCCGCGGTGAGATGAGCGGCGCGGCGGCGTCTCCCTGCGCCCGCCGCCGGGGCACGCCGCTCCGGGTCCTCTGCGCCCCGAACGCCTTCCGGGGCACGCTGAGCGCGGGAGCGGCGGCGGAGGCCCTCGCCGCCGGGGCACGCGAAGCGGGGGCGGAGGCTCGAGCCCTCCCCATGGCGGACGGTGGCGACGGCACGCTCGACATCCTGCTCGCGACCTCACCGTCCGCCCGGGTGGAACGCCGCAGCGTCCGAGGACCCCGGGGCGGCCGGCTGACGGCGCGCCTCGGCTGGATCGACGCCACCACCGCAGTCGTCGAGCTCGCCGAGGCGGCCGGGCTTCGACGGCTTCACGGGCGCCTCGACCCCCTCCACGCCACCTCGTGGGGCGCGGGGGAGCTGATCGCCCATGCTCTCGACGCCGGCGCCCGCCGCATCCTGGTGGGGCTCGGCGGGTCGGCCTGCACGGACGGTGGGGCGGGTCTGCTCAGCGCGCTCGGAGCCCGCCTGCTCGACGCTCGCGGTCACCCTCTCGGAGCCGGTGGCGGCGCCCTCCTCGACCTGCACCGCGCGGAGCTGGGCGGGCTCGACCCGCGGCTCCGCCTCTGCCGCATCGAGGTCGCCGCCGACGTGGGCAGCCCGCTGCTCGGCGAGCGTGGCGCCGCACCGGCCTTCGCCCCCCAGAAGGGGGCGACGGGGCCCGAGGTGGAGCGGCTCGCATCCGGGCTGCGGCGGCTCGCCGAAGTGCTCCAGCGCGACGCGGGAGTGGATCCGGGAGTGGTCGAGCTGCCCGGGGCCGGGGCAGCGGGCGGGTGCGGCTACGGCCTCGCCGCGGCGGGCGCGACGCTGCTCCCCGGAGCCGCCCTGGTGGCGGACGTCGTGGGCCTGGACCGGGCGATCGCGGCAGCGGACCTGGTGATCACCGGCGAGGGCCGCCTGGACAGCCAGACCGCCGCCGGGAAGGCCCCCATGGAGGTGGCGCTCCGAGCGGCGCGGCAGGGCGTCGCCTGCGTCGCCGTCGCCGGGGAGGTGGTCGTCGCCCCCGCTCTCCTCTCCACCGCGCTCTCCCTGATGGAGCTGGCCCGGCCGGGCGAGGACCCGCGGCGGATGCCCCGGCGCCTGCTCCGCCGCGCCGGGGCGCGGATCGTGCGCGAGGCCACCGCCCGCGGCTGACCGGGGGCCATGCAGCCCCGTCCGATCACCAGATCGGGCGCAGCCACTCCGCGTACTTGGGGTTGGCGCCGGTGACGATGCCCTTGTAGAGAGCCTGGACCCGCAGGGTGAGCGGCCCCGGCTCGCCGTCGGCGACCGTCCGGCGATCGATCTCGACCACCGGGGCGACCTGGGCGCCGGTGCCACACATGAAGACCTCGTCCGCGACGTAGAGCTCGCTGCGCCCGATGGACCGCTCCACGACGTCGAGTCCCATCTCCTCGCGGAAGAGATGGATGATCCCCTGCCGGGTGATCCCCTCGAGGATGTTGTCGGACGGCGCCGGTGTCGAGATGACACCCCCGCGGATCACGAAGATGTTCTCCCCGCTGCCCTCGCAGACGCTCCCGGAGGCGGTGAGCATCACCGCCTCGTCGAAGCCGGCCTGGAGCGCCTCCGACTTGGCCAGCGCGCTGTTGATGTAGATCCCGGTGCACTTGGTCCGGGGCGGGGCCATGCTGTCGTCGATCCGGCGCCACGAGGAGACCATGCAGCGCATCCCGCCGGTGGGCACGTAGTCACCCATCGGCGCGGTCGCGATGGCGAAGCTGTCCGGGATGTCGTGGAGGCGGAACCCGATCTCCTCCGCCGATTTGAAGAGCAGCGGCCGGATGTAGGTGGTCTCGTGCGCCTCGTTGCGGCGGAGCAGCTCGGTGGTGATCTCACAGAGCTCGTCGACCGACTGAGGGACCCGCATCTGCAGGGCCCGGGCATTCCGGTGGAGGCGGCGGAAGTGCTCGGGGAACCACAGTCCGTACAGCTGTCTCCGCTCCTCGCTCCAATAGGCGCGAATGCCCTCGAAGCAGCCGGTCCCGTAGTTGAGGCCCTGGGTGAGCAGACCTATCCGGGCGTCGCGGTAGCGGCGAAACTCACCGTCGAAGAACACCCAGGACTGCTCGCGCCGGGCGGCCACGTCGGCGGCGGCGGGGGAGGCGGTCCCGGTCATGGGCGCAGGTTACACCCGACGCGGAGGGCCGCGGCGGACCGTGGGCCCTGACGGCGCGGGCCCGGCGGGACGCGCCCGGGACACCGGTCAGCGTGCCAGCCGGGGCAGGAGTGCGGCGGCGGCGAGCACGCCGGCGACCACGGCCACGGCCAGGACGCCGAAGTCGAAGAGGAGGGCGGTGGGGGTGCCGAGCAGCATCCCGCGCAGGGCGTCCACCTCGTAGCTCATGGGGTTGGCGGCGCTCAACCCCTGCAGCCATCCGGGCATCACCTTGACGGGGTAGAGCGCGTTGGAGGCGAAGAAGAGCGGCATGGTGATCGCCTGGCCGACGCCCATCAACCGCTCGCGGTGGAGGACGATGCCGGCGATGGTCATCGAGAGGCAGGAGAAGAAGGCGGCGCCCAGCACCACCGCGGCGGCGACCCCGAGGAGGTGGAGCGGGTTCCAGTCGAAGCGGATCTGGAGGATCGCCGAGAGCGCCAGGATGACCACCACCTGGGAGACCGAGCGCACCCCCGCGGCGAAGGCCTTGCCGCTGATCAGGGCGAGGCGCGGGGTCGGCGTCGCCATCAGCTTGGTGAGGATCCCGGAGTTGCGCTCCCAGATGATCTGGATGCCGAAGAAGATGGCGATGAAGAGAGCCGACTGGGCCATGATCCCGGGCGAGAGGTAGGCGAGGTAGGAGTAGCCGCCCGGCACCGGGATGACGTGGAGGCGGCTGAACGTCTCGCCGAAGATGAGCAGCCACAGCACCGGCTGGATCGCGCGCGTGTACAGCTCGGTGCGGTCGTGCCGGATCTTGCGCAGCTCGACCAGCCAGAAGGTGAGGATGCGGCTGGTGTAGAGCCGCCACCAGGGCGGCAGGATCGCGACCGGGGCGGGCCGCTCAGCCGAGACGCTGGGCAGTGCGACGCGTGCGGCGGACATCGCGGCCTCCTCCTGTCATCTCCTCGTCCTCGATGGCGGCGCCGACGTGGTGGCGGAAGACGTCGTCGAGGGTCGCGCTCGGACCGAGCCGTGACTTGAGCTCGCTGGGGGTGCCCTCGGCGCGGATCCGCCCGTGGTGCATCAGGGCGATCCGCTCGCAGAGCGTGTCCGCCTCCTCCATGTAGTGGGTGGTGAGCAGCACGGTCATCCCGGTCTCCTCGCGGAGCTCCTGCACCCGCTCCCAGACGTCCCCGCGCGCGAGCGGGTCGAGCCCGATGGTGGGCTCGTCGAGCACCAGCAGCGCGGGCCGGTTGACCAGCGCCTGGGCCAGCTCCAGGCGGCGGACCATCCCCCCGGAGTAGGTCCCGACCAGGCGGTCGCGGACGTCGTCGAGGCCCATCGCCGCCAGCACCTCGCGCGCCCGCTGGCGGCGCTCCCGCCGGGGGAGGTCGAAGAGCCGGGCAAAGAGCCAGACGTTCTCGTACCCGCTGAGCTGGAAGTCGGCGGAGAGCTGCTGGGGCAGGTAGCCGATCAGGTGGCGGACCAGCATCGCCTCGCGGCGGGTGTCGTGCCCGAAGACGCCGACGCTGCCGGAGTTGGCGTGGATCAGGGTGGTGAGCACGCGGATGGTGGTGGTCTTGCCCGCGCCGTTCGGCCCCAGGAGGCCGAAGACCTCTCCGGGGGCGATCTCGAAGGAGATCCCGTCGACTGCCTGCACCGCGCCGAAGCTGACCCGCAGCTCCGAACAGGTCACCGGGAGCGCCGCTCCGGAGGGCACGGTCCGAGGCGCGGACGCGACCTCAGCCGGCATGGGCGACCCCGGACGTGGTCGCGGGCGCGGCCGGTGAGGGCCGGCCGGGCACCGGGGCAGGAGCGACCAGCGGGCGCTCGAGGGAGCGCGCGACCCGCTCCAGCACCGGGAGCACCCGGGCCACGGCCCGACGGTCCTCGCCGTCGAGGCCCACGAGCCGGGCTGCCAGCACCTCTCCACGCCGGTCCCGCCAGCGCCGGAGGCGCCCCTCCGCCGCCGGTGTGAGCTGGAGGCGGCTGACGCGGGCGTCGCCGGGATCGCCTGCCCGCTCCACCAGGCCGGCATCGGCGAGGCGGTGGACCAGGGTGCTCACCGTGTTGGGGGCCAGGCTAAGCTCGGCGGCCACGTCGTGGACGCGCATGCCGGGCCGGCGCCGGAGCAGGCGGACGATCTCCAGCTGGGCCTCCGGCAGCGGCGGGACGTCGGAGCCTGCATGGACCTGCCGGTTGAGGGCCCGGCGAAGCCGGCCCACGGCTGCCGCGAGGCCGCCGGCGAGAGCGTCGAGGTCCGACGCGAGGTCGCTCACGGCAGCAGCCTATCATATCTGTCTCAGACAGATATATCCTGCATGTCCTGGCCGCAGACGGGAGTGGAGCGCCTGCATCACCGCCATGCGGGGCAGCTGCACCAGGTCGCTCAGGCCGTGTCAGGCCGGTGGCGCCTCGGTGACGAGGTCGTGACCTACCGTCCGAGCATGGGTGTTTGGGGCCGACTAGCGTGGATGGCACCCATGTCGACCTCTCCCCTGCACCCCGACTCGGAGAGGCTCGCCCTGCGCCCGCGGACCCGGAGGCCGGGGCGGGCCCGTCCGGCCCTCCCGGAGGGGACCTCCCGGGAGCGCGAGCTCATCGAGCTGGACGGCGAGCTGAGCGACATCGCGGTGGCGGCCGCGGAGCGGGGCCTCCGCCTCAGCGCGGCCAACGCCAACATCCACGACCCCGAGGCCTACGAGCACGAGCTCGTCGCCCTGGAGAGAGACCTGGACAGCGTCATCCGGCGGGTGGCCCGCCGGGCCGTCACCCTGACCGGGGCCGACGCCGCCGTGGTCGAGATGACCGGCGCCACCGGCGCCGTCCACCGGGTCAGGGTGGGGTCGGCCGCCGGCCGCTCCCGGGACCGCGTCGCACCGAGCCTGTTCGGACGCTCCGCGACAGCCGCGGGGCTTCGGGTCTGCGAGGACGCCGAGATCGACCCGCGGATGGACCGGGAGGCGTGCCGCCGCCTGGGATGCCGCTCTCTGATGACGTTCGGTCTGCGCCACCGCGACCAGAGCCTGGGCTTCGTGGCCGTGACCTCGTCCCGCGCTCACGCCTTCGACGCCGGCAACGCCGCCCTCCTCCGGCTCCTCGGCCGCCGGGTCACAGGGGGTGGGATGCGGCTGCGGCTGATCGAGAGCCTGCGCCGGCTGGACAGAGATCACGTGAGCGCCCTGGTGAGCAATGAGTCGCTCTTCCGCCAGATCTTCTACCGCAACCCCCAGCCGATGTGGGTGATCGACGCCGAGATGGAGAGGTTCCTCGCCGTCAACGAGGCCGCCGTCGCCAAGTACGGGTACTCGGCGGAGGAGTTCGCGGCGCTGCCCATCTCCGCCATCCGCCGCGACACCGCCCAATGGGCGATGGACCTGGATCGAGCCCGGGCCGGGACGATGACCCTCAAGGCCCGGCACCGGCTCCGCGACGGGCGGCTCATCGACGTCGAGATCACCACCGGGCCTCAGGAGTTCAACGGCCGCCCCGCGATCGTCTCGATCGTCAATGACGTGACCGAGCGCAACCGGCTGGAGCGGGAGCTGCGGGCGGGCGCCTTCCGGGACCCGCTCACCGGCAGGGCGAACCGGACCCTCTTCTCGGAGCGGGTGGCCCACGCGCTGGTGCGGACCCAGCGGCACGGCAGCATGGTCGCCGTCCTCTTCATCGACGTCGACAACTTCAAGGCGATCAACGACAGCATGGGCTACACCACCGGGGACGCGGTGCTCCAGGCGACCGCCAGCCGGCTGGCGATCACCCTGCGCCCCGGCGACACCGTGGCTCGGCTGAGCGCCGACGAGTTCGCCGTGCTGCTCGAGGACGCCGGGGACGAGTCCCACGCCCTGGAGGTCGCGGAGCGGCTCGGCGACGCCTTCGACACGCCGCTCGAGTTCCAGGGTGGAGAGCTGACCATCGGGCTCAGCATCGGGGTGGCCGTGTCGTCGACCTCCGACCGGGAGGCGAGCGAGCTGCTGCGCGACGCTGAGCTGGCGATGCAGGCCGCAAAGCGGGCGGGCCGTGGCCGTGTGGAGGTCTTCGCGCCCAGCATGCACGCCTCGGCGCTCGACCGGCTGAGCCTCGACCAGGACCTGCGCCACGCGGTGGACCGCGGTGAGCTCCGCGTCTTCTACCAGCCGCTCGTCTCGATGGAGAGCGGCGCCGTGGTCGGCTGCGAGGCGCTGGTGCGCTGGCAGCACCCGATCCGGGGACTGGTGCCGCCGGACAGCTTCATACCGCTGGCCGAGGAGACGGGCGTGATCAGCGCCATCGACACCTGGGTGCTCCGCACCGCCTGCGCCCAGACCCAGGCGTGGCGCGCCAACGGCCGCCCCGAGCTGTTCGTGGCCGTCAACGTCTCCGGCCGGGAGCTGGGGAGGGCCGACCTGGTCGACCGGATCGAGGCGGTGGTCTTCGAGAGCGGGCTGCCCGCCAAGCATCTCGAGGTGGAGATCACCGAGACGGCGGCCGCGGCCCAGCCGGTGGAGGCTCTCGAGGAGCTGCGCCAGCTCCGCCGGGCCGGCATCAGCGTCGCCATCGACGACTTCGGGACCGGGTACTCCAGCCTCAACAAGCTGGCGACCTTCCCCGTCGACCGGCTCAAGATCGACCGCTCCTTCCTGAGCGCGATCAGGCGCGCGCGGGACGACGACCCGCTGGTCGGCGCGATGATCGGTCTGGCGCACCGGCTCGGCCTCAAGGTGACGGCGGAGGGGGTCGAGACGCCGGCGCAGCTCGCCTTCCTCCGGCGCAGCGGCTGCGACCTTCTCCAGGGCTATCTCTTCAGCCCGCCGGTCCCCGCCGATCGCTTCGAGGAGCTGCTGGCGAGGGGCCCCCAACCCGCCTGGGCCGCCTGATACAGTAGCCGGCCACCAGCTCAGCCACCTCGACCGGAGCAGCCCGCCGGGTAGTGGTGGTCCTGATCGGCTCGGAACCACGAGGAGACCGGTCATGACCCTCGACCTCCCCGCCAGCAGGCTCGCCGAGGCTCGCACCATCCGCTGGAATCCCTCTCCGGAGGAGCTGCGTGAGCTCACCGGCCGCATGCCCAACGCGCGGCTCACGGCCTTCGGCAACTACAACGTCCAGACGCGCGTCACCGCGCGCAGCGCCTCCAGCACCTTCGTGGTCACCGACACGCCGGAGCGGCACAGCGGCAAGACGATCAGCCGCGAGGAGGGGGCGCGCATCGCCCGCGCGCAGGACGCCTTCATCCGCGATCAGGAGATGCTGGTCGTGGACGGCTACATCGGCAACGATCGCACCGAGCGGGTGCGCGCGCGCCTCTACATCGAGGCGGCCCACGCCAACATCGCGGGGATGCAGCGCTGGCTCTACTTCGACGCCGCCGACGCCGGGCCGGAGTTCCAGCCCCGCCTCACGGTCATCGACACCCCCAGCCTGGCCGCGCCCGGCTATCCCGACGACCGCCTCATCGCCGTCGACCTCGAGGCCGGGGTGACCCGGGTCCTCAACTCCGACTACTTCGGAGAGTCCAAGAAGGGCGGGCTGCGGATGTGGAACGCCCTGGTCTTCGAGCGTGGCGGTCTCGCCCTGCACGCCGGCTGCAAGGTCGTCCCCACGCCGCGGGGGGAGCAGGGGATGCTGATCGTCGGCCTCTCGGGGACCGGCAAGACGACCACCACGTTCACCCGGCAGAACGACTCCAAGCCGGTGCAGGACGATTTCGTGGCCCTCCACCCGGGCGGCCGCGTGGTGGCCACCGAGAACGGCTGCTTCGCCAAGACGTTCAGCCTGGACCCCGCCTTCGAGCCCAGCATCTACGGTGCCGTCTGCAAGCCCGAGGCGTACCTGGAGAACGTCTCCCAGAGCAGCGCGGGGGAGGTGGACTTCTTCGACACCACCTACACCCAGAACGGTCGCGCCGTCTTCCGGATGGACGCGCTGGGATGGCACCGCGACGCACGCGAGCTCTCGCGGGTCGACCAGCTGCTGATCCTCAACCGCAACGAGAGCATCATCCCCGGGGTCGCCCGGCTGAGCGCCGCGCAGGCGGCCGCCTACTTCATGCTCGGCGAGACCCAGGGCACGAGCGCGGGGGGCAAGGACGAGGAGGGCAAGTTCCTCCGGGTGCCGGGGACCAACCCCTTCTTCCCTCTCCGCCACGAGCAGCAGGGCAACCGCTTCCTGGAGCTGCTCGGGAGCTGCGGCTTCGAGGTCTTCCTGCTCAACACCGGCCGGGTGGGCGGGGGCGACGGCGACGCGCGGAGCAAGAAGGTGACCATCCTGCACTCCAGCGCCATCGTCAAGGCGATCGCCGAGGCGACGGCGGCGTGGGAGCCCGACCCTGACTTCGGCTACGAGGTGGCCGCCTCGGTGCCCGGGGTCGACGACGCCGAGATCCTCCAACCCCGCCGGCTGTACGAGCGGGAGGGTCGCGTCGACGAGTACCGGCACCTGGTCGACCAGCTCCGCCTCGACCGCCGCGCCTACCTCGAGCGCTGGACGGGCCTCGATCCCGCGATCGTCGCGGCGGCCGGCTGACGGCCTCTCCCGCGCGACCGCGCGTCCCGGCTCACTCCGTGATGCGCTCGATGATCTCCATGAGGTCGTCGGGGGCGGCGCCCTTCACCACGTAGCTGGCCGCCCCGGCCCGGCGCATCCGCCGCATCGTCTCCTGGTCGTCCCAGGCGGAGAGGGCGACGATGCGAGTCGCTGGGGAGGCGCTCCGGATGCCCTCGGCCGCGCGCACCCCTCCGCCCCCGGGCATCTTGACGTCGAGGATCGCGACGTCGGGGCGGTGGACCCCGGCCAGCTCGATCGCGCTCTCCGAGTTGGCGGCGATCCCCACCACCACACAGCCCGGCTCGCTGCTCAGCATGTCGCCGAGGGCTCCCCGCATGGACGCGTCGTCGTCGGCGATGAGGATGCGGACGGTCATGGCGCCACGGCCCCCGAGAGGGTCGGGGCGTGGGCGCTCTCGGCTCCGGGTCCGGGGCGGTCACGGCCGCCGAGCAGGCGGCTCCCCACCAGGTAGCGGACCGTGGTGCCGGCCCCGGCCTGGCTCTCCACGGTGCACCAGCCCCCGCTCTGCTCGGCCCGCTCGCGCATCACCAGGAGGCCGAGGTGGCCGGGAGGGGTCGGCCGGGGAGCGGTCGCGTCGAAGCCGACCCCGTCGTCTCTGATCTCCACCAGGACACCCCCGTCCCGCTCGTCGAGGGTGACGTCGATCCGGCCCGCCCGAGCGTGCTTGCAAACGTTGGACACGGCCTCCTGGGCGATCCGGTACACCACCGTCCGGGCGTCGGGCTCGGGCTCGCGCTGGAGCCGGTCGTCGAGCGAGTACTCGATCCCGGCGTCCTCGCCGGTCTGGGCGAGGAAGGCGTGCAGCGCGGCGGCGATACCGTGGGCCTCGAGGGCCGGCGGCCGGAGCACGAACATCAGGTGGCGCAGGCGGGCGATCGCCTGGCGGACGTCGTGCTCGAGGTTGAGCAGCAGCGGGTCGAGTGTGTCCTCGCCGAGGCGGCGGCGCAGGGTGGCGAGGCGCAGGGCCACCGCGGTCATGACCTGGACCGAGTCATCGTGGATGTCGTCGGCGATGCGTCGCCGCTCCTCCTCCTGGGCCTGGACGACGTGGGCCAGCAGCCGGCTGCGGTCCTCCGCGCTCTTGCGCAGCTCGTCGATGGAGAGCCGCAGCTGCGCCTGCACCCGGGACCGCTCGCTGGCCAGGGCGACCAGGTTGGCCAGGCCGCGAGCGAAGGTGACGTCGTCCTCCGAGTACGCCACCGGAGCGCGCGATGCGATCAGCAGGACCCCGGCCATGCGCGAGCCGGTCCGGATGGGCACGATGAGGACGCTGCGGGGGGCGGGGGAGCCTGCCGGTCCCGGGGTGAGGCCGGGCGCGCCCTCCGCAACCGGGCCGACCAGCGGCTCGCCGCTGCGCATCACGGTCGCGCAGGACGCCTGTGCCCAGACCAGCTCACCGCTCAGCCGCTGGGGGGGGCAGCCCACCCCCGCGGTGGGGACCAGCCCGTCGGGGCCCCGCTCGAGGACGGCGACGAGATCGGCGGCGAGATTGGCGGCCGCCGCCTCGCAGGTCGCCTGAGCGAGCTCCGCCAGGTCCTCGCCTCCCCCGAGCGCACCCTGGCCGAGGGCAGCGACGGCGGCCTGCTGGCGCATCCGGGCCTCCGCCAGCTCCGCGACGTGGTGCCGGTGCCCGACGGAGGCGAGGACGCGGGCGACCCCGGCGAGCGCCTCGGGGACGAGGGCATCGAACCGGCCGCGCGCTCGTGCCGCCACCAGGACCTGGCTCTCGCCATGAGGCCCCAGCCCGGCGGTGACGGCGACTCGCTGGCCGGCGAGATGGAGCATGGCCGCGATCGACCCGGCACCCCGGCCCACCCGGGGGGTGAGCGGACCGTGCTCGGCGCTCACCAGCTGGAGGTCGGCCTCGCCACCCACCAGGCCCTCGGGCAGCTGTCCCAGCCCGACCTGGTCGAGCACGGAGACCTCGCGCTGCAGCGCCCCGAGCTCGATCAGAGCGACGGCATCGGCGTCGCACCGCTCGGCGACGACGCCGAGGATCCGATGGCGCAGCTCCCCCAGGCTGCCGCCGCCGAGGGCGAGGAGAGCCGCCTCGGCGACCACCGGGTCCGGGCCGGGGGGAGGCGAACCCCGCGCCGCGGTCGGAGCCCCGGCACGCCGGCGGGACGCATCGCCCCGCTCGTCAGCCGATGACATGGAGGTTCCAGACCACCGCGGCGAGCCCGACCAGGGCGGCGAGCACCCCCAGGGCGCGGGCACTCCAGCCCCGCAGCCGGGCCATGTTGACGACGACCACGGTCGCGATGGCAGCCTTCTCGACGAGAAGGCCGGACAACCCCCAGCGGCCGATCACGGCCGCGCTGAGGGGGTTGGCCTCCGACCAGTGATTGGCCAGCGCCATCACCGTCGAGGCCGCGTCGGCGAGCTGCGACACCACCACGACCCAGGCCAGCCAGGCAGCGGCCTGGTCCTCGGCGAGAGCGCGGAGGTCGCGGAGGAGGCCGTCACGGTAGGCCGCGACATCGCCGCCGCAGCTGGCCAGCAGCCGAGCGAGGAAGCTGGCTCTCTGGGGGCGGAGGCTGACTGTCCTGATCACGTCCGATCCTCGGGTGGCGGGGAACTTCGCCACCATCGTGGCCTCGCCGGGTTGGCACGGCCAGACGCGGACTGCCGAAATCCTGCTGGTGCGAGTGCACTAGGGCTCCGCCGCGGCGGCGCCCCGGTGGCTCAGGCGGCTCGCACCCTGTACGCCGCGACCGGCGAGCGCCGGCCCTTGACCGGCCGGGCAAGCGGGCTGCCACCCGGCCTCCTCGGGGTGGCAGCAGGTGGATGCGGCGCCGCAGGGCCCCCCCAGGGTCCTGGGGTTCGCCTCCTGGACATACCTCCCGACCCCACCTATCGTGACCGCCATGAGCCCACAGATCCACGCGTCCGTGACGTCCATCTCCTGGATCCCATCCGAGGCCGTGGCCGGCCTGACCCGCCTCCCCTTCGACGCCGGCATCGCCCACTACGACCAGCCGCCCCCGGAGGTCGTCGACGACCTGGAGGCGCTCCGGGTTGCGGATCGCTTCCGCTTCGCCAACCGCCTCTCGGCCTGGATCGGGGTCGACGGCAGCGGCGCCATCACCGGCCACGGCTACGGCGGCGGCGGGATGATCGGGGCCACCACCATGCGGCTCGGTCCCGCCTCGATGACCTTCGCCGCGGCGGCACTCCCCGACCTGCAGCGAGCCCCGGTGGTCGGCGACGGATGGGTGCGGTTCGAGCAGACCGCTGGCGGCCGCACCGGGGTGCCCGCCCCACGGCGGGTCAAGCACCCGCCCTTTGTTCAGGTCTCAGCTCCGCTGGCCTGGACCACGCTCCGCCTCACCGTCCACACCGACGGCCGTGCCGAGCACGAGGTCGCGGGGGCCAGTCCCTTCCCGCGGCACTGGATCTACGACAGTGAGGGCCGCGTGGCCGCCAAGTCGGGGCTGACCGACTTCAAGGACTGGTACGCGCGCGCCTTCGGGAAGCACACCCCCTGGGGCGGCGCGGAGTCGCCGGCGCTGGTCACCGAGGTGGAGACTGCGCTGGAGCGGGAACTGTCGGAGCACATCATGCGCGGCGGTGCCAAGCCCTCGATCCGCAAGCTGAGGTCGGGGCAGACGCTGGTCGAGGCCGGCGACCCGGGGACCGAGCTCTTCCTCCTGCTCGACGGCGTCCTCTCCGTGGAGGTGGGCGGCGAGGCTGTCGCCAATGTCGGCCCGGGAGCGGTGCTCGGCGAGCGAGCCCTGCTGGAGGCAGGCACGCGCACCGCCACCCTGCGCGCGCTCACCGCCTGCAAGGTGGCGGCGGTCAACGGTGAGCAGGTCGACCCCGAGTTTCTTCGCGCCCTGGCCGCCGGGCACAGGCGCGAAGAGACCACCGGGTAGCCCTGGCGACGTGACCACCCGGGGGCCCTGCCTCAGGGAGACGGCGACGCCGGCACAGCCGGTGGTCGCCGCTCCCCCGACCTGGTGCTGATGGACGTCAACCTCCCCGGGATCAGCGGCCTCGAGGCCACCCAGCGGATCCTGGCCGACACCGGCGCCAAGCGCCCGGTGGTGGTGCTGGTGCTCTCCACGTACGAGGCCGACGAGTACGCGCCGCGAGCCGCGGAGGCCGGGGCCGCCGGGTTCATCCCGAAGTCGGAGTTCGACCCCGATCGCCTCCAGGAGGCGTGGGCGGCGGCGGTGAGCTGAGGCGTCCTCGACCATGCCGGCGCAGCGCGACGCGGGCCGCGAGATGGCCGCACATCCCGTGCACGCCACCTCCTGGAGGGGTCGAGGACGAGCAGAGGAAGACGCTCGGATTGGGGGTCGCGTACGAGGCCAGGCGCGGCACCGGGCGGAACACCAGCTGCCCCACGCTGTTGCGCCCGCCGGCGATGTCGCCGCCGACGTTGTTGCGGTTGTGGACCGCGACGCCGGCGGGATCGAGGACGTGGCGGGCGAGGATGCGGTCGCGGAACCCCGGCGCGAACACCTCCAGGCGCCTCTCGATGCGCTCGGTCATATCCACGGTGCAGCCGTTGGGCACGTGGCAGTAGACCCAGGCGGTGTGCTGCCCGGAGGGCGCCCGGGTGGGGTCGACCAGCGACGCCTGGACGACGATGAGGAACGGGCGATCCGGCACGCGTGAGCGGTTGACGTCGGCCTCCGCCGCCGCCATCTCCTCGAAGCTGGCGCCGACGTGCACCGTCGCCGCGCGCAGGCACGCGGGATCCCGCCAGGGAATCGGCCCGTCGAGCGCGTAATCGAGCTTGAACACGCCCGGGCCGCGGCGGAAGCGGGCCAGCGCGCGCAGGTATCGGCGGGGGAGGTCGTCGGCGCAGATCGCGGAGAGCTGCTCCGGCGAGACGTCGAAGAGGTACGCGCGCGCCCGGGGCAGCTCGCTCATCCGGCGCACCACCCGACCGGTCTCGATGCTGCCCCCGAGCTCGCCCAGCCGGGTGGCGAGGGCGTCCGTCACCGACTGCGAGCCGCCCCGGGCCACCGGCCATCCCCCGATGTGGGCGCTGCCGAGCATGACCAGGGCGAACGCCGCGGTGAGCGGCTGGCCGAGTGGCGCGGTCGAGTGGGCGACGGCACCCGCGATGAGGGCCCGCGCCTCGGGGGTGGCGAAGCGGCGGGCCAGGAGGGTGGCGGGCTGCATGGCGTCGAGGCCGAAGCGGGCGAGGAACCAGGGATGCCGGGGGAGGTGCACGAGGGGGGCCAGCACCTCCGCCCCCAGGGTCTCCGGATGGCGGACCACCCGGCGGAGCAGGCGCCGGTACGCGGCGCCGTCCCTCCCGAGACGGGAGGCGGTCGCGTCCAGGTCGGACTCGACCAGCGCCGCCGGGCGGTCGGGGAAGGCGTGGGCGAGAGCCGCCGGCGAGCGGACCCACTCCACCCCGTATCGGGTCAGATCGAGGGAGCGAAGGAAGGGAGAGACCGGAGCCAGCGCGTGCACCGTGGAGCAGATGTCGTGGCGGTAGCCGGGCAGGGTGAGCTCGCCGGTGCGACAGCCTCCACCGATCGCCTCCTCGGCCTCGACGACGTGGACCGCCCATCCCGCACCGGCCAGGGTGATCGCCGCGGCCAGCCCGTTGGGGCCGGCGCCCACCACCACGGCGTCAAGCCCGCCGGTCACGCGCCCCCTCGCCCGTCAGCCCTCTCCCGGCCGCCGAGCGCCGAGCTCGGCGAGCCGTCCAACCCGGTGAGGATGCCAGCGGGCCGGGCTCGTCCTTGCACGGGTCCCACGATACGGAGAAGCGCAGCTGCGGTCGAGGGTGGGACCCCCACCGACCGAGGGGGGCCAGCCCCCGGGGGGACGCGAGCGGTCGACGAGGGGTGAACACATCGATCCCATCACACGGGACGGACTCACCCTGCCGACGGAAGGGTCGGCACCGTCCCCCGCCGGGGGGTGACAGCAGTGCAACAGGGCTCCCGCCCCGACACACCGGCGTTACAGTCCGACGAAGAAGGCGCCTCGGATCTGGCCCGCCTCGAAGAATGGGTGGCGAGAGGCGCTCGACCTCGAACCTGGAAGGAGACCCCGTGCCGGGTGCGCTGTCGCGAACCATTCGAGTGTTCATCATCGACGACCACCGCATGTTCACCGAGGCGGTGGCGGCGGCGCTCGCCGAGGAGCCCGACATGGAGGTGGTCGAGACGGTCGACACCCTGGCCGCGGCCCGGCGCCGGCTGGAAGCGGTGGACACGGACGTCATCCTCCTCGACCAGCGGCTCCCCGACGGCCAGGGGACCCACGCGGCCGCGGAGCTGCGCGCCATCCGGCCCGGCGCCAAGGTCGTGCTGGTCACCGCGGCGATGGAGCCGAGCGTCCTCAACGAGGCGCTGGCCGCGGGATGCTCCGGGTTCGTCACCAAGGGCGACAGCATCGACGCGCTGGCCGCCGCCGTACGGGCCGCGGCCTCGGGTGCCACCCCGGTCTCGCCGGCGATGCTGAACCGGCTGACCAGCACCGACGGCAATGCCTCCAGCCTCACCGAGCCCCTCACGCCGCGGGAGACCGCGGTGCTGCTGTTCCTCGCCGACGGGATGAGCAACGAGGAGATCAGCAAGCGCCTCTTCATCAGCATCCACACGCTGCGCAATCACATCCAGAGCATCATCAGCAAGCTCGGAGCCCACTCCAAGCTGGAGGCGGTCTCGATCGCCATCCGCGAGGGGCTCATCACCGCACCCGGCTCCGAGTACTGAGCCCGGCCGGGGGCGGCGCGCGCCGCTCTACGCCGCGAGCGGCAACCTCATCAGCACCCTGGTCCCGTGCCCGGGGGTGGAGCTGAGCACGAACTCCCCACCGGCGTCCTCGACCCTCTGCCGGACCAGCAGGAGCCCCATGTGACCGCGGCGCTGCCGATCGCCGAGGAGGGCGACGTCGAACCCCTGCCCGTCGTCGCTCATCTGGAAGAGGACCCCGGCCGGCTCCTGGCTGAGGGAGAGGACCACCCGGTGAGCTGCGGCGTGCCTGGCGGTGTTGCGGACCAGCTCCTGGGCGACCCGGTGGATCAGGCGCCGTATCCGGGCGTCACAGTCCAGCTCACCCACCGAGATCTCCACCTGGACACCGCTCTCGGCGAGCGGGACCAGCAGGGCGCTGAGCGCCCCGGTCAAGCCCTGGCTCTCGACCTCGTCCCCGGCGAGGGAGCCCATCAGCCCGCGCAGGTCGGCGGTCACCGCCTGCAGGTCGACGGTGATCCGGTCGAGACCATCGATCGCCGCAGCAACGCGCTCCGGCGATTGGCCGCCATCGCGGCGCAGGCCGCGGGCCAGCGTGGCGGTGCGGAGGGTGACCGCGCTGACCAGCTGGATGACGCCGTCGTGGAGGTCGGCGGCGAGCTGGCGCCGCTCCCGGTCGGAGGCCGCCAGGGCCTGGTGCAGGAGCTCCTCGCGCTCCGCTGACAGCTCGGCCTCCACGGCCGCGGTGCGCGTGGCCTGACGCCACCAGTGGCCGGTGCGAGTGCCGGCCAGCCGGGCCAGGCGCAGCTGGAGCGGGACCAGCACCACGATCACGGTGAGCAGCGCAGCCCCCAGCCCGAAGCCGACCAGGTCCTGCCAGCTGGTGGCGTGGAGCGCGACCGCGGCGGCCGCCACCAGGGGGACGGTCACCAGGCTGATCCCGAGAGCGACGGCGGGGATCAGCCAGGGCGTGCTCCGCGGGACGGCCCCCGCGGGCGCCGGCGGGAGGGTGTCGTCGCCCGTGCCCTCGAGCCGGGACGCGCCCGGCGGAGAGGTGGGATCACCAGCCCCCCGTTCGGCCGCCCATTCCATCGGCACCCCCAGGCTACGTGGGCGAGGTAACGAACGAGGCAGATCCCGGTCGCAAACCTCTATGCATGCGGCGACGCCGTCGCAGCGGGCGGCCGCCCCCGGGAGCCGGTCAGCGGTCCCGAGGCGACCGGCATGCCCAGGTCGGCGAGCATGGCGAGGTCCAGCTCCGCGCTCCTCCCCAGGGTGGTCAGGTAGTTGCCCACGATGAGCCCGTTGGCTCCGGCGAGCATGCCGTAGGCCTGGAGGTCGCGGAGCACCAGCTCGCGCCCGCCCGCATAGCGGACCACCGCCCGGGGGTTGATCAGGCGCATCAGCGCGGTGCACCGGAGGGCGTCGAGAGGGCGGAGGGGGAGCTCCCCGGCCAGCGGCGTCCCGGGCCGCGGGTCGAGGAAGTTGCACGGGATCTCGCGGGCACCCAGCTCGCGGAGGGCGAAGGCGAGGTCGAGCCGGTCGCTCCAGGTCTCCCCCATGCCGAAGATCCCGCCGCTGCAGAGCTCCATGCCGGCCGCCGTCACCCGGCGGCAGGTCGCCTGGCGATCCTCGAAGGTGTGGGTGGAGCAGATCCGCGGGAAGAAGCGGGGACCCGCCTCCAGGTTGTGGTTGTACCGATGGATGCCGGCGGCTGCCAGCTGCTCGGCCTGGCCCTCCGTGAGCAGGCCGAGGGAGGCGTCCACCTCGATGTCGACCTCGGCGCGGATGGCGCGGGACGCCTCGCACACCTGCTCGAGCAGCCGCGGGCTGGGGCCGCGGACGGCGACGACGATGCAGAACTCGGTGCTCCCGAGCGCCCGGCTCCGCCGGGCCAGCTCCACCAGCTGGGCGGTGGCGAGCAGTGGGTGGCGGGCGACATCTGTCGTGTAGCGCGCGGACTGGGAGCAGAAGGTGCAGTCCTCGGGGCACCCGCCGGTCTTGGCCGAGATGATGGATTCGACCTCCACCGCGGGACCCAACCATTGCACGCGGACCTGGTGGGCAAGCCCAATCAGCTGGGGGAGGTCGCCGTCCTCGAGAGCGACCAGCAGGGTGGCGAGCTCCCGGTCGATGTCGAGCCCTTCCTCGATCAAGCGGGCAGCGGCCGCCTCGAGCGGGGCGGGAAGTGTCGGCATGGCGGCGAGGATACGAGACCGTATGCCGGGAGCGTCACAGAACGGAGATCCATTGGGGCATTGGGGCCGGGCGGACCTACCCTCGCAGATCGAGAGGAGCCTCGGCGCCAGAGGGAGAGGCTGCTCGAGGATGAGTGGATGGCAGTCTCGAACCTGACCTTGATTTCCCTCGTGGAGGCCCACGTCCCACCCCGGGCGGGCCGAGCCGCCACGCGGTCGATCCCCGCCGCGGGGACGGCCTGCCAGACGCGAGGCTGCACCGTTCCCGGGTCGCTCGAGTGCGCCTACGTCGACTCCCGCGGCCACTCCTGTGGGACCAGATGGTGCCCACGGCACCTGCAGAGGGTGGGAAACGCCGGGTACTGCCGCCGTCACGCCAGCACCGTGGCGGCCCTCGGGGCCAGGGCGGACGACCCCCGGGCGCTTCCCCCCGTCGCCTACCGCGGCGCCTCCCTGGTCAGCTGGATCTGCACCGAGGGCCACGCGCTGCTCCACGAGGCCGTGACCTCCGGGCTCCGGCCGGGTGAGGTGGTGTTCCCCGAGCACTCCGTCAACGTGGCCCGAGGCGAGGGCGGCCGGCGGCGCTGGAAGCGCGGCTGGCGGATCGGCGACCGGGGTGGCATGACCGGCAAGGTCCTGATCTGCGTCGACGAGAGCGACGACGCCCTGGTCTTCCTCCAGGTCGACGAGAGGGTGGTGGCGGCGGGGGTGCCGCCCTGGGTCACCCGGCGGCGCGCCCAGCAGCGGGTCACCCCCGCGGTCGACGAGGCCGACCGCGCCGCAGTTCTACGGCTTCCTGGTCGACCAGATCCGACGAGCGCTGGCCGCCCGGAGCTGAGCCCGGCCCTGCGGCCCCCCCTTCAGGCGCCCGACTCGCTCGGCGGGGCGGCGATCGCGCAGCCGGCGGTGACCAGGGCCACCACCTCCCCCGGGCCCAGGGTGGCGAGCTCGAGGCGGCGGCCGCTCCGGAGCCAGCCCACCTCCGCGATGGTCAGATCGGCCTCGATCCCTGCGGGCAGGCGGGCCGGGGCTCCCTCGACCACCTGGAGCCCGGCATCCGAGACCGGGGGACGGAGACCCGCGTCCACCACGTCGATGCCACCCGCCCGGCGCAGGGTCGACGGCAGCGCGCAGCCGGCCGGGCCGGCATCGTGGAGGGCGACGAGGCGGCGCTCGCGGAGCCCGGGGGCCAGCTCCCCGTCGCCGGGCAGGAGCCCGGCGAGGTCGGCCACCGCGGCGCCCTCCGGAAGGTGCTCGGCGTTGGCCCACAGCATCTCCGCCGTCTCCCGTCGGTCGCAGACGACGAGCGGGCCGGGGGCTTCGCTGCCGGCGCCGAGGACCCCGGGGGAGCCGCCGCCGGTCGAGGGCACTGCCGCCACCACCAGCCCGATGAAGGCCTCGGGCCGGCCGCTCAGCGCCTCGGTCAGCGGCCCGGAGAGGAAGCCGTCGTAGCTCGCCGCCAACGGCCGGCTCTCCACCGCGCGCCGGCGCTCGCGGGCGCGCTCGGCCTGAGCGTTCAGCGGAGCGGCGAGAAGCGAGGCGACCCCGAGGGCCGCGAGGACCAGGGAGAGCGGGAACGTGTGCACCCAGAGGAAGCACCCGGCGAGCACGACGAGGATGGCGCCGAGGCCGATGAGGCCGCGGGTGGTCGAGGCGGGGGGACGCTCCACCGACCGGCAGGCCGCGTAGTAGAGCTGGCGCGACGTGTACCGATGACCGCCGACAGCGAGCCGCTGCGCCGCCTCCACGAGGACGTCGGTCGTGATCGGGAGGAGCACCGAACGAGTGTGCCACGAGTGGCGGCGCCCGGCCGCTCCCGTCGCACCCCCGCGACGCGGGCCCCGGGACGCTACGGAGGCGCGGGCCCGGCGCGGACGTGCTCGGCGAAGAAGGCGAGAGTGCGCTCCCAGGCGTCGGCCGACGCCGCGGGGTCGTGCGCCGAGCCTCGGTCGTTGAAGAAGGAGTGACGCGCACCCGGGTACACCTTGACGTCGTGGGCGATCCCCAAGGCGGAGAGACGGGCCGCGAGCCGGCGCCCGGCCCGCGCGGTGAAGTCGCGCCCCGGGTAGCTGCCGACCACCGGGCAGAGCCGGCGCACCGCCCCGAGCGGCCGCGGGTTGGTGGCGTAGAAGGGGGCGATCGCCCGGAGCCGCCGGTCGCGACACCCCCAGGCGAGGGCGAGGCCGCCCCCCATGCAGAAGCCGACCACGCTGATCCGGGTGCCGTCGACCTCGGGCTGGGCGCCCAGGAACTCCGCGCTCGCACCGAGGTCGGTGACCGCGAACGACGAGCGCCCGATGAGGGCTCCGCCCATCAGACGGGCCATGCAGAGCGCGCGGTTGCGCCCCGAGAAGAGGTCGACCGCCAGGGACGCGTAGCCCTCCGCCGCCAGGCGTCCGGTGATGTCGCGGATGTTGTCGTTGAGGCCGTAGATCTCGTGGATCACCACCACGCCGGGATGGGGCCCGGGCGTCTCGGGCACGGCGAGGCAGCCGCGCAGGCGGCCCTGGGGCGAGTCGATGACCACATCGCGAACGGTCATGGAGGGACGGCGGAAGTATGCGCCGGGGACCGCAGCACCGCCGGATGTGGTCTGATGCACGCGCCAGATGGAGAGAGGCCGCCACGGCGACGCCGCGCACTTCGACCGGTGGGCCGCCACCTACGATCGCAGCCCGGGACAGATGTTCTTCGGGCGGATCCACCGCCGCGTGGTGGATGCGCTCCTCTCGGGCAGCGCCGTCCCGGGCCGGGTCGTCGACGTCGGCTGCGGAACCGGCCGCCTGCTCCAGGCGCTGCTCTCCCGGCTGCCCGGCGCGGAGCTGATCGGCATCGATCCCTCCGAGGGGATGATCTCGGTGGCGCGGGCCCGTTTCGCCGGTGAGCCGCGCGTCCGTCTCGAGGTGGCCGGTGCCGGACGCCTCCCCCTTGACGACGAGAGCGCCGACGTGGTCACCACGACCATGTCCTTCCACCACTGGGAGGAGCAGGGTGCCGCGCTGGGCGAGGTCGCGAGGGTGCTGGCCCCGGGCGGCCGGCTGGTGCTCGCCGACGTGCTCGGGATCGGGCTCTTCGGCCGGCTGATCAGGCCGAGGGGGCACCGCCACGGAGCCGGCTACCGGGACGAGGCGGAGATGGCCGGGCTGCTGCGCGGCGCGGGCTTCGCGTCCTGGCGGCGCCGGCGCATCTGGCCGGCGGTCCCGATCTTCCTGGTCGAGGCCCGGCGGCCCGCGCAGCACCGCTGAGCCGGGGCCCGACCGCCGGCGATCGCACCCGTCCCGTGGAGGCAGACTCCCCGCGCCAGCCGACGCGGGGAGCAAGCAACCATGCCCGCTGCTTCCAGACCGTGAGGTCCGAGGAGGACTGAGGAGGACGGAAGATCGGGCAAGCGCAGCATCCCACACGAGGGGCGGGGCAGCGCCGCCGAGCGACCGGCCCGTCACCGGGTCGCGGCCCGCGGGCCGCCTCGCGGCGTACCCTGCGGGGATGGGCGCCAGGCAGGGGATGGGCCGCGGCCGCGAGTTCAGCAGCTACGGTGAGTACTTCCCCTTCTACGTCAGCCAGCACAGCCGGCCGCGGACCCGGTGGCTTCACTTCGCGGGGGTGCACCTCGGGGCGATGGTCGCCTCGGCGGCGCTGGTGGCCCGGCGTCCCGCCGGCATCCTCGCCCTCCCCGTCATCGGGTACGGACTCGCCTGGTACAGCCACCTCGCCATCGAGAAGAACCGCCCGGCCACCTTCGGCCACCCGCTCTGGAGCCTGCGCGGCGACCTCCAGATGATCTCGATGATGTGGCAGGGCCGGGACGACGAGCTGACCCGGATCGCCCGTGACCAGACCTCGATCGTCCTGGACGGAGGCGACCCCGCCGGCGCCTGAGGGCGGCGGGATGCACCCTCCGGTCGGGAGGTGTCAGGGCCGCGCCGGCTGCAGCCGGGCGAGCAGCCGGTCGGTGGCCGCCGTGATCTCGGCGACCGCGGCGTCGAACGCCTCGCGGTTGCGCAGCGCCGGCTGGCGGTAGCCGCTCACCTTGCGGACGTACTGCAGGGCGGCCGCCTCCATCTCCGCGGACGACGCCGGTGGCTCGGCACCGCGCAGGGTCTTGATGCTGCGACACATGGGGTGAGGTTAGCGCGCGCGGACCGGTGGGCCGTCGCCCCCGTCAGCGCTCGAGGATCCGGTCGATGCGCGTCATCTCCTCCGGGGAGAGCGGGTCCCGGTCCATCGCGGCGACGTTCTCCTCGACCTGGGCCACCGTCTTGAAGCCGGTGATGGGCACCGTCACCGGGCTGCGCGCCCAGAGCCACGCCAGCGCTCCCTGAGCGAGGGTGCGACCACCCTGGGTGAGGATCTCCCGGATCGAGTCGAGCCGGGCGAGCCACTGCGCGTTGCCGCTGCCGTCGGGGTTGAAGAGGTCGCCCCAGCCCCGCTGCAGCACCTGGGTGCGCCAGTCGTCGCCGGGCAGCCGCGCCTCGGCCGAGTACTTGCCGCTCAGGAAGCCGGACGCCAGCGGGCTCCGGCAGATCGCCGCCATCCGGGTGCGCTCGCAGAGCCCGACCATCCCCGGCGTCTCCTGGAGCACGTTGCAGATGAACTGCAGCGCCGCGCAGGTGCCGCGCTCCGCCCAGCGCGCGGCCTGCTCCGCCACGTCGCAGCTCCAGCCGAACTCGCGGATCAGGCCCTCCGACTGGAGGGTCTCCAGCGTCTCCACCACCGAGTTCGGCCTGGCTGTCGGCGAGGCTGCCGATGTGGAGCTGGTAGAGGTCGATGTCGTCCCGCTCCAGGCGCCGCAGCGACGCCTCGCACGCACGCCGGACGTAGGCGGGGGTGACGTCCATGCCGTGCGCCCGGCGGCTGCCGTCGTCGTCGAAGGTCCAGCCGAACTTGGTGGCGATCACGACGTCCTCGCCGTGGACGCCCAGCGCGCTGGCCAGGAGCCGCTCGCTGTGACCGGCGCCGTAGCTGTCGGCGGTGTCGAAGAACGTCACCCCGAGGTCGAAGCCGCGCCGGATGGCCCGGATCGACTCGGCGTCGTCCACGTCGCCCCAACCGGTGACCCGGCCGTCGTCTCCCACCGTCGGGCCGCCGATGGCCCAGCAGCCGAGACCGAGCGGGCTCACCCGGATGCTCGAACGCCCCAGACGCCGGGGCGCCACCTCGTGCCAGGTCGACATCTCAGCTCCCCTGCCCGGAGGCCGGAGAGACGGCGGCGGACCCGGCCAGCTCCCAGTCGCTGCCCTCGCGACCGTCGCGCACCTCCACGCCGCAGCGGGTGAGCAGGTCGCGGAGACGGTCGGCGTCGGCGAAGCGGCGCTCCGCCCGGAACTCACGGCGCAGCGCCAGGATCGCCTCGACGAGCGGGGCGACGCGCTCCCTCGGGTCCGCGGTCCCCTCCTGGGCGACCTCTCCGAGCCGGGTCACCATCCTCCGGAGCAGCGATCGGCCGCGCTCGCGTTCGTCGCCGGAGAAGGTCTCACCCGACCATTCGGCCATGGTGGTCTCGACGGCCAGGACGGCGGCGACCATCGCCGGAGCGTCGCCCTGCTCGCGGGCGCGGTCGAATCCCTCCTGGCGCTCGTCGAGGAGGGCGAGGAACGGCTCCTCGCGGTCGGTGGAGGTCGGAGGCGGGTCTCTCCGGTCCGGCGCAGGGTGGCGGACCGCGGGCGCCCCTCCGCCGGCGAGCAGGTCGCGGAGCTCGCCGAGGGTGATCTCGGAGCCGGCGGTGAGGCTGGTCTCCACCCCATGGCGGCGCACCACCGCGCGCCCGCGTCCCCGCACCTCGACGCGCTCGGCGCCGAGGTCGAGGATGAGCGCGGTGTGCTCGTCGACCCCGAGGATGGCGGCCCCCTCGGGGAGGAGGGACTCGAGCTGAGAGAGGCGACCCTCGCCCATGTAGCAGAAGCGGGTGTCGTGGGTGCCGCCCTCGGCATTGTCCCAATGGGTGATCACCGCGGCGCGGATGCCGGCCACGCTCATCAGGTCGAGGCCCTCGAGCCAGTGCACCGGCTCGCCGACCTTGTAGATCTCGTAGACGGGGAGGGACACCACCCCGAGGGTGATCGCCGCGGCCGAGGCGAGGGTCACGCAGCCACCCTGCCCGAGCTTCTCCGCGAGGAGCCGCGGGATCTCCGTGCCGCGCCACTGGCGCAGGGTGTAGCTGGGACTGCCCGGGCCGGAGAAGACGTAGTCCGCCGCGTGGACGCGGCTGTAGGCGGCCTCCCGCTCCACCTCGGAGGCGCGCTCGACGCGGCGCAGGCTGGCCAGCTCGAGAGGGTGGCCGATGCTGCGCTCGAAGTGCTCCTGGGCGCGGGCCACCAGCTCGTCGGCGTTCTCCTGGAAGCCGAAGGGGGTGTCGAGGAGCACCGCCCGGGCGCGCCCACCGCCCACCCGCTCGATCAACTCGCGGTGCACTGGCGCCATGGTCGGCGCCGTCTCCCCCGAGCCCATGATGCACAGCACGCGGACGGCCGTCACCGCACCCATGCTACGCATCGCGGGCGCCGCGTCGCGGAGCCGGCCGGCCGGTCGGCCGGTCAGGGCTCCCGGCCCCGCTCCCCGCCTCCCCCCATCCCGTACCGCCGCTCCAGGGTGCCCACGAAGCGCACGTTGGCGGCCTCGTCGGGGTCGATGTCGCGGGTGGAGAGGAAGGCGTCGACGACGGCCTGGGCGGACTCGGGGGTGGCCCCGTCGAGGGCGAGGGCCAGGACGTTGGCGCCATTCCAGCGGCGGGCGGCGCGCGCGGTGTCGGGGTCCCTGCAGAGCGCCGCCCGGATGCCGGGAACCTTGTTGGCGGCGATGCTGACCCCGGTCCCGGTCCAGCAGAGGACCACCCCGGCCTCGGCGACACCCTGGGCCACCAGCCGGCCCACCTGCTCGGCAACCTCGGGCCAGGGGGTGGCTGCCGCCTCGACGGCGCCGCAGCGGATGACCGCGAAACCGGCGGCCTCGAGGTGGGTGGCGATCGAGTTGGCGACCGGGTCGCGCGTGTCGCTGCCGACGGCGATCCGGCTGGCGGTCGACATGCCAGCGATGGTACGCGGAGCGGTCCCGTCACCCCTGCTACATTTCGCCGATCGTGGGTCAGCGGCAGTATCACCTCCAGGTGGAGGCCGGCGACGTCGGCAGCTACGTCCTGCTCCCCGGCGACCCGGGCCGCTGCGCCCGGATCGCGGCGCACCTGGACGGCGCCCGGCAGATCGCCTCCCACCGCGAGTTCACCACCTACACCGGGAGCCTGGACGGGGTGCCGGTGAGCGTCACCTCCACCGGGATCGGCGGACCCTCGGCGGCGATCGCGGTCGAGGAGCTGGTCAGGGTCGGGGCCGGGACCCTGGTTCGGGTGGGCAGCTGCGGTGCGCTCGACGGCGGCCTCGACTTCGGCGACGTCGTGGTGGTGCAGGCGGCCGCTCGCGGGGACGGCACCCCGGACCACTACGCCCCCCGCGGCTTCCCCGCGGTCGCCGACCTCGACGTGGTGGTGGCGCTGCGCGAGGCGGCCGCGGCCTCCGGCCACCGCCACCGGGTCGGCGTGGTGCTCACCAACGACGCCTTCTACGCCGAGCTGGAGCCGGAGGCCTTTCCCCTCGAGGCGCAGATCCGGGCGCGCTGGGACGCCTGGGCACGGGCCGGCTGCCTGGCGGCGGAGATGGAGTCGGCGACCGTCCTCACCGTGGCGGCGGTCCGCCGGGTGCGCGCCGGAGCCGTGCTCGCGGTCATCGACAGCCCCTCGCGCGGCCTCGCCGGGATGCCGGACGCGGGCAGCCTGCCCCTCGACGCCGCGATCGAGGTCGCGGTGGGCGGGCTCCGCCGGCTCATCGCCCTGGACCGCGCCGCGGGCGGCGGCGCGCCAGCGCCCCCGGGCGGCTGAGCTCCGGGCCCGCCGGCTTCCCGGCCGCCCATCCCGGGCCCTGTCGCGCGGCCGCGAGCTGCGGGGCCGCCTCATGGCCCACCACGGCGATCAGCACCATCGCCGCGCCGGCCGCCTGGACCGCGTCGAGGTGCTGGCCGGCGAGGAGCACGGCGAAGAAGAGGGCCCAGGCGGGCTCCATCGCCATGATCAGAGCGGCCCGGGTGGCGTCCAGCCTCGCCTGCACCCACGCCTGCAGGGGGAAGGCCAGAGCGCTCGCGAAGACCCCGGTGACGACGACGCCGAACCACACCCCACCGGTCGGGGAGCTGAAGGAGGTGGAGCCCGCGGCTCCGAAGACGACCCAGCAGACGGCCATCTGCATCAGGGCCAGGTCGAGGGCTCGGAGACCGGGGGCGCGCCGGGAGAGCATCACCACCTGGAAGGCGAAGCAGATCGCCCCGAGCAGCACCAGCAGGTCGCCGATGCCGACCTGGACGGTCGGATCGCCGCCCGCGAGGAGCCCCGTTCCGGCGAGCGCGATCAGCACCGCCACCCAGGTGCGCGGGGCGATCCGGGCCCCGAAGGCGCGGTCGATCACCGGGGTGAAGACCACGAAGAGGCCGGTGATGAGCCCGGCGGTGCCGGGCGCGGTGCTGGCGAGCCCGTAGGTCTGGAGCGCGTATCCGGCGGCCACGGCGACGCCGATCACCCCCCCGATGAGCAGCGACCGGCGCTCCGGGAGCCGGCGCGAGAGGAGGAGCAGCACCAGGACGGCCAGCCCGAAGCGGAGCGCCAGGAAGGGCGCGACGGGGTACTGGGCGATCGAGTCCTTGATGACCACGAACGTCCATCCCCAGACCGCGGTGACGGCGGTGAGCACGAGGACGTAGAACACGGCGCGGAGGGGATGGTGACGGACCGGAGCGGCGGGCCGTCACCGGGCCCGGTCGCCGCCGGACGGTCAGCCGACCGGTGCGGGGTCGGCGTGCTCCGGTGCGGGCTCCGGGAGCACCAGCACCGACGGCACCGGCCGGCTCAGCTCGTCCAGCCGGTAGCCGACCCCGCGCAGGGTGGTGATCCGGACCCGCGCGGCGGCGGGCAGCTTCTGGCGCAGCCAGGAGATGTGGACGTCCACCGTGTTGACCCCGCCGGTGAAGCGGGGGCCCCACACCAGGTCGAGCAGCTCGTGACGCCGGAGGGCCCGGCCGGCGGAGCGGGCCAGCGCGACCAGTAGGTCAAACTCCCGCGGCCGCAGCTCCAGCTCGACCCCCTCCACCTGGGCGCGCCGGGCGGGCGGGTCGAGGGAGAGGTCACCGACCTGCACCGTCTCCACCTGGTGGCGGACGCGTGGCTGCCAGCGGCGCAGCAGCGCCAGGAGATGGGCCTCGACCACGGTCTCGTTCTCGGTCTGGTCGAGGCAGACGTCGGCGCCGCAGGTGAGGGCGGCGACCCGGTCCGTGGCCGCCGCGGTGCTGACCAGCAGGAGCGGCGCCCGGCTCAGCCGGCGCACCGCGAGGGCGAGCGCCGCCGGGTTGGCGGTGTGGGCCAGCACCACGTCGACCTCGACCGCGGCGTCGGCGGGATCGGGGGGCCAGCCCGCGGCGCGGCGCACCAGGCAGCCGTCGGAGGCCAGCCGCCCCTCGAGGCTGCGAGCCCGGGACTCCGGCACATCGATCAGGAGAACCGTGGGCACGAAAGGGCCCTCAGTAGGTCGAGATGTTGAGGTCTTCGATCCGGCCGGTGGCCAGGTACACGGTGCGCTCGCAGAGGTTGGTGACCCGGTCCGCGATCCGCTCCAGGTTGTGGGTGGCCCAGAGCTGGTACGTGCAGGGGACGACCGTGTCCGGCTGCGCGGTCATGGTGACGATCATCTCGCCGTAGATGTCGTCGTAGAGGCGGTCGACCGCGTCGTCCTCGCCCACCAGCCGGCGGGCGCCCTCGACGTCCCGATCGCGCAGGACCGCCACCCCGGCGCTGAGCATCGCCTGCACCTGGCTGCCGAGCTGGAGGATGCTCGCGGGCAGCGGGCGCATCGGGGGACGCCCCAGCATGAGGGCCACCTTGGCGATGCCCTCGGCGTGGTCGCCGATCCGCTCCAGGTCGCTGATCACGTAGAGGACGGCGATGAGGAGGTGGAGCTGGGGCTCGTCCAGGCCGGGGGCCAGCTCGGCGGTGACCCTCTCCTCGATCCGGTAGCGAAGCCGGTTGACCTCGAGGTCGGCCTGGACCACGGCGTCGGCGCCCTCCAGGTCGGCGTCCGCCAGGGTGCGGAGCGACTCGGCAAGCTGTGCCTCGACCGTCGCGGCGAGGCGCCAGACGTCGTCCAGGACCCGGTCGGTCTCGGAGGCGCCGCCGGTCGTTAAGGACATCTTAATCCTTAGTTCGCCACTCTTTAAGGGAGCCCGATTCTAGAGAGTATGGAGCAGCACGTGGACGGCGATACCTCCGGATCGGCGACCTCCCCCTCACATCGGACTCTCGGCGAGGCCCTCGACGAGGCTCCGCTGAGCCTCTTCCACCTCAAGGCGTCGGTCACCGCCGCGATGGGCTTCTTCACCGACGCCTACGACCTCTTCATCATCGGGGTGGCCCTGGTCCTCATCAGGAGCGAGTGGCACCTCTCCGCCGTGCAGACCAGCTTCCTGGGCAGCGCCACCCTGCTGGCGACCCTGGTCGGCGCCCTGGTCTTCGGGCGCATCGCCGATCTCGCCGGGCGCAAACGGGTGTACGGGCTGGTGGCGGCGATCATGGCGCTGGGCGCCCTCGCCACCGCGCTGGCTCCCGGCTACCTCTGGCTGGTGATCTTCCGCTTCGTGCTCGGCATCGGGATCGGGGGGGACTACCCGGTGAGCGCGGTGCTGGCCAGCGAGTACGCCAACCGGAAGCGCCGCGGCCTGCTGGTGTCACTGGTCTTCTCCGCCCAGGCGGCCGGCCTGCTGATCGGTCCGGTGGTGGCGCTGACGCTGCTGGCGTCGGGGGTGAGCCACGACCTGGCCTGGCGGCTGATGCTCGGGCTCGGGGCCCTGCCCGCTCTCAGCGTGGTCTATCTCCGCACTCGCATGCCGGAATCCCCGAGGTTCGCGGCCCAGGTGCAGGGACGCGAGGGGGAGGCCAGGGCGGCCATGGAGAAGTACTCGCAGGGCGTGGTGCGGGCGGCCACCGACGCCGGCGGGACGGTGCGCACCAGCCTGCGCGGGTTCCTCTCCGACCGGAGCTCGCTCCTCGTGATCCTCGGCACCGCCGGCTCGTGGTTCCTGCTCGACTACGTCTATTACGGGAACACCATCTCCGCGCCGGTGATCCTGCGGGGGGTGGCGCCCGGCGCCAACCTCCTCCAGTCCACCGCCTGGACCCTCATCCTCTTTGCCCTGTTCGCGGTCCCCGGGTACATCCTCGCCCTGCTGACCATCGACCGCATCGGCCACCGGCGCCTCCAGTGGATCGGCTTCCTGGGGATGGCGAGCTGCTTCGCCCTGATCGGGTTCATCCCCGGGATGACCCACGTGATCGCGCCCTTCCTGCTGGTCTACGGGATCAGCTACTTCTTCACCGAGTTCGGGCCCAACGTCACCACCTTCGTCATCCCCACCGAGGTGTTCGGGGTCGGCGAGCGGACGACCGGGCACGGCATCGCCGCCGGGGTGGGCAAGCTGGGCGCCTTCCTGGGGGTCTTCCTCTTCCCCGTCCTCAACTCGGCGCTGGGTCTGGGTGGGGTCCTCATCTTCTGCTCCGCCCTGGGGATCGCCGGGTCACTGCTCACCCGGGTCCTCCCCGAGAAGAGCGGTCAGAGCCTCGACGCCGCCGCCCCGCTCCCGAGCCCGGTGAGCGTCACCGAGATGGCCTCACCGCTCTCGCCGGAGTTGCCCGAGCGGGTCCCGGTGGAGTTGGCGGCGTAGCCGGAGGGTCCCTGACCGCGACGGGCTGAGGATGCCCGACCCCCGCAGTTGCGAAGATTCGCCGATGACCCCCGGGTGCGGACCCCTGACCACGTGACGGGGCTCGAGGCCGGCTTCGTCGCGGGGGCGGGTGTGCTGGCCGGCGCCGCCAACACCATCGCGGGCGGTGGCTCGCTGCTCAGCTACCCCGCGCTGCTCGGCGCCGGGCTCAACCCGCTCGCCGCCAACGTCACCAACACCGTGGGCCTCGTCCCCGGCCTGCTCACCGGGAGTCACGGCTACCGCGCCGAGCTGGCGGGGCAGGGGCGGCGCATCGGCCGCCTCCTGGTGCCGATGGCGGCCGGCGGGCTGATCGGCACCGTGCTCCTGCTCCGGACCTCACCCGGCGTCTTCACCCGGGTGGTGCCCTGGCTGATCATCACCGGCTGCCTCGCGCTGCTCTTCCAGCCCCTGCTGGCCCGGCTTCTCGGCGGGGACGCCGGCGAGCGGTCGGTGGTCTTCCGCGGCGGGCTGGTGCTCGGTGGCGTGTACGGCGCCTACTTCGGAGCCGCCCTGGGGGTGATGCTGCTCGCCCTCCTCTCGCTCTACATCCGGGATGCCCTGCAGCGCCTCAACGCCGCCAAGGTGGTCTGCACCACGAGCGTCAACGCCATCGCCGCGGTGGGCTTCGCGATCTTCGGTCCCGTCCACTGGCTGGATGCCCTGGTGCTGGCGGCGGGCACCGCGGTGGGCGGCGTCCTGGGAGCCATGGCGGGCCGCCGCATCCCCGCCACCGCCCTCCGCTACGGGGTGGCCGCGGTCGGCATCGGGCTGGCCGTGAAGCTGCTCGTCGCGCCCTGAGATGGCGGACCCGCCCGTGACGGAGTCGGCTCCCCTCCTGATCGGAGCCCACGTGGCCGCCCGGGGAGGCATCCACGCCGCCATCGGCAACGGGCTGGCGATCGGGGCGGAGGTGATCCAGACCCACCCCACGCCCGCCCAGATGTGGCGCCCGCTGCGCCTCGAGGAGGCGGAGCGGCGGCTCTACCTCGACGGCTACGCCGCCTCGGGGCTCGGCGGCCACTTCCTGCACGCCGTGTACCTGATCAACCTCGCCTCACCGAAGCCGGCGCTGCTGCGCTCCTCGATCGACTCCCTGGTCCACTACATGGAGGTGGCCGTCGCCCTCGAGTGCGACGGGGTGGTCTTCCACCCCGGGTCCCACCTGGGGGCCGGCTTCGCAGCGGTGCTCCCGCAGGTGGCGGCGGCGATCCGTGAGGTGGTCGATCGCAGCCCGCCGGGACGCGCCCGGCTCCTGGTGGAGAACAGCGCCGGCGCGGGCGGCAGCGTGGGGCGCAGCTTCGAGGAGGTGGGCCGCATCCTCGAGGCCGCGGGCTCGGGGCGGGTGGGCGCGTGCCTCGACACCCAGCACGCCTTCGCCGCCGGCTACGAGCTGCGCGACGCGGCGGGGGTCCGGGGGACGCTCGACGAGCTGGGCCGTCTGATCGGCTTCGAGAGGCTGCACCTGGTCCATGCCAACGACTCCGCGTCGGCCCTCGGCAGCCACGCCGATCGCCACGCCAACGTCGGCGGGGGCGCGATCGGCGAGATCGGGTTCCGGCTTCTGCTCGGCGACCGGAGGGTTCGTCGAGCTCCCTGGGTGCTCGAGGTTCCCGGCCCCGAGGGGAAGGGACCGGATCGCTCGCAGGTGAGCCTGCTGCGCGAGCTGGCCGGTCTGCGGCCGCCGGCACCGGCCCCGGGGGAGGAGGCCGAACCAGCGAGCAAGAGCGAGGCGCGCTGAGACGCCGCCTCGACCGCGGGCGCACCACCCTCCCCGGGAGCTGGCCGGCTCCCTCGCCGCGGTCAGCGCGCGGCGGTCCCCCCGGGGGGCTCGAGAGGGGCCAGGGCCCGCCGCGCCCACTCCAGCCCGGCGGAGCCGAGCTGAGCCAGCACGGCCAGGAGGAGCAGCCCGGCGGCGACCCACAACCCGAGGTCCGGCCCGCTGGCGATAGTGTCCGAACCGGGGGTGAAGTGGGCGGCGAAGACCCGGGCGAGGTCCACGGCGCTCACCACCAGCAGGGCGCCCGCCACCAGGCAGAGCGCAGCCGTCGCCAGTCGCCGGAGGCGCGGCGCCCAGGCGCACACCGCGCCCGCGGCGAGCACGGCGGCGAGGGCGAGGAGGGCCAGGGGCTGGACGCCGAGGTTCGCCTGACCGGCGTCCCGGATCTGGGTCAGGCAGGCCGAGTTGATGGTCGGGTCCCCGCCGCCGGCCAGCGCCAGACCGCTGTACGAGGCGATCCCACCGCTCACGCAGGCGGCGGGGAGCTTCCCCAGCGAGGGGATCTGCTGCAGCTCGGCGATGAACGCCGGCGAGAACGAGATCCGCACCATGCCGAGGGCGAAGCTCCCGAGGACGGCGGCGAGCAGGACCAGCGACACCCACCGGAGCACGCCATGGGCGGGCCGGCGGGGCGCGGTGGAGGGCTCCCTGGGCGGGTGGGCCGGGCGGGGTGCTCGGCGGCGCGGGGTGGCGGCGGACACGGCCTGCCACGATAGCGTCGTCGGCGCGCCGCGAACGCTCCGGGCGAGGGCGCGGGGAGCCGGCCACCGCCGCGATCCCCGGAAGCGAGGGCGGCCCGCCACCCGGCCGGGCTTCCGCTCCCGGCCCGGGTCGGTCATACTCGGCGGCCGATGGGGATCTGATCGACGGGAGGGCTTCACCATCAACCGCCGACGCCTCGCCGCCCTGGCCGGCCTGGCCATCGCGATCGCAGCCTGCGGCTACTCGGGACCGTCCGCCGCCGCCCTCCTGCAGAAGGCCAAGGCGACCTTTGACCAGACCACGTCCTTTCACCTTCAGCTCAGCAGCCAGGACACTCCGGGCACGGGTCTGGAGCTGACCGCGGCCGAGGGGGACGCGCTGCGGCCCGACGGCTTCACGGGCACCCTCACCATCGAGGAGGCGGGGTTGCCGCTCGCGGTCAAGGTGGTCTCCACCGGTGGCGGGTTCTACGTGGAGCTCCCCTTCTCCGACGACTTCACCAAGGCGAACCCGGCGCAGTACGGGTTCGCCGACCCGGGCCAGCTGCTCAACCCGAGCACCGGTGTCTCCACCCTGCTGACGGCGGCCGAGAACCCGAGCATCGGCTCCTCGACCCGGTACAACGGGGAGTTGCTCCAGCAGGTCGACGCCACCCTGCCCGGCACCGAGGTGGCGTCGCTGTTGGTGGACGCCCAGCCCAGCCAGAAGGTGACCGCGGTCTTCTCCATCGACACCAGCACCTACCAGGTCCGGGAGGTCGACCTGACCGGCCCCCTCTTCGAGGCGGGTCACCAGAGCACCTTCCATGTTGTTCTCGACAACTATGGCGAGAACGTGAGCATCACCCCGCCCGCCACGCCCTGAGCAGGTGGACGGCCCGAATCCCGGCGCCGGGACCGGCGGGGGCGACCCGCGGAGGGACGGCGAGCCGGCGGTGACGGAGGCCCCTCGGGGCTCAGGCTGGCGGCTGGGCTTCGCGGCCGCGGGCGTGATGCTGGCGGCAGCCGACACCTACGTGGTGGTGCTGGCGCTCCCCGCGATCATGGCCGACATCGGGCTGACCCTCGACCACCTGGAGGCGGCCACCCCCATCATCAGCGGCTTCCTGCTCGGCTATGTCGCCCTGCTGCCGCTGCTGGGCCGGCTCTCCGACATCCTCGGCCGGGGGCCGGTCTTCGTCGGCTGCCTCCTCACCTTCGCCTTCGGGTCCCTGGTCACCTCCTCCGCGCAGGACCTCACCGGCGCCGTGGTGGGGCGGGCGCTGCAGGGCGCGGGTGGCGGCGGGCTGGTCCCGGTGACCCTCGCCATCGTCGCGGACCTCTGGCCGGCCGGTCGGCGCGGCCTGCCCCTCGGGGTGGTCGGCGGGGTCCAGGAGCTGGGCTCGGTGCTCGGCCCTCTCTACGGCGCCGCCATCCTCACCTTCTCGACCTGGCGGCTGATCTTCTGGCTCAACCTCCCGCTCGCGGCGGTGCTCGGGGCCGGCTTCGTGCTCTCCCGCCCCCGACCCTCCACGGCGTTCGCCGGCCGGGGTGGGAGGCCGGGCCCGGAGCCACGGGCCGGCGCTCGGCAGCGGAGGTGGGACGTCCCCGGCGGGCTGCTGCTCGCCGCCGCCATGGCGGCGGCGGGGCTGGCCGTGGCCGCCCCCGGCCCGCTCGCCGGTGACCCGACCTGGGGTGTCCTCTGGGCTCCACTGGTCGGGGGGTGGGGGTGGACGACGCCGCTCGCCCTGGTGGCGCTGCTCGCCGGCCTGCTCTGCGTCGCCCGGGGCCTGGCGGGGACCGCCGAATCGCCCCGCGTGCTCCGCCTCAGGAAGCTCGCCGACGTGTGGAGGAGCGTCGACGGCCCCGGCGGAGCCCTGCTCGCGCTGATCCTCGCCTTCGTCATCGTCAGCTTCGCGGCCGCCGACCCCAGCCGCGCCCTGGTGGCACCGGCCGCCGTGGTCCTGCTCCCCGCCGCCCTGGTGCTCGCCGCCCTGCTCGCCCTTCGCGAATCCCGCACCGCGAACCCGCTCGTGCCGTTCGGGGATCTGCGCGACCCGGCCGCGGCCGGCGCCCTGCTGGCGAACCTGGGGATCGGCGCCGCCCTGATGGCGGCGCTGATCGACATCCCGATCTTCGCCCGGGCCACCGCCGACGGCTCGCAGCTCGGCGCGGCGCTCGTGCTGGTCCGCCTGCTGGCGGCGGTGCCGGTCGGAGCCGTTCTCGGCGGCTTCCTCTGCGAGCGCCTCGGCTACCGGCTGACCACCCTGCTGGGGATGGCGGTCACCACCACGGCCTTCGCCCTCATGGGCAGCTGGACCGCCAGCGCCCTGGGTCCCGGGCTCCGGCTGAGCGACGTGGTCCTGGCGGGCTGCGGGCTGGGCTTCGGACTGGCCATCGCCCCGATCAACGCCGCCATCCTCGGCGCCGTGGCGGCGGCCCGTCACGGGCTGGCCGCGGCCTTGGTGGTGGTGGCCCGCATGATCGGGATGCTGGCCGGCATCTCCCTGCTCACGGCGATCGGGCTGCACCGCTACTACCAGGAGGCGGCCACCATCCCCTCGCCGGCGAGCCTCTGCCCCGCTCACCCGCTGAGCTGTGCCGCCTACAACACCCTGGCCCAGCAGGCGCTGCTCGACGAGCTGCGCACCATCTTCCTGGCGGCGGCGGTCTGCACCGCCGCGGCCGGGCTGATCGGAGCCGCGATGCTGCGCCGGCACCGCGAGCACGAGCCGGGGGCGATGACCGCCGCCCTCGGCGCCTGACCGGCAGCCACGCTCGTACGATGGGTCACGTGCCCGCCACCGCCATCGCCCTCGCCGACTTCGACCGCGTCCTCGACGCCTGCACGCACCTGGTGGAGGGGGTCCGGCCCGACCAGTGGGGTGACGCCACCCCCTGCGCGGAGTGGAACGTGCGCCAGCTGGTCGACCACCTCACCGCCGGCAACCGGATGTTCACGCTCCTCGCCGGCGGGGAGCGGCCGGAGGGGATGCAGGGGCTGCGGCAGCTGCGGGCCAGGGTCGCCCCCGGCCCGGACGAGGATCCCGTCGAGGCCTTCCGGGAGTCCGGGCGCCGGCTGCGCGATGCCTTCCTGCACCCCGACTTCCCGGACGGGACGTACCTGACGCCCGCGGGCGAGCGGAGCGGCGACGCGCTCATCCAGATGAGGACCACGGAGATGCTCGTCCACGGCTGGGACCTCGCCCGCGCGACCGGCCAGGTCACCGCCTTCCCCGAGGCCGTCGCCGAGCAGACGCTGGCCTCGGTGCGCGTCTCGCTGGCCGGCGTTCCCCGCGACAGCGGGGGATTCGGGGCGGAGCGACCGGCAGCGGAGAACGCCCGGGCCATCGACCGCCTCGCCGCCTTCCTCGGCCGGTCCCTGTAGCACCCGGCCCGCCGGGTGGGCGCGGCCGCTCCCGGCCGGCGGTCGCCGGCGCCTCTACACTCCAGCCTGATGCCGGTCCGGACGCGCGCGGTGACCCCGCATCTCGACCTCACCCGCCTGCTGGAGGTGATCCGGCTCTCCGCCGGCGAGCTGGGGATCGAGGCCTTCCTGGTGGGCGGCTTCGTCCGCGACCGGCTGCTCGGGCGGGAGGGGAAGGACATCGACGTGGTGGTCGTCGGCGCCGACGGCGTGGCCCTGCTGGAGAGGGTGGCGGCGCAGCTCGGCTGGCCGCGGCCGGCCGTCTTCGAGCGCTTCGCCACCGCGCAGATCCGCGGCGGCGAGTTCGTGGTCGAGGTCGTGCAGGCCCGGTCCGAGCGATACGACCCCGAGTCGCGCAAGCCGGAGGTCCGTCCGGGGAGCCTGGAGGACGACATCGCCCGGCGTGACTTCACCGTCAACGCGCTCGCCGAGACCGCCGACGGACGGGTGCTCGACCTCACCGGGCGGGGTCTCGACGACCTCCGCAGCGGCATCCTGCGCACCCCCCTGGATCCCGCCGACACCTTCTCCGAGGACCCGCTGCGGATGTTCCGCGCGGCCCGGTTCGTCGCCCAGCTCGGCTTCCGTCTCGCCGACGGGCTCGAGGAGGCGATGCGCGCCATGGCCCACCGCGCGGCCATCCTCTCCGCCGAGCGGGTCCGCGACGAGCTCAGCCGGCTGCTGGTGGCCGCCCACCCGCGCGAGGGGATGGAGCTGCTGCGGAGCGCCGGGCTCGTCGAGGTTGCGGTGCCCGAGCTGCTGCCGATGGTCGGGGTCGAGCAGGGGGGCTGGCACACGTACGACGTCTGGGAGCACAGCCTGCGCGCCGTGGAGCTCGCCCCTCACGACCTGGTCACCCGCCTCGGCTGCCTCTTCCACGACGCCGGCAAGCCGCGCACCCACGCGATCGCCCCCGACGGCCGCCACACCTTCCACGGGCATCCGCGCGCGGGAGCCGAGATCGCCGCGGCGGTGATGGGACGGCTGCGCTTCAGCAACGACGAGATCGAGCAGGTGAGCGCTCTGGTCCTCCATCACATGTGGCCGATCCAGTACCGGCCGGAGGAGGTGGGGGACGGCGCGGTGCGGCGCTTCATCCGCACCCTGGGGGAGCTGCGCCCGCGGATGCTCGCCCTGGCGCGCGCCGACACCCGGGCGTCCGCCTACCCGGACACCGACGCCATCGACGAGCTGGAGCGGCGGGCCGCCCACCTCGACGCGGACGGCCAGGTGTCCCGGCTCAAGCCCCCGCTCGACGGTCACGCGCTGATGACCCTGGCCGCGCGCGGGCCGGGGCCATGGGTGGGCAGGGTCCAGAGGGCGCTGCTCGACGCGGTCCTCGACGACGAGATCCCCGCCGACGACCCCGACGCGGCCCGGCTGTGGCTGGAGGGTCACGCCCAGCTGCTCCGGGGCGAGTGAGCGGCGCGGACCCTCAGAAGAAGTCGCCCGACCAGGGCAGCGGCGACCAGCGGAACATCGCCGTCGCCCGGGTGACGGCGCCGCCGGTGACCTCCTCCACCTGGCCGGCGCGCTGGAGTCCCTCCAGCGCGGCGTCGCCCAGGCAGACGGAGCCGAGGGCGGCGACGCCGAGACGGAGGTCGGGCGAGGCCGTGGTCGCCACGCAGGTGGCACCGTCGAGGCCGCCCTCGAGACGGAAGCGGCGCGGCGCCAGGCCCTCGGGCTCGTGGATCTCGAGCACCAGGCCGTCCTCGCGACCGTAGCGGCGGGTGGAGAGCAGCGCGGCCGGATCGAGGGGGCGCAGCCAGAGCCCATCGCTCAGGGTCTGGACCCAGGCGCGGGGGTCGGACAGCATCCCTGGCAGGGCCTCGTCCGCGGGCCGCCAGCGCGCGGCCACGCGGGTCATCAGGTCGTGCTCGAGGCAGAGACGCCAGAGCGAGGTCTCGCCCTCCTCCGTCGTGGACCAGAGCTCCTCGACGCGCAGCTCCCCCTGCGGCGGGGAGGACTGCCAGTCCGTCCTCGTGCGGTATCCGAGCAGGCCGTCCACCACGCCTGCCGCGTCGCGGTGGAGGGCGAAGCGCTCCGCCCCGAACCCGCCGACCTCGCGCTCGGCGTCGCGGTGGTGACGGCGATGCCGGAACGCGGGCAGGCTGACCATCCCGTTGCGCACGACACAGACCCGCTCATGCAGGCCGGGAAGCTCCGCCCGGGCGCCCGCCAGGTCGGTGAGCTCCACCCGGCCCGCGTCGGGGAGGGGAGGCCGCAGGGAGGCGCGGGTGGTGTCGACCTCGACCAGGGCGACCCGATCCGCCGCCCCGAAACCGAAGCGGCCGTAGATCGGCGCCTCGCTGGCCATCAGGCCGGCGGCGGGCTCACCCCGTTCGCGCGCGTCGTCGAGGAGCGCGGCCATCAGGCGCCGGAGGACCCCGCGGCGGCGATGGGTGGGGAGGACCCCGACCTCGGTGACGCCGGCGAGGGGAAGTCGGCTGCCCCCCGGCAGGGTGAGCCGGACGTCGATGAGCCCGCCGACGCCGACCGGCCGGCCCTCCGCCAGCGCCATCCAGCCGCGGATCCCGGCCACGTCCGCGACGTCCTCGGCGGCGTGGTCGGCGGACGGGCGGTGCCCGAAGGCAGCCGACAGGACCTCGACGAAGTCCTGCCCGTCGGCGGGTGTGGCGCGCCGGATCTCCACCTCCATGGGGCTGCAATCATCCCCCGCCGGGCCCTCTCCGGCTCGGAGCCGGGCGGCGCGTAGAATCGGTCCCCCATGTTCGACAGGCTGCGCTGGCTCAAGAACCTCTTCCTCGACCTCCCCCGGCAGCTCCGGCTCGCGTACTGCCTGGTTCGTGACCCGCGCGTGCCCATCGGCCCCAAGGCCGGTGTGCTCGCGGCCGTGGGCCTCGCGATCAACCCGGTCATCGACCTGCCGGAGCTGATCCCGCTGGTCGGCGAGCTGGACGCGCTGGCCGTCAGCATGCTGGCGCTCCGCGTCTTCATCGCCCTCTGCCCCGCCGAGGTGGTCGCCGAGCAGGAGCGCCTCATCGCCGAGCACCGCAGCAGGTTCGACGACGACGTCCGGGCGGGCGAGCGGGTGGCGCTCTTCATCTGGCGCCGGCTCCGCCCCCGCCTGGAGCGGGACGCCGAGGTGAGCTGGGCCGATGGCCCGGGTACCGGGATCGAGTTGGAAGGCGCCGGGGTGGCGCGTGTGCGGAGGGGTGCGGTCGCATGAAGGTCCTGTTCCTCAAGGAGGTGCCCGGGACGGCCCGGGCCGGCGAGGTCAAGGAGGTTGCTCCCGGCTACGCGCGCAACCACCTGCTCCCCCACCGCCTGGCCGTGGCAGCCGACGACCGGATGGTCGAGCAGCTCCGGGAGCGCGAGGAGGCCTCCCGCCGCCGCGCCGAGAAGGCCCTCCGGGACGCCCGTGAGGTCAGCGCTCGCCTGCGCAAGCTGACCGTCACCATCTACGCCAAGACCGGCGAGGCGGGCCGGCTGTTCGGCTCGGTGACCAACGCCGACATCGCCCAGCAGCTCAAGCGCGAGGCCGGCCTCGAGATCGACAAGCGGAAGATCGCGGTGGAGCCGCCCATCAAGTCGCTCGGCCCCCACGAGGTCGAGATCGAGCTCCACCCCGAGGTCACCGAGACGCTCCGGGTCGTCGTCGCGGCCAAGTGAGCACGCCTCCGCAGGAGTTGCGGGGGTCGGCGAGCAGGGGGCCGGCTGGGACGTCGGGGCGCGTCCTGCCCCATGACCTCGATGCGGAGCAGGCGGTCCTCGGCTGCCTGCTGATCGACGGTGAAGCCATCCTCAAGGTGCGGGACATCCTCGATCCCGCCGACTTCTACGCCGAGCGCAACGGCCAGGTCTTCCGGGCCGCGCTGGCCCTCTCCGACCGCGGCGAGCCGGTCGACGTCCTCACCCTCAAGGTGCAGCTGGAGCGTGACGAGACCCTCTCGCGCAGCGGTGGCATCGAGTACCTGGCCGAGCTGAGCCAGAAGATGCCCACCGCCGCGTCGGTGCGTCACTACGCCCAGATCGTGGTCGACCACTCCCTGCGCCGCCGCCTCATCGCCGCCGCCGGCGAGATGGCCCAGCTCGGCTTCGACGCCGGGCAGCGCACCGAGGACATCCTCGACACCGCCGAGAGGCGGATCTTCTCCATCGCCGACTCGCGGCGCAGCCTGGAGATCAGCCACATCGCCCAGATGCTCACCGAGACCTGGGAGCTGATGGAGCGTCGCGCGCAGAGCCGCCAGATCGTCCACGGCGTGCCCACCAACTACAGCCGGCTGGACGCGGTGACGCAGGGTCTCCAGCCCGGCGAGCTGATCGTGCTGGCGGCCAGGCCGGCGGTGGGGAAGACCTCCTTTGCCCTCAACATCGCCCGCAACGCGGCGGTGCTCGCCAATCGGCGCGTGGTCATCTTCTCCCTGGAGATGAGCAAGCAGGCGCTGGTGCAGCGGCTGATCTGCAGCGAGGCCAAGGTGGACGCCTACCTGATCAGCACCGGCCAGGCCGACGCGCACGCCTTCGAGCGCATCGCCGGTGCGATGGACCGGCTCTCCCAGGCCAACATCTGGATCGACGACACGCCGGCGCTCCCCATCAGCGAGCTGCGCGCCCGGGCACGCCGGATGAAGGCCCAGCAGTCGGTCGACCTGGTGGTCGTCGACTACCTCCAGCTCATGCGCGGGGGCCGGCAGGACTCGCGGGTCCAGGAGGTGTCGGAGATCTCCAGCGGTCTCAAGACCATCGCCAAGGAGCTCTCCATCCCGGTCCTCGCCCTCTCCCAGCTCTCCCGCGAGTCCGAGCGGCGCGAGAATCGCAAGCCTCAGCTGAGCGACCTTCGTGACTCGGGTTGCCTCACCGGGGAGAGCCTGGTGTGGCTGCCCGATCAGAGCCGCCCGGTACCGATCCGGGACCTGGCGGGCCGGCGCGATTTCGAGGTGCTGGCGCTCAACCCCGAGACGTGGCAGATGGAGCGGCGGCGGGCGCTGCGGGCGTTCCACTCCGGGGTCAAGCCGGTCTTCCGGCTCACCCTGCGATCGGGGCGCACCATCAGGGCCTCGGCCAACCACCGATTTCTCACCGCGGAGGGGTGGCGAAGGCTCGACGAGCTGACCCCGGGGATCCGTCTGGCGACGCCACGATGGCTGCCGAGCGGGGAACGCGCCACCATGACCGACGACGAGCTCGCCCTCCTCGGTCACCTGATCGGAGACGGCTGCACTCTCCCCCGCCACGCCATCCAGTACACGACCAAGGACCGCGAGCTGGCGGAGCTGGTGGCCGGGCTCGCCACCCGGGTCTTCGGATCCGCGGTGACGCCGCGGATCAGTCCCGAGCGGAGCTGGTATCAGGTGTACCTCCCCTCGGCGGAACCCCTGACCCACGGCCGGCGCAACCCGGTCGCCGCCTGGCTCGACGAGCTCGGCGTCTTTGGCCTGCGCTCCTACGAGAGACGGGTTCCGGACGCGGTCTTCGGCCAGACCATGAGCGGCATCGGGGTCTTCCTGCGCCACCTCTGGGCGACGGACGGCTGCATCCACATGTCCGAGGTCGTGAGTCATGCCCCCACGCTGTACTACGCGACCAGCAGCCCGCTGCTCGCCCACGGCGTGCACACGCTGCTGCTTCAGTTGGGAATCACCGCCCATCTCCGTCGAGTGCCGCAGACACTGGGAGGCCGAGATCAATTCCACGTCATCCTCTCGGTCGGCGACGACCTCATCCGCTTCGCCGCCCTGATCGGCGCTCTGCGGCCCGGATCCGAGGACCATCTCGCCCGCGCTATCGACGCAATCTCCGCCGCCAGGCGCAATGCGTTTCGCGACACCATCCCAAGCTGTGTGTGGCAGCCCCTGGTCGAGCCCGCGATGAGGCATTTCGCGCTCAGGCACCTCGACGTTCAGGCCGCACTCGGGACGCGGTACCGGGAGCAGAGCTTCTTCGCGCACGGCCTGAGCCGAGAGCAGGCTCAGAAGGTGGCCGTTGCGGTGAGGAGCGGGGAGCTCCTGCGTCTGTCGGAGAGCGACGTATTCTGGGACGCAGTCTCGGCGATCACTCCCGAGGGGAGTGAGGAGGTGTTTGACATCACCGTGGCCGATCTTCATAATTTCATAGTATCGGACATCATTGTCCATAACAGTATCGAGCAAGACGCGGACGTGGTGCTCTTCCTCTACCGCCCCGGGATGCACAAGGAGGATGTCGATCGCTCGGTCACCGAGCTGCTGGTGGAGAAGAACCGCAACGGGCCCACCACCAAGATCGACCTCCACTTCCAGGCCAACCAGATGGTCTTCTACGAGCCGGCCCGGGAGTGACGGCGCCGCCCCCGCCCGCGGGTGCGCCCGTCCCCGGCCCGGTCGGGAGGATCTGAGCCCCGGCCGGGAGCCCCGGCCGTCACGGGCGCGGAGAGGCACTGCGACAGCTCCGTCACCGCTCATACGACGCCCGGAGCGGGTCACGACTTAGCCTCAGCTAACAGATGGCAACGAGCGCCCCGCTCCAGTTCCCGGAAGGCGGGTCGGAGGTCCTGAGGCGATCGGGAGAGACGCGAGCGGCCCGCCGGGAGCGCCGCCCCTCCCGGTCACCGTCCGAGGATCTCGACCCCGCGGCGAGCCTCGAGGCCGTCGCCCTGCGCGCCGCCGAGAGGATGCACACCCTCTGCGCTGCCGACCAGGCCCTGGTCGAGATCATCGACGGAGACGGCGCGCTGCAGTGGGGACACGTGGGAGCGCTGAGCGTGCGACGCTCACGGCATCCCGCCGCCGTCGCCGGCGAGCTCTGGCGGATCGCCCTGGGGGGCACGCCCGAGATCTGCGCCGACACCGAGACCGACCCCCGCGTCGACGGCGAGGCCTGCCGCCGTGTCGCGGCCCGGTCCCTCGTCACCATCCCCCTGCGCCACCTCGGCGCCGAGCTGGGAGCGATGACCGCGATGTCCCGCCGCCCCCGCGCCTTCGACGGCGACCAGGTGGAGGCCCTCCAGCTCGTCGCCGACCAGGTCACCGCCGTGGCGGTCGCCGCCCGGGTGATCGCGGAGCTGCGCCGGCTCGCCACGGAGCGGGAGAGCGCGCTGGCCGCCAGCGAGGCGAGATACCGCCGCATCTTCCTCGAGAGCCCCCTGCCGATGTGGGTGCTCGACGCTCAGACGCAGCGCTTCCTCGCCGTCAACCATGCCGCCGTGGCCCGGTACGGGTACAGCGCGGAGGAGTTCGCGGCCCTCTCCATCACCGCCCTCCGCCAGGACGGCGCCCATCTTCCCATCGACATCCACGGGGCTCGCGCCGGCCGGGCCACGTACACCGCCCGCCACCGCCTGCGCGACGGACGGCAGATCGACGTCGAGGTGACGGCGGTGGGGCAGGAGTTCGACGGCCGCCCCGCCGTGCTCTCGATCGTCAACGACGTGACTGAGCGCAACCGGCTGGAGGATCAGCTCCGCGAGGGCGCCTTCCGCGACCCTCTGACCGGCGGGGCCAACCGCGCCCTGCTCACCGAGCGGATCGCCCACGCGGTGTCCCGGATGCGCCGCCACCGCACCGGCGTCGCGGTCCTCGTCCTGAGGATCGACCACTTCAAGAGCGTCCACGACAGCCTCGGCCACGCCGCCGGCGACTCCCTGCTCCAGGCTGCGGCGACCCTGATCCAGAGCGTGCTCGGGCCGGGCGACACCGTGGGCCGGCTGGGTGGCGACGAGTTCGCCGTCCTCCTCGAGGAGGTCGACGGCGCCGGCGGAGCCCTGCTGGTGGCCGAGCGTTTGGGCGACGCCTTCCGATCTCCCCTCGCCTTCGCCGGGAGGAGCCTGGTGACCAGCCTGAGCATCGGGACGGCGACGGCGACGCGGGCGGACGCGGCACCGGACGACGTCCTCCGCGACGCGGAGCTCGCCCTCCATGCCGCCGAGGCCGGCGGCACCGGCCGGGTGGAGGCCTTCGCTCCCGTGATGCACGTGCTGGCGGAGGAGCGCCTCCGCCTGGAGCAGGACCTGCGCCAGGCCATCGATCGCGGAGAGCTGCGCGTCCACTACCAGCCGGTGGTCTCGGTGCAGAGCGGCGCCGTGGTCGGCTGCGAGGCCCTGGTCCGGTGGCAGCGCCCGAGGCGGCGGCTGGTGCCGCCGGACGCGTTCATCCCCCTCGCCGAGGAGATCGGCTTGATCGGCGCCATCGATACGTGGGTGCTGGACCACGCCTGCGCTCAGATCGCCGAGTGGCGCGCGGCGGGACTGGCCAACCTCCTCCTCGCCGTCAACGTCTCGGGACGCGACCTGGGTCGGGGCGACCTGATCGACTGCGTCTCGGCAGCGCTGCTCGAGAGCGGTCTTCCCCACGCCTGCCTGGAGGTCGAGATCACCGAGAGCTCCGCGGTGGCTCAGCCGGCGGAGGCGCTCAACGAGCTCCGCCGCCTGCGCGCCGCGGGCATCTCCGTCGCCATCGACGACTTCGGCACCGGGTACTCCAGCCTCAGCAAGCTGGCCACCTTCCCCGTCGACCGGCTCAAGATCGATCGCTCCTTCGTTCGCGACATCACCGGCGCGCAGGATGACGTGCCACTGGTGGCGGGGATGATCGCGCTCGCCCACCAGCTCGGTCTCGCGGTCACCGCCGAGGGCGTCGAGACCGCCGAGCAGATGGCGTTCCTGCGGCGCAACGGCTGCGACCTCGTGCAGGGGTACCTGGTCAGCGCACCGCTCCCCCCGGACCGCTTCGCGGCATTCCTGCGAGAGCCCGCGCAGCTCGTGCAAAGCCTCTCATCCTGACCATCGGAGCCGTTCGCGCCGGACGCGTGTACACTCGGCGGGGCATGACCGGGCAGCTCGCCGACTTTCTCGCCGCCCACTCCGAGCGTGTCGCCGAGATATGGGCTCAGCTCCAGGGCACCGCGCCCGAGCAACGCACGACCGGGGCCGCTCGCGGGCCGCGCCAATTCCTGAGCGCCGCCCTGGTGGCTCTCTCCGCGGACGACCTCGGCCCGCTGATGGCCTTCTCCGAGGTCGATTTCGAAAGGGTGCAGGATCTCGACCAGCACTTGGAGAAGGCGCTGCTCCACCTCGCCGCCCTCCGGCCCGCGACGGCCAAGGCCGCCGTCGAAGCCGGGCTCGACACGGCTTCGCAGCTCTCCCTCGCCCTCGACGCGGCCGAGGACCTGACCGCCATCGCCACCCGCCTCAGCGTCACCGTGACCCGCCGGCTGGCACAGCAGATCGCCACCATGACCACGGCCAACAGCGCACGCGGAACCTCCCTCTCGATCACCATGCACGAGCTGCGCCGACCGCTCACCATCCTCAACAGCTACGGGCAGCTGCTCTCCACCGGCATGCTCGGCCAGATGCCGGACTCGGCGACCGTCGCCATCGACGGGATCACGGCCAGCACCGAGATGATGGTGCGGATGGTCAACGCGCTCGCCGAGCTCTCTCGCCTGGAGGACCCCGAGGACAGGCTGACCATGGAGCCGATCGGGTTGGCCGATCTGATCAGCGGCGGCGTCGAGGCGGTGGCGATGGAGGCCAAGCTGCGCGATTGCGCGCTGGTGCAGGAGGCCGCGGGTGACGTGACCTTTCGCGGCGATCGTCGCCGGCTGACCCTGGCCCTGACCAACATCCTGGGCAACGCCGTGAAGCACTCGCCCAACGGGTCCACCATCACCGTCAAGGGCTGGGAGCAGGACGGGCAGGTGCACGTCACCGTCGGCGACCAGGGTCCGGGATTCGCTCCGGAGGACGCGGAGAAGCTCTTCGACAAGTACTACCGCTCGGCGGCGGAGCGTCACCGCAAGGTCCCCGGCAGCGGGCTCGGCCTCTACATCGTCAGGACCGTCTGCGAGCGCCACGGAGGGAGCGTGACGGCACGATCCGAGCCGGGCAGGGGGGCGGAGTTCGAGATGGTGGTTCCCAAGGGGGAGAGACGCTGATGACGGAGCACGCTCCCCCCTCCTCCCGCACGGAACGCGACTCGATGGGCGAGATGGATGTTCCCGCCGGTGCCTACTACGGCGCCAGCACCATGCGAGCGCGGCTCAACTTCCCGATCAGCCCGCTGCGGCTCCCCCGCGACTTCATCCGCGCGCTCGGCCTGATCAAGGCCCGGGCGGCCGTGGTCAACGCCGACCTGGGCCTGCTCGACGCACGCCTGGCCGGCGCGATCGCGACGGCGGCCCAGGAGGTGGCGGAGGGCAGGTTCGACGACCAGTTCGTGGTCGACGTCTTCCAGACCGGCAGCGGCACCTCGACCAACATGAACGCCAACGAGGTGATCGGCAACCGCGCGATCGAGCTGCTCGGCGGCACCCTCGGGTCGCGCCGCCCGGTCCACCCCAACGACCACGTCAACCTCTGCCAGTCGTCCAACGACGTGATCCCGACCGCCATCCACGTGGCCGCCGCGGTGATGCTCTCCCGCGATCTCCTCCCCGCGCTCGCCACCCTGGAGGCCTCGCTGCGGGCGAGGAGCGAGGAGCTCTGGCCGGTCGTCAAGACCGGCCGCACCCACCTCCAGGACGCCACCCCGATCCGGCTCGGTCAGGAGTTCCTGGGGTGGGCCGGGCAGGTCGAGCGCGCCCGGCGCCGCTCCGCCCAGGCCCTCGACGAGCTCTGCGAGCTGGCCCTCGGCGGCACCGCCGTCGGCACCGGGGTCAACTCCCACCCGGCGTTCGCCGGCCGGGTGATCGAGGGTCTCGCCGCCGACCTCGGACTTCCCCTCCACGAGACCGACAACCACTTCCAGGCGCAGGGGAGCCTCGACGCGGTGGTCGCGGCCCACGGCGCCCTGCGCGGGACCGCCGTCGCGCTCCACGCGATCGCAGCCGACATCCGCCTGCTCGCCTGCGGCCCGCGAGCCGGGATCGCCGAGATCGCCCTCCCCGAGGTGCAGCCGGGCTCGTCGATCATGCCCGGCAAGGTGAACCCGGTGATCGCCGAGTCGCTCACGATGGTGGCCGCCCGGGTGGTGGGCAACGACGCCACCGTCGCCTTCGCGGGAGCGGCGGGCTCCATCCTCGAGCTCAACGTGATGATGCCGGTGGCCGCTCACGCCCTCCTCGAGTCGATCGGCATCCTCGCCAGCGCGACCGTCAACTTCGCGACCCGAGCCGTCGACGGGATCACCGCCACCGCCAACGGGCCGCGCCTCGTGGAGCTGGGACTGATGACCTGCACCGGGCTCGCCCCCCGGATCGGCTACGACCGTGCCGCACACATCGCCAAGGAGGCGTTCGCCAGCGGGCGGACGGTGCGCGAGGTGGCCCGGGAGGAGACGGAGCTCAGCGACGGCGAGCTGGACGTGCTGCTCGACCCGGAGGCGATGACCGAGCCATCGCCCGACCGGATCGGCGCCGGGGGAGGCTAGCGCCCCGGAGCCGGCGGGTGGTCAGTCCCGGGGGGCGGCGCAGCGGGCGCAGAGGCCGGGGAGGAGGAGGGGATGATGGCCGAGCGCGAACCCGGTGTCCCGGCGCAGGCGGGAGGCGAGAGCGTGGACCGCCTCGACGCTCACGTCCTCGGTGGCCCCGCAGAGCGTGCACACGGCGTGGTGGTGAGCCACGTCCTGGATCTCGAAGCGGGCGATGTCGTCGCCGAGCCGCACCTGCTCGAGGAGGCCCGCCTCGGTGAGGTCGGCGAGGACGCGATAGACGGTGGAGCGATCCATCTCCCCGCCGCCCTGCCGGAGCCGCCGCCAGACGTCCTCGGCGCTCAGGTGGGCTCCCCCCGCCCGGGCGGCGACGGCGAGGACGGCGAGCCGCTGCGGGGTGGCACGGAGGCCGGCGGCGTGGAGGGTGATCCGGGCCGCCGCCTCGCCGCCCCGTGGCGCCTTTGCGGTGGGCGACCTCATCGGCGCAAGTCTACCCGGCGGGGCGGCTGACGCACCCGGGCCCGGCGGCGCCGCGGCCGTGCTCCGGCCCTCACGTAGCAAACTAGAGGACGGAGCCCACACCCAGGAGATTCACGGTGTCCGAGCGCGTCCGCGCCGCACTCCCCGCCAGGACCGAGCACGCCACCCTCGACCTGCCCACCCGGGAGAAGCTGATCGTCATGGTGGCCGTCCTCCTCGGCCTCTTCCTGAGCGCCCTGGACCAGACCATCGTGGGGGTGGCGCTGCCCCGCATCGTGAGCGATCTCAAGGGCAGCGATCTGTACACGTGGGTGGTGACCGCGTACCTGCTGACCAGCACCATCACCGTGCCGATCTACGGCAAGCTCGGCGACGTCTTCGGACGGCAGCGGATGCTGATCGTCGGCATCCTCATCTTCCTCGCCGGCTCCGCGCTCTCCGGGCTCTCCCAGAGCATGGGCGAGCTGATCGCCTTCCGGGCCGTGCAGGGGCTGGGCGCCGGCGCCCTCTTCCCCATCTCGCTGGCGGTGGTGGGCGACCTCTTCACCCCTCGCGAGCGGGGCCGCTACCAGGGGCTGTTCGGCGCCGTGTTCGGGATCAGCTTCATCGTGGGGCCGTTCCTCGGCGGGATCATCACCGACGACATCAGCTGGCACTGGATCTTCTACGTCAACGTCCCGGTGGGGATCGCCGCCCTCTACGCCATCACCACCCGCCTGCCCAACCTCAAGAGCACCGCCGCCCGGCTCCGCGACCTCGACTACTCGGGCATCGCGATCTTCACGGTCGGGGTGATCCCCATCCTCATCGGGCTGACCTTCAAGGGGATCACCGGAGGCAACGGCAACCTCTACGCCTGGACCGACTGGCGGGTGGGCGGGCTGATCGTGGCCGGTCTCCTGCTGATGGCCCTGTTCATCGTCAACGAGGCGCGAGCGCAGCACCCCATCATCCCCCTCGACCTCTTCTCGACCCGGACGCTCGCCGCCACCAACATCGCCACCTTCATGGTCGCCTCCAGCATGTTCGCGGCGGTGATCTTCATCCCCCTCTACTTCCAGGTGGTGCAGGGGGTGAGCGCGACCGCCTCCGGCTACTCGATGTGGCCGCTCCTCGTCGGCCTGATCAGCACCAGCGTCGGCGCCGGGATCTTCCTCACCCGCACCGGGCGCTACAAGACCCTGCTCCTCACCGGGCTCACCATCCTCGTGGTGGGCAGCTTCCTGCTGACCCATCTGAGCCCGACCACCTCGACCCCGACGCTGTGGCTTTGGCTGGCCCTCACCGGGCTCGGCATCGGCCCTTCGATGTCGGTGTTCACGGTGGTCATCCAGAACGCGGCGCCGCCCGAGCGGCTGGGCACGGCGACCAGCACGCTCACCTTCCTCCGCCAGGTCGGCGGCGTGGTGGGCCTGGCGGTGGCGGGCACCGTCTTCACCCAGGGCCTCTCCACGCAGCTGCCCCGGCAGCTCGCCGCCGCCCACCTCCCCAGCCAGATCACCTCCCACTTCGCGGCCAGCGGCGCCTTCTCCGAGAACAACATCGCCTCGGTCGGCAATCTCGGCCAGACCATCCTCCAGACCGTGCCCGCCGCCGAGCGGGCGGCCGTGCAGCCCTACCTCGGCCAGATCGTCAGCGCCCTCCACGACGCCATGTCCTTCGCGCTCGGCGAGGTCTTCTGGGTGGCGCTGGTGGGCGCCGTGCTCGGGCTGGGCGCCACCCTCCTGCTCCGCGAGATCCCGCTGCGGGGCAGCCACCGGGGCGCTGCGGAGGCCTCCCTGGAGGTGAGGGCGGAGGAGGAGTCCGAGATGGTGGTCGTCGGGTAGGGCTCCGGGCGCGGCCGCCGCTCCGAGAGCGGCCCGCCGGGGGGGCCGGGCTCAGGCGGCGCCGCCCCGAGCCGGCCGGCGCCTCACCGCGGGCTCAGCCGGAGACCAGGCCGAGGGCCTCCTCGATGCTCTCCGCGACGGCGTGGGGCCGCCACCGTGTCTCCGTCCAGGAGCGGCCCCGGCGGAGCCAGATCCCCGGGATCCCCATCTCCACCGCGGCGGCGATGTCGGCCTCGGGGCTGTCCCCCACCAGCCACGCCTCGCCGACCCCGGAGCCGGCCTCCCGGGCGGCCGCCTCGAAGATGCGCCGGTCCGGCTTGCTCACGCCGAGCTCGTCGGAGATGGCCACGACGTCGACCAGGGGGAGGAGCCCGGACCGCTCCAGCTTGACCCGCTGGGAGGGGGGACCGTTGGTCACGACCGCGATCGTCCAGCCGCGGCGGCGCAGCGCGGCCAGGCCCTCCGCTACCCCCGTGCCGATCGGCGGCACGAAGGCGGGGTACTCGCGGCGGTAGCGCTCGATCAGCTCCGCCACCGGGGCGTCGAGGCGCCACCGGGCCCTGACCTCCGCGAAGAGGGGCTCGCGCTCCCGGAAACCGTCGCGGTCGATCTCAACCAGCCACTCCACGTCCGGCGGCCCGCCGCCGAGCGCGGCCACCCAGTGCTCGGCCCAGGCGCGGTACCCCGCCGCCCGGTCGATGAGCGTGTTGTCCAGGTCGCAGAAGAGGAGCGGCATGCGCGGGAACGGAGTATGGCTCTGCACCTCACCTCCGGCGCGAGGCGGCGCGAGCCGGGTAGGCTGGGTTGCCGATGAGCAGCGGCGGCGCCTCGACCTGGGATCCGGAGCAGTACAACCGCTTCGCCGGCGAGCGGGAGCAGCCCTTCTGGGACCTCCGCGCCCTGCTCGCGCCGGTGGCGTCGCCGCGGGTGGTGGACCTGGGCTGCGGCGACGGCCGCCTCACCGTGGCGCTGCACCGGGATCTGGAGGCCGCGAGCACCCTCGGCATCGACCTCTCCCCGTCGATGCTGGAGCGGGCCGCGGCGCGGGCGGGCGGGACGGTGACCTTCGCCGGTGGCGACATCGGGGGCTGGAGCGGATCGGACTTCGACGTCGTCTTCAGCAACGCGGCGCTGCAGTGGGTCCCCGACCACCCCGTGGTGCTGGAGCGCTGGCGGGCCGCTCTCGGCGAGGGCGGTCAGCTCGCCGTGCAGGTCCCCGCCAACGCCGACCACCGCTCGCACGCCGTGCTCCGCGAGCTGGCCGCGGAACGGCTGGGGCCGGCGGCCCCGGTCGACCCCGTCGCCGCCCACGTGCTCCGCCCCGAGGAGTACGCAGAGCTCCTCGACGCGCTGGGATTCGAGCGCCAGCACGTGCGCCTCCAGGTGTACGCACATCGCCTCGCCTCGGCCGCGGACGTGGTGGAGTGGATGAAGGGGACCTCCCTCACCCGCTTCACGCGCGTCCTCGAGCCGCCGGAGTACTCGGCGTTCGTCGAGGAGTACGGGCGCCGGCTGCGCCGCGCCCTCGGCGACGCCCGGCCCTACCTCTACGCCTTCAAGCGGATCCTGATGTGGGGGCGCCTTCCGGGTGGCGGCGGGCGTGCGCCCGAGCCTGATACGCCCTTGACGAATAGTTTGCTCTAAGCGTAAGAGTGCCCGGTGAACCGGAGGGAGCGAGGGGTGAGCCCCGGTGGCGGAGAGGGAGAGGGTCACCGCGGAGGCGGGCGGGAGAGCCGCCTCCTGAGGCCGCCGGCCTGCGCAGGCTACGCCGCGGCCAGCCCGAGAGCGGCGAGGAGGTCGGCCACCCCGGCCCGATCCGGGGGAGGGCAGGTGGCGTCGGCGGCGCCCAGGACCTCCTCGAGGGCGCCCTCCACGGCCACCCCGAAGCCCACGGCCTCCAGCATGTCGACGTCGTTGGGGGCGTCCCCGACGGCGACCACCCGGGCCGGCTCGACGCCGAGGGCGGCGGCGACCCGCACCACCGCCGGCCCCTTGCCCGCCCGCGGGCTGGCCACCTCGAGGAACTGGGGGAGCGACGGGGTCACCCGCGCCCGGTCTCCCAGCGCGGCGGTCATCGCCATCCGGCAGCGGGCCGCCTCCTCGGGGTCGAGGTTGACGCAGACGACCTTGACCGTCCCGCCCTGGACCGCGGCCGCCAGGTCGTCGACGAACTGGATGGCGACCGCCCCGACGTGGGCGTAGAGGCGGGCCTCCACCCGGTCCTCCTCGCAGAGGAGCACGTCGTCCACGTAGGCCTGGCGGTGCCACCCGTGCTCGCGGGCCACCTCGATGGCGAGCCGGGCCACGTCGGGGTCGAGCACCTCGGCGCTGATCAGCCGGCCGTAGGCGAGGCCCTCGCCGGGGTCGGGATCGGGCATCGCCTGGACCAGGGCGCCCTGGTAGCAGATCAGGGGAGCCCGGACCCCCAGCCGCCGCGCCCAGGGGAGAGCGGAGCGGTACATCCGTCCGGTGGCGATCACCACCGGCACCCGCTCCCCCGCCTGGAGCACGGCGGCCTCGATCCGCGGGTGGAGCTGCTGCTGGAGGTCGAGGCAGGTGCCGTCGAGGTCGAGGACGACCATCTCGACCCGCTCCGGCAGGGTCGCCCGGGCGAGCGGCGGGGGCGCGCTGCGCCCGATCACCGGCGCACCTCGGGGTTGACGCAGTGAACGGGCAGGTCACCGGCCAGCACGGCGAGCGCGTTGGCGGCGGTCAGCTCGGCCATCGCCGAGCGCGTCCTCCCCGTGGCGCTGCCCAGGTGCGGCGTCAGCACGGCGTTGCGGCAGTCCGCCAGGCCCGGGGCCAGACGGGGCTCGTCCTCGTAGACGTCCAGGCCGCAGCCCGCGATCCGGCCCTCGCGGAGGGCCTCGACCAGGGCGCGCTCGTCGACCACCGGGCCCCGGGCGGCGTTGATGAGGATGGCCGAGGGCTTCATCCGCCGCAGCGCCGTCGCGTCGATGAGGTGGCGGGTCTGGGGGGTCAGCGGTGTGTGCAGGGTGATCACGTCGCTCTCGGCCAGCATGGAATCCAGCTCCTCATAGATATGGACAGATCCGGCCAGATCTTCGGGGACCTGGACCTCTCGGTGGCCGCAGGCGGCGATGCGCATGCCGAAGCCGCGAGCCCGTCGCGCGACCGCCTGACCGATCCGGCCGAAGCCGACGATGCCGAGGAGGGCGTCGCGCAGCTCCAGGCCCAGCATGTAGCCGGGCTCCCAGCCCCGGAACTCACCCGCGCGCAGGGCGGCGTCGCCCTCGACCAGCCGGCGCGCGACCGCCAGCAGCAGGGCCATGGTGAGGTCGGCGGTGGCGTCGGTGAGCACTCCCGGGGTGTGGCCGACCGCGATGCCGCGCCCGGTGGCCGCCGCGACGTCGACGTTGTTGTACCCCACCGCGTAGACGCACACGCCGCGCAGGCTGGGCAGGCCGGCGTCGAGGACCTCCCCGTCGACCACGTCGGCGAGCTGGGGACAGAGGACGTCGACGGGCTCGGCGCGGAGGGCGGCGCAGAGCTCCGAGTGCTCAGGGAGCCGGCCGAGCACCCGGAGCGATGCCACCGGGGAGATCCGCTGCACGAAGGGATCGGGAAGCGGCAGGGTGCACAGGACGGCTGGCATCCCCGTCATCGTACGGGGCACGGCGCGGTCGTCGCAGCGGCCTCACGGCCCCTTCGGGGTGGGGCCGGACGGACCTCGGGCCCGGCCCGGGCGCGGGCTGGAACACCCTCGCGGGAGATCGGCGGCGCGATCGAAATGTCCCGATCCTGTCCGCAGGAGTCGCGGAAGGGCGTCGCTCGGGTAGACTTGCTCTCAAGTTTGCGTTCCTCCAGTACGATGCGGTCGCGGCGACCGCCGGTCCTCAGACCCCGACCCACTCCTGTCGCAGCGGAAGAGGACCGAGATGCGCTCTACTCGCCCCAGAGTTTCGAGAGTCTCGGCCTGAGCCCGGCGATGCTGCGCACGGTGGCGGAGCTCGGCTTCACGCAGTCGACCCCGATCCAGACCGGCGCGATCCCGCCGGCCCTGCTCGGCAGTGACGTCATCGGCCAGGCCCACACCGGGAGCGGCAAGACCGCCGCTTTCGGGATCCCCATGGTGGAACGGCTCGACCCGGGCTCCGACACGCTCCAGGCGCTGGTGCTCTGTCCCACCCGCGAGCTCGCCGTGCAGGTCCACGACGACCTCGCCCGGATCTCCGCCGGCCGTCTGCGCTCGCTGGCGATCTACGGGGGCGACTCGATGGCCCGCCAGATGGACGGGCTGCGCCGGCATCCGCACATCGTGGTGGCGACCCCGGGCCGGCTCCGGGATCACCTGCAGCGACGCTCGCTCTCCCTGGGCGGCGTGCGGATCGCGGTTCTCGACGAGGCCGACCGCATGCTGGACATGGGTTTCGCTCCCGATGTCGAGGCGATCCTCCGCGAGTGTCCCAAGCAGCGCCAGACCCTGCTCTTCAGCGCCACCATGCCCGACTGGGTGCGCCGCATCGCCGCCCGCCACATGCACGAGCCGGTCACCGTCGAGGTGAGCAGCCGGCCCGAGATCCCCGGGGAGGTCCGGCAGCTCTACGTGCGGACCAGCTGGGCCGACAAGGTGGACGCCCTCTGCCGCATCCTCGACCAGCCCGACGTCACCATGGCGCTCATCTTCGTGGAGACCAAGCGCACCGCCGACCTCCTCCAGGTGCAGATCGAGCGGCGCGGCTACACCATCGGCGTCCTCCACGGCGACCTGACCCAGAAGGAGCGAGACGATGCGATGCGGCGGTTCGTCGCCACCCACGTGCGCTCCCTGATCGCGACCAACGTGGCGGCGCGCGGGCTGGACATCGACGACATCAGCCACGTCATCAACTACGACGTGCCGGGCACGCCGGACGACTACCTCCACCGGGTCGGCCGCACCGGCAGGGCCGGGCGCAGCGGGGTGGCCATCACCCTGATCACCCCGGCCGAGATCCTCAAGCTGCGGGACGTCGAGCGCCACGCCCGGACGCACATCGACGAGGCGACCCTCGACGCGGACTTCCCGCTCCAACCCGTCTCCAACAGCGCCTGAGCCGATGAGGGAGGGCGACGGTCCCTCGTCCCCGCGCCCGGAGCCCGGGCCGCCGCGGCAGCCCGATCCGCTGCCCGACCCCGCCCTCCATGACACCGGCGCCGGGCCGCCACTCCTCCTCCTCCACGCCTTCCCGCTCGACGCGTCGCAGTGGGACCACCAGGTGGCGGCTCTCTCCGGTGACTTCCGCTGCCTGCGCCCGGAGATGTGGGGCTGCGGGGACTCCCCGGAGCTGGCCGCGCCCCTCCTCGCGACCCTGGACGGCTACGTGGAGGCCGTGCTCCGCGGCCTCGACCGGGCGGGAGTCGGGGTGGTGGTGGCCATCGGGATGTCGATGGGCGGGTACGCCGCGCTGGCGCTCCTCCGCCGTGCGCCGGAGCGGGTCCGGGGGCTGGTCATGGCCTCCTCGCGAGCCTCCGCGGACACGCCGGAGCAGGCCGACAACCGGCGCCGGATGGCGGAGCTGGCGCTGCGCGACGGGGCCGAGACCGCCGTCCCCATGGTCAAGCGGCTGCTCAGCCCCCGGGCTCGCGACGAGCCCCACATCGCCGACCCGGTGGTGGGACGGATCCGCCGCTGCCGGCCGGCGGGCATCGCCGCCTGCCAGGCGGCCATGGCATCCCGTCCCGACAGCACGGCACTGCTCGCCTCGATCTCGGTGCCCGCTCTGGTGATCCACGGCGAGCAGGACGGGATCGTCAGCATCGACGAGGCGCGAGCGATGGCCGCCGCCCTCCCCCGCGGCGAGCTGGCCGTGCTCCCCGGAGCCGGCCACCTCACCAACCTCGAGGACCCACCCGCCTTCACCGAGAGGCTCCGGACCTTCCTCGACGAGCTGGGCTGAGCCCCGCCGGTCGCGACCGGTCGGACCTCAGCCGGCCACGGCCAGGGACGGCGCCGCGGCGGCGGGCCGGGTGAGCGGCACCGCGCAGAAGCCCTCGTAGTCGATCGGCTCGGTGATGGTCGGGTTCTCGCCGCACACCGGGCAGTCGGGGTCACGCGGCACCCGGAACTCGCGGAAGCGCATATCGAGGGCGTCGATGTGGAGCAGGCGGCCGGTGAGCGGCTCCCCGAGCCCGAGGATCAGCTTGACCACCTCGGTGGCCTGGAGCACCCCGACGATCCCGGGCAGCACGCCGAGCACCCCCGCCTCGGCGCAGGAGGGGGCCTCCTCCGGGGGCGGCGGAGAGGGATAGCGGCAGCGGTAGCAGGGCGAGCTGAAGGGCACGATGGTCGACACCTGGCCCTCGAAGCGGAAGATGCCGCCGTCGACCAGGGGCTTGCGCTCGAAGATGGCGACGTCGTTGGCGAGGTAGCGGGTCGGGAAGTTGTCACAGCCGTTGACCACGATGTCGTAGTCGCGGAAGAGGCGCGGTGCGCTCTCGCTGCTCAGCACCTCGTTGTGCTCCACCACCCGGACGTCGGGGTTGAGGGCGGTGAGGGCGATCTTCGCGGACTGCGTCTTGGCCATCCCGATCCGGTCCTGGGTGTGGAGGATCTGGCGCTGGAGGTTGCTGACGTCGACGGTGTCGAAGTCGACCAGACCGAGGGTGCCCACCCCGGCGGCGGCCAGGTAGAGCGCCGCGGGCGAGCCCAGGCCGCCGGTGCCGATGAGCAGCACCCGGGCCTCGAGGAGCTTGGCCTGGCCCTCCTCGCCGATCTCGGGCATGAGCAGGTGGCGGCTGTAGCGGAGCTTCTGCTCGGCGCTCAGCGCGCGGGGGATCACGAACTCGTGGCCCAGCTGCTTCCAGGCGCCGAAGCCGCCGGCCATCGACGCCACGTCCCGGTAGCCCATCTCGCCGAGGATCTGGGCGGCGAGCAGGGAGCGGATCCCCGCCGCGCAGTAGAGGGTGAGCGGGGTGGACCGGTCGGGCACGGCCTCCTCGATCCGCATCTCGATGAAGCCCTTGCTGAGGTGGATCGCGCCGGGGATGTACCCCTGGTCCCACTCCTCCTGCTCGCGGACGTCGATGAGGACGCGATCCCGTGTCTCCCGCACCTGCTGGGGGGTGAGCTCGGGGACGGTGCGGCGGGCGGCGGCGAGGAGGTCGCGGGAGGTCTGGGACATGGGCTCCAGTGTAGCCGGTGACTCGCTAATCTCGACTTGGCCGGTAGGGATTCGGGGCGAGATCGGCTCGTCAACTCAGCTGGATCCGGCAGCCTGTGCTATGACTCGTGGGGGTATCAAGGGGAGATCCATGAAGGTCGAGGGCAGCCCGAGCCTCGCCGAGAAGCTCGAGCGTCTATTCCAGACCGTCCACCCCGCGGGGCGGCCACCGCTCAGCAACGCCGAGGTGGCGACCGCGCTGCAGCGCGAGGGTGGACCGACGGTGTCCGCCACCTACCTCTGGCAGCTGCGCAAGGGGCTCCGCACCAACCCGACCAAGGCCCACCTCGAGGCGCTGGCGCGCTTCTTCGGGGTGAGCCCCAGCTACTTCTTCGACGAGTTCCTCCGCCGCCGACATCGACGGCCAGCTCGCCCTGCTCGCGGCCATGCGCGACGCGGGGGTGAGGGCGATCGCACTGCGCTCCTCGGGCCTCTCGGAGGCAAGTCTGCAGGCCATCCAGGGGATGGTGGAGAATGCGCGCCGTTTGGAGAAGCTCCCCGAGACCCGACGCCGCAGGTAACCCGAGGTGCGCCCCACCCCCCGCCGTCAGCGGACGGATCCGATTCCGCGACCGCGACTCCGGCGCCACTGCGAGCGGGTCCTCGACGCCCTCGCCCTCCCCGAGCGGTGCGGCCTCGACGAGATCCGGGCCCGCCTCCCGGCGCTGACCGGGCGGCCTCTGCGGGTCGTGCTCGCCGTCCAGACCTTCCCCGCCCCCTCCGGAGCGTGGCTGCGCACCGCCGGCGGCGACGTCATCCTGATCGACCGGGAGGCCAGCCCCCTGCACCGCGACCACATCCTGGCTCACGAGCTGGCCCACATCCTGCTCGGCCACGACCAGCCGGACGGCGGCTCGACATCGATGATCCTCCCCGACCTCGACCCCGCGGTCGTGCGCGGCGTGCTGGCCCGGCACCATTACCGCGACGCCGAGGAGCGGGAGGCGGAGCTGCTCGCCTCGCTGATCATGGTGCGCGGCAGCAGGTGGCGGCGGCCGCACACCTACCTGGCCCTGCAGCGGCTGCGCCCCCTCTGGCGCGACTTCGCGGAGGCCCACGACGACATCGCCCTCGAACGTCCCCGCCGCCGCGACGACCTGCTGGCCGGGCGCGACTCCGGTCTCCGGCTCTATCGCCGGGTCATCGAGATCTGCGACGGCTACCGGGCCGTCCGCCGCTTCATCTCGGAGCCGCCCCTGGACAGCTCCACCGGCGGCGGCCGGCGCCCCGGGGTCGGCGAGCACCTCCTTCACGAGGCGGTCGCCCTGCACCGGGCGCGCCTGCTGCGGGCCATGCGCGTGCCGCCGCCCCCGCCCCCCCGGCGGCCGGCCAACCTCGCCCTCCGTCCGGCCCTCCCGCCGGCCCCGCGGGAGCCCAGCCCGCTGGACGCCGAGCTGGCGCGGCTCGAGGCGCATGCGCGGGCGCGCCGGTACGCCGCCGCCCGGGCCGCCGGCACCCTCGGCCTCACCGCCCACCGGGGCGAGGCCGGCCGGGCCTGACGGCCCTGGCCGCGGAGGGCGCGGGGGCGGGGCTCAGCCCGGTGCCGTGCCGGACACCGCCGCCTCGACGGCGGCCGCGGCCTCCCGGTGCAGCTCGGCGTTGCGCCGGCGGTCGGTCACGACCTCGACCAGCTGGACCCCGCCAGCCGCCCGCGCCGCGCCGACCGCGGGGGCCAGGTCACGGGCCCGGGCGACCCGGCGGTGACCGGCGCCGGCGGCGGCGGCCAGGGCCGCCAGATCGGTGCCATGGGGGGTGGCGAAGAGCGCCTCGTGCTCCGGCAGCCGCGACTGCTCGAGGAGGCCGAAGATCCCACCGCCGTCGTTGTTGATGACAACGATGACAAGATCATGGCCGCGGCGGGCCCCCCAGACCAGCGCCCCGGCGTCGTGGAGGAGGGCGAGGTCGCCGATCAGGGCGAAGGTGCGGGCGGCGGTCGACCCGGCCGGGCCGGGGTTGCCGGCCGCCATGCCCAGGGCGGTCGACACCGACCCGTCGATGCCGCTGGCGCCGCGGTTGCCGACCACCCGCAGCCCGGGGCGGGGCAGCATGAAGCTGTCCAGGTCGCGGATCGGCATGCTCGAGCCGGCGAAGAGGAGCGTGCCCTCGGGGAGGCAGGCGGCGAGGTCCCGGGCCGCGCGGCCCTCGAAGAGCTCGTCGCCCAGCCCCTCCATCCAGGCGGCGAGGCCGGCCGCCGCCGCGCGGTCGGCGCCGTCCCAGGAGCGCGCCCACCTGCCCGCCGTCCGGGGACGCAGCCGGGCCGCGACCGCGGCGGCCACGGTGCCGGGGTCACCGACCACGGTCCTCCAGGCGGCCCGCCCCGGGTCCGCCCCGGCTCCCGGCGCGGTGACCACGACGAGCCGCGGGGCGCGGGCGGCGGTGGCGAGGGCGGCCCGCCCGGTGGGGGTGGAGCCGAACTGGAGCACGAGGTCGGGCACGTGGAGGTCCGCGAAGCCGGAGGCGCCGAGGAGCAGGCTCCCCGCGCTGAGCGCCGGCGGACCGGTGCGGAGGCCCGAGGTGGGCTCGGCGACCAGCGGCCACCCGGCCGCAGTCGCCAGTCGGGAGATCCCCCCCGCCGCACCCGGGGCGCCCCGGTCCAGGCCCCCGGCCAGCACCAGGCCTCGCTCGGTGGCGGAGACCAGGCTCGGCGAGCTCCTCCACCTCGCCGCGATCGGGCGGGGAGGGGCGCTCCCGGCCCGGGAGATCCCCGCCCCCCGGCCCGGACGGCCCCGCGGGCTCCAGCTGGACGGGCGCGCCGCTCGGGACCAGGGGCTCGGCGAAGGGCAGGTTGAGGTGCACCGGGCCGGGGACGGGTCCCTCGGCGCGGGCCACGGCGTCGGAGGCCAGCGACCGCCAGAGCCCCCCGGCGCCGGGGCCCGCGGCGGGCAGGGGGGCGTCCCCGCTCCAGCGGACGTGGACCCCGAAGATGCCGACCTGGTCGATGGTCTGGTTGGCGCCGGTGCCGCGCAGCTCGGGAGGGCGGTCGGCGGAGAGGAGCAGGAGCGGCACCCGCGACATGGAGGCCTCGACCACTGCGGGAAGCCAGTTGGCCACCGCGGTCCCGGAGGTGCAGACGGCGGCGACCGGTCTCCCGCCGGCCCGGGCCATGCCGAGGGCGTAGAAGGCGCTCGAACGCTCGTCGAGGTGGACGTGCATCCGGAACCCGCCGTGGCGCGCGAGGGCGAGGACGAGCGGGGTGGAGCGCGCCCCCGGTGAGATGCAGACGTCGCGGAGGCCCTGGCGGTGGAGCTCACCGGCGAATTGGGTCATGCAGGCGAGGGCGACGTCCCCGTCCCGCGCCGGCGAGGGGGCGGCCATCAGAGGACCGCGAGCAGGAGGTCGGGCTCCACCCGATGGGGGGCGAGCAGCCCCGCGGCAGGGATCAGGGGATGGGCGGTGACGTCCTCGGCGAGCAGCGAGGCGGTGCCGATGCCGTGGGCGTACCCGGAGAGCGGGAGGGCGGCGGCCACCGCGAGGCAGGCGGCCAGCCCGACGGAGGTCTCCAGGGCGCTGGAGACGACCACCGGGATCCCCGCCAGCTCCGCGGCGCGCAGCGACGCGCCCACCCCCCCGATGCGCTGCGGCTTGATGACGAGGACGTCCGCCGCCTCCAGCCGGCGCATCTCCCGGGCGTCCTCGACGCTCCGGATCGGCATCTCGGCAGCGATCGGCACCGGTGAGCGGCGGCGCAGCCTGGCCATGTCGTCGAGGCGGGCCACCGGGTCCTCGACCAGCTCGAGCCCGACCCCGGCGAGGGAGGTCAGCACCCGCAGCGCCTCGTCCACGTCCCAGGCGCCGTTGGCGTCGACCCGGATCCGGACACCGGGCCCGACCGCCTCCCGCACCGCCCGGACGCGATCCTCACCGGCGCGGTCGCCGACCTTGACCTTCACGGTGGAGCAGCCCGAGGCCACCGCCATCCGGGCGGCGACGTCCGGGGGCACCCTCGGGACCATCGTGTTGACCTCGACGGCGTCGCGCAGCGGAGCGGGGAAGGGGCGGTCGGCCGCCTCCAGCGCCGCCCGGTACGCGGTCGCGTTCTCCTCGCGGCTCCAGCTGGGGAGCGGTGACCACTCCCCCCAGCCGGCATCACCCTCGATCAGCCAGCCGCTGCGGGCGGTGACCCCGAGCACGGGCTGGAGGAGCTCCACCGCGAAGGGGAGGCGGCGACCCGACATCGCCGGTCGTAATACCACGCCCGGCCAGGGTGGCGGCGGCCCCGCCCCGCTCACGGGAGGTGGGCCATGCCGACGGCGTGCGGGAGCACCGCGGCGGCGAGGAGCGCGGCGGCCAGCAGCGCCCCGAGGGCCAGGTGGAGGCGCACCGTCAGGGGCAGGAGGGGCACCAGCTCGCGGCCCTCCCGCCGGCGGTCGGCGGCGACCCGGAGCGGGCCCACCAGCGCAGGCACGGCCAGCAGCGACACCAGGGCGAGCAGGGGGAGCTGCCCGAGCAGCACCCCGAGGGTCGGGACCAGGACGCCGCCGGTCAGCAGCGCGCCGTAGAAGCGCCGGGCGCCGGCGTCGCCGAGCCGCACCACCAGGGTGTGGCGTCCGGCGTCGCGGTCGGTGGCCAGGTCGCGCAGGTTGTTGGCGACCAGGACCGCGACCGCCAGCAGCCCGATGGCGACCGCCGCCCACCAGGCCCGCCCGGGCACCCCGCCGCCCTGGACCGCGGCGGACCCGAGCGTCGCCATCAGGCCGAAGAAGACGAACACCGCCAGGTCGGCGACCACCCCGGTGCTCGCGTAGGGGCGCGGCCCGCCCGTGTAGAGCAGGGTGGCAGCCAGGGCCGCGGCCCCCGCCAGGATCAGCCAGCCGAGCCCGTTGGCGAGGGTCAGCCAGAGGCCGGCGGCGGCGGCGACCGTCAGGCAGGCGAGGGAGGCCGCGAGCACCGCACGGGGGCGGACGAGGCCGCCCGCGGTCAGCCGGCGGGGCCCCACCCGGGCGGCGGTGTCCACCCCGCGACGGCCGTCGAAGTAGTCGTTGGCGTAGTTGGCCCCGACCTGGATGCCGAGGGCCACCACCACCGCGCCGAGGGTGGGAAGGGCCTTGGGGTGGCCGCTGGCGGCGGCGCCCAGCAGCACCGGGACCACCCCCACCCCGAGGGTGCGGGGGCGCGCTCCCATCAGCCAGAGCCGGGCGCCCTCGCCGGGGCTGCGCCGGTCCGCCACCGGCACCGTGGTCACGGCCGGCGCGGGAAGCGGGAGAAGTCGGGGGGTCGCTTCCCCAGGAAAGCGTCGCGGCCCTCCTGGGCCTCCTCGCCCATGTAGTAGAGGAGGGTGGCGTCGCCGGCCAGCTCCTGGATCCCGGCCAGGCCGTCCTGGTCGGCGTTGAACCCCGCCTTGAGCAGCCGGAGCGCGAGCGGGCTCATCTCCAGGATCCGCCGGCAGACGGCCACGGTGCGGGCCTCCAGCTCGTCGACGGGCACCACCCAGTTGACCAGCCCCCAGCGCTCGGCGGTGACGGCGTCGTACTGCTCGCAGAGGAACCAGACCTGCTTGGCCCGCTTGAGGCCGACGGTCCGGGCCAGCAGGCCGGCGCCGTAGCCGGCGTCGAAGGAGCCCACCCGGGGACCGGTCTGCCCGAAGACGGCGTTGTCGGCGGCGACGGTGAGGTCGCAGACGAGGTGGAGGACGTGGCCTCCCCCGATCGCGTAGCCGGCGACCATGGCGACCACCGGCTTGGGCAGGCGACGGATCTGGACTTGGAGGTCGAGGACGTTGAGCCGCCCCACCCCGTGGGCGTCGCGGTAGCCGTCGTCGCCGCGCACCCGCTGATCGCCACCGGAGCAGAAGGCCTGGGTGCCCTCCCCGGTGAGGATCACCGCGCCGACGGCGGGGTCGTCCCGGGCCATCTCGAAGGCGCGGGAGAGCTCGTCCAAGGTGGCCGGACGGAACGCGTTGCGGACCTCCGGCCGGTTGATGGTCAGCTTGGCGATGCCCTCGGCGGTCTGGTAGCGGATGTCGACGAAGTCACCGCTCGAGATCCACTGGGGAGGCGGGGAGGCCGGGTCGTGGGGGCTCATCGTGCTGTCGGGTAGCGTACTCAGAGTGAGCGAGGCGCTGAGACCCGGCCGGCTCCGGCGCGGCGACGTGGTCGCGGTGACGCTGCCCCCCGGCGACGCCTGGCCGGAGGTCGTCGGTGAGGCCTGGGCCGCCGGGGCGGCTCTCCTCCCCGTGGACCACCGGCTGCCGGCGGCCGCCACCCGCGACCTGCTGGCGCAGGCCGAGCCGACTGCGATCCTCTCCGCGGACGGCTGGCAGCGGGTGGCGGGAGGTCGACCCGCCGACGCCTCCACGGGGCTGATCATGGCCACCTCCGGCTCCTCCGGCCGGCCCCGGCTGGTGGAGCTGTCCCGGACGGCGGTCGAGGCCGCCGTGGCGGCGTCCCTGCAGGCCCTGGACGCCGACCCGGGCGACGGCTGGCTGAGCTGCCTGCCGCTCGCCCACGTCGGAGGGCTCCTGGTGGTGCTGCGCGGGCTCCTCGGCGGGGCACCCCTGCTCTTCCGACCCCCCGGCGACCTCCGGGCACAGGCCGGGTTCCCCTTCATCTCGGTCGTCCCCACCCAGCTCGCCCGGGCGCTCGACGAGGGGGTGGAGCTGAGCGCCCACCGGGCGATGGTGGTGGGCGGAGGCGGCATGGAGGCGGCGCTCCGGGCTCGCGCGACCGCCGCGGGCGCCCGCTGCGTGGTCACCTACGGGCTCACCCAGAGTTGCGGCGGTGTCGTCTACGACGGCGTTCCCCTCCCCGGGGTGCGGGTCCGGATCAGCGACTCCGCCGAGGTGCAGCTCGCCGGGCCGACGCTCCTCGGCGGCTACCGCGACGGCTCGGACGCCGGCCTCACCCCGGACGGCTGGCTGCCCACCGGCGACGCCGGCCGGATCGACGAGGCCGGACGGCTCCAGGTCCCCGGACGGCTCGACGAGCTCATCGTCAGCGGAGGGGAGAACGTCTGGCCCGGCGACGTCGAGACGGCGCTGCGCAGCCACCCCGCGGTCGCCGACTGCGCCGTCTTCGGACGCCCCGACCCCACCTGGGGGGCGCTGGTGGTGGCGGCGGTGGTGCCGCGCGACCCGGCGGCGCCGCCGACCCTGGAGGAGCTGCGGGACCACGTGGGGGCCCTGCTCGGACGCCACCGGGCACCCCGCGAGCTGGTGATGGTCGACGAGCTGCCGCGGACGGCGCTGGGGAAGCTCCGCCGGGGCGCGCTGCCGGAGCGCGAGGATCCCAGCAGCCCGAGGTGGTGAGCACGCCGCCGCCGTGGGGCGCCGCCCGCGGCATGGCGCGAGCCTGTCGAAGCCGCCCGGAGAGGCGGATGATGCGCGCGATGGCGCCAGCGCCCGGGGAGCCACGATCGTCCGGCTCCGACGACACCGACCTCGATCCCGAGGACGCGTTCCTGGAGGTGGGCGAGGACGGCTTCCTGGTGAGCGAGGGCCGCAGCTGGCACCTCCCCACCGACCTCGACGCCTGGGTCATGTGCGCGGCGATCGTCGCGGTGGCCGTGGCCGCCGTCCAGACCCTGGCCGCGCTGGCGGCGGGGACCCTGGCCGAGTGGGTGCCCGTCGTGGTGAGCGTGCCGCTGCCCCTGCCCGCCGGCTACCTCTCCCTCGTCCTGCTCGGCGGCGTGATCGTGCTCGCGGTCCGGCGCGAGGCCGACGCCGTCGCGGGACGGGCGCGCTGGGTGCAGGGCGCGGCGTGCCTCGCCGCCGGCACCGGGAGCTGCCTCGCCATCGCCCAGCTGGCGGGCAACATCGGGATCATCGTCCGGGCCCCGGACGAGGACGGGTTCGGGGTGGCGCCGGTCGGGGCAGCCGCCAGCGTCGTCACCGGGATCGGTGGCTTCGCCGACGTGATCGCCGCAGTGCTGGCGACCGCCCTGGGGGTCGTGCTGTTCCGGTGGTCGCTGGCCCGCTCCGAGGCCCGGGGCGGGACCGGTGAGTTGTCGGCGCGGACGCCGGGGGGAGGTCCCGCCCTGGCCTCCCTGCTCCTCGGCGCGGCCGTGGCCGCGGGTGCCCTGGTGGCCTTCCAGGCCGGGGTGACCAGCAGCCCCAACGACCTGCTGGCGCCCGTCCCCTCGCCCTCGCCCACCTCCTCGTACTCCCTGCTCCCCTACACCCTTCCACCGGGAGGGATCGAGGTAGTCCCCTCAGGCTGCGTCCAGGAGGCGTCCGGCGAGTGCGTCGGCGGGTCGACCTACATCTCGGCCTCGCCGACGGCCACCCCCTGAGCCCCACCGCGACCCCCGGGGCGGCTCGGGGATGATGGGAGGGTCGTGACCCTGCCCGCCCCCCTCCCCGACGCCGCCGAGAAGGCGCGCGTCGTCGAGGCCATGTTCGACCGCATCGCCCCCCGCTACGGCCTCATCAACCACCTGATGACCGGGGGTCTCGACGTGGTCTGGCGGCGGCGGGCGGTGGCCGAGCTGCGCCTGCCCCGGGGAGCGCTGGTCGCCGACCTCGCCTGCGGCACCGGCCAGCTCTGCCGGGCGCTGGGCCGGGCCGGGTACCGGACCATCGGCGTCGACAGCGCCGCCGGGATGCTGGCCCGGGCGCGCGGGGCGGACCGGCTGATCCGCGCCGACATCCTCGACCTCCCCCTCGCCGCCGCCAGCGTCGACGGGGTCACCTCCGGCTTTGCGCTCCGCAACGTGGTGGACATCGCGCGCTCCATCGGGGAGATGGCCCGGGTGGTCCGTCCCGGCGGGCGGGTGGCGGTCGTCGACCTCGCCGAGCCCCGGGCCGCGACCCGCTGGATCCACGCCACCTGGATCGACGGGGTCGTGCCCCGCCTGGGCGCCCTCCTCTCGGACGGGGAGGCGTACCGCTACCTCCCCGCCTCCACCGCCTACCTCCCCGAGGGGTCCACGCTGGTGGGGATGTTCCGTGACGCGGGCTTCTCCGACGCCCGCCGCATCCTGCTCGGGTTCGGCACCGTCCAGCTGCTGGTGGGCACCAGGACGTGAGCGCCGCCCCCCGCGCCGCCATGCTCCCGGCGCTCGCGGACGGCGGGGCCGCAGCCGACCTGCTGGCCGCGTGGCGCCCCGGGGGCTTCCTCATGGAGCGCGACGGCGCCGGGGTCGTCGCCGGGAGCGAAGGGCTCGAGGTGCCGGTGCCGGCCGGCCCGCGGCAGGCGCCGAGGGCCGCGGAAGCGGCCGGGTCCGCGCTCGCCGACCTCGGCGTCGACGGAGCGGTCGTGGTCGGCGCCCTCCCCTTCGAGGGCAGCGCCGGGGCCCGGCTGCTCGTCCCCGAGCACGTCCGGGTGACCTCGATCGCGCCCCGAGAGCTGGACCTCCGCGGGCTCGCGACCCCCCGGGGGCTCGGCGCCCGCGGCGACCCCGCGCCGGAGCGAGCCGCGGCGCCCCCCGCGGGGCGGCCGACCGCCGCGCTGCGCTGGACCCCCGAGCCCCCGGTGGCCGTGTACGCCGCCGCGGTCGCCGAGGCGGTCGCGCGGATCCGGGCCGGCGGGCTGGAGAAGGTGGTCCTGGCCCGCAGCCTCGTGGCTCCGAACCCCGGCATCGACCTCCGCGCCCTGCTCGCCGAGCTGCGCCGCCGCGACCCCGGGTGCCATCTCTTCGCCGCCCCGGCGGACGGCGGCGCCTTCGTGGGGGTCACCCCCGAGACCCTGGTGCGCCGGGAGGGCGAGCGAGTGCTCTCGCTCCCGCACGCCGGGACGGCGGCGCGCTCGACGGACCCCGGGGAGGACCGCCGGGCGGCCGAGGGCCTGCTGCGCTCGGCCAAGGACCGGCACGAGCACCGCCCGGTGGTGGAGGCGGTCGCCGACGCCCTCGCCCCCCACTGCAGCGAGCTGCACGTCGACCCCGAGCCGCACCTCACCGCCACCGCCACCGTCTGGCACCTCGCCACCGCGGTCCGCGGGCGCCTGCGCCCGCCGGCGCCGAGCGCGCTCGCCCTGGCCGCGGCGCTCCATCCCACGCCGGCGGTCTGCGGGACCCCGGAGGCCGCGGCCCGCGACCTCATCGCCCGGCTCGAGCCGCGTCCCCGCGGGCTCTTCGCGGGGCTGGTGGGGTGGGTCGACGGCCGCGGCGACGGCGAGTGGGCGGTGAGCCTGCGCTGCGCGCTGGTCACTCCCGGGACGGTGAGGATCGACGCCGGCGCCGGGATCGTCGCCATGTCCCGGCCGGACCTCGAGGTGGCGGAGACGGAGGCCAAGTTCCGGACCATCGTCGAGGCCCTGGAGGCGTGCCTCGGCACCGCGGAGACACCGGCCTAGCGCCGGCGGAGGGGACCATCCGCGATGCGCCTCGCCGAGCTGCTTCGCCGGTCCGGGCTGGAGCCGGCCCCCAGGGGTGATCCCGAGATCACCTCCGTCGAGTACGACTCGCGGCGCTGCCGCCCGGGCTCCCTCTTCGTCGCGGTCCCGGGGTTCCACATCGACGGCCACGGCTTCGCCGCGGATGCGGTCCGGGCGGGTGCCGCCGCCGTGGTGGCCGAGCGTGCACCGCTCCCGGCCCTCCCCGCGGCCGCGCCCCTGCTCATCGTCGGGAGCAGCAGGCGGGCGCTGAGCGCGCTGGCCGCCAGCCTCGCGGGGCACCCCTCGCGGGGGATGACGGTGGCGGGGATCACCGGCACCGACGGCAAGACGACGACCTCCACGATGCTCTGGGCGGCGTGGCGCGCCGCCGGCGAGAGGGCCGCGGGCCTGACCACCGTGGACACCCGGATCGGCGACGAGATCCGGCCCAACACCGGGCACATGACCACCCTCGAGGCCACCGAGCTGCAGCGCTTCCTCGCCGAGGCCGCCGCCGCCGGCTGCAGCCGCGTGGCGCTGGAGACCTCGTCCCACGGCCTCCACCTGCACCGGGTCGACGACGTCGACTACGACATCGCCGTCTACACCCGGATCACCTCCGAGCACCTCGACATCCACGGCAGCCGCGAGGAGTACCTGCGCACCAAGCAGCGGCTGCTCCAGCTGATGGGGCCCGGGGGCCTGGCCGTCCTCGATCGCGACGACGACTTCGCCTATGCCCGCCTCGCCGCGACGCCGGCGGCGCGCCGGCTCACCTACAGCGCCGCCGGGTGCGCGGAGGCCGACCTCGTCGCCGAGGACGTGCGTGTTGAGGACAGAGGTGTCCATTTCATCGCCGCCACTCCCTGGGGACGGGCCCCGGTCGAGCTGCGCCTGGCCGGCGCCTTCAACGTCGCCAACGCGCTGGCGGCGCTGGCCGCGGGGTGCGGCAGCGGGGCCCCGCTGGACGCCGCGACGCGGGGGCTGGCGGGCCTCGAGCGGGTGACTGGGAGGATGGAGCGCGTCGACCTCGGCCAGGACATCACGGTGGTGGTCGACTACGCGCACACCGCGGCGGCGCTGGAGACGGTGCTGGTAGAGCTGCGCCCGACCACCCGCGGACGGCTGTGGGCGGTGTTCGGCTCGGCCGGCGAGCGCGACCGCGAGAAGCGCGGTGCGATGGGGGCCATCGCGGCGCGCCTCGCCGACGTCGTCGTGGTCACCGACGAGGACCCTCGGGGAGAGGACCGCCAGGCCATCGTCGAGGAGATCGCGGCGGGCGCCGCCGCCGCCGGGGCGGCCCGGGGCAGCCGGCTCCATCTCGTCCCCGACCGGACCGAGGCGATCGAGCTGGCCATCCAGGGCGCGGCCCCGGGTGACACCGTCCTGCTGGCGGGCAAGGGCCATGAGCGCACCATCGAGATGGCGTCGGGAGCGGTGCCGTGGGACGAGCGCGCGGCGGCCGAGGCGGCGCTCCGCCGGCGCCTCGCGGCGATGGCCGGCACGGGCCGGCCCGGAGACCGCTGATCCTCAACCAGCCGCCAGCCATGGATCCGTGGGTAATCAAGGGCTCCGGGTTGCTACCCGCCGACGTCCCCACGGCCTGACAGTCGGTCGTCGCAGCGCAACCGATGGCGGCGAGCCCGGCCGGCTTCGCATTCGCCGGGGAGAGACAGAAGTCCAGGTGGTCCCTCCCCCCTAGCCGGTGAAGGCCAGCTCACTCCTCCCCGGCGAGAGGACGTACCCGGCTCAGAAGAGGATCAGCAACCAGAGACGCCTGGCCCGGTACGTCCAGATCCGCCAGGCGTAGCTGCCCGTCACCGCCGCCAGGAGGAGGCAGAGGAGTGCAGCGCCAGCGTTCCCCTGCGCAGCCGCGGCGAAGATTCCGCACACGAGCGCCACGGTGTAGAAGGCCCACAGGCCGGCGTAGAAGATCCTTCGGCCGTTGCTGTACCGGCGCTGGCCCGGGCGACCCAAGACCGCCATCACGTCGCGAATCCCTCGTGTGCCGGCAGGACTATTGGCTGGGCGCCGGCATTCATCGGTGCGATCGCCCCGAGAGACTCCTGCAGGTGGCCGTCCCGCACCTCGGACACAGACTTTTCACCTGGCGTCGGCCAGACTGCGGGCACTCGGCATTGGGACAGCGGCGTACCTCACCGCAGCCGTCACTGCGGGGCGCCGCGGCGGAGCATTGCTCGCATCGGCTGCGCTGGCTCGAAGGGCAACGCAACTGCGGACTGCCCGGGCGCGTTCGGCCCCACCGCTGTGCCGCACATCGGGCAGAAGCGCGTCCCGCTCTGTTGGCCGGCACCGCACTGTGGACAGAACATGGCTGCTCCCTCTAGTACCCGCAGCGCGCGGGGATCATAGCTCTGAATTCCCGCATCCCCAACTCGGCCCGAGGTCTGTCATCCGGAAGACCGAGGTTGCCCGCGTCGGTGTCGTAGGTCGAGACATCCGCAGAGGACAAGGTGACGGTCTCGGTGCTGCCACCGCCCGCGCTGTAGTTGGTGTATTCCCCGTCGATCACGAGGTCCCCATTGCTGATTTGATAGACGCATGCCTGGCATTCATCGAGCGGCCCGTCCACCATACCGTCGACCTCCAAAGTGTTGTCGTTGTGGATCACCACGGTGCCGGTGACCCGTGCGACGGTGGAACCCGGAGGAAGGCGTAGTCGACCTCGCCCGAACCGCTGCTTATCTGCAGGAACATCGCCCACCCTGATCCCGTGGCAAGCCAGCCACCGTCGGTAGGCGCCCCGCCGCATCCTGCGAGCGCACCCATTGCGGCCACCGCCAAACAGACAGGGATTAGCTTCGTGCGCATGGTCCTACCTTCTCGAATCGGTGTGACAACTTCACAACTCGGGCTGCCGCCCTGGCGGTGTGGGATTATGCTCCAGGCCGTCAAGTCCTGTTCTCCGTGGCCGGTCGACGGGCGGTGGAAGTAGTGAGTCGTGCCGTCGGAGACCCGTGGCGGGGCCCGGTGGACGGGCTGAGGATCTCCTTCTGAGCCTCAAACCACTTCTTGTGACGAAGTGCGACGGAGCCTTGGCAATCGGTCTCGGGCTTGATCCCATAACGCTGCGTCCCGCGGTCGTCACTCGACAAAGTCGAATGTGGCCGGCCGGAAGCGTCCCTTGAGCTGCTCCAGATAGTCCGTCCGTTTGATGTCCTCAGCCTGCTTGCGCTGCCTCTCGTTACCGAAGGCCTGCTTGGCATCGAGGATGGCCGTCATCAGTGCGGCCGCGAAGTCTCCGGTCTTGTTATGCCAGATGGAGTGGTCCCAGGTCTCAGTCGCTGGTGCAGCGTCGGATACCATGATGCCGTCGGTCTTGTTGATGATGCCCACCGCCTTTCTTCCACCCAACACCTGCTCCACCTCGGCGAGGGCGAAGAGGAAGGCGTAGACGCCGGCAGTCAGCGGGCGCAGCTGGCCAGCCTGGAGCACGCGAGTTCCTTGGTGGAGCATCGAGCAGCGGAGGTACTTGTCCGTGAGCAGCATGAAGGCCGGGCCAACGGCCACGTGCCCCTGGTGGAGGCGGCCCTCCTGAATCCACGTCCCCATCACCTCACAGTCGGGATCCTTCGGGACAGAGCTCATGGCCACCCAGTAGCTGAGGATGCGCTCGGAGTTGTCGTAGAGCGTGGGCTTCCCGGAGGCCCGATCAACGACGAGCGCGACCTCCCCATCGCCGAAGTAGATGCGTTGCCCGGGAACGTCCTTCGAGATGCTGAGGATGAAGCCGACCGGCGCCGTCGCCACAGGGTGGTGAATTGCCGGGGCAAGCTGCGGATTCCCGTCGGTCATCGAACACTCCCACTGTCGGGTCGGATGTATGAGGAGTTGGACTGGACTCCCGGGCCTATCGCGCCGCTGTCGGTTGGGCGTCGGGGGTGGCGACGGTGACGAGCGCCGCGGGGTCGTCCTGCAGCACTCCCTGACGGACGGCCTCGAGAAAGCGCTTGTACGGGTCCATCCCCGCGATCGACTTTGGCCCCGCGGGGATGACATAGAAGACGCGCGGCTGATTGGTCCGATACCACTCCAGGCCGCCCACGCGGAGCTGGGTGTGGCCGTTCTCGGCTCGCGCCTCTGCGGAGAGGGAGCAGAGACGGACGAGCCGCCTGCCGCTCGTGATCGTCAGCTGGAGCCGGTTCTGGGCCTCGCTGTCCACGTTCACCTGGGCGCCGATGTTCTTGAGACCGGAGGTGAGCAGACTGGTGCCGCCACCCTTCACGGTCGCCGCGGCTGCTTTGACGATGCCGAGGGTCGTTATGGGGCCGAGGCGGGTCTCGGCCCGCAGCTGCAGACGAGCCCGGGCCTTGGCGGTGATGGCCATGTCACGTGCCCCTTCTCGGACGGATACTTGCAGCGCTTCCGCTTCCGAACGCCCTATCGACGCTGTTCCCGGACCGGCTCCGGCCCAGTGGCTGTTCGGACTCTGAGGGCTGGTGCGCCGGGATCTTAGCGCCTGACTGGCCCTCGCATTCTTGACTGACGCCGGTCACCCGGCGGTCGTCCCTGGCCGGCCGGAAAGGGTCCGCGTGCCAACTCGGTCGCGTCCTTCGCCAGGGGAGGGATGTGCAGCGGGTGAGCCTTCCGCGCTACGGGCAGAGGTCCCCAGACTGACCCAGGGGGCGGCGGGCCGGGACGCCGGGCCGGCGCGGGAAGCGGTCCGGGGTCGGGGCGACCTTGGTCACCCCGAGGACGCCGGCGGCGAGCGCGGTGGGTGCCGCACCCCCGCAGGCGGAGGCGGCCGGCGCGGCGTCGTGCGCGTCGCTCTCGGCGTCGGAGACCAGCGCGACCAGGCGGCCCCCGATGCGGAGGAGGGGCAGGGCCAGCTCGCAGAGCACCGGCGCGGGGGCGGTGGCCCGCGACACCGCCAGGTCGTAGGCGGCGCGATGGGCGGGGTCGCGTCCCACCTCCTCGGCGCGCCGGCCGATCACGGTCACGCCGGGGCACGCGCAGACGGCGGCCGCGTGGAGGAGGAAGCCGGCCTTGCGGCGGTCGGACTCGACGAGGTCCACCCGGAGGTCCGGGCGCAGGATGGCCATCACCAGCCCCGGGGCTCCCCCGCCCGCCCCGATGTCGACGACCCGCGCCCCGGGCGCCGGGTCGGCCTGGGCCAGCAGGCGCGCCGACTCATCGAGGTGCCGGCTCTCCGCCTCGTCCCGGGGGACGCTGGTGAGGTTGACGCGCCGGTTCCAGAGGTAGAGCTCCTCGAGGTAGCGCCGGAGCCTCGCCGCCGTGGTGGCCCCCGCGAGCGGTTCGGTGCTCACGGCCGCGGGCCGGGGGGCGACCCGTTCCCAGACCGCCCCGCCGGAGCCGACCATGCCATCATGTCCCCACGCCGCAGGACGACCTCGGAGAAGCCGATGGCGACGCCCAACCCGTGCCCCCGTTGCAGCGCTCCGCGTCTCGCGATCATCTATTACGGCGCTGACGGTACCCCGATCGGCGGCCGGCTCGAGTGCACCGACTGCGGTCCACGCCAGGCGGTCGAATTGGTCCCCGTGAGCGAGGACGTCCGCGCCCAGCTGCTGAAGCGCAAGGCCTCCTGAGCGCCGCCGGGCCGCGCGAGGCGCCCCGGGCCGCCTCACCTCCGCAGGGGTTCGGGCGGGCCGCCCCCCAACACGGGTGAGGGCGCGTCCCGGCCCGGATCACACACCTCCGCGACCGCTCGATAACGGAGCCGTGACATCGCCACTGAGGCGCGGAGGGGCCTCAACATACTGGCTGCGCTATGGGCCGATTCCGACCCGGGCGCGCTCGGCGCCCCACCCGGCTCGGCGCCGGTCTCGTGGTCGCGCTGGGTGCCGCGCTCTGCCTGGCGGGACCCGGGGTGCGGGCCGACAGCGGATCCGGAAGCGGAGAGAGCCTGTCGGCGGCGCAGCAGGCCCTCGCCCAGGCTCAGATCCAGGCTCAGCAGGCGCGCAACCAGGAGGCCGAGGCGAGCACCCAGCTCGCCGCAGCCCGGGAGGAGCTGACCCAGGCCCAGGCGCAGCTGGCCGCCATCCAGTCCCGGATCGCGACGCTCGACGCCGAGGTCTCCTCCGACCAGGCCGAGGTGACCCAGCTGGGCGGCGAGATCGAGCAGGACAAGGAGCGGCTGGCCGCCTTCATCCGGACCAGCTACGAGACCGGGGGCGACCAGACGACGGTCGAGTACCTCATCGACGCCAGCAGCATCAGCGACCTGGTCGCTAGGGTCGGCGAGGTCGAGCACGTCGCCAACGCGGGCAACGTGCTGGTGGGCCAGATCAACGCCGAGGAGAGACAGGAGCAGCAGGCCCTCGACGCCGCGGTCCAGGCTCGCACCGATGCGCAGGCGGCCGAGCAGCAGGCGGCCACCCAGGAGGTGATCGTCGCCAACGACGAGGCCACCGACGCTGAGCAGCTGAGCCTCGACCAGGCCGCGGCCAGCCAGGCGGCGGGGGCCGTCACCTCCGCTCAGAGCCAGTACGACCTCATCTCCGAGTACGGCACCAGCTACGCGGACGCCGCCGAGGCGCTGGCCGAGGCTCGTGCCGACCGCACCGTCTTCGCACCGATCGCCTCCGCGGAGTTCACCGAGGACACCGACCTCACCCAGCCCTCGGGCGAGAACGCCCAGACCATCAACGGCTTCCTGGCGGGCACGGCGCTCGCCGGGCTCGGCTCCGCCTACATGCAGGCGGAGCAGGACTACGGGGTCAGCGCCCGCTACCTGGTCGCCCACTCCATCGAGGAGTCCGGCTGGGGGGCGAGCGCGATCGCGCAGTCCAAGAACAACCTCTTCGGGTGGGACGCCGACGACAGCAACCCGGGGGGCGACGCGATGAGCTTCTCCAGCTTCACCGCCTGCATCCTCTATGTGGCCCAGCAGGTGAGGGAGAAGTACCTCACCCCGGGGGGCGAGTACTACCACGGGCCCACGCTCCGGGGCATGAACGTCGACTACGCGTCGGACCCCTTCTGGGCCTCCAAGATCGCCTCCATCGCCGAGAGCATCCCCCTGCCCGGCGGCTGAGCCTCGCCCCGGCCGGAGCCCACCGGGCCGGCCGCCGGACGGCGCGGGCCGGGATGTCATCGACCTGACAGGAATCGACTGGTAACTGTTGTCAGGCAGATTCAGCCAGTGAAACCAGGGCGGTCCCCCGCACGTATAGGCACATATGATCTCTCCGCTTCGCATCACCAACGACGAGATCGCTGAGCAGCTCCGCTACCGGGTCCGCCGCGAGTCCGAGCGACGCCGGCTGGAGCGCCCCATCGAGGAGGTCGACCTGCTCATCGCCGAGTGCGAGGAGCTGCTGCTGGTCGGCCGCAAGCGCGTCCCGCTCTGCATGGAGGACCGGCTGCGACGGCTGGCGGAGGGCGCCGTTCCGTGCGCGCCCGAGCTGCATGCGGGCGTGACCATCGTCCGGCTGATGGACCAGCTCTTTGACCTCCAGGCCGAGCTCCTCGGCCGCCGGATCGATCGCGGCGCCTACCCGGACGCGGACGACCTCAACTGAGCGGCGGGCCCGCCTGGCCCGCCCCCCCGCTCAGCCGGCGCCGATGTCGGGCGAGGGAGGATGCGCGGCGCAGTAGCCGGCGCTCACCCTCCCCGACGGCGGGTGGAAGCCGAGCTCCACGCCCCGGTCGGGCACCACCACGACGCACTCCAGCCCGAACTGGCTCAGCTCGGAGGCGCTGAGCAGCGGGGTGAGCGGGAGTCCGGCGGCCGCGTCCGGGTCGACGGCGGAGCTGACGAATCCGGGCACGTCCTGGTCGCCGACGTCGATCTCCGCGACGCTGGCGGTCACCGTGGCACCAGGCCGGAAGCTGAGACCGAGCTTGGCCGTGACCACCACCGCCAGGGGCCCCAGGTGAGTCTGGGCGGTGACCCAGAGCTGGTCGCCGCGAGCCCGGGCCTGCAGGCCGGCGAGGGCGGCCGGGTCGGGGTTGTCGGCCGCGGCGAGGGTGGAGAGGTCGTCCTCGCTGACGAGGACCACCGCCCCGGTGGACCCGGGCCGCGCGAGCTGCTCGCCCACCCGGGCGCCGAGGGTGGCGGCGATGGCGGGCGGGGTGGCGCCGTCGTCGGGGCCGGTGGGCGCCGGGCCCAGGTCGGGGGTGCCGGTGAGGCGCGCAACGAGGACCAGCGCCGCGACGCCACCGAGCACCACCAGGGCGGCCAGCCCGGCGCAGCAGCCCCGGAGCAGGCCGCGCTCCCCCGCCCGGTGACCCCGGGTGGCCCGGGTCACCGCACGCGGAAGAAGAGGAAGAAGCTGGTGCCCGCGAGCACGGCAAAGACCACGATGCCGAGGAGGGCGAACTCGGGCAGCTGCGAGCCTCCACCGCTCGGGTGGGGGGTGATGCCCGCGTTGACGGAGATGGGCGCGATGGTGGGCAGCGACTGCTGGGGGTCGATCTGCTCCGCATAGGGGGTCGGCCGCTTGGTGGCGGCCGCGGTCGGCGGCGGCGGGGTGGGGGTCGGCGTGGGGGCGACGGTCGGCGGCTCGGTGTTGAACGTCGGGTGGGGGGTGGGGGTGCCGCAGTCGTGCAGGCACGGGGTCGGCGACACGCTGGGCACGGACACCGCGGACGGGGCCGCGACCGCGGTGGTCGGCTCGGCGCCGAGGAGCGCCGCGACGGCCAGCGCGGCCCCGGCCAGGGCGAGCGCCATCCCGAGAGCCCGGCGCAGGCTGACCCCGCGCTCGCCCGCGATGCCGCGCCCCTCCGATCTCCGAGCGTTGCGTCGCACCGCCCTGCGCTCCCGATGGGGGCAGCGGTCGGTCCTCCCGCCCGCGTGCCGGAGTTCCGGTGAGCGCGGCCGGGATCCGGGTGGCCCCAGGTCGGGAGGATAGCGCGGCGCACCCCCGCTGCGGGCGCCCCATCCCGCCGAGCCCCGCCCCCCGGTCGGGCGGTGGTGAGCGCGTACCATCGCAGCGGTCCATGGCCGCGAGGACTCCGCTCCACGCCCGCCACCTGGCCGCCCGAGCGGCCATGGTCGAGTTTGCCGGTTACGAGATGCCGCTTCGCTACACGTCCATCCGGGACGAGCACGTCGCGGTCCGCACCCGGGCCGGGCTCTTCGACCTCTCCCACATGGGCGAGGTCCGGATCACCGGGGACGGCGCCCGGGCCAGCGTGCAGCGGCTGGTCGCCAACGACGTGTCGAGCCTGGGACCGGGGCGCGCCCTCTACGCGGTGATCTGCAACGAGGACGCGGGCATCGTCGACGACGTCGTCGTCTACCGAGTTGAGGAGGGATTCCTGGTCGTGGTCAACGCGGCCCGCCGCGACGCCGACCTGGAGTGGATGCGCTCCCACCTGCTCGGCGGCACCGAGCTGCGCGACGAGAGCGACGAGACGGCGCTCCTCGCCGTGCAGGGGCCTGACGCAGTCGGCATCGTCCGGACCCTCACGGATGCCGACGTCGGGGTGCTGCCCTCGTTCAGCTCGATCTCGGGCACGGTCGCCGGGGTGACCTGCCGCATCTCCCGGACCGGGTACACGGGAGAGGACGGCGTCGAGCTGTACTGCGCGGCCGGGGACGCCCCGCGACTCTGGGACGCGCTCATGGAGGCCGGGAGCGGGCGGGGCATGCTCCCCATCGGGCTCGGAGCCCGGGACACCCTGCGCCTGGAGGCCGGCCTGCGGCTCTACGGTCAGGACATGGACGAGAGCGTCGATCCCTTCAGCTGCGGTCTGGCGTGGACGGTGAAGCTCGGCAAGGGCGACTTCCTCGGCGCCGCGCGGCTGCGCCAGCTCGACCCCGACAACCCGCCGCGGCGGTTCGTCGGGCTGGCCCTGGGGCCACGCCAGATCCCCCGCCACGGGATGGCGGTGCGCGCCGGCGGCGAGCCGGTGGGCGAGGTGACCAGCGGCGGCTTCAGCTTCAGCCTCGACCACGGGATCGCGACCGCCTACGTCGACCCCGGCCTCCCCGATGCGCCGCTCAGCGTCGAGATCCGCGGCGAGGCGGTGCCGGCGCGCCGCGTCTCCCTCCCCTTCTACCGTCGTCGACGACCCGATTGAAGGAGCGCACCATGCCCGACCTCTCCGGCTACCGCTTCACCCCCACTCACGAGTGGGTGCACCGTGAGGGCGACACGGCCACGCTGGGGATCTCCGACCACGCCCAGGCCCAGCTCGGCGACGTGATCTTCCTCGACCTCCCCGCGGTGGGCGCGAAGCTGACCGCGGGGGAGCGCTTCGGCACGGTGGAGTCCGTCAAGGCGGCGAGCGACCTCTATGCCCCGGTGACCGGCACGGTGATCGCGGTCAACGAGGAGCTGGCCACCTCCCCCGAGCAGGTCAACTCCTCCCCCTACGAGGAGGGCTGGATGCTCCGGCTCCAGGACGTGAGCGAGGGCGGGGTCGAGCTGATGGACGAGGCCACCTACCTCACCCGGGCCGAGGAGTAGATAGACTTCGGAGTTCTCCGGGTCAGCTAGCTCAGTTGGTTAGAGCGCGCGGTTCACATCCGCGAGGTCGAGGGTTCAAGTCCCCCGCTGACCACCACCTCCGACCGCGGCCTCTCCGGGGCCCGGGGACGGGGGCGGGAGGCTTCGCGAGCGAGGCGGTGGTTCTCGGCAGCGCGGACGAGTTCACGGTGACGTTCACGGGCGATCAGCAGGCTGACGTATGGGCTCATCATGCCGATCAGCCTACCGCCCAATGCGGACGATATCGGTCCTATATACTGGGCAGGTCGTGGATCTCTCCAAGGAGCGGCTGCTGACCCTGCTCGAGCTGCTCCAGGTGCACCGGCGGATGAGCGGCGAGGAGATCGCCCAGCGGCTGGAGGTGACCCCGCGCACCGTCCGCCGCCACATCCTCGGGCTCCAGGAGATGGGCATCCCGGTGGAGGCGGAGCGCGGCCGGAACGGCGGCTACCGGATGCGCCCCGGCTTCAAGCTGCCGCCGCTCATGTTCACCAACGACGAGGCCCTGGTCCTGGTGCTGGGCCTGCTTGCGGTGGAGCGCCTCGGGCTGGTGACCTCGGGGCTGGCGGTGGAGGGCGCGCTGGCCAAGCTCGACCGGGTCCTTCCCGAGACCCTGCGCGACCGCCTGGGAGCTGCCCAGGAGACGCTCCGGCTCGGTCTCGGCCCCTCCGCGACGGGCCACGGGCACGCCGACGGCGAGACCGTGCTCACCCTGAGCGCGGCCGCCCGCGACGGCGCCCGGCTGCGCATCCGCTACCGCTCCGCGCGAGCCGAGGACACCGAGCGGCTGGTGGACCCGTACGGGATCGCCTTCCACGGCGGGCACTGGTACGTGGCGGCCTGGGACCACCTGCGCGGCGAGATGCGCACCTTCCGGCTGGACCGGCTCCTCGACGTCGAGAGGACCCGGGAGACGTTCGTGCGGCCGGAGGGCTTCGACCTCTGGGAGCAGATCCACCGGAGCATGGCCAGCATCCCCTATCGCTGGATGGCCGAGGTGAGGCTCCACGTCCCCCTGGAGGAGGCGCGGCGGCTGGTCAACCCGGGCCTCGGGACTCTCGACCGGCTCGACCGGGGCGCGCTGCTGCGCATCGGCGCCGACGACCTGGAGTGGATCGTCCGCCGGCTCGCGAGCCTGGGCGTCCCCTTCACCGTGCTCAGCCCGCCGGAGCTGGGGGAGGCGGTGCACCGGGAGGCGGCTCGGCTCGCCGCCTGCGCCCCGGCCTGAGCGGGCCCGTCAGCCCTCCTGCCGCGAGGGTCGGGAATGAGCCGGCGCCGGCGAGCTGGGGTCCGGCCTCCGGTCCAGGAGGCGCAGGCTCACCAGGGAGGAGAGGGCGGCGAGGACGAGCCCACCGGCCACGTCGGCGAGGTAGTGCTGGTGGATCAGCAGCGTCGAGGCGACGATGAGCAGGCTCCACGCCGCGGCGACGGCGCCGGCGCGGCGATCGACCCGCCACCAGTGCACCGCGACGATGGTCGAGAGCGAGGTGTGCAGGCTCGGGAAGTCGTTGTACGGCCGGTCGCCGGCATAGACGGCGCGGATCAGGGCGGTGAGCGGGTCCGACCCGGTGAGGTGGGGGCGGGCGACGTACGACTGGAGCAGGTCGTAGAAGGCGTAGCTGACCAGCCAGGCGATGATCATCGCGACCGCGGCCGAGCGGAAGGTCCTGACCCGCGTCAGCAGCAGCAGCGCCATGGTGAGGGCGATGTAGGGGGTGAGGGAGACGTAGGGGATGACAAAGACGGGGACCACCGGGATCGCCTGGTCGAGGGGGGTGCGCAGGAAGATCCGGCTGGGGCCGTGGTTGAGGGGCGCGTAGAGGAGGTTGACGCCGTACCAGGCGGCGAGCAGGAGGAGGGTCGCGACCATCGCCGTCCAGCGCTCGCCGAGGATGCCCTGCCGCAGCTGACCGCGGGCCCACCCAACCATGGTGCCGGCAATCATGCGACAGCCCGGGGAGGTGATCCAGGGCCGGCGGAACGCCGGTGGAGCTCTCTCCGGCGGCTCGACGCGCCCGGATCAGGCGATGGGCGACGCCGGCTGGGCCCAGCTGACCGGGAAGACGGACACCGCCGGGGCGGTGGGCGTGCGGAGGAGCCTCACCAGGGCGACCGAGTTGAGGAGGAGGGTCACCGGGGTGGCGAAGATCGAGAGCACCCCCCACCAGCCGAGCAGGAGGGTGTCGAGGGTCATGTGCCTCCAGGCCACCAGCCCGCACTCGCGGCAGAGCGGGCCACGCAGCACCAGGTGGCGGAGCGCCAGGCCCCGGCCCCGGTGCTGGTGCAGGGTGGCGGGGGTGGCCGGCCCGCGCAGGCAGAGACGGCAGGTGTCGGGTGGGCTCTCACCGCGGCTCATGAGCACGGTGCAGTCTGCGGGTGCAAGGGCCGGTGTGATGGCGGCATCAGACGCTTGTGGCCCGATTGCAACAGCTTCCGTCACCCGGGCGGCGCGCCCTCCCCCCGCGGGCCATGGTCTCGCGGGGTACCCTGCGGGGATGAGCGAGCCGGGTCCACAGCGAGCCTCGGAGGTGACCGCACCGGCCATCTCCCCGTCACCCCCGGGCGGGGAGCGAGCGGTGTCGGAGGATGAGGCGGCGGCAGCCGCGGGCTCCCGGCCCCACGACCCGCGGACCCCCGAGGCCCTGGTCGAGCTGATGTCGCGGGACTGGGCGCCGACCAGCACCCTCCCCGATCACCCCCACCCGGCGGCGCCCCGCTACGCGGAGCGCCGGAGGGCCCTCTCCGCCCTCTTCCCCGGCGTCCACCTGCTCGTCCCCACCGGGGTCCCCAAGGTGCGGGCCAACGACAGCGACTATCGCTTCCGCCCCGGCAGCGACCACTACTGGCTGACCGGTCACACCGAGCCGGGCGGCGTCCTCCTGCTCCGCGCCGAGGAGGGGGGGCACCGGGCGATCCTCCACCTCGAGCCGCGCTCCGACCGCTCCACCCCGGCCTTCTTCACCAACGCGCAGAGCGGCGAGCTCTGGGTGGGCCCGCGACGGGGGGTGGAGGAGGCGTCCCGGCTGCTCGGCATCGACTGCGCCCCGCTGGGCGTGCTGGAGGCGACGGTGCGAGGGCTCCGGGGTCCGGTGCTGGTGCTCCGCGGCCAGGACCCGGCGGTCGATGCGCTGATCGCCGCCCCCGGCGACCCCGCCGAGGAGCGCCGCCTGGCCCGGGAGCTGGGTGAGCTGCGCCTGGTCAAGGACGCCCACGAGGTGCGGATGCTGGAGCGGGCGGTGGCCGCGACCATCCGCGGCTTCGAGGACGTCGTCCGGGCGCTCCCGGAGGCCATGGAGCAGGGGGAGCGGGTGGTGGAGGGGGTCTTCAACCTCCGCGCCCGGGTCGACGGCAACGACGTCGGCTACGACACGATCGCGGCGAGCGGGGCCCACGCGACGACCCTGCACTGGACGCGGAACGACGGCCAGGTGCGGAGCGGCGACCTCCTCCTCCTCGACGCCGGGGTGGAGTCCGACGAGCTGTACACGGCCGACGTGACCCGGACGCTGCCGGTGTCGGGCCGGTTCACGCCCGACCAGCGCCGTCTTTACGAGCTGGTGTACCGGGCCCAGCAGGCGGCGATCGCCGAGGTCCGGCCCGGGGCGGCCTTCCTCGACCCCCACCGGGCCGCCATGCGGGTGCTGGCCGCCGGCCTGGAGGAGCTCGGCCTCCTCTCCGTCCCCGCCGAGGAGGCCCTGGCGGAGGACCGGCAGCTCCACCGCCGCTACACCCTGCACGGCACGTCGCACATGCTCGGCCTCGACGTGCACGACTGCGCCCACGCGCGGGAGGAGGAGTACCGCGGGGGCAGGCTCCGCGCCGGGCACGTCCTGACCGTCGAGCCGGGCCTGTACTTCCAGCCCGACGACCTGACCGTCCCGGAGCGGTGGCGCGGCATCGGCATCCGGATCGAGGACGACGTGCTGGTGACCGAGGACGGCTGCCGGGTGCTCAGCGAGGCACTGCCCCGCGAGCCGGGCGACGTCGAGCGCTGGATGGGCGCGCTGCGGGACGGGGAGGTCGAGCTCCGGCGCCCCCTCGCCTGACCCTCGGATCGGGCGATCGCCGGCGCTTCTTCCCGGGCCTGCCGATCGTCGACCCCTCCGCGCCGTCCTGATCGCTGCCGGCGGCTCGAGCCTGGTAAACTCGCAGCTCCGCAGCTTTCCTGCGTCCGGCGTCACCGCCTTGGCCACCTCGGCGGCGAACCGCATCGACTCGCCGGGCGCCGTTCAGCCCAGAGGAAAGGAGGTGCGCGCGTGGTGCGCGACTACGAGCTCATGTACATCGTCCGGCCGGACCTCGATGACGACGCGCTCCGCGCCGCCACCGACTCGGTGGACACGTTGATCGCCGGCCTGGGCGGGACGGTCAACAAGACCACCCTCTGGGGCAAGCGGCGGCTGGCCTACGAGGTCGACCGTCTGCGCGACGGCCACTACGTCATCACCCTGCTGCAGCTCGACGGTGAGCGGGTCACCGACCTGGAGCGGGCGCTCACCATCCACGACACCGTCTTTCGCCACCTGCTGGTCCGCCGTGACGAGACGGCGGCCACCCCCTTCGAGGGAGAGGAGACGGCGGGGGAGGAGGGCGTGGTCGCCGCTCCCGCGAGCGAGGACGTGACCGCTGAGGCGGCGGCCGGCGACGAGCCGCCGGTCGACGAGGACGAGATACCCGAGGCGGAGATCGCCGCGGAGGACGAGGAGTAGTCATGGCCGGCTCGCTCAACAAGGTCATGCTGATCGGCAGGCTCACCCGGGACCCGGAGCTGCGCTACACGCCCAGCGGCACCGCGGTGTGCAACCTGGCCATGGCCACCAACCGCTACGGGACCGACGCCAGCGGCGAGCGCCGCGAGTTCACCGACTACCACGACGTGGTGGTGTGGAACCAGGGGAACCGCAAGCTCGCCGAGCTGTGCAGCCAATACCTCCAGAAGGGCCGCCTGGTCTACGTGGAGGGCCGCATGCAGACGCGCTCGTGGGACGACGCCCAGTCCGGCCAGAAGCGGTACCGGACCGAGGTCAACGCCAACGACGTCCAGTTCCTCGACAGCCGGCAGGACGGGGGCGCTCCCGCGGAGAGCCCCTCCAGCCCGGCACCGGCCGGCGCCGCCCCCGATGTGGCCGGCGACATCGACCCCGACGACATCCCCTTCTGAGGTCACGCTGATCCATGCCTGATTTCGACCGCCGCCGCCGCAAGGTGTGCAGCTTCTGCCTGGAGCACCAGGACGTCATCGACTACAAGGAGGTGGCCCGGCTGCGCCGCTACCTCTCGGACCGCGGCAAGATCCTGCCGCGCCGGATGACCGGGGTCTGCTCGCGCCACCAGCGGCGGCTCACCGTCGCCCTCAAGCGGGCCCGCCACATCGCGCTCCTCCCCTACAGCGCCGACCTTCGCTGAGCGGGTCGCGCCGGCCGGGCCGGCGCGGCGCTGCACGGCCAGGATGGCCTGAGGCAGCCCGAGACCCGTGCGCGCGCGGCATCGGGGCGCGCCGGCAGCGGGCATCCGGGCACCGATGTGCGCCACGCCGGAGGGCCTGGCCTATACTCGCCGCACATCTCCCCCATGCGCCGGGCCCGTCTTCTCCACGTCCTCGCCTGCGCCCCGGCCGCCGTCCTGATGACGGCCGCTTCCGCGCTGTCGCTGCCTGCCGTCGGCGCCGCGTCCGTCCCCCCTCCCTACGTCGTCTGCATCGACCCGGGCCACGGCGGCACCGACCCGGGGGCGATCGGGCTCGACGGCCTGGTCGAGAAGAACCTCGCCCTCGACATCTCCGACCGGCTCGCGACGCTGCTGCGCGCGGACGGCGTCACCGTGGTCATGACCCGGACCACCGACGCCAGCGTCAGCATCCAGGAGCGCTCGGACATCGCCAACGCCTCCCACGCCGACGTCTTCCTGCCCATCTACTTCAACGCCTGGACCACCCCCACCCCCGACGGGTCGGTCGTCCTCTACCCCTACGCCCGTGACATCCCCTTCGCCCAGGCCATGAGCAAGGCCGTCACCACCTTCCTCACCCCCTACGGCGACGACGACGGGGGCATCGTGCTGCGCGACGACTGGTGGCTGCAGCCGACGATGCCGACCGCGACGGTCGAGAGCCTCTTCATCACCAACCCCCACGACGCCGCGCTGCTCACCGAGTCCAGCTTCCGCCAGGGGCTCGCCGTGGCTCTGAAGGACGGCGTCGAGGCCTACCTTCCCGGCATCCTCCAGCGGCTCCACGAGGTCGGGGGCGGGACCCCTGAGCGGGAGGGCGGAGCCGCCGCCCCGCTGGTCGCGCCGGCCAGCGCCGCCCCCGCCGCGAGCCACGCGGGCACGAGCCCGGCGACGACCGCCGGCACCGGCGGGCGAGCGGCCGGCGGCGGCACGCCCGCGGTGGTCCAGGTGCTCCTGTGGCTGCTCCTCGTCGCCGCGCTCCTGCTCGCCGTCCGCCACCGCCGCCGGCTCCTCGTCCTCGCCGGCTCGGCGCTGGCCCTCTCCGCGCATGGCTTCCGGGGAACCACCCTGCACCGCTGGACGCTGCGACGGCGACGGCGCAGGCTGCGCGGGCGCGCCGGCACCGCTCGCGACGAGGAAGCGCTGCGCCTCCATCCCCTCTACGAGGAGCTGATCCCGGCGGGCGGCGCCCCCTGGGAGCGGACCTTCCGCCACGGCGAGGTCCCCCTCCCCGAGGACCCGGGCCTGCCCGCCGTGGAGGTCCGCGGCCGGCCCGTCTCGGCCAGCCGGCGCCACTCGCTCGACGAGCTTCCACTCTGACAGCAGCTCGCTGACCCGGTCGAGCGACCCGGCCGCGACCATGGCGTCCGGCACTGCAGGCGGTCGCGGGGCCATTGGTACACTCTCGCGAAGCGCCCGCCCTTTCCCTGCGAGGAGTGTCATGGCCCTCGAGCAGCAGCTTCGCGTACCCGGTCCGACCCCTCTCCCCGAGCGTGTGGTGCGCTCCCAGTCGCGGCCGATGATCAACCACCGGGGCCCTGAGTTCGCCGCCCTGATGTCGGACGTCTGCAGTGGTCTGCAGGAGGTGCTGCGCACTCGCAACGACGTGCTCCTCTTCCCGTCGAGCGGGACCGGGGAACTCGAGGCCGCCGTCGCCAACCTTCTGAGCCCCGGCGAGAAGGCGCTCTTCTGCTCGATCGGCTCCTTCGGTGACCGCTGGATCGACATCGCCGCCAAGTACGGGGTCGACGTGCTCCGGCTCAAGATGCCCGAGGGCGAGGCGATCGACCCCGAGGACGTCGAGCGGCTGCTCGCGGAGAACCCGGAGGTCGAGAAGGTCTTCGTGACCCACAACGAGACCTCCACCGGGGTCACCAACGACATGCCGGCGATCGCCGCCGTGGTCAAGGCCCGCGGCAAGCTGATCGCGGTCGAACTCGGTGAGCGGCGCGAGCTGCCTGCCGCTGGAGACGGACAAGCTGGCGCTGGACGTGGTGGTCTGCGGTTCCCAGAAGGGCTGGATGGCTCCGCCAGGGCTCGCCATGATCGCGGTCTCGGCCGGCGCCTACGCCGCCGCCGAGAAGGCCAAGCTGCCGCGCTGGTACTTCGACTTCGCGCGAGAGAAGAAGTTCCAGGACCGAAACCAGACCTACACGACCCCGCCGGTGAGCGTGATGTACGCGCTCCAGGAGGGGCTGCGGATCATCCTCGACGAGGGAGTCGAGAACGTCTGGGCCCGCCACGCCCTGGTGGGTGCGATGGTCCGCGCCGGCGTGGAGGCCGCCGGGCTGCGTCTCTTCGCCGCCGAGCCGTACCGGAGCAACGCGGTGACCCCGGTCCACAACCCGGCGGACACCCCCGAGGAGCTCTCCAAGCTGCTCACCCTGCTGCGCACCCAGCACGGCCTCGTCCTCGCCGGCGGGCAGGGCGACCTCAAGGGCAAGATCTTCCGGATCGGCCATCTCGGGTTCATCGACACCGGCGACGTGTACCAGATCCTCTCGGCGCTGGAGCTGGCGCTCGGCGAGCTGGGCCTGCTCAGCCGGGTGGGGCTGATGGTGCCCGCCGCCCAGGCGGTGGCCCGCGAGGCGGCGGCCGCCGCCGAGCCGGCGGGGGTCCACTGATGACCGTCGCCACCGCGCAGGGTCCGCCCGGCGGCCAGACCGCCGCCCCCCCGACTGTCCGCATCCTGGTCTCCGACCCCATCGCCGCCGACGGGGTGGAGCGGCTGCGTGCCGCCGGCGAGGTCGAGGTCGCCACCGGCCTCTCCCTCGACGTGCTCAAGCAGAAGATCGCCGACGCCGACGCGCTGGTGGTCCGCAGCGAGACCAAGGTCACCGCCGAGGTGTTCGAGGCCGCCAAGCGCCTCCGGGTGGTGGGACGCGCCGGCGTGGGGGTGGACAACATCGACCTCGACGCCGCCACCCGCCACGGGGTGCTGGTCGTCAACGCCCCGAGCGGCAACACCATCGCCGCCGCCGAGCACACCGTGGGGATGATGCTGGCGATGGCCCGCAACATCGCCCCCGCGGACGCCTCCATGCACCAGGGGAAGTGGGATCGCAAGGCGTTCATGGGCACCGAGCTGAGGGGCAAGACCCTGGGCATCCTCGGGCTCGGCAAGATCGGCTCCGAGGTGGCCCGCATCTCCGCCCACGGGCTGAGGATGCGGGTCATCGCCAACGACCCGCTGGTCACCGCCGAGCGCGCCGAGCAGGTCGGGGCCGAGCTGGTCGACTTCGACACCCTCCTCGGCCAGTCCGACTTCCTGAGCGTCCACGTCCCCGCCAACGACAAGACCCGGGGCGTGATCGGCGCCGCCGAGCTGACCCGGATGAAGCCGGGGGCCCGCCTCGTCAACGTCGCCCGGGGCGGCATCATCGACGAGCAGGCGCTCGCCGACGCGGTGCGCAGCGGGCACATCGCGACCGCGGCCATCGACGTCTACACCAAGGAGCCGCCGCTCCCCGAGAACCCGCTGCTGGACGTCCCCCAGCTGCTGCTCACCCCCCACCTGGGGGCCAGCACCACCGAGGCCCAGCTCAACGTCGCGACCGACGTCGCCGACCAGATCGTCCAGTACCTGGCCGGGGGCGGCCCCGGCTCCGCGGTCAACCTCCCATCGATCAAGCCCGAGGACCTGGCCCGGCTCCAGCCCTACCTGGTGCTCGCCGAGAAGATGGGGTCGCTGGCGGCCCAGCTGGCCGGCGAGAAGGTCGGCCGGGTGGTCTGCAGCTACGCCGGGGAGCTGAGCCAGCTCGACCCGAGCTACCTCACCGCCGAGGTGCTGCGCGGCCTCTTTGGCCACTTCACCGACACCCGGGTCAACGCCATCAACGCCAAGCTGGTGGCCAAGGACCACGGGGTCGCCGTCGAGGAGCGCACCACCACCCGCGATCTGGACCACGCCGACGCTCTGCTGGTCGAGGTGATCGGCAAGGAGCGGCTGATCGTGGTGGGCACCCAGTTCGAGGGCCAGCCCCGGATCACCCGGATCAACGACTTCCGGGTCGACATGGAGCCGAGCGGCGTCTTCCTGGTGGTCCAGCACAACGACCGCCCCGGGGTGATCGCCAAGGTCTCCGGACTTCTGGCCAGCAATGACATCAACATCGCGGGCATCGAGCTCGGTCGCGACCATCCCCGGGGACGGGCGGTGATGCTGATGCAGGTCGATGAACCGGTGGGGCCCGATCTGCAGGCCGCCCTCCGGGAGATCGCCGACCTGGAGTCGCTCCGGGTCGTCACCCTGTAGTTGGCCCGGCTGCATCCCCTGCGGGGGGTCCGGTTCAACCCCGAGCACGTCCGGCTCGGAGGTGTGGTCGCGCCCCCCTACGACGTGATCAGCCCGGCTCAGCGCGAGGCGCTGTACGGGCGCGACCTGCGCAACGTGGTGCGCATCGACTACGGCCGCGCGTACCCCGAGGACGTCGCCGGCCGGAACGACGTCTACACCCGGGCGGCCGCCCACCTCCGGAGCTGGCTCGAGCTCGGCATCCTGGTCCGCGACGAGCGCCCCGGCCTCTACCTGGTGGCCCACGAGTTCGTCACCCCCGAGGGGGTGGCGCGGCGCCGCCTGGGCCTCCTGGGCAGGGTGCCGGCGCTGCCCTGGGAGCGATCGGAGGTGCGGCCCCACGAGCTGACCCTGCGCGGGCCCAAGGAGGACCGGCTGGCGCTGCTCCGCGCCACCGGGGCGCAGACCTCCCCGGTCTGGCTGCTCTGGGATCGCGTCCCCGGCCTCGAGGCGCGGCTGGCGGCGCTGGCGGAGGGGCGGGCCCTGCTCGGGGGCCGCTTCGACGGCGAGATGGGCGCCGAGAAGGTCCTGGTCTGGGAGGTGGCCGATGAGACCGAGCTCGGCCGCGTCGCGGCGCTGCTCGCCCCCGCCACCCTCTACATCGCGGACGGCCACCACCGCTTCGAGACCATGGCCGCCCACGCCGCCGAGCGGCGCGCCGCCGGTGACCCGGAGGACGCCGACAGCCAGTACGCCCTGGTCTACGCCAGCGCCGCCGACGACCCGGCCCTGGTGGTCCTCCCCATCCACCGCATGGTCCGCCCGCGGCCGGGGCTGCCGGCCGGGGGCGCCGAGCTGGTCGCCCGGGCCGGCGGGGGCTGGGAGCTGGAGCCGGTGGAGGATGCCGTGGCGGCCCATTCCCGGCTCGGCGAGCGTCGGGGCGCCGAGCACGCCTACGTGGTGGTGGCGCCGGACGGTGCCGCGATCCTCCGGCGCCGGCGCGGTGAGACTCGCTCGCGCCGCGACGCCCTCGACGTCGCCGTGCTCCAGTCCGAGGTGATCGGCGCCTGCGGGATCGGCGAGGCGGAGCTGCGCGAGGGCGCCCTCGCCTACACCCGCGATCCCGCCGAGGCGGTCGGGGCGGTGCGCGAGGGCCGGGCCGCGCTGGCCTTCCTGGTCTCCCCGTGCACCAGCCAGGAGGTGATGGCGGTCGCCGACGCCGGCGAGACCATGCCCCAGAAGTCGACCTACTTCTACCCCAAGGTCCCGACCGGGCTGGTGATCTCGCCACTCTGAGAGGCAGCGACCGCGGTCGGCGTCACCTCCCAGACACCGGGAGCGTATGAGCGGTGATGGAGGTGGCGACAACGTCTCGGGGCACCGCGACCGGTCGTGGCTCGAGGGCAGCTCGGCGCGGGAGGGTGCGCGGACGGGTGACGGTCATCGTCATCGCGCTGGTGGGCGTCGCCGCCGCGGGCTGCGGAACCCCATCGGCCGGCGCCTACGGGCCCAGCTCCCCGACCTTGCTGCCGGGCGCCACCGGCGCGTTCGCCAAGCCGCTGGCGCCCTCCATCTCCCTGTCTCCAGCCCCCGTCGGCTTCGAGCCCGAGGCGGTGACCGCGGTCAGCGAGTCCGAGTACTGGGTGCTCGGTACCGACGGGGTGTGCTCGGGATGCACGCCGCGGATCTGGCAGACGACCGACGCCGGTCAGACGTTCAGTCCCATCCCGGCACCCCCGGCGCAGTTCGCCAATCCCACCCAGGGCTCCGCGACGTCGGTCAGCGACCTGCGCTTCGCCGACAGCGTCGACGGCTGGGCCTTCGGTCCGGGGCTGTGGGCGACCCACGACGACGGTGAGGCGTGGCAGAGCGCGGCCCTGCCAGGGGAGGTGATCGACCTGGAGCTCGGGGCCGGAGGCTATGTGTACTCCGTGGTCGATCGGTGCGTCATGGGGGGCAACGGGCCCTGTCCCGTCGAGCTGATGCGCAGCACCACCGCGACCGACCGGTGGAGCGCGGTCCTCTCCCTCCAGGACGAGGGCCAACCGCCACCGTCGCTGGGAGTCCATGGCGCGGATGTCTGGCTGCTCGGCGCCACCGGCCTCTGGAGGTCGCTGGATTTTGGGGCCACGTTCACCCAGCTCCCCACCCCGTGCAGCGCCCACCTGGGAGGACGGATCGATCCGGTGACGGCGACCGCGGTGTGGGCCTTCTGCCCGACCGGGAACGAGGGTGGCCCCTTGGTGTCCACCGACGGCGGGCAGAGCTTCCGCTCCGCGTACGGCGGCGAGGTGTGGAGCAATGCTGCAGAGATCGCCGCGCTCTCCTCCAGCACTGCGTTCCTCACCGGGATCGGCGGGCTGGACGAGACGGTGGACGGGGGCGCCAGCTACGGCGTGGTCCCTGCGTTCGGCGGCAGCGCAGCTTGGTGGCTGGGCTTCACCGACGCGTCGGTCGGCTACGCGTGGGTCGCGGACCAGCTTCCCGACACCACTCAGCTGCAGCTCTGGCGAACCGACGACGGCGGCGCCGAGTGGACCCTGGTCAACTTTCCCTGAGCGGTCATACCTCAGGGCGCCGGCACCGGCGGTGAACCCGCCGCCAGAGACCACCGCTCGCGGGTCATCCGCCAGATGCGGAAGATGCCGGTCTCGGCCGGCGCCACCGGCTCCCTCGCGCACTCGCCCACGAGGGCGAAGCCGAGCCTGCGAGGGACTGCCTCGCTGGCGACGTTGGCGCGGTCATGGTGGATCTCCACCACCGTGACCCCGGCAAGGGCGAACGCCGTCGTGGTCAGCGCCGAGGCGGCCGCGGTCGCGTGGCCGCGCCGGGTGTGCGCAGCGTGCACCCAGTACCCGATCTCCAGCCCGTCGGGGCCGATGCGTCGGTGCAGGCCGCAGCCGCCGACCACCAGCGGCCCGAGGAAGAGCCCGTAGACGAGATCGCCGCCCGTGTCCCAGGCCTGCTCCCAGAGGGCCAGGGTGGCCCGGCGCTCCTCGACCGTCGTCGCGGCCGCCCAGGGCAGCCAGGGACGGAGGTGGTCGAGGCTCTCGGCGATGGCCCGCGCCTGGGCCTCGGCGTCGGCGGGACGCCACCGTCGCAGGATCAGCCCGGAGCCGAGCTCGATCCGCTCGGGGGCGGCCATCAGCCCTCGGCGATGAACTCCGCGACGGCGCCGAGGAAGCGGCGGCGGTCGCGGAGGAGGAAGAAGAGGTGACCGCCCCGGAAGACCTGCATCCGGGCCCCGGGGATGCGGCTGCGCATCTCCTCGGCGAGCGCCAGCCGGGCGCTCCGATCCCGGCGCCCGTGGAGGATGAGGGTGGGCACGGTGATCTCGCCGAGGCGGTCGGTGGCGTCGTACCCGTTCGACGCCTCAAGCTGGCGGCGGAAGGCGTAGCGGGGCTGGGGGTGGCTGCTCCGCCCCCACGGCAGCCCCGCGAGGATCGGGTAGAGGTGCCGCCGCCAGCTGGGGACCACCCGCGCGGAGGTGGAGAGCAGCATCAGCTTGTCGACCCGCTCGTGATGCCGGAGGGTCAGCTCGAGAGCGATGCGGCCGCCGAGCGACATCCCCAGCACGTCGGCGTGAGGGATGCCCAGGACGTCGAGGACGCCGAGGGCATCCTCCGCCATCAGCTCGATGGTGTAGGGGGCGTCCGGCTTGTCGCTGCGCCCGGCTCCGCGATTGTCGAAGGCGACGACCTGAGAGTGCTCGGCCAGGGCGTCGATGAGCGGGGCGTGCTCGGAGACGTCCGCCCCCAGGCCGAGGATGAGCAGCAGCGGCCTTCCCCGGCCGCGCACCTCGCAGTGGACGTGGATGCGGTCGACCCCGCCGGTCGTGCCACCCTGCGCCGGGTCGCTCACCGGCCGGCTCCGGGCAGGCGCGGGTGGCGATCCATGACGGTGGTCAATTAGACAGCGAGCGACCATGCTCCCGCGCCTGCGGCGCGCCGCGCGCTGAGCTCAGGAGGAGGCCGGGCCCACCCGCAGCAGGTCGCGGACCGCGGCCCGCAGCGCGGCGGCCAGCTCGGCCGGGTCCGGCTCCGGGGACCCGGGCTGCATCGCGAGAGCCCAGCCGGCGACCACCGTCGTCAGCGAGCCCGCCCGCCGGACGCGGTCGTCGAGGCTGAGCGTCGGATCGGCCAGCATCCGGCTGAGGAGCTGCTCCGGCTCCATCCCGGCCTCGTCGTGGTCCTTGAGCTGGATGTCGCGGAAGACGGCGGCGTTGCGCTGGTAGAGGAGGAAGTAGCGCTGGTGGGCCGCCAGCTCGTCGATCACCCAATCGAGGAACGTGACCCAGGAGGCGCTGCTCGGGCCGTCGGAGAGGCGGGCGGCCATGCGGCCGACCAGGTCGTGCATGGGCAGGTGCAGCGCCAGGAGGATGTCTTCCTTGGATTCGAAGTGGTAGTAGAGGGCGGCCTTGGTCACTCCCACCCGCTCGGCGATCTCGCGCAGCGAGGCCTTCTCGTAGCCCTGCTCGATGAAGAGGTCGAGGGCGACCTCGAGGATCCGCTCGCGGGTCCCGGGATGGTCCACCTCGGCCAGCGTGCGGGGGCGGGCCAGCACGCGGTGGCCACGACGACCCCGTGGCGTGGGGTCGCCAGTTTCACCCGACGCCGTCGGGGGGTCACCGGTCCCCACCTGCTCCCCGGCCATCATGATTCCTTTACTTGACGGCCGGTAAGCACATCACTTACCATACGGTCAGTAAGTGTAGCGCTCGGGGCGCGTCCCGAACCACCCGAAGCCCCCGGCAGACGGGATGGCTTGCCATCTGGATCTATCACGATATATCGTTGACGTATCGTCAACCCCACCGAGGTACCCCCCATGACAACGTCCAACAACCGCAGAGCGCGAGCCGGGCTTCGCCCGCTCGGGGAGGCGTGAGATGCCCGGCCACGCCATGATCGAGGCGGAGGGGCTGGTCAAGCACTACGGCAGCACCGTGGCCCTGGCCGGCGTCGACCTCTCGGTGCCCGCCGGGGCGATCCTCGGGGTCCTGGGGCCCAACGGCGCCGGCAAGACCACCGCCATCCGCATCCTGACCACCCTCAGCCACCCCGACGCGGGCCGGGCGTGGGTGGCCGGTTTCGAGGTCGCCGCCCACCCCGCCCAGGTGCGTCAGCGGATCGGGGTGGCCGCCCAGGCGACGACCCTCGACGAGCTGCTCACCGGGAGGCAGAACCTGGTGATGATCGGCGAGCTGAGCGGTCTGCGGCGCCCCGACGCGCGCAGCCGCGCGGCCGACCTGCTGGAGCGGATGGAGCTGAGCGAGGCGGCGGACCGCCTGACCCGGGGGTACTCCGGGGGCATGCGCCGGCGTCTCGACCTCGCCGCCAGCCTGATCGTGGCGCCACCGGTCCTCTTCCTCGACGAGCCGACCACCGGGCTGGACCCGGCCAGCCGCCTGGCGGTCTGGGAGGTGATCCGGGAGATGGTCGGCCGCGGCTGCACCATCCTGCTCACCACCCAGTACCTCGACGAGGCGGACCAGCTCGCCGACAGCATCGCCGTCTTTGACCACGGGCGGGTGATCGCCAGCGGGACGGCGCAGCAGCTCAAGGCGGAGACCGGGGCGGCCCGCCTCGAGGTGACCCTCACCACACCGCGACCCGAGGCCGTGGTCGCGCTGCAGCCGCTCCTCGACGGCGAGGCCCACCTCAGCCACGACGGCCGGCGCCTGCGCGCCCCGGTGCGCAACCAGGACGGCCTCGCCACCGCGGCGGTCCGCGCCCTCGACCGCGCCGGGATCCTGGTGGACGACGTGCAGGTGCACCAGCCCTCCCTCGACGACGTCTTCTTTGCCCTGACCGGGCGGGAGACGGCCGAGGAGGTTGCGGACGACGACGAGGAGGCCACAGCATGAGCACACTCGCCATCGCCATCGATCACGCGGAGCCGGGACGGCTGGGACGGAGCCTCCACGAGATCCGCGTCCTGGTCCGGCGCAACCTCATCCACATCGCCCGCGAGCCGATGCAGCTCTCTGACGTGACCATCCAGCCGATCCTCTTCACCATGCTGTTCATCTTCATCTTCGGCTCCGGGATCCCCATCCCCGGCGGCACCTACACCGCCTTCGCGCTGGCGGGGCTGCTGGTCATGAACCTGGTGATGTCGAGCAACGGCACCGCCGTGGGGCTGAGCACCGACCTCAGCACCGGGCTCATCGACCGCTTCCGCACCCTGCCGATGTGGCGCTCGTCGATCCTCATCGCCCGCTCGATCACCGACCTGCTGACCGCGGTGGTGTGCGCCACCATCGTCGGCGTCGCCGGGCTCATCGTGGGCTGGCGGCCGGAGGACGGGATGCTCTCGGTGCTCGCCGGCTTCGGCATCGCGCTCTTCTTCACCTACGCCATCACCTGGGTCTTCGGCTGCGTCGGGTTGGCCGTCCGCAACGTGGAGGCGGCGATGTCGGTCGGCTTCCTGGTCCTCTTCCCGTTGGCGTTCGTCTCCAACGCCATGGTGCCGACCCAGGGGATGCCGGCCTGGCTGCGACTGATCGCCGACTGGAACCCGGTGAGCGCGCTGGCCTCCGCCTGCCGCCAGCTCTTCGGCAACCCCAACCCGTCGGCGCTGCTCCAGGACTGGCCGATGCAGCACCCGGTGGCGGCGGCGCTGCTCTGGTCGGCGGCACTGCTGCTGATCAGCGTGCCCCTCGCCGTCTACCTCTTCCGGCGCCGGACCGCCGACTGACCCGTCTCCGCCGCGCCCGGAGGGCCGCGGCACCCGCCGACCCCGTCCACGCCACCGGGATGGCAGAGTCCGGGGCCATGACCGTCGCCCCCCCGATCCACGCGGTCGTCCTCGACATGGACGGGCTGCTCATCGACACCGAGCCGGTGTGGCGGACGGCCCAGGCCGAGGTCTTCGGCGAGTTGGGGCTCCACCTCAGCGAGGCGGACATGATCAGCACCATGGGACGCCGCGTCGTCGAGGTGGTGGCGCACTGGCGCCATCACCGGCCCTGGCCGGCCGCGGCGACCGGCGACCGCGGCGACGAGGAGATCGCGGGCCGGATCATGGACCGGATGGTGGCTCACGTCCGCGCCCGGGGCGAGCCGATGCGGGGGGTGGTCGCCACCACCGACCTGCTCCGCCGCCTGGGGCTCCGGGTCGCGATCGCGTCGTCCTCCTCCCACCGGCTGATCGACGCCGTCTGCGACCGGCTCCGGCTGGGGTGGATCGCGGTCCGCTGCTCAGCCGACGACGAGGTCCACGGCAAGCCGTCCGGCGACGTCTACGTGACCGCCGCGCGCCGCCTGGGGGTGAGCCCCGGCGCCTGCCTGGCGATCGAGGACTCCCCCAACGGGGTGCTGGCCGCCCGGGCCGCCGGGATGCGCTGCATCGCGGTCCCCGACCCGGCGCTGGCGGCCCATCCCAGCTTCGGTGAGGCCACCCTGGTCCTGGGCTCCCTCGCCGAGGTCGACGAGCCGCTGCTGCGCTCCCTGGGATGGGGCGGCCGGGCCGGAGGCGGATGAGGCGCTACCATGCCGCCATGGGGAGACGTGTCAACTTCTACCTGGACGACGACCTGATCGAGGCGCTCAACCAGCACACCCAGGTCTCGCCGCTCTCCCGGAGCGAGATCGTGGCGATCGCCCTGCGCCGGCTGCTCCGCGAGGAGCGGCGCCGGGCCCAGGTCGACGTCCCGGCGACCGAGATGGCCCGCCGGATCGCGGCCGGCGAGCTCCCCTCCCGCCGGCTGGACGGCGCCCGGCTGCGCGCCCTGCCCCCTCCCTGGGAGAATTGACGCGTCCCGAGTTTGGGCCGTCTCCTGACCGGGTATGAGCTGATCGGTTCGAGTCGAGAGAGTCCCCTGTGCCGACGTACGGATACCACTGCCCCCACTGCCAGACCGAGTTCGAGGTCTTCCAGCGCATGACCGACGACGCCGAGGCCGACTGCCCCCGGTGCGGGACGGCGGGACGGCGCCTCTTCTTTCCGACCGGGATCGTCTTCAAGGGGAGCGGCTTCTACAAGACGGACTCGCGCCGGTCGGCGAGCGCCTCGGTCAACGGGAATGGGCCGTCCGGCGCGGGCAAGGCGGCCACCGGCGGGGACAAGACCTCGACCGGCGGCGCCACCACCGGCTCCACGGAGACCCCCTCCTCGGGGAGCGCAGCGTCCGCCCCGGAGAGCTCGACAGGGAGCTGAGGCCGCCGCTCGGGACGGCGGCGCTAGCATCGTTCACGTGGACGGAGAGGGCTCCGTCACAACCAGGAGGCCAGGATGGCGCACCCGATCACGATCACCGACGCCAACTTCAGCAAGGAGGTCCTCGAGTTCGAGGTCCCCGTGCTGATCGACTTCTGGGCCTCCTGGTGCAGCCCCTGCAAGATGATCGCGCCCATCGTCGAGGACCTCACTGCGGAGTACGAGGGCAGGGTCAAGGTCGGCAAGGTGGACGTCGATGCCAACCCGGTCACCCCGGGCATGTTCGGGATCATGAGCATCCCCACCCTGATGATCTTCCGGGGCGGCAAGGCCGCCGACCGCATCGTCGGGTACCAGCCCAAGCCGGCGCTCAAGGCGCGGCTCGAGGCCGTCCTCACCCCCGCGGTCTGATCCGGCCCCGCCCCCCTCACGCCGTGCGCAGCGCTTGCTGATTTCAGGGCGTATGAGCCAAACTGAGCGGTACGGGGGATAGAAGGGAGCCGTCGGGTCGGGGAGGGCCGGAAGGGTGGCAGGCGCGCGTCGGGCGGCGGCACGCATCCGGGAGGTCCTCGGCTGGCGCGATGTGCGCGTCGTGGTCGGGCTCTTCTGCGCCGCCCAGCTGCTCGACGGCCTCACCACCTACGTCGCCCTCTCCTCGCACCGATTCCAGGAGGAGAACCCGCTGCTGGGGGGCGTCCTCGACAGCCACCCGCTCGCCGCCCTGGGGGTCAAGCTCCTCCTGACCGGGATCGTGGTGACCGCCCTGCTCACCCTCCGCCTGCGCTGGCGGCTCCGGCTGACCGTGATCGCGCTCTTCGCCGCGGCGAGCCTGGTCGCGCCACTGGCGAACCTCCTCCGCATCGCCGGAGCCTGACGCGCGGGTGAGTGCCATCATGTCATGATGTCATCATGTCTTTAACGGAGCGCATCAGCGTGGCGGAGGCCAAACGCCGCTTCGCGGACGTGCTCGGCGAGGTCCGCCACGGGGGGAGGCGCTTCATCGTCGAGCGCAACGGCACACCGATGGCGGCCCTGGTGCCGCTCGACGAGCTGGTCCCGGAGCCCTCGTCGAGAGGCGGGGTGCTGGCTCTGATCGGCGAGTTCGCCGACGCGCCGGAGTACGCCGATGCGCTCGAGCAGGCAGTGGAAAGCCGGCGCGATCAGGCGTCACGCCCCGCTCCCCGGCTCGGATCGTGATCGTCCTCGACACCGATGCCATCAGTGGCCTGATGCGCCCACGTCCCGACGCCGCGCTGGTCGGCCTGATCGGAGAGCTCGCCGCGGATGAGCAGGCCACCACGGCCGTCACCCTGGGCGAGCTGGCCTACGGGGCCCATCGGGTCCACCGCCCCGACCTCTACGCGCGTGCGCTCCGGCTGCTGGCGGGATTCACCATCCTCCCCTTCGACGCGGCGGCGGCGGAGTGGTACGGGGAGGTGCGCAGCCGGCTGGAGGCGGCCGGAGAGCGGCTCGACGACCCCGACCTGCGCATCGCGGCCACCGTCCTCGTCCACGATGCGACGCTGGTGACCGGCAACACGCGGCACTTCGCCCGCGTCTCCGGGCTTGCGGTCCGGACCTGGGCCCCGCCTCCGGGCTGAGCGGTTGAGGGCCCGCCCGGCTGGGCCGCGACACCCACGCGCCGGAGAGGGATGCGGGGAGGGTCAGCCCGCGAGCATCGTCGGGCTGACCCGCTGCCGGCCGCGCTCGTCCTCGACATCCATCCGGGTCACGGTGAGGTACCCGACGAGGCAGGCGATGATGATCGTCAGGCTCACCGCGACCGTCCCCCGGCCCCAGTTGAGACCGCTGAGATCATGGGGGACGCCCATCCAATCGGCGAAGGATGCTCCCAACGGGCGGGTGACGATGTAGGCGAACCAGAACGCGACCACCGCGTCGAGCCGGGCGAAGCGATGGGCCAGAGCGGGGACGGCGATCACCACCGCGAAGAGGATCCCGGAGGCGAGGAAGCCGAGGTGGAGGGTGTAGGCGGTGAGGTCGCCGGTGGCGGTGCCCAGGGCAAAGGTCGCGCACACCGTGGCCCAGTAGAAGAGCTCCCGGCGCATGGTGGTGATGTGATGGATGGAGAGGGTCCGCTCGGTCGCGTACCAGACCGCGAAGACGACGGTCAGGGCGATGGCGAAGCCCACCGTGGTCACCGCGTAGGGGATGCCGAGCTGGATGTGCAGGGCATCCGCGACCATGGTCCCGAAGACCGCCACCATCACCACCGCCAGCCAGTACACCCAGGCGATGTAGCGCGGCACGGAGAGCTGCAGGATCATGGCGAGCACAAAGGCCACGGCCCCGAGACCGACCGCGAGGTATGGGTCGATCTGACGCACCGAGAAGTCCGAGGTGGCCTCGCCCATGGCGGTGGTGAGGACCTTGAGGATCCAGAAGAGCGCGGTGATCTGGGGAACCTTCCTGAGGGTCGAGCGGGTGAGGCTCATGCCCCGGAAACTACCATGCGGCAGCGGAGGTGCCGCGCCCGCCAGCCAGGTGCCGCTCGAGGTCGGCCAGCCCCTCGGGCGAGCCGATCTCGTAGAAGCGCTCGCTCACCTCGTACCCGGCGAGCTGTCCGGCCAGGCTCAGGTCACGCATGAGGTCGGCGAGGTCGGCCACCTGCCCGGGAGCCACGCGATCGGTCACGGCCTCACGGGTGAGGATGGAGAACCCGTAGTCGATCCACTCCATCCGGGCGCGCCACCGGGCGGGACGGGTCTTGTCGTACGCGACCACCCGCCCGTCCTGGAAGACGGCGTTGCTCGGCTCCCACCGGTCGCGGTTGCGCATCACCGTCATCAGGGCCGGGCAGCCGCTCCTCGCGTAGGCCGCCTCCACGGCGGGGAGGTCGAGGGAGAGGTAGGAGTCGCCGTTGATGACGCCGAAGCTCTCCGGGACCAAGCCGGCGTCGATGACCGCCCGCAGGGCGCCGGCCGTCCCCAGCGGCCTCTCGCCGTCCGCGGCGTAGCGGACCCGGACGCCGAGGGCGCCTCCATCCCCCACGTGCCGGCGGATGTCGTCGCCGAGGTAGCCGATGCTGTACACGACGTCGGTCACGCCGATCGCCCGCAGCCACTCCAGCTGGAGGTCCGCGAAGGGCCGGCCGTTGACCGGCAGGAGGGCCTTGGGCACCCTCTCGGTGGCCGGACGCATCCGGGTCGCCAGCCCGCCGGCGAGGATGACGACCGGGAGGGGCATCAGTCGCGCACGATCACGGTGGAGCCGTCGAGGTCAAAGCTGAAATGCACCTCGCCGAGCCCCTCACGCTCCATCGCGGCCCGGAGCGACTGGGTGTCCTCGGCGTAGAAGAGGAGGAAGCCGCCGCCGCCAGCCCCGACCAGCTTCCCGCCAAGAGCACCGTTGGCGATGCCCACCTCGTACCAGTGGTCGATGGCCTCGCTGCTCATCCCCGACGATCGCCGCCGCTTGCCCATCCAGTGCTCGTGCAGGAGCCGGGCGAAGCCGTGGGTGTCGCCCTCCACCAGGGTGTCGCGCACACGGCGGCCGAGCTCCGCGACGGCGTCGAGGTTGGCCAGCATGGCAGCCTCGCCGTGCGTGCTCCGGTCGTCCTGCTGACGCAGCTGGTCCTCGGCGTTGCGCGAGTATCCGGTGAAGAAGAGGAGCAGCCGCTCCTCCAGGTCATGGAGCGCCGTCGCGGGAATCTGGAGGGGCGATACGGCCACCCTGCCCTCGACGTCGAAGTCGAGGCAGAGCAGGCCTCCGTAGGCGGCGATGTACTGGTCCTGCTTGCCGACCGACCGGCCGAGCTTGGTGATCTCGATGTCGCAGGCCTCCTCGGCGAGGTGGTGGGCGGTCACGTGCTCGCGCTGAAAGGCGTAAATGGCCCGGAGCAACCCCACCGTGAACGACCCGGACGAGCCCAGCCCGGTGCCGGCGGGGATGTCGGCGAGGCTCACCAGCTCGAGGGCGGGGCCGATGGGGTGGGCGCGGAGGGCCTCGCGGATGATGGGGTGAGAGATCTCGTCCACCGTGCTCCGCCGCTCCATCTCCGCGTACTTGATGAGGTAATCGTCGGTGAACGTCCGGTTGAGGCCGACGTAGATGTACCGGTCGATGGCTGCCGAGATGACCAGGCTCCCTCGGCGAGAGTAGTACGAGGGGAGGTCGGTGCCGCCTCCGCCCAGCGAGATGCGCAGCGGAGTGCGGGTGATGATCACGCGCTCACCGTGCCAGTCGGGCAATCCCGACTATCTGCCAGCCCCAGGGGGTTGCGGTCAGGTTGCACCGGAAGAGCCGATCGAAAGCTCTCATCGTCAGTCGGGCGGCGGCAGATAGTGAGGCGCCACTCTCCTGTACTGTCACGTCGTCGATCAACCGTCGACCCCGAGCGATAACCGCAAGGCGATAAAGGTTGAAGAATGGGAAGCCGGCCCCGAAGGTCACCACCCTCTCGAAGCCGGCATCGTCGAGAAGCCGGGCGAGAGCTCCGGGGTCGTAGTGGCGCCGGTGGCCTATGTGCAGATCGAAGGCGGAACGGGGCCCACCCGGCACAGTGACCACCAAGCGGCATCCTGGTGCCAGGAACCTCCGCGCATTCCCCAGCAGGCGTGCTGGATCATCCACGTGTTCCAACACCTCGGAGCACACCGCGTGCGTTGCCCAGCCCGACCACTCCTTCGGGACGGGCCGGTCCTCGAGCAGGTCCCACTGCAGGAACCGTGCCGAGGGAGCTCGGGCCAAGCCGAGGCGGACACCGGTAGCACTGAGCTCCACACCGAGGACCGTCGCACCCGGGTGCGCCCGGCTGATGATGGACGCCAGCTCACCTTGCCCGCTCCCAATGTCCACCACCTGGGCCGCGCGGTCTCCGAGTCCAAGGAACCGCAGAGCCAGGCGGAAGCGCATCAACTCCGCCGGATTGCTGTGGGCGGCCTGGTCGAAGCGCTGCCAGAGGTTGTCCCAGTCGGGATCGCTCGCTCTCCCTGCCGGCCCGCTCATAGCCGGAAGCCCGCGGCGGTCCCATCTCGATAGAACATCTGAACCGTCTCCAGCGAAAACTCGTCGAGGTCCTTGCCAAGCAGGGGCAGCTTCTTGAGTAGGTCGTGGGTGACCGTGATGACGTGGCAGCCCACCGCGTCCGCCTGGATTACGTTGAGGATCTCCCGCGGGCTGGCCCAGATCAGGCGTATCTCGGGACGGTGTGCGAGGACGTCGACGCAGCGACGCACCAGCGGCAGGGGGTCACGACCGGAGTTGGCGATCCTCCCCGCGAAGAGCGACACGAAGTGGGGAGCCCCCGGGCCGAGCCAGCCCAGCACCCGCTCCACCTGCTCCGGGGTGGTCATCGCCGTGACGTTGAGCTGAATCCCCTCGGAGCTCAGCGTCCGCAGCACGTCCATGCTCGACTCCCCCCGGGTGTTGGTCACCGGGATCTTCACGTAGACCTGCGGCCCCCAGGTGGCGATCCGGCGGGCCTGGCGGATCATCTCGCCGAACTCGTCGGCGAAGACCTCAAAGGAGATCGGCCGCTCGCCGACCAGAGTCAGCACATCACGGGCGAAAGCCTCGTAGTCAGTCACCCCCGAAGCACGCATGAGCGTGGGGTTGGTGGTGAACCCGCGGATGAGCGGGTCCCGGGCGAGCGTCTCGATGCCGGCGCGGTCGGCACCGTCGGCAAAGACCTCTACTCGCAGTGTGCTCAGATCCACCGTCTTATCGCTCCCTCATTCGGCCGGCAGCCGATCGAGGTCGAGCCGCAGGGACTCCAGCGACGCGCGGAGAGCCTCGGCCGTGGTCATCCGGTTGGCCCAGCCGAGAGCCCGGATCCGGTCGGTGTTGAGCCGGACGATGGGGACATCCCCCTTCCAGCCCCGATCACCACCGGTGAAGTCATAGGCGACCGAACCCGCCGGAAGTCCCGTGACCGCGACCGCCATGTCCGCGATCTCCGCAACCGTGATGTAGTCGCCGGTGGCGACGTTGTACACGCGGTAGCCGGCCGGCTCGCGGCGGAGGGCGGTGAGGACGGCCTCGACGACGTCGCTGACGTGGATGTACGACTTGCTCTGGCTCCCGTCTCCCAGGATGCGCAGCCGGGCCGGGCCGGCGGCGAGCCTCCGGACGAAGTCGAGACCGACGCCGTGGGTTTGCCGGGGCCCCACCACGTTGCCGAAGCGGAAGGCCCGGCCCACCAGTCCGAACATGAAGCAGTAGGCGGCGATCATCGCCTCCCCCGCCAGCTTGGAAGCGCCGTACGTGGAGATGGGGATGAGCGGCCCGTGGTCCTCGCCCGCCTCTCGCTCGCCGAGGTCGCCGTACACGCCGCTGCCCGACGCGTAGAGGATCGTGCCCACGCCGGCGCGGCGCATGGCCTCGACCACCGCGTGGGTCAGCGCGGTGCCCTCGTCGAAGTCGACCGTCGGCTCGGCGACCGCGCGGGCGATGTCGGGGTTGGAGGCGAGGTGGATGACCACCTCGTGGCCTCGCATCGCGTCGACCAGGCGCTCCTGCTCGCGCACGTCCGCCCGGATGACCGTCAGACGGGGGTCGCTCGCCCACCGGGCGTAGTGCCACTCCCGGCCCGAGGAGAAGTTGTCGTAGAGGGTCAACGCCTCGGTCCCCGGCTCGCCCAGGAGCCGGTCGGTGAAGTGGCTCCCGATGAAGCCGGCGCCGCCGACGATCAGGTAGCGGCCGGCCATGCCTTCTCGCTGATCGTCGACTCCCATTTGGTGGGGACGCGCTGGAGCAGGGGGTGCGAAACGAGGAGGTGCCACACCACCGCGCACAGCCCCTCGGTGTGCGGTGTCACCCGCTCCTCCACCAGCGGCGGGATCACCACCACCACGTCGCCGACCTGAGCGGTGTAGCCACCGTCCCGGCCGACCACGCCACCGATGAAGCAGCCCGCCGACCGCGCCAAGTCCAGGGCGTTGACGACGTTGGCGGAGATGCCTCGCTCCCGGTCCCCGCCTCCCACCGAGAAGACCAGGACCCCATCGCGCGCCCCCAGGTGCGATCCCTCGAGCCACGCGCTGTAGGAGGTGTCCCACCCCTCATCGTTGATCCGCGCGGTCAGCTCCGAGACGTTGTCGACGGGCGTGTAGGCCTCGAGGCCGCACAGCTTGCGGAAGTCGTTGACGGCGTGGCTGGCGTGCCCCGCCGAGCCGCCGACCCCGAGGATGAAGAGCCGGCCGGAACGATCGCGCACCCGGGCCAGGCTCTCGGCGAGGCGCTCCACCGACTCGGCGTCGAGGGCCTCGACGATCCTCCTGGTCTCGGCGAGATAGGTGTCAGTGAAGGTGTCCATCAACTCGCCTCCGCCTTGGCCTTGCGGCAGCCCGCGAACGTGTTGAGGCCGAGTTTGTGTCGGAAGCAGCGGATGTCACGCGGGGCGAACCCGGCCCGGATCAGCAACGGCCAGAGGTCGCGCGGGTCGTAGTACGCCTTGTGATCTTGCATCTCGTCATAGGGGCTCAACCCAAGCCGGAAGGCCGAGAGCTCGAGCCAGCGCTTACCTCGCCACGAGGGCACATTCACCAACGCCATACCGCCGGGAACAAGGATGCGCCACATCTCACGGAGGGTCTCGATCGGCTCCCAGAGGTGCTCCAAGACGGAATTGCAGATCACGAGGTCCTGTGAGCAGTCCTGGACCGCGCTGAGGACTTCGGGTAGCCTCCCCTCGATTGCAAGTACCTTCGGGACCTCGCGAAGTGTGGGGCTGATGGCAACGTCCACCAGCGCCATCGAGCCTACCGCGGGGAGCAGAGCGCGCGCGACGATCGCATCGTAGCCGCAGCCGACGTCGACCACGCGCATCCCCACGAAACTGCCGACCGTATGCCGGATCCGCCGAACCGACAGCCAGACGCCGAGGCGGTCAACAAAGGTGAGCGCACGGTCTTGCCCGTAAGAGCGGTTGCGCAGGTCTCTACTCGTGGCCGTCATACGTGGAGGCATGGAGAGCGGCTGCGTGAAGCAGCAGCATGAAGGTGAACGTCATGAAGCTCACAATTATCAGCATCAACCCGATTACTGCGCTGTACAGGGTGCGATCCACCCGCAGAGCCAAGCCGCTGGACACCCACTGGGCAACAAGCAACCCGGTCAGCACCCCCCCTCCCATGAACGCGGCGGCACAGAAGAGGACGGTGCGCGAGTAAGGGAAGGCTCGAAGCCACCGCCGCCGTGCGTTGCCCGTGTAGTCGTGTAGCACCTGGGCGAGGCATCCGAAGTAGAAGCTCTGAAGGCCGAGCAGCGTGAGCGTCATCCCCAACAGCATCGTGTAGAGCGAGAGATGCAGGGACCCCATGGTGATCGGGCCGGCGCTTAGGGGGAGAGTTATCAGGATCCCGATCACAAGCATGGCGATCCCGGGTCGATACACGAAGAACTCCGCCCCGTAGACGAACATCACTCGCAGGTTGATCCACGCCGCGTGGTAGGGAGACAGCCATCCGAGACGCTTGTGATGGCTCATCCGTCCCTCGCGGTCCTTGAGGAACCTCACCGGGACCTCGGTGGTGCGGAGCCTCATGTGCACCGACTTGAGTACCATCTCCGAGGCGTACTCCCAGGAGCGTGATTGGAGCCGCATCCGCATGAGTGCATCTCGGCTGATGCCCCGCATCCCGCAGTGGATGTCCGAGAACCGGCTGCGGTAGAGCAAGTTGAGGATCCACGTCGTCGCTGGCGTGCCCAGGTGGCGATGCAGCCAGGGCATGGAACCGGGCTCGATGCTGCCCTTCCAGCGCGAGCCCATGACGAATTCGTAGCCATCCCGGAAGCCTCGCACAAAGCCTCCGAGCTGGCGGAAGTCGTAAGTGCAATCGGCGTCACCCATCAGGACATACTGTCCACGGATGAATGGCAGGGCGTCGATGTACGCCTGTCCCAGCCCGCGGCGGGGCACACGCAGCACCCGTGCTCCGTGAGCTAGAGCGATCTGTGGGGTGTCGTCGCCGGAGCTGTCGACGAGGAGCACTTCGCCCGAGATACCTGCCCCCGCCATCCCCGCCAGGCACCAGTCGACAAACTGGCCGACTGTTGCCGCCTCGTCGCACGCCGGAATGACGATGGAGAGTTCCGGGTCGGCGCAGTCCCGCCCATCGGGGATCAGCAGACTGACCTCGCTGATGGCGCCCGGGAGCGCGACCGGCTGGGCAGCCGCAATCTCCGGGTCGAGCGAGGATTTCACAGCCGTCCTCCATGCAGCCGGCCTCTCCGAACCGCCAGCATCGTCGCGATGGTAGCTCCCGATTCCTCCGCACCGATGTTCGTCAGACCGCGTCTCCACGCCCTTCGGTGGGGCGACAGCCGTCGCCAGCACGAACTGCGCAGATTGGAGACTAGGGAGTCCATTGCCGTGATGGGGTCCGCTCAGCCGGGTCCCAGCTCCGCCAGCACCTCTCCCACCAGGGCCAGGGAGCCGCAGACCAGGACGAGGCCCGACGGGGTGGCGCGGCGCCGGGCCTCGGCGAGGGCGGCGCCCACCGGCTCGACGGCGGTGCCTCCGCCAAGGATCGCGGCCAGCTGACCGGCGCTGGCGGCGCGCCCGCCGCCGACGCTGGTGAGGACCACCTCCGCCGCCATCCCGGAGACGGGCGGGAGCATCTGGTCCAGCTGCTTGTCGGCCATCGCCCCGAAGAGCGCCACGACGCGGCGGCGTCCTGCCAGGGCGGCGACCTCCGGAGCCAGCGCGGCGAGCGCGGCGGGGTTGTGGGCGCCGTCGAGGAGGAGCGGCGGCGCACCGTCCACCCACTGCAGCCGTCCCGGCCAGCGCACCCCGGCGGCGCCGGCCACGATCGCCCGGTCGGGGATGCCGAGCAGGGCGGCGGCCGCCGCGGCGACCGCGAGGTTCTCGATCTGGACGCGTCCGGGGAGCGGCGACCGGCACCGGAGCGCCGGCTCTCCGAGGCCGGAGGGGGCCGCGTGCACCGCGACCTCGACCCCCTCCCGCCCCAGCACGGCGCCCCTCCAACCCCGCCCGGCCTCGAGCACGCGGAGGGAGGCTCCGACGCTCCGTGCCCTCTCGGCGATCACCGAGCGGGCCGGCTCGGTCGCGGCGGTGACCACCCAGTCGCCCTCCTTGACGATCCCCGCCTTCTCGGCGGCGATCGCCTCCACCGTGTCGCCGAGCCACTCGCGATGGTCGAGGGCGACGTTGGTGAGGACGCAGCCGCCCAGGTCGACCACGTTGGTGCTGTCCAGGCGCCCGCCCATCCCGACCTCGCAGACCAGGGTGTCGGTGCCATGGCGCGCCGCGGCGAGGAACCCCATCGCGGTGAGGATCTCGAACTGGGTGGGGTGCTCACCCGGAGCAGCTCGATCGGCGGCCCCGAGCACCTCGCCCGCGAGGAGGGCGAAGCGCCTGCCATCGAGTGGCTCGCCATCGAGGACGATCCGCTCCCCCCACCGCACCAGGTGGGGTTTGGCGAGCAGGGCCGTGCGCCGTCCGGCCGCCCTCGCCATGGAGTCCACCAGCGCGGCGACCGATCCCTTGCCGTTGGTGCCCGCCACCAGGACCCCCTCCAGTCCGAGGTGGGGGTCGCCCAGCCGGTCGAGGAGCCACCGGGTCCGCTCCAACCCGGGAACGATGCCGAAGCGTCCGGCCGCCTCCAGGCGCGCGATCGCCGAGCCGAGCCCTCCGGCGTCGGGGTCGGAGAGGGACCCGCCGGTGCTCACGGGGCGGGTCGCGGCCTCCAGGGCCAGTCCGGGGCCATCGCCTCGTCCTCGCCGGGCCGTTCGAGGCAGTCGCCGAGCACGGCCAGCCACGCTCGCTGCCGCTCCTCGGGATCCGCGATGCTCTCGACGGCCCGGTTGCGGTACAGGCGGCCGGTCTGGTGGGCCAGGCCGGCCTGGAGCTCCTGGTACTCGAGGACGGCGGGCGCCTCGAGACGGGCCGGCGCCGGACACCCGGGCACCCGGGCCTCGACGTGGAAGGCCCGGCCGCGCTCGTGGTCGAAGCTCGACACCGGGCGCAGCGCCAAGCCATCGGCGGCCGGCAGCAGTGCCGACAGCCGCTCCAGCCAGGCGGCCTGGGCGTCCGCCCCCGCACCGACCTCGGCGTCGACGAAGAGCTCGCCGGCGAGGGCGAGGACGGCGGCCCGGAACTGGCGGTGGTAGAGGAGGTCGGAGCCGCTCACCGCCACCGCCCCCAGGGAGGCGCCGGCGTCACCGGTGAAGCTGACCATGAAGGGCCGCGCGTACGGCTTCCTCGCCTCCTGCTCGGACCAGCGGACGCTGAGAGCCGGCATCAGGCGACGGGCGCCGGCCGGCGGGCCCGGGCCAGCGCGAGGGTGTTGCGGAGCAGCATCGCGATGGTCATCGGTCCCACCCCGCCGGGGACGGGGGTGAGCCAGCCCGCCACCGGTTCCACCGACGGGCGGTCCACGTCACCGACGACCCGCCCGTCCACGGGCGTGGTGCCCACGTCGATCACCGCCGCCCCCGGCTTGACGTAGTCGGAGGTGATCATCCCCGGCCGTCCGATGGCGGCGACCAGGATGTCGGCCTCGCGGCAGACCGCGGGCAGGTCCCGGGTCTTGGAATGGCAGACGGTCACCGTGGCGTCGGCATTGATGAGCAGCAGGGCCAGCGGGCGCCCGACGATGACGCTGCGTCCGACCACCACCGCCCTGCTCCCGGCGATGGGCACCCCCGACCGGCGGAGCAGCTCCATGCAGCCGAGCGGAGTCCCCGGCAGCACCCGGGGCGCCCCCCCGGAGGCGACGCGGCCGAGGTTGAGGGGATGGAAGCCGTCGGCGTCCTTCTCGGGGGGGACGGCGTCGAGGACGGCCGCGACGTCGATCTGCCGCGGGAGCGGCACCTGCACGAGCATGCCGTCGATGTCGGGGTCCTCGGCCATCCGGGCACAGAGGTCGAGGATGTCCGCGGTGGAGCTGTCGCCGCCAGGGGTGTGCAGGGTGAAGCGGATGCCGGCCCGCTCGGCCGCCCGGCTCTTGTTGCGGACGTAGGTGGCGCTGGCAGGGTCGTCGCCGCAGAGCACCACCGCGAGGTGGGGGGCGGTCAGGCCCTCGGCGACCATCGCCGAGACCTCGACGGCGATCTCGGCGCGGATCGCCTTGGCGATCGCGCTGCCGTCGATGATGGCCGCGCTCACGGCCGGCGCCTCTCCACGGTCACGCTGAAGCGGTCGACGGCGGCGGCGAGCGGCGGGCGCTTGGCCACCCGGACCACCACCGAGACGGCCCGGGGCTCGGCGAGCAGCTCCTCGGCGAGCCGCTCCGCCACCGTCTCCACCAGGTGGTAGCTGCTCTCCTCGACCACCCGCCGGCAGGTCTCGACGAGCCGCGCGTAGTCGATGGTGTCCTCCACCCGGTCGCTGCGCGCCGCCTCGCGGGTGTCGGTCGTCAGCTCGACGTCCAGGTCGAGGTGCACCCCGGCGCCGCGCTCGTCGGCGAGGCAGCCGTGGTGGCCGAAGAAGCGCATGCCCTCGAGGCGCAGCACGTCCCGACCTGTCACCGCTCCACCGGGGGGCCTGGAGCCCCCGTGGGGGCCCGCAGCGCGAGGAGTGGGGCTCACCCGCCCGATTGTAGTGACGCGGGGCGGGCGGGCCCGGCGCTCAGGCGGAGCGGGGCTCCTCCACCGGCTTGAGCAGCGTCTCGTGGTGATCCACGGGGTTGATCATCACCACCTGGAAGAGCTCCTCGAAGTCGCACTGGAAGAGCGCCATGAGCTGCTGGCGCAGCTTGGGGCCGGGGTTGCGGGTGCCGGCCTCCAGGGCCGGGATGTAGTTCTGGGTCACCCCCAGACGGCGGGCCAGCTCCCGCTGGGTCAGCTTGTGCCTGTCCCGCATGGTGCGGAGGCCGGTGGCGCGGACCTCGACGTTCATGCGGGAAATGTAGTACCTGACAGTGTTTTCGTCAACGCACGGGGCCCATTCGTTCGCTCCCCGGGCCGGCGCTCCTGCTCCGGGAGCGCCCCGGGCTGCACCCTCGATTCAGGTCATACGGCCCTATTGACGCATGCCTTTGGGCTCCCTAGAGTCGGAGCTGAGCAGCCCGCCCGAAGGGGAGAGATGGAGGGTGTGCGGTGCTGCTCGCTCCTCTCAACCGTCGACGGCCGGGCGCTCGGATACGCGATCTGCGACCATCGGGCCATGTGCCGGGTCTGCCAGAAGCGCCCCGAGATCCCCGACGAACGCAGCGGCCGCTGCGAGGCCTGCGTCAAGGCGGGTCGGATGGCGCTGCGCTTCCGCCTGGCGCCCGGGCCGGGCGGCGCCGGTCTGCGGGTCAAGGCCGGGGAGATCTCGCCGCGAGCGCTCCGCCAGAAGTGGCTGGGCCAGCTCCAGGCCTACGCGTCCCAGCCCGCGGCCCGTCCCCACCTCGGCCTGCACGAGATCGAGATGGTGGTGGCCAGGGACCACCTGGAGACCATCCGGGTCGCCACGGACGTTGCGGGCCAGACGGCCGCGGCGGTCCAGGCGCTGCGCGACGCCGCCGCGAGGACGGACGCCGCCTGGTAACCCCTCAGTGGGTGAGGAGCCACTGCCACGAGGGCTCGCCGAGCCCCCCGGTGGCCGTGACGCTCCAGGTGGCGACGGTGGTGCCGCCCAGGCTGCCGGTCACGTGGGCGACCACCGTCCCCGCCGTGATCGACGACGCGTCGGCATGGTGCACCTCGGTCGCCGAGAGGTGGAGCATGGCGCCGATCCGCACCTCGACGGGGAGCGCGCCGGTCTCGAAGCCGGCGGTGAGGCCCGACCGAGTCCCCCAGGCCGAGGACACCGTGCCCCCGAGCGCGGGGAGTGTCAGGGTGCTCGGATCGACGCGCTGATAGGCGTCGAAGGCGGCGTTCACCGCGTTGGCGGCCTCGTCGAGGGCAACCTCCAGCTCCTGGTTGACGTCGCCGTCGGGGGTGGTCTGGCCCAGGATGGCGCCCACCACCTCCACCTCCGCCGCGCCGCCCAGCGGCCCCCGGTGCTGGGCGGCGAAGAGCAGGCATCCCCCGGCCTGGGAGGTCGACCCGGTCTTGATCCCCAGCCAGCCGGGGACCGTGGCCAGGTCGGTGTCGACGTTCTGGACGGTGGAGCCGTTGGGCATGGTCGCCGAGGGGGTGGCGACCAGGGCGGCGAGCTCCGGGTTGGCCAGAGCGGCCTCCCCCAGCTTGATGAGGTCCTCGGCGGTCGACACCGTCTGCGGGCTGTACCCGCTGACGTCGGCGAAGTGGGTCTGGGTCATCCCCAGTGTCGTGGCCTCGGCGTTGAGCCGGGAGATGAAGGTGGCCTGGGAGCCGGCCACCCACACCGCCAGGGTCTCCGCGATGTTGTTGGCGGAGGGAAGGAGCAGGGCGAGCAGCAGCTCCCGCTCGCTGAACTGCTCCCCCACGGTCACCGGTATGTTGGACCCGTCCTCGGCGATCACCTGCTCGTAGAAGGCGACGTCCTGGCCGGTGATGGTGTAGGTGGGGCCGGGCTGCTCACCGGTCAGGGGATCCTTGCCGAGCACCAGCAGGGCCGTCATCACCTTGGCGATGGAGCCGATGGGCAGCACGGCGGTCGGAGCCAGCTCGGCGAGCTGGCCGAGGTCCGTCGACACCAGGTCAAACCCGCCCATCGTGGGCAGGGGCACCGGGGGCGCGGTGCCGGGGGCCAGCGCGAGCGCGGACGGGAGTCCGAGGTCGAGGTGGGGCGGCGGCGGGGTGCGCGTCAGTCGCACCCCCGCCAGCACGCCTCCCCCGACCAGGAGCAGCCCCAGCACCGCGAAGCCGATGCCCAGCAGGGGCCCGCCGCCGGGGCGCGAGGCTGCTTGGCGTTTCACGTCAGCCTCGACGCCGGCGCGACCGCGCCCGGTCAACTCTTGGCGCGGCGGCCACCCCCCCTGAGGGACGCCGAGAGCGTGGCCGAGGGGGCGAACCGGATCACCTTGCGGGCCGCCACCCGCACCGCCTCGCCGGTGCGGGGGTTGCGCCCCATCCGGGCCGCGCGCTGCTGGAGCTTGAAGGTCCCGAAGCCGTGGACGTGGACCTCGTCACCCCGGCGCAGCGCGTCGGTGATGGCATCGAAGAACCAGCGCACGTCGTCGCGGGCGCGGGCCATGGCGTAGGTCGCTCCCTCCTCCTCCTCGACCTTCGCCTTCCACATCTCGGCCAGGGAATCGCGCGTAACAACGTCGGCCATGCTCTCTCTCCCATGCAGGACGGATGCGGAAATCATCTGAATTGTAAGGGCCGGCAACGCCTCTTCTCAACTTTCGCAAGTGCCGCGGGGCACGGGTGCAAGGAATCTCGGCCGGACTGCCAAGACGCCGTGTCCGACCGCGAGCAGGATGCGAGCGAGGACACGACGTCACACCCCTGGGCGCAGCCCTCGACACGATCGGGACCGCGGCGTCGCGCTCGGCACGGACCTCGTGCGGGTGGAGCCCGACCTCGACGTCACCGACCCCACCGTCGTCGCGGGAGCGGAGCGGTACCGCCTCTGGAGACGGCCTCGGGGAGCCGCTGGCCGCCCGCCGGCTGCGCCTTGACCTTCCGTGCTGATCAAGGGCCGGCTGCAGTCGCGGCAGGATCGCGCACACTGCCCGGGAGTGCAAGCGGCGGCGGTCCGACGGTCCCAGACCTGCCACCGATATGCAACTCTTGCCGGGCCGTCCTCAGCAGGAGATCCCACGTGCGCAGCACTCCCAAGGCAGGCCCCGACCGCCCGGAGGTGAGTCCAACGGCGGCGGATGCGGGGCAGCGCATCTGGGGCCGCGCCAGGGTCATCGGACTCTCACAGCTCGTGATCGTGGCCACCCTCGTGCTCAGCCTGCTCTGTTACTGGCTCATCTATCACCTCGGGCTCCCCCACCAGCCACCTGTGCGCTCTGATGGCGAGGGGTACTACGCCTACCTCCCGGCCTACCTCGTCTATGGCGACCCCAGCCTCAGGAGCGTCCTTCTCCACCACTTCCTCAACAACTCGCAGTACGCGCCCTTCCGTCCGTCCACCTACGGGCTGACCCTGGAGCCCATCGGCAACTGGCTCGACCAGTACCCCGTGGGCGAGGCGACCCTGCTCATCCCCTTCTTCCTGGCCGGCCATCTCCTCGCGCTGGCCCAGGGGCTCAACGCCAACGGGTACACGAGCCCGGAGCTGTATGCGGTAGGAACCGGGGCAGCCGTCTACGCCGCCCTGGGGCTCCTCGCGCTCCGGGCCGTGCTCCGCCGGTGGTTCACGGACGGGGTGGTGGCGGCGACCTTGGTCGTCATCGTCTTCGGGTCCAGCCTCTTTCACTACATCACCTACGACTCGATCTTCAGCCAGGGTTTCTCCTTCGCGGCGGTGGCGGTGGCCCTCCTCTGCACAGTTCGCTGGTTCGAGCGACCGGCGTCGTGGTGGCGGGCACTCAGCCTCGCTCTCTCCATCGGCGCGGTGGTCGCGATCCGCATCACCGACGCGGTGTTGCTGCCCGGGGTACTGCTGCTGGGCGTCGGCTCGCTGGCGGCGCTGCGGGCACGACTCGCCCTGCTCGGACACCACCTCTGGCGCAGCGCTCTGGTACTGGTTGCCGCCGCTGCCTGCCTGGTACCCCAGGTCTTCACATGGTGGGTCGCCACCGGACACCTGATCGTCGATCCGTACGTGGACCAGAGCTTCTCCCTGGGTCACCCCCAGCTGCTGGCATCTCTCTTTGCCCTCGTCCCCCACGGGCTCCTGCCTTACGCGCCCGCCCTGGGCCTCTGCGCCGTCGGTCTGGCCATCGCCTGGTGGCAGCGCCGCGACCTCGCCATGCCGGTCACGGTCGCGTTCCTGCCCTTCTGGTATCTCATGTCGTGCTGGTGGGACTGGTCCTTCTCCGAAGGCTTCGGCAACCGGATCTACGTCAACATCCTCCCCATCCTCGCCATACCGCTGGCGGTCTTCTTCGCCTCGCTCCAGCGTCGCTGGTTGAAGGTCGCCGCCGGCGTGGTTGCCGGAGTTCTGGCCGCGGTCACCGTGCTGCTGATGGTCTCGTACTGGCGCGGGCGACTGCCCGGCAACGGCATCGGATTGGAGGGCTACCTGCGCCTTCTGCGGCACCCGTAGGGCCACGCCACGGGCCCCCGACCCAGACCTAGCGCTGGCGCCAGATCTGCTTCATCACCACCCGGGCGAGCTTCTCCGGATCGTGGTGGGAGCTGATGGCGGGACTGACCACGTCCGCGAGGACGTACCGCACCGCGTGGTTCTGGGCCCTCTGGCGGTCGAAGGTGACCCGGTCCACGCCGGCGCGGAGTGACGAGGGGGGAAGCGGCGGGGCGAGGTTGCTGTTGACCACCACGTAGTCGAAGAGGTTGACGCCGACGTGAGCCTGGATGGCGTCGAGGTGCTCGCTGACGGTGTAGCCGACCGTCTCGCCGGGCTGGCCGGCCACGTTGCAGACGTAGACCTTGACCGCCGGGCTGGCCTGCAGCGCCTCGACCATGCCGTCGACCAGCAGGTTGGGGAGGATCGACGTGTAGAGGGATCCGGGCCCGATGATGATCATCTCGGCATCGAGGACGGCGGCCTCGGCCTCCGGGTTGATGGGCGGCGCGGTGGGCTGGAGAAAGACCCGGTCGATGTGGCCGTCTCCGACCGGGACCTTGGACTCCCCGACCCGCAGCTCCTCGCCCGCCGCGGCGCAGAGGACGACGTCGGTGAGCGTGCTGGGGACGATCGCGCCGCGGACGGCGAGCACCCGCCCGGACTCCCGGATGGCGTGCTCAAAGTCCCCGGTGATCTCCGTCATCGCGGTGATGAAGAGGTTGCCGAAGGAGTGGCCGCCCAGCTCTCCCTCGCCGGTGAAGCGGTGCTGGAAGAGATCGGTCATCAGCGGCTCGGTCTCGGCGAGGGCGGTCAGGCACTGGCGAAAGTCCCCGGGAGGGAGGACGCGGAACTCCTCGCGCAGCCGGCCGCTCGAGCCCCCGTCGTCGGCGACGGTGACGATGGCGACGATGTTGCCCGTGTACTTCTTGATGCCCCGGAGCAGCGCCGAGAGGCCGGTCCCGCCGCCCATGGCGACCACCCGCGGGCCCCGGGAGAGCAGGCGGTACGTGTAGAGCTGCTGAACAAAGCCCTCGGAGGAGCTGCCGGGGAGGAAGGGGCCGAGCACCGACCGGCCCAGGAAGTAGAAGCTGATCCCGATGATGGCGACCCCCACGGCCAAGAAGAGGAGGCCGCGCACGGAGCGGGGGAGGAACTGGAGGGTGAGGTCGGAGACGAAGTCGGGGAAACGGTAGTTGGCGTAGTAGATGTCGCGCAGGACGTAGCCGATCGCCAGGGCGACCATGACGATGCCGACCATCAGCAGCAGCAGCCAGCGCTTCACGTGAAGGCCGGGGGTAAGCAGCCGGGTCAGGGTCTGTCCGGGTCGAAGCCGCTCCTTCATCTCCTTCGGGCCGGATTGTCCCACCGCCGCGACGCGGGCGGCTGAGCCGGCCACCACTCCCGCTAGGATGCCCGGCCATGAGCGCCCTGCCCAACTCGCCACGCGGAGACGGCGCAGCGGTGAGCGGAGGTTTCGGTCGCAGGTCCCGCGACGGCCTGGGACCGGACCTCACCCGGCGCTGGGGCACGGCTCTCCTGGCACTCCTCCTGCTCGGGACCTTCGCCAGCCGGCTGGCCTTTGGCCTGCACACCGTTCTCGACGGCGACGAGGCGACGACCGCCTTCACCGCCCTGAGGATCACCCAGGGGCACCTGGTGCTCATGGAGGCCAACCAGCACTACCAGGGTGCGCTGGAGAGCTACCTCATGGCCCCCTTCGTCTGGCTCCTCGGACCCACCGTGATCGCGGTCATCGTGCCGCTCGCGCTGATCGCCGCGCTCTACGTGGTCGCCCTCTGGGACCTGGGCCGCACCGTCTTTGGCCGCCGATCGGCCGGTCTCCTGCTCGCGGGCGTCGGCTCGGTGTTCCCCCTCTTTGTCCTCATCTGGTCGACCAAGGCCCTCAGCGGCTACGCCGAGACCATGCTTCTCGCCGTCGTCAGCCTCTCCCTGGCGGCACGCATCGGCTGGCGACCGGGCGGCGCCCGGCTTCGGAACTGGACCCTCCTCGGACTGGTGACGGGCGTCGGCCTCTGGAACTTTGCCCTGATCGCAGTGCCCCTGCTGCCGATCGTCGTGGCGCTGCTCTGCCGAGGGCCGGCCATCGGATGGCGGAGGACCTGGCAGGGTGTGGCGGCGGCGGCGTGCGGAGCGCTGGTGGGGTTCTCACCCTGGATCGCCTACAACGTCACCCACGGACTGGCATCCCTCCAGAACCTGCCCAGCGCCGGCACCTCCGTGCCCCACGCCGTGAAGGGACTGGTGGAGCAGGAGCTGCCGATCTTCGTCGGCACCTCTCCCCAGTGCGGAAGCGCCACAGTGACCCCGTGGGTGGCCTGGGCTGGGCTGGCCGCGCTCACTGCGGCTGTGCTCTGGCTGCGCCGCAGGCCCCTCGCCAGGCTCCTGCGCGGCGACCTGACGTCGGTGGAGGCAGCGGAGATGGTGCTGGCCGTGGCCCCCGTCGCGCTGGCAGCGGTGCTCGTCGGCCGGTTCAACGGGGTGCCGTGCGAACCCCGCTACCTGCTCCCGCTGGGCATACCGCTCGCATTCGCCGCCACCCAGGTCCTGCTGGCGGCCAGATCACAGTGGCGGCTGCTCGCGACCGGCCTGTGCGCCGCCTACCTGGTCATGGCGTCGTTCACGACAGCCGGCCCCACCGTCAACTCAGGGTCCACCACCACCACGCTCGCTCCCATACCGATGGACCGGAATCAGATTGTCGCCGCGTTGGAGGCACGTCACGTCACCGTGCTGTTCGCCGACTACTGGGTCGCCCGGCCGATCCTCTACCTCAGCGGAGGCAGCATCACCGCGGCCGTCTACAACGGCCCGATCGCATTCCCCAGCGTCCAGGCAGCTGCGGAGTCCTCCCCGGACCCGCCGTGGCTGTTCGTGGACGGCGATCCCACCATCGGCACCTTCGAGGCGCTGATGCGAAACCGGAGGGTGACCGCCACCGAGATTGGCGTGGCGGGATACGAGCTGTTCGAGGACTTCTCCGCCCCGCTGCGCCCCGGTGACCTGACGGCGACTGGGGGCTGAGCCCTCCGCCGGCCCTACCCGAGGGGGAGGGGGGTGACCGCCGCCGGAGCTCCAGAGACCACCGGTGGAGCTCCCCGGGGTCGCCGACCGATGCTCATGTAGACCCCCCCGCGGGCAGATATCGCCTCGCCATCGAGGCAGTTCCTCCCGTCCACGACCAGCCGGCCCCGCATCAGAGCGAGCACCCGGCCCCAGTCCAGCCCTCGGTACTCCGGCCACTCGGTGACCAGCCCCACCGCATCGGCTCCGGCCACCGCCTGGTACGGATCACCGACAAGGATCGTCTGGGCCAGCAGGGGTCGAGCCCGGGCCACGGCGACCGGGTCGGTGGCGACGACCTCAGCCCCCAGGTCCTCGAGCTGGTGGATGACGTCGAGGGCGGGCGCCTGGCGCATGTCGTCGGTGAAGGGCTTGAAGGCGAGCCCGAGGATGGCCACCCGGCGACCCTCGAGGCTGCCGCCCAGCCCCTCCCGCAGCTTGCCGGCGAAGCGCCGCCGCTGCTGGGTGTTGACCTCGATGGCCGCCTTGAGCAGCCAGAAGCTCTGGCCGTGGTACCCGGCCGAGGTCTCGAGGGCGCGGACGTCCTTGGGGAAGCAGGAGCCGCCCCAGCCCAGGCCGGCGCTGAGGAAGCTGCGGCCGATGCGGGGGTCGAGGCCCATCCCATCGGCCACCTTCTCGATATCGGCACCGGTCAGCTCGCAGAGCTGGGCCATCTCGTTGATGAAGCTGATCTTGGTGGCGAGAAACGCGTTCGAGCCGTACTTGATCAGCTCGGCGCTGACGCTGTCGCAGAGCAGCCGCGTGGTCTCGGGGCCGCCCAGGAGGGCCGCCACCCGGTGGACAGCAGCGTCGTCGTCACCCCCGACCACCACCCGGCTCGGCTTGCGGAGGTCCTCGAGGGCAGCGCCCTCGCGCAGGAACTCGGGGAACATCACGAAGGCGACGTCAGCGCGACGGCTGGAGCGGCTGAGAGCCCGGACCGTGCCCGGGGGCACCGTGCTCTTGATGGCGACGACAGCGCCGGGAGCCGCGTGGGCGATCGCCTCGTCGACAGCTCGACGGACCTGGGAGAGGTCGGCCTCCCCGTCCGGAGTGGGCGGCGTGCCCACCGCGACGATCACGATGCCGGCCCCCGCCACCCCCTCCGCCATCGTCTCCACCGCCCGGAGGCCGCCCGAGGAGACGACCGCGCCCAGGAGCTCGTCCAAACCCGGCTCGTGGATTGGGGAGCGGCCAGCGGCCACCGCGGCCCTGCGCTCGGGGTCGACCTCGACCACCCGAACCTCGCGCCCCGCCTCGGCGAGGCCGGCCGCCGTCACCAGGCCAACATAGCCGGCGCCGATGACGCAGATCACCCGGTCGTCGGCTGGGGATGTCATCGACCCGGGACTCTAGCGGGGCGCGACCCAGGCGGGGCCGGTTGGCTGACCGGACCCAGCAGGCCGGATATGATCCGGCGGCGATGGCGGAGCGAGCGGGGATGGCAACGGGTGAGCTGGATCGGGCCAAGACGGACCCCACCGCGCGGGACGTACGTCGCCAGCCCGCGGGTCGCAGGCTCCCTCCGGCAGCTTCCGAAAGCTTGACCCTCCTGGCGTCCCTGACTCTGGCGCTGGCGTGGATGTGGCCCGGTCTCTTCGCCGGCCACGACACGATCGTGGGCAACGCGACCGACCCGTCGCTCTGGATCTGGGACCTCAAATGGGTGCCCTTTGCCCTGGCTCACCACCTCAACCCGCTGGTCACGAACTACCTGCACTACCCGAGTGGGATGAACCTGATGTGGAACGCCTCGATCATCTTCCCAGCCCTCGTCCTGGCTCCGGTCACCAATCTCTTCGGTCCGATCGTCAGCTACAACGTCGTGGCGGTGCTGGGGGTGGGCCTCTCGGCGTGGTGCGCATTCCTCGCAGCCCGTCGCTACACCAGCGGCTGGCTGCCGGCCGCGGCCTGCGGTCTGCTCTACGGGTTCAGCCCGTTCATGGAAAGCCAGATTCTGGGCCACGCCCAGCTCTTCATCGCAGTCTTCCCGCCTCTCCTGATCATCTTTGCCGACGAGATCCTGGCCCGGCAGCGGCGCCCGGCACCCCTGATGGGCATCCTTCTGGGCGTGGCAGCCGCAGCTCAGCTGCTCACCGGCGAGGAGCTGCTCGCGATGAGTGCGGTCATGGCCATCCCAGCGCTGGTCACCCTGGCGATCATTCGCCGCGATCAGGTCCTTCGCCGCCTCCGATACGCGGCGCGCGCCGCTGGGTGGGCACTCGCCACCTTCCTGCTGCTGGGCGGGTACCCGCTCTACGTCCAGTTCCTCGGCCCCCAGGTGGTCCACGGCGCGCTCAATGAGATCGGCGTCTACGTTGCTTCTCTCGCCTCCTTCGTGGAGCCCTCCCAGCGCGAGCTGATCAGCGGGAGCGCGCTCGTATCCGACTCGAGCGTCTACGTCGGGGTGCCCATGCTCCTCCTGGCGGTATTCGTCGTCGCCTGGCTTCGACGGTGGGTCCTGGTGATGGTGGCCGCGGTGACGCTGGTGTCCGCCATGGTCTTCTCGCTCGGGGGGCACCTGCTCCTGCACGGTGTCCCCAGCGGCATCGTGCTCCCGTGGGACGTGGTCGACCACCTCCCCGTCTTCGACAACATCCTCCCGGTGCGGCTGATGGTCTTCGCCTACCTCGCCCTCGGCATCCTGATCGCCCTATGGCTCGACGCCACCCGACCCCGGGGGCGTCGGTGGGAGGTGGGAGGTGCGGTGCTGGCAGCAGCCGCGCTGCTACCCCTCATCCCGGCGCTCCCCGTACCGCCGGGGGACTTCACCGTCCCAAGCTTCTTCACGGACGGCTCCGCCCAGCGCCTTTCCCCCACGGGCGCGGTCCTGTTCACCCCCTACGACAGCCCCGTCTCCCAGGCCTGGCAGGCGCTCTCGGGGATGGCCTTCCACACCGCGTCCGGGGAGGTGTACGTGCCCGGGCCCGGCGGCAACATGCTGGGGCCCGACCTCGGCGTCCTCGGCAACGAACTGAACCGGCTCGACAGCCAGCAAGTGCCTGCCCCGACCGCGATCCCGGCCCCGGAACGCGTGACCTTCCTCGGTGACCTGCGGGCCAGCGATGTCACCAGCGTCGTGGTGGGGCCGTCGGCTGGCAGGAGCCAGATCGTACAGCTCTTCACCGAGCTCCTCGGAACGCCCGGCGTCAGCACCGGAGGGGTGATCGTGTGGTTCGACGTCCACCCCTGATGCTCTCGGCAGCGTCCCGCGCCCCGACACCGATCCCCACGGCTGCCACCCGAGCGCGTCCATGGCGCCGGCTGCTGCGGGCGTCGTCAGCGCCGACCCTCTTCCTCGCGCTGGCATTGGCAGCCCTGCGACCGGGACTGTTCACCGGCCACGACACCATCGTCGGCAACACCGGAGACCCCTCGATCTTCATCTGGTCACTGCAGTGGGTCCCCTTTGCCCTCAGCAACCACCTCAACCCGCTTCTGACCAATTACGTCCATTACCCCAGCGGGGCCAACCTGATGTGGAACACCTCGATCGTGTTCCCAGCCCTGGTGCTGACGCCGATCACCAACCTCTTCGGCCCCATCGTCTCCTACAACGTGCTGGCCCTCCTAGGCATGTCGCTCTCGGGCTGGTGCGCCTACCTCGCGGTCCGCCGTTACGCGCGGAGGTGGGTCTCAGCGGCCATCGGAGGGCTCCTCTACGAGTTCAGCCCGTACATGGCGACCCACATCACCGGTCACGCGAACCTCTTCCTGATCGTCTTCCCGCCTCTCCTCGTCCTCCTCGGCGACGAGATCCTGGCCCGCCAGCGTCACTGCGCGTGGAAGATGGGGACCCTCCTGGGGCTGGCGGCGGCGGCGCAGCTGCTCACCTCGACCGAGCTTCTGGCCATCTCGGCGCTGATGGCCATCCCGGTTCTCATCGCCCCCGCCGTCATATTCCGCGCCCAGCTCCGGGAGCGGCTCCCGTATGCGCTCCGAGCAACGGGGTTCGCCGTCGTGACCTTCCTGGTGCTCGCCGCCTACCCGCTGTACGTCCTCCTGCTGGGGCCCCAGCAGGTTTCCGGGGTCCTGTGGGGATTCGGGTACGTGGCCCGACCGACCTCCTTCCTGATCCCCTCCGCCTACGAGCTCATCAGCGGTCCATCGGCCGTCCTCGACACGAGCGTCTACATCGGGGTCCCGCTCCTCGTCCTGGCGGTGGCGGTCGTCATCCGCATGCGCCGCAGCGCCGCGGTGGTCGCGGCGGCGGTGACCCTCGCCTGCGCGATGGTGCTGGCGCTCGGGGGCCACCTCACGATCCACGGCGGGCCCACCGGGATCCCGCTTCCCTGGCTGCTCGCCGAGCACCTGCCAGTGATCGACAACGTGCTCCCGGTCCGTCTGATGGTGGCCGGGTACCTCGCCCTCGCCGTGATCGTCGCCGTATTCCTGGACCGGGTGCTCGAGGCGCCGATCCGGCGGCGTGTCGCCGGGCTGGCCATCGTCGCGGTGGCGCTCGTCCCCCTCATCCCCACCCTGCCGATCTCCTCGGGGCAGTTCGTCATCCCGGCTTTCTTCACCGACGGCTCGGCCCAGCGGCTGACTCACACGGGTTCGGTGCTGATGACCCCGTACGGGGACGAGGGCGCCGACTTCCTGGTGGAGGTGTGGCAGGCGGAGTCCGGCATGGCGTTCAAGACCCCACTCGGCATGGTCTTCACCCCCGGGCCGGGCGGCCACGAGTACGGGCCCGAGATGGACCCGCTGGGAGAGGAACTGAGCGCGCTGACCGACGACGCCGCCGTCATCCCCCCATCGCTCACCCCCTCCGCCCGCGCCACCTACCTCAGCGACCTGGAGGCTCGCGGCGTGACCAGCATCGTGGTGGGACCCTCGGCTGGGCAGGCCCAGATTGCTCGACTGTTCACCGACCTTCTGGGAACACCGGGGACGAGGACCGGGGGCGTGATCGTCTGGGCCGGCGTGCACCCATGATGCGAGGTTAGGATCGGAGGTCATGCTCAGAGACGCGCGACCCATGAGGCGAGTCGTGGTGACCGGAGGGGCCGGGTTCCTCGGCTCGCACCTCTGTGAGCGGCTGGTCGGGCGGGGCGTCGAGGTGGTCGCGCTGGACAACCTGGTGACCGGAAGCATGGACAACCTCGCCCACCTGCTCGAGAGTCCCGCCTTCAGCTTCCGTCACCAGGACGTCACCGAGCAGCTCGACATCGAGGGTGAGGTCGACGCGGTGCTCCACCTCGCCTCGCCGGCCAGCCCCATCGACTACGCGCTGATGCCGATCCAGACCATCAAGGTCGGGACCCTCGGCACCCACAAGGCGCTGGGCCTGGCCATGGCCAAGGGTGCACGCTTTCTGCTCGCCAGCACCAGCGAGGTCTACGGCGACCCCGAGGTCCACCCCCAGCCGGAGACCTACTGGGGGCACGTCAACCCGGTGGGACCGCGCAGCATCTACGACGAGGCCAAGCGGGCCGCCGAGGCCTTCACCATGGCCTACCACAACCACCACGGGGTGGACACGCGGATCGTCCGCATCTTCAACACCTACGGTCCGCGGATGCGCCGGCGCGACGGGCGCGCCGTGCCCGCCTTCCTCACCCAGGCTCTCGCCGGCGAGCCGATCACCGTCTTTGGCGACGGGTCGCAGACCCGGAGCCTCTGCTACGTCGACGATCTCATCGACGGCATCGAGCGGCTGCTGGCGAGCGATCGCGCACTCCCGGTCAACATCGGCAACCCGAGCGAGATCACCATGCTGGAGCTGGCCCGCCTGGTCCGGGACCTCTGCGAGAGCCACAGCGAGATCGTCTACGAGCCGCTTCCGGTCGACGACCCGCGGCGGCGGCGACCGGACATCGGCGTGGCCCGAGAGCTCCTCGGCTGGGAGCCGCGGATCCCTCTGCGGGAGGGCCTGGCCAGGACCATCGCCTGGTGGCGCGACGGCGCCGAGGCCCGGGAGCGGCCGGTGGCGCCCGCCGGCGGCACCGGGTTGGGATAGGATGCCCGCGCCGATGACCACGCCATTCCTCTCGGTCCTGATGCCCGCTCTCAACGAGGAGCGCACCATCTCCCAGATGCTCGATGCGGTGCTGGCCGTCCCGGTCGACCTCGAGGTGATCCTCGTCGATGACGGTTCCACCGACCGCACCTGGGAGCTGATGACGGCGCGGGCGGACGCCGACCCCCGTGTCCACGCCTTCCGGCACCACGTCAACGGGGGCAAGGGCGCAGCTATCCGCACGGCTCTCAAGAAGGCGCGCGGCGAGGTGGTGCTGATCCAGGACGCCGACCTGGAGTACGACCCCGCCGACTACCCGCGCCTGCTCGAGCCCATCCGGGACGGGCGGGCGACGGTCGTGTATGGGTCGCGGGCGTTCACCAGCCACACCGCGTTCTCCTACTGGTACGTGATGGGAAACCGGCTGGTCACCCTGGCCACCAACATCGTCTACAACTGCTACCTCTCCGACATGGAGACCGGCTACAAGGTGATGCCCCGGGAGGTGGCCCTCTCGCTCGACCTTCAGGCGCGGGGATTCGAGCTGGAGCCGGAGATCACCGCCAAGCTGCTCCGCTCCGGCCAGCGCATCTATGAGGTCCCGATCAGCTACGCGGCCCGCTCCCGAGCCGAGGGCAAGAAGCTGACGGCCATGGACGGGGCGCGCGCGATCCGCACCCTGGTGCGCTACCGGAGCTGGCGCCCCCGCCGCTGACCCGACGATGAGCGAGCAGCCCGCGCCGGCGACGCTCTCAACGGCCAGCGTCCCCCCGGAGCGTCTCCGCCGATGCCACCCCGCCGCCCCCGGCCGCCGTCTCGCCGTCGGACTGCTCGTGGCGGCCCTCTACGCCGGAGTGGCCCTGATCTTCCTGCGGCCCGGGCTGTTCGGTGGGCCGGACAGCGTGGTGGGGCCCACCTACGACCCCTCGATCTTCGTCTGGTCGCTGGCCTGGACCCCCTTCGCCATCAGCCACGGCCTCGATCCGCTGGTCACCACGTACCTCCACTACCCCACGGGCGCCAACCTGATGTGGAACACCGCGATCATCTTCCCAGCCCTGGTGCTGGCGCCGGTCACCAACCTCTTCGGCCCCATCGCCGCTTACAAGGTGCTGCTCGGCCTGGGAATGTGGCTCTCCGGCTGCTGCGCCTACCTGGCGCTGCGGCGCTTCACCCGGCACCGCCTGGGGGCGGCGCTCGGGGGTCTGCTCTACGAGCTCAGTCCCTTCATGGTCCTCCAGCTCCAGGGCCATGGTCAGCTCTTCATCGCCGTCTACCCACCCCTGCTCGTGATCTTCGCCCACGAGATGCTGGTGCGCCAACGCCGGCCAGCCTGGCTGATCGGAGGTCTGCTCGGACTGGCCACCGCCGCCCAGCTGCTCACCGGCACCGAGCTGCTCACCCTGTCGCTCCTGATGTCGCTGCCGGCGCTTGCCACCCTGGCCGTGATCTACCGGGCCCAGCTGCGGGAGCGTCTCGGCTACGCGCTGCGCGCCGCGGAGTTCGCCGTCGTCACCTTCCTGGTGCTCGCCGCCTTCCCCCTCTACATCCTGCTACTCGGACCCCAACAGATCTCCGGGGCGCTCCAGGGCTTCATCTTCCAGGCCCAGCCGGTCGACTACGTGGTCCCCAGCAAATGGGAGCTGATCGCGGGACCGGCCGCGGTCCTCGACTCCAGCACCTATGTGGGGATCCCGATGCTGATCCTGGCGGTGGCCGTGACTGTGTGGATGCGGCGCAGCGCCGCCGTGGTGGCGTCAGCGGTCACCGTCGCCTGCACCCTGGTGCTGGCCCTCGGCGGCCACATCGTTCTGGCCGGCCACCGCCTCCCGCTACCCTGGTATGTCGCCGAGCACCTGCCGATCCTGGACAACGTGCTCCCGGTCAGGCTGATGCTCGCCGCCTACCTCGCCCTGGGCCTGATGCTCGCCCTCTTCGTCGACCGGGTGCTGGAGGCCCCACTCCGATGGCGGTGGGCCGGGCTGGGGGCGGCCGTGGCAACGCTGGTGCCGCTCATCCCGGTGCTGCCCTTCCCCTCCGGGCAGTTCCCGGTCCCGGCGTTCTTCACCGACGGCTCGGCCCGGCAGCTCCCCTCCTCTGGGTCGGTGCTCATCACCCCGTACGGCAGCCCGTGGCCGGAGCTCTGGCAGGCGGTGGCCGGCCTGCCCTTCAAGACCCAGCTGGGCGAGGTCTTCACCCCCGGGCCCGGAGGCCACATCTTCAACGCGGAGCTGGACGCGCTGGGGCAGGAGCTGACCGACCTGGGGGAGGGGGCGGCGGCCCCGACCGTGCTCACTCCGATCCAGCGTGCGAGCTACCTCTCGGACCTGCGCGCCCACGACGTGACCACGGTGATCGCCGGCCCCGCGGAGGGACAGGGGCAGGTCGAGGTGCTTATGAGCGAGTTGCTTGGCCAGGGGACCAGCACCGGAGGCGTCGTCGTCTGGTACGACGTCGGCGCGGTGAGCGGCGAGGGAGCCCTGCGCTAGCTAGCCCGGGATGAGGGCAGCGAGATAGATATCGGTACCTGGCACCTCAACTATCAGGTGCGCGCCCGGGACGCTCGGCGGGGGAGCGGTGGGGTCGGAGACGATGAGCTCGAGCTGCTCCGTACCGGTTTCGGCGGCGCCGTTCCCGAACATGAAAAGCCAGGAGTTGGGCACGGCCACGCTCCATCCTCGCTTCACCAGCTGATCCATGAGCCCGGCGGTCAGAGTCCACTGGTCGTTCTGGGCGATGTCGACATCGAGGCCCTGTGGCCGGTAGCCTGCCAGAGCCGTCTCGGTGAGCCGCCAGGCGGATGGCGTCGACGCGTCGTAGTGGATCTCGGCCGCGGCCCGGAGGTTGCTGGCCGCGTCGAGCGAGTCCGCCGCGGAGAGGCCGAGCGTCGCCACCGCCATCACCACGGCCAGAGCGGGCAGCGCTCGATGTGCGCTGACCCACTGGGTCAGCCCAGGGACGCGTCGCAGCGAGGCCACTGCCAACTCCAACCATCCCACCGCGAGCACGAGGGGGAGCGTGCTCGACCAATCGAAGAAGTAGGGGTATAACGGTCCTTCGGCGCGGGTGAGCGCCTCGATGATGACCGGCACCGCGAGCGCCGTCAGCACCCCGACGACCGTCGCGAAACGGTCGCGCAGCCGGGCGCCCAGCACGGCCAATGCCACCGCGACGAGCACAAACGCGAGAAGCGCGACCCAGCGCAGCAGTGGCACGGGAGTGAGGTCGCTGACAGCCATCGTGGGGAGGTGTCCAAGTGGGAAGACCTCCAACTCTCGAGCCAGAGCCGCGAGCGCGGCTCTCACCGAGTGGCTGCTCTGCCCCTGGGTGAAGTAGGTCAGGAGCTTGGTGAGGTTCCCGGGATGACTGGTGACCTCGTCGACCAGGGGCGGCACCCACATCGCGATTGCGGTGAGGAGCCCGACGCCGCACAGGGCCCAGCTCCCGCGTGTCATCGAACCGGTGGCCGCCCCCTCGGACGACGGTGAGGCGGCGTTGGCCACGGCGGCTCCTCTCAACCGACGGACAGCCCAGGGAAGGAACCGGAACCCGGTCGCCACGAGCAGGGTGGCGGCCACGATCGGAACTGTGGCGACGTGGACCTGGGACAGGTACGAACCGACGACCAGAGCCCCGACCAGAGCCGTCGTCGACCCCGCGGCGCCGGCGGCGGCCAGGAGCAGCAGCAGGGCGAGCGGGAGGATGGTCGCATACGGAGGCCAGACCGCCAGGAGGGTCGAGGCGCCCAGCACGTGAACGTACAGAAGCACGAGGGCGCTGACCATCCCGGCAAGCCACACGCCCCCGCGCCGCCATGCGACGCCGACGAGAAGGACAGCCGCGAGGCCCTGGAGGAGGATGGCGGCGGCAGCGAAGCCCCAGCTGGTGCTCCCGCTGATCGCATAGACCGGGTCCATGGCGTAGAACCACGCCGGCCCGGGGTGGCTCCACGCCTGATCTCCCGACACTCCGGGCGAGCGCGAGTAGTTGCCGACCAGCTGGGCGAAGTGCTCGGCGCGCATCTCGGCCATCTCGTCGACGGCCTGGTCACCGTCCAGGATGAAGGAGGGGCGCTGGACGAAGAGGGTTATCACCGGGGTGAGAAACGGAGCCGCGGCGAGGAGCATTGCGCCCAGACCCGCCGTGGTTCCAATCCGGCGACGGGCGGTGAGGCTCACTCGGGATCCGTCAGCGCCGCCGCCCGAGATCGGCGTCACGTTCACGCGCGGAGGATAGCCGTTCACCGCTCCGTCGACGGGAGCTCCGGGGGGCGCTGGTGGGCAGACGACCCCTGACGCGGGGGCGCGACGCGGCGCGCGGGCGGGGTGAGATATGGCACGATGAGTGCCATGAAGGCTGCCATGGACCGCTCCGGACGGGTGGTGATCCCTTCTCGAGCCCGCACCCAGCTGGCCCTCCGCCCGGGTCAGGAGTTCGACATCCGGGTGGTCGAGGGGGGACGCCTCGAGCTCGAGCCGATCGGAGTCCCCGTCCGTCTCGTCAACGAGGAGGGGCTGCTCATCCTCGACGCGGAGGATGCCGTCGAGCCGGTGACGGACGCCGACGTCCGCGAGGCCGTCGAGCGCCATCGCGTCGAGCATGAGCAGCGGTGGCCCTGACGACGGTCGACACCAGCGTGCTGGTGGCGGCACTCCAACGCTGGCACGCGGCACACCGGCAGGCTGCAGCCGTGCTGCGGGGAGGGGAGGTGCGGATCGGAGCGCATGTGCTGGCGGAGACGTTCGCAACGCTCACGGGGGGAAGGCTCCAGCCCCGGGCGCAGCCCAGGGATGCGTTCGAAGCCCTGATGCGCTTCGGGGAGGTGCTGACCCTGTCAGCTGGGGCACAGCTGGCGGCGCTGCGCCGCTGTGCCGAGGGGGGCTGCGTCGGCGGAGCCGTCTACGACGCGCTGGTTGCCGCCACCGCTCGGGAGGCGGGAGCTCACCTGGTCTCGCGAGACCGGCGCGCAGCGAGGACCTACGACCTCGTCGGCGTCGACTACGAGCTCATCGTGTAGAGGCCTACGGGGAGGTCGGGGCTCCGGGATCCGCGCCGGGGCCCTGCGGACCCGCGCCGGGGCCGGGGTAGCCGGGCGGGCCCCCGGGGGGCCCCCAGCCTGTGAGGTCGGCCCGCCGCCGGAAGTACTCGTCCCGGGTCAGCTGGCCGCGAGCATAGGCGAGGTCCAATTCGTCGAGGGCCGGGTGGCGGAAGCGGGGGCCGTAGCCGCCGGCGCCCCAGCCCCCCATCCGCACGTGCCGGCCCGGACGCGTGAGGGCGACGACCAGCCAGACGATCGAGCCGATCAGGAGGGCAAGGAGGATCAGACCGATGATGGTCCCCCAGAGGGGGAACCCGACCCCGTAGCCGTAGCGAATGAACATGCCTCCACTCTAGCCGGTCCGAGCTGTCGTTCCGATGACGGGAGCGCCGCGATCAGGAGGCCTCCACGGCGAGGCGGCGCAGACCAGCGGTGCCGAAGCTGCCGATCGTCGTGGCGGCGAGGCGGAGGCCCTCCTCGAGGGCGACCGGGAAGAAGTCGTCGTCGTCCCGCCCCCGCGCCGCGCAGAGGCCGAGGAAGCCACCGGCCACGGCGTCCCCCGCACCGGTGGGATCGACCACCAGGTCGACGGGCGCGGCCGGCGTCTCGGCGACCCCGTCGGCGGTGACCAGGGCCGCCCCCAGGGGTCCCGCCTTGACCACCAGGGCACGCAGCCGCCCCCGGCCCTGGAGGCTGCGCGCCGCGGCCTCCCAGCCACGCGCCTCGGGCACGAGACTGCACAGCTCGACGCGGTTGAGGAAGAGGACGTCGCACCCTCCGACCACCTCGAGGACCGCCTCGCGCTCTGGTCCGGTGAAGCTCGTCATGCTGTCCACCGCGATCAGGCGAGCCGAGGACTGGGCGAGGATCTCCCTCTGCAGGGAGGGGCGCATGCTGCCCAGGAAGAGCACCTCGGCCCGGGCGGCGGCCGTGCCGAGATGCGGGCGCCACTCCGGTTCGCAGCCCGGCTCCTCGGCCACGGTCTCCGCCACCCAGCGGTCGAAGTCGTGGACGGCGTGCCACCGGAAGGTCGGCCGCGCGCTCACGGACAGCCCGTCCAGCTCGACCGGGAGATCGCCGAGCAGCTGCTGGAGCTCGGGTTCGGCGTCCGATCCGACGATGGCGTGGAGGTGGACCTTGCCATGGGGCGCGGCGGCGAGGGAGAAGTAGAGGGCCGAGCCGCCGATCTGCCCGAGCCGGCGCCCATGGGGTGTCGTGATGTCGTCCAGGTGGACGGTGCCCGCCACCGTCATCTCCCAGGGCATGGGCACGGCGTCCGGCAAGGGGCCGCTCAGCCGGCCGGGAAGAGCGGGATGATCGGGGCGAGCTGAGGCCGCAGCTCCTGGCGCGCCTCCGCCTGGAGGACCTCCTGCGCCGAGAACAGCACGTCGCTCACGTGATCGGCGCCCCGGTCGATGCCCAGGTCGTCGCGGAGGTCGGGCTCGACGGCTCCCACCAGGCGGGCCACGGCCCCCCAGAGCGCGGGGGGGAGGGGCCGGATGTCGCGGACACGGCACTCCTCCACGAGGTCGAGGAGGACGTCGGACTCCCGCAGTCGGAGCCGCGCCCGGGCCAGGCGCTCGCGGCGGAAGCGTGCCCGGCGCTCGATGTCCACCAGCTCGGCACGCGTGGCCGCGAGCGGACCCGGTCGGCTGCGCAGCACGGCGGCGGAAATCATCTGAGCATTCTAGTGAGGCTGACCTTTCCGGACAGTGCGGGCGGGGTGACGATCCTCCCCCACGGCGGGCGGCTCCATCGTCGGGCCAGATCCCTCTCCTGGCGGGCGCCAGGGCGGCTTCCCTGCCCTGATCAGGAGGCGAGGGCCTCCGCGACCGGGTAGGAGAGGGAGCGCCAGCGACCCTCGACGGCCACCAGGTGGACCGTGCGGGGCAACCTGACGACCCGCTGGCCGCCGCCGAAGCTGTACTCGACGTCCAGCTCGGCGACCTGGCGGTGGCGGGCACCGCGGTCCGGGTCGACCCACTCCTCCAGGTTGCGGACCGCGACGACCTGCACCCCCTCCAGGCGCGGGAGCGAGGTGCCGCCGTGGGCCGCCGCGAAGCGTTCCGGGCTTCCCCAGCTGCGCTGGCACTCGGGAGCGAGCAGCTCGAAGGCCCGCGCGTGCTGGCCGCCGCGGACCAGCTCCACGAAGAGCGCCTCGCTGAAGGCGGGGTTGCCCCGGGGCCGGGCGCCGGTCCTCCCTATGCCCCGCTCGTGGGCCGTGACCAGGGCACGCACCCGGTCGCGCAGCGGACGGGATGGGGACGAGAGGTCGGACTCGACCAGGGTCAAGGGGACCTCCGCCCCCCGCGACCAGAAGGTGCGGGTGCCGGAGTTGATGAGGACCAGGCTGGCCGGGCGGGAGGGGCTCGGCTCGGGAGCACGGGCAGCGTGCGGACGACGCGCCAGCAGGCGGCGACGCCGGTGGCGTCTCACCAGGGGGAGGATCGGCGCCCAGCCCATACCGCGATGAGCATAGCCGCACTCACCCTCTCGTGGCGGGAGATCGGCGCGGACGGCTAGGATCGTGGCATGGCAGGCGCCCGCATCCTGCTGGCCGAGGACGAGGGGGCAATCGCCCGACCGCTGATCGTGGCGCTCCGGGAGCGGGGCCACGAGGTGCGCTGGGTGCGGGCCGTCCGCGATCTGCGGGCCGAGCTGCCCGACTACGCCCCCCAGCTGCTGCTCCTCGACGTCACCCTCGAGACCGACGGCCTCGAGTATCTCCAAGCCATCCGCTTCACCGCCGACTGCCCGCCCGGCGGGGTGGTGGTGCTGGCCGACCCCGGTGACACGCCCTCGCGCGACCGTGCCCACCAGCTCGGCGCCGCCGCGGTGCTCAGCAAGCCGGTGGAGGAGACGCGCCTGGTGGCGCTGGTCGAGGAGCTGGTCGGGTTCCTGTAGTCGGCCGCCCGGCTCAGGCCGAGTCCATGGCCAGCTCCGCCACCCGGCTCTCCGCGATGTCGACCCGGCTGCCCGAGAGGGAGGCGACGAAACCGACGATCAGGATGGTCAGGAGGACGCTGACGGTACCCCTGCCCCAATTGAGGCCGCCGAGATCGTGGGGCACGCCCATCCAGTCGGCGAACGACGCACCGAGCGGCCGGGTGATGATGTAGGCGAACCAGAAGGCCACCACCGCGTTCAGAGCCGCGAAGCGGTGGGCGACGGCGGGCACGGCGATCGCCACCGCGAACAGCACGCCGGCGCCCAGGAATCCGAGGTGGAGGGTGTAGGCGGTGAGGTCGCCGGCGGCGGTGCCGAGGGCAAAGGTGGCGCAGACGGTCTCCCAGTAGAAGAGCTCGCGCCGAATCGTGGTGATGTGGTGGATGGGGAGGGTGCGCTCGCAGACGTACCAGGCCACGAAGATCACGGTCAGGGCGATGGCGAAGCCCGCCGTGGACACGGCGTAGGGGACCCCGAGCTGGATGTGCAGGGCGTCGGCCACCATGGTGCCGAAGATGGCGACCATCACCACCGTCAGCCAGTACACCCAGGCGATGTAGCGGCGCGCAGCAAGCTGCAGGATCATGGCGAAGGCGACGGCGCCCAGCCCGACCGCGAGGTAGGGGTCGATCTCGCGGACGGAGAAACCAGACGTTGCCTCGCCCATGGCGGTCGTGAGGACCTTGAGGACCCAGAAGTAGGCGGTGATCTCCGGGACCTTCCTCAGGGTCCAGCGCGGGAGGCGCATGGTGGGCAACCTATCACTTGCCGACTCCGGCTTGCCCACGGGCAGTTCGCCATCACCGAGGCCGTGGTGGCTCTGCACGCCACCCTGTAGCACGGGGTGATCGCGTACCTGGCCACCCCCACCTCGCTCCACGTTACCCTTATCCCCGCCGGGGTACAACCGGAGTCGACCGCGATCTTGCTGAGCGTAAGATCCTGCCGTGCGACAGCCCCGTGAACTTAGACGCCCGCCCGCTTACCCGGCAGCCCGGGCGACATGACGCCCGACCACGGTGCCCCAACCGCTCTCGGAGCTGGCTTGAGCCTGCCGTAGTTGGTCAAAGCGTGATCTTCAACGGATTCGCGACACCGATCCTGATCACGTGCCGTGACCGCGTGGAGCCTCTGCAACAGCTCGTGAGTTGGCTCGAGACAGCGGGCTACCAGCGGATCGTTCTTGTCGACAACGACTTGTCGTACGATCCCCTTCGCTCTTACTACGCGGATACTCCCCATCAAGTGCTCCGCCTCGGCCGCAACCTCGGCCACCTAGCGGTTTGGGAGGCCGGCGTTCTCGGAACGCTCGAGCACAACGGTCCGTTCGTCGTAACCGACTGCGATGTGGTGCCGGACCAGCGAACTCCCCATGATGCCGTGGATCATTTTGCCGACCTCCTCTTCCGTTACAGCGATGTCGACAAGGTCGGCTTTGGACTCCGCATCGACGATCTCCCGAACTCCTATCAATTCCGCGATGACGTCATCACCTGGGAAAGTCAGTTCTGGGAGGACGAGGTCGAGTCAGGTGTGTACAGAGCTGAACTCGACACGACGTTTGCCCTCTACCGCCCTACGTCACCGAAGGGCTCCCTGCGAGCGCTGCGCACCGGCCCGCCTTATGTCGCTCGACACCTGCCCTGGTACGGTGACTCCAACGATCCATCCGAGGAAGACACGTACTACGAAGCACACATGACTCCGGGCGTCAGCAACTGGAATCTGCGCGAGTTGCCTAAGTGGCTCCAACAAGCGATTGCTACCCGCCGAGGCCTGAACGCGCCACGGCGGTCGTCCTCGTCGGGGGATCGCGGCCCGAGTCCCACGGTTGCGATAAGGGTGTCCGGAATCGAGACGCCCATCAACTTCGTCCGGACGGACCAAGAAGGAGGATTCTGGGATCTCTTCGCGGCAGGCCGCTGGGCACCGGAGACTGTTTCTCTCATCGTCGCATTGACGAAGCCCGGAATCACATTCGTCGATGTCGGAGCATGGATCGGTCCGTTGAGCATCATCGCAGCCAAGCGTGGAGCGAGCGTGGTCGCCCTCGAGCCGGACCCCGTGGCTGTCGACGTCTTCCGGGCAAATCTGTCGCTCAACCCGGACATCGCGCAGTGCGTCACGCTCGAGCCTGTGGCTCTCGGCAAGCGTACCGGCAGCTCCTTCATTCCCTCCGCGCAGCTCGGGGAGACATCCGGCGTGGTTCATGGCGGTGCGAAGCCCGCCCAGGTCAAGACTGTCAGGACAGGAGACTGGTCACGGACAAGCAGCCTCCTTGCTGCAGACATCCTCAGGATCGACATCGAGGGCGCGGAGTTCTCCGTGGTTCCACGTCTGCACCGGGCACTGAGGCGTCACCGACCTACCCTCCTGCTTTCCGTTGACGGGCACCACTTCGTGGGACGTTACCCGCTGCTTCCGAGACGTGTGCGATGGGCCACGCAGCACGTGATCAGCCTGGTGGGCCGGGTTCGGATCCTGCTTGCATTACGGAACTACAAGGATGGGTGGCAGTGGGACAAGCGGCTAGCGCGATGGCAGGTGCTTAGCCTCCAAAGGAGCTGCGCGTTCGTCAAATCGCTGGCGGACACCGAGTTGGTCTTCTCGGACACGGACCTGCCACCGGTGGGCGTGACCGGACCCCGTTCGCTGGTCCACCCTCTATGAGGGTTCCGGGGTGGTGATGCAGCCACCGGGGGTGACCGCGTTCGCTGATGGTAGCTGGTCTGAGCCCGCCTTTCGCGAGTTCCAGGCTGCGGCGAAGACGGCGGGTGCCAGGTAGCCGAGCGCGCTGTGGGGGCGGTGCCGGTTATAGATATCTCCCCAGTCGTCGAAGAGGATCCGCGCCTCCATGACGCTGTCGAAGACCTCGCGGGCGAAGAGCTCGTCGCGGAGCCTGCCGTTGAAGCTCTCCACGTAGGGGTTCTCCCAGGGGCTGCCGGGCTCGATGTAGGCGGTCCCCGTGCCCATGAACCGGCACCAGTCCCGGATCGCCACGGCCACCAGCTCAGGGCCGTTGTCGCAGCGGATGAACTCGGGGGCGCCTCGCTGCGCATACGCCTCGTCGAGGGCGTCGACCACGGCGTCGGCGGTGATCGAGCGGCCGATCCGGCGGGCCAGGTTCTCGCGGGTGAACTCGTCGCACATCGATAACGCCTTGAGCGGCCGCCCGTCCGAGGTGGCGTCGAAGATGAAGTCCAGGGCCCAGACGTGGTTGGGCCGCTCCGCCCGGAGCCGCGCCGCCGGGACCGTGCTGATCCCCAACCGGCGCCGCTTGGGCGGCTGGGCCGGCACCCGCAGCCCCTCCTCCCGCCAGATCCGCTGCACCCGCTTGCGGTTCACCCGCCAGCCCTCCTGGCGCAGCAGCGCCCATATTCGCCGGTACCCGTAGCGCGGCCACCTCCGCCCCAGCTGACGCATCCGTCGGCGGAGCTGCTCCTCCGGGGCCAGCACCGGCCGCGGTGGCCGGCGCTGGGTGGTCCGATGCTGTCCCAGTGCCCGGCACGCCCTGCGCTCCGAGACCCCGAGCCGCTCGCGGACGCGGCGGACGGTGTCCCGACGGCGGGCCGGGCTCATGAGTTTCCCTGGGCTGCCTCCCGCAGGATGGCGTTGTCCAGGGTCAGATCCGCGACCACCCGCTTGAGCCGGACGTTCTCGTCCTTCAGCCGGCGCAGCTCCTTGGCGTCATTCGCCTTCAGGCCCCCGTACTGGTTGCGCCAGCGCAGGTAGGTGTAGTCGCTGATCTCGAGCGCCTTGGCCGCCTCCGCCAGGCTCTTCCCCTCGGCGATCAGCCGCTCCCCCTCCCGCAGCTTCCGGACGATCTGCTCCGGCGTGTGCTTCCTGCCCTTCATCGGTCCCTCCTGGCCTCGATGGCCCTGGTGGAACCCTCATATCACGTGGACCAGTTTCAGGGGGTCAGGTCAGGCGGATCGGACCGGTTCGAGAGTGACGCCGGAGCGATGCTCCGGAACGGTGTTGTGGATCGATCCCAGTGCGAGCAAGGACCGTGATGGCTCGGCACTCGTCGCCGAGACGCGCTTCCCTCTCGATCGCCGCCCCGATCACGGCAGGAGCTCGACTTGCGTGACGGTCACCGGCTGTGAGCTGGTGAGCTCGAGAGTGGAGAGGCTGTAGCCGTGCCACTGTGTGCAGGCGTTGATCGGGAAACCGTACGCAACCTGCCCGCCGGCCAGTGTCTCAAACGTCACATCGTGCGTACCGCCCGGCACGTCCTCATCGAAGATGGAGAACGACGACGCCGGTGACCCCGCCGCAATGGTCAGTTGGATCCAGTGGTACTGCGACCACGTCTGACCGGTAGGCTCACTCAGGCTCCAGGTCGCGGAGGGTGCACTGGCGCCCCCCACCACGACGGCTCCCCCGCTGCCGGTTGGCTCGACGCTCAAGAACTCCGGCACGTAGCCCCACGCGCATGTCGGGTACGCGAAGGGCAGGCCCAACACGGTCAGCCTCGAGCCGAACTCAGACCAGAAGGAGGCTGGAATCGTGACGGTGGAGCCATCCGCCACGTAGATGACCTGACCGTCGAGCTCGGCAAAGGGCCGGTAGTTTTCGAGCAGGTATTGGGAGATGTCATACTCCCGAACCGCGTTGGTCACGCCGTCCCAGGCGGGTAGCGCGCCCGGGGCGGTCCCATACATGATGACGAACTCCGGGCGATTCGCCTTCAAGTCCGCGATCGTCTCGTTCTGGGTCGACTGGCTCTCGTCCATGGCAGCGTAGAAGTGGCGGGCGGCCGGCCGGTAGTCAAGGATGTAGAAGTACACCCCCGGCTGGTTGCTGAAGTCATAGATTTCCTGCCCGGGCTTTAGATACGTCCCAAGGAACGTACCGAGGTCACTGTAGAACCCCTCGTCCGTGTAGTCCATGTAGCCGAGGCTCGGAAGCCACGGTTCAGCCTGGGCCGTGGCTCGGAAGTCAGCCGGGGCGGCGGCCACGACACTAGGGAGCGACGTCGTGGTGGTGATGGCGGCGATCACAGCAACCACATATAGAAGTGGCCACCGCAGCCGACCCGCCTGACTTCCTCTTAGGAGCGAGCGCACCAGTCCGTTTGCCCACCGCAGCACCTCCCATCCGACCAACAGCACCAAGGGAATTGCCGCCGCATATGCGAGTCCCGCATGACCTTCATCCGCGCGGCCCAAGAACTCGGTGCCGTAGTAGAGGAGCACAAACACGCCGCTGGCGATCAGCAGGAAGTCCGTGGTGCGCAGCGCCCGCCCGAGGCGCACTCGACCCAGCACGATGCCGAGGCCAAGGATGAGCGCCGCCCCAGGTGCGACCACCCAGAAGACGAACTGCTGCGTCATCGCGTCCCAGTAGAACGGCGCACCCCAGGAGATTGGAATGGACCCTTCAAGATCATGACCGGGTACCTGGGTCAGGTAGTAGTCAACGAACCCGCCGACGGCGTGTACGCTGGCCAGGAGTACCAAGAGGGCCGCAACGGATGCGATGCCTCCGGCGAGGGCCCAAAGCGAGAGCCGGAAGTCGCCCGCCAACGATGAGAGGTCACGCCAACGGGCGTGGTACGCGTCGTAGGCAAGGAGAGCCACGGCGGCTGCAGGCACAGCGTAGGTGGCCTCGGGCACCAGTAGCGAGGAGAGGGCGAGCCCAATGCCAGTGGAGAATGCCGCCGCCCGCGACCTCCGATCGAAGGTAAGCCCCAGGAGAAGCAGCAGGAGCGGCCACATCAGAATGCGGGTGCCACCGGCGGTCATGATGGTGGAATTGAAGATGAGGAAGAGCACGGTGAGCGTTGCAGCCCAGCTGCCACCTACCACTCTGTAGGCGAATAGGTAGAGCGTCAGCCAGGTTAGCGGAACGATCACGAGAGCCGCACCGGCAATCGCCCCCCAGGCTGAGGCGCTGAGGAGCTTGTAGCCCAGTGCGTTGAACAGTGTGTCCACCATCAGTCCGTGGTACGGGAGGAAGTCCCGCCAGGGAACCTCGCCGAGGTGCAGTAGTCGAAGCGTGACGATCTGCTGGCCCTGTTCGAAGACGCCCATCGGCCCCTGTCCGCCGACCAGCACCGCGGTTGACAGGAAGATCACGACAGGCACGGCCACCAGGAAGAGGGTCCGTCGCTCCACCACGCGCACCTGGTTGACCCCCGAGTTCCGAGCCCGCCACAACCCGATCCCCGCGAGGCCGGCGACCAGCGCCGCCAAAGGCACCCCGACTACGAGAGGCAGCCAGTGCATGGAGTGGGAGACGTGGTCGGAGACCGTAACCAGCTCGGTCACCTGGGAGACGACGATGAGGCCGACGACAGTCACCGCACCGCCCAGAGCATTGAGTGTGCTCAGGATGCGGGCCCGAGCGGCGCGGTATGGCGACTGGCTCCGGAGTGAAGCGGCGATCCCGGCGGCGGCGACTACGCCCAGGACATACACGAATGCGACGATGACAAGATCGCGCCAGAACCCGAACCCCACGTTGTCGCGCACGATGGCGCCAACGAATCCCCACACGAGTCCGACGGATACCACCCTGGCCGCACCGGCGACTTGCTCGATTCCCCGGTCCTCGGGCTCGGCCGCCGGGGGCAGCGCGGCCTCGACGCGACTGATGTGAAACGCAAGCCGCGCCCGGCTGACCAGCCCCGCGGCTTGCAGAACGCGTCGCGACCCCAGGAAGAGGGCCATAGTGAGCAAGGGCCAGCCGATCATCCCGAGATACCACATGTCTGCGTAACGATCGGCGTTGTAGTCAGCGAGGAGCGGGTAGCCAACGATGTCGCTGTGCACGGAGTTGGTCACCGGGATGCGCCTGGCTAGCACGAGAATGACAGCCGCCGCAACGAGCCCACTGATCAGCCCGGCGACTCCCTCGATGGCAGTCGAGCGAGACAAACGCCACCCCAAGCGTGGCGCGTTGCCACCAGCCGGCGCCGGGTTGATCGTCTCTGTGATCAGCTTCAATGCGGCTGGCACCACCCTGGGTGAAGGTCGAACGGCAGCATCGTGTCACGCGGGACCACAAGAAGACGGGGAGTACACCGCACCATCGAGTTGGTAGTATGCCAGCCGCCGACAGGCATCCCCCTTGTCCACTGCGGATGAGCTCGCAGGCGCGATGGCCGACGCCCCTCCTGGGTCGATCTGAGCCTGGGCTATAGTTCGGAGACCGTATATGAAACTGACCTACCGCGTTTACGTCAACAACCACGGGGACGTCGCCACCACCGATATGGCCGCGCTGCTAGCCGCGGCCCTCTGCGACCTTGGCTACGCGACCGTATTCCCGGCGTCCGGGCTTCCCGAGGAAGGCACCGAGCACGTCAATCTTGTCGTTGGCCCCCATGAGTTCTTTCCTCTTCAGGATGGCGTCAAGGAGGCGGATCTGCTCCGCGCCGCTGAGGCTAGCGTGGTTGTGGGTGTCGAGCAGGCAGGAACCGGTGCGTTCGAGCTCGGCTTGCCGTACGTGAGCGTCGCCAGAGCCTCGGTGCACATCAGCCGGCCCGCGGTCGATGAGCTACGCCGGCGCGGGCTCGACGCCACGCATCTCCAGCTCGGATATCACTCCGCCTGGGACAAGTGGGGCGGCGATCCCGCTCGAGCCCGCCCCACCGACATGCTAGTCCTCGGTTCGCACTCGCCCCGCAGGGACCGCATCCTCTCCCACGAGCCGGTGCTCTGGGATTGCAACGCAGCCATCCGCCTCTTCGAGACCTCCCAGAAGAGGCACCCAGGAGAGGACGGCAGTGACGCATCGACGGGGAATCGGGAGCTGCTGGCTTCGAGCCGGGTTCTGCTGAACATCCACCGGGAGGGCCGGCCTGATCTTGAATGGGGGCCCGTGATAGCGGCCATGGCCAACGGCTGTCTCGTCCTCACCGAGACCAGCACCGATTACGGTCCTCTGCTCCCCGGAAAGCACCTCGTCGCCGTCCCGTCCGAGGTCCTCAATGCCTACGCTGTCAGTGTCATGGCAGACGAGGTGCTCCGCTCGGAGATCGTCACAGCAGCCTACGACTTCCTCCGTTCAGAGCTCCGCCTAGTCTCGCTGTTGGAGCCCATCTGCGCTGGCCTTGAGGGGCTCGCCCTCGCAACTCGCGGTCGTCGGCCCCGAGTTCCGTCCCACCCACCTCGTTCCACGGTCTCGCGCAGCCCCTCCGGTCCCGAGCGCGCCGCGTCCAGACTGGATGCGGCCTGGACGCGGACGCGCGTGCAAGTGAAGGAGCTCCTGGACGGTGAGACGTCTCTGATCCAGCACATCGACGGGCTGAAGGCCTCGCTGCGCTACGGCAATCCCGACCATGCGGACATCCACGTCACCCATGCGTGGGACGGGCGGACACCTCTCATCTCCGTCATCCTCACCTCATACAACTACCGTAACTACATACCGCGGACCATCGCATCAGTGGTCGCATCCGTAGGCGTCGACCTGGAGCTGATCGTCGTCGACGATCGCTCCGATGACGAACTCGGTGGGAGTCGTGCGGGCCCTCATGCACGCCTATGATTGGTTTCCGATCAAGCTCATGGCCCGAGCCGCCAACGTCGGTCAGAGCCTGGCCCGCAACATGGCGCTCACTGACGCCCGGGGAGAATTCGTCTTTATCCTCGACTTTGACAATATGATCTATCCCACCACTCTGAGGAAACTAGCGGTGGCTCTCACGCGAGCACCCGATGCCGCGTTCTCCTATGGGATCATCGTCAGGTCCGATCACAACGGTCTACTGAGCCAGCTGCCGTGGAGCGTGGAGCGGCTTTGCGTCGGCAATTACATCGATGCGATGACCATGCTTCGACGCACCGTCCTTCAAGGGGTGGGGGGCTTCAGGTCCTTCTGGGGTTGGGAGGACTATGAGCTCTGGTGCCGGCTCGCCTCGAAAGGGTACCGCGCCGAGTTCCTTCCCGAGATCGTGGGCTGGTACAGATTCCACGCCTCGAACGCGATCCATACCACCAATCTCGACCTCGCCAGGCTTCAGCGCGAACTCCGCAATCGCTACCCGACCCTGCCGTGGATGGCCACCATCGGAGCTTGATAGGATGCTCCAGATGAGGGAGAAGATGGACATCGACGTCGCCCATTCGCGGCTGGCCATGGAAACCGAGCTCCGGGCTGTACGGAGCCGCTTGACCCAAAGAGAGCAGACGTTGGCAATCCTCACGCGTCGGCTGCTGCAGTTGGAGGGTGGCGGGGGCGGGACGCCGGCCGAGCAACCCCCGCCGACTGGGGATGTGGCGTCGGAGAACAGGGTCTTGCGGGCACAGGTCGCCGCCCTGCAGGCCGAGTTGCACTGGCTGCGCCACAGCAAGATATTCCGTTGGTCCAGCCCGGTCCGCGCGGCCTTCTACGCGGTTCGGCGTGTGGTCCGGCGTCCATGAGCGCCCCTCCGTCGCGCTACACAGCAGACCTTGCCCTGCGCAACGTCAACGACTCCCATGTCCTCGCAATAGGGCGGGTTCCTGCCCGAAGCCGTGTCTTGGATCTAGGTGTTGCGGACGGATCGGTGGCCGCCGTGTTGCGCCGCATGGGATGCACAGTCTGGGGTGTGGAGATCGACCCGATGGCCGCAGAGGCTGCGAGGTCTGCGTGCGAAGAGGTCGTCATCGGAGACCTCAACCACATGGATCTGGCCTCACGGTTCCAAGGGCTCACCTTCGATGTCATCCTCATGCTGGATATCCTGGAGCACCTCGCTGAACCAGCTGAGGTCCTCCGCCGGGCTGGAGGTCTCCTGGCCGTGGGCGGGTGGGGGGTCATCTCGCTGCCCAACGTCACACACGCGTCAGTTCGCCTGGCGCTGCTCGCCGGCCGCTTCACCTACACCGACGTGGGCTTGCTCGACAGGACGCACGTTCGTTTCTTCGATCGCGCGGGCGTGGACGAGCTGCTTGGTCAGGCTGGTTGGGGGATGTTCGACATGGCGCGTGTCTTTGCCCCCGCCGGGACCACGGAGATCGACGTCACTGATGCCGATCCTGAGTTGGTCCGCCTTCTGGAGGGGGATGTTGAGGCACTCACCTACCAGTTCGTCTTGGGCGCAGCTCCCCTCGGATCGGCGGTGCTCGAGGAGCCGCCCGTGCTCCCCGCCGCAGTGGCCCAGGCAGTGTATCTGGACACCTGGCAGCAGCTCCGCAGGACGCAGGGCGATGGGGCTCCGCGCTTAGCTGCGGATCTCGAGGAGCTGGCGGCGCTGCGGCACGCCAGCATGGAGCGCCGGACGCAGCTTCGCGAACTCCTCAGCGCCTTAGAGGCAGAGATCGGGGGTCTCAGAGCCACACTCCGGCGTTAGCCAGGCCTTCGCCAACGGTGAAGGGCGGCGTCAGATGGTGCGACGATCCACTTCACGTACAAGCCTTGGCGGACTCCAGTGCGGTCTACTTCCAGGTTAGCGGCGCCGGGTGTGTCCGACCCCGCGGCGACCCCCCGAAGCCCGCCAGCAGACCTTGATGCTCCGCCCGATGTACTCCAGGGACCGGCGCACGTTGATGGAGGACGACTCCCGCGTGTAGCGGGTGGGAATGGCCACCTCCTGGATCCGGAAGCCACCCACCACCGCGGCCACCAGGATCTCCGTGTCGAAGACGAAGTCATCCGAGTATCCCTCAAAGGGAATCGACTCCAGGAAGCGGCGGCTGTACGCCTTCATCCCCGAGTGCATCTCGGTGAAGTGGGTGCGCAACAGCAGATTCTCCACGACAGTGCTGAAGCGGTTGCCCCAGTACCGGTAGACCGGCATGCCCCCGGCCCGTGGATCACCCGTGCACGCAAACCGGGAGCCAAATGTGAAGTCGGCGACTCCAGCGACAATGGGGGCGACGAGCGCCGGCACCGCGGTTGGGTCGTATTGATAGTCCGGATGGAGCAGGACGATGACGGTGGCCCCTAGTTCCAGCGCCTCGCGATAGCAGGTCTTCTGGTTGCCACCGTAGCCCCGGTTGCGGTCGTGGACCCGGACGTCGATGCCCAGCCGGCGGGCAAGATCGACCGTCCCGTCCGGAGACGCGTCGTCCACCAGCAGGAGATGGTCGGCGCTGCCCGCCGGGAGAGCGCCGATCGTCCGCTCCAGGGTGTCCTCCGCTTTGTAGGCGGGGAGGGTGACGACGGTGAAATGACCCCCGGGTCCCATCAGACCGCCGACGATAGCAGAAGCGTCAAAGCGCGCACGGGGCCGCCCCGTAACTCCGGCTCGCCCGTCTCAATGCCGGCGGCAGCTCATGACGCCCCCCCTGACCTCACGGTCACCTGGAACGTCCAGGGGCCCCCAGGTGGCTCGGGAAGGGTGAGACGCGTGCCCGCCGGCGCGGTCTCGATCTCGCGCGCCTCCTGGGACCAGTGGTCGTCGATGAACGCCGGGTACGACCATCCGGCCACGAGGCCGGAGGCGAAGGCCACGGCTATCACAGCCCAGGCGCCCTCCCGAAGCCGGGGAAGCCGCAGTCGGGACGCGGCCCAGATGACGGTGACCATCCAGGCCACCTGGGCTGCGAAGAAGTACCGCTCCCCGGCCCGCCCCACGGTCATGATCTGCCACTGGTTGCCGGCGGCCGACACCGCAGGGATCGCAAGCCCAGCGGCGAGGAACAGGAGTGCCGTCAGGTCGAAGATCCGCAACTCCCACGGAGCCTTCAGGGCGGCGAAGGCGACGATGGGCGACGCGAACAGGAGGATGATCCCAGCCCAGACGGTGGCGTCAGGGAGCCCGGTCACGTAGACGTGGGTGTGCCCCTCCTCGGCGAAGAGGCCGGCGAGGACCACTCGGTCGCAGAGCAGAAGCACGAGGTCGCGCAGATTGGCCCCGAGGGGGTATGAGCTCCGGGGCGTCTGGGTTTCCGCGTAGAGCTGCGCGCCGAGGCCCAGCGTCAGCAGGACGACGAGAAGCAGCGTCTCGCGACGGCGCCGCAGCAGCCACCAGAGGACGGCGATGGGCAGCAGCACGTAGACGAATGGCCCCGTCACCGCCGTCAATCCGATGACAGCAATGTCGAACGTCCGCCACGCCCATCCGCGTGCCTCGGAGGCGAGGATGACCAGGGTGGCCAGGACCGCCAGGTGGAACGGCGCGTTGGTGATGGTCACGTTCAGCTCGGTGGTCGGCATCAGAAGGTAGACGGCGCAGAGGGCGACGCGCACCCATGTGGACGGCACCAGAGCACGGAAGCGGCCGCTCAAGAAGAAGAGCACCGGTGCTATCTGGACGAGCAACCCGATCACGTTGTACACGACGGGGGCGTTGCCCACGCCGAACGGGGCCTCCAGGATCGCAGCCAGACGCGAGAGGGTCTGGAAGTACCCGCTGAGGGACACCCCCAGCGCTGGCCAGGCGCCCAGGTTGTAGGCGTCGGCGAACCACCTCGTCCCATCCTCAGCGTAGAACTGAGCGTTCGTGAAGGCATCCGGCCGCCGGCTGATGACGATCCCGGCGGCGGCCAGCGCAACTACCAGGAAGAGCAGGGGCCGCCGCATCTCGGGTCGAGCCCCAGTCTCCCTCGACGTGATCCCCACCGCCTCCGTTCCGGCGGCGATGTCACCCATCCCGGGCTCTCAGCCAGGTGGGAGCGGAGGGCGGCGTCCCGGCCCGGTCAGCGCGACCCGCTCCTCCGAGGCCCCCGAGCCTCGGGACGCCGAACTGCGGTCTCGCGGTCGGGGACGGCGTCGCGTCGGCTTGGCTGCGTAGAACCACCAGTGGAGATAGCGGGCCAGCCATTTGGAGACATTGAAGTTGGACGTGCCCTCGGCACGGTCCAGCCAGATGGTGGGGATCTCGGCTACCGGGAGCCCCCGCCGCTTGGCCTTGGCGACCATCTCGATGCCGAGGGTGAAGCCAGCGTCCGATTCGATCCCGACCTCCTGGATGAAGTCGCGCGAGTACGCTTTGAACGAGTTGGTCGGGTCATGGGTGCCCACCCGGCCCACGAGGTGAAGCGAGATTCCCGCCAGCCGTGCGATCAGTCCCTTGGTCCACGGTCCGCCCACCTGCTGGCCACCCCGCATGTAGCGGGAGGCACAGGCGACCACGACCCCGCGCTCCACCAGCCGGGTGAGCTGGTCGACCTGGTGGGGGTCGTCGCTGCCATCGGCCATCGTCACCACCACCACCTCGCTCGCAGCGTGGTCAACGCCGAACCGAAGCGCCGCCGCGGGACCTCGCCCGTACGTGTTGTGCAGCGGGCGCAAGCGCTCGTCCCGCTTCGCGTACTCGCGCAGATGAGGCACTGTGGTGTCGCTCGGGTCGTCGTAGACGACGAGCAGCTCGCAGGGGAGCGTCACCGCCTCGAGAACGCGGTTGAGGAAGTCAACGATCCGCGAACCCTCGTTGTAGACCGGCACGACGACCGACACGCGCGGCATCAGATCCGGACGCCCTCGCCAAGGACGTTGAAGAGGTCGACCGCCGGGACGGCGATCTGAAGCCCGCTGTAGTCTGGGTGCGGCGCCGCCACGATCACCAGCTGGGCGCGATCGAGAACCTCCTGCAGCGGGAGCAGATCCGGGTCACTGCTGACGTAGGGGTCGGTGCACAGCACCTGCCGCGCCTTGATGGCGAGTATGCGTTTGAGCTTGTAGCTGAGGCTGGAGCGGATGTCGTCGGAACCCCCCTTGAAGGCCATCCCGAGGATCCCCACCACGGTCGCTGCAAGGTCGAATCGCCGCTCCACCTGGCTGACCACGTAAAGGGGCAGCCCCTCGTTGATCATCACGCTGGCGTGACCGAGGGTGAAGCGATTCTCGTTGAAGGCCGCGATCTGCATGGTGTCCTTGAAGAGGCATGGCCCGGCGGCGAAGCCGGGGCCAGGCATGTCCGCCGCGCGGGGGTAGTGGTGAGTGACGGCATGGCGGATGCGCTCGAAGTCGAGACCGAAGTCGTTTGCGATCATGAAGAGCTGATTCGCAGTGGCGAACTTGATGTAGCGCCAGGTGTTGGTGAAGAGCTTGGCCAGCTCCGCCTCCTCGGGCATCAACTCGACGATCTCGGGAGTGAGCAGGCGGAAGAGACGGGCGGCTCTGTCGACGGCTCGAGGGTCGCGGCCGGAGACGAGCTGCGGCAGGGAGCCCAGCTCCTCGAGAGCGTGGCCCTCGGAGATCCGCTCGGGGCAGAAGACGACGTCTACGGCCTTGCCCAGCTCCGCCATGCGCTTCTCGACCATCGCTGTGACGCCCGGGTAGACGGTGCTTCGGAGCACGAGGAGCTGGCCATCGACCAAGTGGGACACCTCCGCGTCGAGAGCGCGCAGCACGGCGCCGATGTCCGGATTCAGGTAGCGGTCGACCGGAGTCCCGATCACAACGACGACGATCTCCGCGGTGGTCAGAGCCGCGCCATCGGTCGTCGCGATGAGCCTGCCGCTGCCGAGGACCCGGGGAAGGAGATCGTCGGCTCCCTCCTCGCGGAAGGGCATCCGCCCCTGATTGACGGCGTCGACCGTCAGGGGGTTGGCGTCGTAGAGGACGACCGACTGCCCACGCTCGGCGAAGGCGAGACCGAGCGGCAGCCCCACGTGCCCGCAGCCGCCGAGAATGGCGATGTTTCGCTCGAACACGGTGAGCTCCCCTAGTCCACTTGCCCCGGATTGGTACGAGGCGGCAGTATACCGGCACCATCGGAGTGCCGACCCGCCCCAGTCAAACGCCCCGAACGCCGCTGACAGGACGCCCGTCAACGCCGGTGGCTCCTGCTAGGATGCCGCCGATGTCCGGGGAGACTGCGCATCCCGGTTCCGCGTCTCCTGGCGGGCTGCCACCGATGGTCCGGCAGCGGCTCATGGCTCTGGCGACACCTGCCCACTACCTGTCGCTCGCCGTCGCCTTCGGGCTGCTGCTCTACCTCGAGCGTCACACGTGGTTCTTCAACGACGAGTTCGCGTTCTTCGCCCGAATGCAGCCGGGGCATTCGCTCGACCTCCTAGTCCCGTACCAGGAGCAGTGGTCGACGGTGCCCCTCCTGATCACGCTGGGCCTGTACAAGCTGGTGGGGCTGCACTCCGTGCTCCCGTACAACCTCTGGATGCTGCTGACCCACATGGCCGTGACACACCTCCTCTGGCGCTGGATGAGGAGGATCGGCGGCGACCCGTGGGTGGCCACCGCACTGGCCGCGGTCTTCCTGGTGGTGGGAGGCGGCGTCGAGGAGTTCTCCATCTGGTTTCAGGTCACCTTCGAGATGTCGGTGGCCCTCGGCTTGGCGGGCGCCGTCCTGGTCGACCACGACGGCGCCGGGTGGCTCCGTGATGTCGGCTTCTGGCCGGTGGCTGTCATCGGCCTGATGTGCTCCAACGTCGGCGTGTTCATGGTGGTCCTCGGCGGGCTCGTGGCCCTCCTGCGCCGGGGCCCGGCGGCGGCTCTGCGGGTGGTGTCAGTCCCCGCCGCGGTGTTCGTGGCGTGGCTCACCCTGATCGCCCACGGAGCGCCCTCCAGCACGCCCACCCCTTTGGGGGACCTGTGGCTCCTCCCGCAGTACGTGTGGACCGGGATGACCGCTGCGTTGGATAGCACCACCGGCTGGACCGGAACCGGCGCAGTTCTGCTCGTCGCCCTTGCGGTGTGGCTCTATCGAGAGCGACGGCAGGCCCGGGGACCGAAGGCGCTGGCGTTCGCTGCCGCGCTCACCGCCCCGGCCTTCTTCGTCGGTGTCGGCATCACCCAACTCGCGGCTGGCACGAGCGGGGCTGCCTCGACCCGCTACGGCTACGTCTGCGTCGCACTGCTCCTGCCGGCCGCCGCCCTGGCCCTCAGCCGCCTCTGCGAGCGATCAGCTGCGCTCGGACGGACACTGGTCGTCGCGGCCTCGGGCGTATGGGTGATGAACGGCGTGGCGGGACTGATCGGCATCCTTCAATTCCTATCGCCGCTCACCGCGGCGGGCCAGAGCGCAAGCCTCGGAGCCGCGCGACTCCTGGCCGAGGGCGCGCCTCTTGCAGTGGGCGGCGGGGCCAGTGTCGGGCCATGGTCACCGGGACTCACCGTCGACACGCTGCACTCACTGATCAGGGACGGCGCCTGGCCCACGGGGCTTCCCGTGACCAGCCAGGATCTGCTGAACGCCGCCGCCTACATGCAGGTGAGCGTCACTCCCACGCCGCTGCAACCGTCTGCACCGGCACCGTCCGTCCTTCCGGCGTTTGTGTCGCTCGTCCGCCCCGATGGGGACGGTTGCGTCTCGCTGGCCTCACCGGGCGCGCCGCCCGAAGTGGGATTGAACTTCGCGTCTGCGGGTTGGGTCGAGATCGTCGCATCGCGGTCAGGGGACGTCGGCGCCCGGCTCGGCTGGATAGCCGCACCTGGGACGCTCACCGCAATCCAGGACGAGATGCTCTCAGGCGACGCCTCCTACCTGAACGTGACCGCGGCCGGCACCATTGCCCTGCTCACGCTTCCGGATGGGACGGACCGTATCTGTGGCGTTTCCCTGACCAGCCCGGGTGCCGGCCCGTGAGAGAGCAGCTCGACGCCTGCTGCCCGCCCCAATGCCCCCTCCGGCCTCTGGTAGCATGCCGCGATCCGAGGCCTTTCGCGTCGCCGGCTCTGAACCTGTGGTCGTACGCCGCGAGATGTGAGGCCAGCAGCTAAGAGGAAGAGATGAGCAGAGTCATGGTAACCGGGGCCTCCGGCTTCATCGGTGGCTACGTCGTCGACGAGCTCCTCGGCCGCGGTCACGAGGTCGTCGGGCTGGACAACCTCTCCAAGTACGGCAGGGTGGCCAAGTCGTATGACGCTCACCCCCGCTACCGGTTCGTGGAGGGGGATGCGCGAGATGCCGATCTGGTGACGCGGCTGCTCGACGACTGCGACCATCTGATCGCCGGTGCTGCGATGATCGGCGGGATCTCCTACTTCCATGCCTACGCCTACGACCTGCTGGCGACCAACGAACGAATCATGGCGGCGACCTGCGATGCTGCGATCCAGGCTCATCGTGACCACCGCCTCCAGAAGGCCACCTACATCAGCTCCTCGATGGTCTTCGAGTCCGCGGATTCGTGGCCCTCCTACGAGGGGCAGGAGCGTCGGATCCCCCCGCCACTCTCCTCCTACGGTTTCCAGAAGCTGGCCGTCGAGTACTTCGCCCGGGCCGCCTGGGATCAGCATGGCCTCCCCTACACCATCGTCCGTCCCTTCAACTGCGTCGGAGTTGGGGAGGGGCGGGCGTTGGGGGACGTCGACGTGCCGAGCGGCAACGTCAAGCTGGCCATGAGCCATGTGGTCCCCGACTTGGTTCAGAAGGTCCTCAAGGGCCAGGACCCCGTCCACATCCTCGGCGATGGCAGCCAGGTCCGCCACTACACCTACGGCGGAGACCTCGCGCGCGGGATCGTCACCGCCATGGAGAGCCCCGCGGCCCTCAACGAGGACTTCAACCTCTCGACCTCGACCTCCACAACGGTGCTCGAGTTGGCGGAGGTTATCTGGGGTCGCGTTCGGGGCGCGGACGTGCCCTTGCGATACGTCTGCGACCCCCCGTATGAGCACGATGTCCGGCGCCGTGTCCCGTCGGTCGAGAAGGCGCAGCGCATCCTCGACTTCGCCGCCACCACCTCGCTGGACGAGATGCTCGACGAGGTCATCCCCTGGATTCAGCAGGCTGTGGCGGCGGGGAGCATCTGATGTCCGTCGCACCCGACCCGCAGGGCACAGGGCCCCCGGCGGCGGCGGTGCCCGAGCGGTCGGTGACACGTCCCCCACTGCGCCCTCTGGGCGAGCGGCTGGAGGAGTTGGCCGCGCCCGCCCATTACCTCTCGCTCGTGATCGGGCTCGCCCTTCTCCTCTACCTGGACCGCCACCTCTGGTTCGTCGGCGATATCTTCGAATTCTTCAACCGGATGCAGCCGGGCCAGTCGCTGAATCTACTCGTCCCCCACAACGAGCACTGGTCGACCATCCCCATCCTCCTCAACCTGGGCCTGTACGACCTCTTCGGGCTGCGGACCTACGTCCCCTACATCGCTCTCGACTTGATCGCCCATCTGGCCGTCGCCCACCTGCTCTGGCGCTGGATGCTTCGCCTTGGTGCCGACCCCTGGATCGCCACTGGACTTGCCGCGGCCTTCGTGGTTCTCGGCGGAGGCGTCGAGAACCTCACCTCGTCCTTTCAGATCGGATTCGTGCTGCCGATCGTCCTCGGCCTGCTCGGTGCCTTTCTGCTCGATTACTCCGGCCCGAGCCGGTGGAGCCGGGACGTCGGCTACTGGCCATTCGGAGTCGCGGCCATCATGTGCTCGGGAATCGGCGTCTGCGTGGTCCTGCTCGGTGCCGCCCTGGCCCTCATCCGCCGGGGCTGGGTGGCCGCGCTGCGGGCAGCGTCGGTTCCGGCTGTCGTCTACCTCGTGTGGCTGGGGCTGATCGGCAAGACGGCGATCTCGGCGACTCCAGCGCCCAAGTGGGAGCTTCCTTTGGTGGTGCAGTACGTGTGGACCGGCCTCACCAGCGCGATCCAGGGCACCACGGGGTGGACGGGGCTCGGGGGAGTGCTCGCCCTGGGGCTCGGAGTCTGGCTATACCTCAACCGCCGCGAGGCCCGGGGATCCAAGGCGCTCGCCTTCGCGGGACCCCCGGTTGCCCTGGTCTTCTTCGCCATCATCGGCGTAGGGCGGATCTCGCTCGGAGTGGACGAGTCCATGTTCACCCATTACGCGTACGAGTGGGTGGTACTGCTGCTCCCGGCCACGGCCCTGGTGCTCAGCCAGCTCACGCGCTACTCGATGACGGGGCGCTGGGTGTCGCTGGGACTCATCGCCGTCGTCGCCGTCAACGGGGTCGCCGGCATTGAGACGTGGCTGGCGGCCAATGACCCCACCCAGGAGGGCACCGAGAGCCAGATCCTGGCCGCCGCCCACCTGGTCACGGGGGGCGCGCCGCTGGCGGTGACCAGTGGCGCCGAGGTGGCTCCGGCCAACTCCCCCGACCTCACCGTCGGCGACCTCCGCTCCATGCTCGCCGCCGGCAAGATCCCCCTGGACACGCCCATCACCGCATCCGACACGCTGAACGCGTCGCTCTATCTCCAGGTGAGCGTCACCGCGGCACCTCTGGTGACGGGCCCTCGCCCGTCCGTTGGCGACGCCGTCCGGCCGCTTCCAGAGGCGACGACTGGAGGCTGCATCTCGGTGGCCAACGGCGCCTCACCCGCCTCGCTCAGTCTCGTCTTCTCGTCGGCCGGCTCAGTCGAGATCACCCCAACGGGAGGCGGAGACATCGGAGTGCGGCTCGCGCCCGAGGCCAGCCCACTCGCCCTGACCGGAACAAACAACTTCCCCGTCAGCGGAGGGAGCACGGTCTACCTGAACGTCACCGCGGCGGGCACCGCGCCGCTGCTCTCGCTACCCGCGGGTGTCACCATCATCTGCGGAGTCTCGGGGTGAAGCCTCATGGGCGAGCGCAAGGCGATCGCTGAGCGGAGGCGGATCATCCTCGGAGCGGCCGTGCCGTGCTTCCTCTTCCTGGTCGTGGCCGTGATAACGACCCTGCACACTCCCGCTGTCCTCCCTCCCGGCCGGTGTCACCGCCACCTGCGGGGGGTCGGGGTCAGAGATCGTGCCCGAGATGAATTCGACCGCCGAACGGGGGAGATCCAGGGCGGCCGCGCAGGTCTGACAGCCTGATGCCGGCTACTGTCGACGTCGTTCGCGATCTGGTGGTCGTCGCTGTCCTCCTGGCTGTTCCCGCGGCGCTCGCACTCGCACTGGCGGCCCTTCTCGGGATCCGGTCGCGCCCCGTCCAAGCCATCTACGCGATGGCGGCGCCCTGCCTGCTCGGCTACGCATCGGGGGCGGTGTACCTCCTCGCCCCCGCGGCCGGCCGCCCCTTCACAGTGACGGTGTATGCCGGCGTCGTCGTGGCACTGGGGTCGCTGCTCGCCACCCGACGTCCACAGGTGGTGCCGATGCTTCGTTCATGGCTGGCGCCGGCGGCGATGGTGCTGGCTGCGACGGCCTTCATCCTTGGTCTCGGGTTTCTCTACGGCGGTGCGTCCTTCGCGATCGGGACTGCCGAGAACCGCTACCTGGTCGGTCTGCCGAGCGACAACGCGCTGCCGCAGATGTTTGCCGCCTTCCTCCTCGCTCCGCAGCGGCCGCTCCCCGTGTTTGGCGGGACCTGGGCACCAAACGCTTGGTCCACCAGTGATCGTCCACCGCTTCAGACCTGCGTCTACCTCATCGTGCGCTCGATAGTCCCCGGCACTGACGTGAGCACTCTCCAGTATCAGGTCACCGCGTCCCTGCTGCAGAGCCTCTGGATGCCGGCGCTCTGGTGCTTCTTCCGCGCAGCTCGGGCGCGGCGTGCCGTGATCGGTCTCGGCCTGGCCGTGACCCTCCTGTCCGGCTTCGTCATCGTCAACGGATTCTTCACGTGGCCCAAGCTCTTCCCCGCCGCCTTCCTGGTCCTGCTGGCCGCGATCGTCCTCACCGACGAGCTGGCGTCGGTGCGCACGAGCCCTGCCGCAGCGGTGGCCTGCGGGCTGGCCGCGGCCATGGCGCTTCTCGGGCATGAGGGGAGTGCGCTCGCTCTCCTTCCGCTGGCGCTGGTCGCGGGAGCACGCCGCCGCCTCTGGCCGCGGCTCTCCCTCGTTGGGCTGGGGACGGCGGTGCTCGTGGTCCTGATGATTCCCTGGACTCTCTACCAGAGTGTCTACGACCCGCCAGGCACGAAGCTCACCAAGCTGCAGTTGGCCGGGCAGGGGTCCGTCAATCCGCATCAGAGCTTGATCTCGGCGATCGTGTCCGCCTATGAAGGGCTGACGCCAGGGCAGGTCGCGGTCAACAAGCTGCGCAACCTCGAGGAGCCCTTCCTCGGCGAGGGCGCCGAGCTGAGCAGCCTCGGGCAGATCGCCACCAACATCGTCGCCACCGGTGGAGAGGGCGCGCAGCAGCGCGATGCCGCCATCTACCAGATTCGCATCGCGGACTTCTTCTGGATCCTCCCTCTGCTGGGGATCCTCGCCCTGGCGCCCATCGCCTGGTTCATCCTCTTCCTCCGGCGCGCCCGCGGCCCCGACCTGAGAGTGGCGGGCCGCCTCTGGGTCTGGCTCATTGCCAGCATCGTGATCTGGTCACTCGTCCTCTTCGGTCCGGGCACCACGATCATCCATCAGGGCTCGTACGCCCTTGAGCTGCTCGCGTTCGCCGCGGGCGCGATCAGCCTCCTCTCCCTTCTTCCCCGAACTCGGGGCCTTCCTGATCGTCATCCAGTGCGTCGTGGGGCTGATCGTCTACGCAACCCCGCCCCGCGGAGTGAGCTCGCCGGGCCTCAACCCTGCCGGACTGAGCGCGGGCATGGCACTCCTAGCCGTCGTCGGCCTGGTGTGCAGCCTCGCCCTCGCTTTCGATGTCGGTCCATCCCGCATCCGCGGGGCAGGTCGCTGGCTGAGGTCCGCAGCCCGGCGGGACCATGCCCTGGGCACGACGACTGGGGAACCCTCCTGATCAGCGCTTCCTCGGACGCTGGGGTCGAGCTCCGTCAGGGGCGGCTCGGACGCCGCCGGACGAGTCGCCGAGCCCATCTGACCGACCTCGCGTTGGTGATCGCCGATGGAGTTGCTCGGTAGACGGAGCGCAAGCCCCGGTAGAGGAATCCCGGTCGCGCCGGTGGTGGGTCGTCGCGGGTTGCAGTGAAGGGGATGGGCATCCGGGTCAGACCTGGCTCGCGGTCCGCCGCCGGACGCGGATCAGCGCAGAAGCGGCGCAGCGGAGTCGCGACCTCCGGCCAGGTCAGCGACCCCGCGTGGGCGGCCGAGCGCCGACGGCACTCGCGGCGCCTCGGGGCATCCCTGCCAAGGGCCAGCAGGGCCTGGGCCACCGCCTCTGGGCTCTCGGGCGGGACGGTGAGACCGATACCGAGGCGCTCGATGTCGTCCGCCAGAGTGTCTCCGGCGGTGCAGATCACCGGCAGTCCGGCCCAGAAGTAGTCGAGGACCCGGGTCCGGAAGGAGAAGCGGGTCTCCACGTGGTCGTAGTGGGTGGAGACTCCGATGTCGGCGTCGAGAAGCCAGTCGGCGCGATCCTCATACGCCACCCAGCTCTCGTTGAAGAAGACGTGGGTGCCGGTGAGGCCGAGGTCGTCCGCCACTCGCCGCGCCTCCACCTGGGTCCACATGGTCTGGATCTCGGGGTTGGGGTGGCCGGTGGACATGAAGACCAGGCGGAGACCGGCAAGCTCGCGCGCGGCCAGCTCCACGCCGCGAATCAGGGTGACCGGATCGAACCAGTTGTAGATGCCCCCGGCCCAGAGCACCACCAGATCGTCGTTGCCGATGCCGTCGATGGTCCCGCGGATGGCGTGGCGGCGCTGCCGGGGCGGCTCGCTGGGCACGCCGAAGGGGACGACGTCGATGAGCGCCCGGAGGGTCGGGTCCTGCTGGTGGGTGCGAGGGTTGATCCGCCCCGCAGCGGTCATCCACCCGAGCCAGTAGTCGCGCTGCTTCTCGCTGGCGCAGAGGAAGAGGTCACCGTCCCGGACCTGGTCGGTCACCGCCCGGATGGCGTCGCGCTGCGCCTCGAGCCGCTTTTCCATCGCCTCGTGGCCAAAGAGGATGAGCACCTCCAGGGGGAAGGGGTCGTAGAGGTCGATGACGAGCCGCGCTCCAGTGTCCCGGAGCAGGGGGAAGCGCTCCATCACCCAACCCTGGAGGAGGACCACGCCGTGCTCCGACACCAGGGTGGCCAGGTTCGATGCGTCGTAGGCCGTCACGGCAAACGACTGCGGGGGCAGATCGCTCGGGAAGGGCGACGCCAGCGTCACCGTGTGCCCGTCGGCGCTCAGCACCCGGGCCAGTTCGAAGGACCGGATGGAGGGTCCCGCCATGCTCCGGTTGACGTGCTCGTTGGCGAGCACGAGGATGCTGGTCATGCGGCTGGAGGCGCGGGGGTCGCTCCGCGCTCCACCAGGTAGGCGTGGAGACCTTCCCGCCAGGGTGGCAACGCCGCCTCCCCCAGGTCGCGCCAGGCACGATTTGCCAGCACCGAGTAGGCGGGGCGGGGGGCCGCGGTCGGGTACTCGGCGGTGGTGAGCGGCTCCACCGGGACCCCCAGCGCTGCCTCCTCGACGATCGCCTGGGCCAGGCCGTACCAGGTCGTGGCTCCCGAGTTGGTGAGGTGATAGGTGCCGGAGGCGCCGCGCTCGACGAGCCGAACCAGGGCCGGAGCGAGGTGGCCGGTCCAGGTGGGGGAGCCCCACTGGTCGGCGACCACCCGGAGCCCTCCCCGCTCCCGCGCGAGCCGGAGCATGGTGAGCACGAAGTTGGGCCCGTCCTGGCCATACAGCCACGCCGTGCGCACGATCAGGTGGTGGGAGAGCGCTGCCCTGACCGCCTCCTCACCCGCCAGCTTCCCTCTCCCGTAGGCCCCCTGCGGGTGGGGGGTGGCAGTCTCGTCGATCGGCTCGGTGGCGGTGCCGTCGAAGACGTAGTCGGTGCTCAGGTGGCAGAGCAGGACGTCGCGCGACCGGCACGCCTCGCCGAGGACCCGCGGGCCCTCGGCGTTGACCCGATGCGCGGCCGCCTTCTCGGCCTCGGCCGCGTCCACCCGCGTCCAGGCCGCGCAGTTGATGACCGCGTCGGGACGGACGGTGTCAAGAAGCGCGGCCACCGAGCGCGGCTCGCAGATGTCGACGCTCTCCACATCGTGCCCGGAGGCCTGATGCGCAGTCGCCGCGAGGGTTCGCATCAGCTCGCGACCGAGCTGGCCCCGGGAGCCGAGGACCTCGATCCTCATGCCGCGCAGCTCAGGTGGCGCCCGAGCCCACCGGCTTGTAGTTGCGCCGGTAGAACTCCCAGAACTCGCCGTTCTTGAGCGGCCGCCACCATCCCTCGTTCTCCAGGTACCAGCGCACGGTGCGCTCTATCCCCTGCTCAAAGTCGACGCGCGGTTCCCAGCCCAGCGCCCGCAGCTTGGAGGCGTCCAGGGCGTAGCGGCGGTCGTGGCCGGGGCGGTCGGTGACCCTCTGCTTGAGCTCCGGCGGCTTGTCCAGCAGGCGGAGCACGGTGTCGGCCACGGTCGTACCGCTGATCTCGCGCCCGGCTCCGATGTTGTAGTCATCCCCGGGGCTCCCAAGGCGCAGCGCCAGGTCGATACCCCGGCAGTGATCCTCGACGAAGATGTAGTCCCTCACCGCGCTGCCGTCACCGTAGACCGGCAGCGGCTGCCCATCGACCGCGTTGGTGATGAAGAGAGGGATGATCTTCTCCGGGTACTGGTACCAGCCGTAGGTGTTCGACCCCCGTGTGACGATCGCGGGCAGGCCGTACGAGGCCCGGTAGGACTTGACCAGCATCTCGCCGCCGGCCTTGCTGGCGCTGTACGGACTCCGCGGCCGGAGCGTGTCGTCCTCCCGGCTGCGACCCTCGGCGACGTCCCCGTAGACCTCGTCGGTGCTGACCTGGAGGAATCGCTGGTGTCCGGCTGCGCGTGCCGCCTCCAGCAGAACGTAGGTCCCGTAGACGTCGGTGAGGATGAACTGGCCCGGCGCCTCCAGGGAGCGGTCGACGTGGGACTCGGCGGCGAAGTTGACGATCACGTCGCACTCTCCCGCCAGCGGTCCGACCACCGCCTGGTCGGCGATGTCGGCCTTCACGAAACGGAAACGTGGGTCGTCCCGGACGGGGTCCAGGTTGCGCTCGTTGCCGGCGTAGGTGAGCTTATCGAGGACCACCACGGAGTCCTCAGGGTGCTCGCGCAGCGTCATGCGGACGTACTCGCTTCCGATGAAGCCCGCACCTCCCGTCACCAGCAGCCGCATCTCAGATGTTCTCGATGCTCCAGTCGAAGCCGATACGCGCGTCGTTCCAGGCGATCCGACCCTCGTCGGGATCTGCCGGGTCATAGGGCTCGGTCACGTAGTAGTTGAGGACGACGTCACGGAGGCTCAGAGCCTGGTAGCCATGTCCGACGTAGGGGGGGATCGCCACCATCTTCGGGGAGTGCTCGCCGAGGATGAGAGGCTGGATCCGTCCCGCGGTTGGTGACCCTTCGCGCAGGTCGACCAAGACCACCCGCGCGTCGCCCTGGACGACATCCCAGTAGTCCCACTGGCGCTTGTGCCAGTGGAAGGCCTTGATCAGCTCCGGCGGGTTTCCACCGCGCGCGTATGCGAGGCTGCGCGACATCTGGGCAAACGGCTGCGCAGGGATGAAGAGACGCCCCTCGTCGTCGAGATCACCCCGCTTGAGCTGCTCGATGAAGTAGCCGCGCTGGTCGGCGTGCTTGCGGAACGTCTTGACCATGACTCCGTCGATCGGTCCCAGGCGCTGGGCGACGGGGATTGCGCTCATGGCGGATAGCACCCGCTCGACGGCTTCGGTGGTCGGCATCCAGGCCATCAGCCCAGCTCCACTCGCGACTGGTCCCCGAGCATGAACCGGAAGGCACGCGGCCGCTCCTCGGAGGAGCAGACGGTGCACCCCTTACCGATCAGTGACGACTCGATCTTGCCGGCGACATTGTCGATCACGCTGCCCTCCAGGACGATGGAATGCTCCACCTCAGACCTCCGGATCGTGCAGTCATGGTAGATGGAGGTGAAAGGTCCGATGTAGGCGTGATCGATGAGCGTCCGGTGTCCGATGATGGCCGGACCGCGGATCAGACAGTTGCGGAGCTCGGCGCCAGCCTGGACGACCACCTTGCCCTCCAGCCGCACGTCGTCGCCGAGGGTGCCCTCGACGCGCGGCTCGAGGGTGTCGAGGATGATCCGGTTGGCCTCCAGCATGTCCTCGAGGCGGCCAGTGTCCTTCCACCAGCCGGTGATGACGTGGGGCACCACCCGGGCTCCGTCGTCGATCATGCGCTGGATCGCGTCGGTGATCTCCAGCTCGCCGCGGGCGCTGGGCTGGATGCGCTCGATGGCCCCGAACACCGCGGGCGAGAAGAGGTAGACGCCCACCAGGGCGAGGTCGCTGCGGGGCGCCGACGGCTTCTCGACCAGCCTAACCACCCTGCCATCGTCCAGCTCGGCCACGCCGAAGCGCTGCGGCTCCGGAACCCGGGCCAGCAGGATCTCCGCATCGGGCTCCGATCGGAGGAACTCCTCGACGAAGCCGCTGATCCCGTCCCGGATCAGGTTGTCCCCCAGGTACATGACGAAGCGGTCATCGCCCAGGAATGGGCGTGCCGTGAGCACGGCGTGGGCGAGGCCGAGGGGCGCCTCCTGCGGGATGAACGTCACCGAGGCGCCGAATTGCGATCCGTCACCGACGGCGGCCCTCACCTCCGGCCCCGTCTCCCCGGTGATGATCCCGATGTCGGTGATGCCGGCGGCGACCACCGCCTCGATCCCGTAGAAGAGGATGGGCTTGTTCGCGACCGGGACCAGCTGCTTGGCACTGGTGTGGGTGATAGGCCGGAGCCGGGTGCCCGTGCCCCCGCTCAGGATCAGCGCCTTCACCTGGTCACCTCCATCTCGGGGCCCGGGGCGGTGCGCTCGCCGCGGCGCCGATCCCGGCCGCGCGACCCGGAACCCGGCGCCCGACCGCCGCCCAGCCGGGCGGACGCGATGATAGCAGCGCCCGCCGGCGCGCCGCATACGCGGCAAATCGCTCTAACAGAGTATTCCAGTCGGACTGCACTCCGGCGGGATGCGCCGGAGCACGCCCACCCAGTGCCCGTGCTCGTTGTCAGCGCCCAGGAATTGTCACGTTCGAGTGGCGTCCGTTCACGGTCGTGTTGCATCTCCAGCAATCGGGGGGCCGGTTGTTGCATCGTTGGGCCATGCGCCTCGGCGTTCGCGACCGCTGCGACCCCCGCGTCGTCCAAGCCGGCAGCGCCATCCACGACGCGGTCGGCGCTGGCCGCGGCTGTTGACCTGAGGTTGGGTCCACGAATGGCCGCGTGAAGCGCCCCAGGTCTGCACGGCGCGTCCTCGCCGTCGCTGTGATCGCGCTCACCATGGCGGCTGTGGGCACGCGCGCCGCACCTGTTTCGGCGCAGGTACCCACCCTTTGGGGCATCGACGCTGCGACCCGGCCCAGACCGCGGTGCCCGGGACGCAGTCGGCCTTGGGGAACCCCCAGTTCATGGCCCGCTATCTGGGAACTCGTACCGCTGTCAATCCATGCCGAACATCTCCCTCCGAGGTCTCCTACCTGGCCTCCCAGGGCATCTACATCATGCTGATCGCCGACCCGGACAACTTCACGGACCGGCACCGCCGACGCGCAGACGGCAATCCAGCAGGCGCAGAGCCTGGGCGCGCCTCCCGGCACCGCGATCTTCCGCGACGTCGAGAACAGCGACCCGATCACGGTCGCGTACATCGAGAGCTGGTATCAGGCCTTCGCGGTCCTCCACGAGCGGATACGTTCCCGCCTTCTACGAGAACCCCTATCCAAATGGTGGCAGCAACCAGCCCTTCCCGGCGACTATTGCGCTGCGGTGGACCGCGGTTCCTCGATCTGAATCTGGCCTCGTCCTCTGGAGCGACGAGCTCGAGCCGGACTATGGCGACGGTACCCCGCCCATGCGCCCAGGCGCCGCGCCGGCATGGAACCCGTTTCCGGAGCCCCCGCTGCGCCAACATCACGGTGGCCTGGCAGTACTCGAGATCAACAACTGGTTCCCGCCCGCATACTCGGCCTGCCGTTCGATGTCGACGAGTTCAACACCGCCTACGAGAGCCTGCTGTGGAACGGCCCCAAGGGCCCCGGCGTGTACACGGCGCTGCAGCCGTACCGGATCTGCGACACGCGGGCGTGGTCACCACGGGTACGGCACGGAGTGCACGGGCAGCCGCGCTCGGCCCGGGCAGCACGCTGAACGTGCAGATCACCGGGGTCAACGGTCCCTCGGGGCAGTCGGTACCCTCGGACGCCCAGTCGGTGGTCCTCAACGTCACCGCCATCGACGGCTCGGCGGGCACCTTCCTGACCGTCTACCCGGCCGGCTCGGCGGTCCCCAATGCCTCCAACCTCAACGTCCCCGCCCACCTCAATGAGGCCAACCTGGTGGTGGCCGCCCTGGGCTCGGGTGGCCAGGTCTCCCTCTACAACTCCCAGGGCTCGATCAACGTCGCCATCGATGTGGAGGGGTACTTCGCGGCCGCCTCGGGCAGCTCTCCCGCCGGGCTGTTCCATCCCATCGCCCCGCTCCGGATCTGCGATACCCGCCAGGGTCGCGGCACCGAGTGCTCCGGCGCCTCCACCGACAACCTCCTCGGCCAGGGCCAGTGGACCAGGGTGGTGGTCTCGGGGTGCCCCACCGGCAGCCCGTCCTGCACCGCCTCGGTCCCCACTGACGGGACCGCTGAGGCGGTGGCCCTCAACCTCACTGCGGTCTATGGCAGCTCGTTCACCTACCTGAGCGTGGTCCCCCCCAACAGCTCCGACCAGTGTCCCAGCGGGACCCCGGCGTTCTCCAACCTCAACCTCGACGCCCACAACAACCTGCCCAACCGGGTGATCGTCCCACTCGGCCCCGAGCAGGACGTCTGCGTCTACAACTCGCTGGGCTCGATCAACTTCATCCTCGACGTCAACGGCTGGTTCGGCGACGGCAGCGAGACCTCCCAGGGCGCCTACTTCTTCGCCATCCCCCCCCTGCGCATCTGTGACACGCGCGCCGGGACCGGCACCGAGTGCTCGGGCACCTCCCTCGGTCCGGGCCAGAGCCGCACCATCCCGGTGGCCGGGGTGGACGGGCTGCCCACCGCCGGAGGGACCTCCCCGCCGGTGGCGGTGATCGCCAACGTCACCGCGGTCTTCGGCACCGCCTCCACCTACTTCACCCTCTACCCCTCCGACGTCTCGCTGCCCAACGCCAGCGACCTCAACGTGGGCTCGGCGCAGAACACCCCCAACCTGGTGATCGTGCAGCTGGCCACCACCGGGGCCAACGCCGGCGCCGTCAACCTCTTCAACGACCAGGGCACCATCAACGCCATCGTCGACATAGCCGGCTGGTTCGAGGCGTGACGCTGCACATCAAGCCTGCGGAGCTCGAGTGGGGACCTTGGCCGATCGTCGCCACGGGTCCGCCTTCAGGATCCGGGGGGTCGGTGCCTCCTCGGCGGTACCCGGAGTGTGAGGGGTCGCGGCCAGGCGACGTGCGGGCCCAGGAAGACGTCGCGCAGCCGGTCCTCCTCGCCCCAACGGAGGCAGAACTGGCGGTAGTCGGCCTCCACCGCGCCGGGGCCGCGACTCGATCCCTCGTCGTGCTGCAGCTCAGCGAGAGGCGTCACCACCACCCGCCACCCGGCCTTCCAGAGGCGCAGGCAGAAGTCCACGTCGTTGAACGCGGCGGGAAGACCCTCATCGAAGCCGCGGACCGCCTCCCAGGCCTCGCGCCGAATCATCATGCACGCCCCGGTGACCGCGGTGCAGGCCCGTGCGGCCGACCAGCCGAGGTCGAGGTTGGCTGCGACCCGGCCGATGCCGATGCCGATGCCCTCGTGCTGGACTCTCCCGTCGGCGAAGATCAGCCGGGCTCCGACCACTCCCACCCCGGGACGTTGACACCATTCGAGCATGGCCTCCAACCACCCGGGAGACCGCACCACGGTGTCGTTGTTGAGGAGGACGACGTAGGGCGCATCCGTCACGGCCACCGCCCGGTTGACGATCGCCGAGAAGTTGAAGGCGCCCGGGTGGGACAGGACGTGAAGGGACTGCCGAGAGAGGTAGTCGAGCGTCTCCGGTTCGCGGCTGTCGTTGTCGACGACGACGACGCGACGGCGCGGATGGGTGCTGATCTCCAGGCTGGCCAGGCAGCGGCGGAGCAGGTCGACGCGATCTCGCGTTGGGATCACGATGTCCACGTCCGTCTGCCCACGCAGGTCGAATCGGACGTCGGTGATCCCCGCTTCGCGTCCGGTCTCGACGCGTGCACCGGCGTCGAGAGCGGGCAGCCACGCCTCCAGGGACGCCCTGCGCTGGTCGCCCGGCATCCTCGCGTCCGTGGTCGCGGGTCGGGAGACCGCGACCACGGACAGATGCCTTGGCTTGCGCGCGTGCTCTGCGGCACGTAGCAGCTGCGCGTAGGTCTCGGCGGGCGCGTCCTCGGGCCTCCAACCCCGAGAGGCCCTCAGCAGATCGAGCCGCTGGAGCACCAAGCCGCTCATGTAGTCGCACCCCAGGAGCAGCTCGGGCGACCATCCGTAGGCGAAGTGGGGATTGCAACGCCCCCCTTGGGCGTCGATCTCGTCCCAGTCCGTGTACGCCAGGTCGCAGTCGGGTGTCGCGACAAGCTCACTGGCCATCGTCAGGAGCCCGTGCCGGGTGACCCGAGTGCCCGGGGAGAGGATCCCGACGTACTCTCCGGGTGCCGGGCGGATCGCGCCCAGCAGCACCTCAGACCAGTGGACGCCGGGTTGAGGGACGGCGAGGCAGACCCGCTCGTCTCCACTCGCCGCGCGGGTTGCGAGCGGGTCCGCAAGGACGGCGAGGCGCCACCGTGGGTAGGGCTGGTCACGCAGAGAGCTGAGCGTCGCCTCCAGGGCGGCGGGGTTGTCGGGCGAAGGTGGGGCCAGGAACACCAGCGACGGCGGCGTGGTCCAGGACCACGCCTCGTCTGCCGCCAGCAGGAGCGCGCGGGGGCCGGGTTCCACGCGAGCCCGCCAGCGCCGGTACTGGTCGTCGAGAGGCATCGCGCTCGGTCGGGTCCCTCGCCGCCGGCGGCGGCGCATCGACCGGAGGCGCTGCAGGAGCCCTGCCGTCCCCTCGCGGCGCCAGAGGTTCACCAGCCGGCGCGGCCCGCTGAAGACCCCCCGCGTGGCGGTCGGGCGGGTCGGAGCGCTCACCGGACCCCGAGGCGCCGGGCCAGCCAGGAGCCGGCCCGTCGTCCCCCCGGCACCCGGTCGGCGAGCTTCCTCAGCCCCTCCACCTTGCGGTGATCGCTCCAGAGCTGCTGGAGCAGCTCGTCGCCCAGGCTGACGGCCGCTCGGAGTGCGCGGAGCTGCGCCTGGAGTGACTCCAGCTCGCTGGGGGGCGGCTGCTGCTGGGCGGCATGTCCGGGTGAGGCCTGGGGCAGCGGGCGGCGCTCCGCCCGCAGAACGGCCGCGGACACCGCCGCCTCGCGGTCGCGCCCGGCCGGCTGCGGGTCGTAGTCCAGCAGCGCATCGCCCCACTTGGAGATGAAGCGGCGTCCGTTGCGGATGCCGATCAGGGTGCGGAGGTCGTTGGGCAGGCTCGCGCCCCCGTGGTGGACGAGGCGCGCTCCGGGTGCATAGACGGTGCGAAAGCCGCGGGCCCGGAGCGAGAGGCAGAGATCGACGTCCTCGTGGTAGGCGGGAAAGAATGTCTCGTCGAAGCCTCCCACGGCATTCCACCCCTCGCGGGTCACCAGCAGCCCGCAGGCGGAGCAGTAGTCGGTGTCACGGACCACGTCGTACTCCGGCGAGTCCGGGGAAAGCCCGTGGCCGACCTGGTACGTTCCGGCGTCGCGCCAGAGGATGGAACCGGCCTCCTGGAGAGTGCCGTCGGGCCCCAGCAGCCGGCTGCCGACGGCTCCGATCCGGGGGTCACTCTCCGCGACCTCCACGAGGGCCGCGAGCCATCCCGAACTCGACCTCGGTGTCGTCGTTGAGGAAGACCAGGTGCCGGCCGCGAGCGAACCGGGCCCCCCAGTTGCACCCACCGCCGAAGCCGAGGTTGACGGGGCAGGGAACCACAACCAGCGAATCCCGCTCGGGAAGGCTCGCGAGCGTCTCCGCCGGCGTTCCGTTGCCGACGACCACGATCTCGTGCGATGTGGTGTCGGGGAGGGCTGTCAGGGAGCGGAGGCAGTCGATCAGACGGTCCACCCGGTCCATCACCAGGATGACCACGGAGGCGACGGGGGCGTCGGCGACCCGGCTGCCTCGACGGACCAGCCCCATGGCCTCCCGGAAACCCGCGACACCGTCGGGGCCCGGCGCCACGGCCTCCGCCCTCCGCTCGTCAGCCACGGCGCACGAGGGGCGCCGGCGGACGGCGTCCCCGGTGGGATCCGCCGGCCTCAGCGCCCAGGTTGTCGGCCGACGCCGCGCCTTCGGGATCGGAGAGGTAGTCATGGAGTCCGCGGAGGGCCGCATCCCAGTCGGAGTGGCGCGCCGCGATGTCGGCGAGCGCCTGATCGGCCAGCCGGCCTCGAAGCATCAGGTCGACTGCCATCGTCTCCAACCTGTCCACCAGCCCGTCGACCGTCCGCGGGGCGAGCAGGCAGTTGGCTCCGTCACGGAGCAGCCAGCCGCCGGCGGGATTGTCGAAGGCCACAACGGGCGCTCCACACGCCATCAGCTCCAGCGGCAGGTAGGAGGGGTGCTCGGAGACCGTCAGCACGAGACCCATGTCGCAGTGCCGGTAGAGCTCCCCGGTCTCGGCATAGTCGAGCAGCCCGAGGTGGGTCATCGCGGGGAGCCCGGTGCCCGTCTCCGCCCAGGAGCCCGCGGTGACGATGCGGATGCGATCGCCGAGACGCTCCTTGAGCTCGTTGAGGGCAGGCAGCGCGAGCTCCCAGCAGTTGCGCCAGTGGCCCGGCCGCGCGTAGACGAAGAGGGTGACCGGGGCGCCCGGAGTCCGGTCGACGCGACCACGCGCGTGGAACACGGAGGCATCCACCGCAGGGGTGAAGTGCCACGCCTTCCCGCCGTACGATCGGTAGATTCGCGCCAGGTTCTCGGTGTTGCAGATCCCGTACAGCCCGAGCCGGTAGGACTCCTCGGCGAGGGCGTAGAGGGTGCCCGCCGGGTAGAACATCGGCTCGAAGTCCTGCACGAGGTAGAAGTTCCGGTGCGTCCGCGAACGCGTTGCGACCTGATAGGCGGTAGTCCACAGTGTCGCGATGGCCGCGTCGGCCTCCGGCACGGCGCTCAGCTGCTCGTCATATTCGGCGATGAAGATGGGCGATGTCCCCAGTGTGGGGAAGGCGGCACCGATCGCCGAGCGGATGAACTCCTCGGGTCCCTGGCCGCAGACCACGAAGCGATTCTCGACTTCGTGATCGGCCGACAGCTTGGCGGCGATGCGGAAGGCGGTGTTGATGCCACCGTAGAACGGACTGTCGATCCCCGGTATGTACCAGTTGACGGTTCGCGGCGCTCCGGCCGAGGCATAGGTGCGATGGAGGACCCCGACCGCGGCAGTCTCGGTGGGGTCGATCCGGCAGCGGCGGGCCAGGCCCTCCGCCCGGCCGAGGTCTTCCTGGGAATGCCACACGGTGAGGCGCCGACCGATGTGGGGCCCGATCATCTCGGCCGCTGTCGGCTCGCCTCGCCGGCGAAGTCGCGGCGCGGGGCGTTGGAGAGACAGTCGGGGGTGGAAGTAGGGGTCCCCGGCACGAATCCACCGTTGGTAGCGCCACCACGACACGAAGTAGTCGAAGCGCGGCACTGCCGTCCCTCGCGTCGCCGACTCGAGATGGGTCAGCGCGTTGCTGGGGATGCACAGGTTGCGCAGACCGCGGCGACGCAGCGAAAGCCCAAGTGCGACATCGCTCCCACAGAGGGTGAACGCCTCGTCGAAGCCTCCCACGGCTTCGAAGTCGGCGCGCCGTACTACGACGCAGGCTGCGGTCACCGCCAGCACGTCTCGGTACCACGAGGTGGATCCGAGAAGTGTCATGGACTGGGGCCGCATCCCTGCGAAGAGGTGGCCGGCAAATCCGGTGAGACCGAGGATCACTCCACCGTGCTGGATCCGGCCGCGGGGGTCGAGCAGCTGCATGCCCACGCAGCCCACCTCGTCCACCGCGGTCCACCCGACCAGCTCCTTGAGCCAGCCGGGGTCCGATCCCACCCGGATGTCGTCGTTGAGGAAGAGCAGGACAGAACCGGTGGCGACTCTGGATCCTGCGTTGTTCACCGCCGAGTAGTTGAAGGGTCGGTCCCACCAGATGACTGTGGGGCGCGTCGGCCGCTCCTCGTACCAGTGCTCGTTGTCCGGGGTCCGGGGGCCGTTGTCGACGATCACCACCTCGAGGTCCGGGTAGTCTGCCCGCTCCAGTCCGTCGAGGAGAGGGCCGACGAACCCCCGGTTGTGGCGGGTCGGGATCACCACGGTGACGCGTGGCCAGGAAGGCAGGTCCCAAACGATACGTACGGCGTCGCCGTTCCACCGGGCCGACGCCGGCCAACCGCGGCGCCGAAGCGTCCGGTCGACAACGTCGATCGCGTCGTGGAGCGATGGCGCGGAGCGGTGCGCGCGGCGGCTGAGCACCTTCGGAATATGGGTCACGCGATCGTCGGCGAGATTGCAGCGCATGAGCAGGTCCCAGAAGAGGGCCGTGCCCGCCTCGGGGCGGACGCCCCCCACCTGCTGGGCGCAGGAGGCCCGGATCGCAAAGCAGCCGTCCAGATAGTCGGCCGAGAACAGCGTCTCCGGCGACCACGAGGGGCGCAGGCGGAGTGCACGCCCGAGGGGCGGCCCGGCGGGGGCCTCGTCATCCCAACTGACGAGCTCCACGAGGGGGTCGCGCCGCGCACATGCCGCGATCTCGTAGAGGCAGCCGGGAGCCAGGGTGTCCCCCGCCGTCAGGAGAATGACCATCGCTTCCCCGGGCAGCTCGGCGAGCACCGTGTTGATGGCCGCGACGTCGGCCCCGCGATGGCGCCGGACACGCGTCTCGGCGGCGGTGTCCGCATCCCGATCCGATGAGAGCGACACGTCGAGGAGGATCGCCCGCCACTCCTCCCACGATTGCCTTCTCAGCGACCGCAGCGTCGCTTTCGCATCACCGCCCCGCCGGGGCTGGATGACCGCGACAACGCGCTGCACGCCGGTGGCACCCTGAGCCGCCACGCGTTGCAGAGCGACCTCCGGACCGCCAGGCTCGCCCAGGGCGTCTGGCGACCGCCTCATCGGCCGACGGACGATCCGCATGAGCGCGGCGCGACGCCGAGTATCAGCGGGGAGCAACCGCTTTGCCACCCGGCTCGCTGCGTCGGCAGCGCGGAAGGCGATGGCACCCTGGATGGCGGCGATGAGGCCCTCAGCCTCCGCGAGCTGCCGCGTGGTTCGGGACAGCAGCGGCTGGAGACGGGCCACCTCGCTGCGGAGTTGATCACGCTGAACCGTCGCTGGGTCGTCCCGCGGGGGTCCGACCGCAAGGTCACCCTTGGCGAAGACGAAGATGCACTCGTCATCGAGCCCGGGATGGCAGGCGCTGAACTCGAGGAGCTCGAGGGTGACGCCCACCTCTCGGCGGATCCCCGAGATCATCTCGAGGAAGCCCTCAGGTCGCCACTCGTGGGGGCTGGTGCGGCTGCTGTCGGAGGCGAGATCGGTCGCACCTGCGGCTTTCTCGAGAGCATCTCCAGTGCTCCTCGTCCCGGCTTCGTGGTCCGAGCTGAGCCGGGGCTCGGACAGCGCCACATGAAGGACGCCCCCGGGTCGCAACACCCGCGCCATCTCGATCAGCCCGCGGCGAGGGTCCTCCAGGAACTCCAGGAGGTGGTTGGCGACGACGAAATCCTGCGACTCGCCGGGGATTGGGGAGAGGTCCTCGGCGTCGCAGATGATGTCCACCGGTGCGAGAGTGTCGTCCGCGAGCTCCGGGTGATGCCGGCGCAGATCATCGATCGACAGCCTGTCCACGTAGCTCACCTGCACGCCATCGGGGAGGGGCAGGGGGTTGTTGAGGGCTCCCACCTCGATCCCATGGCCGAGCAGCCATCGACTCGAACGAAGCCGCTTCTCGGTGACCTTCACAAGCGCCCGATTCTACCGTCGCGCATGACGTCCGCTGCTCGTCTGCTATGCGGCATCAGGACTCGAACCAGCCGGCGACGTCGACGATGGCGTTGATGGAGCCCTGGTCGTTGAAGAGGTTGACGGCGCCGGCGTTGGCCCCGGTGGTGGCCAGCTGCACGATCACCAGGTTGGGGGTGTTCTGCGCCGAGCCCACGTTGAGGTCGCTGGCGTTGGGCAGCGAGACGTCGGAGGGGTAGAGGGTGAAGTAGGTGGAGGCGGTGCCGAAGACCGCGGTGACGTTGGCGATCACCGCCGCCGGCGGGGAGGTCCCTCCGGCGGTGGGCAGCCCGTCCACCCCGGCCACCGGGATGGTGCGGCTCTGGCCCGGACCGAGGGAGGTGCCCGAGCACTCGGTGCCGGTCCCGGCGCGCGTGTCACAGATGCGCAGGGGGGGGATGGCGAAGAAGTAGGCGCCCTGGGAGGTCTCGCTGCCGTCGCCGAACCAGCCGTTGACGTCGAGGATGAAGTTGATCGAGCCCAGCGAGTTGTAGACGCAGACGTCCTGCTCGGGGCCGAGTGGGACGATCACCCGGTTGGGCAGGTTGTTGTGGGCGTTGAGGTTGAGGTTGGAGAATGCCGGGGTCCCGCTGGGACACTGGTCGGAGCTGTTGGGGGGGACGACGCTCAGGTAGGTGAACGAGCTGCCGTAGACCGCAGTGAGGTTGAGGGCCACCGCCTCGGCGGTCCCGTCAGTGGGGACCGAGGCGGTGCAGGACGGGCTGCCGGTGGGGCACCCCGAGACCACCACCCCGGTCCACTGGCCCTGGCCGAGGAGGTTGTCGGTGGAGGCGCCGGAGCACTCGGTGCCGCGACCCTGGCGGGTATCGCAGATCCGGAGCGGGGCGATGGGATGGAACAGACCGGCGGGAGAGCTGCCCGAGGCGGCCGCGAAGTACCCCTCCACATCGATGGCGACGTTGATCGAGCCCTGGGAGTTGTAGAGGGAGACCTGGCCACCCGAGCCCAGGGCGGCCACCACCAGGTTGGCCTCATTGAGGTGGGCGGGGACGTTGAGGTTGGAGGCATTGGGGACCGCCGAGCCGGCCGGGTAGACGGTCAGGAAGGTGCCCGCCGAGCCGTCGATGGCGGTGACGTTGAGCACCACCGACTGGGCATCCGCGGGTACCGACTGGCCCTGGGGACCGGTGACCCCGGTGACCTGCACGTTCAGCGTGCCACCCGGGCTCAGCCCCTGCCCGCTGCACTCCGTGCTGCTCCCCGCCCGCGTGTCGCAGATCCGGTATGGCTGCAGCGCCGCGTACGCCGTGCCGGACAGGAAGGTGAATGACGAGCTCTGCGTGCCGGCGCCCAGCGCACCTGAAGCGCCGACGGTGACTGTTCCGGTCCCGGTCGGGACGACCACAGTCGCCGATGTGGCAGTCGCAGACAGGACCTCGGCGACCGTGCCGCCGAAGGAGATCGTAGCGTGTTCGAGGCCCAGGCCGGAGAGGGTCACCTGCGCCCCGGGGAGGGCAGTGGCCGGCTGGATCGCGGTGATCTCGGGGCATGACAGGCCGGCGGCCAGGGGGGTTCCGAGTCCGGTGGCGAGGTCGTATCCGGACGACGCCTGCCACTTGCCTCCATTCGACCCGGTCACGTCGGTGTCGCCACTCGTGATGTCGGTGAGCGCAGTGCCGTAGGCGCCCTCCGAGGCGAGCGTGTACAGCGCCTGGGTCCACCAGCCGGTGGATTCCGTGCAGCCCTCGTTGCGGTCCGCTACGAGGCCGGCCACCAGGGGCGCGGCGAAGCTCGTCCCGCCTCCGACCTCCCAACTGCCTCCGTAATAGGCGACCATGCCGACGCCGGCATTGGCCGAGAGGTCGGGCACCTCGCGGCAGTACTCGCCGCACGCAGGGTAGGGGGATGTCCAGGCCGCGATGTTGGGCTGCCACGTCGGCCTTGCGACGTAACGCGACAGCCCGCCACCGCCGTCTGTCCACGCCACCTCGTCCGACGCGAAGAGGTCGGTCCCGCCGATCGCGGTCACCTCCCCGTCGGAGGCGGGGTAGTCGGTCTCCAAGGTCGTGTTCGCAGGGTGCGCCGCATAGCACCCTTCCGAACCGGAGTCGCCGGCGGCGGCCAGCACCGTCTGCCCCTGGGTGGCGGCCTGCGCGAAGAGGGTCGGCAGCGAGGAGAGATCGCCGTCGCTCTCGGCATCCGCCTCGCATTCGCCCCAGCTCGTCGAGACGACCTGCGCGGCGTCCGCGGTCACGATCGCCTTCCACGTGTCGTAGATACCGGTGGTGGTGTTGGGTCCCTCGTACGAGACGATCGCGGCGCCGGGGGCCTGGGTGGCGGCCTGCTCGATGTCGAGATCCGCTTCGTCCGTCCCACCCTGGTCCACGCTCCCGCCACCGTCGACCGGCGCGGTCGTCACCGCGTTGCTGAGACCGAAACACGTCTCGTACGCCCCCACGTCGCTTGAGGAGTGAGGCGCGAGCTCGTAGAGGCCAAGCGTCTGCCCGCTGCCCTTCTGGCCGTCACCCAGCAGCGAGTCGATGCCGTACGCGGCTCCGAGCTGATCCAGCGTGTAGTACTCCCCGTTCGCCTCCGCCACCGCCTGATCGCACGGGGTCAACCCGTCGGCGTCAGCGCTGACCGACGGGCCCCCTTCCGAGGTGGGATCTGGGGCCGCATCGCCGAGAGGCTGCAACTGGGCCAGAGTGTTGAGACCGAGGACGGCTGAGATCTCCCCCCCGGCCAGCGACTGAGGGACCAGGGGCGCCTGCTCGGCGAGGTACCCCAGGTTCCCCGACGCGGACCGATACTGCTCGAGGGGCGTCCCGAGGGCTGTCGAGACCACGCTCGCCGGGGCGGCGACGTCAACGGTGAACCCCGAGGGAGAGGCGGAGCCAAGTCCAGCCCCGTGCAGCCACGACCGGACGGCTGACACGCCGGCTGGAGACGGTCCAAACTCGGCGAGGAATTGCCCCGGTTGGAGCCAGTGGTGGTACTGCGGGGATTGCGGGTCGTACAGGTCATCGAGGAGCGTCTGCAGCTCGCCCTGGTTTGACGGGGGCAGCACCACGACGAGATCGACGCTCTGGGAGCCGGTGACAGGGCCGAGAGGCGTCGCCCCGATGGGGGCGATCCCCGGAGCCAGCTGCGCTGGCCGGACGGACGGTGCGCCCCCAGAAGCAGCGACCGGTGCTAATCCGAGAGACATGCAGGCGGCCGAAAGGGCCAGTGCGACCCCCCGTACCGCTGTCCTATTCGTGATCTTGATTGCCCCATTTGGCGACACGCGCCGAGTCTAGCTGGGTGGCCCCGCGCCCACCTGGACCCCGGGGCCGCGTCCGCGTCGCATCACCGCGATCTCTCCCCGATGCGCCGAGTTGGTGGGGTCAGCCTGGCGTGGCCTACCCCAGCCCGAGGCGCTCGATCCGGCCCTCGCGGCAGTCCACGGTCGCGCTCAGGTGATGGCTCAGCGGTCCCGCGGGCACCGGTGCCAGTGCCGGGCCCCAGACCACCTCGTCGTCGGCGACCTCCAGCTCGACGTCGACCTCGTCGCCACCCTCCTCGTGCCAGTAGGCGGCGGTGATGCAGCGGTCGCCGCCGTCCTCCAGCGAGGAGGCCGCCCGGCCGATCAGGTGATAGGTCTCGGGGTCGCTGCGGACCGCGTCGAGCGCCGCCCGGTCGAGGTAGTCGAGGCGGGGCTGATGAGGGGTGTCGAGCCGGGAGAGATCGCTGAGCAGGCGGCTGAGCAGGCCGGACAGCCGGGTGGTCTGCGACGCTCGCACCGCGGCGTCCTTGTTCCAGCCCAGGTCGCGGGCGGGTGCCACGTGGATGAAGGTCATCTCATCTCCCCTCCGCCCGCGGCGCGGCCGCGAAGCGGACGGTGAATGATAGCGAAGCTCGGCGCGATCTGGACCCGCGCCCCAGCCAATACACTGCCCCGGCGTGGAGCCGATCCCCCCTGACCGCGCTTCGGGGAAGCCCGCCTCGGACGTTGGTCCCCTCGCCCGCCGCCGCTGGACGCGCCGGGGAGCGGCCGGCACCGGCTCGGTGGCCCTCGGTCTCCTGCTCGCCGTGGCGATCGGGCGTCTCAGCCAGCAGGTCCCGCTCAACTCCGACCAGGCGAGCTCGGTGCTCGAGGGCTATGCCATGGGCCACGGCAACCTCCTGCTCAGCGGCTGGACGCTCCCCTCGGACAGCTTCGTCACCAGCAAGCTTCCTCTCCTGGCGCTCCTGGAGTGGGTCCAGGGCTTCACCCCCCAAGTCGTGTACGAGGTCACCGGGCTGCTGGGGGCCGCGGTCGTCCTGGCCGCCGTCTGGCTGGCCGGCGGCCGGCAGCGCGGCCTCTGCCGCGCCACGGCGATGCTGGTGACCGGTGCGCTGCTCACCTCCCAGGCCCTGCTCGTCCCCGGTGCCGGCAACGTCTTCCCCTCGGGGGCGATGCTGCCGGCCGGGAGCGACCACGCCGGCAGCCTGGTGCTCCTCCTGGTCGCCTGGCTGGCCCTCCAGCGCGCCGAGCGAGCACCGGCGTGGCTGGGCGTCACCTGGGTGGCGCTGGCGGCGGCGAGCGCCGGCGATCCCCTCGCCGCCGTGGTCGGCGGGGGGGCCATCGCGGCGGCCGGGGCGCTCGACCTGGTCGCGGGGCGGCGCGGCGGCGTGCGCTGGGACGCGACCCTGGTCGGAGTGGGCTTCTCCTCGGCGGTGCTGGCTCCGCTCGGCTGGTGGGGGATCCGCCGCCTGGGAGGCTTCACCGCCGCGCCCCTGCTCGGCGGGGGGTACGGGCTGCCACCCCTGGTCTCCTCCCTGAGCCACAACCTCTCCGAGGGCGGGCGGGCCCTGCTCAGCGTCTTCGGGGCGGACTTCCTCGACCAGTCCGGGGGAGCGGCCGTGGCCTCCAGCCTCCTCCACCTCTGCGGGCTGGCCCTGGTCGTTGCGGTGCTCGCCTACCTGCTCCGGCCCCGGCGCTGGGTCGCCCTCGATGCCGTCTCGCGGGTCCTGGCCCTGGGCATGCTCCTCGACGCCGGGGCCTACCTGGTCGGCCAGCAGGCGACCAACCTGACCTCCGCCCGCTACCTGGTCCCCCTCCTCGGCTTCGGGGCCGTCCTGGCCGGGCGCGAGGGGGTGCCGAGGCTGCTGGCGCTCCGGCCCCGCCTCGGGCTGGGGCTGCTGGCCCTCGGCGCCGCCTACGCCGGCGTCTTCGCCGCCGGCGCGGCCACCGTCCAGCCCGCCGCGCCGCCTCTGGCGCCCGTGACCGCGTACCTCGAGGCGCACGGGGCGGCGCACGGCCTCGGCACCTACTGGGACGCCAACGTGGTGACGCTGAGCACCCATGGGGCGGTCGCGGTGCGCTCGATCGTCACCGGGCCGCGCTCCGTCTCCCCCTATCTCTGGCACTCCACGGCCTCCTGGTACGACCCCGGCCGGGATAGCGCCAGCTTCGTCCTCCTGCCCGCCGGTGACGCCGGCGACCGGGACGCCGTCGTGAGGGTGCTGGGCCGGCCCGCCGAGACCGCCACCGTGGCCGGCACCACGATCATGGTCTGGCCCGGGAACATCCTCGTCTGGCTCTCGCCGCCGTAGCGGGTCACCCGCCGCCCGGGGGGGCGAGGCTGCCGGTGCCGCCGCCTACACTGGCTGGGGTGGAGCCGATCTACCTGGACCACGCCGCCAGCACCCCCCTCGATCCCGAGGTGCGCGCGGCCATGCTGCCCTGGCTGGGGGAGCGGTTCGGCAACCCGTCCTCGGTGCACGAGCCGGGCCGCCGGGCCCGGGCGGCGGTCGACGCGGCCCGCGACCGGGTCGCCGCCGCCGCCGGCTGCGCCTCGCGGGAGGTGGTCTTCACCTCGGGGGGGACCGAGGCCGACAACCTCGCCCTCCGCGGCGTCCTCGACCGCTGGGGTGCCGAGCGCGGCCGCCACCTGGTGGTGAGCGCCGTCGAGCACGAGGCCGTGCTCACCACCGCGCGGGCGCTGGCCGCGGCGGGCCGGGCCGAGCTGACCGTCGTCCCCTCCGATCACCGGGGCCGGGTCGACCCGGCGGAGGTGGCCGCGGCCGTCCGGCCGGACACCGTGCTGGTCTCCGTGATGCTCGCCAACAACGAGGTCGGCACGGTGGAGGACCTCCCCGCCGTCGCCGCCGCGGTGCGCTCCCGCCGGCCGGGCGTCCTGGTCCACAGCGACGCCGTCCAGGCCCTGGGGCGGCTCCCCCTCGGCCTCGACGCCCTGGGGGTGGACCTCCTGACCCTCAGCGCCCACAAGGCGTACGGGCCCCAGGGGGTGGGCGCGCTGGTGGCCCGCCATGGTGTCTTCCCCGCGGCCCAGCTGACCGGCGGCGGCCAGGAGCGGGACCGCCGCAGCGGCACCGAGAACGTCGCCGGCATCGCCGGTTTCGGGGTCGCCGCCGAGCTGGCCGAGCGGAGGCGCGAGGTGGACGCTCCGGCGATGGAGCGGCTGGGCGCCCGGCTGGCGGAGCTGCTCACGGAGGCCGTGCCCGGGGCCGAGCTCACCGGCGACCCGTCGGCGCGGCTCCCCGGCCACTGCAGCCTGGTGATCCCCGGATGCCGCAGCGACCTCCTGCTCGCCGTCCTCGACGAGCTGGGGGTCTGCGCCTCGGCGGGGAGCGCCTGCTCGAGCGGCGCGCCGATCCCCTCCCACGTCCTCGAGGCGATGGGCTTCGGCGAGCTGGCGGGCTGCGCGCTGCGCCTCAGCCTCGGACGTTCCACGACGGCCCAGGAGGTCGAGGAGGCCGGGGAGCGCGTCCGGGTGGCGGCGGAGCGGGTGCGCGGTGGCGGCGGGCCTGCCGCCCCTACTCGGTGACGACCAGGCGCTCCATGGGCTGGCCCGTCACCTGGGCGATGACGTCGAAGTCCTTGTCGAGGTGGAGGACGGTGAGCCCGCTCAGCTCCGCCGCCGCGCTGACGATGAGGTCCGGCACGGAGGGCCCCCGGTGCTGCCCCCGGTCCGCGAGGAGCGTCAGCACCTCCAGTGACCGCTCCTCGATGGCGGGCGTCAGGTACTCGACCGGCATCGACGAGAGCGGCGACCCGGCCAGACCGGAGCGGAGGTCCTCCCCTGATCGCGCCGAGTACCCGACCTCCAGGCGGGTCACTGTGGCTATCCGCACCAGCCCTCGCTCGATCCTCATGGCCCAGTCGAGAGCGTCGGGGCTTGTCGAGAGGCGGACCAGCGCCGACTTGTCGATCAACCAGGCCGTTACCGCCACGCCTGGGCCATCACGTCCGGGTCGGCCAGGTCGGCGAAGAGAGTGCCGAAGCGGCGGAGGTCGTCGAGGTCGACGCGGGCGGCACCAGTGGCTGCGTCCTGCGCGAGGCGGCGGCGCAGGTACTCGCTGCGCGACAGCCCCAGACGGCTGGCCCGCGCGTCCAGCGCCACCAGCACCTCATCGGGGACATCCCGAACAAGCACGTCAGCCACAGCGTCCTCCTTGGTGCGATATCGGTCGATGCCTACGATATCGTAGGATATCACGAAGGGACGCCTGATCTTCCGGCGCGCCCCCGCCAGCCCCCGGGCGGCGGCCCGCCCCGAACGGGTACAATTCCCGGTATGACGGTCGGGATTTCGACGTCCGCTTCGTTCAGCATGCGGGTGAGCTCGAAGGCGCACTACGGGCTGCGGATGATGACCGAGTTCGCGAGGGCCTACGAGAGGGGTCCGCTGAGCCTCGCCGAGGTCTCCCGGATCGAGCACCTGCCCCTCTCCTACCTCGAGCAGCTCGCCGCCCAGCTCCGCCGGGGGGGCCTCGTCGACTCCACCCGGGGCGTGCGCGGCGGCTATCGCCTCACCCGCCATCCCCACTCGATCTCCGTGCTCGACGTGGTCCGGGTGGTCGAGGGAGAGGTGGCCCCCGTCGAGTGCGTGGCCCATGACTACGTCCCCGGGGCGTGCATCCGGGAGGGCGACTGCGCCTCCCAGCCCCTCTGGCGCCGGCTCAAGGATTCCATCGACGCCGTGCTGAGCCAGACCACCCTGGAGGAGCTGGTCTCCGACCACACCCTGGTCCAGAGCTTCGCCCCGCTGCCCCTCATCGTCGGCGGGGTGACCCGGCAGCTGCCGGAGGTGGCCCATGTCTGAGATGGTCGAGGCACCCCGCCCGCCGGCGGCGGACGCCGGCCCTGCGCCCGGCACCACCGAGCTCCAGGTCGACGGCCTCCGGGTCTCGGTGGAGGGCAAGCCGATCCTGGAGGGCGTGGACCTCCGGGTCCCGGTGGGCCAGGTCCACGTGCTGATGGGGCCCAACGGCAGCGGCAAGTCCACGCTCGCCTACAGCCTGATGGGCCACCCCAAGTACCAGGTGACCGGCGGGTCGGCGCGCTTCGACGGCCAGGACCTGCTCGCGCTCACTCCCGACCGCCGGGCCCAGCTCGGGCTCTTCCTCTCCTTCCAGAACCCCATCGCCATCCCCGGGGTGACCACGGTCAACTTCCTCCGGGCCGCGCTCCGCGCTCAGGGGAGGGAGCTGCCCGCCCGCGAGTTCATCGCCCGCCTCGGCGAGGAGATGACCGACCTCCGGATGGACCCGAGCTTCCGCTCCCGCTACATCAACGACGGATTCTCCGGCGGGGAGAAGAAGCGGGCCGAGATCCTCCAGCTCGCCATGCTCGAGCCCCGGCTCGCCATCCTCGACGAGCCGGACTCCGGTCTGGACGTCGACGCCCTGCGCATCGTCGCCGAGGGCGTCACCCGGGTGATGCAGCGGAGCGAGGGGCGGATGGGCGTGCTGCTCATCACCCACTACTACCGGATCCTCGAGAACCTCACCCCCGACCGGGTCCACATCATGCACCAGGGCCGGATCGTCGACAGCGGCGGACCCGAGCTCGCCCACGTGATCGAGCGCGAGGGGTACGACCCCTACACCACCGCCAGCAGCCCCGCCGGGCCGGAGGTCCCACGCCCATGACCGTCCAGGCGCGCGAGCTGACCAAGGACTACAAGTACGGCTTCCACGACGAGGACGTCTCGGTCTTCCGCACCGAGAAGGGCCTCTCCCCCGAGGTGGTCACGGCCATCTCCGCCCACAAGAAGGAGCCGGAGTGGATGCTCAAGTTCCGGCTCAAGGCCCTGGCCCACTTCTTCAAGCGGCCCATGCCCAACTGGGGCGCCGACCTCTCCGGGATCGACTTCGACAACATGTACTACTACATCAAGCCGGTCGAGGAGATGGGGCGGAGCTGGGACGACGTCCCCGAACTCGATCCGCCAGACCTTCGACCGCCTCGGCATCCCCGAGGCCGAGCGCAAGTTCCTCGCCGGGGTCTCCGCCCAGTACGACTCCGAGGTCGTGTACCACAGCATCCGCGCGGACCTGGAGAAGCTGGGGGTGCTCTTCAGCGACTGCGACACCGGGCTGCGCGAGCACGAGGAGATCTTCCGGCGCTACTTCGGCACTGTGATCCCGCCCAACGACAACAAGTTCGCGGCCCTCAACAGCGCGGTCTGGTCGGGCGGCTCCTTCGTCTACGTCCCCAAGGGGGTGCGCGTCGAGATCCCGCTCCAGGCCTACTTCCGGATCAACAGCGACAACATGGGGCAGTTCGAGCGGACCCTGATCATCGCCGACGAGGGCTCCTACGTCCATTACATCGAGGGCTGCACCGCCCCCACCTACTCCAACGACTCCCTGCACGCGGCGGTGGTCGAGATCATCGCCGAGCCCGGGGCGTATGTCCGCTACACCACCATCCAGAACTGGTCGGACAACGTCTACAACCTGGTCACCAAGCGGGCCATCGCCAAGGCCAATGCACGGATCGATTGGATTGACGGGAATTTGGGGTCCAAGGTGACGATGAAGTATCCGTCCATCTACCTGATGGGCGAGGGAGCCCACGGGGAGGTCCTCTCCGCGGCCTTCGCCGGCACCGGCCAGCACCAGGACGCGGGCAGCAAGTGCATCCACGTCGCCCCCAACACCACCAGCAACGTGGTCAGCCGCTCCATCTCCAAGGGGAGCGGCCGCACCTCCTACCGCGGCCACATCCGGGTCCTGCCCAAGGCCACCAACGTCAAGGCCAACGTCCGCTGCGACGCCCTGCTCCTCGACGAGGAGTTGCGCAGCGACACCTACCCGTACATGGACATCGAGAACCCCGACGTCACCTTCGGCCACGAGGCCACGGTGTCCAAGGTGGGCGAGGACCAGATCTTCTACCTGCAGTCGCGGGGCATCGACGAGCAGCAGGCGACCGCCCTCATCGTCAACGGCTTCTTCGAGCCCTTCGTGAAGGAGCTGCCGATGGAGTACGCGGTCGAGCTCAACCGACTGCTCGCGCTCTCGATGGAGGGGGCCGTCGGGTGACGTCGCTCGTGGTCCACCCGGCGGCGGCGGAGCACGTCGTTGGAGTGGGGGCTTGCGCAGGCGGCAGCGCAATGCCGCCGAGCACGAGGCCCGGCCGGCGGAGCTGGCCGACGCCGGTCCCCCCGACGACGATGTGCCCCGCCGCCGCCCCCGGGTCGCCGGCATGACAGAGGCACCCACCACCACCGGCGCGATCAGCCGTGAGGCCGTCGACGCGCTGGTGGCGAGGAGCCCGGCGTGGCTCGCCGCCCGCCGGACCGCCGCCTGGGACGCCTTCACCGCGCTGCCGGTGCCGTCCTCCGCTCGCGACGAGGACTGGCGGCGCACCGACATCTCCAAGCTCCACGTGGATCGCTTCGGAGCCTCCGGGCCCGCCGGGGACGGCCTGCTCGACATCGCCCTGGCCCGCCACGCGGCCGCCCTACCGGGCTCGGCGCTGGTGCTCTGCGGGCCGGACGGGACCGTCACCGTCGAGAACGCCGAGTCGCTGCTGGCCCAGGGGGTGATCGTCTCCTCCCTGGAGGAGGCCGCGCTCCGCCACCCCGAGCTGGTCCAGCGCGGCCTGGCCGGGATCGGGGTCGGCGAGTCGTACTTCACCGCCCTCTGGAACGCGCTCTGGCGCGGGGGCGCCTTCATCCACGTCCCCCCGGGGGTGCACGCGATGACCCCGGTGTGGGTCGGCCATCTGGCCGCCGGCGGCGACGCGATGAGCCTCCCCGGCACGGTGGTGGTGGTCGACGAGCACTCCTCGCTCACCCTGGTCGAGGACCTCATCGGACCGCCCGACCCGTCCCCGCGCCTCTCCGTGGCGGTCACCGCGCTCCGCCTCGCGGACGAGTCCCGCCTCGAGGACATCCCCGTCCAGCAGCTCCCCTCCGGCACCTGGCACTTCACCACCCGCAGGGCGAGCCTGGGCGCCGCCGCCCGCTACCGGCTGCTCGGCGCCACCCTGGGGGCGCGGGTGCAGAAGGCGTACTGGGACGTGCTCCTCGAGGGCGCGGGCGCCGAGGCGGACGTCCTCGCGGTCTGCTTCGCGGACGCCGAGCAGCACCTCGACCACCAGTCGCTCCAGCTCCACCGCGCTCCCGACACCCGGAGCAACCTGCTCCTCAAGGTCGCCGCCCGCGGCCGGGCCCAGAGCGTCTACGGCGGCCTCATCGACGTCGAGCCCGGGGCGATCCACGCCGACGGCTACGTGGTCAACCGCAACCTCCTGCTCAGTCACGGGGCCGGCGCCAGCGGCGTCCCCCGCCTCGAGATCAAGGCCAACGACGTCCGCTGCGGTCACGGGACGACGGTGGGACACGTCGACGACGAGGAGCGCTTCTACCTGATGGCCCGCGGCATCCCCGCCGGCGAGGCCGACAGGCTGGTGGTCCGCGGCTACTTCGCCGACGTCCTCGACCGCCTGCCCGTGGAGACGGCCCGCGAGTGGCTGGTCTCCCTCCTGGACGCCGAGATCGGCGCCACCGCCGTCGCCGGTCAGGGAGCGGAGCCGTGATCGTGGGCGAGTGGGTCACCGTGGCCCGCGTGGACGACATCCCCCCAGGGCACGCGGCGCGCGTCGAGGTCGGCGAGGTCCCGGTGGCCCTCTTCAACGTCGAGGGCGAGCTGCACTGCATCGACGACACCTGCACCCATCAGGAGGCGTCGCTCTCCGAGGGCGACCTGGACCTGGAGCGCTGCGCCATCGAGTGTCCCCTGCACGGGTCGGCCTTCGACCTGCGCACCGGTGACGCCATCACCCTTCCCGCGGTGGAGCCGGTTCGGGTGCACCGGGTCGAGGTGACGGACGGAGTGATCAGGGTCGCGCTCAGCGACTGAATGGCATGGCCGCGACCATCGACCCCGCCACCCAGGACACCCTGGACCTGGGCCGGATCCGCGCCGACTTCCCCATCCTCTCCCGCGAGGTGGGCGGCCGGCCGCTGACCTACCTGGACTCGGCGGCGACCTCCCAGAAGCCGATCCCAGTTCTGGACGCGGTCGACCACTACTATCGGCACAGCAACGCCAACGTCCATCGCGGCGTCCACCAGCTGGCCAGCGAGGCGACCGACCTCTTCGAGGAGGCGCGCACCCGGGTGGCCGGCTTCATCGATGCGGACCCCCGGGGCCTGGTCTTCCTGCGCAACGCCACCGAGGCGCTCAACCTGGTGGCGAGCTCGTACGCGCGGGAGCTGCTCCGGCCCGGCGATCGGATCGTGGTGACCCTGATGGAGCACCACAGCAACCTGGTCCCCTGGCAGCTGGCGGCCGAGCGGGCGGGGCTCCAGCTGGCCTTCCTGGGTCTGACCGAGGACGGCCGGCTCGATCTCTCCCACCTCGACGAGCTGCTCGGGCCGCCGACCCGGCTGCTCAGCCTCACTCACCAATCCAACGTGCTCGGCACCGTCAACGACATCGCTGCGCTCACCGAGGAGGCCCACCGGCGCGGGGTCCTCGTGTGCCTGGACGCGGCCCAGTCCGTCCCCCACATGCCCGTCTCGGCGCGACGGCTGGGCGTCGACTTCCTCGCCTTCTCCGGCCACAAGATGTGCGGCCCGATGGGGATCGGCGCGCTCTGGGCCCGTCCCGAGCTGCTGGAGCAGATGCCGCCCTTCCTCGGCGGCGGCAGCATGATCGCCAAGGTCGAGCTGGAGCGCTCCACGTGGAACGTGGTCCCCCACAAGTTCGAGGGGGGCACCCCCGACGTCGCCTCTGCGGTCGGCCTGGCCACCGCCTGCGACTACCTGGAGGCGGTGGGGATGGAGGCGATCCACGCCCACGAGCAGAGCCTGGTCCGCCACCTCCTCGAGATCCTCGACGAGTCCGGCGCCACCGTCTACGGCCCGCGCGACCTCTCCATCCACGGTGGCGCGGTGAGCTTCAACGTCGCCGACGTCCACCCCCACGACACCGGCACCATCCTCGACCGGCTCGGCATCGCCGTTCGGGCGGGTCATCACTGCTGCCAGCCGCTGATGCGGCATCTCGGGGTGGCCGCCACCGCGCGCGCGTCCGTCTACCTCTACACGACCCACGAGGAGGTCGACCGGCTGGCGGAAGGGATCGCCGAGGTGCGCCGGGTCTTCCGGGTCTGATCTGGGTCGCGGCTCACGTGATGCTGCGCAGCGCGCTCCGACGTCGGAGCTGTCAGCGGAGCGGCGGCCCCGGGGCGGAGGGCCCGGCGGTGTCCGGCGTCCCCGCGCACGCGGGTGGCGGTCGAGGGAGACGGGCTGCCGTGGCCCTTCTCCTCGCGGTCGTCGCGATCGGAGCCTTCCTCGAGGTGTGGCAGGCGACCCGGGGTGGAGACGGGGTCAGCCGGGACTCCGTCGACTACCTCGCCGCCGCCCAGTCGATCGCCCGTGGCGATGGGGCGACCCTCCCCTATCCGTCGTACAACGAGCCGCCGCCCGCCGACTTCACCGGCCAGCAGGCGCAACCGCTGACCAACTTCCCCCCGCTCTTCCCGGCCATGATCGCGCTCGGGTCGGTCGCCACCGGACGTGACGGGCTCACGGTGGCTCGCCCGCTCAACGCCCTGGCATTCGCCCTGATCGTCGCGCTCACGGGGCTCCTGACCTGGCGGATCTCACGGTCGTGGTTGTGGTCGGCGGCCGCATCGATGGCGACGCTGTTCAGCGCCAACCTGATCCTGGTGAGCTCCATGGTGTGGAGCGACTCGTGGGGCACCGTGTTCATGGTGGGCTGCCTGCTGCTGCTCCTCGCGTACACACGCACGGCACGGCTCTCTTTGCTGGTGGCCGCCGCGCTGGTGGCAGGAGCCGCGATGATGACCCGGTTCGGCGCCGTCTCCCTGATCCCCGTCGGCGTGGCCGCCGTCCTCGCCGCCAGACCGCGGCCACGGAGAGCGGTGCACGCGGGGGCATTCGCCGTCGTCGCCCTCCTCCCCATCGCCGCCTGGTCGATCCGCGACCTGCTCCAGCCGGGTGGCGCCTCACGGTCGCTGGGCTGGCATCCTCCTCCAGGATCCGATCTGACGTCCGCCGCGCAGACGCTCTTCGGCTACCTCTCCTCCGCGCCATGGCTGAGCGGAATCATCCTGGGAGCGGTCATCGCGCTCGCCGCCGCCCGGCTGGTGCCGAGAGGGCGCCCCGCCTGGCGAAGCATCGATCCCGGGACGGTGCTGGTCGCCGGCGCGGCACTCGCCTACGCGGGGGTGCTGGCGGTCACGGCGTTCTTCTTCGATGCCTCGCTCAGCGTCGACCTCAGGACGCTCTCGCCCCTCTACGTGCTCTGCGTCGTGGCGGTGGCGTCGCAGCTGGGCCGCTGGTCGGGAGCGTGGAGCCGGCGGCTTCGCGGCGCCGCCTGGGTGCCGGTGGTCGCGGTGGGGGCGATCTCCATGGTCTGGTGCCTCCAGGCCATCCCCACTCTCCGCCAGGACTTCACGTACACCGCCCCCGCATGGCAGCGGTCGCCGCTCCTCGCCGCGGTGGACCGGCTCCCCCGGGGGGCGGTGGTGGTGACCAACGCTCCCGACTTCGTGTGGCTCCGCCTGGGGCGCGACACGATCGCCGAGCCCCGGCTGGTGATCGCCAAGTCCGGGGCGGCCAATGCCGATTACGCGGCCGACATGGTCCAGGTCGAGGCGGCGGTGCGCCGGAGCGGAGGGGGCTGGCTGGTGCTCTGGGACGGCGACGCGCGATCGTACCTTCCCGACGTCCGGCAGCTGTCAGCGGCGCTCCACCTCGTGCCCTTCGCACGCACGGACGACGGGGAGATCCTCGAGATCCGGCCCGGGTAGGCCGGGGGGCCGGGCCACCCTCGGCAGGGCGGGCTCAGCCTCGCTGACGCAGGCGATCGGCCATCACCGACATCACCTCGAGGGCAAACATCGGGGTCTCCTGCACCAGGAAGAGGAAGCGGTGGCGGTCGATCATCGCCAGCGTCGTCTCCTCCAGCGCCACGGCGGTGGCGCTCCGCGGCGAGTTGTCCACCAGCGCCATCTCGCCGAAGACCTCGTGGGGCCCGAGTCGCTGCAGCAACCCCCCCTTGCCGCGCAGCTCCACCTCGCCGTCGACCACGCCAAACATCTCGCTGCCCGGGTCGCCCTCCGTGAAGATCACGGTGCCGGCGGCGACCCTCCTGGTCTCCTTCGGGTTGGCGAACAACCCCCACACGGTGGACTTCTCCGGCATGGCCTCCTCTCCCTTCACGCAGCGCCCTGACCGCAGGGGAATCTTCGCATACGCCCGCCGTCGCGGCCCTCGGTGTGCGGTCCGCGCGGGTGGATGAGGGTCAGGGCGTCTCCTTGCCCGCGGTGAAGGTCAGGCGCGCCGAGGGATGGGTGCGGGAGAGCCGGGCCTGGGCGAGACCGAGAGCACCCGGGGTCGGGGTCGCCGAGGTCAGCGCGGTGAGGAAGTCGACCCCCCGGATGCGCAGCACGGTGCAGGGCGTGGTGGCGCGGACCGTCGCGGTGCGGGGACGTCGCTCCAGCAGGCCGATCTCGCCGAAGTAGTCGGGGGCCGTGAGGGTGCCCAGCTTGCGCTCCGACCTCGCCTCCCCCCGGGCGCTGACCTCAGCCTCTCCGGCGGTGAGCACGTAGAAGTCGTCGGCCTCGGCGTCCTCGGCGACCATGGTGGCGCCCGCCGCCACCCTCTCCTCGGTCGCGGAGCGGGCGAGGCTCTCGAGGGCGCCGCGGGCGGTCCCGGCGAAGACCTCGAAGCCCTGGAGGACGGCGAGGCGCGGCGCCATCTGGGCCAGCTGCTGGTGAGCCTGCCGGTCGAGGGCCCGGATCCACGGATAGGCGGCGACAGAGAGAACGGGGATGGCCAGGCCCATGACCAGCAGCGCGCCGTCGAGGCCGAGCACCCCGAGGAGGATGGGCGCGACCAGGGCGCCGAGGCAGATGGCGCCGAGCACCAGGGCAAAGAAGACGCCGAAGACGCGCGCCACGATGTCCGGGTTGACCAGCCGCTGCATGGCGGTGATGGCCAGCACGTCGACCACGATGGTCCCGGCGCCGCGCACCGCCTCGAGGAGCGCGGCGACCACCGGCGCGTGCACCAGCGGGAGCAGCGCCGTCGGCAGGCAGTAGACGGCCATGCCGGCGACGATGATGATGCCCAGGCTCCGGGCGGCGGCCACCCGGTTCATGAAGGCGGCCATGACGATCCCGCCGACGCCCAGGGCGCCGAGCAGGTAGCCGTAGCCGGTGCTCCCGGTGCCCAGCAGGTCCTTGCTCACCACCACGAAGAGAACCGTGTCGGTCCCGTATACGAAGCTCGCCAGGATGCTGAAGCCGGCGAGCAGCATCACCGTCGGCGACGCGAAGAACGCGCCGATGCCGGTGGCCATCTGGCGCAGCGGCCCCGCGGCTCCGCCCTCGGTGATGTCCCCCGGCCGGCTGCGCGCGCGCATCCGGGCCACCAGGACCGCCGACACCCCGAAGCTCGCCGCGTTGAGGGCGAAGACCACCGCCGGGGGCCCGAGCAGGAGGAGGACGCCGCCGATGGCCGGCCCCAGCACCAGGGAGAGGTTCTCCACCACCGACTGCAGGCTGTTCGCGGCGGCGAGCTGGTCCTCGCCCACCACCGCCGGGGTGGCCGCCCGCGCCGCCGGGTCGTAGGCGCGGCTCGCCACCGAGGTGAGGATCACCGGCACCAGCGCGACCACCACCGACCAGTGGAGCGCGGCCACCACGGCGAGGAGGGCCTGCAGGGCGAGGCAGGCGGCGTCCAGGCCGACCATCAGGCGCACCCTCTCCAACCGGTCCGCCAGCAGCCCGCCGAAGGGGCTGGCGACGAGCGCGGTGAGGAAGCGGCTGATCGAGGCCGCCGCGACCCAGCCGGCCGAGTGGGTCACGTCGAAGACGAAGACGACCAGGGCCACGTTGTAGGCCCACGAGCCGGTCATGGAGATGGCCAGGCCGCTGAAGAGGAGCCGGTAGTCGCGGTTGCCGAGCACCGCCCGGTATCCGGCGCGGGGAGCCCGGGGGCTCGCGGCGCGGCGTCTCCACCGGGCGAGCAGCCCTGAGCGGCGCGATGGGCGCCCGGCGACGTCAGGCGTGGTCACGGCTCTCCTCCCCCTGGGGGCACCTTGCCTCTCACCGCTCCGCCCGGAGACCGGAGACGGCCTGGGCAAGGGTACACCGGCACCGCGGACGGTTCCAGCGCCCGGCGCTCCGACGGCCAACGGTGGGGTGGACGCGGGTGAGTGGCTGCTGTACCGTGTTGGGATCGCGCCGGGCGCGGCAGGAGCGCCCGGCCGGAGAGCCATCCGAGAGCCCATCGGAGGAGAGGGAGATGCGCCGTCGTACTCTCGGCACCCTGAGCGGCACCTTCGTGCTGCTGGTTGCCGCCGCGACCGGACTGTGGGGAGGTGCGGCCTCCGCCAGCTCCACCTGCACCGGCAACTGCGCGCTCGGTGAGCTGGAGCTCACCGGCCCACCGCTGGTGGCCAGCCCCAGTGTGGGAGCGGGCACGACCTCCTCCCTGACCTTCACCCTCACCAACGACACGACCACCACGTATGACCACGACTGGTGGCTGCCGCTGGGATCCGCCGAGCTGACCGCGCCGAGCGGGTTCACCCTCGACTCCGCCAGCCTGCCGGCCGCCTACCGGGGCTGGGCCACGGTCCAGGTGACGTCCGGCACCACCCTGGACGTCGACCATCTCGACCTCTGGCCGGGCCAGTCGATCTCGGTAGTGCTCTCGGTCACCGCCTCCTGCGCGGCCAGCTCGGGCAGCTGGGCCCTGGCCGCGCACCCCAGCTGGTTCGCCCCCGAGCCCTGGCACGCCTTCACCGTCGACCCGAGCAGCGCGCTCGCGGTGGGCGTGACCGGCGCCTGCACCCTGGCGTTCACCGCTGACCCGGCCAGCGCGGTGGTCAGCACTGACATCACCAGCCAGCTCTTCACCCCCAGCGGCTCGCCGGTGGAGGTCGAGGCCAAGGACGCCGGCGGCAATCCCCTCGGCGGGGTGGACGTGAGCCTCAGCGCGGAGATGGGAGCGGGCACCCTCGCCGGCACCACCGCGAGCGACACCGGCGTCTCCGGGTTGGCGCCCTTCTCGCCCCTCACCCTGGGCGTCACCGGCTACTACTACCTCGAGGCGAGCGCGCCCAACTTCGTGTCGGCGGCGTCCGGCCTCTTCATGATCACGAGCAGCGCCACCTCCTGCAGCGGCAGCTGCTCCGGGTCGACCAGCGACGGCCCCGCCTCGGTCAACGTCAACGTCAACAACCCCGCAGCGGGGGATCTGCTCAGCGTGGTGGTGGGCGGCTACACGTACAGCTGCCCCGATCGGTTCTCCCCCACAGGCTTCTACCAGACCGCGACCAGCCCGGTGGGTATCGACCTCTGGGAGTCCGACGGCTCCCTCGACCCGTCCCAGCACAGCGAGGTGGTGAGCATCACCATCCCCAAGCAGCTGGTGCGCTCCGATCCCAAGTTCCTCTTCCTCTACGAGGTCTGCTACGCGAGCACTCAGCCCTTCCCGGGGGGCACCCTGGTCAGCAGCGCCGAGTCCATCCCCGGCTTTGCCGGCAGCACCTACGTCGGGCTGCTGCGGGACTGTCCCTTCCGCAACCCGGGTTCCGCCGCCCCCTGCGTGCTCTCGCGCACGTGGAACTGGCGGGATGGCAGCGTGGTCATCACCTTCCTGGGTGCGCCCGGTGACTTCTGGGGGTCCGCCTAGCACGTCCCCGCCGTCCGCTCCCTCGACGGGCTCCGCCCGGTGGGCGGAGCCACGGCTCGCCGCCGCGGCCCGCGCACGGGTGCGCGGCGGTGAGCGCTCGGAGCCCTGAGACGCCGTGCGCATCTGCCCCAACTGCGGCGAGGAGAACCCCGAGAGATTCCGTCTCTGCGGCTTCTGCGGCGCGCCGCTCGCCCCGGCTGCGTCTCAGGAGGTCCGCAAGACCGTCACCGTCGTCTTCTCCGACCTCAAGGGCTCCACCGCCCTCGGCGAGAGGCTGGACAGCGAGGCCGTCCGCGAGGTCCTGGACGTGTACTTCACCGAGATGCGGGCCGTCCTCGAGCGGCACGGCGGGCTGGTGGAGAAGTACATCGGCGACGCGATCATGGCCGTCTTCGGCCTGCCCCGCCTGCACGAGGACGACGCCCTGCGCGCGGTCCGGGCGGCGCACGGCATGGTGGCCGCGCTGGAGGAGGTCAACCAGCGGCTGGAGAGCCGCTGGGGGGTCCGGTTGGAGAACCGCACCGGGGTCAACACCGGCGAGGTGGTGGCCGGAGACCCCGCCTCCGGGCAGCGCCTGGTGACCGGCGACACGGTCAACGTCGCCGCCCGCCTGGAGCAGGCGGCGCCCGCGCTCGGGGTCCTGATCGGCGAGCCCACCTACCGGATGGTGCGCGACGCCGTCGAGGTGGAGGAGCTGGCCCCCCTGGAGCTCAAGGGGAAGTCCGAGCGCATCGCGGCCTACCGACTGCTCGGGGTCAGCCGGGGAGACGGCCTGGCCCGCCGGGCCGACACCCCGCTGGTCGGCCGCACCGAGGAGCTGGCCGTCCTCTCCGCCGCGCTGGAGCGGTCGGCCGGCCGGCGGACGCCGGAGCTGGTGACGGTGCTCGCCCCGGCGGGCACCGGGAAGTCGCGGTTGCTCCACGAGTTCCTGAGCGGAGGAGCCGGCGGGGCACGGGTGCTCCGGGGGCGGTGCCTCTCCTACGGCGAGGGGATCACCTTCTGGCCGCTCGCCGAGATCGCCCGCGACGCCGCCGGCATCGCCGAGGAGGAGCCGGTCGACCAGGCCCGCGCCAAGCTCTCCGCCCTTCTCGGGGAAGGGGCCGCCGACGCCGCGGAGCGGCTGGGATCCGTCATGGGGCTCTCCGAGGCCGCCCACCCGGTGCGCGAGACCTTCTGGGCGGCCCGCCGGCTCCTCGAGATCGTGGCGCGGGACGGGCCGGTGGTGGCGGTGATCGAGGACATCCACTGGGCCGAACCCACCTTCCTCGACCTCATCGCCTACGTGGCGGAGAGCGGGGAGGACGCACCGCTGCTCCTCCTCTGCACCTCCCGCCCCGACCTGCTCGAGGTCCGCCCCACCTGGAGGGACGAGCGCAGCCGGGCCAGGAGCATCACGCTGCGGCCCCTGAGCGACGCGGAGAGCGACGAGGTGGTGGGCAACCTCCTCGGCGCGGTGACCCTGGCGGCCGGGCCCCGGCGCCGGATCATCGAGGCGGCCCAGGGCAACCCCCTCTTCGTCGAGCAGATGGTCTCGATGATGATCGACGACGGCCTGCTGCGCCGTCAGGACGGCGACTGGGTGGCCAGCCCCGACCTGGGTGCCCTCGCCGTGCCGCCCAGCATCAGCGCCCTGCTCACCGCCCGGCTGGACCGCCTCTCCCCGACCGAGCGGGCGGTGCTGGAGCACGGCGCGGTGATCGGCCAGCTCTTCTACCTGGGAGCGGTCGAGAGCCTCTGCCCGGAGGCGCTGCGCCCCGAGGTCCGGCCCACCCTCGAGAGCCTGACCCGGCGCGAGCTGGTGAGCCCCACCGAATCCCCCCTCGTCGGTCAGGTGGCGTTCGAGTTCCAGCACCTCCTGATCCGGGACGCCGCCTACCAGGGCCTGCTGAAGCGGAGACGGGCCGAGCTCCACGAGCGGTTCGCGGACTGGCTCGAGGCGCGCGCCGGGGAGCACGCCGCCGACCAGGAGGAGATCCGCGGCTACCACCTGGAGCAGAGCGTCCTCTCCCTGGTCCAGCTCGGACCCCTCGACGCCCACGGTGCCGCGCTGGGAGACCGCGCCGCCGGCTACCTCGCGGCCGCCGGCGACCGGGCGCGGGCGCGGGGGGACATGCCGGCCGCGGCCAGCCTCCTGCGCCGGGCCGCCGCCCTCGTCCCCGACTCCCCGGCACGTCCCCGATGGCTCCTCCATGCCGGAGAGGCACTGGGCGAGATGGGCGCGTTCCTGGTCGCCGAGGAGGTGCTGGCAAGCGCCGCCGAGCAGGCCCGGCAGGGCGGCGACGGGGCTCTCGCCGCCACCGCGGCGGTGGTCGGCCAGATGTGGAGCTACCTCGCCAACCCCGAGGCCGCGGAGGCGGGGCAGGTGACCACCGCCGCCCAGCAGGCGATCGACGAGCTCGAGCGGCTGGAGGCCCACGAGGGGCTGGCCCGCGCCTGGAAGCTGATGATGTACGTGCACTTCTACGAGGGCCGTTTCAGCCCTGCGGAGGAGTGCGTGTCGCACGCTCTGCGCCACGCCGAGCTGGCGCGCGACAAGGTGTTCGAGGTGCGGCTGCTCTCCGCCCTCGCCTCCTGCCTGGTCTACAGCGCCACGCCCGCCGCCGAGGCGCTGGACCGCTGCCGCGACCTGCTGGAGCGAGCAGCCGGGGATCGGCGCACCGAGGCGATGACGCTCTCGGCGATGAGCCACCTGGAGGCGATGCGCGGCGAGGCGGAGCGGGCCCGCGAGCACTACCGGCGGAGTCGCGGCATGCTGACCGACCTCGGCTTCACCCTCAGCGCCGCGATCACCTCGCTGCACTCCGGCCCGGCGGAGGTCCTGGCCGGCGACCTCGAGCGCGCCGAGGCCGAGCTCCGCGGCGACTACGAGACCCTCCAGGCCATGGGCGACACCGGCTACACGCCCACGGTGGCCGCGCTCCTCGCCGAGGTCCTCCACGCCCAGGGCCGCGACCAGGAGGCCGGGAGGCTGGCCGACGTCTGCCGCGAGAAGGCGTCACCCCACGATGTCGGCGCCCAGTACCAGTGGCGCAGCATCCGGGCCAGGCTGCTCGGCGCGGAGGGACTGACGGCCGAGGCCGAGGAGCTCGCCCGCGAGAGCGTGCGTCTGATCAGCACCACCGACCAGCCGGACGTCCAGGGACAGGCCCTCACCGGCCTCGCCGAGGTTCTGGAAGCCGCGGGCAGGGGAAAGGACGCCGCCGCCGCGCTGCGGGAGGCGCTCGCCCTCTTCGACGCCAAGGGCAACGCGGTCGCGGCGGCCCGCGCTCGCGCTGATCTGGAGCGGCTCAGCGCCGCCACGGCGAGCGGCGCGCGGCGCGCGTAGCCGGGCGCGCCGGCACCTGGGTCGCGAGTTATCGACAGGAGTGTCTGTAACGTTTGGGCGCGGACAGCGCCCCCGCGAGGCCGTCGAGAGCGGTGCTGCCTGCCGGCGCTACGCCGCCGGCGGCCCGACCCCCAGCGAGCGCCAGACCTCCAGCTTGCCGCGCACCGCCTCGATGACCGCCGCGGTGAACTGGTCGGTGAGGGCGTTGCCGCCGAGGTCGGCGGTGCGGGTGCCGTGCCGCACCGTCTCGAAGACGCTCTCGTAGATCGCGCGTGACGCCATGCGCGGCTCGTCGCCGGGCATGAAGCCGAGCAGCGAGGCGCAGGCGAGGATCATCGCCATCGGATTGGCGAGGTTCTTGCCCTGCAGCGCCGGCGCGGTGCCGTGCGGGGCCTCCGCCATGACGACGCTGGGGGTGAGCGAGTCGGCCGCGAAGCCGATCAGCACCGACTCCGCCCCGGCGATCGATCCGAAGAGCCCGAGCACCAGGTCGCTCATGCAGTCGCCGTCGCGGTTGAGGGTCGGCACCACCAGCGAGTCGCCGCCCTGGTTGAGCAGCAGGGCGTAGGTCGCATCGATGAGCTGCGGCTCGTACTCCACCTCGGGATGGCGCCGGGCGGCGTCGTCCATCTCCTCCTTGAGCATCCCCTCGTACACCGGCGAGACCGTGTACTTGGGACCGCCGAAGACCCGCGCCCGGGTGCGGGCGGCGTGGACGAAGGCGAACTCCGAGACCTCCCGGCAGACGGCGCGAGAGATCCGCTCGGTGCGGAAGGCGACCTCCGCGTCTCCCGAGCCCTCGCGCCACTCCTTGGCCCCGTAGGCGTCATCGACGGCCATCCGGACGACGCTGATGGGAGCGCTCACCCCCGCGATCGGCACCACCCCGGGGATGCGGCGGCCGGTGCGGAGGATCACGGTGCCGCCCACCTCGGCGCGGAGGATGGCGTTGGGGCTGCCCACGTCGCCCCTCTCCTCCGGGGTGACGGTGGCCGCCTTGAGCCCGTAGCCGGTCTGCCGCATCGCCGCGCTCGCCTCGATGACCACCCCGTTCCGGGTGGCCCGCCGGCTCTCCAGGCTGAGGTCGTGGTGGCGCAGCTCGATCTCGACGCCGATCACCGAGGGGTCGAGGACGCGGAGCGCCTCGGCGAGCAGCTCCTCGCCGGTCTGGTCGCCGTGGAGAACCTCGAGCGTGGTTGGCATCGAACGGCCAATCTACCAGCCATCCCGCCACGGCGCCCCGCCATGGATCCACGACGCCGGTACGATGGGTCGATGGCCAAGACCACCCTCGAGCTCCCGGATGAGCTGATGCGCGCCGTCCGCGTCCGTGCCGCGAACGACAGGCGTCGGCTGAAGGACGTGGTGGCTGGCCTGATCCGGCGCGGCCTGGCCACCGAGCAGCGGTCCGTCGTCCATGGCGCCCGGCGGGTCCGGCTCCCCCTCGTGATCTGCGCGCACTCGGCGCCGCCCGGGGAGGAGCCGAGCCCGGAGCGCGTGGCCGAGCTCCTGCTTGCGGAGGAGCAGGAGAGCACCGTGTGAACACGCGGTGACGTGATGAGGGGCGGCGGTGGACGCCCGGCTGGCGTGAGGCAAGGGTCCAAGCCGCCGCTGACGCCAGCGGGGTGCCCGAGGCCGGTCTCGGCCCTCGCGCACCCGGGTACAATGTTGAGCGTGCAACTCGGAATTCCGCAGGTGGACGACGACCTCTACCGGGAGATCATCCTCGACCACTACCGCAATCCCCGCCGCCGCGGGTCGGTCGCCAACGCCGACGGCTGCCTGGAGGCCGAGAACCCGCTCTGCGGTGACGAGATCCACCTGAGCTGGCGCCTCGACGGCGACCGGCTGGCCGAGATCGCGTTCAGCGGCAGGGGGTGCTCGATCAGCCAGGCGGCGGCCAGCATGCTCTGCGACCAGGTGGCCGGGCTGCCCCGCGAGCAGGCGGTCGAGGTGGCCCGGCGCTACCGCCAGATGCTGGTGGGCGACGGCGGGGCCGACGACCTGGGGGACCTCGAGGCCCTGCAGGGGGTGAGGGCGTATCCGGTCCGGGTCAAGTGCGCCACCCTCGCGTGCAGCGTCATCCTGCAGGCGCTCGGCGCCACCGGTGAGGGCGAGGCGGCATGACCGAGCGGCCCACCGAGAGCGCGGCGGCCCAGGCTGACCACGGCACCCCGCTGCGGGCCTCCGAGGAGATGATCCGGGACGCCCTCTCCGAGGTCTACGACCCCGAGATCGGCATCGACGTGGTGTCGCTGGGGCTGGTCTACGGGACCGAGCTGGACGATGGCGGGCTGCTCCGCGTCGACATGACCCTGACCTCCCCCTACTGTCCCCTGGGGAGCATCCTGGAGAGCCAGGTGCACGCGGTCTGCGCCCCGCTTCCCGGGGTGGAGGACGTCCAGGTCAACCTGGTGTGGGATCCGCCGTGGGACCCGCGGACCATGGCCTCCGACGAGGTCAAGCTGGAGCTCGGCATCTACTGAGCTCCTCCGAGCGCCTCTTCGACAAGGCGGAGGCCGACGCCCTGCTGCCCCGGCTGACCGCGCTCCTACGGAGCCTCCAGGAGGCGGCCGCGTCCGACACCGCGGTGGAGGGTCACGAGCGGCTGGCACGCGCCGGCCGGTCCAACGGGTCTCCCGACGCCGCCGCCTCGGTCTTCCGCGCCGCGGCCGGGATGCAGGCGGTCCTTGACCAGATCGCCGAGCTCGGAGTCGTCCTCCGCGACCTCGCCACCGGTCTCTGCGACTTCCCCGCCCTGCGCGAGGGCAGCCCCGCGTACCTCTGCTGGATGCTCGGTGAGGAGGAGGTCGCCTGGTGGCACCCGCGGGACGCGGGCGTCGCCGGTCGCCGGCCGCTCTAGCGCCAGTGGGGGTCGCCGCCGCCGGGCCGGGGGCGCAGCCGTAGAGTGATCCTCATGAGGGCGGTCATCTACGAGAGGTACGGGCCTCCGGACGTCCTGCGGCTCGCGACGCCATCCTCGACGCCGCCGGCAAGCTGCGCTTCCGCGATTGCCGGGGCTCGCTGAAGCCGGGCGGCACCTACCTGGCCACCGATGGGTTCCGCAACCTGGTCCTCAGCCCGTGGACCGCGCTGATCGGGGGCAAGCGGGTGCGGTTCTCGATACCTCCTCGATTCACGAAGGGGGACGTCCTCTTCCTCAAAGAGCTCGTCGAGGCAGGGGAGTACCGAGCCGTCATCGATCGGCGCTACCAGCTGGACGAGGTGGTCGAAGCCACCCGGTACGTCGAGACGGAGCAGAAGACGGGGAACGTCGTCCTGACCGTCGGCCCCCACCGGGGGACGTGACCGGATCCGCTTCAGCAGGCCTCCTGCGGATCGGCACGTCCGCCCCGCGACGGCGGACGGTACACTCCCCTCAGCGTCTCCGGCCCTTCGCCTCCCCGCGCTCCACCCAAGACGCTGATGCGGTACGGGGCGATGCGGCACTCCGAGAAAAGGAGGGTCATGCCGATGAGTGATTGCCCACATACGGTGCCCCAGCCGACCAGCGCCGGAGGCGTCTGCTGATCGCCGGGAGCCTGACCTTGTGAGACGCGATCGCTGACGGCGGTCGTGACGTCTCCGAGCGCTCGACGGGGTGTCCACCACGGGGTGGGCACCCCGTTGTCGTGAGAGGGCGCCCGCCGCTCAGACGAAGCGGGCTGCCACCAGCTGCGCTTCGCGGGTCGAGGCCTCGGGTGCGGCGACGATCTGGTCGGTCTCGACGAAGCCCTCCGTCCCGTCGAGGAGGCGGACCCTGGTGAACGGGCCGGTCCCGCCGGGGATCGCCTCCACGCCGCTCGCGGTGAGGATCCCGGCGCCCCGCGGGGCATCCCAGCGCGGTTCGGTGAAGAGCGGATACGGCGTCCCGGCCCACGAGGCGACGAGGCTCACCGGCCCCGCGGGCATGGTGCGCTGCCGGTAGACGGTCCGGGAGTCGTCGCTGCCGCGGGTGAGCAGCTGGACCAGCTGGAGGGCCCGGGGAAGGGGGCCCCGGCCGCGGCTCGCCGCGACGGTGACCTCGGTCCCGGCGCGGGTCGTCCGCGCCATGCAGGTGACCCAACGGGTGTGGATCTCGAGGTGCCGGGACCACTGGCCGAAGACGCCCTTGCGCCGGAACTCCAGGATGCGCGCCGAGCTCTCCCCGGTCAGCTCGAAGCGGAAGGGGAAGGTGCCGATCATCTGCTCCATCACCGCGAAGACCTCGCGCGGCGGCGCCGCGGCATGGAACGTCCAGCGCCGCGCCTCCTTGGCCAGGAGCGGGAGGCGGTGGGCGTCGCGCGCCGCGAGCATCCGGCGCTGCATCTCCTTCGCCCGGAGATTCCAGCGCTGCGCCTGTCGGAAGAGCGCCATGGTCCGGATTGTACGGACCGGGACGGCGGCGACCGCCGCGGCGCCCCCGTATCTTCACCAGATGGCAAACGTCGGTTCGCCCGATCTTCTCCAGCCGGCGGCGACGATGGCCGTGGGATGCGTCTGGCCATCATCACCGAGAGCTTCCTGCCCCGGGTCAACGGTGTCACCCGCACAGTGACCGCCCTGACGGCTCACCTGCGCCGCCGCGGCCACCGCGCCCTGCTCTTCGCCCCGGGAGCCGGCGTGGAGGAGCACGACGGCTTCGAGGTGGTACGCGTCCCCGGCCTCAGCGGGTGGGTCTACCCCGACCTCACCGTCTCCCCGCTCGCGCCCGGGATGCGCCACCGGCTCCGCGACTTCGACCCCGACATCGTCCACCTCGCCTCGCCCGCCGCCCTCGGGGTGTGCGGGGCGTGGGCGGCGCGCCGGCTCGGCGTGCCCGTGGTCGCCCACTACCAGACCGACCTCCTCGCCTACGCCCGCGCCTACGGGGGAGGGCTCCTGGCGGCCGCCGCCGGTGCCGCCGAGCGGCGCTTCCACAACCGCTGCACCGCCACCTACGCGCCCACGCCGCCCATGGCCGAGGAGCTGCGGCGTCGCGGCTTCGAGCGGGTGAGGGTCAGCGGCCGCGGGGTCGACACCACGCTCTTCCGTCCCGGTCGCCCCGGAGCCCTCGCCGCTCGGGGCCTCTGGCCCGCCGGTGACGGGCCGAGGGTGCTCTGCGTGACCCGGCTGGCCCGCGAGAAGGGGCTCGACCGGGTGGTCCGCATCGCCCGGGAGCATCCGGAGCTCCGCCTCCTGGTGGTCGGCACCGGCCCCATGGCCGACGAGCTGCGCCGGACCGCGCCGCCCTCGATGCGGCTGGCCGGCCTGCGCGAGGGGGATGCCCTCGCGGACATCTACGCGGCCGCCGACGTCTTTCTCCATCCGGCCTCGACGGAGACCTTCGGCCAGGTGATCCAGGAGGCGATGGCGGCGGGGGTGCCGGTGGTCGGCGTCCGTGCCGGCGGCGTCGCCTGGCTGGTGGAGGAGGGGAGCACCGGTCTCCTGGCCGAGGCGCCGGGTGACGGACTCGGCGAGGTCCTGACCCGGGCGGTGGGCGGCGGCGACCTGCCCGAGATGGGGGCGGCGGCCCGACGAGCGGTGGCCGGGCGCAGCTGGGCGGCGACCTTCGACGCCCTGCTCGACGACTACGCCGCGCTCGCCCGGGGCCGGAGCCACCGGATCGCCGCCTGACGCTCCGGGCTCCCGCGCCCCCCGACCTCAGGGCCCGTTCCTGCCGTCGCCGGCATCGGCACCGGTGGAGAGCACCCCGTAGCGGGCGCACATCGCGTCGAAGCGGCCCCCGGCATGGTCGTCCAGCCACTCGCGGTGCGCAGCGATGAGCGGCGCCAGCACCCGGCGCAGGTACTCCCCGCGCGCCATCCACTGGTAGTAGTCGCGGCCGCCGTGGTGGTACGGGCCGTAGAGGCGGCCCCCGGGGAAGGTCGAGGTCAGCCAGCGGAAGATCCGCTCGTGGCGGACGTGCATCCTCAGGGTGATCTGGGGCTGGCGGCCGTCCCCACCGAAGTGACCCTCCCCGACGAGGAGGCCGAGCAGGAAGCCGACCGCGACCGGATCGGGGCGGGCCGGGGGAGCGTCCACGCCGAGCCAGGTTACAGTGTTCCACGGGGATCATGACGGTGAAACAGCACGGGCACCGCCGGGTCCCTCCGTCCCCGCCGCCCGTCACGGCCCGTCCGGCACCGCATAATCCAGAGCCATGCCGCCGCTCGTCCTCGCCGTCGCCAACCAGAAGGGCGGCGTCGGCAAGACCACCACCGTCATCAACGTGGGCGCCCACCTCGCGGAGCTCGGCCGCCGGGTCCTCATCGTCGATTGCGACCCCCAGGCCAACGCCACCTCAGGCCTCGGCATCGCCCGCCGCGACATCGCCGCCAGCACCTACGACGTCGTCGTCCTGGGCCGGCCGCTCGCCGAGGCGCGCCTCGAGACCTCCATCGCCGGCCTCGACCTGATCCCCTCCGACATCGCCCTGGCCGGCGCCGAGATCGAGCTGGTCGGCGTGGCCCGCCGCGAGAAGCGCCTCTCCTACGCCCTCGAGGCCCTCGCCGACGACCCTGTCGACTACGTCATCCTCGACTGCCCGCCCAGCCTCGGCCTGCTCACCGTCAATGCGGTGGTGGCCGCGGAGGCCCTGCTGGTGCCCATCCAGTGCGAGTTCTACGCCCTCGAGGGCCTGGGCCTGCTCACCCACACCATCAGCCTTCTCCGCCGGGAGCTCAACCCTGAGCTGCGCATCGCCGGCATCGTCCTCACCCTCCACGACGGCCGTCTCACCCTGGCCACCCAGGTCGTCGACGAGGTGCGCAAGCGTTTCGGCGACCTCGTCCTCGATCCGGTGATCCCTCGCAACGTCCGGCTCAGCGAGGCCCCGAGCTTCGGCCTCCCCATCACCGCCTACGCACCCGCCTCGCGCGGCGCGGACGCCTACCGCGAGCTGGCGGTCAACCTCGACGCCCGTCTCCAGAACGGGGCCCGCGCGCCCGCCACCCCCTCCTTCGCATGACCGAGCAGAGCCCTCCGCGCCCGCCCCACGACCGCCCCACCCCGCCACCGCCGCGCCGCCACGGCCTCGGCCGCGGACTCGACGCCCTCCTCGCCAGCAGCGACCCCGGTCGCGACCTGGGCGGGGGCGGCCCCGCCCTGCTCGAGATCGACCCCGCCCGCGTCCACCCCAACCCCGAGCAGCCCCGCCGCGACTTCGAGCCCGAGTCGCTTGCCGCTCTGGCCGCCTCCATCCGCCTCCACGGCCTCCTCCACCCGATCGTCGTCGAGCCCGACCCCGACGGCTACCGCCTCGTCGCCGGCGAGCGCCGCCTCCGGGCCGCACGCCAGGCCGGGGTCGCCCAGATCCCGGCCATCCTGCGACCCGCCTCGGAGTCCGGCCGCCACGCCCTGGAGCTGGCCCTCAGCGAGAACCTCCTCCGCGAGGACCTCAACCCCATCGAGGAGGCGGCCGCCTACGCCCGCCTCGCCGACGCCTTCGGCCTCTCTCACGAGGCCATCGCGCTGCGCCTCGGGCGCGGCCGACCGACCGTGACCAACGCCATCCGCCTGCTCCAGCTCCCCGCCCCTCTCCAGGAGGCGATCGCCGCCGGCACCCTCAGCGCCGGCAACGCCCGCGCCCTCCTCGGCCTCCGCGACGAGGCGGCGATGACCCGCCTCGGCCGTCGCGTCATCGAGGAGGGCCTCACCGTCCGCGTCACCGAGAGCCTCGTCCAGCAGCAGGTGGCCACACCCCCCAGCGCCGCGGCGCCGAGGCCCCGCCAGCAGCCACCGCCCCGCCTCGCCCCCGACGACGAGCAGCTGCGCCGCGGCTTCGAGCAGGCCCTCGGCCTCCCGGTCGCGCTGGAGCGCCGCCGCCGCGGCGGGCGGCTGGTCATCGACTTCGCCGGCGAGGAGGACCTCGGCGCCCTCTACCGCCGTCTCGGCGGCCGGCCCCTCTGACCGGGCCGGTCACCCCACCGGCCGATCCGCCCCTCCGGTCAGCCGGGCCTCGCAGGTGGTGATGTCCAGGTTGACCATGAACGCCTCGATGTACTTGGGCCGCTCCGCGGGCTTGTAGTCCCGGAGGAAGGCGTGCTCCCAGACGTCCATCACCACCACCGGCTTGAAGCCCGCGATGTTGCCGTCCTGGTGCAGCGTGATCCAGTGGTTGGACAGCCGCCCGGTCGCGGTGTCCAGGTAGGTCACCGCCCAGCCGACCCCTCGCATCCCCCCGATGGCGGTGAAATCGCGCCTCCAGGTGTCGATGTCGCCGAACGACTCCCCGATGGCGCGCCCCAGCGGCGACGAGCTGGAGATCTCCCCGCCCGCGTCCCGCGCCATGTTGTCGAAGTACCACTCGTGGAGGACCATCCCGTTGTACTCGAAGGGCAGCCGCCGGGTCAGCTCGTGGTAGCTGGGCGTGCCGGTCTGCCCCTTGCCGGCCAGCTCGAGCAGCTGCTCGGTGAGCAGGTTCGTGTTCTTGACATACCCGGCATAAAGACCGAAGTGGATCTCCAGGGTCTCATCGGAGATCCCCTGCAGCCCGCTGAGCGCGAACTCCTTCGGCTTGTACGGAGAGTGGGACAGGAGAGCCATTGCAAGTCCTCCGCCTGGTGACGCCCGGGGCCGGTGGCCGGCCGCTGATCCGCCCATTCTCGCAGCGTGGGGGGGTCCGCCGGAGGGGCCGCCCCGGCCACCCGCGGCCTCCCCCGGTCGGGACCGCGGGCCACCCGTATAATCGCGCCAGGCGGCGCGCGGCGTGCGCCGCCCGCAGGGGTGCTCCCGCGGCCAAGCGGCCACCGCCCATCCGTCCACGTCGCCGCGCCATCCCTGGAGGGCCGGTCCCGTCAACAGCCCCAGCCCGGAGCGGCCCGACGCCGCCCCCGTCCCCCCCCCGCGCGAGCCGCTCCCTCCCCTCCGGGCCCGGAGCACCTGGGTTCGCGACCTCCTCGAGATCCTCCTCGTCGCCGTCGTCCTCTACGCGGTGATCTGGAGCTGCATCGAGACCGTCCGCGTCGACGGGGACAGCATGCAGAACACCCTCCAGAACGGCGACTTCCTGATCGCCAGCAAGATCTCCTACGTCTTCGGCAACCCGGCCCGCGGTGACATCGTCATCCTCGACCCGCCCCACATGTGCGGCGAGACCGCGGACGACTACATCAAGCGGGTGGTCGGGCTCCCCGGCGACAACATCGAGATCGACGCCCGCTCCACCCCCACCGAGCTCCTCGTCCAGCCCGACGGCACCGGACCCTGGACCCGGGTCGAGGAGCCGTACCTCCCCAACGCCTGGGAGCAGGGCCCCGCCTTCCCGGGCAGCGGCATCGCCGACGCCGTGGACCAGGTGCTCCGCATCCCCGCCGGCGACTACTTCGTCATGGGGGACAACCGCAACCAGTCCTGCGACTCGCGCTTCTTCGGGCTCGTTCCCCGCCACCGGATCCTGGCCAAGGCCATCCTCAGGATCTGGCCTCTCACCAGCTTCGGCGGCCTGGGAGCGGGACCGACCCTGGTCGCCGCCCCCTCGCCGACGGTGGCGCCCGCGGCCGGGTCGGCCGGGCTCCTCCTGCTCACGCCGCCGTTCGGCGCCCGCCGGCGGCGCCTCCTCGCCAGGATCACGCGGCGCCGCACTGCTGCACCGCCGGGGGGCTGAGCCCGGCGCGCCCGCGCCCCCGCCCGCTCACTCCCCCAGGGTCCACGCCTCCAGAGCGCTCTCCCAGGCCACCAGCTCGTCCTCCCGGAAGAAGAGCGCGACCTCGACCGCCGCCCGCTCCGGCGAGTCGCTCCCGTGGACGACGTTGGTCCCGATGGCGACCGCCAGGTCCCCGCGGATGGTTCCCGGCGCCGACCTCGCCGGGTCGGTGGCGCCCATCGTGGAGCGGATCAGCGCCACCGCACCCGGGCCCTCCCACACCATCGCCACCACCGGCGCCGAGGTGATGAACCGGACCAGGCCGGGGTAGAAGGGCTTGCCGACGTGCTCGGCGTAATGACGGGACGCCAGCCCCTCGTCGATCCGCAGCAGCTTGAGGCCGACGAGGTGCAGCCCGCGGCGCTCCAGACGGGTCACCACCTCGCCGACCAGACCCCGCTGGACCCCGTCGGGCTTCACCAGGACGAGCGTGCGTTCCACGGTCATGAGTTCCTCGTACCTCACCATGCACCCATTCCGACGGTGACCGGGCCCTCGGGCCCCCCGCGCGCGCCCGCTCACGACGCCCGGGCCAGGGCGGCCTCGAATCGCTCCGGCTTGGAGAAGGGACCGATCACGGCCGCGCGCAGCCCCCGCGCGCAGATCCCCTCGGCCATCGCCCGCATCTCCTCCGCGGTGACGGCCTCGAGGGCCGCGATCACCTCCGCGGCGACCAGCACCTCACCGGTCAGCAGCTCCTGCTGGCCGAGGAAGCTGCTCATCGCCCCGGTGCCCTCCAGGTGGAGCAGCAGGCGCCCCTTGGCGTACTCCTTGGCCCGGCGCAGCTCCTCGTCGCCCACCGGGTCGGTGGCCAGCCGGACCAGCTCGTCCACCGCCGCACGCACCGCCTCGACGGCGCGGCGGGGCTCGCAGCCGAGGTAGATGCCCAGGCAGCCGCTGTCGCGCAGCTTGGCCGCGAAGGAGTGCACGTCATAGGCCAGCGCCCGCTCCTCGCGCAGCTCCTGGAAGAGGCGGCTCGACATCCCCTCTCCCAGCACCACGTTGAGCAGGTCGACCGCCGACCGGCGGGGGTCGACATAGGAGCAGGCGTACCCGCCCAGGATGACGTTGGCCTGCTCGGTGCGCTTCCTGATGAAGCGCAGCGACCCACCGCGACCCTCGTCGGCGGGCGCGGGCTCGGCGCCCGCCGCCCCTCCGAGCCCTTCGACGCACCCCTCCACGATCTCCACCGCGCGAGCCGGGTCGATGCCCCCGGCCACGCTCACCACCAGCCGGGAGGGCCGGTAGTGACGCTCGAGGTGGCCCCGGCAGGCGTCGCCGTCGAAGCCTCCCACCGTCTCCTCGGTGCCGGCGATGTCCCACCCCAGGGGCTGGTCGGGGTACATCGCCTCGTCGAAGAGCGTCCCGACGTGCTCCTGCGGGTTGTCCAGGCACATCCGGAGCTCCTCGATCACGACCTGGCGCTCCTTGGCCACCTCCGCCGGGTCCAGGACGGGGGAGAAGACCATGCCGCCCAGCACCCGGCAGGCGAGCTCCAGGTGCTCGGCGGGCACCTTCGCGTAGAAGACCGTCGCCTCCTTGTCGGTGGCGGCGTTGATCGACCCGCCCACGCTCTCGACGGCCTCGGAGATCGCCCGCGCGGTGGAGAACCCGCCGCCGCCCTTGAAGACCACGTGCTCGATGAAGTGGCTCAGCCCGGCGCTGGCCGGCTCCTCGTGGCGCGACCCGACGTCGAACATGAAGGCGACCGCCGCCGACCGCCGCTCCCGCATCGGCGCGGCGATCACCCGAGCACCGCTCTCGAGCCGGTGCAGCTCGTAGGCCTCGCTGATGGCGCTCACCCGCGACGGTCTAGCCGCGCTGCCAGGGGCGGCGCTCCCGCCTCGCGTCCGGTGCTCCCCCGCCTCGCTGCGGCGGGCGTCCCATCCGGTCCGGCAGCTCGGGAAGATCGGGCTGGGCCGGCCCGGTGGCATGGATCACCACCCTCCGAGCCGGCTCCTTGCCGGTGCTCTCGGTCCGCACGCCCTCGTCGTCGGCCAGGGTCATGTGGATGGTGCGGCGCTCGTAGGCGTGCATCGGGTCCAGCGTGTAGCGCTGGCCGGTCCGCTTCACCCGGTTGGCAAGCCGCAGGGCCAGCTCGCGCACCTGCTCCTCGCGTCGGGCGCGATAGCGCTCCACGTCGAGGATCACCCGGCGTCCCGTCCCGGGCTCGCCGTCTCCCATCATCAGGTTGACGACGGTCTGGAGGGCCCGGAGGGTCTCCCCCCGCCAGCCGATCAGCAGGCCCAGGTCGTCGCCCGTGATGTCGAGCAGCGGAGGCGCCGGTGGGCCGCCGGCCGCGGCGGCGGCGCGGCGGGTCGCGATCCGCGCCGGGATCCCCATCCGCTCCAGGAGCTCGGCCAGGGTCGTCCGCGCCCGGGCGGTGTGCTCGTCCAGCCTCGACACCCGGACCCGGGCCTCCGCGGCTCCCGACACCCTCTCGCCCGGAAGCACCCGCGCCGGTCGGGAGAGCACCTCGACCGCGACGTCGTCGGCGCCCACCCCGAACTCCGCGAGCGCGGCGGCGATCGCCTCCTCCACCGTCATGCCGCTCTTCTCGAGGCTGGGCCAGTCCGCCTCGACGACCGCGGCGTCAGCTTCCGTCAACGTTCACCCTCCTGCCGGCGCCGTCATCAGCGCCGTCGCCGTGCCTTCTTCTGAGCCCTGGACGGGGTGCGTCCCCGGCCCGGGCCCGCCGGCGCCACCGCCACCGGAGCGCCGCGGCCGGCCCGCCTCGCCCCGTTGGACGACATGGGCGCGGACGCACCACCGCCTCGCCCGGGGGCCGCCGCCGTGAAGTCGCCGCTCGTGTAGGAGAGCGGCGTCACCCGGCCCGCGCCCGGCAGCCAGCCCGGCACCCGGAGCGAGCCCCAGCCCATCAGCTGGTACTGCTGGCCCACCATCACGAGGGCCGCGGTCATCCAGTAGAGGGTGAGGCCCTGGGGCCAGATGAAGCCGAAGAGAACGCTCATCAGCGGCATGAAGTAGACGACCGTCCGCATCGAGGAGGCCATCTGGCGCTCCATGTCGCTCATGTCGGACCGCGTCGGCTGCATGGTCATCTTGGACTGGATGAAGTAGGCGAGTCCGGTCAGGATCGGGAAGATCAGCAGGGCCAGGTTGGTCGGATGGCTGAAGAGCCGCGCCCAATCGGTGCTGCAGTGGACCGCCGTCACGGAGCAGCCGTTCTGCACGCTGGTGGTGGCGCTCCCCAGCGCCTGGCCGATGGTCTGGGCCACGTTGTGGATCCAGAGGAAGCCGAGGTCGAAACCGTGCGGCAGGATGTCGAAGGTCACCGACGACGACCCCTTGGCGTCCATGCCGATGACGTCCCGGATCCCCCAGTACAGCCCGTAGAGCACCGGCAGCTGGACGAGGAGGGGGAGGCACCCCGACATCGAGCTGAACGGGCTGATCCCGTGCTCGGCGTAGACCTTCTGCGACTCCTCGGAGATCTTGCGGGTCTGGCCCTTGTACCGCTTCCGGATCTCGTTGAGCTGGGGGGCCACCTGCCGCTGCTCGCGCTGGATGCGCCGCTGGGTGCGCAGGTTCCAGCCCATGATGGGGAAGAGGAGGGCGCGGATGATCAGGGTGGTCACCACCACCGCGAGCCCGAACGGGCCGATCGCCCGCAGCGGCCCGACGCTGTTGAAGGCGAGGCTCAGCTGCTCGAGGATCCACCCGACCGGATAGCGAAGGGCGCTGATCAGGAAGGCGATGTAGTCGACCGGGTTGAGGTCGGCGGCACCGAGCGCATGGGGGGTGGTGGCCAGCAGGTGCGCGGCGATCACACCGAGCTCCGCTGGGCGAGGCGGGCCGCGCGGCGGGTCCGGCGAGCCTCCCGCCAGGTCGCGTACCGCTCGGGCACGGGGTCCAGGCCGCCCGGGTAGTAGGGGTGGCAGCGCGAGATCCTGCGGATCCCCAGCCACCATCCCCGGCGGGGTCCGAACCGCTGGATCGCCTGGGCCGTGTACCGGGAGCAGGTCGGCTCGTACCGGCAGCTGCTCATGGCTCCGAACACCGGGCCGAGGGTGTGCTGGTAGACGCGGATGAACCAGAGGCTGGCCCAGGTCATGCCCGCTCTCCCGGGTCCCGCGCCGCCCGAGCCCGCGCCATCGCGGACAGGGCCGCCACCCGCACCTGCTCGCGGAGCAGCTCGAAGGGGACCCTCAGGGCGGTGGCGTCGGTGCTCACGACCAGGTCGAAGCCCCCGGGCTCGCCGAGCACCCGGGCCGCCTCGCGCAGCCGCCGCCGGACGCGGTTGCGGTCGACCGCGCTCGCCATCCCCGGGACCGAGAGGCCCAGCCGCAGCTCGCCGTGGCCGTTGGGTGCCGCCTGGACCCGCACCGCCCCGGCCCGGCCAGCGCACCTCCAGGCCCGCACCCGGGCGAAGCGCCCACGCCCACCAAGAGTGCCCCCTCCCGTCAGCGCGGGCCGGTCGGGGTGAGGCGCTTCCGGCCCTTGAGGCGGCGCGCCTTCAGCACGTTGCGACCCCCCGGCGTCGACATCCGGACCCGGAACCCGTGGGTCTTGCGGCGGTATGCCTTCTTGGGTTGAAACGTTCGCTTGATCGCAACTCTCCTGCCGTGAGGCCTCGGGAATCACGTCCGGGGACGCCACGGAGCGCCCCGCCCGGACGGGGTGTTCCCGCCAGTATATTCGCGGCACCCCACCGTCTGGCACCGGCCCACAGAACCCTTAGAACGGACGTTTTCTCAGAACGCCCACACCCCGGCTCGTCCCGGTTGTCGACCGACCTCGCCGTTGCTAGACTGACCTCTGCTCCGGCGGGACGCGTATCCCGCAGTCGACCCAGCTAACGTTGACAGGCCCGTCCGGCAGCGGCGTCGAAGTTTATCCACTCCTGTTCACATCCTGTGGACAAGTTTGGCCGGGTAGGCGGAGGTTGGGCTGTGGCTTCGGCGCATGGGCGGCGTGAGGTGCGAGCTTGACGATCGGGGCCGAGGACGGCCTCATCCCGACCGCCACCGATCGAAGCTCAGCCCAGCAGCTCTGGACCTCCGCCCAAGAGGAACTGCGCTTCCAGCTGGCCCGGCCCAGCTACGAGACCTGGCTGGCCACCGCCACCCTGGTGGAGACCGACGGCCAGCACTTCCTCATCGGCGTCCCCACCCGGCTGGCCCGTGACTGGGTCTCCGAGCGCTTCGTCTCGGTCATCCAGGAGGTCATCTCCGGCCTCCTCGGCCACGACTGCGAGGTGGAGGTCACGGTCGACCCGATGGCCAGCCCGCCCCGCGACGAGCCGGCCCCGCTCACCGATTCCGACCTCGCCCCGGAGACCGACCTCGCCCTCACCGGTGAGTCCCGGCTCAATCCGAACTTCACCTTCTCCAGCTTCGTGGTCGGGAACTCGTCACGCTTCGCCCACGCCGCCTGCCGCGCCGTCGCCGACGCCCCCGGGAAGGCCTACAACCCACTCTTCCTCTACGGAGGCGTGGGCCTGGGCAAGACGCATCTGATGCACGCCATCGGCCATGCCGTCCGCGAAGGCCACCGCCGCCCCCCGAAGGTCGCCTACATCACCTCCGAGAAGTTCACCAACGAGATGATCTCGGCCATCCAGGAGAACAAGACCAACGACTTCCGGCACCGCTATCGGACCGTTGACGTCCTCCTCATCGACGACATCCAGTTCCTCGCCGGCAAGGATCGGACCCAGGAGGAGTTCTTCCACACCTTCAACGCCCTCCACGAGATCCAGAAGCAGATCGTGGTGAGCAGCGACCGCCCCCCGAAGGACATCCCCACCCTCGAGGACCGCCTCCGCAGCCGCTTCGAGGGCGGCCTGATGGCGGACATCCAGCCCCCCGACGTCGAGACCCGGCTCGCCATCCTCAAGACCAAGCTGGGTCCGCACAGCCGCCTCGTCCCCGACGAGGTCTGCAGCTTCATCGCGCACCGCATCCAGAAGAACATCCGCGAGCTCGAGGGCGCCCTCATCCGCGTGCTCGCGCACGCGTCGATCAACGGCCACGCCATCACCCTCGAGATGGCACAGCGCATCCTCAGTGACATCATCCCGGTGGCCGACGCTCAGCCGCTCAGCATCCCCTTCCTCCAGGAGACGGTTGCCGAGTACTACGGCATCACCGTCGAGGAGATGAAGAGCAAGCGTCGCGACAAGCACATCGTCTTTCCCCGCCAGGTCGCCATGTACCTCATCCGTGAGGAGACGGACTCGTCGCTTCCCGTCATCGGCGACGCCTTCGGCGGCCGCGATCACACCACCGCGCTCCATGCCATCGACAAGATCACCGAGCTCCTCCTCGAGGACGCCCGCCTGCAGAGCGACATCCGCCTGCTCCGCCAGCGCCTGCACGCCCATGGTTGACGCCATCAACAGCCCACACCCGCCACAACTCCCAGGCCTCGCCATCGCCCCGCCTCACGCCTCCCCCCGACCCCACCCCGCGGAGGAGGCCTGTGGACTCCCGCCCCGGACGGTGTGGCAAACCCCCGAGCCTCCCTCCCGCTGGGGAAAACCCCCACGTACCCCCCATCTCCCTCCCCAGGCCCTCTCCACTTCTCCCCAGGGCCGCGTATTCGAAACCCCGACTTATCCCCCGTTTACCCACCCCTATTAATCACCTCTTATCTCTACACTGACACCACCCAAGGAGTTCCCCTCCGGTGAACAACTGGCCCACTGGCGTCGGTACCCGCTCCGCCCTCAGGTGCACGGTGGCCCCCTCCGCGCTCAGTTCCTCCCTGGGGCTGGTCTCGCGGGCGGTCTCGCCCCGCTCCACGCTCCCCGTCCTCAGCAACGTGCTCCTGGAGACCGAGAGCGAGGGGCTGCGCATCACCGCGACCAACCTCGACCTGACCATCAGCGCCCTGGTGCCCGCGACCGTTCACGAGGAGGGGCGGGTGACCGTCCCCGCGCGCCTTCTCGCCGAGTACGTGGCATCTCTCGACGAGACCGCATGCACGCTCGAGGTGGAGGAGCGCACCCAGATGCTGCGGATCACCGCGGGGGTGCAAAAGGCCAACCTTCACGGCATCGACGCCGTCGAGTTTCCCCCGCTCCCCGCCCGTGAGACCTCGCCTGCCTTCGAGGTCGACGCGGCGTCGCTGCAGCAGGCGATCACCCAGACGGCGGTCGCCGCATCCGGGGATGAGCAGACACCGGTGCTGACGGGCGTGCTCCTGCACGTCGAGGGCTCCAAGCTGACCCTGGTCGCCACCGACCGGCATCGCCTCGCGGTGAAGAACCTCGAGGCGCAGGTCCTCACCGAGGGCGTGGTGAGTGGCACGGTCATCGTCCCCGCCCGGCACCTGGGAGAGCTGGCACGGGCCATCAATCCCAGCCGGCCGCGGGTGGGCGTCGCCTTCAGCGATGCGCGCAACCAGGTCTTCTTCACGCTCCGGGACATGGAGATCTCCTCGCGGCTCATCGAGGGCAACTACCCCAACTACACGCAGGTCATCCCGGCCCACTCGACGACCACCGTCGTGCTTCCCACCGCGCTCCTGCTGCACAGCGCGAGGACGGCCGCGGTCCTCGCCCGCGATGCCTCCAACCCGGTGCGCCTGCGCGCCGGCCAGGGGGAGCTCGAGCTGCTGGCCCAGGCGGCCGAGGTGGGCGACCACGATGCCCCGCTCCCCGCCAAGGTGGACGGTGAGGAGGTGCAGGTCGCCTTCAACGCGCGCTACCTCCTCGACGCCCTGCAGGCGATCGACGGCGACGACGTGGAGCTGTCCCTCAACGGACCCCTGCAGCCCGCGGTGGTGCGCGCTCAGGGCCGCGACGACTACCTCTGCGTCATCATGCCGGTGCGCGTCCCCTGACGCTCAGCTCATCGCGGTGAAGCGGAGCCTCTTGACCTCCTCCACCCCGAGGCGGGAGTTGAGGGCGCGCACGATGGCCGGCATCTCCAGCTGCAGCTGCTGAGCCAGAGCGCCGCTGCGGGTGGCGACCAGCACCGTTCCCCGCTGCAGGGAGAGCGCGGCACAGAGCGGCGCCACCGCGGGGCCGACCACCTCGGCGAAGGCCTCGCGGAGCTGCACCTCACGCACCTCCCGCTGCACCCCGAGGCGGCGGAGCGCGGGCCCCAGCACGTCGGCGATGTGAAGCGGCCCGGGCTCCGCCTCCGGACGGCGCGGGGGATCCTCGCGGGCGCTCATCGTGCCACCACGCTGCCGCGCTGCACCAGGAAGCGCCGCGCCGGATGGGCTCCGACCGCCGTCTCCTCGCTGCTGGTCACCAGCGTCTGGGGCGAGTCCCCTCGACCGGACACTGCGCCGAGGAGGCGCTCCCGGCGGGAGGGGTCGAGCTCGCTGAGCACGTCGTCGAGGAGGAGCAGGGGCATGCGCTCGGAGCGGGCGGAGACGAGCCGGACCTCCGCGATCTTGGTGGCGAGGACCGTGCTCCGTTGCTGTCCCTGAGAGGCGGTGGATCGCGCCGGCCGGCCGTTGAGGAGGAACTCGAGATCGTCGCGGTGGGGGCCCACCACCGTCGTCCCGCGGGCCAGCTCCTCCGCGTGGGCGCGCCCCAGCGCCCGGCGCAGCGCGGCCACCAGGATCTCCCGATCCTCGCTCGGCTGGCCCGACTGCGGCAGGTAGCGGAGCTCCAGCGACTCGGCGGAGTCGCTGATCTCGGCGTGCGCGGACGCCGCCAGGGGCGCCAGCTCGCGGACCAGCCCGGCCCGGGCCAGCTGGACGCCGGCGCCGTGCAGCACCAGGGCATCGTCGAACGGCCGCAGGTGGTCGGCGGGGGGGCCTCCCTCGGCGTGCAGCCGCCGGAGCAGGGAGTTGCGCTGCTCCAGCACGCGCCGGTAGCGGACCAGCTCGTCCGCGGCGGCGCGGTCGAGCTGCGACACCAGCACGTCGAGCAGGCGGCGGCGCGCCTCGGGTCCGGACTTCACGAGCTGCAGGTCGTCGGGCCAGAAGAGCACCACCGGCCAGCGACCGAGGAGGTCGCGGGGGGAGATGGGGTGGCCGTCGCGGGAGGTCACCCGCGAGATCCGGGGTCGGGCCTCGAGCTCGCCGTCGAGCTCGGCGTCGTGGATGCGGCGGAGGCGCAGCGTCAGCGACTCGGCGAGCGTCGCGCGCACCATCACGGCGTCGACGGCGGCCTCGTCCGCCCCCCAGCGGAGCAGCTCCGCCGCGGTGCCGGCACGGGGCGACCGGGTGAGCAGGAGGGTGGCGACCGCCTCGAGGAGGTTGGTCTTGCCCTGGGCGTTCTCGCCCACGAAGAAGTTGAGACCGGGTCCCAGGTCGAGGCTCAGCTCCTCGTAGTTGCGGAAGTTGAAGAGGCGCAGGCTGGACAGCCCGGCGCCGGGCGGCGCCGGTGAGGGGGCGCCCGGGCTCACGACAGCCTCAGCGCCACGGAGCGCACCAGCTCGGCGACCTCCGCGGCGGCCTCCGGACGGGCCAGCTGGGCGACCGCCGCGCGCATCGACAGCAGGGAGGCGGACCCCGGCTCGGCCAGCTCGGCCACCTCGTCGACGAGCTCCGCATCACCGGGCACGTAGCGCCCCGCTCCCGTGTCGATCAGCCACTCCATGTTGCCCCGCTCCTGCCCGGGGAGGTACCAGGTGATCAGCAGCGGGAGGCCGGCGCAGAGGGCCTCGGCGATCGTCCCCGGACCGGCCTTGGTGACCACGATGTCGGAGGCCGTCATCCATTCGGACATGTTTGTCACGAACCCGTGCACCGTGACCGGGCGCTCCCAGCGATCGCGGAGCCCGGCGAGGCTGTCGCGGGCCCGCTGATTGCGCCCGCAGATGACCACCAGCGAGATGTCCAGGCCGCTCCTCGCCAGCACCCGGGCGCGCCGTACGAGGTCGCCCGAGCCGTCGGCGCCGCTGCACACCAGGACGGTGAAGCGATCGGGGTCCAGGCCCAGCTGGATCCGGCGGGCGCGGCGGGACTCCGGATCGGAGGACTTGTCGGTGAAGCCGGCATCCACGGGCAGCCCCACCTGGACCAGGCGGTCGGCGGGGACCCGGTTGCGCCGGCAGCGGTCCAGGCCGCCCGGGGAGGGGACGATCACCAGGTCGACGTCCGGCGACGCCCAGAAGGTGTGCACGTCCACCAGGTCGGTGATGGCGGTGACCAGCGGCATCCGCAGGCCGAGGTGGCGGCGGGCGCGGACCGCGGCACGGTTGAGCAGGGGGTGGAAGGAGACCACGGCCGCCGGCTCGAGCGCCGTCATCAACCGCTCGATGGCGGGGTCGACGCTGCGCAGGACGACCTCGGCGGCACGCACCATGGCCCGCGAGTTGGTGACGTGGAAGAGGCCGCCCCAGAACCAGGGCGCGTGCTGGATCAGGGGACCGTAGAGGGAGGCGGTGCTCCCCAGCAGCCGCGGCGAGGCGGTGGCGAAGGGGTCGACGATCTCCACCGCGAACTCCCCCGGGTGGGTGCGCTCCAGGTAATGGCTCACCGCGGTGGCCGCGGCCCGGTGGCCGCCCCCGGTGTCCGCGATCAGGAAGAGGAGAGAGCGAGACACGGCCCCTGAGCCTAGCGAAGCGGGCGGTCGGCGAGGGGCATCCGGGCCGGTCAGCCGCCGAAGGCGACCGAGAGAGCCTGGAGGCCGGTCGCGAGCGAGCTGACCAGGAGGGGCCCGGAGCCGTCGGCGTTGGCGATCACCGCGTCGTCGACGCCGGCCGCCGTCCTGGTGATGTAGGCGACCTGGCGGCCGCCGGGGGCCACGGTGGCGCTGAGGGGGTCCACGCTCCCCACCGGGGTGGCGATGGTGGACAGCTCCCCCGTGGCGATGTCGTAGGCACCCAGCTGGGGAGAGCCGGGTGCGGCGGCCAGGGCCACCACCAGGGTGGCGTCGTCGGTGAACCCGACCGGCAGCAGGCCGGCGCCCACTCGGGTCGCGGAGCTGCCGCTCGCCGGGTCGACCACCCAGGTGACTGGCGTGGACGTGCCGGGAGCGGTCACCTCGAGCGCCAGCTCCTCGCCCTGCGGGGCCGCGACCAGCGAGCCGGCGTCACCGGTGATCCCCGGCAGCTTGTACCGCGCGTTGATCGCGGGCACGGCCAGGTCGACATGGGCGGGGCTGGTGGCGGTGGCTGCGACCGGGATCGCCAGGGCGTCGCCGTCCGCAGTCCAGATCGGACGCCCGTTCGGGGCCGGGCCGGAGGGGAGCGCCGAGAGGGTCTCGCTCGCCGGCTTCCAGAGCTGGACCGAGGACCCGGCGGCGACGAAGGCGAGCGTCGAGCCATCGGGGGACCAGGCCGGCCAGGTGGCCCCGGTAAGGTCCAGTTGGTCCTCGCCGGTCTCGACGTCGATGATGCGGAGCACGGGCGGGGCGCCCAGCCGGGTGACATCGGTCTGCACCACGGCCAGCCAGCGCCCCCCGGGGGCCATGGCCGCGGCCTCGATGGTGGCGGTGGGCTGACCCGTCCCCACCTCGCCGCAGCCCTCGGGATCGGTGCAGGTCGGGGCCGAGTAGAGGATCTGGGCGGGGACGGGGAGGCCGCTGGCCGGGGCGCTGAGCTGGGCGAGCACCACCTCGGTGGCGTCTCCGACACCCGGGCCGGCCAGCACCAGGAGATGCCCGGCCGTCGAGAGCGCGGTGGTGTGGAAGCTGATGCTCACGGGGGCGGCGAGCGGCTCTCCGAAGGCATCCGTGGCCCGGCGGCTCACGGTCAGGGTGTAGGTGGTCGCCGGCTCCAGCGGGCTGCGCGGGATGACCTCGAACTGGCCGAGGTCGAGCGTGTTGCGCACCACCTGGAGCCCGGCCACGGCCGGTGAGAGCGAGACCGCAGCGGCGACCGCCGACGTCGACATGGCCCGGGAGAACGAGAGCACGATGGGCGTGTCCTGGGGAACGGCGGCGCCGTTGCCCGGCGCGGTGGAGTTGAGCACCGGGGCCGCCGCGCTGGTCAGGTCCCAGACGTGATCCAGGGAGTTGACCTGGCCGTTCACCGAGGTGACCCCCGCGGCCAGGGTGAAGGCGTACTCCGTGTCGGGGGCGAAGAGAGCGCCGGGGTGGTGAAGGACGAAGCCGGGCTCGCCGGTCAGCCAGCTGACCCAGCAGGGCGCGCCGGGCCGGGCCGTGAAGGCGGCGGTCAGGTCGCAGCCGGTCAGACCCAGGGTCGTCCTCACGGTCTGGCTGACGCGCAGGTTGGCGGCCACGCTCCGGTGGGTGACGGGCTGGTCGAAGACGACCTCCACGGTGGCGTCCGCGTCGAGCTGGGTGGAACCGGCCGGGGGGTTGAGCTGGACGATCTGGGGCGGGGAGCTGAAGCAGCCGGTGAGCACCATCGACGGCGAGAGGACGACGACGGCCAGGAGCAGCGCGCGCAGCCGGAACGCGGGGCGGCGCGCGCTCAATAGTTGCGGGAGAGGGCGCTCTCCACGTCGATCGCCGACAGGACGCCGGCGCCGCTCTTGACCTCGATCCGTGCCGTCTTGTCCGCTGCGATCTTGCCCACCGCGGTGGTCGCCGTGCTGAGTGCGGGGTTGCCCTGTGTGTAGGCGCCGAGGACGCGTCCGCGGCTGAGCAGGATGACGCCGATGTCCGAACCCCCCACCACCAGCACCGCGCCCTCCACCCCCTCCTCGGCGAGGTAGGCGAGCAGCGCGTCGAAGTCGACGAAGCGGCCCAGCAACCCGGTGTAGAGGAGCGGCGCGGTGAGCAGCTGGGCGACGGCCTCGACGGTCTCCGCGGCCAGGTCGATGACGTCGAGGCTGCCCGTGCCGGCCTCCATGCTGCGGCGCATCGCCTGGAAGGCGGGCTCACCGATCCGTGCCGCCGCGCTGGTGGACCGCGCGTCGAGGAGGTGCCCCTGGTGATAGAGGAGCACCCCGGAGAACTCGGGCGCGGTGAGCCGGACGTAGCCGGTGTGCTGGTCGCCCCGGAGGGTGCGCAGCAGCTTGGGGAAGTCGACGAAGGCGCTCTTCAGACCCTCGTACTGGGGCCGCCCGGCAGGCAGAGGATAGAGGACGTCGACGGGCTCGGCCGCGGGGGCCCCCAGCACCGCCGCGGGGGCGGGGAGCGGCGCCGGAGCGGGGAGCGGGGCCGGGGCGGGGAGTGGCACGGGGGTGGGGATCGGCGCCGGGGCGGGAGGGGGCTCGGGGCGGTACGCCGCCCTGGCCGGCGGTGCCGGCGGCTCGGGGCGGTAGGGCACCGGCGCGGCTGCCGGCCTCGGCTCCACCTGCTGGTACTGGGAGGGCAGCTGGTAGACGGGCGCCGGTGCGGGCGTCTCGACGGCTGGGGAGCCCCACGGCCCGTATCCACCGGCCTGCTCCTCGCCGCCCGCCGGCTCCGGCTCGGCGGGAGACGCCCAGCCGGTCTCGGCGTAGGCACCCCCCGCCTCCTCGTAGCCGGGTTGCGCGTAGCCGGGCTGTGCATAGCCGGGTTGCGGGTAGCCGGGTTGCGCGTAGGCGGTGGCGTCGTCGTAGGCGCCCACGCCCCCCCAGCCGCCCTGGTCGGGGCCGCCCTGCTGCGCGGGCGTCGGGCCACGGCGCTCGGCCTCGGCGATCAGCTCCGTCGGCGAGGCCTTGATGGTCTCCTCGGGCGGGAGCTTGGCCCGGGGGTCGAAGTGGAAGCTGCCGTCACGCCAGGTCAGGGCGTCGAGGACGACGTCCTCCCCCTGGCCCGCCGCCCCCGCGGCGTGGAAGAGGTGCCCGAAGAGGAAGAAGAGCGAGGCTGTCTCGTTCTGGCTCTGGAGGGCGAGTGCGCCGGTGGCGCGCTCCGTCTGCATGGTCTGGAGCAGGGATGCCAGGCTCGATTCCTGCAGCAAGCCCTGAGTTTGCACAGGCCCTTCTCCGTGTCGGGATGGATCTGCCGCAAGGGCGGACTGAAAAGCTGAGTTCGGCCGTATAGTAACAACCCCGCGGCCGATGCGCCCCCGTATTCCCAGGGGGCGCGAGCGGCGCGAGCGATGCGCTTCGCCGAGAGGGGGTCGGCGCAAACCGTCTAGACTGGCGCCGTGGGCACACCTCCCAGGACCGTCCCCCGAGAGGCGCGGGTTGGCTGACCCTCCCGCCTCGGAGCCGGTGGAGCAGCCCGGCCAGGAGCGGCCCGCCTTCCCCTCCTACGAGGAGCTGTCCGCCGACCTGATCGAGGCGCTCGACCAGGCGGGGCTCTTCATCGAGGATGTGCGGCACCACCTCGAGCCCTCGGTCGGCGAGCGCCGCTTCGAGTGCACCGTGCGCCTCTCCTCGGGCGAGCCGCCATCGCGCTACCACGTCCACCTCAGCTTCGTCTGGGATGCCCTGCTCACCTACGTCGCCGCGTACGGCGCAGGAGCGGACTGCGACCTGTACCACGACGACGACGATGCCGAGGACTGTCCGCACCACCAGCTCCCTCCCCAGCCGTTCGTCGAGCTGGAGGCGGAGTTCATCCTCGGTGACGGCGGCTACGAGCTGCACGAGGTGGCCGAGGTGGCCTCCTGGGTCGAGACCGTCCAGGAGCTGCTGGCCAAGGTCTTCGGCGACGAGGACCGGCCCTCGGTGCACGTCGGGATCGCCTCGCTGGGGGCGACCACCCTGGTCGAGAAGTTCACCGCCGAGCACTCGTGGCTGCTCGACTTCGAGAGGGCGCCCGACTTCGAGGGCATCGCCCGTCAGGTCCTGAACGCGCTCCGCGCGGTGCCGCAGCTCGCCGACCGGCTGCCCATCTGACCCGTCATCGGGCCGGTGGCTGCGGTCCCAGTGACGCCGCGACCTCCGGATCGATCTCCGCGATGAGGCGGTGCCAGAAGGGGCGCTGAGGCAGCGCCGGGTGCGGGACCGCCGGGTCCCCTCCGCTGGCGACCTCCCCGCGGCGGCCGAGCAGGACCACGTCCGCGTCGGCGCGCCGCGGCCCCCAGCGGTAGGTCGGGCGCCGGCCGCAGAGCGCCTCCGCCTCGAGGCAGACGTCGAGCCAGCGCCGGGCCGTCCAGGGGGCGGGGCTGCGGGCCAGCAGCACCTGGTTGTGGAAGTCGCCCTGCGCGGTGACCCCCGCGGGGAGGGTGAGGACCTCCGCCGAGGTGCCCTCGAGGACGAGGCCCGCCGAGCTCAGCGCTCTCCGGAGGCAGCCCAGGGCCAGCCCGCGGTGGCCGACGTTGGATCCGAGGGCGATCCAGGCCCACTCCGAGACGGGGCCCTCCGCGCTCAACCGGTGGGGCCTGGGGCGGGCGCCGCGCGCACCGCTGCGGGGATCTCCCGGAGCACCGCGTCCGCCACCCGGAGGCCGCGCCGGACCGCGGCGACGTCGTGGACGCGCACGATCTCCGCGCCCGCGGCGACCGCGATGACGCAGAGGGCGAGGGTGCCCTCGACGCGCAGCTCGGGAGGGGCTCCGCCGAGGAGCAGCCCGATCGTCGACTTGCGCGACGGGCCGACCAGCAGCGGCCGGTCGATCCCGCCCAGCTCGCCCAGCCGCTGGATCAGCTCGAGGTTCTGGGCCGGGGTCTTCCCGAACCCGAATCCGGGGTCCACCACCACTCGATCGGAGGCGATGCCGTGGCGGGCCGCGATGGCCAGCGACTCGCGCAGGGCGCGGGCGACGTCGGCGACCAGGTCCGAGTAGGCGCCCCCGCGGTGGTTGTGCATCGCGACCAGGGCGACGCCGGGATGGCCGGCGACCACCTCGGCCATCTCCGGGTCGCCGCGCAGCCCCCAGATGTCGTTGATGACGGTGGCGCCGGCCGCCACGGCCGCGCGCGCCACCTCGGCCTTGCGGGTGTCGACGGAGACCGGCACGGCGAGCCTCGCCACCAGGCCCTCCACGACGGGCAGCACCCGGCGCATCTCGGCGGCGGCGTCCACGGCCGCGGACCCGGGCCGCGTCGACTCGCCCCCGACGTCGATCAGGTCGGCGCCCTCGGCCACGAGGCGCTCACCGAGGGCGACTGCCGCGCCGACATCCCCGGCGAGACCGTCCCCTGAGAAGGAGTCCGGGGTCGCGTTGACCACCCCCATGATCAGGGTGGAGGTCGCCGACCCGAGGGAGCGGTCACCGCACCGCCACGGCGGCCTGCTCCGGCGGCTCGCGAGCGCGGAGGCGAGGGCGCCGCCGAGATCCCGGGCGGGACGGCCCTGACCGTCGAGACGCGAGGCGGCCGCCGCCAGCCCCCCGGGGGGACCGATCAGCACGGCCGCGGTGAGGCCGGTGCCTACCACCACCCGGCCCCCCTCCGCCGCGACCTCCTCGCTCAAGGCTCGCACCAGCTCCGGGTCGAGCCCCTCGACCGCGACCGCCTCCACCACCCCGGGGCCGTCCGAGCCGGCCGGTGCCGGATCCGCGCCCAGCGCCGCCAGAGCGCGGCCGAGCGACCCCGGCAGCCCCGCCGTGAGGGGCCGCACGTTGTGGCGGAGCGCCGCCTCGGCGGCGCCCGCGTCCATCTCCCGCTGGCCGCTCACCCCACCTCCTCAGTAGCCATCGGCGTGGAGCTCGGCATGGTCCATCCCCACCGCGTGCCCCACCTCGTGGAGGACGGTGCGGCGGATCTCGTCCGAGAGCGTTGCCCGGTCGGGGCACCAGTTCTCGATGTTGAGCTGGTAGATCTCGATCGCCGCCGGGTCGTCCTGGCCCCAGACGCCGGCGACGCCGTACACGTTGCCCAGCCAGTAACCGAGCGCGTGGGGGTCGAGGTGCGCGTCGACCACCCTCGCCAGGGCGGGGAGCCGCGGCGCGGTGACCCCGGTGCCGGTCTCCTCGAGGAAGTCGATCACCCGATCCGGCAGCGAGGGGAGCACCGCCCCCGTGACGGCCTCGAACTCGGCCTCGCTGATGCGGAAGGGCACCACGTAGCGCCCGGGGTCGAGCCGGGCCGCCTGCCGGAAACAGGGTTCGGCGCCGTCCCCGCCGATCCACTGGAGTGCCTCCCCGAGCGCGAACCAGGCGTCGGCGGAGCCGGGCTCGAGCCAGGTCAGCCGGTGCAGGGCCTCCGCCGACTCCTCCAGCTCGCCGCTGCGAAGCGCCAGCTCGCCCCGCGCCTCCCAGCCGGCGGGATCACGGGGGTCGAGGGCGCAGGCACGACGCGCCACCACCAACGCCTCTCCGAAGCGCTCGCGCTCCTCGAGCCGGTCGATCCGCTCCAGGAGACGGGCCAGCTCGCCCTCGGCCATCGCCCCGAGTCTATCCCCGCCCATCCCGGGTGCCACGGCCGCCGTCAGGCGGGGCCTCGGGCGGACGGCACCGGGCTCGCACAACCGGCGCGCCCCGGCGCTTGTGCTCCGCGTACATGTCGGATCCTGCAGGCGTCCCCGTAGCCTCGACGAGATCAGTCGAGCGTCCGGACCGGACGGCACGGGAGGTCCTCATCGCATGCTGCTGGCACAGCTCGTCCCGGATCCAAGCTGGCTGAACTCCGGGGACAACGCGTGGCAGATCACCGCCGCGACCCTGGTCGGGATCATGAGCGTCCCGGGGCTGGCGATCCTCTACGCGGGGATCATGAAGCGGAAGTGGGCCGTCAACTCGGCGATGATGGTCCTCTACGCGTTCTCCATGACGCTGATCGTCTGGACGCTGTTCGCGTACAACATGAGCTTCGGGCACCCCGGCATCCTCAACGTGGTCGGCAAGCCGGCGACGGTGCTGAGCGCCAACAGCCTGGAGCAGCAGGCCCAGATCCCCCTGCTCAACGGGCTGTTGCCGCCGCTCCGGTTCCCGCTCAGCACGATGGTCTACTTCCAGTTCGTCTTCGCGGCCATCACCGTGATCATCCTGGGGGGCTCCCTGCTGGGCCGGATCAGCTTCAAGGCCTGGGCCCTGCTGGTCCCGCTCTGGATCACCCTGGTGTACTCGGTGGGCGCCTTCAGCCTCTGGGGCGGGGGCTGGCTCTCCCAGATGGGGGCGGTGGACTTCTCGGGAGGCTACGTGATCCACGTGGCCGCGGCGGTCTCGGGTTTCACCGCGGCGGCGGTGATCGGGCCGCGGCTGCTGCGCGACCGGCAGCACACCTCGCCGAGCAACCTGATCATGGCGGTGGCCGGGGGCGGGCTGCTCTGGCTGGGCTGGAGCGGCTTCAACGGCGGTGACCCCTACTTCGCCAACGCCGACGCGGCGGCCGCCGTCCTCAACACCCACCTCTGCACGGCGACGGCGCTGCTGACCTGGGTGATGTGGGACGCCATCCGCTTCCGGAAGGTGAGCGTCGCCGGGTCCATCAACGGCATGGTGGCGGGGCTGGTGGCGATCACCCCGGCGGCCGGTTTCATCGACGGCTACGCGGCGCTCGTGCTGGGGGTGCTGGCCGGGACCCTGCCCTGGGTGACGATCAACCTCGCCCCCCGCTTCGGGCTCTTCCGCCGGGTGGACGACACCCTGGGGGTGATCCACACCCACGGTGTGGCCGGGGCCCTGGGCGGCCTCTTCACCGGGATCATGGCCGACCCCAACATGATCGAGTACTACCACCCGAACTCGGCCATCACCGGGCTCTGGTACGGCAACCCGCACCAGCTCCTGGTCCAGTTCTACGCGCTGCTCTTCATCATCGGCTACGACGTCGTCGCCACCTTCATCATCGTCAAGCTGATCGGCCTGGTGGTGCCCCTCCGCGCGCCTGACGCGCACCTGGAGGTCGGCGACCAGCTGATCCACGGCGAGGTGTCCGTGGACCTGGAGCCCTACCCCGGAGCGCCGCACCTGCCGGCGCCGGCCGTGGCCGGGGCGACCTGAACCATGCTCCTTGGGCGTGCGTGGGAGCCGCGTCCCCCGCACGCCCCCTCTCTGGGCGGGCCCGGCGAGTCACCGGGCCCGCCCCTGTGTCCACCCCACGGGCGAGGACGTCCTGCTACTGGGCGAGAACGTACGAGGCCACTGACTCGACCGCAGCGGGGGTGAGCTCCGCGGTGACGTCCACGAGCTCCGAGCCGTCGAGGACCTCCAGTCCGGTCGTGGCCACGCCGCTGGCATTGGTGCTGGCGTCGTCGCCGGTGAAGATGTAGGCGGCGTCACCGAGGCCGGAGACCGAGGTCGCGGTCACGTTGAAGGCTGACGCACCGGCGCTCGCGGCGATCTGCAACGCGCTGTCCGACGTTCCCGGCGCCGACTCGACCTCGATCACCAGGGTCGCTCCGCTGGTGGGGTCGTTGTAGTTGCAGAGGAGGTAGCCCGTGGAGCTGGACTGCTGGGGTGCCGGGAAGGTGGTGCCGGTCAGCGTGGCGATCTCCGCCGAGGTGACACAGGTCGTCAGGACCGCGGCGGCGGGAGTTGGCGTCGCGGTGCCGCTCCCGGGGGCGGACGTGCCCGCGGGTGTGCCGGGTGGACTGGTCGAGGGCGCAGAGGTGCCCGATGCCCCGCATCCGGCGAGGAGTGCCACGCTCAGGAGAGCGATCATCTCGGCGCCCGGGCGCCGAAGGGTGTGAGAGTGGAAAGACACGACGTGCCCCCTGTAGGAGAGTTGATCGGGATGATCGGCCCGATTTCCGGATCGACGGTCGCGTGCTTCGCCGGCCGAGGATGTGTCTCGTGGGTCCGGCGCCCTGGTCCCGCCCCCCCGGCTGGCGCCACCTGACCGTGACCCAGACTACGCTGATTCCACGGCTCGGGGTACAAAGGCCTCGCCCCGGGGGTCCACCGGCCCTAAGGCCACGTTCCTCGGACCTCCCCCACGGTGCACGACAGCCGCGTGAGCCACCCGAGGCGGGGCCGTCCGGGTGGTGGGCTGATCAACCCTCCAGCGGGTCCCGTCCGGTGCTGGCGTAGGCCGCGCAGCGCCCCCTCGCCAGGGCCGCCGCGGTCGAGCTGACGTCGGCCCCGACGAAGGCGCATCCCGCCGCCAGCGACGCCACCCCCGCGCTGCCGCTGCCGGTGAAGGGGTCGCACACCACCATGCCCGGCTCCACACTGCCCATCAGCATCCGGGCGAACAGCTCCACCGGCTTCTGGGTCGGGTAGGCGCCCCGGTGGATGCGGGGGATCGACCAGACGTCGGCGAGGTCACGCCGGGCGAGACGGCGGCGTCCCTTGCAGGCGAAGACCACCAGCTCATGGCGGCGCCGGAAGTAGTGGCCCATGCCGATGTTGACCTTGTCCCAGACGATGACGCCCTTGACCTGGAAGCGCTCGCGCATCAGGGCCCCCAGGGTGAGCAGGGAGAAGGAGTCGAACATGACGTAGATGTGGCGATCGGGCCGCAGCACCCGATGGCACTCGTCGAGGAAGCGCGAGTAGGTCACGGGATCGTCGTGGAACTCCTGGAACCAGCGCGCGTTCCCGGGCTCGGAGTAGCGTCCCACGATCCGCCCGTGGCCGAAGCGCATGTGCTGGTTCATCCCGGAGTAGGCGGGATCGGTCACGATGCAGTCGATCGAGCAGTCCTCGAGGCCGCCCAGGAAGTCCAGGCAGTCGGCCTGCTCGATGCGCCACGCCGGGGCCGTCTCCGGGACGTCGGGAACCGCGAGGCCCATCGCGGCTAGCTTATCCGCGCCGGCGTCGGCTCGGTGCCCCCTCGCCGCACGGACCGGGAGCACAAGCCGGCGGGCGCCCGCTTTGGCGCCGCCGTCCATGTCGCGGGAGACGCCACACCACGAGACTGGGTGCATGGCAGTCGCCGCGCCCGTCAGCGTCCCCCCGCGAACCCGATCGATCGCCGACGCCGCCGGGCTGGCCCGGCGAGCGGCGAGGTGGTTCGCCGACCAGGCGGTCGACTTCGGGGTGGTCGACGATGGGGAGCTGGTGCAGCGGCCCATCCCCTTCGACCCGCTGCCCCGGCGGGTTCCACGTGCCGAATGGGAGGTGCTGGCTCGCGGGCTGCGCCAGCGGGTGGTGGCCCTGGACTGCTTCGTCCGCGACATCTACGCCGAGCAGAGGATCCTCGCCGAGGGCTTCGTGCCCCGCGAGCTGGTGGCCGGCAGCCCTTCGCTGCTGCGGGCCGCCGCCGGCCCCGCGGCGCGCAGCGGAGCGCAGGTCTGCGTCGCCGGCATCGATCTGGTGCGGGTCTCGGGGCGCTGGCTGGTGCTGGAGGACAACCTCCGGGTGCCCTCCGGCGTCGCCTACTCGCTGGCCGCGCGGCGCGCGTCGGTGGAACTGCTGCCCGACGAGATGGCGTCCGCCCGGCCCTCCTCCGTGGCGGACTACCCGCGCCGTCTCGCCGCGGAGATGGCTCGTCGAGGGGTCGAGGAGGGGACGCCGGTGCTGCTCACCCCGGGACCGGCCAACGCCGCCTACTACGAGCACCGGGAGCTGGCCCGGCTGCTCCGCATGCCCCTGGTCACGGGCGACCAGCTGATCGCCAGCCACCGCGGCTGCTGGTGGATGGAGGAGGGCACGCCGCGCCGTGTCTCCGCCGTCTACCACCGTTTCTCCCCCGAGTTCCTCGACCCGGTCGCCAATCCGGAGACCGTGATCGGCATCGCCTTCCTGCTCACCGCGTGGCGCAACGGCGCGGTGGCGCTGGTCAACGCGCCGACGTGCGGCGCCGCCGACAACAAGGCGGTCTTCGCCCACGTCCCGGCCATGATCCGGTACTACCTCGGCGAAGATCCGCTCCTCCAGCAGCCCCCCACCCTGAGCCTCGGGCGTCCGGACCACCGGAGCGCGGCGCTGGAGCGGGTCGACGAGCTGGTCTTCAAGCCGGTCGGGGAGAGCGGCGGCAAGGGGATCGTCTTCGGGCCCGCCGCGAGCGCCGCGGAGCTGGACGCCATCCGCCGCGCGGTTCGGGCCAACCCGGGCGGTTACGTGGCCCAGCCGGCGCTGGAGGTGGAGACGCTGCCCTGCCTGCGCCCGGACGGGACCACCACCATGCGCCGCGCCGACCTGCGGGCCTTCGTCATCCACGGCGACGACCCCTGGGTCATGCCCGGCGGGCTCACCCGGGTGGCGCCGACCGCCGACTGCTGGCTGGTCAACTCCTCGGCCGGGGGCGGGGTCAAGGACACCTGGATCGAGGGAGCCGACCCGTGGCCGTGATCTCGCTCACCCACAGCACGGTGCAGCGCTACCCGGTGCCCGCGCGCCGGAGCCGCAACGAGGTGCGGCTGCAGCCCCGCGACGGCGCCGGCCACCGGCTGGTGGCCTTCCACCTCGAGGTCAGCCCCGACGCCGAGATCGACTCCGAGCGCGACTACTTCGACAACACCGTCTGGCTGGTGTCGGTGGAGGCCGAGCACCTGGAGCTGGCCATCACCGCCCACAGCCTGGTGGAGGCGGAGGAGGACGGGCACGGCGAGGGGGAGGCTCCCGCGGCCTGGGACCCGACCGCGCTGGCCTGCGACCCCGCCCTCGAGTTCGCGCTGCCGAGCCCCCGCGTGCCGAGGCTGGGGGCGACCGCGGCGCTGATCCGGGAGCTCGATCTCCCGGCCCACCCCGCGGCGGCCCTCATCGAGGCCAACCAGCGCCTGCGGGAGGTCCTCACCTACCGGGCGGGGACGACCAGCGTCGCCACCCCGCTCGAGGACGTGCTCTCGCTGCGCGCCGGGGTCTGCCAGGACTTCGCCCACGTGATGCTGGCGATCGCCCGCGAGCTGGGTTGGCCGGCGCGGTACGTGAGCGGCTACCTGGTGCCCGAGGTCGAGGGCGGAGCGGGGGAGAGCCACGCCTGGGTCGAGGTCTGCGGTGGCGACGGCGCCTGGACCGGCTACGACCCCACCGCCGGCAGCGCGGCCGGCCCGCAGCACATCGCGGTCGCCGTCGGCCGGGACTACGGCGACGCCGCACCGGTGCGGGGGACGTTCCTGAGCACCGCGCCCGGGCTGCCCCCCGAGGTCCGGGTGACGACCGCGAGGGGCGGGCAGGAGCGGGGGGCGGACCAGTAGGGGGCGGCTCCCCGAGAGGGGCGGGGGGCGGCCGGGCTTCGACCCCCGCGCCCGCCGCCGGCGGGGGGTCAGCCGGGTGTGCCGCCTCCGCTGCGGCGGGGCCACATGCCGTCGTCCGGAGGGCTCGGCTGGTCGCCCGAGGGGGAGGGGCGGTCGTCGAAGGGGATGTGGCCCGGCCCTGCGTCGGGCGGGCCCTGGGGCCCGGCGAGCCCCATGCTGCGCAGCAGCTTCTCCAGCTCCTCCGGGCCGCCGAGGTCCTCCTGGACGCGCTCCGCGAAGCGGGAGAGGAGGTCGGAGAGCTGGGGGTCCTCGGTCAGCTTCTCCTGGAGGCCGCCGAGCTGGGAGAAGAGGTCGCGCATCGCCGCCTCCTGGGCGACCTGCATCAGCACCGGCTGGGAGGCCGCCGCCGCCACCGCCTGGGCCTGCTGGCGGACCACCTCGAAGCCGCGGCAGCTCAGGCAGGTGCCCTGGTGATCGCAGCGGCAGAGCTGCGACTTGAGGGCATCCAGCTCGCGATGGATGCCGGAGAGGTCGACTCCCGGCTGCGGGTCACCCATACCTCGATCCTACGGCGCGATGCCGCCGCCGCGCCGGGATCGAGCTAGGCCAGCGGCGGCCGGGAGCGCAGGCTGAGGAAGCGCATCCGGAGCATCACCGCCATCACCGCGCAGGCGGCGTAGACGCCGATGCAGAAGGCGACCTCCACCCGGACCAGCGCCCCGGGGAGGACGACCAGGGCGATCACCAGGGCCGCCGCCCCGGCGGCCCAGCCCGCGGTGGCGGCACGGTATCCGCGGAGCGCGATGCTGGCGTAGGCAAGGGCAAAGGCGACCATCATCCCCTCGCTGCCCAGGGCCAGCAGGGCGAGGTCCCCCCCGCTGAGGGGGCTGCTGTTGTGGAAGAGGAGGTGGACCACGGGCGGACCGAGCAGGCCCATCCCGGCCACCGAGAGGACGATCAGCGCGGCGACCAGCATCAGGATCCGTCGGAGCAGGACCCAGAACTCCTTCCAGCGCCCGGCGGCCGCGTCGGAGGAGAGCTTGGGCATCAGGGACGCCTGGATCGCCTGGAAGAAGTAGAGCGGGAGGCGGGCGACGATCACCCCGTTGAGGACGCGACCGGCGAGGTTGGGGTCGGAGCCGCTGTAGAGGGCCTTGACCGCCAGCGGGGCGATGTTCACCAGCGCCTGGGCGAGCAGGGACCCGGCGAGCAGCCAGCCGAGGGCGAAGGAGAGCTCGCTCCAGCGGGCCGGGGGCCCCGGGGTGGCGATGCCGCGCTGTCGGGGCAGCACGACCGCGATGCCGATGACGCACGGCAGGCTGATGGCCAGCCCGTAGGCGCCGCCGTTGGTGACCCCCGCCCTGAGGAGCACAAGGGCGGCGATGATCCGCACCGCACCCTCGACGATCAGGACCGCCGCATAGCCCCGGAACCGGGCCGAGCCCGCCAGGGTTCCCCGGGCCAGGTAGTACATGGTGTACACGGCCATCGCGACCAGGAAGCCCACGAGGAGGAGCCCCTCGCCGTTGAAGAAGGTGCCGATGAGCGCCCCCTCGCCGGCCGCCGAGAGGGCGATCACCCCGAGGGCGAGGCCGGCGCCCAGGAGCAGGGCCCGGCGGACCACCGGCCCGGCGCCCAGCCCCGCCACCCGCCTCGCCGACGCCGCCCGTCCGACCTCCTGCTCCAGGGGGAGGAAGAGGCCGGGCGCGGCCACGAAGGTGAGCGCCCAGAGCGCGCTGAAGGCCGAGTACGCCTTGGGCTCCAGGGCGTGGTTGGCGATCACCACGAAGGCGTAGGTGGTGAGCCCCTGGATGCCCAGCGCGATCCCGATCAGCAGGGCCCCCGGGGGGAGCGGCCCCGTCCGGGGCGCGGGGGTCGCCCCGACCGCGCTGGCGTCGGGGGGAGGAGCGCCGTGATCGGTCATGGGGTCAAGGTCGAAGTTTGTCGCAACCGGCCCCTCCCCGGCCCGCCGGCGAGGGCCCCGCCCGCCTGCGACGCGTCTGGCACGAATCACACCGTCTGGTGCAACCGCCGTCGGTTCGGGTATAGTCGGTGCAGGCGGGAGCTTTCGAGAGCCGCTGCCCCGGCCGGTCGCCGGCCAGATGCCGCGTCATTGCCGCGAGCGCGTGCCTCCAAAGCTTCCCGGAATACGTGTGCCGACGCCGTACGGCCATATCCTGCGGCGCATCGAGGTTGACAGTCCGCTGATCGCACCGGACCTCGCGCTCGACCGGCTCCACCTCATCGTGCCCGATGAGAGTGACGCCATGGTCGTCCTCACCACTCTCGCCAACGGCGGTGCCACCGCCGGGGCCGATCCTCGTGCTGTCTTCGCCGAGCGCCTCTCCGAGCTCGGCCACCTCACCGTCTCGTTCAGCGACGACGACCCTCCGCAGGTGCGGCTGGCGCTCCCCGACCTCACCCTTCAGTGCATCCCCCAGCCCGACCCCAGCGGGGACCCGGTCCACCTCGCCCTGCGGGTCATCTCGCTCAAGCCGGTGAGCGATCACCCCGAGGGGGCCAAGATCCTGACCCTCACCGCACGCCACCCCGTGGTGACCGCGGCCAACGGTGTCGCCAGCGACACCTTCCGGATCCTGGACTGGCGCCGCGCCGCCGCCAAGGCGGCCAAGAGCGAGCGCCTCTACGCCACCCTGAAGCTGGTCGAGCGCCTCGAGTCCGCCGAGAAGGGGCGAGCCCAGACCCAGCGCACCCGCTACCTCTCCGCCCGCGAGTACTGGCGCTGCAAGACCTGCCGGGCCCTCTGGCGGCCGGGAGAGCAGACGCAGTGCCCGTCCTGCGGCCGCGAGTTCAGCGACGCCGATCGCCGCCAGCCGGAGATCGGCAAGGTCGAGTTCGCCGTCCCCGAAGGCGAGCCGATCAACCTGGCCCCCGACGCCGCGGTCCTGGTGGAGCCGGAGGACGAGCCCAACTTCGTCGGCCGGGTGTCGCGGATCGACCACCGCCGGCACACCGTCGAGGTCACCACCCGCACCTTCGAGCACGCCGGTTCGGAGGGGTACATCACCCCCTCCTTCAACCGGGCGCTGTACCAGGCCAAGCGCTCGGTGCTCGCCGCCATCGCGACCCGCGATTTCGGGGTGGGCCTGCTCGCCCAGCTGCTGGTCGCCGCCGACAGCGTGCGCTCACCCGCCTACACCCCGGAGCCGCAGGCGGCGGGCTGGCTGACCGAGGGGATGCAGGCCAACCCACCCCAGGACCGGGCGGTCGCCCTCCTCTCGGGGCTGCAGGCCGGCCAGGCCGTGTTCATCCAGGGACCGCCCGGGACCGGCAAGACCACGGTGATCGTGGAGGCAGTCAAGCGCCGTCTCGCCGCCGACCCGGATGAGCGGATCCTGGTGACGTCGCACTCCAACCTGGCGGTCGACAACGCCCTGGAGCGGCTGGCCGGGACCCCCGGGATGCGCGCGGTGCGGGTGGCGCGGGCCGAGCGGGTCCATCCCGCCGTCGACCGCTTCCGCTGCGATGACGAGGACGACCCGCGGCTCATGGAGGCCAACTGCTACTTCGCCACCTGCGCGACCGCGGCGACCTCCGCGATCACCGACATGAACTTCGACGTCGTCATCCTCGACGAGGCCAACAAGGCGCGGGCCGACGAGGCGCTGCCGGCGCTCCGCCTGGGCTCGGCGCTGGCCCTGGTCGGGGACCACAAGCAGCTCCCCCCGGTCGAGGACGACTCCCTCTACGGCATCGTGGAGACCGACCCCTTCCTCGAGGAGCTGGTCAACACCTCGCTCTTCGAGATGGCCTGGGACGGCGGTCTTCCCGAGGAGGCGCGGTGCCTGCTCACCATCCAGCACCGGATGCATCCGCAGATCGCCGCCTACGTCTCCCGCGCCTCCTACGAGGGCCAGCTCGAGGACGCACCCGAGGTGCAGGCCTACGAGTTCGTGACCCGGAAGCCGCTGCCGGTGGCCCTCCACTTCGTCGACACCGACGGCATGCGCGGCAGCCGCGAGCGCCGCGGTCCGGGAGGGGCGCTGCGCAACGAGACCGAGGTCCGGGTGGCGGCGCACGTGGTCCGGCTGCTCGACGAGCGTGCCCCGCGCGAGCTGAGCATGGCGGTGATCGCCATGTACGCCGAGCAGGTGGAGAGGCTCCGCCAGGCGCTGGGGCGGCGCAAGTTCAAGCGGTCGGTGAAGATCGACACCGTCGACTCCTTCGAGGGCCGCGAGGAGGACATGGTCGTCATCTCCCTGGTCCGCTCCAACGAGCGCGGCCGGATCGGCTTCCTGCGGGTGCCCAACCGGCTCAACGTGGCCGTCTCCCGCGCCCGCCGGCTGGTCGCCTGCATCGGCGACGCGGCCACGCTGCGGTCCGGCGAGGAGTCCATGTACGGGGTGCTGGTCGAAGCCGCTCGCGCGTCGGGCGGATACGTCTCCGCCGCCGACGTGGTGTCGCCGCGACGCCGGTCCGACCACCCGTACGCGGGCGATGGCGAGGCCGGGTCGGGGGAGGGCGTCGCCTCGCGCCGCCGCCGCCGCCGCCGCCGGGGCGGCGTCTCGGGGCAGGCACCCCCCGCGCTGGGGCCCGACGGCGCCCCGCTCGCTCCTCCGACCGGGGGTGGCGGGTCAGAGACGGAGGCGGGGCAGCCCGCTCGGCGCCGCCGCCGCCGCCGCCGCCGGGGCGGCACCCACCCGGAGGCTGCCGCCGGCACGCCGGGCCCGGACGGCCAGCCCACCTCCGGCGATGGCGGCACCGCCACCGCGGACGGCACCCGCAGCGCCCGGCCCCACCGGCGCCGCCGCCGGCGCCATGGGCCGCGGCCGGAGGGCGCCTCCGGAGCCGACGCCGGCGGGCAGGGCCAGCCCGGCACCGAGGGCAGCAGCGGCGGCGGTCCATCCGGCCCCGCCGGCCCACCGCCTCCCCACGCCGAGGGCTGACCTCCGTCTCACGACGCTGACGCCGCCGCTCGGGCGGCTGCTAGCCTTGCCCGCGAGATGACCGATCAGGTCACGGTGTACGTCCGGGCCGGCGACCCGAGTTGCGCGGCCGCTCTCCAGTACCTCGCCCAGCGCGGGGTCGAGCACCGCGTCCGGGACATCCTCACCGACCCCTCGGCGAGCGCCATCCTGCTGGGCCGGCTCGGGAGGGTGACCGTCCCCGCCTTCCAGATCGGCGACCGCCTGATCGTCGGCTTCGACCCCGTGCAGCTCAGCCGCTTCCTGCCCCGCCCCGAGGGGGAGCAGGGCCCGGGGGTGAGCTTCGGGGCCGGGGTCCGCACCGTGACGGCGGCGATCGCCGCCGCCCGTGGCCTGCCCGCCGCCTACGGGGTGGAGGTCGGACCGGTCCGCGAGGGGTCACCCGCGGCGGTCGCGGGGGTGCACTCCGGCGACGTCATCACCGCCATCGGCGCCTACACCCTGACCGGCGGCGAGGCGCAGTTCCGGACGGCCGTGGCCGCCCGCCACCCGGGGGACTCGATGGCGATCACCGTCTGGCGTGACGGCGCCTCGGACGAGCTGGCGGTGCTCTTCCCCAACGGCGAGCCGGCGTCGTCGCCCGAGACCGCCCAGCGGGCCTGACCCGCCGCGACCCCCCGTCAGATCTCGCGACGGCGGAAGCTCCACACGGCGATCCCCAGCACCGCCACCATCCACGCCGCGGACCAGATGAGGAAGGCGAGCGATGGCGGCTGCTGGACGAAGAAGGGGTCGCCGCCCCGCTCGGTGGCGCCTCCCAGGAGCGCCCGGTAGAAGGCGGGCTCCAGGTTGTAGACGGAGCCCCGCCAGAGTGCGTCGGTGGGCAGCAGCAGCTGGCTGATGGTGCCGGCGTTCCTGATCCCGGTGTTGTGGAAGACGTCGCCGATGGTGCCCGCGATGCCACCGATCCAGGCGACGAAGAAGAGCACCAGGCAGATGACCCCCGCCGTCATCCCGGAGAGGCGGGTGCTGAGCAGGAGGGTGAGCGACATGATCAGGATCCCCTCGGCGACCAGGTAGGCGACCGCCGGGACCGGGGATGGAGGCGAGTAGCCGCTGACCAGGGCCACCACCACGAGCTCGAGGGCGCTGGCGGCCACCGTGTAGATCGCGATCAGGACGGCGAGGCCGAGCCACTTGCCGAGCACCACCTGGTGACGGCCGACGGGGCGGGCCAGCATCGCCAGCGACAGCCCGGACTCCACCTCACCCGAGATCGTGGGTGCGGTCGCGACCACCGCGCTGAGCGCGAGCACCCCGCTGAACATGAACTCGATGAGGATCAGCACCTGGGCCGTGCCCAGCCGGAGCTCAGCGGGCGAGACGGGGTGACTCGCGGAGGTCCGGAGCTGGGTGAGGTGCTGGAAGCCCCAGCCGGTGAGCCCGATCACGACCAGGGTGAGGAGCACCAGGGCCAGGACCAGCTTGCGGCGGGCGGCCTCCCGGATGGTGAGCCGGGCGAGGGTCAGCGCCGCCATCAGCCGTCCTCGCCGCGGAGCAGGGCCAGGAAGCGGTCCTCGAGCGACTGCCGCTGCGGCTCGACGGCGTAGACGCGGCCCCCGGCGGCCACCACCTCGGCGACGAGCGCGGGCACCGTCTCACGCTCGATCCCGCGCAGGGAGATCCAGCCGTCCTCCTCGCGGCCACCCCCGCGACGGTCGAGCACGGCGCGCACGCGGGCGTCGACCCCGCCGAGGCGGAGGCGCACCGTGTCCCCGCCCAGCAGCTCCTCGATGGTGCCGGTGGCGATCAGCCGTCCCCGGGCTATCACCGCCACCCGGTCGCAGACCTGCTCGACCTCGCTGAGCAGGTGGGAGTTGAGGAACACCGCGCAGCCGCGATCGCGGAGCTCGCGGATGATGGCGCGGGTGTCGTGCCGGCCCACCGGGTCCAACGCCGAGGTGGGTTCGTCGAGGATCACGAGATCGGGGTCGCCGAGCAGCGCGACGGCGAGACCGAGGCGCTGCTGCATCCCCTTGGAGAAGGTCGCGACCCGGGAGGTCTCCCGCTCGGCGAGTCCCACGGTGGAGAGCGCCGCATCGATCTCCCCCGGCCAGCTGGGGCGCGGCAGCTGTGCCAGCCGGCAGTGGAGGGCCAGGACCTCGCGTGCGGTGAGCCACGCCTGGTAGCGAAACAGCTCGGGGAGATAGCCGACGCGGCGCCGGGTCTCGCGGTGACCCGCGGGCCTGCCCAGGAGCCAGGCCTCGCCGCCCGACGGCGCCGCGAGGCCGAGCAGCAGCTTGACGGTGGTGGTCTTGCCGCTGCCGTTGGGCCCGAGGAACCCGTACACCTGGCCGCGGGGGACGCTCAGGGTGAGGCCGGAGAGGGCGGTGCTCTCGCCGTACTGCTTGCTGAGGCCCAGGGTGCGTATGGCCGCCTCGTCACCGGCCATCAGCCGATCTGGTCCGCCACCCGGAGCACCCCGTCCGCGCTGACGCTGCCGGCCACGGCACGGACGACGCCACCCTTCTGCCACAGCACCAGGCTGCCGATGCCCGTCTGGTCACCGATCAGCAGCCCCGGTGCCCCGTCGACGGAGACCGTCTGAGTGGAGGCGAGGCTGAGCGGTATGGGGATGGGCAGGGTCGTCGAGGGGTCGGAGATGGCCCGAATCTCCGAGGCCAGGTCGGCGGGGAACCCCGGCTGGGCCAGCAGGTAGTCCTCGATCTGGCCGGCGCTGGCGCCGGTGGAGGTCACCCGGGGCAGCTCCGAGGCGACGACCAGGAGGCCCTGCTGACCCAGCGCTTGGTCCGGGCTCTGCAGCAGGTGGCCGAGGTCCACGCCGTAGGCCTCGACGAGGACCGAGGGGAGGGTGAGCTGCAGGGTGCTGCCGTCGATGGCGGCGGGCATGGGCGGGAGTGTGGCACCGGCGCGCTGCGCGGCGGCCTGAGCCTTGGCCTCGTCGAAGGTGAAGGACACCGTTCCTCCGCTCACCACCGCATAGGTCGGGGCGTTGGGGATGCCCGGCGGCAGCGAGGAGAGGTCGGCCGGGGTCACGCCGGTGAGCGCCTGGGCCTCAGCCCGGCTCACCGGCGTCAGGGTGAGATTCGGGATCCCGCTCACGTCTCCGTAGCTGGCCAGCTCCTGGAGCGACGCGGCGTCGGCGGCGCTCACCGTCACCGGGGTGAACTGCTCCGGCTGGAAGATGGTGATGAATCCCCCGGCCGCCCCCGCGCCCACCAGCGCGACGCACGCCCCGGCGACGGCCAGGGTGGCCGCCGACCGGCGGGTGACCCGGGCGCGACGCCGGGGATCACGCAGCCAGCTCCGTCGACCGGGCCGCCGCACCTCGACCTCGGGGAGCCGCGCGTGGGCCCCGCGCAGGGCCGCGCCGGTGTCGACCTCGGGGATGGCCACGGCGGCGAACAGCGCCGTGACCCCCTGGCTCTCCGCGCGGATGGCGTCGCCTCGCCGGGTGCAGCGCGGACAGGCCTCGAGGTGGCGGCGGTGCACCTCGTCGAGGACGAAGGGCTCGTCGAGCGAGCGCCGGAGGGTGCCGTCAGAGAGGTGCATCGCCGATCTCCTTGCGCAGCGCGGTCTCGGCGCGCCGCAGCATCGTGCCGACATGTGAGATGCGGACGCCGAGCGCCTCCGCCAGCTCCGCGTAACTGAGCCCGCCGTGCCGGAGGGCGAGCACCGTCGCGTGACGACGCCGGATCCGCGACAGAGCCAGCCTCACCTGGCGCCTGGTCTCCGCGAGGGCGACCGCCTCGGCCGGGTCGTCGGAGCGCGGGGGGTCCGCTGCCCAGCGCTGCTCGCGGTGGGCGCGGCGGCGACGGGACCGGATCACGTTGAGGGCGGAGTGGGCGGCGGCGGCGTGAAGCCAGGCGGGGGCATAGGGGGCGGAGACATCCCGTCGCCGGTGGAGCTGCAGGAAGACGTCCTGGGCGACGTCCTCCGCCTCCTGCCGGTCGCCGAGGATGCGGGCGGCGATCGCCACCACCCGACCGTACTCGCTCTCGAAGAGCGCGTCGAAGGGCGTCCGCTGCCGGGCGACCTCGGGGTCGGTCGGGGACGCGGTCCTCACCGGGACGCGGACGGCGCGTGAAGCGGCATAGGTCTCGGCCACGACTCTGAAGCACCGTGCACCCCGGATTTGTGACGCCCGCGCCGCGACCGGCCGAGGGCGCCTGTCCGGGCCGGCGTCAGCCTCGGGCCGCGTTCAGGCCGGGGTCACCAGCCGGGAGGGGGCTCGGAGCGGTTGAGCAGCCGGACGAAGTCCTCGGCGCGGGCCACGGCCTCCCAGCGGCGGCTGAAGAAGTCCTGGCAGATCATCCGGCCGTCGGCCACGCTGGTCACCGTCACCGCCCACTGGTTGAGGGCCTTGGCGACCTCGACCTCGTAGGTCTCGGCGTCGTTGCGGACCACCAGGCCGGTGGGAGCCGGCCGGCGCGGTGTCCTTTCATTGCGGTGAGGGGACGCCATGGCCATCGCAAATACCTCCACGGACGATCGGGACCCGCGCCCGGCAGCGAGACCTCGGTGCTCTAGGGGAAGGGGGGAGCGATACCGAGCAGCGACGGCCGCTGGGCACCGGAGATCCCGCACCGGCTATTCTCGCGCATCCGGACGGCGGATAAAAGCCCGGGCAGCCCCGCCACCGGGAGCAGGCCCCAGGGTGCGGCCGCGGGATCAGACGTCGAGAGAGAGCTGACCCGATTGTGCCACAACCGGGTTGACCGGCGGCTCCGGTGGCTCCCCGGGCGGCGGCGGAGTGGGTGGCTCGGCGGCCTCCCGAGCCCAGCGCGGGACCTCGCCGTCCCGCTCTCCCATGCGCCGCAGGATCGGCTCCGGGGGCCGGGGGAGCGGGACCCCGAGCAGGTGGGCCATGTCGAAGCCGTTGACGACGGCGTAGTTGCTCCGGTTGTTGTTCATGAGGACGTGGACCGGGACGCCGCGCTCGGCCGCGGCCCGGATCGCCGGAACCCACTGCTCCAGCTCGGACGGTGGGTAGAGGTAGTCGAAGCGCTCGCCGGTGGTCGCCACCTTCCGGTACCAGGTCTCGTAGTTGCGGCCGTGAAAGCGGACCAGGACCAGCCGAGGGGAGGTCACGGCCAGGTGCGGCGGCGCCGTGCCCGTTCCCAGCTGCGGCGCATCCACCCCCACCAGCGTGCAGTCCAGCTCGCGGAGGAGGTCCTCGGTCTCGGCGAGGTGCTCCTTCTCGAACCACGAGCGGTGGCGGAACTCGACGGCGACGATGTCGTCGGGGTGCCGGTCCCGAGCCCGGAGCACCGCCTCCCGCCCGGAGGGGCCGCTGACCACCCAGGGGGGGTACTGGTAGTGGACGGCGCCCAGCTTCCCCGACTCGCGGAGCGGGCGCAGCGCCTCGAGGAAGTCCCGCTCCTCTTCGGGGGTCGCCGGCCGGGGCCGTCCCCCCTCGCGCTCGTGTCCGGTCAGGATGCGGTACGCCTTGATGTTGAAGCGGAAGGCGTCCGGGGTGCGCGCCACCCAGCCGGCCACCCGATCCGGGGTGGGGATCCCGTAGAAGCTCGAGTTGATCTCCACCAGCGGGAAGTAGCGGGCGTAGAAGCCGAGCCGGTCACGCTGCCGGCGGCCGCGCATCTCCTCCGGGTAGAACTCCTCGTGGTCGACCCAGTTGCAGGTGCCGACCAGGATCGGCGCCGCCTCCCGCCGTCTCACTCTCTCCTCCATCCGGGGTGCGGGTACGAGTTTGGCCCGTGTGTCCCAATCGGGGGCGTGCCGACTGGCCACCGCGACGAGCCGGGTCGCTCATCAAGGATCATGCGCAGCATGCCAGCCGCACCGCCGGTCCGCCGCCACGCCGACCTCCTCCACCTCGCCACGGCCGCCGCCGAGGCGGGAGGTCGGGTGATCACCACCGCGCGCGCCGGCGGTCTCCGCGTCGTCCCCGAGTTCAAGGGTCGCGGCGACTGGGTGACCAGCGTCGATCGCGAGGCGGAGGCGGCCGCCACCTCGATCCTCCGCATGGCGACCCCGGAGATCCCGATCCTCGCCGAGGAGGGCGGGGGCACCCGGGCGGAGCGCTTCTGGGTCGTCGACCCCCTCGACGGCACCACCAACTTCGTGCTCGGCTTCCCCATGGTCGGGGTCAGCGTCGCCCTGGTCGAGGAGGACCAGCCGGCGGTCGGGGTGGTGAGCGCCCCGGAGCTGGGCGCGCGATGGGCTGCGGTGCGGGGCGAGGGCGCCTTCGACCGCGCCGGGCACCGCCTCGACCTGCGCTCCGGGCCGGCCGCGGGGGTGACCGCCACCGGGTTCCCCTTCCGCCATCCGGAGTGGCACCCGCGCTACCTGGCGGTGATGAGCGCTGCGCTCGGGGAGTTCGAGGACCTCCGCCGGGTGGGCGCGGCGTCGCTCGACCTCGCGTACTGCGCCTCGGGGGTGTGGAGCGGCTTCTTCGAGCTGGGCCTCGGGCTGTGGGACATTGCCGCCGGGGCCCTGCTGGTCCGTGAGGCCGGCGGCGTGGTCACCGACTGGGACGGTGACGAGACGGCCGTCTTCTGGAGCGGCAACATCCTGGCCGGTGGCCCGGGTTGGCATGAGCGCATGCTGAGCCTGGTCCGCCGGGTGGAGGGGCGGTGAGGTGACCGGTCGTAACCTGAGCCGCCTCCTCCGATTCCACCTTCACGTGCCATGAGGGAGATCCCACCTCCGTGACCGCCGAACCCCCCGCGACCGCTCCCCGCGCCCTGGCAGCCGGTGGCCTGCTGGCCGGGCGACGGATGCTCGTGACCGGCGTGCTCACACCCAAGAGCATCGCCTACTCGATCGCCGACGCCTGCCTGGCACACGGCGCCGAGGTGATCCTCACCTCCTTCGGCCGGGCCATGAGCCTCACCGAGCGCAGCGCCCGCCGCCTCGGCCTCCAGGGGCCGGTGCTGGAGATGGATGCCACCCGGCCGGACCAGGTCGCGGCCGTGGCCGCCTCGCTCCGGGAGACCTGGGGCCGGCTCGACGGCGCCGTCCACGCGATCGGCTACGCGCCCGAGGACGCGCTGGGCGGGCGCTTCATGACCACGCCCTGGGAGTCGGTGGCCACCGCCATGCAGGTCTCCGCCTTCAGCCTCAAGACGATGGCCCAGGAGCTGGCGCCGCTGATGGAGGAGCGCGGCGGGTCGCTGGTCACGCTCACCTTCGACGCCACCGTGGCCTGGCCCCTGTACGACTGGATGGGCCCGACCAAGGCCGCCCTCGAATCCATCGTCCGCTACCTCGCCCGAGACCTCGGCTCCCGGCGCATCCGGGTCAACACGCTGTCGGCGGGGCCCCTGGAGACGGTGGCGGCCAAGGCCATCTCGTCCTTCACCGACCTCAAGGACGCATGGCAGCGCGCGGCGCCGCTCGGCTGGGACAGCGGTGACGCCACCCCGGTGGCGGACGCTGCCGTCTTCCTGCTGAGCGACCTCTCGCGGGCGGTGACCGGGGAGATGGTGCACGTCGACGGCGGCTACCACAGCCAGGGGGCACCCGCCGCCGCCCACGTCAGGGAGGCGCTCGGGGGGTGAGCGGCGCGTCCAACGGCCGGGTGCGGGTCGTGGTCACCGGCATCGGGGCGGTCACGCCCCTCGGTCTCGACGTCGAGTTCGAGCTGGGACGCGTGCCGTCGCGGCCGCTCCGGGGTCGTCCCCATCTCGCTCTGCGAGGCGTCCGATCTCTCCACGCGCATCGCCGGGGAGGTGAAGGGTTTCGATGCGGCTGAGCACCTGGGACCCAAGGAGGCGCGCCGCACCTCCCGCTGCGTCGCCCTCGGCCTCGCCGCGGCACGACAGGCGGTCGCCGACTCCGGATTCGACGTGCGCTCTCTCGGTGACGAGGTGGGGGTGCTGGTGGCGTCCGGGATCGGCGGCCTGGAGTGGTTGGAGAACGCCGTGGTCCGGCTCAACCAGGGAGGGCCGCGCCGGGTCTCGCCGTTCACCATCCCGGCGATGATCCCGGACATGACCGCGGGCCGGGTGGCCATCGAGTTCGGCGCCCGCGGCCCCAACTTCGCGGCGGTCTCCGCGTGCGCGTCGTCGGGCAACGCCATCGGCGAGGCGGCGGAGTGGATCCGCCGCGGCGACGCGCTGGCGGTGATCGCCGGCGGCACCGAGGCCGCGATCTGCCGGATAGGCATCGCCACCTTCAACGCCATGCAGGCGATGTCGACCCGCAACGACGAGCCCGAGAAGGCGTCGCGGCCCTTCGACAAGGACCGCGATGGTTTCGTGATGGGCGAGGGCTCGGGGATGCTGATCCTCGAGGAGTACGAGCACGCCCGGCGTCGCGACGCTCACATCTACGCGGAGGTGGTCGGCTACGGGGCGACCGACGACGCCATCGACGTCGTGCAGCCCGATCCCGCGGGCACCGGTGCCTGCCGCTGCGTGCAGCGGGCCCTCCACCGGGCCGGGGTGGGACCCGACGAGGTCGACTACGTCAACGCCCACGGGACCTCGACCCAGCTCAACGACGCGGCGGAGACCCGGGCGGTCAAGGCGGCGCTCGGGGCTCGGGCCGCCACCGTGCCGATCAGCTCCACCAAGTCCATGACCGGCCACCTGCTGGGCGCCGCCGGTGGGGTGGAGGCGATCTTCTCGATCCTCGCGATCCGCGACAACTTCGTGCCGCCGACCATCAACCTCGACGAGCCGGACCCGGAGTGCGACCTCGACTACGTCCCCAACGTCGGACGGAGCGCGCGTGTCGACCTGGCGATCAGCACCAGCTACGGCTTCGGCGGGCACAACGCCTGCCTCGCCTTCGCCCGGGTCGACGGCTGACCGCGGCCCCGGGAGGGGGTGCCGGAGGGCGTTCGACGGCTTCTTGACGGCGTTGTGCGATCCCGCCCGGCGCAATCCGATCGTCACCGGGCCCGCCGGTGATCTGTGACACGGGGGACGGGATCCCGTCATCTCGGGAGCCGCGAGTAGTGCATATGCTCCCCTCCGTGCCCAAGCCCACCGCACTGGTCAAGCCCGTCGCCCGGCAGGCCGGCTCGGCAGCCTTGAGGCTGGGGGTGGTCCTGGCCCTCGCGGCCCTGGCGGCCATCGCCCTGGGCGTCGTCGCCATCGTGACGGGGGACGCGCTGGCCGGCACCGCGGCCGCGGCGGCCCTGGTCACCGCCGGGACGGCGATCCTCGCCGCCGCGCTGGTGGTGGTGAGCCTCAACCTCTACCGGGCGCGGACCGAGCTGGCCGCGCGCCACGCCGAGATCGCGGACATGGCCAGTGTCGACTCGCTCACCGGGCTCGCCAACCGGCGAGCCTTCGAGCGGGAGCTGGAGCGCCACGCCAAGCCCGGCTCGGAGCTGGCGCTCATGCTCCTCGACCTCGACAGTCTCAAGTCGATCAACGACTCGGTGGGCCACAACGTCGGCGACGAGATCCTGCGGGGCACGGCCGGGCGCATCCAGGGCTGCCTGCGCACCACCGACCTGGTATCCCGCCTGAGCGGTGACGAGTTCGCCGTGCTGCTGCCGCGAGTGGGCGATCGCAGCAACCTCGAGGTGATCGCCCGCCGCATCGTGGATGCGGTGCAGCAGCCCTACCCCGCCGAGCTGCACAGCTGCACGGTCAGCGCCAGCGCCGGGGTGGTGATGATGGATGCCGAGGCCGGACCCGGCGAGCTGCTCCGCAATGCGGATGTCGCCCTCCTCTGTGCCAAGCGCGAGGGCAAGGGACGCTACGTCATCTACCGCGCCGAGCTCCATGCCAGTGAGATCGAGCGCATCGCCTTCGAGCGCGACCTGCGCACCGCCCTGGAGCAGGACCAGTTCATCCTCCATTACCAGCCCATCGTCAACTCGAAGCACCGGCGCATCCTCGGCGTCGAGGCGCTGGTGCGCTGGCAGCACCCCGAGCGCGGCCTGGTGCAGCCCCTCGAGTTCATCCCCCTGGCCGAGGCGACCGGGCTGATCGTGCCCCTCGGTGCGTGGGTGCTCCGCGAGGCGTGCGCGCAGACCCAGAGGTGGCGCGCCAACCATCCCACCCTCTTCAAGGACTTCCTGCTCAGCGTCAACGTGTCGGCCCGCCAGCTGTTCGGCACCCAGCTCCAGAGCGACGTGGTCACGGCCCTCAACGAGTTGGGGCTGAACCCGAAGCACCTGGTGCTGGAGATCGTCGAATCGCAGGTCATGACCGACGTTCACGCCGCCCTGCGGCAGTTCGCGGCGCTCAAGGAGATCGGGGTCCGCATCGCCATCGACGACTTCGGCACCGGGTACTCCTCGCTCGGCCATCTCCAGGAGCTGCCGGTCGACTTCCTCAAGCTGGACAAGAGCTTCACCGACAACATCACCGAGTCGGTCAAGAGCCAGGAGCTGATGCGCACCGTCGCCCAGCTCAGCCGGGCGCTCTCCATCGCCACCGTCGCGGAGGGGGTGGAGACCCTGGAGCAGGCCGACGTGCTCCACAGCCTCGAGGTCAACCTCTGCCAGGGCTTCTACTTCGCCCGACCCACCGACGCCGAGAGCCTCTCCCGGATGCTCAAGCGGGTGCGCCACCTGCCCGAGGCGGCGGCTCGCGGGTCGGTGGCGGCGGCCGGCGGACGGCGGCTCAGGGTTCCGGTGCCGAAGCCGGCCCGCGCGCCGGCCGCCACCCTGCCCAACTGATCCTCGCCACCCTCGAGCTCGCGGATCAGTCCCCGGCCTGGCGGGGGGTGTCGGCCACCGCACGGCGCGCGAGAGCCGCGGCGGAGCCCTGCTGCAAGCTCAGGCTGCGGGCGCCGCGCGTCGCCGAGAGCAGCGCCGCCACGGCCATCAGCACCATGGAACCGTAGAAGGCCGAGTGGAGGCCGCTCGCGAAGGCCGTGGCCAGCTCGCCGTGCAGCGACGTCGAACCCACGAAGATGGCGAAGGCGAGCTGGCGGGGGATGCTCCGGGAGGCGAGGACGATCGCCAGCGAGAACGAGAAGACCATGCCCACGTTGGCGAAGGTGCGCAGCATCCCCGACGAGATGCCGAAGAGCTGGGGCGGAGCCGCCTTCATCACCGCGGAGGTGTTGGCGGGGAAGAACGCGCTGGCCCCCAGCCCGTTGACCAGGCTGGCCACCACCACCACCCAGAGTGCCGTGTCCGCCCCCAGCTGGGCGTAGATGAGAAGGGCCACCACCTGCACCGAGAGCCCGATGGTGGCGGGGATCACCGGCCCGACCCGGTCTGCGAGGCGTCCGGCGAAGGGGCCGATGGCGCCCCCCACCAGGTAGCCGGGGACGAGCAGGAGCGAGGCGTTGAGGGCCGTCAGCCCCCGTGTCCCCTGCAGGTACATGATCACCAGGAAGAGGACGGCGAAGTTGGCGAGCCCCTGGAAGAACGCGGCCAGCAGCGACGGCGTCATGGTCGGGATCCGGAGCAGTGAGAGCTTGAGCATCGGCTCGTCCTGCCTCCACTCGATCACGGTGAAGACGGCGAGACAGACCACCCCGCCCACCAGGTAGCCGAGGATGGTGGCGTCGAACGGGGTGGAGGCCAGCGAGGTCATCGCCCAGAGCACCCCGAAGAGGCCCAGGCCGAGGGTCACCATGCCGGCGTAGTCGAGGCGGTGACGCCGCCGCTCGCCGACGTCGTGGAGGACGCGCACCGCCAGGAGCACGGCGGCGATCCCGATCGGCACGTTGATCCAGAAGATCCACCGCCAGGAGAGGTAGGTGACGATGACCCCGCCGAGCACGATCCCCAGCACCGCCCCCACGCTCCAGCCGATGCCGTTGTAGCCGTAGGCCTTGCCCCGCTCGTGCGGGGGGAAGAGGTCGGCGATCACCGCGCCGCTGTTCGCCGTGACCAGGGCGCCGCCGATGCCCTGGACCACCCGGAAGACGATCATCGAGGTGCCGTCCCAGGCCAGCGCGCAGAGCGCCGACCCGGCGATGAAGACGACGAAACCGGCCTCGTACATGCGCACGCGGCCGAACATGTCGCCGAGCCGGCCGACCTGGGTGGCCAGCAGGGTGATCACCAGCAGGTAGCCGATGATCACCCAGATCACCGAGGAGAGGTCCACGTGGAGCCCGCGTTCGATCTCGGGCAGGGCGAGCACCACGATGGTGGTGTCGACCGCGGTGATGAGCACCCCGGTCATCACCACGGCGAGGCCGAGGCCGCGGTGGACCGGCCGCGGCGAGTGCAGGGCGACGGGGGCGGTGGCCCCGGGTGGTGTGGCGCTCACTGCCACGAGGATACCGTCGCGACGCCGGCCGGGGGCAGCCCGGCGATCAGCGCGCCTCAGACGTTGACCCTGGCCATGTGCTCCGGCGGGTAGCGGTCGCCCGCCGCGGCTCCGCGCGGCGCTATCGCCTCGATGGCCGCAATCTCCTGCGCGGTCAGCTCGACCGCCAGCGCGCCCACGTTCTCCTCGAGCCAGCGGCGCCGCTTGGTCCCCGGGATCGGCACGATGTCATCGCCCTGGGCCAGCACCCAGGCCAGGGCCAGCTGGGCGGGGGTGCATCCCCTGGCCGACGCCACCTCGGTGAGCCGCTCCACCAGCTCGAGGTTGCGGGCCAGGTTGTCCGCCTCGAAGCGGGGGGTGTGGGCCCGGAAGTCGCCGGCGCCGAACTGGGCGGTGCTGGTCACCGCCCCGGAGAGGACGCCGCGACCGAGCGGGCTGTAGGGGACGAAGCCGATGCCCAGCTCGCGGCAGGTCGGCAGGACCTCGGCCTCCGGCTCGCGGCTGAAGAGCGAGTACTCGCTCTGCACCGCGCTCATGGGATGGGTGGCGTGGGCGCGGCGGATGGTGGCGGGAGCGGCCTCGGAGATGCCGAGGTGGCGCACCTTCCCCGCCGCCACCAGCTCCGCCATCGCACCCCAGGTCTCCTCGACGGGCACGGTGGTGTCGACGCGGTGCTGGTAGTACAGGTCGATGTGGTCGATCCCCAGACGCTCGAGGGAGGCATCGCAGCAGCGGCGCACGTAGTCGGGGCGGCCGTTGACCCTCACCCAGCTGCCGTCCTCGCGCCTCTCGTTGCCGAACTTGGTGGCGAGCACCACCTGGTCGCGGCGGCCGGCGATCGCCCGCCCCACCAGCCGCTCGTTGGTGAACGGGCCGTACATGTCCGCGGTGTCGAGGAAGGTCACCCCGAGGTCGAGGGCGCGGTGGATGGTGGCGATCGATTCGGCCTCGTCAGCGGGGCCGTAGGAGTGGCTCATCCCCATGCAGCCCAGGCCCTCGGCGGAGACCTGCAGACCCTGGGAGCCCAACCTGCGCTTCTGCATCTCACCTGCCCTCCTTGCCTGGCCAACCCCGGTCGAGCCCCACGATACCCGCCGGCCTCCGCGCGAGGAGTTCAGCGGCCGGCGCCCGCCCAGGGCCGGCGCCGGCGCAGGTTGCGGCCGTGGAGGACGAGCGCCAGGGTAATCAGCGGGACGTGGATGGCGGCCAGATTGCGGGCGAACCAGCGGGGCAGCCAGAGGTCGGTCACGGAGCCGCTCTCCGCGCCGAGCCGCTCCGCAAGCTGGGTGAGCGGGCAGCGGAAGCCACTGACCACGAAGACGAGACTTCTCGCCGGCCACCACCGCGCCCGCCATCGCCGCGCGGCGATCCGTGCGCCCGCAGAGCCCGTCGTAGAGGACGGACACCATGCAGACCTCGATGGCGAACCATGCCAGGGTGTGGCCTGCCCTGATCAGGGTGAGGGACGCCTCGCGGCTCGGCCTCGTCACGGTGAGCGCGAAGCCTACGCCGGGATGCGCGACGGTCGTGGTCGCCGGTGGTGCGGGCGGAACGCCACAATCGGTGTCGATGGCGTGCGAGTGGCTCCTGATCGACGGCTCGAGCATGATCTTCCGCGCCTTCTACGGCGTGCCCGCGAGCGTCCGCGGGCCCGGCGGAGAGCCCATCAACGCGGTGCGCGGCTTCCTCGACGCGCTGGCCCGCCTGGTCACCCAGCGGCGCCCGCACCATCTCGCCGTGGCCAGCGACGCCGACTGGCGTCCGCAGTGGAGGGTGGACCTCGTCCCCAGCTACAAGGCGCACCGGGTGGCCGAGCCGGTCCCCTCGCTGCTGGCGCCGCAGATGCCCGTGATCTTCGACATCCTCAGCGCCATCGGGGTCGACCACCTCGGGGTGGCCGGCTACGAGGCCGAGGACGTCATCGCCACCTGGAGCGCGCTCAGCGGCGGCACGGTCGAGGTGCTGAGCGGCGATCGCGATCTCTTTGCCCTGGTCGAGGACCCCAGGGTCGTGGTGCTCTACCCCGAGAAGGGAGGCGTCCTGACGCTGGTCGACGAGGCGGAGGTCACCCGCCGCTACGGGATCCCCGGGCGCCGCTACGCGGACTTCGCCGTCCTCCGCGGCGATCCCTCCGACGGGCTCCCCGGCCTCCGCGGGGTCGGCGCCGGCACCGCCGCCCGGCTGATCCGCCGGCACGGCGGGGTGGCCGAGATGCTCCGCGAAGCCCCGCCCGGGGAGGCCGAGCGCGAATACCTCGAGCGCGCCATGCGGGTGGTCGAGCCGGTCCTGGACCTGCCCATCTCCCTGCCGCCGGGGAGGCGGGGGAGCTACCCGGACGACCCCGCGGCGCTGGCGGCGCTGGCGGCCCGCCACGGGGTCAGGGGCGCCTGCGACCGGCTGGTGGAGGTGCTCGGGGGCCTGGGCTGAGGTCCGGGTGCAGGCCGTCCTTGACACTAGTGATCGACTGATCAATAATCCCTCCCGTGACCCCCAGCGAATCCGGTGTCCGCCTCCGCCAGACCTCGGAGGAACGCCACGAGCAGGTCATCGAGGCCGCCATCCGCGTCTTCGCCGAGTCCGGCTACGAGGCGGCGAGCACCGCCGCCATCGCCGAGCGAGCGGGCATCAGCCAGCCCTACATCTACGCGCTCTTCCCGAGCAAGCGCGAGCTCTTCCTGGCCGCGTACGACCGGGTGCAGGGGAGGATCCGGGCCACCTTCCGCGAGGCGGCCCGGGGTGCCACGAGCCCGGAGGAGGCGCTGGGAAGGATGGGCATGACCTATCCGGAGCTGATCGCCGACCGCTACGAGCTGCTCATGCAGCTGCAGGCCTACGCGGCGTCGGCCGACCCGGACATCCGCCGCCACGTCGCCCGTGCCTACCGCGCGCTGGCGGACGACGTGGCCGCCCTCAGCGGCGGGTCGCCGCGCCAGGTGGCGGAGTTCTTCGCCGCCGGGATGATCGCCAACGTCACCACCGTGCTCGGCCTGCCCGAGCTCTGCGACCCGCTCTGGCATGAGAGGCACGCGCCCACGGACACCCACGCCGCCGGCTGAGAGCCCCGGCGCCTTCTCTTTTTTGGCTCAAATATGATGGATGCATCAATAAGGAGAGAGCCCCGATGTCCCCCGCACCGCCCCGCACCCGCTGGACCCTGGCCCTGGTCTCCCTCGCCCTCTTCATGGTCACCCTCGACAACCTGGTGGTGACCTTCGCCCTCCCCAGCATCCGCGTCCAGTTCCACGTCGACCTCGCCTCGCTGGAGTGGACGGTCAACGCCTACACCCTCGCCTTCGCGGTCCTGATGCTCTCCGGCGCGGCACTCGGCGACCGCTTCGGCAGACGCCGGATGTTTGTCATCGGGCTCGGCATCTTCACCGTCGGCTCGGCCGCCGCCGCGCTCGCCCCCACCGCGGGTGCGCTGATCGTCGCCCGCGCCTTCCAGGGCGCAGGGGCGGCGGTGGTCATGCCGCTCACCCTCACCCTCCTCTCCGAGGCGTTTCCCGCCGGCCGGCGGGGGCTGGCGCTCGGCATCTGGTCGGGCATCAGCGGTCTCGGTGTCGCCCTCGGCCCGGTCATCGGCGGGGTGGTGATCAGCGGTCTCTCCTGGCACTGGATCTTCTGGATCAACGTGCCCGTCGGGCTGGTGGTCGGACCGCTGGCCGTGCTCCGGCTCACCGAGAGCCGCGGCGCCAACCGCAGGTTCGACGTCCCCGGGCTGGTGCTGGCCACCGGCGGTCTCTTCGGCATCGTCTACGCGCTGGTCCGTGCCAACGCGCTCGGCTGGGGAAGCGCCACCGTCCTCACCGGTCTGCTGGCCGGGGCCGCCCTGCTGGCAGCCTTCACCCTCTGGGAGCTGCGCTCGCCGGCGCCGATGCTGCCGATGCGCTTCTTCCGAAGCCGGGCCTTCTCCGCCACCAGCGTCGTCTCCTACACGATGTACTTCGGGATGTTCGGGTCGGTCTTCCTGCTGGCCCAGTTCTTCCAGACCGTCCAGCACTACTCGGCGCTGCAGTCGGGCATTCGCACCCTCCCCTGGACGGGGATGCCGATGCTGGTCGCCCCGATGGCGGGGATCCTCTCGGACCGTCTCGGCAGCCGGCCGCTGATGGCCACCGGACTGGCCCTGCAGGCGATCGCCCTGGTCTGGATCGACCGCGTCCTCGCGCCCGGGATGCCGTACGCGGAGGTGATCGTCCCCTTCATCCTCGCCGGGACCGGGATGGCGCTGGTCTTCGCCCCGGCCGCCAACGCGGTGCTCTCCGCGGTGCGTCCCGGTGAGGCCGGTCAGGCCTCCGGGGCCAACAACGCCATCCGCGAGGTCGGCGGCGTCTTCGGCATCGCCGTGCTCTCGACGGTGTTCTCGCACCTGGGCGGCTACGCGAGCCCTCAGCAGTTCGTCGACGGGCTGCAGCCGGCGGTTCTGGTGGGCAGCGGGGTGCTGGCGCTGGGCGCGCTCGCCGCCCTGTTCGTCCCGGGCCTGCGCGCGCTCCGGCAGCGGACGGTCGCCCGCGTCAGCCGCGGCGATCCCGAGGAGGCGGGAGCCGTGGCCTGACCCGAGGGGTCAGGACCACCACGAGGAGAAGGCGATGCGCGAGTTGATGATCGAGACCGGGGGCGCGAGCCTCGCGGTGCGGGAGAGCCGCCCGGAGGGGGAGCCGCTGCTCCTCCTCCATGGCGGGCCCGGAGTGCCGGACTCCATGCAGGCCGACACCGCGCCGCTCCTCCCCGAGCTGCGCGCCATCAGCTTCGACCAGCGCGGGGTGGGCCGCTCGCGGTGCCGGGACGGCCGCTACGGCATCGACGACTACCTCGGCGACATCGAGGCCATCCGTGACCACCTCGACATCACCGACTGGCACGTCCTCGGGCACTCCTGGGGCGGGCTGCTCGCCCAGCTGTACGCGGACCGCTATGGACCGCGTGTCCGCAGCCTCGCCCTCAGCAGCTCGTCGCTCGGCGTCGGCGCCGACTGGAAGGAGACCAAGCGCCAGTCCTTCCGGATCGAGCTCCGGCGCGCCGGGGTGGGCGGCACCCTGCGCTTCTACCTCTTCGGCTCGTTGCTGGTCACCCCCGACCCGCTGCGCCGCTGGGGGATGCGCCACCTCATGACCGAGGTCTGGCGCGACTACTTCACCGATCCGCGAACCGCACCCGATCCCGACCGGAGCTGGCTCGACGGTTGCTCGCCGCAGGCCATGATCCGCACCGACCGGGCCCTCGCCCGGGCCGGCGCCTCGGTGCTGGCCAGCCCGTCCGGCTATGCCGGGCCGGTCCTGGTGCTCTACGGCGAGGAAGACATCTTCGGAGCCTCGGCCGGCATCGTCCGCCGGCGCTTCCCGGCGGCCACCCAGGTGACCCTTCAAGGCTCCGGGCACCTCCACTGGCTGCAGAACCGGGCCGGCTACCGGGAGGTGCTGCGCGGCTTCTACGGCGCGGCCGCTCCGGCGACGCCGTGACGGCCTCACCGGGGACGGCCCGAGCCCCGGAGACGTCTCTTTCGTGCGAGTTGTTTCGTGACGAACATTTCGTGACGAAGTATCCCGTGAGAACGCGCGCACTGCCCCCGCAGCCTTGGTGATGGATGCCGCGCCGGTGCCAGGTGACCATATTGACACGTGACCGATGAGTAACCTATAGTCAGGGTCATGGACGACGACAGGGTCTTCCGGGCGCTGGCCGACCCCACCCGGCGCCACCTCCTCGACCGGCTCTTCGAGCGCGACGGCCGCACGCTCACCGAGCTCCTCGAGGGCGTGGAGATGAGCCGTTTCGGGGTCATGAAGCACCTGAGGGTCCTGGAGGACGCGGGGATGGTCGTGACCCGGCGCGCCGGTCGCGAGAAGCTCCACTTCCTCAACGCCGTCCCGGTCCAACTGATCGCCGACCGATGGGTCGGCAAATTCACCCGCGAGAGGGCGGCGGCACTCGCCGACCTCAAAGCGGCGCTCGAGGAAGGAGGAGCCCACATGTCCCCGACCGCGACCAAGCCCCGGCAGCTCTACGAGGTCTACATCAAGGCGAGCCCCGAGAAGGTCTGGCAGGCGATCACCAACCCGGAGTTCACCACCCGGTACTTCTACGGCAGCTACGTCGAATCCACGTTCCAGCCCAAGGCCAAGCTGACCCACTACAGCGGGGACCGCTCGGCGGTGATGGTCGAGGGCGAGATCATCGAGGCGGACCCGCCGCGGCGGCTGGTCCACACCTGGAACATCCGCTACGACCCGAAGTTCGCCGGCGACGCGCCGAGCCAGGTCACCTGGGAGATCGCCTCGGAGGACGGCCAGGTCAGCAAGCTCACCGTCATCCACGAGTTCGAGACCGAGGACCAGACCTTCCACGAGGTCGCCTCGGGCTGGAGCTGGGTGGTCAGCAACCTCAAGACCCTGCTCGAGACCGGCGAGGCGCTGCCCAGCCACGACTGACGGCGCCGAGGCTGTGGGTGCCGCCGCTCCCTGGGGCGGCGGCACCTGCGTCCCGGGTGGAGAATGCACGGGATGCAGGGGAGGCTCACCTCGGCCGACGGGCAGACCGTCGACGCCACCGTAGACCTGGTCCGCGAGCGCCTCGGCGATGGCGCCTTCTTCTGGCTGGACCTGGAGGGGCTCGACCCCGAGACCGGCGACCTGCTGCGCGGGGGATTCGGGTTCCACCCGCTGGCGGTGGAGGACGCCGACCACTTCGGCCAGCGTCCCAAGGTCGACGACTACGACGGCTTCACCTACCTGGTCGTGCACGGGGCGGAGCCCGCGGACGGGGACTCCGCGACCAGCGAGGTCCACGTCTTCCATGCGCCGTCCCACGTGGTCACCGTCCACCGTGGTGACGCGCACCTCCTCGACGGCGCACGCGAGGGCCTGGAGCGGCACCGCTCGGCCGCCGGGTCGTCGCCCGGGGTCTCGGTCCTCTACCTGGTCGTCGACCTGCTGGTGGACAGCTACTTCCCGGTGCTGGCCCAGCTCGACGACCGCATCGACGCCCTCGAGGACGCCATCCTCAAGCAACCCACCGAGGCCCAGCTCGGCGAGCTGTTCGCCATGAAGAGGACCCTGGTGGCGCTCCGCAAGGTGGTGACCCCGGAGCGCGACATGTTTGCCCGGCTGCTCAGCGGGATGAACGTCGTGGAGGGGATGACACCCGAGGACGAGCGGTACTTCCGCGACCTCTACGACCACCTGATCCGGATCAGCGACCTGGTGGACTCCTATCGCGACCTGCTCTCCGGCGCCATGGACACCCACCTCTCGACGGTCTCCAACCGGCTCAACGTGGTGATGAAGCAGCTCACCATCATCGCCACCGTCTTCCTGCCGCTCAGCTTCCTCACCGGCTTCTTCGGGCAGAACTTCGCCCTGCTCACCGGCCACGTGCTGACCCAGAGCTGGTCCTTCTGGGTGTTCGGGATCGGCCTCGAGGTGGCGGCCGCCGCCGGCCTCGTCTATCTCTTCCGGCGGCGCGGCTGGATGGGCGGCCCGACCGAGTGAGCGGCGCGCCTCAGGAGAGGGGGTGCGCCGCGAAGAACGCCCACATCAGGTCGTCGGCGTCGACCGCGTCGGACTGCGGCCCGAGCACGCTGCTCAGCGCGTGGGACACCGTGGGCCCTCCCGGCCACTCGTGGCCCTCCCCGGTGACGCTGTAGAGCTCGACGCTCGCCCCGCCGGCGCAGTCCGGGTACGCGGTCAGGGTGTAGCCCTGGCCGTCGGTGGTGGTCGGGGTCGCCGAGCACTGGTCCTGCTCGCCCCAGTACCCGGCGGCCTCCGGCACCGAGTAGGTCCAGTACGCCTCCCCGTTGCCGTCGTACGGGTCGACCGGGTCGGAGGTGCCGTGGAAGGCGATGACCGGGACCGGGCGGGTCGCCGGGCAGGGGGTGGGGCGGCGCAGGCCGCTCACCGGGGCCACCGCGGCGAAGGTCGTCGACGCGTCGCAGGCGAGCTGGCTGGTGATGCGCGCGCCCCCGGAGAAGCCGGTCGCGTACACCTCCGAGGTGTCGATGCAGTACCGGGCCTCCAGGGCGCCCACCAGCTGGGTGAGGAAGGAGACGTCGTCGGCCGCGCCGCTCGGCACCGCCCGGCCGCCCACCAGGGGCACGCCCGGGACGTTCCAGTCGAAGCCGCTGCCGTCCGGGATCAGGCCCTGCGGATAGGCGACGACGAAGGCGTTCTGGTCGGCGGTGGCGTCCATCCCGCTGAAGGTCTCCTGATCGGCGGCGGTGGCGCCGCTCCCGTGCATGTCGAGCACCAGCGGGACCTGGCTCGCACGGCCGTAGCCGGTGGGCACGTGCACTATCACGAGCCGCGTATGACCACCGGCGTGGACGCTGAGGGTGACCGATCCCGCGGCGGCGGCGGCGCCGCAGCCGCTCGACCCGGCCGTGCTGGGCAGGGGCAGCGACGAGGACGCGACCTCCGCGGACGAGCCCCCGCCTCCGTGGCAGGCGCTGACCAGCGCGGAGACACCGGCCACCGCCGCCAGCCATCGCACTCTCTCGCGCCGCGATCGCGGGTCATCCGGCCGCGGTGCACCGACACTCCTACCCAGCATGGAGGGCTCTCCTTGATCCTTCAAGGTTAGCAACGCCGCCGGGCGGCTCCGGGCCGCCGCGCCGGCGGGCTCAGCCCGTGTACCCCTCGACGGTCTCCGGTGGGCGCACCGACGCCTCGTCCGGATCGAGGCCGTACTCGCGGCGGGCCTGGCGCTGCCGCAGCAGGTCCCAGCACTGGTCGAGGTGGACCTGCACGTCGCGAAGGCGCCGGCGCTCCCGCTGGTCCATCCCCTCTGCCTGCTCGGCGCGCGCGTAGAGCGCGTCCTCCTCGCCGACCAGCCGTTCGATGTGGTCGAGGACCTCGGCGTCTTCCATGGTCAACCTCCTCGTGCCGCCGGCGTGGCTCGGGGCCGGCGGGGAGCGCCCCCTGCCATCCTCTCATGAGGTCCGTCGGCAACGGCCGCCTCCGGGTGGGCTCCGGCGGCCGTGCTCGAGTGCGAGGAGGCCCCATGACGACGGCGGCAAAGTCCCTCTTCCGCGATCTCCGGCAGACACTCCTCCCGACCCGCGGCGCCCCGTTCGGGGTGCTGCCCCCGCTGCTCGTCGGGATGACCGTGATCACCGGGCTGGTCGACGCGTTCAGCTACCTCGTCCTCGGCCACGTCTTCGTGGCGAACATGACCGGCAACGTCGTCTTCCTCGGCTTCGCGGTGGCCGGTGTGGCGGGATTCTCGGTGGTCACATCGCTCGTGGCGGTTGGGGCCTTCGTCGTCGGCGCGCTGGGCGGCGGCCTCCTCCGCGGGCGCCTCGGCACTCGCGTCGACCGCCAGCTCGCCGCGGCCGCCGGCACCCAGCTGCTCCTGATGCTGGCTGCGACCGTGCTCTGCGCCGCGGCGGGCGGGTCGGTGGGCGGCGGCCTGCGCGAGGGGTTGGTTGCCATCCTGGCGGCGGCCCTGGGCATCCAGAACGCCACCGCCCGAGCCCTCGCCGTGCCCGACCTGACCACCACGGTCCTGACCCTGACCATCACGGGGATCGCCGCGGACGCGCACGCCGCCGGGGGAAGCGGGTCGAGGGCCGGCCGCCGCCTGGTCTCGGTCGGGGCGATGCTGACGGGTGCCCTGGTGGGCGCGGTGCTGATCCTGCGCGGCCAGGTCACCGTCCCCCTCGCGGTGGCGTCAGTGCTCGTCGCGGCGATCGTCGGAGGCACCCGCCTGGTGCCGATCTGGGCCCGCAGCCGGGAGGTGTGACGAGCGGCCGCCCCGGGGAGCTCCGCGGGCCCCAATCCCGACGCCCCTTGCAGGACTCGAAGATGTCACCAAGCCATGGTGGCCTGAACCTGCGGGCGCGCCCGGTGCCAAGGTCAGCCGTGCCGTGGTCGACAACGTCTGCACCAGGTGCTGGAGGTGGTTCCCCGGCACGGTCAGGGTCTGCCCGGAATGCGGTCTTCCCCTCTCCGCCGCGAACTCTCCCGCGGGCCCGGGCCGCGCCCACCTCCCCCGGGCTCGCGCCGCCACCCCCGCGCCCCACGGGCGTCTCCCTCCGGCGTCACCGCCATTGGCTCCGCTGGGGCCTCGCCCTCAGCATCGTCCTGGTCTGTGCGCTGGCGGTCTTCCCCCTTCCCCAGCTCGGACTGTGGGGGAACCCTGGGTGCGGCTTCCCCGGCACCACGTGCACCCGGGTGCTCTTCATCGGCAACAGCTACACGTCCGTCAACGACCTTCCCGGCACCTTCACCGCCCTCGCCTGGGCCGGAGGCCACCGGGTCCAGACCGACGCCCTCGACGAGGGCGGGTGGACCCTCGCCCAGCACCTTGCGGCCCCGGAGACGGCGACCGCGCTGGACGGCCACCGCTGGGACGTGGTGGTCCTGCAGGAGCAGAGTCAGCTCCCCTCCGTCGCCGTGGACCGGACCGACCTGATGTACCCGGCCGCGACCAAGCTCGTGGAGATGATCCGCGGCCAGGGCGCGCGGCCGATGCTCTATCTGACCTTCGCCCACCAGGACGGCTGGCCGGAGGAGGGCCTTCCCGACTACCCGAGCATGCAGTCGGCGGTGGACGACGGCTACCTGCAGCTCGCCGGGGAGCTCGGGGTCGCCGTGGCGCCGGTCGGCGCCGCCTGGGAGACGGTCGTCGACAGACCCTCGCCGCCGAGCCTCTGGCAGTCCGACGGCAGCCACCCGACGGCGAGCGGCACCTATCTCGCCGCCTGCGTCTTCTACGCCGCGATCTTCCACAGCAGCCCGGTGGGGCTCGGCGACGATGACGGCCTCCCCCAGAGCGAGACCCGCCATCTCCAGGCGGTGGCGGCGAGCACCGTGCTGGGCGACCCGGCCGCGTGGGGGCTGTCGGGGTAGGGAACCGGAGCGCGGCGGTCACGGTCGCAGGCGACCCGCGGAGAATGGGGCCGATGGCCACCCGCTACGTCCGTCCGGACTGGTTCACACGCCACGTCTTCAACCCGCTCGTCGCCGGGCTGACCCGCGCCGGCGTCAGCGTCCTCGGATCACGGATCCTCGCCGTCCGCAGTCGCAAGACCGGCCGCTGGCGGACCACCCCGGTCAACCTGCTCACCCACGACGGCTCGCGCTATCTGGTGGCGCCCCGCGGTGTGACCCAGTGGGTGCGCAACGTCCGCGCGGGCTGCGACGTGGAGCTGCGGCGCGGTTGGCGCCGCGAGCCGGTCGCCCTCATCGAGCTGGAGGCGGACGAGAAGCTCCCGGTGCTGCGCGCCTACCTGCGGCGCTGGAAGGTGGAGATCGGCGCCTTCTTCCAGGGGGTGGGACCGGACGCTCCGGACGCCGACCTGGCGAGGATCGCACCCGGGTATCCGGCCTTCCTGGTCACGTCGCCGCCCCCGCCCTCAGGCGGCGGCTGATCCGGTCAGCTCCACCCCCATGTCGGCGAGGGGGCCGCCGCCCGGCCAGCGAGCTACAGCGTGCCGAGGTGCGGAGGCCACCATCGCCGGCCACCCGGGGATAGGGGGCGAGGGCGCGGGACGGCAACGTGGCCACGACCGCCCAGGAGCCGCCCGGCTACCCAAGGTGCTCGGGCCCGGAATTGGCTGTGTTGACCTTAACCAATACCCGGTGTAGTCTATCTATCGCATAACCAATTTCTGGAGCCAGAGATATTGCCTACCTGGGAGGCTTCACCCGACGACCTCGCCGAGGTCCTGGTTCAGCAGAACCCGTGGACCACCAGCGGCCAGGTGCCTGGAACCCTGGCACCGCCGACTGAGCGCCCCCTCGTGGCTGGGATCACCGACGCGCTCCTGCGGCGCGACCTACGACGATTTCAGGTCATCCTCGGACCACGGCGAGTCGGCAAGACAACCGTCATGTATCAAGCGGCGCGCCATCTCCTGGCCAGTGGCATTCAACCTCGTCGTCTATGGTGGCTGCAACTCGACCACCCGCTCCTCCTCGACCTCGATCTTGGATCTGTCGTGCAGGTGGTCATGCGCTTGGCTGGACGTAGCGCAGACCACGAGACGGACCCCGTCTACCTCTTCCTCGATGAGCTCGTGTATGCGAAGAACTGGGACCTATGGCTCAAGACCTTCTACGACGAGCACTGGCCCCTCCGCATTGTCGGGAGCTCCAGCGCGGTGGCGGCCCTGCGCCGTCAGCACACGGAAACGGGCGTTGGCCGTTGGGACGAGCGCTACCTCACTCCCTATCTACTCCACGAGTACCTTGCTCTTCGCGGCACTCCCGTCGACCTGCCGGGAACCGGCCATCTCGCGGAGACCATCGAGGAAGTCATCCAGGTTCAGCCGGACCGCAAGTTGCTGGCAGACGCGCATCGCGAGCTCCTCTTCACCGGCGGCTTCCCTGAGCTCTTGGTCCGCTTTCGCAACACGGTCGGCGATGATGAGCGGCTGATCGAGTCGCAGCGCGTACTCCGCTCAGATGCCGTGGAGCGTGCAATCTACAAGGACATCCCCCAGTCGTTCGGCGTGGACAACCCGATGCAGCTCGAACGGCTGCTCTACGTCGCTGCCGGCCAGGCCGCCGGCATAGTGAGTCCCAAGAAGATCTCGCAACAGCTGGGCATCACGGAGCCAACGGTCGAGCGTTACCTCACGTACCTTGAACGCTCTTTCGTGCTCTTCACGCTTCCCAACTACTCCGGCTCTGAGATCGCGCGACAACGTCGGGGGAGGCGGCTCTACTTCTATGACGCGGCGATTCGCAACGCCGCGCTCGAACGCGGATTGGCGCCACTTCGCAGCCCCGTGGAGATGGGTGTCCTCTACGAGAACATGGCGGCCGCTCACCTGTACTGCCTATCCCTCCTCACCCAGGTCCGGTGCGCCCATTGGCGCGACGGCAGTTACGAGGTCGACCTTGTCTATGACGATCCCGAGGCCCCCGTTGCCATCGAGATCGCTTCTTCCGCGGACCATACCCGCCGCGGCCTCGTGGCCTTCGTGGAGCGTCACCCTCAGTTTCGCGGGCGCGCGTGGGTCGTCGCCGTCGATGCGCCGGCTGTCTCGGCAAGGGACAGCCGTGAGGGTATCGGACAGCTGCCGCTCGACTTCTTCCTCATCGCTGTGGGAGCGGAGTTCAACTCCCGCTTGTCGTCTCTGCTGGGGCAGCCGGCTCAGCCTCGCCCGCCGATCCCGGAGGACGCCACCGAACCGGGCCTTCCAGGGCTCTAGCGCCGTTGGGGAACCTGGTACCCGCTACAGGACTCGAACCTGTGACCAAGGGATTACAAGTTCCCTGCTCTACCAACTGAGCTAAGCGGGCCCGTGCGGGGCCGGCGAGCCGAGGCCGCCAGCCGCCCCTCGGCGTCCGATTCTAACGCCGCGCGCCGGCGCCGCCCCGGGATCCCGGGCCGCCGCCCACCGTCCCCCGGAAGCGCTTGAGGTTGAGCTCGATCAGCGACCGCCGCTGCTGGCCGAGCCTCATCGAGAGCGGCGGGCCGGCCGGGGAGACGCCGCGGAGCGGTGAGGTGGTGCGCTCCTCGAGGGCGCGGCGGAGGTCGGCGGCTCCGCCGCCGGGGAAGACGGTGACCAGCCGTCCGAGGTCGTGGATGCCGAAGTGGCTGTCCCCGGCGGCCACCATCGCCCCCACCCGCTCGCGGTGGGCGGCGCAGAAGGCGTCGAGCGCCTTCCAGGCGCCGGGCAGGACCGGAGCGGTGTGGCGGACCTCGATCCCGTCGATCGCCCTGGTCTCCAGGAGGCGGCGGAGGCGGCCCGCGGTGATCGAGGCGAACCAGGTGGGCATGAAGGGATGGGCGACCACCGCCAGCCCCCCCTCGTCGTGGATCGCATCAACGGTGTCCTCCACGCTCAGGTGCATCCGGATCGGCCGCTCGATGAAGAGGGCCACCACGTGGATCCCGGGCGGGAAGGAGCAGGTCACCTCCTCGCCGCGCACCACGTCGACCCCCAGCCCGGCTCCGACCTCGATGGCCTCCTCGAGCGGCGAGAGGGTGTCGTGGTCGGTGATGGCGATGACCGAGAGCCCGATGGCGGCCGCGGCGCGCACCAGCTCGACGGCGGTCACCATGCCGTCGCTGGCGAGGGTGTGGCTGTGGGGCTCGGCGACGCTGAGCCCGGGGGCGACCACGATGCGCTCAGGCACGGGCGCTCCCGGCGGCACGGGGCGCCGGGCCGGAGGCCGCGCCCCGCAGCACGTCCACGTGGGGGACCAGAAGCCGCGTCATCACCGCCCACGCGGCGGTGGCCAGGAGCGCGCCGGCGACCACGTCGATCACGTAGTGCTCGCCCAGGAAGACCACGCTCGCCGCGATCAGGAGGAACCAGCCGAGGATGATCCACGAACCGCTCGGGTAGGAGCGGCGCATCGCCAGCCACCCGAGGAACGGGAAGGCCGCGTGCAGCGAGGGGAAGGCGGCGGCGGGATTGGGGTCGAGCCGGCTGTAGAGCGGGCTCACCGCGGCGGGCAGCGTGTGCTGAGAGCGGATCAGGTCGGTGACCCCGCTCAGCGCGTGCTGCTCCGCCGCGTACCAGGGGGGTGCGGTGGGCACGAGCAGGAAGGTGAGGTACGCCACCACCGCCATGCCGAGGAGCGCGGTCACGAAGCGAAGGTACTGGGTGGCATCCCGCAGCCAGAGCGCCAGCCCCACCACCACCGGCAGCGCGAAGAAGGAGAAGTAGACGGACGTCGCCGCCACCGCCAGCACGTGCAGCGCGGTGCCGCCGACCGCGTGCTGGAGCACCTCGGAGGGATCGTGGCCGGCGAACAGCCAGGTCTCGACCCGGACGAGGGGGACCACCTGAGGGCTCACGCCTCCGTGGTGCACCACCGGCGCCATCGCCGCGTACGCGAGCGCGACGGCGGCGATCGGTGCCCAGTCGCCCATCACTCGCGCGAACCGCCCCGCCAGCAGCACCACCGGCACCAGCAGGAGCAGCAGGTAGGCCGGCGAGACGGGGACCGCCCGCCAGATCATGATCGCCGAGACGGCCACCAGATAGGCGAGCCCCACCACCAGCATGGGGACGGCCCGGCGCAGCCAGTCCGGCAGGTCGCGGGCTCCATGGGCCGACGGAGACACCCCTGGCTCGGGCCCCGGTGCCACCGCCCTGGCGACTCCGCGCTTCGCGCCGGCGGTGGTCGTCTCCGGGGACATCGCGGGCAGTGTACCGATCCACTCCGACGGTTCACTCCGTCACCGCCTCCGGCTGAGAGGTCCATGAGAAGGGATCACCTCCGCCGAGATCGGCCCAATTGGCTCATATACTTCGGGACACAGATGAGCGAGCGGGGCCGCATCCTGGTGGTCGACGACGAGCCCTCGATCACCGACTTCATCCAGCTCGGCCTGCACCACGAGGGCTACGAGGTGGCCACCGCCGCCGACGGACGCCAGGGACTGCGCGCCGTCGACGAGTTCAAGCCGGACCTGGTGATCCTCGACATCATGATGCCGAGGCTGGACGGCTTCGAGCTGTGCCGGGCCATCGCCGGCGAGGCGCGGCGCGGGATCATCATCCTGAGCGCGCGGGACGAGACCACCGACCGCGTCCGGGGCCTCGAGCTCGGAGCCGACGACTACCTGGTCAAGCCCTTCGAGTTCGCCGAGCTGCTCGCCCGGGTCAGGGCGGTCCTCCGGCGGCGCAACCCGGACCTCGACCGGGTGGTGCAGGTCGGCGATCTCAGCATCGACACCGCCACCCGCGAGGTCCACGTCGGCGATCGGCAGCTCGAGCTGTCGGTGCGCGAGTACGACCTCCTCCACTACCTCGCGCTCAACTCCCACCAGGTCGTGCCCCGTCAGCGGCTCCTCGACGAGGTCTGGGGTCACACCTTCTTCGGCGACGAGAACAACGTCGAGGTCTACATCCGCTACCTCCGGCAGAAGCTGGGCGACACCGATCACCGGCGTATCCAGACCGTGCGCGGCGTCGGCTACCGCCTGCACGCGGCGAGCGGGGTGGCCCGGGAGTGAGGTGACCCCGTGAGCCGTTTCGGCCGGGCGCTCCGCAGTCTCCGCTGGCGGCTCACCCTGACCTACCTGGCGCTGATCGCGGTGCTGCTGGTCGGGCTGGGCGCCTTCCAGTACGTGATGCTGCGGGGGAGCCTCATCGACGGCCGGGTGGCCACGCTGAGCGGCGACCTGGTCGCGGCCCGGAGGCTCTATGCGGCCGGCGACCTGACCTCCACCTCGGAGGCCGAGAGGGTGCGCACCCTCGCCGTCCTGATCCGCTCGGCGTCCGGCCAGTCGGTGAGCGTCGCCCTCTACGGCCCCCTCGGCGTCCGCCGCGACGTGGTCCCGCCCGGCGCCGATCCCCCATCACTCGGCGGCATCACCTTCGACGCCCTGGTCGCCCGCGGGAGCGTGCAGCACCAGGTCGTCGGCTCCGACCTGGTGGTGGGCTTCCCGGTGGGGGTGAGCGACCTCACCGTCCGGCGCGCCGTGGCCGTGGTCGAGGTCTCGGAGCCGATGACCCCGATCGACAGCGTCCTCTCCGGCGACCTCGCCGGCCTCGCCATCGGGGGAGGCGTGCTACTGCTGCTCGTGCTCACCATCGGGATCGTGGTCACCGGCGGAGCCCTTCGCCCGCTCCGCCGCCTGACGGTCACCGCAGAGGAGCTCGCCGGCGGCGACCTGCGGGCCCGGAGCCGCCTGATCCCGCGCGACGACGAGGTGGGCCAGCTGGCCGGCGCCTTCGACCACATGGCGGACCGCATCGAGGAGGCGTTCGCGATCCAGCAGGAATCGGAGTCCCGGGTGCGGCGCTTCATCGCCGACGCGTCCCATGAGCTGAGGACGCCGGTCACCGCTCTCTCCGGCTACATCGAGGTCCTCCGCCGGGGGGCGGCCCAGGGCCCGGAAGCCATGAGCTCGGCGCTGGGGATGATGGCCCGGGAGGCGGACCGGCTCCGCGTCCTCGTCCTCGACCTGCTGACCCTCGCCCGGATGGACGCCCGGTCGCAGCAGGCGGCGGAGGACCTCGACCTGGTGGCGGCGGTGGCGAGGCTCCTCGACGAGGGGGTGCCGGGGATGCCGCAGCGCGTGGATCGCGACCTCCCGCCCGGGCCGGTGACCGTCCACTGCACCCGCGACGCCGTCGCCACCATCGTCCGCAACCTGCTCACCAACTCCTGCAGGTATGCGCCCGGGGCGCGCCAGCTCTGGTCGGTGCGGGTCGAGAGGGGGCGGGCTCGGGTCGACGCCCACGACGACGGGCCGGGGATCCCGGCGTCCGACCTTCCCCACGTCTTCGAGCGCTTCTTCCGCGGGGAGAAGACGCGCAACCGCGAGGACGGGGGCAGCGGGCTGGGGCTGGCCATCGTGCTGGGGCTGGCCCGTGCTCAGGGTGGGGACGTCGCCATCGCCAGCGCCGAGGGCGCGGGGACCACCGTCACCTTCTGGCTCCCCCTGGCGCGCCGCGCCGGGCAGGGGACCTACGGGGGCCCGTCGACGTAGTAGTGGCGGCGCCAGCGGACGAAGAGCGCGACCACCAGGATCACGAAGGCCAGCTCGAAGATGAGCGGGGTGGGGAAGTGGAAGACCGCTCCCGCCACTCCCCCGATCAGCGAGGACGAGGGGGTCGGGGTGGGCTGCGGCTGCCCGGGTGCCCCCTGGACGGTGGGCGTCGGCGTGCCGAGGGCCGAGGCCGGAAGGGTGCCGGCGGAGGCCGAGGCGGTGGTGAGCACGGGGGGCGACGGCGCGCCGGTGTCCACCTCGACGTACACCGCCGCATCGCCCTGGTAAGGGTCGAGGGCGGCGATCACCGTCGCGTACGGCTGCCCGGGCGCCACCGCAACGCTCTCCACCTCCTGACGCGCCGGCTCCCCCGAGCTGTGGTCGGTCGGCAGGCCCTGGTTCGCGGCGGTGAAGGTCTGGCCGCCGTCGGTGGAGCGGAAGAGGCCGCCCCCGCTGCTCCCGCCCGCATCGGCCCCGGCGTAGACGAGGTTGGGGTCGAGGGGGCTGTAGACGGCGTCCGTGAGGTAGGTGTTCTGGGGGATGCCGTTGCTCGCGGTCCAGGTGATGCCCCCGTCGCCCGAGCGGTACGTGCCCTTGGCGGTGGTGACCAGGATCGGGTTGGCGGTGATCAACTCGGTGGTGGCCCCGATGCTGATCGAATCCACCACGTCACCGCTGGGGAGCCCGGCGGTGACCGCCGTCCACAGCCCGCTGGTCGGGTCCCGCCGGTAGAGGTAGCTCCTGCCGGTGTTGGGGTAGTCGACCCCGGCATAGAAGACGGGACCGGGGGCGCCCGGGATCCCCGCCACCGCGCTGATGCTGTCCCCGGTCAGGCCTCCCGCGTACCAGGTGCTGCCGGTCGCGGAGAGGGCGACGCCGTCGTCGGTGCCGGCGGCCAGCCCGCCCGTGGTCACCGCGATGTCCCGGACGTCGAGGTTGGGGAGCCCGGAGGAGCTGTCGGTCCAAGTCTTGCCCTCGTCGGTGGAGACCCGGATCCCCGAGCCGGCGAGGCCGGCGTAGAGGGTCTCGGCCCCCAGCGCCCCGGACTGGATGGCCACCGCCCAGGCCCGCGAGCCGTGGAGCCCCGAGGACGACCACGTGTTCCCGCCGTCGAGGCTGACGTACACGCCGTTGTCGGTCGCCGCCGCGGCGAGGAGGGGGTCGCCTGGGGCGAAGACGACCTGCCAGATGCGCCCATCGCCGAGCCCGGCCAGGCTCCCCGCCGGCGCCCATCCGGCGGCGCCGGCCTCCCCCGCCAGCGCCGCGCCGACGAGGAGCGCGGCGGCCGCGCCGGCCAGCAGAGGTGCCGCGATCCGTGGCGGTCTCAGCCGGTGACGTGGGGGGGTAGGGTTCCTGGTGGCAGTGGCGATCCGAGTGGCTTCCAAGGGCGGGCGAATCAGCTGTGGCGCAGGGGTGGGGTCCCCGCCCGGGCCGGCCGCGGGGGCCGGCGAGCCGGGCCAGGATAACTCACACGATCGACCGGCGGACCAGGGTGTGCTCGCGGTCCGGGCCCACCGAGACCACGTCCACGGACGCCCCCGCCAGCTCGCCGAGACGCTCGACGTACGCCTGGCAGGCGGCCGGCAGGTCCTCGAAGCGGCGGCATTCGCGGGTCGACGCGAGCCAGCCGGGCATCTCCTCGTACACCGGCTCGGCATGCTTGAGGTGGGAGATGTTGGACATGGGGTGGTCCCACTCCTCGCCCTTGCTCCGGTATCCGGTCGCGATCCTCAGGGTCTCGATCTGGTCGAGGACGTCGACCTTGGTGATCGCCATGGAGTCGATGCCGTTGGTGTTCACCGAGTAGCGGGCCACCGAGGCATCGAACCAGCCCACCCGCCGGGCCCGCCCGGTCACCGTGCCGAACTCGCTCCCCACCTCCCGGATCAGCTCGCCGAGGTCCCCGTCCAGCTCGGTGGGGAAGGGACCGTAGCCGACGCGGGTCGTGTAGGCCTTGAAGACTCCGATCGTCCTGGTCACCCGCGAGGGAGGGATGCCGCTCCCGGTGAGCGCCCCGCCGGCGGTCGGCGCCGAGGAGGTGACGTAGGGGTAGGTGCCCAGGTCGAGATCGAGCATCGCCCCCTGGGCGCCCTCGCAGAGGATCCGGCGATCCTCGCGCAGGGCGCCCTGGATGATCGGGTAGATGTCGCGGATGTGGGGCTCGAGACGCTCGGCGTAGCCGAGGTACTCGTCGAGGATCGCCCGCTCGTCGAACGGCTCGTGGTCGTACAGCCGGGTGAGCGATTCGTTCTTGAGCCGGAGGACGAATCGCAGCTTCTTCTCGAGGAAGACCGGCTTGGTGAGGTCGCCGATGCGGAAGCCGACCCGTCGCACCTTGTCCTCGTAGGCGGGCCCGATGCCGCGGTGGGTGGTGCCGAGACGGTCGTCACCGCGCTGCTGCTCGCCCAGGCGGTCGAAGACGGGGTGGTAGGGCATCACCATGTGGGCTCGGTCGCTGATCACCAGGTTGTCCGTGCTCACCCCGTGGGCGTGCAGCTCGTCGAGCTCGGCGAGGAACGACTTCGGGTTGACGACCATGCCGTGGCCGATGACGCAGGTGGTGCTGGGCGAGAGGATGCCGCTCGGGATCAGCCGGAACTTGAAGGTCTGCCCGTCGGTGACCACGGTGTGGCCGGCGTTGTCGCCGCCCTGGGAGCGGACCACCAGATCGACCGAGCCGGCCAGGAGGTCGATGATCTTCCCCTTGCCCTCGTCGCCCCACTGGCCGCCGATGAGGATGGTGACGCTGATGGTCGGGCCTCCTGGCACGCGGATCGAGCATGCGCAGCGTATCCGGTCGCACCCGGTCGGGTGGGGCTCCGAGCTCCCCGCCGGAGCCCGGGGCCGCGAGCGCGATCGCTAGCTCCGGAGCCCCGGGCGGCCGCGCCCATCCTCCGGCACGACCTCCACCCGTTCCAGTCGGCCCACGGTCGGGCTCACTGCAGCAGGCTGCGGAGCATCCAGGCCGTCTTCTCGTGGATCTGCATCCGTCGGGTCAGCAGGTCCAGGGTGGACTGGTCCCGGGCCGCCTCGGCCACGGGGAAGACCTCGCGGGCGACGCGAACCAGCACCTCCTGGTCCTTGCCGAGGCGCCGGATCATCTCGGTGGCGTCAGGCGTGTCGACGTCCTCGGCGATGGTGGCGAGGGCCGAGAACTCGCGGTAGGAAGCGGGCGCTCGGACGCCGAGGGCGCGAATCCTCTCCGCGATCTCGTCGACCGCGAGGGCCAGCTCCATGTACTCGGTCTCGAACATCAGGTGCAGCGACGCGAACATGGGCCCGGTGACGTTCCAGTGGTAGTTGTGGGTCTTGAGATACAGGGTGTACGTGTCGGCGAGCAGCCGCGAGAGGCCACGGGCGACCCCTGACCGCTCGTCGGCGGTGATCCCCATCTCGATTCCGGCATCGGCACTGACCATGACCGCACCTCCTGCAAATGTCCGCGCTGCTCCCATCATCGCGCGCCGCCGGCGGTCCGACAGAGCCGGACGCCATCAGCCGGGCCCGGCGCAAGGACCGCGGGCCCTGGGAGGGCTCAGCTCCGGAGCCAGAGCTGGAGTGGATCGCTGCCGGACCGGAAGCCGGCCGCCTCGGCCATCGCCGCGGCGTCCGCCAGCCCGGCGGCCAGGTCCTCGGGGCGGTGGGCGTCGCTCCCGAAGCTGATCGCCTCGCCGCCGGCCTCGTGCCACCAGCGCAGTGGCAGGAGGCCGGGGCAGGGCGCCCGCGGGGGGCCCATGGCCCGGCTGCTGTTGACCTCCAGGGCCCGCCCGCTCCGGGCGAGGGCGGCCAGCACCGCGCGGTACTCGTCTTCGAAGTCCCGCTCGTCGAAGCGCAGCGTGGAGTGGGGCCAGAACCGCTTCGGATAGTCCAGGTGGGCGAGGATCCCGAAGGGCGCGGAGCTCTCCACCAGCTCGACGGTGGCGGCGAGGTAGCGCCGGAACCGGGGGCCCGCCTGCTCCGGGGAGAGCACCTCGGGGATGCTCATGTCCACCAGCTCCCCCTCGATCTCGACGGCATGCTGCGAGCCGAGGACGCGGTCGAGAGGCCGGTGGCCGAGGAGGCGGGCGACCTGCTCCGGGAAGAGGTGCGGCTCGCCCAGCTCCACCCCCGACTCGATCCTCAGGGTGGGGAACGCCGCGCGGCAGCGGTCGATCGCCTCCCAGTACCCGGTGATGTCGAGCTCCCCGCCCCGGCCCTCGGTGGCCGGCACCCGCACCGGCCAGGGCCGCCCGGGGAGGCGTCCCGGCGACCAGTCCCAGCGACTCCGGGCCGCGGCACCACCCGCGTCGCGGTCCTTGGTGGAGCCCGCCGGCGCCGCGCTCCCCGCCGCCGGCCCGCGCACCCAGACGGTGAAGTCCGCGTGCTCGGTGAAGGCGACCGCCGCCAGCCCCGCCGCGGCCGCCCGGGCACAGGTCTCCCTCATGTCTCCGTGGGCCGCGTCCCACGAGCACTCGCTGTGGAGGTGGCGATCGGGCACCGGTTGCGGATCGGGCACGGCTCGCAATCCTCCCATGTCAGGGTCCGGCGGGCGCCCCCGGCTGCGCTACCGTCGGCCGGTGAGCGAGGATCGGGAGGACGGTGCGCCCAGCGCACCGGCGGGTGGGCGGGTCCGGGTCGCGGAGGTCGCCGCCGAGAGCGGGGCAGAGGACCCACCGGAGCTGCCCCTCCATCTCGCCGGTGCGCCCGGCACGGTGGCGGTGCAGCTCCGCACCACGCTTCGCCGGGTGGCGGTGGGCGCCGGGCTGGCGCGCCGGGCGGAGCTGCTCGAGGCGGTCCGCGCTCTCCCCGGCCTCCCCGGGCTGGCCACCAGCCCCGCCGGCGGCACCTTCGTCATCGGCGGCCCCGGGTGGCTCGGCCTCTCCGCGGTCGGGGTGCCCCCGCCGCAGCGGGGGATGCCCCTCGATTGGATGCACGGAGCGCTCATGGGCTGGTTCAACATCGCGCTCGCAGGCTTCGGTGTGGTCGCGGGCACGGGACGGGTGGAGGGGGGCTGGTGTCCCGGCTTCAGCGACGTCTCGGTGGGCGGGCGCAAGCTCGTCGGACTCGGCTATCGGGTCACCCGCGACTGGGTGGTGATGCGCGGGATGATGGCCGTCGCGCCCATCGCCGAGGACGACATGGACCTCCTGGTCGCCTGCCACCGTCTCATCGGGGTCGATGTCGTGCCCGCCGCCAACACCTCGCTGGCCGAGGCTGCCGGCCAGCCCCGACTGGGGGTGACCGAGGTCATCGAGCGCTGGCGGGATGTCTGAGGCCCAGCCCGCGGGGCCGCCTCCCGCTCCCGGCCTCACCTCGCCCGGGGGGGCACGGCTGCTTCCTCTGCTCATCGCGCTCGCGGCCCTGGCGGCGGTCGTGCTCCTTCCCAACCTCTACAGCGATCCCAACGGCCTCGACCCCTACACGCTCCGCGCCAGCGGAGTCGCGCTCGGCCTGCTGGCCGTCTCCGTCGCCGTGCCCCGCCTGGCCGGCGCACGGCTGATCCTGGTCAGCCTGGTCGCCGTCACCCTCTCCTGGTCGGCCTTCCTGGGTGCGCCGGCCCTGCTCGCCGACGCCGGGGTCCATCAGACCGGCGACCAGGCCAACCTCTACGCCTCCGCGGCCTGGTTCCTGGTCACCGCAGCCATCATCGGTGTGCTCTGGCTGGTGGTGCGTCGCGAGCTGCCCCACCTGCGCCTCCTCCACCTCGGCTGGCCGGCGGTGGCCCTCGCCGGGGCCGGCACGGTCCTCTTCCTGCTCGTCTTCCTGCTCATCCCGGCGCCCGTGCTCGGCCGCGAGGGCCTCCCCGTGGTCGCCCTGGTGCGCGACGCCCCCTGGCTGGTCCCCGCCAACATGCTCCAGGGGGCGGCCCAGGAGCTCCAGTTCCGCGGCCTCCTCCTCGGCAGCCTGGAGAGGCTCACCTCGCCGCTGACCGCCAACGCCACCCAGGCGGTGGTCTTCGGCCTGGCCCACCTGGCCATCGTGTACCAGGGCCCGGTGGCCCCCTTCGTCCCGCTGACCATGCTGCTCGGCTTCGTGCTGGGCTGGGCGACCCAGAAGACCGGCTCCATCTGGCCGGCGGTCGTCGTCCACGGCGTCGCCGACGTCGTCGTGACCCTCGCCGTCCTCCCCGGGCTCTACGGGTTCTGAGCCGCCGTCAGGAGCGGGCGGGAGCCGAACTCGGGACGGACCACCCGCCCGCTCGCCACGCTCTGGCGCGCCGCCTCGATGACGGCCAGCGCGTCCCACCCGGCCTGCGCCGGGACGGGGACCGCCGCCTCGCCGCGGATCGCCGCCGCCATCCCCGCGTAGAAGTCGACGTAACGGCCGGCCGGCACCTGGACCTCGCGTGCCGCGCTCGGCTCGCTCGCGCTCGTGAACGCGGCGCGCTGGCTTCCGTCCGGCTTGCCGTATTGCGGGTCCGCGGGCCGTCCGCCGGCCCGGATGTAGGCCTCCTGAGGGTCAAGCCCCCACACCTCGAGGGCCCCCCGATCACCCCACACACGCCAGCGAGGCCCGATCGACGCCGCCAGGATGCTCATCCAGAGGTGCGCCCTTGCGCCGCCGGGGAAGCTCAGGGCGAGGAAGCAGTCGTCGTCGGCGATCGCCCCGGGGCGCACCTGAGCGATCTCGGCGTACACCCCCGACGGCTGCCCGAGCAGCAGCAGCGCCTGGTCGATGAGGTGGCTGCCGAGGTCGAGGAGCAGCCCTCCGCCCGCCTCCGGGCTGGTCTGCTCCCGCCAGGAGCGCGGATCCACCTCGAGGCGAAAGCGCTCGAAGCGGCTCTCCACCCGGAAGAGACCGCCGAGCCGGCCGTCTCCCACCATCTCGCGGAGCAGCAGGAAGTCGCTGTCCCACCGGCGGTTCTGGAAGACCGCGAGCAGCCCGCCGGTGCGCCCGGCCGCCGCCAGCATCGCGCCGGCCTCGCCCGTGCTCAGGGCCATCGGCTTGTCGACGACGACTGCCAGCCCGTGCTCCAGGGCGGTGATCGCCTGGGTCGCGTGGAGGTGGTTGGGCGTCGCGACCACCACCAGCCCGATGTCGGCGCAGTCCTCCCAGAGGCGGTCGGCGCCGGTCACGATCCGGGCAGCGGGGAAGTCGCGCTCCGCCGCATGGCGCCGCTCCGGGTTGGCGGTCACGATCGCCCTCACCTCGAGGCCGGGGGTCGCCGCCACCAGCGGGGCGTGGAACACCGAGCCGGCCAGGCCGTACCCGATCACCGCCACGCCGATGCGTTCCACAGCGCAGATTCTGGCACGCGGGCACGTGTCCCTCGCGAGAGCGCGGCGGCGATACCGGGGACCGCGACCGGGTATGCTCGATCCACCTCCCACCCCCTGCGGAGACGGCCGGATGACCCAATCAGGCGACCTGCCCACCTCGGATCCCGGATCCCCGGGGAGCCCCGATCCCCCCTCGGCGACCCCGTCGCCGCTCGGCACCGGCTCCGACTGGTACACGCCGTGGACCCCGGCCACGCCGGGCGCGTCGCCCGACGCGCCGGCCGGGGGCCCTCAGCCGGGTCAGGGCGGCATGCCCGATCCATCGACGCCCTGGGGCGCGCCCGCCGGCCCGGCGCCCGCCCCACTCCCGTTCGGCGCCCCTCCCAACGCCGCCGGCCCCGAGGCTCCGGCGCCCTACGGCCAACCTCCCTACGGCCAACCTCCTTACGGCCAACCTCCTTACGGCCAACCTCCTTACGGCCAGGGTCCCTACGGCTCCGGGTTCCCGGGGTACCCCGGGATGGGTTACCGGGGCTGGCGCCGGGGGATGTACGGGCCGATGGGCGGGGGGCGTCCGACGGGGCCGTTCCTGCGCCGGCGGGCCGTCACCCACACCGTCCTCGGCGCCATCCTCCTGGCCATCGGCATCGTCATCACCGTGGTCAGCCTCAACAGCGCGGGCGGCGGTGCCAACATTGTCTACGTCCCCTGGTTCCTGATCGTCATCGGAGGGATGTGGTTCTTCGGGGGCCTGAGCATGCTGGCCCGCACGTCGCGGTTCCGCTGACCCGACGCCCGCCGGCCCGCGCCGGCGCGGCGCTCCGGGCCCGGCTGCTGATCGGGGCGCCCCTCGCCGTCATCGCTCTGACCTCCCTCACGGCGCTCCCCGCGCAGGCGGCCGGCGGATGGTGGCAGCTCGTCGCCTTCGCCGGGCAGAGCGTGTCGCGAGTCGCCGTGGTCCAGGGCAGGGTCACGGCGGTGGTCGGAGGCCAGACCACGGTCCAGACGGCCTCCGGCTTCGTCGCTGCCTCGGGACCGCCCCCCACGCCGGCGGCGAAGGTCACCGCCGGCTCCCGCACCTGGTCGATCAGCCCCGCTGGGCTGGTGCTGGTGAGCCGGGGATCGGGATCCCCGAGCCGCGATCCGGGCAGCCCCGACCTCGGTCCGGGAGCGCACCTGATCGCGGCGCCCGTGGCGACACCGGGGGTGGTGATCGCCGTCAGCACGTCGGGGACGATCTGGCGACGGGCGCCGACCGGCGGCTGGTCGGTCTCGCTCGCCCTGCTGCCCACCACCCTGGTCACCGGCACTCCGGCCGTCACCTCCCTCGTCGCCTTCAACACCCGCGCGGTGAGCGGCGTCGTCTACCTCGGCACCGACGGCTACGGGACCCTGCTCACCTCCAACGGGGGGGACGACTGGGTGAGGGCTGACCCCGGCCTCCCCGACGACGTCCTCAGCCTGGCGGCGGACCCCTCGGGCCCCGCGCCTGCCATCTGGGCCGGGACGAGCCGGGGCCTCTACATCCACCGGCTGCAGACCATCCCGACCATCCCCAGCTACTCCGGCGGGAGCCTCACCGGGAGGTGGCTGATCACCATCGCCCTCTCCATCGGCGTCATCGTCCTCGGCGGCCTCGCCCTGGTGGCGTGGTCCCGTCGCCGGCCTGTCGCGCGGGGTGACGGATCTCCTACATGAGCTGAATCCTGCCTCGGCGGTATGGTACAGTACATGTAGGACTTGACCGACCCACACCTTTCCCCCGCTCCCCGACCCCTCGGGAGGCCCACGCCGTGACCCTGATCCGCATGATGCTGGCGCGCCTCCGGCCCTACCGGGTACCGGTATCGACCGTCCTCGTGCTGATCGTCGCCCAGACCATCCTCGGCCTCTACCTGCCCAACCTGACCGCCGACATCATCAACAACGGCATCAGCAAGGGCGACGTCGGCTACATCTGGCACACCGGCGCGTGGATGCTCGCACTCACCCTGCTGAGCGGGGTGGCGGCCGTCATCGCCACCTACTTCGCCTCGCGCACCTCGATGGGGGTCGGCCGCGATCTGCGCGCCATCATCTTCGACCGCGTCATGCGCTTCTCGGCGCGCGAGATGAACAGCTTCGGGACCGCCTCGCTGATCACCCGCAACACCAACGACGTGCAGCAGATCCAGATCTTCCTGCAGATGGCGCTGACCCTGATGGTGGCGGCGCCGATCATGATGGTCGGCGGTGTGATCATGGCGCTCCACGAGGACGTCACCCTCTCCGTGCTGCTGGTGGTGGCCGTCCCGCTGATGGCCCTGATCGTGGTAGCCATGCTCTTCCTCGCCGTGCCGCAGTTCAAGTCGATGCAGGTGAAGATCGACAAGATCAACCAGGTGCTGCGCGAGCAGATCACCGGCGTCCGCGTGATCCGCGCCTTCGTCCGCTCCGACGACGAGGAGCGCCGCTTCGCCGCCGCCAACGCCAGCCTCACCGCGACCGGCCTGCGGGTCAACCGGCTCTTCGTGCTCGCCATGCCCCTGATGATGGCGATCATGAACCTCTCCAGCGTCGCGGTCCTCTGGTTCGGGGGCCACCTCATCAGCAGCGGGCAGATGCCGATCGGCAACCTCACCGCGTTTCTCGCCTACATCCTCCAGATCCTGATGTCGGTGCTCATCGCCGTGGTCATGTTCATCCTGGTCCCGCGCGCTCAGGCGAGCGCCGAGCGCATCGACGCGGTGGCGCGGGTGCAGCCGGCGATCCAGAGCCCCGAGCATCCGGTGAGCCCGGCCGTCGCGAAGGGGGTCGTCGAGTTCCGCGATGTCACCTTCGGCTACCCGGGTGGAGAGCAGCCGGTGCTCCGCGACGTCTCGTTCCTGCTCCGCCCCGGAGAGACCACCGCCATCATCGGTGGCACCGGCGCCGGCAAGACGACCCTCCTGAACCTCATCCCGCGCTTCTTCGACGCGACCTCCGGGTCGGTGCTCCTCGACGGAGTGGACGTCAGGGAGCGCAGCCTCGACGAGCTGTGGGGGTGCATCGGTCTGGTGCCCCAGCAGGCATACCTGTTCAGCGGGACGATCGCGGACAACCTGCGCTTCGCCGGCGAGGACGCCACCGACGCCGACCTCTGGCATGCCCTTCAGGTGGCTCAGGCCCGTGACTTCGTGGCCACCATGGGCGGCCAGCTCGAGGCGGAGATCGACCAGGGTGGCACCAACGTCTCCGGCGGCCAGCGGCAGCGTCTCGCCATCGCCCGTGCCCTGGTCAAGCGACCCCTGATCTACCTCTTCGACGACTGCTTCTCGGCACTGGACGCGGCGACGGACGCGCGGCTTCGGGCGGAGCTGAGCGCCGAGACCCGGGACGTGACCGTGGTGATCGTGGCCCAGCGGGTGAGCACCATCCTGAGCGCCGACCGGATCATCGTCCTCGACGACGGCGTGGTGGTGGGCTCCGGAACCCACGAGCAGCTCATGGTCTCCTGCCCGGAGTACCGGGAGATCGTCGTCTCGCAGCTCGGGGAGAACGCGGCATGATGGCGCGCGGCCCGGGCCGCGGACAGCGCAGAGGCGGTGGGTTCGGCGGCCCGCACGGGATGATGGGAGGCGGGCCGCCGCAGAAGGCCAAGGATCTCGGCAGGGCCCTGCGCCAGCTCCTCGGGAGGCTCCGCCCCGACCGGTGGTGGATCGCGGCCGCAGCCGCCATCGGTTCGGTGGGGGTCGGGTTCACGGTCGCCGCGCCTCGGATCATCGGCAACGCCACCAACGTCCTCTTCGACGGGCTGATCGGCAAGAGCCTCCCGGCGGGGACCAGCCAGGCCCAGGCGGAGGCGTACCTGAGGCTTCACGGCCAGGGTCAGCTGGCGCAGATGCTGACCGGCACCACCGTGACCCCGGGCCAGGGCATCCAGTTCAACCAGCTCGGCGTCGACCTCGGTGTCGTGGCCGTCCTCTTCCTGCTCGGCGCCGTGCTGAGCTGGGGTCAGGGCTACATCATGGCCGGGGTGGCGCAGCGGACCGTCTCCGGGATGCGCCGCGACGTGGAGGGCAAGCTGGCCCGGCTGCCTCTGCAGTACTTCGACAGCCACCCCCACGGCGACGTGCTGAGCCGCGTCACCAACGACATCGACAACGTGACCACGACCCTCCAGCAGGGCCTCAGCCAGCTGCTCACCTCCATCCTCACCATCCTCGGCGTGCTGATCATGATGCTGTCGATCAGCTGGCTGCTGGCGCTGATCTCGCTGGTGATGGTGCCGATGTCGATCGGGGTGACCTTCCTGGTCGCGCGCCGGTCGCAGAGGCACTTCACCACCCAGTGGGAGCGCACCGGCGTGGTCAACAGCCTGGTCGAGCAGACCCACACCGGGCACACCCTGGTCCAGGTCTTCGGGCGCTCCCAGCGGACGCTGGACGACTTCGGGCGCGAGAACCAGGCTCTCTATGAGCCGAGCTTCCGGGCCCAGTTCCTCTCCGGCATCATCCAGCCGGCGATGATGTTCCTCTCCAACCTGAACTACGTCGCCATCGGGGTCATCGGCGGCTACCTGGTGGTGACGGGAAACATCTCGCTCGGCGACATCCAGGCCTTCATCCAGTACTCCCGCCAGTTCACCAACCCGATCATGCAGATCGCCAGCCAGATGAACATGCTGCAGTCGGGGCTGGCCTCCGCCGAGCGGGTCTTCGAGTTCCTGGCCGCCGACGAGCAGGTGCCCGAGCGGCCCTCGCTGGCGGTGCTGCCCACCCCGCAGGGTCACGTCGTCCTGGACAATGTCTCCTTCCGCTACCACCCGGACAAGCCGCTCATCCAGGAGTTCGACCTCGACGTGCGGCCGGGTGAGACGGTGGCCATCGTGGGCCCCACCGGAGCCGGCAAGACGACCATCGTGAACCTCCTCATGCGCTTCTACGAGATCGACTCCGGGCACATCTACATGGACGGGGTCGATGCCCGCGACCTCTCTCGCGAGAGCATCCGGGGCATGTTCGGGATGGTGCTGCAGGACACCTGGCTGTTCGCCGGCAGCGTCCGCGACAACATCGCCTACGGTAGGAGCGGAGCCAGCCACGACGAGGTGGTGGCGGCCGCCAAGGCCGCGCACGCGGACCACTTCATCAGGACGCTGCCGCAGGGGTATGACACGGTCCTGGACGACGACGCGTCCAACATCTCCGCCGGGGAGCGGCAGCTCCTCACCATCGCCCGGGCCTTCCTCGCCGATCCGACCATCCTGATCCTGGACGAGGCCACGAGCAACGTGGACACCAGGACCGAGGTGCTCATCCAGGAGGCGATGGCGCGCCTTCGCCACGGACGCACCAGCTTCGTGATCGCCCACCGCCTCTCCACCATCCGCAACGCGGACGAGATCGTGGTGATGAACGCCGGGCGGATCGTGGAGCAGGGGAGCCATGACGAGCTCATGTCGCGCCGTGGCTTCTACCACGACCTCTACGCGAGCCAGTTCGCCCACGCGCTGGAGGAGGTGAGTTGACCTCGACCGCCGGCACCACCCCCCCGGCTCCCACCCGCGCCGAGCTGATCGAGCAGTTCTTCGAGCTGGTGCCGAGGATGCGCCGCCGCCTCGCCCGATCTCTCCCCGCCGAAGTGCACGCCGAGATGGGAGCGATCACCGTCCAGCAGATGCAGGCGCTCCACGCCATCGCCCGGCGCGGCGCTCTCACCATGGGGGAGCTCGCCGGTCGCCTGGAGGCGGCCTCGCTGAGCAGCGCCACCCAGATGGCCGACCGGCTGGTGAGGCTGGGGCTCGTCGAGCGGTTGAGCGATCCCGGCGACCGCCGCCTGGTCCGCGTCGCCATGAGCCCGCGGGGACGGGAGCTGCTGGCCCAGCAGGAGGCGGCGTGGCGGGTGGGTGTCGGCAGGGCCCTGGAGGGCCTCAGCGACGAGGAGTGCGCGACCCTCGTCGGACTCCTCCAGCGAGCTGCCGGCGCGCCGCCGGCCGACGAGACGCCTGCGTGCGGGGAGGCCGCGAAACCCTGAGCCCGGCCGGCTGAGGCCGCCCGGGGGCCGACCACCGGTCAGGTCGCGCCGGCGCCGGCCTCCGGAGTACCCTGGCCGTGGGCGGCGTCGCGGAGCACGCCTCGGGCCGCGACCCGGCGTGCTCCACAGCCCGATCGCAGATCACGGCCTCGGCGCGCCCTCCGAACCGGATGACCAGAGGCATCTCCACGAACGTCGACGCCCCCCTCGCGCCCAGCTACCGCAGCCTCCTCGATGTCCGCGGGCTGCCGCGCCTCGTCCTCGCGGCGCTGCTCGGACGCATCGGCGGGCAGATGTGGACGGTCGCCCTGGTGCTCTTTGCCCTGCAGCGCTTCCACTCACCCGGGATCGCGGGCGCCACCGTCTTCGCCAGCGCCCTGCCCGGGATCCTGGTCAGCCCCCTCACCGGCGCCCTCCTCGACCGCAGCGGGCGGGCCAAGCTCATCATGCTCGACTACTGGGTGGCCGCCGCGTTGATGACGCTCATCGTCATCCTCGCCACCACCGGCGCCCTGAGCGCGGGCCTGCTGATCGGGCTCGCGGCGATCGGGTCGGTGACCAACCCGCTGAGCAGCGCAGGGGCACGGACCCTCTTCCCGGTGCTGGTCCCCCGCCAGCTCTGGGACCGGGCCAACGCGGTGGACAGCGCCGGCTACGTCGTCGCGGCGGTGGTCGGCGCCCCCCTCGCCGGCGTGGTCGCCGGCCTGGTCAGCCGCCCGGCGGCTCTGGCGGCGACCGCCGCCGTCTTCGTGGTGGCGGCGCTCTCCCTGGTGGGCATGGCCCCCCTGCCGGTGACACGCCGCAGCTCCTCACGCTCGGTGGTCCAGGAGGCCTGGGCGGGCCTCCGCTACGTGGCCGGCAACGCGACCCTCCGCGGGCTGGCGGTCAGCCTCTCGGTCGCCAACATCGCCAACGGCGTGCTGATCGTCGGCCTCCCCGTCCTGGTGCTGGACCACCTGCACCAGAACGCCGCCGTGGTGGGGGCGCTCTGGGCGCTCAGCGCCCTGACCGGCGGTGTCGTGGCCGTGGTGCTGGGCCACCACGGCAGCCAGGGACGCGAGCTGAGGCTGATCGTCGCCGGGATGATGGCGACCGGGATCTCCCTGCTGGTCCTCGCCGTCGCTCCCGACGTGCTGGTCGCCGCCCTGGCGATGGTCCTCTACGGGGGCTCCGGCGGTCCGATCGACATCGGCATGTTCTCGATGCGCCAGCGGAGGACGGACCCCGCCTGGTACGGGCGCGCCTTCGCGGTCAGCATGTCGCTCAACTACGTGGGCAGCCCGCTCGGGTCGGCCGCCGCCGGGCCGCTGCTCGGAGGCGGGCTGGTGATCGCGTTCGCCGCCGCGGCGGGCGTCTCCTTCGCCGCGGCCGGGCTCGGGGTGGTCACCGTGCCCGGCTCGGCGCGCGCCCCCAAGCCCCTGGAGGTTCCGCGGCCGGCCTGACCGCCGCCGCCCCCGTCTGCGGTCTGCGATGATCCCCGCAGGAGATGGCAGACCACCGATCCCGGGCAGCGGATCCCGCCGCCCTGCGGCGTCCGCCGCGGGTCTTCTCCATCGTCCTCGCCGGGGGCGAGGGCAAGCGGCTCTGGCCGCTCACCAAGGATCGGGCCAAGCCGGCGGTGCCGATCGGCGGCGTGTACCGGCTCATCGACTTCGTGCTCAGCAACCTGGTCAACGCCGAGTTCACCCGGATCGCGGTCCTGACCCAGTACAAGAGCCACAGCCTCGACCGGCACATCAGCCAGGCGTGGCGGCTCTCGCCGCTCCTCGGCAGCTACGTCACCCCGGTCCCGGCCCAGATGCGCCGCGGACCGCGCTGGTTCTCCGGGTCGGCCGACGCCATCTACCAGAACTTCAACCTCCTCGGCGACGAGAAGCCCGACTACGTCCTGGTCTTCGGAGCCGACCACCTCTACCGCATGGATCCCCGCCAGATGCTCGCCCACCACATCGCGACCGGCGCCGGGGTGACCGTGGCGGCGGTCAAGGTGCCCACCGCGGAGGTCAGCTCCTTCGGCATCATCGAGTGCGAGGGGGATCGGATCACCGCCTTCCACGAGAAGCCGACGACCTCGGTCGGCCTCCCCGACGACCCGGGGCACGCTCTCGCCTCGATGGGCAACTACGTCTTCACCGCCCCGCTCCTGATCGACGCCCTGGTCGAGGACGCCGAGCGGCAGACCAGCCGCCACGACCTCGGCGGTGACATCATCCCCCGTCTGGTCGAGCGCGGAGAGGCGGCGGTCTACGACTTCGAGCGCAACGTCGTCCCCGGGAGCACCGAGCAGGACCGCGGCTACTGGCGCGACGTGGGAACCCTGGATGCCTACTACGACGCCCAGATGGACCTGGTCTCGGTGGTCCCGATGTTCAGCCTCTACAACCTGGAGTGGCCGATCTACTCCTTCTACGGGCCGCTGCCGCCGGCCAAGTTCGTCTTCGACGAGGAGGGCCGCCGCGGTCTGGCCCTGGACTCGATCGTGGCTCCGGGGGTGATCGTCTCCGGCGGCACGGTGCGCCGCTCCGTGCTCTCGCCGGGGGTGCGCGTGAGTCGGGGGGCGACCGTCGAGGGCAGCGTCCTGCTCGACGGGGTCGAGGTCGGTGACGGCGCCACGGTGCGCCGGGCGATCATCGACAAGGAGGTGGTGGTGCCCGCCGGCGCGGTCATCGGCGGCGACTCGGAGGAGGACGCGCGCCGCTTCACCGTCTCCGCCAACGGCGTGGTGGTGATCGCCAAGCGCCAGGTCGTGGGGCCGGCGGCCGGTTGATGCGGGTCGGCGTCCTCACCCGCGAATACCCTCCCGAGGTGTACGGCGGTGCGGGCGTCCACGTCGAGTACCTGACCCGGGAGCTGGCCCACCAGGTCGAGGTGGTGGTGCACTGCTTCGGCGAGCGCCGCGAGTCGCCGCTGGTGGCCGCCGCCTACCGGCCCTGGGCGGAGCTGCTCGAGGAGGGGCGCCCCGAGGACGCGGCGCTGGGGGTGATGTCCGTCGACCTGGCCATGGCCCGGGACCTGGGCGGTGTCGACCTCGTCCACTCGCACACCTGGTACGCGAACCTGGCCGGGCACCTGGCCAAGCTCCTCTGGGACGTGCCCCACGTCTGCACCACCCACAGCCTGGAACCCCTGCGCCCCTGGAAGGCCGAGCAGCTCGGTGGCGGCTACGCCCTCTCGCTCTTCTGCGAGCGCACCGCGCTCCTCGCGGCGGACGCCGTGATCACGGTCTCGGAGGCGATGCGCGCCGACCTGCTCGGCTGCTACCCGGCGGTCGACCCCGGGCGCGTCCACGTCATCCACAACGGGATCGACGCGGAGGAGTACCTCCCCGACCGGGGGGACGCCGCCCTGCTCCGCCGCGGCATCGATCCCGGCCGTCCGCTGGTCGTCTTCGTGGGACGGATCACCCGCCAGAAGGGGCTCTCCCACCTTCTCCGTGCCGCGGCGCAGATCGACCGCCGGGCCCAGCTCGTGCTGGTCGCGGGGACCTCCGACACCCCCGAGATCGCCGGAGAGGTCCGGGCGCTCCACGACACGGCGCTCGCCTCGGGAGCGTCGGTGGTCTGGGTGGAGGAGATGGTCGCCCGCAGCGAGCTGGTGCAGCTGCTGAGCCACGCGAGGGTCTTCGTCTGCCCCTCGGTGTACGAGCCCTTCGGCCTCGTCAACCTCGAGGCCATGGCCTGCGGGGCGGCGGTCGTCGCCAGCGAGGTGGGAGGCATACCCGAGGTCGTGGTCGACGGCGAGACGGGCTACCTGGTCCCCTGTGACCCCGCGGCGGTCGCCTCCCGACCGGCGGCGGCCCGGCAGTTCGAGGGACTCCTCGCCGAGAGGATCAATCAGCTGGTGGCCGACCCCCCTCTCGCCGCCCGCCTCGGAGCCGCCGGGCGGCGGCGGGTGCTGGAGCGCTTCACCTGGCGGGAGGTCGCGGCTCGGACCGTGGAGGTGTACCGGGAGGCGCTGGCCCGCCCGCGGCCCTAGGAAATACACCTAGGGCTGGGTCCGGGACCTCCGTCGGAAGCGCGCCCGGCCGATCAGCCCGCGGTGGGGCTCGGAGGCGTCGTGCCCCGGGAGCTGGGCCAGCTCCAGGGCCACCGCCGTGGCGAGGCGGCGGCGTCCGCGGCGCTCCCAGTGCGGACCGCCCACGGTCCGGCCCGCGCCCTCCACCGCCTCCGCGAAGTCCCAGGCCCGCAGGTAGCGCTGGTGGGGTGACTTGGCCATCCCGAACCTCACCAGCGGGGCCACCTCGGGGAGGAGCTCCGGGCCGGGGAGCGGGGCGCGCAGGTGCTGATCGCGGAGCACCGCCGGGCCGCCGAGATACGGCGGCGAGCCGGTCAGGCACTCGACCAGCACCACCGCGGCGGCGTAGACGTCCGACTCGATGGTCGCCTCCTCGCCCTGCCAGAGCTCGGGCGCCATGTACTCCGGGGTCCCGGCGATCCAGCGTCCCTCGGCGGTGCGGGCGACCAGGCCCAGGTCCATCACCCGCGCGACCCCGTCGCGGTCGACGAGGATCTTCTCGGGGCGGAGGTCCCGGTGAAGGATCCCCTCCCGGTGCGCCGCCTCCAGCCCGAGCAGGGCGTCCCGCAGCACCACCAGGGCCGTCTCGGGGTCGCGCACCGTGCCCACCTCGACCAGCCGGCGCAGGCAGCAGCCCTCCACGTAATCGGTGACCAGCGAGGTGCCGAACGCATCCTCCACGTAGGCGCGCGTGCGCACGACGTAGGTGCCGTCGAGGTGCGCCACGATCGGGGTCTCGGTCCGGAAACGCCGGAGAAAGAGCGGGTCGCCCAGCAGCTCCTGGGGAAGCTGGCGGAGGGTGACGACTGCGCCATCGTCTCCCTGCGCTGCGTCGGCGCCGAGAGCGCCGGCTTCCCTGTCCCCGCCAGGCGCCATGGAACCCCGTCGTGCGGTCCGGCCCGTGGGTCGATCGTGGTGCGAATTGGTCCGGATCGCTGCCCGCATGGTGAGGGGCGCGCATGTTCGATGTCAAACGCCGGGGGTCGCGTCGCCGATCGATCCCGCTGAGCTAGCCTCGGCGGCATGCCCAATCGATGGACCCGTGTGCCCGACGCCGCGCCGCCGGCCCTGCCGCGGTGGGGACTCGCGGCCCTCCCGCTTGCCGACGTCTTCATGGTGGCGATGCTCTCCCGGCCGGCGAGCGGCAGCCTCCGGGTTACCTGGGTGACCCCGGCGACCCTGCTCCTCGCGGTGGTGGCGGGGGTGGTCACGGCCGCGCTCGGCGTGCTCTGCATCGTCGCTCTGGTGCGGGGAGGCGGCTGGCCCCTGCTGGTGGCCGCGGTCCTCTGCGCCGCGGTGGCCGCCGGCTGCTCGGCGGTGGGAGCCGTGGGCGCGGCCCAGCGCCGCCGTGGCTGAGCCCGCCCGCCGCCCGGCCAACCGCCTGGCGGCCGAGTCCAGCCCCTATCTCCGCCAGCACGCGGAGAACCCCGTCGATTGGTACCCGTGGGGTGAGGAGGCGATGCGCGCCGCCCGGGAGAGGGACCGTCCGATCCTGCTCTCGGTGGGGTACAGCGCCTGCCACTGGTGCCACGTGATGGCCCACGAGTGCTTCGAGGACCCCCGCATCGCCGCGCTGATGAACGAGCTCTTCGTCAGCGTCAAGGTCGACCGGGAGGAGCGTCCCGACGTCGACGCGGTCTACATGCAGGCCGTCCAGGCGATGACCGGGCAGGGCGGCTGGCCGATGACGGTCTTCCTCACCCCGGGTGGCGCGCCGTACTTCGGGGGCACCTACTTCCCCCCGGTGGCGCGTGGCGGCCTGCCCGGCTTCCCCGCCGTGCTCCGAGCTGCCCACGACGCCTACCGGCAGGGGCGCGCGGACGTGGAGCGGGTCGCCGCGGAGATCTCGCTGGCGCTGGCTCCGCCCCCCCTGCCCGCCGGCGAGGAGCCGACCCCGGAGACGGTGAGCAGGGCGGTGGCCGGCCTCGTCGAGCGCGGTGACCCGCACCATGGCGGCTTCGGCGACGCCCCCAAGTTCCCCCATCCCGCCGCCCTCGAGCTGCTCCTGCGCCACGGCCTCCCGGGCACCGACGCGGCCTCCGGGGCGGCGGCCGGGCTGGCCCGTCTCAGCCTCGACCGGATGCTGCGCGGGGGCATCTGCGACCAGCTGGGCGGCGGCTTCCACCGCTACAGCGTCGACGCCGCCTGGGCGGTGCCCCACTTCGAGAAGATGCTCTACGACAACGCGCAGCTGGCGGCCGTCTACCTGCACGCCCACCAGCTCACCGGCGACCCCGCATACCGCCGGGCGGCGGAGGCGACCCTCGATTACCTGGCCGGGGAGATGCGCCTCCCCGGCGGCGGCTTCGCCTCCTCACAGGACGCCGACTCCGAGGGGGTGGAGGGCCGGTACTTCATCTGGGCTCCGGCCGACGTCCACGCCGTCCTCGGCGACGCCGAGGACGCGAGTCTCGCCTGCCGCGTCTTCGGGGTGTCGGAGGCGGGGAACGTCGATGGGGGCGGCAGCGTGCTCTCCGCCGCCCTCTCGCCGGAGCAGCTCGCCGAGGAGCTGGGGGTGAGCCCGGACGAGGCCGCCGAGCGGGTGGAGGAGCTCCGCCGCCGGCTGCTCGGGTCTCGCCGTCTCCGGGTGGCCCCGGGGCGCGACGACAAGGTGATCGCCGCCTGGAACGGTCTGGCGCTCCGGGCCTTCGCCGAGGCGGCGGCCGCCCTGGAGCGCCCCGATTATGTCGAGATCGTCCACAACTGCGCGGGATTCCTGCTCGGCGAGCTGGTGGTCGAGGGCCGGCTGCACCGGAGCTGGAAGGACGGCGCGGTGGGGGTCGGCGCCTTCCTGGAGGACCTCGCCAGCCTCGGCGACGGGCTGCTGGCCGCCTACGAGACCACCGGGGAGCCCGACTACTACGAGCAGGCTGTCGGGTTCGCCGAGGAGATCCTGCGCCGCTTCCGCGACCCCGACGGCGGCTACTTCGACACCGCGAGCGATGCCGAGACGCTGCTGGTCCGGCCCCGCGGGCTCGAGGACAACCCCGTGCCGGCCGGGCAGTCGATGGCCGCGCAGCTCTTTGCTCGCCTGGCCGGGCTGACCGGTGAGGCCCGCTGGCGAGATCACGCCCTCGAGATCGTTCGCCCCCTGGCGGCGGCGGTCGGCCGGGTCCCGCTGGCCCTCGCCAGCCTCGCCTGCGTGCTCGACCAGCTCGTGGCTCCGTCACGGGAGGTGGCGATCGCCGGCAGCGCCGCCGAGGCGGCGACCCGGGCGCTGCTGCGCGAGGTGTGGAGGCACCGTGACCCGTACCGCGTGCTCGCCTGGGGACCGCCGGCCTCGGTGCCCCTCCTCGCCGGCCGGCCCCTCCTCGGTGGCCGCCCCGCGGCCTACGTCTGCGAGGGCTTCGTCTGCCGGGCTCCGACCGCGGAGCCGGCGGAGCTGGCCGCCCAGCTCAGGGCGGCCGCGGGAGGGTAGCCGGCCTGACCCGGAGCGCGGTCCGGTCAGCGGCGCCCCGCGCGCCACCTCTCGGCCGTGAGCTGGTAGAGGGGTTCGGCGCCCCACCCGCCGCCGGCGAGGGTGATGTCGTGGACGACCCCCACCACCTGGAAACCGTTGGCCTCCAGGGCCCGGCGAGAGGCCAGGTTGTCGGGGTCGGTGGTGGCATGGAGGCGCTGCAGGTCGAGGCTCTCGAAGGCGCGGGCCGCCGCCAGACCGATGGCCCGGGTGGCGGCGCCGTGGCAGCGCTGGCTGGGCGCCACCCAGTACCCGAGGTCGGCGCTCTCGAGGACGTCCCTCCGGATCCCGGCGAGGGAGAGGTGACCGGCGATCCTGCCGCAGACGGTGATGACGAACCCCTCGGCGCTCGCGTCCTCGAGGCATCGCCGCACCCGCTCGCGCTGCCCGGCGGCGGTCTGGAAGTCCGGGTCCCACCACGGCTCCTCCACGGCCAGCTCGGCCGCGGCGGCGGCGTACATGGCGGCCAGCTCCCCCGCGTCGTCGAGGTCCCAGGGGCGGAGGCCGACGTCGACCGCAGCCGCAAGGAGGAGCACGCCCACGCACCCACCCTAGCACTCGCTCCGAGGGGTCGCCGCGGGGGTCCGCCGGCGGACCCGCGGCTTCGCCCGGGGCCGGCCGGCTGCCGGGGGTATGCTGGAGCGGAGACCATGAGAGCCCCAGGACGCCGCACCCTCCCCGGACTGGTGGTGGCGGTCGCCGCCGCGACCCTGGCCGTGGCCGCCTGCGGGCCGGAGGCCGTCCTCACCGCCGACACTCCGGGGCAGGCGGTCTCGAGCGCCCTCCAGGCGGCGGCGACCACCCCCCTGCGGGCGAGCCTGAGCGGTGACCTCACCCTGGACACGTCGACCCTCGCCAACCTCCCCGCCTCGATCCAGACGGTGATCACCGAGCTCGGGAGCGGCGGCTCGGCGACCGGGCGGCTCGACCAGGAGAGCAGCTCGCGGCGCCAGCTCACGGTGAGCGCCGGCGGCAGCACCCTGACCCTGGTGGAGTACGGCGGCCACGGCTACGTGAGCCACGACGGCGGCGCGTTCGCGGAGCTCGCCGAGGCGCTGCCGTCCAGCCCCGCCGCCGCCCCGTCCGACGTCGGCGCCGCGATCGCGGCCGTGAGCTTCCAGGATCAGGGCCCCGCCACCGTCGACGGTCGGAGCACGGAGCATTACTCCGCGTCGATCACCGTCTCCACCCTGGAGAAGCTGGCCCAGGACCTCGGCGGCGGCGCCGGTGGGATCGGGGACCTCGCTCCGGTGCTCACGCTGCTGGCGCCCCACGTGACCGGCAGCGGAACCGTGGACCTCTGGCTCAGCCCGAGTGACGGGAGCCTGGTCCGCGCCGCCCTCAGCGGATCGATGACCGTGGACGTCGGCGCCGCCGCCTCCCAGCTGGCCGGTCTCGTCTCCGGCGCTGGCTCCGGGCCGCTGCCCACCGGGAGCCTGGGATTGAGCCTCAGCCTAACCGCGGACGTCTCCGACTACGGCGGCCCGGTCACGGTGACCAAGCCCGAGGCCACCTCCACCCTCCCGTCGATGGGCGGATGGTCGCAGTGGCTCGGCTCCTCGCCGCTTCCCTCCTGACCCATCCCACGCCGGGCCGCTAGCGCCGAGCCGGCGGCGCAGCTACTCCGCCGAGTCCTTCCAGCCCAGGTGCTTCCAGCGGGAGATGCCGCGGAGCCCGAGGCGTGAGACGTGCAGCTGCTGGAACTCCTCGTAGGCGTCGGCGGTGGCGACGTCCACCGAGAGGTGGACCGCCAGGTTGGTGATCCTCGCGACGTCCGCGGCCGGCGCGAGACAGGGATGACCGCGACGGCTGTGCTGGAAGACGATGCCGTGGAAGATGTCCTCGCTGGCGAGGGCGGCCACCTCCAGCACCCTGCCCACCTCGGTGCCGTCGCTGGCCAGCACCGGGGCGTGCGCCGGGACGTCGAGCCAGGAGACCTGCTGCTCGCCGGGGGGGCTCGACTGCTGGCTGTAGAGGTCGTCCACCATCGCTCCCACTATGGCAGGGTGGGCGGAGAGGCGGTGGCCTCGGGGCGCGGTGTGGGGGCGTCCCCCACCCCGCCCGCCGCTCAGCCTCCGACCATCCCAACCCGGATCCGAGCGCCGGCCGCTCCGAGCGCGGGGCGGGCGCGGCGTCGCCCCGGCTCAGTAGGATGCCCGCCGTGGATTGGCTCGCCCGCTTCGACGCGACCGCCACCCAGGTCTGGAGAAGCGCCGGCAGGCTGACCCTGTGCAGCCTGGCCGCCGCCGCCATGGGCCTCGGGGTGCTGTGGAGCTTCGGCGACAACTCCCACGTCGCCCTCGCCCTGCTGGGCACCTCCTCCGTGCTGGCCATGCTGGCGCTGCGCCGGGGCCACTGGCGCCAGGGTCGAGGTTGGTGGGTGCTGATCACCGTGGCCTGCGGGCTGACCAACCTCCTCTATCCCCGCCACTTCCATCAACTGCCCGAGCTCCAGGTGCCGCTGGTGATCCTGCTCACCATCCTGGTGGGGGCGGCGGCGTGGCTGCCTCGGGGGCGTCGGGTCAGCGCGCTGCTCGGTGCGGCCGGCCTCTGCCTGGTGGGATTGACCGCCGCCGGGATGGTCTGGGGCTCCGCCAACATCGACGTCTTCACCGCCCTCCAGGGGGCCGCGGAGGCGCTGATCCACGGCCAGAACCCGTACGGACCGGTGTTCCGCTACTTCGTGGAGATCAAGCCCGGCCTCTTCAGGACCGTCGCTCCCAATTTCGTGCTGGGCCACTTCGCGTACGGGCCGATCGTGCCCCTCCTCGCCCTCCCCGGACGCCTGCTCGGCGACGTGCGGGTCATGTCGATGATCTGCGTGCTCGCCACCGTGGCCGGCATCTGGTACCTCGCCGCGCGAGGAGACGCGTCCTCCGATGCCCACCGTGTCGCCGCCCTGGCGCTCGCCTCACCGCTCTGGGTCGGGATGGTCCACCAGAGCTGGGTGGACGTCTACATGATGGCCGGCATCGTCTGGTGGCTGGCCCTGCGGCGCGACCACCGCGGCTGGGCGACCGTCGCGCTGACAGCCGGGCTGATGGTCAAGTTCACCTCCCTGGTGCTGGTGGCGCCCGCCTTCCTCTGGTCGAGGCGCGGCCGCGTGGAGGTCGTGGTCGCGGCGGTCGCCTCGCTCCTGGTGATGCTCCCCTTCGCCCTGGTCACCGGAGTGGGGACCTTCGTGTACAGCCTCTTCGGCTACCAGCTCCACCTGCCCTTCCGCACCAACTCGCTCAGCGTGGCCCAGCTCATCTATCAGTACGGCCGCATCGAGCTGCCGACGGTGGTCCCCCTGATCCCGCTCGCGGTGGGCGTGGCCTGGATCATCTGGCGCGGCCGGCCCCGCACCGAGGCCGAGCTGGCGCTGCAGGCGGCACTCCTCAACGTCGCCGCCTTCATCCTCGCCAAGCAGGCGTTCTTCAACTACTACTTCGCGTCGGAGGTGCTGCTGCTGGCGGCCATCGCCGGGGCCGGCATGATGCTGCCGGAGGCCGACGTCGCCCTCCCGGACGTCCCCTGGCTGCTGGCGCGCATCCGCGGCTGGGTGAGGAGCCCGACGCCGCGGCGCCGCACCAGCACCGCCGCCGACACCGCCATGAGGCTCACGCCGCCGCCGACCAAGAAGGCCAGCTGGGTGCCGCCGACCGAGCTCAGCCAGCCGGCCAGCAGACCGCCGACCGGGGCCGGCACGCCGGTGAAGATGTACCCGTAGAAGGCCATCGCCCGTCCCCGCAGGCGGTCGGGGGCGGCCAGTTGGACGGTGGCGTTGCTCATCGACGTGTAGGTGGTGAAGGCGACGCCGGTGACCACCAGCATGGCCGCGCAGGCGGCCACCCAATGGAGTGGCGCCAGGGCCATCACGAGCGCCGAGAAGGCACCGCCTCCGCCAAGCAGGAGAGGCCAGCTCGGCCGCCCCACGGTGGCGGTGAAGAGGGCGCCCACCAGGGCTCCGAACCCGAAGCAGGCGGTCAGGATGCCGAAGACGACAGGCCCGGAGCGAAGGGTCACGGTCGCCATCACCGGCAGCAGGACGCTGAAGTTGATGGCGAAGGTCGAGACCACGAGCATCAGTGCGCAGGTCAGCCAGGCGGCCGGGGTGCGGAACACCCAGGTCACGCCCTCGCCCAGGCTGTGCAGCACCCCCTGCGCCTCGTCGCGCTGGGTGGTGAAGAGCTCATCCGCGCGCATCAGCAGCAGGCTGGCGATGACCGCGAGGAAGCTGGCCGCGTTGATCGCGAAGCAGAGGGTCACGCCCACAGTGGCGATCAGCACCCCGGCAACCGCGGGCCCGGCAGCGCGCGCCAGGTTGAAGAGGGAGGCGTTGAGCGAGACGGCGTTGGGCAGCTCCGGGCGGCCCACCATCTCGAAGACGAAGGCCTGGCGAGCCGGTGTGTCCACGACCTGGACGGCGCCGCCGACCGCGGCGAGGAGGTAGACCTCCCACACCGTCGCCTGCCCGCTCAGGGAGAGGACGGCGAGGGCCGCCGCGCTCAGCATCAAGGTGGTCTGGGTGGCGACGATCGTGAGCCGCTTGTCGAAGCGGTCGACGAGCGGCCCGCCCAGAAGCCCGAAGACGGTGTAGGGCAGGAACTGAAAGGCGGCCAGAGCACCGAGGGCGAGCGGCGAGCCCACCGGCGAGTGGGTGAGCTCGACCACCAGCCAGGCCTGGGCGATGTTCTGCACCCAGGTTCCGGAGATGGAGATCGACTGCCCGGCGAAGTAGAGCCGGAAGTTGCGGTGCCGCCGGAGGCTGCGGAAGGTGCGGGCTGAGGCGGTGGAGACGCTCAACCGGGGGGACCGTCCCCGGCCAGCGCGGTCAGCGGCTCAATGGCCGTCTCCAGGATCGCCACCTGCTCGGGGGTGAGCCGGCCGATCTGCTCGGCGAGCCAGGCGGTGCGGCTGCTCCGCGCCGATCTCAAGATCCGGGCACCCTCGGGGGTGACCGCGATGTCCACGCGTCGCCGATCCCCGGCGATCCCCCGCGCCCGCGTCACCAGCCCGGCGGCCTCCAGCTTGTCGACCGCGTTGGACATCGAGGGGGCCGAGATGCCCTCGCGCGCCGCCAGCTCGTTGACGCCCGCCCCGGGGTTGCGGCTGATCAGGGCGAGGATCTCGACCTGTCCGCCGGTCAGCGCCGTGCCCTCGACGACCCGGCGGAGGTGGCGGGAGAGGTGGAGGAGGATCGGGCGCAGCCGGTCGGCGAGCGCAGTGTCCTCGGGGGCCGCGGCACGAGGTGGTGGGGAGGCGAGGGCGGTCATCGCAAGGTAATTATATAGACTAACTACTTGTCGCGCACGCCGACCTTCCGGCACACTGGGCGGGGGACTTCCCCGCGAGGAGAGACGCGTTGGTCGAGACCGCCCCAGCACCCCCGCCGCAGGGTGGGTCCTCCGGCCCCGGCGCGGCACGGCCGCCGTCCCGCAACCTCTTCACCGGGATGCCCCCGTCGCTCATGCTGGCTCTGGGCGTGGTCATGGGCGCCGCCATCAGCTTCGCCATCGGCGTCGTCCTCTGGTCGGTGCTGCGCTAGGCGATGACCCCCATCCGCCCCGGCTCCTCTCCTGCCGCCGCCGTGCTCGCGCTGGCCGCGGGGCTGGTCCTGGGGTCGGGGATCGGGCTCCCGACCGCCCATTGGGTGGCCGGCTTCCTCACCCCCTCCCTCCCGGTGACCGCGACGCCCTCCGGCTCCACGGCCGGCCCATCTCCGAGCGCGTCACAGCCGTCGAGCGCTCCCACGACGGCGACCCCCACCTCGCCGGCGCCCTCGTCCGCGGCGACGCCGTCGCCTCCCGGCTGCTCGCCGCTGGTGAGCGGCCAGCAGCCACTGGTCCCGCTCCGATCGCCTCCCTCCGGCTACAAGGCCGATCCGGCCCTCGACTGGATCGGGTGCGGTCCGGGGACGGTGCCGGCGGCGGACAGCCTCACTCTCACCGGGTCGTGGCTGGTGGCGGTCGCCTACACCTGCCCCGGCGGCACCGCGGCCGGCGGCTCCGGGTCCACCCTCACGGTCAGCGAGGCCGGTGCCGCCGGCTCCGGGTCCGAGGTGATCATCGAGAGCCGGGCTGACAGCGCGGTGGTGACGGGCGGGGATCTCGGCGGCTCCCCGCTCACCCCCGGTGCGTACCGTCTGAGCGTGTCTGTGGCGCGCGTCTGCCTCTGGCACCTGGCGGTGTACCGAGGTTAGGAGGTGGCCGCGACGACGCGGCGAATATGTTCGTCGCGCCCGCCGGCTTTCGTTGCTATGCTCTGAGAGGAGCGGCATCCGCCACGGGGGCGGCGATGAGCCCCGCCGGCAGCACGAGCCCCATGAGTGCCATCTCGCAGTCGCCCGCCGATCCCCACACGTCTTCGCGGCGCGAATGGACGCTGCTGTCCAATCACGGACACGTGCTGGTCTGCCTGGCCCGCGATCCGGAGATGCGCATGCGCGACATCGCGCAGAGCGTGGGCATCACCGAGCGCGCCTGCTACCGGATCGTCGGGGACCTGGAGCAGGCCGGGCTGGTCCGGCGTGAGCGGGTGGGGCGCAACAACCGCTACACCATCGACCGCACCGCCAGCATGCGCCACCCGCTCTGGCGAGGGATGCGCGCCGCCCAGCTGCTCGCCATCGACTGAGCCCGGCCGGAGGCCGCCGGGCCCGCTCAGCGGGTGCCGACCCGGTAGAAGCCCTCGGCCGACGAACCCTCGCTCAGCCCGGCGCTCTCCGCCGCGGTGTGCAGCCAGGCCCGCACCCGCTGCTCGAGCGGCTCCCACTCCTCGTACTGGGATCGGTGGCAGCGGAGCGCCTCCAGCTTGCGGTCGGCGGTGGCGGTGACGTCGCTCCACACGTTGACCCGCTCGGGGCTGCCCATCAGCCACAACTCGGAGACGGTGTGCGGCTCCAGCCCCTCGCTCTCCAGGAGCTCCAGGTGGGCGAAGGGGTTGCGGGCGTCCGGGTAGACCGCGCAGATTGCGGCCTCGGCGGCGGCGAGATGGTCGGGATGAGAGGCGAAGATCCTGCTCCAGCTCCGCTCGGGGGATTGGGTGACCACCCGCTCCGGCCGCTTCTGGCGGATGACCCGGCTGATGTCGCGACGCAGCTCGTGAGACGCCGTCAGCTCACCGTCGGAGTAGCCGAGGAAGGTGAGGTCGGTGACCCCGACCACCCTGGCCGCGGCGGTCTGCTCGCCTCTCCGGATCCCGGCCATCCGGTCGCGGGGCACCGAGCGGTCCCATCCCCCGGCCTGGCCGTCGGTGACGATGCAGTAGCTGACCTCGATGCCGGCGTCGCTCCACCTCGCTGTCGTACCCGCACAGCCGAAGTCGCAGTCGTCCGGATGGGCCACCACGACCAGGACCCGCTGGATCCCGTCGGTGTCGGGCACGCTCTCCGGCATGGTGACGATGGTACGAGGGAGGTCGCTCGCCGCGCGGGGACGGGATCTCCGCGCCTCGCTGCGCTGATGCGGAAACGGCCGGGGAACGGTCCTCTGAAATTCCCTCCGACGGTCGGTCCGCCCGTGCGGCCGCCCTGTAGGGTGGTGCCGAGCGCTGAAAACGCTTCAATCTGACATGAGCACCCTCGACCTCTCGCAGGTGGCCGGCCTCAGGCTGACCGATCCCGTCGCGCCGCGCCGGCCCGTCCGGGTCCCCGGCGCCATGCCCGCGCCCGGCCCGCCCGCCGCGCCCCCGCCCGGCCCGGCCCCCGCACCCCCGCCTGCGCCGCGTGACGCCTCAGCCGCCCCTGCCAGCAGCGTCAGCCCACCCGCCGCACCTCCCTCACGCGCCGCCGTCCCCGACCTCGCGCCGCCGGAGCCGCGGCCGGGCAGCGCGGACGCGCCCCCCGGCCCGGCCATGCCCGGGGTGCTGATCGTCGACGACAACGTCCGGCTGGCCCGGACGGTGGCCGCGTTCATGCAGATGCAGGGGTTCAGGGCCCACCCCGCGCACAGCGCCGAGGAGGCTCTCCTCGCCGTCCAGCAAGCCCGATTCGACCTCATCCTCCTCGACATCAACATGCCGGGGATCGACGGGCTCGAGGTCTGCGGGCGCCTGCTGGCGACCGCCCCCGGGGCGCGCGTGCTGATGGTCACCGGGCGCGACTCGGCAGAGGATCCGCTGCGCGCCGCGGCCGCCGGCGCTCAGGGCCTGCTCACCAAGCCCATCTCGCTCGCCGCGCTGCGTGACGAGATGCTCCGGGTCCTCGCCGCCTGAGCCGGCCACCCGCGGGCTCCCGCCGCCCGCCCACACTCCGGCTCAGCGTGGGCTAGAGTTCGCCGGTGCGCGAGGTCCAGCGCAACGCGGTGGGCAAGGACGGCCTGGTCCTCTTCTGGAGGCAGTGGCTCCCCGACGGCATCCCACCCGTGGGGCGGGTGCTGATCTCCCACGGCTACGCGGAGCACGGGGGCCGGTACCGTCACGTGGCCGAACGCCTCACCGCCGCGGGCATCGCCGTGATCGTCCCCGACCACAGGGGACACGGACGGTCCGGGGGACGGCCGGTGAGCGTGGCGAGGTTCGACGACTACATCGAGGATCTCCACCGCGTCGCCTCCGATGCCGTCGCGGAGCAGGGTGACGCTCCCACGGTCCTCCTCGGGCACAGCATGGGCGGACTGATCGCGGCGGTGTACGCGCTCCACCACGCCGCCGAGCTTCGCGGGCTGGTGCTCTCCGCCCCAGCGGTCACCAGCCCCGGGGTGGGGGCGCCCACGGCGGCATTCGGACGCCTCCTCGCACGGCTGGCGCCGGAGGTGGGGGTGCTCAAGCTCCCCCTGGGGAAGATCTCCCGCGACCCCGAGGTGGTCGCCGCGTATCGCGCCGACCCGCTGGTCCACCCGCGGCGGGTGCGGGCCCGCCTCGGAGCCGAGATGCTGAGAGCGATGGACGAGGTTTCCGCCGGTCTCCCCGGGCTCGTCCTCCCGCTCTTGGCGATGCAGGGGGACGCCGATGCCCTGGTCGACCCCTCCTCGGCCGCGTACGTCCACGCTCGGGTGGGCAGCGCCGACCGGACGCTCCGCGTCTACCCGGGCCTCTATCACGAGATCTTCAACGAGCCCGAGCGCGACCGGGTGATCGACGAGATGGTGGCGTGGGTGCGGGCGAGGATCGGCCCGCCGCGGTGACCCGCCCACCGGAAGCCGGCACGCTGACCCTCCATCTGCTCCGGCACGCCAAGTCGAGCTGGGACGACCCGCGCCAGGGCGACAGGGACCGGCCGCTGGCCCCGCGGGGAGAGCGTGCCGCGCGGAAGCTGGCCCATGCGCTGGGGCGCGAGGGGGTGGCTCCCGGCCTGGTCCTCTGCTCGTCCGCCCGCCGGGCCCTGGAGACCCTCGAGCTGATCCGGCCCGCACTCCCGCGGCAGGCCGAGATCCTGGTCGAGGAGGCCCTCTACGGGGCGGGCGGGCGGGAGCTGATGGCGCGCCTCCGGCGGCTGCCGGCGGAGTGCGCGGAGGTGATGCTGATCGGGCACAACCCGGGGATCCACGACCTGGCGCTGACGCTGGCGGGGGGCGGGGCGCCGGGTCCGCTCCGCGAGCACCTCCCCACCGGAGCGCTGGTCTCGCTGCGCTGCGCCATCGCCGGCTGGTCTCGCCTCCGGCCCGGCGACGGGGAGGTCACGCGCTTCCTCGTGCCCCGCCGGCTCTGAGCACGCCGCCAGCGCGGCTGGCGACCCCGATCGGATTTGAACCGACGATCTCCACCTTGACAGGGTGGCGTGTTAGGCCAGGCTACACCACGGGGCCGCGGAACCCCGGAGTCTAGCAGCGGCAACGGAGCGAGGCGGCGGAACCCGGAGGCCGGGTGCCCGAGGGATGGCGGGGCGCCGGCGATCGGCGGCTATGCTGAATCGGTGATCCGCCTCTTCGACACCGCCAGCCGGTCGGTCCGGCCCCTGCAAGCGGGAGGGGGCGGGGTCGGCATCTACGTCTGCGGCATCACCCCCTACGACGGCGGGCATCTCGGCCACGCCTTCACCTATCACACCTTCGACCTCCTGACCCGCCGGCTGCGCAGCCTCGGCCACCGGGTCACCAGCGTTCGCAACGTGACCGACGTCGACGACGACATGATGCGGGTGTCGGCGGCGCGCGGCGTCGGCTGGCGCGAGCTGGCCGAGCAGGTGATCGCCGACTTCGATCGGGACATGGCTGCCATCCACATCCTCCCCGTGGAGGCGGCACCTCGGGCGAGCCATCACGTTCCAGCCATGGTTGACTGGATCTCGCGGCTCGTCGGGTCCGGCTTCGCCTACGCGGTCGAGGGGTGGGTCTACTTCGAGGTCTCCCGGCTGCCCGCCTACGGGCGCCTCTCCGGGTTGGGCACCGAGGAGATGCTGCGGCTGTCCCGGGAGCGAGGCGCCGATCCGGACGACCCTCGCAAGCGCGCGCCGCTCGACTTCGTGCTCTGGCAGCCGTCGCGGAGCGGCGAGCCGAGCTGGCCCTCGCCCTGGGGGGCCGGCCGGCCCGGCTGGCACATCGAGTGCTCGGTGCTCTCCACCCAGGAGCTGGCCACCCCCATCGACGTGCATGGCGGAGGGGATGACCTGGTGTTCCCCCATCACGAGTCGGAGATCGCCCAGGCCGCGGGGGTCAGCATCTCACCCTACGTCACCCTCTGGGCCCACGTCGCCATGGTCGGCTACCAGGGCGAGAAGATGAGCAAGTCGCTCGGCAACCTGGTGTTCGTCCGCCAGCTCCTGGAGCGGGTGCCCCCGGCCACGGTGCGTCTGCTGCTCGCCGCCCACCATCATCGCTCCGCCTGGGAGTACACCGATCGGGAGCTCGACGCCGCGGAGGCGCGCCGCCGGCTCTTCGCGCTCGCCGCCGGCGCGGGGACGGCGCTTGAGATCTCGGAGGCGGCGGGCTGGCGCGACGAGTTCCTGGACCGGCTGGACGATGATCTCGACGCCCCGGGCGCTCTGGAGGTCGTCGACCGGCTGGTCCGGCGGCTGAGCGGCGGCACGAGCCGCGGCGGCACGGTGCCGGGGGCCGAGCTCCTGGCCCAGCTCCTGGATTTCGTGGGCGCGTCGTCGCTCGTCTCCGAGCCGGTCGCCTGAGGCCGGCCCCGGCGGCGCGCGTCAGCGCTGCTGAAGCTCCTGGTCGACGCTGCGGTTGGCGCGTACGGCGGCGACGATGTGCTTCTGCAGGAACGCATAGAAGAGGGCGCGCTGGCTGCGGTCGGTCCCCTCGCTGACCTGGATCCCGCGCCGGTGGCGTTCGACCCATGGCGGCACGCCCTCGGCCACCACCCCGGAGCCGACCCTCACCCGGATGGTCGTCTCCTCGCTCTCCAGCACGTAGACGCCCACCACCAAACGGAGGCCGGTGTGGTCGACCAGCTTCCAGCCGCGCTCGTAGCGGCGCCCGCCGCTCCGGTCGGCGTGGGTGGAGACCACCGGTTCCCTGACGAAGGTCTCGCCGGGGGTTGCGCACTGGACCAGCGTCGCCGCCACGAAGGCGTCGAGGTCGCGAGCCACCCAGTTGACGAGCGACGGGGCCCGGTTGTCGACATCCGGCATCCCGGCGGGATGGTCGAAGTACCCGATCGCCGCGATGGTGCCGGCGTGCCGCCGGCAGTACACGATCCCGCCCACGGTCGCCCAGTGATGGGGACACCAGGCGGTGCCACAACGCCGGCCGCGGCGGTCGATGTAATGACAGAGGACGCCGTTCTGGTTGGGGCAGCCGCGGGCGCGGCACGGGAGGTTCCCCTCGGTGGCGGGGAAACGGGCGACCGCGGGTCCGGGGGTGGGTGCGTACTCGAGCGGGGTGAGGGTGCGCGGGTCGAACGCCCCCGGCGGCGGGACGGCCGGCTGCTGGTCGGGCGGTGAGGGAGCGGCGCCCGGGGCGGGAGCGGCTGCGGGGGGCATCGCCGGCATGGCGGGAACCGGGCCTGGTGGAGCGGCCCTCGCCGGAGGGCCGGTCCCCCGGTCGCCGCGACGAAACAGCGGCATCAGCGCGCCCCGCGAGGCGATCGCATGGACGACATGCTACGCCGGCTCCGCCACCGTGCTGAGGGCTTCGCGGAGATGGCGCACGTCGTTCATGAGCGCGTCGAACTGGCCGAGCGTGAGCGACTGAGCGCCATCCGACAGGGCGTCGTCCGGATGGGGATGGACCTCCACGAGGAGACCGTCCGTCCCGGCGGCCACCGCGGCGAGGGCCATTGGCCGTACCAGGTCCCGAAGGCCGGTGGCGTGCGAGGGGTCGACGACCACCGGCAGATGCGAGAGCGAGCGGATCAGCGGCACGGCGCTCAGGTCGAGCGTGTTCCGGGTCGCGGTCTCGAAGGTGCGTATCCCGCGCTCGCAGAGCACCACGTCAGGGTTGCCGTGGCTGACCACGTGCTCGGCGCTGAGCAGCCACTCCTCGATGGTGCTGGAGAGCCCGCGTTTGAGCAGGACCGGTTTGCCCGCCTCCCCCACCGCCTCGAGCAGGGCGAAGTTCTGGGAGTTGCGCGCGCCCACCTGGAGCATGTCGGCGACCGCGGCGACGCGTTCGACGTCGCCGGGGCTCAGCACCTCGGTGACGATCGGCAGGCCAGTCTCGGCCCGCGCCTCGGCCAGGTACTCGAGCCCGACGGCCCCCAGACCGCGGAAGGAATACGGGGAGGTCCGCGGCTTGTAGGCGCCGCCGCGGAGCAGGGTGGCACCCGCCGCCCGGACCGCACGCGCGGTCTCCAGGAGCTGAGCCTCGGACTCGACGGCGCAGGGGCCTGCGGCGACCGCGAGCGGCGCGCCCTCTCCGATGCGCACGCCGCCGACCTCCACCACGGTGGGCTCCGGATGCCACTCCCTGCCGACCTGCTTGTAGGGCTTGCTGACCGGAACCGCGGCGACCACCCCGGGGAGGGCGACCACCGCGTCCCGGATCTGAGCCGGGTTGCTGCCCAGCACGCCGATCGCCAGCCGGTCGGTGCCGGGGAGCTCGATGGGGCGGTACCCTCGATCCCGGACGTGGCGGATCACGTTCTCCACCTCGTCGCGGGTGGCCTGGTGGCTCATGAGGATCAGCATGCGGGGATTCTCGCCGATGAAGCTGGGATTGCGGGGCAGGGGTCGGTCGGCCGTCCGCCGACGGGCCGAGGTGCGCCGCATCGGCCCCGACCTCCGTCCCTCGCTCACCGCGCTTCTCGACCAGGATCCGGTGGCCAACGTCTTCCTGCGCAGCGAGCTGCGCCTCGGAGCGCCCCTCGACGGCTGGTGGGGGTTGGGGAGCGGGGGAGCGCTCCGCGCGGCGCTGATGGCCGGTCCGCTGGTGGTCCCGTGGATCCCCGATCCCGACGACGTGCCGGCGCTCGCCGAGGTGCTCCGCTGGCAGCCGGTCCCGCGACTGATCATCGGTCCGGCCCCGACGGCGCGGGCCCTGACCGCCTCCCTCAGCTCGCGCCGGAGACCGACCGACGTCCGCGATCCTCAGCCCGTGATGGTTCTCGACGAACCCCCACAGGGGATGGGGGGTGCGCCCATCCGCCGGGGCCGGCGTGAGGACCTGGACCGGCTCACCGTCGCCTCCGCGGCGATGCACCGGGAGGAGATGGGAGTGGACCCCCTGACCTTCGACGCGCCCGGCTGGAGGCACCGGATGTCCACCCTGATCGACCGGGGATGGTCCTACGTCCTCATGGAGGGGGACGAGATCGCCTTCAAGGTCGAGCTCTCGGCCTGGACCCCCGAGGTCGTCCAGATGCAGGGGGTGTGGACCGACCCGCGGCATCGCCGCCGCGGCATCGCCACGGCCGCGATGGCCGCCGTCTGCGCCGAGCTACTCCGGGAGACGCCGATCTGCTCCCTGTACGTGAACTCCTACAACGAGCCGGCCCTGGGGCTCTACCGCCGCCTCGGCTTCCGCGAGGTCACCGAGTTCGCGACCGTCATCTTCTGACCGGCAAGCCCGCCGCTGGCGCGACCCCGGGCGTTCCCGGCGGATGCTCGGCACGGCCGGGGTAGGATGGGGCGGCCGCCGGGTGGGCGGAGCTCACGGAGCTCGGGCGCGCCGGTGGCTCGGGGTTGAGGAAGGCTTCCATGCCACGTCCGGTGGAGGGGGAAGCACGCTACATGCCCGGCCTCGACGGCCTCCGGGCGGTGGCGGTGCTCGTGGTCGTCCTCTACCACCTCAACTTCGGGTGGGCGTCGGGCGGGCTGCTCGGAGTCGGCGTGTTCTTCGTCCTCTCCGGATACCTCATCACCGACCTGCTGCTGGCCGAGCACGAGCGCACCGGGGCCATCGCTCTCGGCCGGTTCTGGCTGCGGCGCGCCCGGCGCCTGCTGCCCGCGCTGTGGGTGATGCTGGTGGTTGTCACCCTCTGGGTCGCGTTCCTCGACCCCGCGCAGCTGGCCGGGTTCCGCGGGGCCCTGCTGGCCGCGCTCCTCTACTTCAGCAACTGGTGGTACGCGTTCCAGCACGTCTCCTACTTCGCCAGCTTCGGAGCGCCGTCGCCGCTCGGCCACCTCTGGTCGCTCGCGGTCGAGGAGCAGTTCTACCTGCTCTGGCCCCTGGCCCTCCTTCTCGCGGTGCGCTTCGTGCGCCGGCGCGAGGTCCTGATCGGCCTCCTGGTCGTGGGTGCGGTCGCGTCCGCCTGGGCGATGGCCTCCATGTTCCAGCCCGGCAGCGATCCGACGCGGGTCTACGAGGGGACCGACACCCGCGCATTCCAACTGCTCGTCGGCGCCGCCCTCGCGGTCGCGCTGCCGAGCCGGCGGCTCACCGCGCCCATCTCGACGCTCCGGCGCCGAGGCGTGGACGTCCTGGGCGCAGTGGGCCTGCTCGTGATCCTCGCCATGGTGGTCGGCACCAACGAGTACGAGGCCTGCCTGTACCGAGGGGGGATGGCGGTCCTCTCGCTGGCGACGGCAGCGGTGGTGGTCGCGCTGGTCCACCCCTCGACGCTGCTCAACCGGGCCCTCGGCGTGGCCCCGCTCCGCTGGATCGGGGTGCGCTCCTACGCCATCTACCTCTGGCACTACCCGATCATCGTGCTCACCACCCCGGTCGACAGCACCCCCGGTCCCCTTCTCGGCCTGCTCCAGGTGGGGGCCACGGTGGGGGTGGCCGCGCTCTCCTGGCGCTTCGTCGAGGACCCCATCCGCAGGCACGGGTTCCGGGGCGTCGTCTCCTTCCTGACCGCGCCGCGGTGGTCGCGGAGGGGCGTCCCGCTCGGCCTCTGGGCCGGGGCCGGGGCGGCCGGCCTGCTGCTCGCGGCCTCGGGCATCGGGCTCTCCGGGGTGGTCGTCGCCGCGCCCAAGGCCAGCCTCGCGGCACTGCCCTCCAGGGTGGTGGAGACCCCATCGCAGGCGATCCCCTCGTCCACCTCCACCGCCGCGGCACTCCTCTCGCCGTGCGGTCCGCCCCCCCCGTCGCCGGCCGCCGCTGGCACGCCGCCCGCGCCCAGCCCGATCCCGGTGACCGTCGTCGGGGACTCGATCATGATCGACGTCGCTCCCGACCTTCACCAGCTCATGCCCTACGCCTACATCACCGGTCAGGTCTCACGGCAGATGGCGGCGCTGCCCAGCGTCCTGGCCCAGCTGAGCGCCGCCGGCCAGCTCTATCCGCGCCTCGTCATCGAGCTGGGCAGCAACGGCCCGGGCTGGGACCCGGGTCAGGTCGCCGCGCTGCTCCGCTCGCTGAAGCTGCAGCAGGTGGTGCTGGTCAACGCCGGTCAGGACCCGGGCCATCCCGACTGGCCGACGCTCATCAACCAGGAGCTCGATCAGGTCGCGGCCGCCGTGCCCGGCACGACGATCGCGGACTGGTACACCGCCAGCACCGGGCACCCGGAGTACTTCATGTGGGGGGACCTCTCCGGCGACGGGGTCCACCCCGGACCGGTCGGGTCGGAGGCGATGGCGCTCCTCATCGCCACGGCCGTGGAGTTGGGGACGCCGGCGGGCGTCCCGCCCGATGCCGGCGACGCCCTCTCCCACCCGTTGCGCTGCGCCGGGTGAGGGCCCGGCGCGCGATCAGATCAGGTGCGCCTTCCAGGCGATCAGCACGGCGGCGGCGCGATCGCTGCAGCCGAGCTTGGCGAAGATGTTGCTCACGTGGGTCTTCACCGTGTTCTCGCTGACGAACAGACGCTTCCCGATCTGGGCGTTGTTGCAGTGCTCCGCCATCAGGCGGAGCACGTCCAGCTCGCGGTTGGTCAGGTTGTACTCGGGCCGGTGGCTCGACATCAGCGCCGGGTCGAGCAGGGACTCACCGGCGGCGACGGCTCGGATGGCGCTGGCCAGCTCCTCGAGGCTCGCATCCTTGAGCAGGTAGCCGCGCGCCCCCGCCTGCAGCGAGGGGAAGATGTAGTCCTCGTTGCGGTAGGTGGTGAGCACGATCACCTTGGCCTCGGGCTCGTCGGCCCGGATGCGGCGGATCGCCTCGATGCCGTCGACGTTGGGCATCTGGACGTCCATCAGGATGATGTCGGGGTGGGTCTCCCGCGCCCGCTCGATGGCCTCGGCCCCATCCGTGGCCCGGGCCACGACCCGGATGTCGTCCTCCACCTCGAGCATGGTGCAGAGGCCGTGGAGCACCACCGGGTGGTCGTCGGCGACGAGGACCCGGATCACACCGGCACCGCCGTCTTCGTCGCGGAGCCGTCGGCGTCCGCCGCGGCCTCGCCGGTGACCGGGAGCAGCACCGTGATGGTGGTGCCGCGACCGGCGACGCTCTTGACCCCGAAGCTGCCCCCGGCGATCCGGGCCCTCTCCGCCATGCCCACGATCCCGAACGAGCCGAGGGGGAGCGCCGAGGTGTCGAAGCCCTGCCCGTTGTCACGCACCGTCAGCTCCACCTGATCGCCGAGGTTGCGCAGGCGCACGGTGACCCGGGAAGCGCCGCTGTGGGCGGCGATGTTGGCGAGCGCCTGCTGGGTGATGCGGAGCAGTGTGACCTCCGACTGGGGCCGGAGGGCTGGCGGTGGCGACATGTGCTCGGCCCGGAGCCTCGCCGCGATCCCGGTCCGGTGCCGGAAGCGCTCGATCTCAGCCTCGGCCGCCCCGACCAGCCCGGTCGAGGAGAGGGGAGGCGGGCGGAGGTCCCAGACCGATCGCCGTGCCTCGGCCAGCGCCGACCGCGCCAGCTCCTGGGCGAGCGCGAGGGCGGGCAGGGAGCGATCGGGATCGCGATTCACCAGCGCCTGGGCGGCCTCGAGCTGGATGACGATGCCGGTGAGCTGCTGGGCCAGCGTGTCGTGGATCTCACGGGCGAGCCGGGCCCGCTCCTCCAGGACGGCCATCTCCCGACCCTCCTCGGAGAGGCGGGCGGTGCTGAGGGCAAGACCGACCTGGTTGCCGACCGCCACCAGCAGGGCCATCATCTGGACCCCCGGCGTCACCGTGGCGCGCAGGCCGAGGGCGCCGAGCGGTCCCGCCCCGGTCCCCATCGGCAGACCGATGAGGACCCCGTCGCCGTCGGGGCGGGTGATCAGGTGGTTGTCCCCGATGGCGGCGGTGGCGATCTCGTCGAGGCGGGGGTTGGGCTCGCCCGGCTCCACCCGGCTGGGGGCGAGCACGCCGTCGCGGCCGAGCCGGTAGCCGCGGCCCGCCGTGGTCGGGAGGACGGCCCGGACGGCTTCGAGCGCGCCGCTCAGGATGGCCTCCGGGTCCAGCGAGCGGGTCAGCGAGCCGGCCAGCTCGTTGAGCGCCAGCAGCTCCTCGTTGCGGGCGCTGAGCTCGGCGGTGCGGATGGTGACCTTCTGCTCCAGCTCGCGGCTGGCGGCGAGGATCACCTCGCGCGAGGCGTTGATCTCCCGCCGCATTCGCTCCAGCGAGTTGGCGAGGTCCCCGACCTCGTCGTGCCCCTGGGGCGGCACCGGCTCGTCGGTGCGCCCCTCGGCCAGGCGCTCGGCCGACTTGGTGAGCGCCCGCACCGGGGCGACGACGAAGCGGGAGGCACCCGTGGCCAGCAGGAAGGAGATCAGCAGCAGGGCCGCGACGATCGGGATGGCACTCCGGAAGATGTTGGTCAGCGCCGTGTCGATGCCCTGCTGGAGGGGTCCGACGGCAGGCTGGAAGTCCTTCTGCGGGGCCGAGTCGACGAGGATCCACGAGGGATCGGCGACCGGCGCCACGAAGAAGAGGCGGTCCACCCCGGCCACGGTGGCCTCGATCGGCCTCTGCGGCGGGTTGAACTCAGCCTGGCTGAGAGCGCTGAGCAGCCCGCCGGCCGTCTTGCCGGCCGGTGCCGGAAGCGTCGCGCCGAGCTGTGGCGCGGCCCGAAACTGCTTGCCGGTGGACCCAGCCGCGATCACCTGGTTGGCGTTGCTGAGGAGCAGAGGGTAGGAGTCGGGCTGCGCCGGAGCCTGGGTGATCAGCGGGGCGAACTGGGTCAGCGGCACGTCGGCGCCCACCAGCAGGCCGCTGCCGGCCAGCTCGGAGACGGTCACCTCCCAGTTGCCGCCGTGGAGATAGTTGTGGTACGGGGCCGTCCACACGTCGGCGGGGCCCGACGGGACCGACGCCGGCGAGGACGAGGAGGCTGTGTCGAGGAGGGTGAGCAGGGTCCGGGCGGCGCCCTGGGGGTTTCCGGCCAGCTGGCTCTGGGCGGGCAGGACGCCCAGGCCCGGGCTGATCCAGACGGCGTTGTCGGCCGGGTCCATGATCCACACCTCGTCGACCAGGCTGCCGACCTTGACGGCGGCGCTCGCCAGGGGCCCGGCGGCGAGCGAGCTGAGATCGAAGAGCGGGGCGGCTCGGGCCAGGACCCCCTGGGTGTTCCCCGCCGGGGCCGCACCGACCAGCAGCGTGGCATCGGACTCCGGGACCGAGGTGCCGGTGTCGATCTCCGACACGCCGTCGGTCTCGGCAATCACCGCGAGGGGTTCGCCCCCGCTCCCCGCGGTCTCCGGCCCGGAGGCCGAGGAGGGCGCCGGCCTGGCCGAGGCGCTGGCCGACGTGGAGGCGGAGGGTGAGGGGGAGGCGGAGGCGGTGCCGCCGGTCACCTTGGCGGCCACGCCCTGGACCTGCTCGCGGGCGGACTTCAGGACCTGTTCGATATCCGTGGTGGCGGTCGCCGAGAGCGCGGCCTGGAACGTGTGCTCCTGGTTGTCGGTGATGCTCGTCTCGGCGCTCTCGACGGTCTGCCGGGTGATGCCGTTGAGGCTGATCGCGGTCAGCGCGAAGAACGCTCCGGCCGGCACCAGGGCGACGACGAGCATGGCGACGAGGATCCGGTCGCGCAGGCGCCGCTGCGGGTTGAATAGGGACAGCGTCAGCCGAGGACGCCTCATTCCCACCTCATCGATTCGAATCGGCAGTGTGCCCCGAGTATACGGCCGCCCCTCCGGCGGCTAAACGCGCCAATCCGGAGGACTCCCGCAGCACCTCCCCCGGCAGCCCCTAGAGTCCTCCGTGCGTGATGAGATCCGCCGCCGCCCCGCGTGGCCCGCGATGAACGACATCGCCGAGCTGGTCCTCGATGTCGCCGCGTCCAGCGGGGCGACCTACGCCGACTGCCGGGTCGTCCAGCGCGGGATCCAGGCGCTCACGGTCAAGGACGGCAGCTTCGCGGAGGTCTCCTCCTTCGAGGACGAGGGGGCGGGCATCCGGGTCATCGTCGACGGTGGATGGGGATTCGCAGGCGTCGATCGCCTCGATGCCGAGACCCTGAGGCAGGCGGCCCTGGACGCATGCCGGATCGCCCGGGCGTCGGCGCGGCTGCGCCGTCACCCGGTGCGCCTGGCCCCCGCCCCGGTCGCGGTGGGCCGGTACCTCACCCCGGTGGAGCGAGACCCCTTCGAGGTGAGCCTCGAGGAGAAGATGGACCTGCTGGTCCGCGCGGACGAGGCCATGGCCTCGGTGGCCGGGGTGACCACGCGCGAGTCCTCCCTGGAGTTCGTCCGCGAGCATCGCCTCTTCGCGAGCAGCGAGGGCTCTGACCTCGAGCAGGTCATCGTGGAGTCCGGAGGGGGTCTCGACGCCACCGCCACCAGCGCCGACGAGGTCCAGACCCGCAGCTTCCCCAACAGCTTCGGGCGCCACCAGCTCTGCGCCGGCTACGAGGCCATCGAGGCCATGGACCTGGCCGGCAGCGCCGAGCGGATCGGCGCCGAGGCCGTCGCTCTGCTCAGCGCGCCTCCCTGCCCGACCGGGCGGCTGACGCTGATCCTCGACGGCACCCAGGCGGCGCTGCAGGTCCACGAGTTCGTGCGGGCATCCCACCGAGCTGGACCGTGTGCGCGGCGACGAGGCGGCCTACGCGGGCACCTCCTTCCTCACCCCGGACCTGGTCGGCCGCTTCCGCTACGGCAGCGAGGAGGTGACGATCACGGCCGACGCCACCACGCCGGGCGGCCTGGGGACCTTCGGGTGGGACGACGAGGGCGTGGCGGCGCAGCGGACCGTCCTCGTCGACCGCGGCATCTTCCGGGGCTACATGTCCTCGCGCGAGTCGGCCGCCGACTACGGCTGGCCGAGCAGCGGGGCGATGCGGGCCGAGTCGTGGAACCGGATCCCGCTGGTGCGCATGACCAACGTCAACCTCGAGCCGGGCGAGTCGAGCCTGGAGGAGATGATCGCCACCACCGAGCACGGGGTCTACCTCGAGACCAACCGCTCCTGGAGCATCGACGACCGCCGCCTCAACTTCCAGTTCGGCACCCAGAACGGCTGGGAGATCCGGGACGGCAAGCGTCTCCGTCTGGTCAAGAACGCGCTCTACGCCGGGCGGACCCCCGAGTTCTGGCGCGCCTGCGACGCAGTGGCCGGGCCCCGGGAGTGGCGGGTGTGGGGTGTCGTCAACTGCGGCAAGGGGCAGCCCGGACAGATCGCCCACGTCGGCCACGGCGCGGCTCCGTGCCGCTTTCAGGGCGTCGCCGTGACGGCGGCTTCGTCATGAGCCTCACCGCCCCCGACGACCTCCTGGCCCTCGCCAACTCCATCGTGGAGCGGGTGGGCCGCGACCGTGCCGAGGTGGTGGTCGTCGAGCAGGAGCAGGCGGTCACCCGGTTTGCCCGCAACCAGATCCACCAGAACGTCGCAGAGAGGTCGCGCCGGGTCCGGCTCCGTCTGGTGGGAGACGAGCAGGTCGGGGTCGCCGAGATCCGCGGCGACATGGAGGAGATGCAGGAGCGGCTGATCGCCTCCGCCGAGGCTGCCCGGCGGCTGGCCCCCCCGGGCGAGGTGACCCCGCTGCCGCGTCCCGACGCCGGGTCGGACGGCCCGGTGGCCCACGCGCGAGCCACCGCCGAATGCACGCCGGAATGGCGGGCGGCCCAGGTGGCGACGGTGGCCGCGGTCGGCGTGGAGGTCGGCCTGGAGACCTTCGGGGCGCTCCAGACCTCCGTGACGCACACCGCCGTGGTCAACAGCCTCGGGGTGCGGCGGCACGCCGAGAGCACCGCCGCCAGCCTGGTCTGCGTGGCTCGCGGCGAGAGCGGCTGGGGGTACGCCGACCGCCACCATCACGACGTGGGGCGCCTCGAGGCGGACGCGGTGGCCGCGGAGGCGGTGGAGACCTGCGGTCGAAACCAGGGCGCCACCGCCCTCGAGCCGGGCGTCTACCCGGTCGTGCTCTCCCCCTACGCGGTCGCCGACATGGTGGGCCATCTCGCCGACCTGGGCTTCAGCGCCCTGGCCCGGCAGGAGCGCCGCAGCTTCATGCGTCCCGGCGAGAGGCTGATGAGCGAGCTGGTGAGCATCGCCGACGACGCCAGCCATCCCGGGTCGATGCCCTTTCCCTTCGATGACGAGGGGGTCTCCACCCGGAGTGTGAGCTGCATCGAGGAGGGGGTCTGCCGCAGCTTCCTCCATGACAGCGCCACCGCGCTGCGGGAGGACGTCCCGTCCACAGGTCACGCCCTGCCGATGCCCAACACCTCCGGTCCCTGGGCGCGTCACCTCGTGGTCGCCGCCGGCGAGAGCAGCCTCGAGGAGCTGATCGCCGGTTGCGATCACGGTCTCTACGTCACCCGCCTCTGGTATGTCCGCGACGTCCATCCGCTGCGCACCGTCATCACCGGCATGACCCGGGACGGCACCTTCCTGATCGAGCACGGGCGGCTGGGACGGCCGGTCCGTGATCTCCGCTTCACCCAGAGCATCGTGGACGCCCTCGCCGACGTGCGCGGCGCCGGCCGGGATCGGGCGATCGAGCTGGACGAGGGCGAGCGCGCCCTGCTCGTCCCCGCCCTCTGCATCGGCAGCTTCGCCTTCACCTCCTGAGGGGCCGGGACGCCGGCTCCGGAGGTGCCGGACAGGGGCCGCCGGCCGTCCGGCCCGGCACGCCGGGTGAGCGCTCGCGAGCTCGGCACAGGCGGTATGCTCGTGGGCCGTGGCCTCCACAGAACCCCCCGCCGCACCCACCCGGAAAGTGCTGATCATCGAGGACTACTACGCTCTCGCGGACATCGAGTCCCTGCTCTGCACCATGGAGGGCCACGAGGTCAGGGTGGCCAAGACCGGGGACGAGGGCCTCGCCGCCGTCGCCGACTTCCATCCCGACCTGGTCCTCCTCGATCTCATGCTGCCGGGCGAGCTGACCGGGACCCAGGTGCTGGAACGGATCAGGGCGGACCACGGACGCGACCCCAAGGTGCTGGTGGTGAGCGCGCTCGTCAACCCCGCGACCGTGCCCGAGCTCGAGGCGTACGGCAACGTCCGGACGCTGGCCAAGCCCTTCAAGATCAAGGAGCTGAGCGGCCACATCCAGGCCATGCTGGCCTCCTGAGAGGAGCCGCCGCGACGCCGGTCCCCATCGGGGGGCATCCCCCGGGTGGCGGCGCTCGCCGCCATAGGGACGGGCTTCCGGCGAGCGGGCCGGCGGCTCAGGCCTCCCCGGGGAGCCGAGCCTCCAGGAGCTCCTCGCCGCGCAGCGCCGCCAGCGCGGCCGCGACGACGGACACCACCGCGAGAAAGAGCGCGCAGGCGGCGAACCCGCTCACCACCGCCGAGGGGTGAGCCAGGCCTGCCGCCACCAGCCCGAGGATGAGCGCGGCGACGGCCTGACCCATCGAGGTGCCCATGCCGCGGGTCATGTTGAGGACCCCGCTCGCCACCCCGGCCTGCCGGCGTGGCGCCGCCCCCATGATGGCGGCGTTGTTGGGAGGGGTGAAGAGGCCGAGGCCCACGCCCAGCGCGGCCAGGGGAGCGAGCAGGCCGGCGCCCTCTGGCTGAGCCAGACCGAGCACGGCCAGGCTGACCGCCGCGGCCAGCATCCCGGCCACCGTGAGCGGGCGCGCCCCCAGCCGGTCGGCGGCGCGGCCGGCGAAGGGCGCCACCACCCCGAACGCCACCGGCATCACGCTCAGCTCGAGGCCGGTGATCCCTGGGCCGAGGTGCTGGGGCCCGCTCTCCAGGTAGAAGGCGACCGCGTACAGCGCCCCGAACATCACCAGGTAGGAGAGCAGGCCGCTGGAGATGCCGGCCGAGAAGGGGGCGCGGCGAAAGAGGCCCAGGTCGAGCATGGGCGCGCGCGCCCGGGTCTCCCGGAGCACGAACCCGGCACCCAGGACGACCGCGGCCCCCAGCAGCCCGACGACCTGCGGGGCCACCCGGCCCCGCCCGTCGGCGAGCGACGTGATGGCGAGGAGCAGGGCGGCGACGGCGGGGACGAAGAGGCCCAGGCCGGCCCAGTCGAACGCGGTCCGTCCCTGCAGGTGCCGGCTGCGCGGGATCAGGAACCAGGCCAGGACGCAGGCGACGACGCCCACCGGGACGTTGACGAGGAAGATGAGGCGCCAGCCCCCGAGCGCGATCAGCAGTCCGCCGACGGTGGGGCCGAAGGCCAGGCCCAGGGCCTGGGCGGTCCCCTGGATGCCGATGGCCCTGCCCAGCCGGTGCGCCGGCATGGCCAGGGCGATGATGGCGACGCTGTTGGCCTGGAGCATGGCCGCGCCCACCGCCTGGAGCACCCGGAAGCCGTCCAGGGCTCCCAGGCTGGGGGCCAGCCCGCAGAGCGCCGAGCCCACGATGAAGACCACGAAGCCGTACGTGTAGAGGAGCTTGTGGCCGACCATGTCGGCCAGGCGGCCCACCGCGGTCACCAGGGCGATCAGGACCAGCAGGTAGCTGAGCCCCACCCAGGTCACCACGCCCAGGCCGGCATGGAAGGCGGTGTGCAGCGTCGGGTAGGCGACGGTGACGATGCTGGCGTCGAGCTGTCCCATGAAGGCGCCGATGCAGACCGTGCCCACGGCCAGCCAGTGGGCCGCGGGATGGGTGCGGATGCTCGCCGGCCGGGCCGGCTCGACCAGGAACCGCCGCCAGCCGGTGGGGGGCGGCGCGAGCTCGTCCGCGGCTTGCGTGGGCAGGGGATGCTGGGGGAGGGTGACGCCGGCGCGAGCGGCGGAGAGGTGCTCCGGCCACCCCGCGGCTCCCGGCTCAGGCTCGGCGGGGCCGCCGCCGGAGGGCTGGTGCGGGGGGAGCCCGTCCATCACTCCGATGATGGCACCGCGGAGTCCCGTCGCCTCGCCCCCGCGCTTCACCGGAGGCGTCGACTACGCGGCCGCCTCGGGCGAGCCCGGACCCGACGCCTCGTCGAAGCGGCTGGCGTAGACGGCGAAGTAGCGCGCCTGCGGGTGGTGCAGGACGATCGCGGCGGTCGACTGCTCGGGCACCAGCTGGAAGCCCTCGGTGAGGCTCACCCCGATCCGCTCCGCGGGCACCACGCGGAAGAAGACCTCGTGGTCGGAGAGGTCGGGGCACGCCGGGTAGCCCCAGGAGTAGCGGCGCCCCTGGTCCGCGCCCAGCCCCAGCTCCCGGCGGACGTGGGCGTGGATGTACTCGGCGGTGGCCTCCGCCATCTGGGTGGCGAAGCCGTGGACCCGGAGCATGTCGTCGTAGTCGCCCTCCGCCTGGAGGCGGTTGGACAGCTCGCTCGCCCGCGGCCCGGTGGTGACCACCTGGAGGGCGATGACGTCGCGCTCGCCGGCCGCGGCGAGCTCCCTGGGACGCACGTAGTCGGCGAGGCAGAGACGGTGCTGCTCCGCCTGCCGGGGGAAGCCGAAGCGGCCGATCTCCCGCTCCTGATCGGTGGGGTCGAAGATCACCACGCTGTCGCCCTCGGCGAGGGCCGGCCAGTACCCGTACACCGCCTGCAGGTCCAGCCAACCCTCCCGCTGGGCCTCGCGCCACGACCGCTCGAGCCGCGGCTCCAGCTCGGTGCGGACCAGCTCGGCCCAGCGCTCCGGGTCGTGCACGCCGCGGAACTGCCAGCTCATCTTGAAGAGCGAGTTGCGGTCGATGTGCGGGTACACGGCCTGCAGGTCGATCCCGCTCACCACCTGCGGTCCCCAGAAGGGCGGTGTGGGGATGGGGACGTCGGTGCGGGTGTCGCTGCGCCGTGGCTGCGGTGAGCCGCTCGGCGCCGCCGCCACGGCGGCGGACCTCGAGGCCTCGCGTTCGCGAGCGACCCGCGCCTCGGCGCGCGCGCGCTCCAGCAGGGGCGCCCGCAGCTCCGGGTCGATCAGCTGGTCGCAGGTGTCCAGCCCTTCGAAGGCGTCCTTGCAGTAGAAGACCCCGGGGGCGTACACCCGCTCCGGATCGAGGTAGAGGATGCGCCGGCCGAATCCCCGGTTGATGGCGGCGCCGCCGATGATCACGGGGTAGCCGAGGCCGCGCCGGTCCAGCTCCTCGACCATCAGCGGCATCTGCTTGCTGGTCGAGACCAGCAGTGCGGAGAGGCCGATGACGTCAGCCTTCACCTCGACCGCCTTGTCGATGATGGTGTTGAGCGGGACCTGCTTGCCCAGGTCGTGGACCGTGTAGCCGTTGTTGCTCAGGATCGTCTTGACCAGGTTCTTGCCGATGTCGTGGACATCGCCGAAGACGGTGGCCAGCACCACCCGCCCCTTGGCATGACCCTCGGCGCGGTCCAGGTACTGCTCGAGATGGGCGACCGCGCGCTTCATCACCTCGGCGCTCTGGAGGACGAAGGGGAGGATGAGCTCGCCCGCTCCGAAGCGGTCGCCGACGTCCTTCATCGCCGGCAGCAGGACCTCGTTGAGGACGGTGACCGGGTCGCGATCCCGGAGCGCCTCGTCGATCAGCGCCTCGATCCCCTCCCGGCGGCGGTGGAGGATCTGGGCGTGGATGCGCTCCGGCGCCGCCAGTCCCGCGAACGGGTCGACCTTCTCGGTGCCCACCCGCTCGGTCACCCCGGAGAAGTGCTCGATGTAGCGGGCCAGGGCATCCTCACGACGGTTGAAGATGAGGTCCTCGGCGAGCTGGCGGCGCTCCTCGCCGACCTCCGCATAGGGGACGGTGTGAGCGGGGTTGACGATCGCCGCGTCCAGGCCGGCCTCCACGCAGTGATAGAGGAAGACGCTGTTGAGCACGGCGCGAGCCGGTGGGGTCAGGCCGAAGGAGACGTTGCTCACCCCGAGCGAGGTGAGCACCCCGGGCAGCTCGCTCTTGATCAGGCGGATCCCCTCGATCGTCTCCACCGCCGAGTTCGATCCATTCGGCGTCCCCCGTCGCCAGGGTGAAGGTGAGGTCGTCGAAGAGCAGCTGGTGGGGCGCGAGCCCGTATTCGTCGCAGGCGATGTCACGGATGCGGCGCGCGACCTCGAGCTTGCGCGTCCGGGTCCTGGCCATCCCCTCCTCGTCGATGGTGAGGGCGATGACGCACTGGCCGTGGTCGCGGACCAGGGGGAGCACGGCGTCGCACCGGGCCCGGCCGTTCTCCAGGTTGACCGAGTTGACGATGCCGCGCCCCGGATACGCCTCCAGGGCCCGGCGGATCACGGCGACGTCGGTGGAGTCGATGACCAGAGGGGCCTCGACGGCCTGCTGGAGCGCCTTGACCGCAGCCGCCATCTGATCGGGCTCGTCGCTCCGCTCGGTGAGGGCGACGCAGACGTCGAGGGCGTGCGCACCCCCCTCAACCTGCCCGCGGGCCACTCGGACGATCCCCTCGTAGTCGTCGGCGAGGAGCAGCTCCTTGATCCTCCGCGATCCCTGGGCATTGACCCGCTCGCCGATCAGGAGCGGCCGCGGTTCCTGGTGCAGCTCCGTGGCGTGGATGCTCGAGGCGAGCCTCGGGGCCTCGTCGGGCCGGCGCGGGCGGGGGGTCGCGCCACCCACGCGGGCGACCAGGGCCGCGATGTGGTCCGCCGTGGTGCCGCAGCAGCCCCCCACGGCGTTGACCCCCAGGTCGCGGACGAACTCCTCGAGCTGGTCGGCCATCGGCCCGGGCTGCATCGGGTAGTGGGCGCGCCCGCCGACGTTGAGGGGCAGCCCGGCGTTGGGGATGCAGGAGACGGGCAGCCGCGTGTGCTCGGTGAGGTAGCGGATCGAGTCGCGCATGTGCTCGGGGCCGGTGGAGCAGTTGAGGCCGACCACGTCCACCCGGAGCGGCTCGAGGATGGCGAGCACGGCGGCGATGTCGGTGCCGAGCAGCATCTTCCCGGAGACGTCCAGCGTCACCTGGGCCTGGATGGGGACGCTGCGGCCACCGCTCGCGAACGCCTCCCGGGCGCCGAAGACGGCCGCCTTGACCTCCAGGATGTCCTGGGAGGTCTCGATGAGGAGGAGATCGACGCCGCCCGCCAGCAGCCCCTCCGCCTGCTCTCGGAAGGCTCCGAGCAGGTCGGCGAAGCCGAGACGGCCCAGGCTCGGGTCGCTGCTCGAGGGCAGTGACCCGGAGGGCCCCATGCTGCCGGCGACGAACCGCGGCCGGTCGGCGGTGGCGTGCTCGTCGGCCAGTCCGCGGGCCAGCCGGGCCGCCCGCTCGTTGAGCTCCCGGGTGCGCTCTCGGGCTCCCCATTCGGCGAGGCGCAGGGGCGTCGACTGGAAGGTGCAGGTCTCGATGACATCGGCGCCCACCTCGAGGAACGAGCGGTGGACGCGCTCGACCAGGTCGGGGCTGTGGAGCACGAGGCCGTCCATCCACCCCTCCAGGGCGGGGCCGCCGAACTGCTCGATGGAGGGCTCGAATGCCTGGAGGGCGGTCCCCATGGCACCGTCGTAGATCAGCACACGGCCGCTCAGCGCGTCGAGGTAGGGGGAGTCGCTCACGCGGGTTTCCTTCGGGGTGGCCGGTGCATCCGTGGCGGGTGTCGCGAGCCGGGATCCGCCGGGCCGCCGACGGGCGGCGAGCCCCGGTGAGAGTGACCGGGCCCCCGCTGGCCTGCCGCGCGGGGTTTGCCGTGCTACTCTCGACAGCCCGAGCGTGGCTCTCGATCCGCTCCCACCACTATACGAGGAGACACTTTGGCGCGACGTCCACCTCGACCTGGCGTCACCCGCCGGCGCAGCCCGGCGCGGCGGCGTGAGCCGACCGACGGCACGGCTTCCGCCGAGGTCAAGGAGGAGACGATCGAGATGGACGCCACCGTCGTCGAGCCTCTGCCCAACGCCATGTTCAAGGTCCGGCTCAAGACCGGACAGGACGTCCTCGCCTACACCTCGGGGAAGATGCGGAAGTTCTACATCCGCATCCTGATCGGCGACCAGGTGAGGGTCGAGCTCTCCCCCTACGACCTCAGCCGGGGCCGGATCACCTTCCGCTACAAGTAGCCGGACCCGCGCTCCCGGAAGTGGGCAACGGTCGCCTCCAGGCCGGAATCCAGGGAGACGCGCGGCCGCCAGCCGAGCCGGGCGGCCGCCAGCGACGGGTCGAGGCAGGAACGGCGCTGCTCCCCGGGCTTGGCCGGGCCGCGGACCGGCTCCGCGGCGGCCCCGATGATCCGCGCCAGCCGGCGGTGCAGATCGTTGACGTCGCACTCGGTGCCCGTGCCCACGTTGTAGGCGCCGGGAGGCGCCGCCGTCGCCAGCAGGTTCGCCGCGACGACGTCGCCGACGTAGACGTAGTCGCGGGTCTGGGTGCCGTCGCCGTTGATCGTCGGCACCTCGCCGCGGAGCATCCGCTCGGCGAAGATCGCCACCACGCCGGCCTCGCCATGGGGATCCTGGCGGGGCCCGTAGACGTTGGCGTAGCGGAGGGCCACGAACTCGAGGCCGCAGAGCCCGGCGTAGACGTTGCCGTACAGCTCGGCCGCGCCCTTGGCGGCGCCGTAGTTCGACGCCGGCCGCGGGGGGTGTCCCTCCGGGGTCGGGATCTCGTCGGTGTCGCCGTAGAGAGCGCCCCCGCTGCTGGCGAAGACCAGGCGCCGGACGCCGGCGGCGGCGCACGCCTGGAGGACGTTGACGGTGCCCAGGACGTTGACCCGGGTGTCGAAGAGGGGATCCGCCACCGAGCGCCGCACGTCGATCTGGGCCGCCTGGTGGTAGACGACGTCGGGCCGGCATGCGGCGAAGACGCCGTTCAGCTCATCGTTGACGTCCGCCTCGACGAAGTGGGCCGCGGCGGGCACCTGGTCGCGCCGCCCCCGGGAGAGGTCGTCCAGGACCGTGACCTCGTGACCCGCCGCCACCAGGGCGTCGGCGAGGTGCGAGCCGATGAACCCCGCCCCCCCGGTGACCAGCGCTCTCACACCAGCGAGCGGGTCGCCGAGTAGGTCTCGTCCCGTCCCGACCTCTCCGCCGGCTTCCCGCCTCTCACCGCGCCGGCGTGGCGGGAGGTCAGGGCGAAGGCGATGAAGCCGAAGATCAGGAGGCTCGCGTAGCTGATGCTGCCGTCGAGCAGCGCGACCGAGAGCGCCGCGGTCCTGCTGATGCTGGCGACGATGACGAGCGAGGTGGCCACCCCGGCCTGGACCAGTCCCAGCCCCCCGGGGGTGAAGGGGACGGTGGTGAGCAGCGCCGCGACCAGGGCGACGAGCACGAACTGCGAGGGTCCGACCTGCCCGCTCATCGCGAGGGCGGCGATGACCAGCCCGAGACGTCCGGACTCGCAGCACCAGACCGCCACGGTCAGCCCCAGCAGCGTCGGCCAGCGGCCCAGCGAGCTGACGGCGCCGCTGCGGAACGACTCGTAGCGCCGGAAGATCGCCTCGGGCAGCAGGCGGAGGACACGGGTGCCGCGACCCGCCCGCATCATCCCGATCACCGCGATCCCGAAGGCGCAGAGGAGCCCGCCCACCACCACGTAGGGGACGAGGGTCCCGGAATCGTGCTTGTGGAAGACCCAGGCCCCCGACGCCAGCAGCAGCGCCATCAGCACGCAGAGGTCGAGGAGGCGCTCGCTGACGACGGTGCCGAAGGCCTTGCTCCCCGGGATGTGCTCCCTGACCCGGCCGAGATAGGCGCGGTAGACGTCACCCATCTTGGCTGGGACCACGCAGTTGACGAAGAACGAGGCCAGGATGAGCGGGGCGAGCCGGCGGGTCTTGCGCACCTCCCCGGCGTTGGCGAGGAGCACCTGCCAGCGGAGCCCGCGGAAGACGAAGGAGAGGTAGTAGACGGCGACGGCGAGGAGATAGAGGATGGGGTCGGCGGAGCGGATCTTGTCCCAGGCCTCACCCCAGTCGATGTTCGCCCGCCAGACGACCACGGCCACCACGATGATCGCGGCCAGGATCGAGAACAGGCTTCGCTTGGTCAGGAAGCGGCCGATGACCGCCGGAGCCTCCTCGGCCCCGGCCTCGTCGACCGCGGGCGCGGCTCCGCTCACGGTGGACGCACCCTAGCACGACGCCCCTGACGACCTGGTTACGCCCGTGCGGCAGGAGCGTGCACGGGGCCGGTCAGGGCCGGAGGCGGCTGATCAGAGGATGCGGCCGCTCGGGGGGAGGGGCGGCGCCGACCCCGCTCCCCTCCCGCTCGGCCAGGATGCGCGCCACCTGGCTGAGATGGGTGTCCGTCCCCGAGCGGGCATTCACCGGCCGGCTGTCCCACTGGCGCAGCTTGAAGACACCCTTGAGCGACGAGTAGGGGATCCCCAGGGTCCGCAGCTCGGGGATCCCCGGCTCCACGGCGCGCCAGAGCCCGCCGAAGCGGCCGAGCACCGAATCGGGCGCCACCGAGGCGCGCAGCACCTGGCCGTCGACGAAGTGGAAGGCGGCACGGTCCCAGCCGGGCAGATCCTCGGGAACCGGCAGGGGCTGGCCGACCAGGAGCTGCCGGATCGCGGTCAGAGGGAAGAGCGCCCGCTCGTTGTTGGGATCGGCTCCGCGCACCTCGGCCTCCAGCAGGGTGCGGTCGAAGCTGAGATCGTCGACCTCGGCGTGGACGATCTCACCGTCCAGGAAGCTGATCAAGACCAGCGCCACGAATCGAGCGTAGCACCGGGCTGGACGAGAAAGGCCCCCGGGAGCGCGGCTCCCGGGGGCCTCGAATGCTGGGATCAGATCCCTCAGGGCGCAGGCGGCGCCGCCGGCGCTGCGGGGGCTGCGGGCGGCGGGGTCCGCTTCACGGTCCGCCGGGGCGCTGCACGCTTGACGCCGGTTCGCTTGACGCCGGTCCGCTTGGCGGCCGGTGCCCGCTTCACCGCGGGAGCACGCTTGACGACGCGCTTGACGGCGCGCTTGGCGGCCGGTGCCCGCTTGACGGCGCGCTTGGCGGCCGGTGCCCGCTTGACGGCGCGCTTGACGGCGCGCTTGGCGGCCGGTGCCCGCTTGACGGCGCGCTTGGCCGCCGGAGCCCGCTTGGCCCGACGCTTGGCGGGGGCGCGCTTCGCGGGCCCGCCGCGCACTGCGGAGGCGACCTGCGAGAGCGCCTTGCGGAGCTCACCCTCGAGCTTCTCCACCGACTTCTCGAGGCCGGCGAGCCGCTTCTCGAGTTCGCCCACGGGCAGCGCGTTGACCAGACCGTGGACCGCCTTGAGGAGATCGCCACCGGCGCCCGCACGCGGCGCCGCGGCGCGCGCGCGCCGCACCGGGGCTTTGACGGCGCGCTTCGCACCGCCTCCCTTGCTTCGTCTCGTCCTAGCCATAAGCTGAGAGCCTCCGTTGGTGATGACAGCCAGCGTATGCCGGCTGCCCGTCCTGCGTTTTGGACAGGGAGTGAATAATCGTCCCCGTCAGGATCGAGCCATAGCATGCAGCCTACATACACGGATGTCAACGTGGTGGGACGATCGGTGACAACGACGAGACTCGACAGCCCTGCCCGCGCCGCCGACTGGGGTCGGAGTGGCGCCGCCGCTGCGCCGGCTCGCGCGAGTCGTCGCCGGCCGGTCAGTCGACTCTGCGGTACCAGAGCGAGGTCGGTCGCAGGCCGGAGCGGTCCGGGCGCATCGCGTAGTCGGGGATCACCCCGACCCTGGTCCAGCCCAGGTGAGAGTAGAGGTGCTCGGCGTCGCTCCCGGTCTCGGTGTCGAGGATGAGCAGGGTGCGCCCCAGAGCGCGCGCCTCGACCTCGATCTGACGCATCAGGCGGGCACCGACCCCCAAGCGGCGGGCCGATCGGTGGACCAGCATCTTCTGGACCTCGGCGCGGTGGGTGGCGTTCGACTGCCACGCCAGCACCAGCTGCGCGCAGCCCACCAGGCGGTCGTCGAGGAATGCGGCGAGGACGACTTGGCGGCCCAGCTCCATCTCATGGAGGACGCCGGCGAACCAGTCGCGAGCCTCGTAGTGGGCGAGCGGGGCGACGAAGCTGACCGACGCGCCGCCCTCGACCGAATCGACCAGCAGGTCGGCGAGGTCGTCGAGGTGGCGGCGGGCGGAGAGGGCGTCGAGGCGGCGGATGACCACCTCGGGCCGGCCCCGGGGGGTGGGCTCGGTCAGCGCGGTCACGGCAGAAGGGTACATGCAGGGTGAGTGGGTGCATCATCGGCCGATGGCCGCGACCTCGCCGCTCACCTACCGGGCGATGGTCCTGCGCGAGCGGGGCGCGCCGCTCTCGGTCGAGAGCCGGCCGGTCCCCGACCCGGAGGGTCACCAGGTCCTGCTGCGCGTCGCGGCCTGTGCCGTCTGCCGGACCGACCTCCACGTGGTCGACGGCGAGCTGGACCGCGGAGTGCTGCCGGTGGTGCCGGGTCACCAGGTGGTCGGCAGGGTGATCGCCGCCGGGCCCGACGCCGTGCTGCGGGTCGGCGATCGGGTCGGCGTGCCGTGGCTGGCCCAGGCCTGTGGCAGCTGCGCCATGTGCCGGGCGGGCCGCGAGAACCTCTGCGCGCGGGCTCGGTTCACCGGCTGCGACACCGACGGCGGCTTCGCCGAGCTCGCCATCGCCGACTCCCGCTTCTGCCTCCGCCTGCCCGACGGCTACGGGGACGTCGAGGCGGCGCCGCTGCTCTGCGCGGGCCTCATCGGCTACCGCGCCCTCCGGATGGCCGGTGAGGCGCAGCGGCTGGGCCTCTACGGGTTCGGCAGCGCCGCTCACATCATCGTCCAGGTGGCGCGTCACCGCGGTGCGGACGTCTACGCGTTCACCCGGGCCGGCGATCGCGCCGGCCAGGACTTCGCCCGGCGCATGGGGGCGGTCTGGGCCGGGGACAGCAGCGGCCCCGCACCGGAGCCCCTCGACGCGGCCATCATCTTCGCGCCCGCCGGCGAGCTGGTGCCCCTCGCGCTCCGGGCGCTCGCCCCGGGCGGCACCGTGGTCTGCGCCGGCATCCACATGAGCGACATCCCCAGCTTCCCCTACGCGCTGCTCTGGGAGGAGCGCTCGGTCCGCTCGGTCGCCAACCTCACCCGGGCCGACGGCACCGATTTCATGGAGGTGGTCGCCGCGACCCGGGTGGAGGTCGAGACCGAGGTGCTTCCTCTCGATGACGCCGACCGTGCCCTGGAGCTGATCCGGAGCGGCCGGGTGCGGGGGACGGCGGTGCTGGTGCCGTAGCATGGGTGCGGTGCGGGGGGTGCCCCGAGCGGCGAGCCGAACCCCTCTCCAGAGCCCAGGTGTGAGATCCCCGCGAGCGGGTACAAAGTCCCCATGACCGAGCACAGCGCCGAGCTTCTCCCCATCCTTCCCCTCGACGACGTCGTCGTCCTGCCCCACATGACGGTGACCGTCGCGGTCCAGGGGGAGGGACAGCGTGCGGCCATCGAGGCTGCCAACCAGGGCAACCGTCTCGTCCTCCTGGTCCCCCGCATCGAGGGCAAGTTCGGCAGCATCGGCACCGTCGCGCGCGTGCAGGAGTCGGGGAAGCTGCCGACCGGGGCGGAGGTCTCGATCCTCACCGGACAGCACCGGGCCCGCCTCGGTGCCGGCCAGGCCGACGTCGGCGGCGCCCTCTGGGTGCAGGTCGACCCGGCGCCGGACGACGAGGACCCGCCCGAGGCCGTCGTCGAGCTGGCCCGCGAGTACCGCGCCCTGGTCGAGAACCTGCTGGAGATCCGCGGCGCCGGCGGCGCCATCCAGTTCCTCCGCGAGGCGCGGAGCCCGGGGCACCTGGCCGACCTCGCCGGCTACTCGCCCGACTTCAGCCTCGCCCAGAAGCTCGAGATCCTGGAGACGGTCGACGTCGAGCAGCGTCTCACCAAGATCATCGCCTGGACCAAGGACGCGCTCGGTGAGGCGGACCTCAAGGACCGCATCCGCACCGAGGTGGCCGAGGGGATGCAGAAGACGCAGCGGGAGTTCATCCTCCGTCAGCAGCTCGAGGCGATCCGCAAGGAGCTGGGCGAGGGCGGCGACGACGTGGTCTCCACCTACCGCAAGCGCCTCGCCGAGGCCGGGATGCCGGAGAAGGTCGCGGTCGAGGTGGGGCGCGAGATCGACCGGCTGGAGCGGACCAGTGAGCAGAGCCCGGAGCACGGCTGGATCCGCACCTACCTGGACTGGATGCTCGACATCCCGTGGAGCACGCGCTCCGAGGACAACTTCGACCTGGGCGCGGCGCGGGAGGTGCTCGACCACGACCACACCGGGCTGGAGGACGTCAAGGACCGGATCATCGAGTTCCTCGCCGTCCGCAAGCTCCGCCAGGAGCGCGGCCTGGAGGTGGTCGGTGGTCGCGGGTCGGGCGCGATCATCACCCTGGTCGGCCCCCCCGGCGTCGGCAAGACCTCGCTCGGCGAGTTGGTGGCACGCGCCCTGGGACGGAAGTTCGCGCGGATGTCGCTCGGCGGCATCCGCGACGAGGCGGACATCCGCGGCTTCCGGCGCACCTACGTCGGCGCCCAGCCGGGCCGGATCGTGCGCGCCCTCAAGGAGGCGGGGACGAAGAACCCCGTGATCATGCTCGATGAGATCGACAAGATCGGCGCCGACTGGCGTGGCGACCCGTCCGCGGCGCTCCTCGAGGTGCTCGACCCCGCTCAGAACACGACCTTCCGCGACCACTATCTGGAGGTGGACCTCGACCTCTCCGAGGTGCTCTTCATCCCCACCGCCAACGTCTCGGAGACCATCCCCGCGCCGCTGCTCGACCGGATGGAGCTGATCCGCCTCGACGGCTACACCGAGCAGGAGAAGCTGGCGATCGCGCGCGACCACCTCCTCCCCCGCCAGCTGGCTCAGGCGGGACTCAAGGAGGAGGAGCTGGAGGTCGGCGACGACGCCATCCTCCGGGTGGTCACCGACCACACCCGCGAGGCCGGAGTGCGCAACCTGGAGCGCGAGCTGGGGCGGATCGCCCGCAAGGTGGCCACCCGGATCGCCGGCGGAGCCGTCGAGACGCCCCTCCACGTCGGTGCCGACCAGGTTCGCGGCTACCTCGGCAAGCCGAAGTTCGACAACGAGGTGGCGGAGCGGACCGCGGTTCCGGGGGTGGCGACCGGGCTCGCCGTGACCGGCGCGGGGGGTGACGTGCTCTTCGTCGAGGCGGCCACCGGCGGCACCGACGGCAGCCTGACCCTCACCGGTCAGCTCGGCGACGTGATGAAGGAGTCGGCGCAGATCGCGCTCTCCTACGTCCGCTCCCACGCCGAGCGTCTGGGCATCAGCGCGGAGGCCACCGCCAAGGGCTTCCACATCCACGTCCCCGAGGGTGCGGTGCCCAAGGACGGGCCCTCCGCGGGGGTGACCATGACCACCGCGATGGTCAGCCTGCTCACCGGCCGCCCGGTGCGCAGCTCGGTGGGGATGACCGGCGAGGTGACCCTCCAGGGACTGGTGCTGCCGATCGGCGGGGTCAAGCAGAAGGTGCTGGCCGCCCATCGCATGGGCCTCACCGAGGTGATCCTCCCCCGGCGCAACGAGAAGGACCTCGACGACGTCCCCGAGAGCGTCCGCGCCGCGGTCACCTTCCACCTGGCGAGCCGCGTCGACGACGTGCTCGCGGTCGCCCTCGAGCCGCCCCGTGCGGAGACCGGCGAGGCGGCCTGACTCCCGGGATCTCCCCGACCGCCCACCTATACTCGGACGCGCGGTGAGCGACCTGGGTCCCCTCAACGACGAGATCGACACCCTGATGGGCACGCTCCGCGCGGAGTCGCGCGACATCCGGGTCTTCTTCCAGGTGTTCGCCTCCAAGCTGATGGGGGCGCTCCCCGACGTCGTGGAGGTCGAGCGCGAGGGGTCGCTCTTCTCCCGCCGGCGCCCGGTCCGGCGGCTCACCGTCCGCGCCGGGGACGACATCCTGGAGGCGGAGATGACCCGGGACGGGCTGGTCTGCCGCGAGATCCAGGTCCTCAACGGGCTGACCGACGAGATCGGCTTCGAGGCGTGGCTGCGGGTGCTGGCGGCCTCGCTCCGCCAGAAGGCGCGGAGCACCGCCGAGGCGAGCGAGGTGCTCCGAGGCCTGCTGACCTGATCAGCGGCGCGCCGCGCGCGGCGGCGCCGCCACCCGGGTCCGGAGGTCGCCACACCAGATGTAGTGCCTGGCAGCCGCTCATGCCACCAGATGAGGGGCGTTCGCCGAGAGGCCTCTGCTACCATTCGGCGATGGGAGATCACCTCGCGGGACCGGCCGGTCGGAGGGTCGGAGGGAGAGGGGATGGAGGTTGAGCTGGGGCGCTCCAAGCGCGCCCGCCGCGCCTACGGCTTCGACGAGGTCGCCCTCGTCCCGGGGCGGGTGACCATCGACCCGGACGAGATCGAGGTCGGGCTCAGCCTCGACGGCCTGAGCCTTGGCGTCCCCTTCCTCGCCGCCGCCATGGACGGCGTGGTCGACGTCGGCTTCGCCGCGGAGATGGGCCGCCTCGGAGGCCTGGCGGTGCTCAACCTGGACGGGGTCCAGTGCCGCTACGAGGATCCCTCGGAGGTGTTGGAGACCATCGCCGCCGCGCCCCCCGCCGAGATCAACGTCCTCCTCCAGAAGATCTATCAGGCTCCCATCCAGGACGGGTTGATCGGGCAGCGGATCGAGGACATCAAGCGGGCCGGCGGCCCCTGCGCGGTCTCGACCGTCCCGGCGCTCGCCGAGCGCCGCGCCGGGATCGTCCAGGAGGCCGGTGCGGACTGTCTGGTGGTCCAGGGGACGGTGCTCACCGCCCGCCACGTGAGCAGCGCCCACCGGCAGCTCTCCTTCCGCGAGCTGACGTCACAGCTCAGCATCCCGGTGGTGGTCGGCAACTGCGTCGACTACGCCACCGCGCTGGAGCTCATGGACACGGGCATCAAGGGGTTGCTGGTCGGGGTGGGACCGGGCGCGGCCTGCACCACGCGGGCGGTCCTGGGCGTGGGGGTTCCCCAGGTGACCGCCACCAGCGACTGTGCCGCGGCGCGCGACGACCACCTCCGTCGCAGCGGCGAGCGCGTCGCCGTCATCACCGACGGCGGCATGCGGCTGGGGGGCGACGTCGCCAAGGCATTCGCCTCCGGGGCCGACGGGGTGATGATCGGTTCGGTCTTCGCCTCGGCGCGGGAGGCCGCGGGTCGTGGCAATCACTGGGGGATGGCCACCCCCGATCCCAACCTCCCCCGGGGCACGCGCATCCGCACCGGGGTCAAGGGGTCGCTGCAGGAGATCCTCTTCGGGCCCGCCCACGTGGACGACGGCTCCATGAACCTGGTGGGCGCCCTGAAGAGCGCGATGGGCGTCTGCGGCGCCCGCACCATCGCCGAGTTCCAGGAGACCGAGATGGTGGTCGCGCCCGCCATCAAGACCGAGGGCAAGGTGCAGCAGCGCGAGCAGCGCGTGGGCATGGGGGTCTGAGGGTGGGCGCGGGCGGCGTGGCCAGCCCCGCATTGGATCCCGCCCCGATCCCGGCCGCGGCCGGCCCCGGCGCGGTCGCCACCGAGACCGGCGGCATCCTGGTCCTCGACTTCGGCAGCCAGTACGCGCAGCTCATCGCGCGGCGCGTCCGCGAGGCACGGGTCTTCTCCGAGCTGGTGCCGGGGACGCTGAGCGCCGAGGAGATCCGCCGCCGGGCGCCGCGCGGCCTGATCTTCAGCGGCGGGCCGGCGTCGGTGTACGAGCCCGGCGCTCCCCACCCCGATCCGGCCGTCTACGACCTCGGCCTCCCCATCCTCGGGATCTGCTACGGGATGCAGCTGCTCGCCCACGATCTGGGAGGCGCCGTGGCGCCGGCCGGTCGGCGGGAGTACGGCGCCGCCCAGCTGGAGGTCGACGACCAGGCCGGCATCTTCGACGGGATCCCCTCCGAGACCGCGGTGTGGATGTCCCACGGCGACATCATCACCGGTCTCCCCGAGGGCTTCCGGCCGATCGCCCACTCGCTCAACTCGCCGTGCGCGGCGTTCGCCGGCCCCCGCGGCCGCTTCGGCATCCAATTCCACCCCGAGGTGGTCCACACCCCGGCGGGCAAGCAGCTCCTGGCCAACTTCCTGACCCGCGTGTGCGGCTGCGACCTCACCTGGGAGCCGTCGGCCTTCGTCGAGCGCGCGGTGGCCGACATCCGGGCGCGGGTGGGGAGCGGGCGCGTCCTCTGCGCCCTCTCGGGCGGGGTCGACTCCGCGGTGGCGGCGACCCTCGTCCACCGTGCCGTCGGCGACCAGCTCACCTGCGTCTTCGTCGACAACGGCCTGCTCCGCCGCGACGAGGGCCGGCGGGTCGTCGAGGTCATGTCCCACCAGCGTCACATCGAGCTGGTGCACGTCGATGCGACCGACCGCTTCCTCACCGCCCTCGCCGGGGTCACCGACCCGGAGGAGAAGCGGCGCCGCATCGGGCACACCTTCATCGAGGTCTTCGAGGCCGAGGCCCGCAGGCTGGGCGAGATCGACTTCCTCGCCCAGGGGACCCTCTACCCCGACGTGATCGAGTCGACCTCGCACGACACGCCGAGCGCCCGCACCATCAAGACCCACCACAACGTGGGCGGCCTCCCGCCCGACCTCCGCTTCCAGCTCGTCGAGCCGCTCCGCTACCTCTTCAAGGACGAGGTGCGCCGGGTCGGCATCGAGCTGGGCCTCCCCGAGGACATGGTGTGGCGGCAGCCGTTCCCCGGGCCGGGGTTGGCGATCCGGGTGATCGGCGAGGTGACCCGGGAGCGGCTGGAGGTGCTGCGGGCGGCCGATTGGATCGTGATCGACGAGGTGAAGCGGAGCGGGCTGTACCGGAAGGTGTGGCAATCCTTCGCCATCCTCACCCCGATCTCCTCGGTGGGAGTGATGGGGGACGGTCGCACCTACGCCAACGTCGTCGCCATCCGCATCGTCGAGTCCGACGACGCGATGACCGCCGATTGGGCCCGCGTCCCCTACGACGTGCTGGGGTTGATGAGCCGCCGCATCGTCAACGAGGTGCCGGGGGTCAACCGGGTCGTGTACGACATCAGCAGCAAGCCTCCCTCGACCATCGAGTGGGAGTAGCCGGGGCGGGCTGACGCCGCCTCACCAGCGCGAGCGGACCTCGGCCCTGCGTGCGGTGGCCGTCGAGTAGACGCCCCAGGTGTCGGTGACCTTCGTCCAGCGGGACGCGGGGGGCGTGGGAGACCGCCGCCGCCGGGCCTGGATCCGCAGCCGGACGATGGTCACGGCGGCGATGAGCAGACCGAGGGCGACGAGGGCGGCGCCCAGCTCGACGCGACCCGCGAGGCCCGCGATGCTCGGGAGAGCGGGCGTCGTGCCGTCCCCGGCGGCCTGGACCGAGACCGGGCCGAAGCCCGTCAGCGTGGCGATGATCAGCGGAACGCCCGCCAGTGCGGCGAGCCGGCGTCCGGACGGGTGGCTCACGGGCGGTCCTCCTGCTGGGGTGGTTGGCTCACCGTGGCCCAGACTAGTCGGGGCGGCGTGGACGCGCCAGCTTCACGTGCACCGAAAGGGGCTGGGTCAGATGCACCGGTGCCGGTCCCCCGGTGGCCCCGGGCGCTCCCGATCCACCACAATCGGACCGATGCGCGTTCTGGTGGTCGGCTCCGGCGGTCGGGAGCACGCTCTCGCGTGGGCGTGCGCGCGCCACCACTCGAACCCGGAGATCCTCTGCGCGCCGGGCAACGCGGGCACCGCCGAGCTCGGCACCAACGTCGCCGTCTCCGTCACCGACGGGCGCGCCATCGCCCGCCTGGCGCGGGAGCGGGAGGTCGACCTGGTCATCGTCGGGCCGGACGCCGCGCTCGCCGCGGGCGTCGCGGATGCCTGTGACGAGGCGGGCGTGCCGGTCTTCGGCCCCTCCGCGGAGGCCTCCAGGATCGAGTGGAGCAAGGCCCACGCCAAGCGGCTGATGGACGGCGCCGGGGTGCCCACCGCGCGCTGGCGCTCCGGGGACGGCACGAGCCGCGGCGAGCTCGTCGACTTCGTCCTCCAGCTGGACGGCCGCTGCGTCGTGAAGGCGGACGGCCTGGCCGCCGGCAAGGGGGTGATGGTCTGCGGCAGCCGGGAGGAGGCGTTGGCGGCCGTCTCCGCGTGCCTCACCGAGCGTCGCTTCGGCGACGCCGGCGACGTGGTGGTGGTCGAGGAGAGGCTGACCGGGAGCGAGGTCTCCGTGTTCGCGATCTGCGACGGGCGCCGGTACCAGCTGCTCGCGCCGGCACGCGATTACAAGCGGGCCGAGGATGCGGACCGCGGACCGAACACCGGGGGGATGGGCGCCTACGCCCCCGTGGAGGACGGCTGCCCGCCCCTGGAGGAGGTCGCCGAGCGGGTGATCGAGCCCACCCTCGCGGCGCTCGCCGAAGCCGGGACGCCCTTCGTGGGCTGCCTCTACGCGGGGCTGATGATCGGGCCGGACGGGCTCCGCGTCCTCGAGTTCAACGCCCGGTTCGGCGACCCGGAGACCCAGGCCGTGGTGCCGCTCGCGGGGGCGGGTTTCCTCGACCTCCTCCTCGCCGCCGCCCGCGGCGAGCTCGAGGGGCGGTCCGCGCCGCCGCCGGCGGGGGCGGCGGTGACGGTGGTGGCCGCCGCCCCGGGCTATCCGGCCGCCCCCCGCGTCGGCGACCCCATCCTCGGCCTCGGTGATCTCGACGCCGACGTCCTCTGCTTCCACGCCGGCACCGCGCGTGACGAGCGTGGCCGCTTGGTGACCGCCGGCGGTCGCGTGCTCGGCATCGTCGGCCAGGGTCGCGACGTCGGCGAGGCGAGGCGCCGCGCCTACGAGAACCTCGGGCGCGTCCACTTCGCGGGGATGTGGTCGCGCTCCGACATCGCGACCCTCCCCGCCGGGGTGAGGTGATGAGCGCCGCCCAGGTCGGCATCGTGATGGGCAGCGAGTCCGACCTGCCCGCGATGAGGCGCTGCGGGGAGGTGCTCGACGGCTACGGCATCCCGTGGGAGATCGGCGTGATGTCGGCTCACCGCGCCCCGGACGTGGTCCGCGCCTACGCGCTGCAGGCCGCGGGCCGCGGGCTGCGGGTCATCGTCGCCGGGGCGGGCGCCGCCGCGCACCTGCCCGGCGTGCTGGCCGCGCTGACCCCGCTGCCGGTGATCGGCGTCCCGCTCGCCGGAACTCCCCTGGCGGGATTCGACGCGCTGCTCAGCATCGTGCAGATGCCTCCCGGCGTGCCGGTGGCCACCGTCGCGGTCGGCGAGATGGGCGCCCGCAACGCGGGGCACCTGGCGGCCCGGATCCTCGCCCTCTCCGACCCCCGGGTGGCCGCGGCCGTCGGCGCCCGGCGCGAGGAGATGAGAGAGCGCGTCCAGCTCCCCGAGGGGTTCGACGTCACCGGCGGGGCGACGGCCGGGGCCTGACCCCGGGACTCCCCGCCGGCAATCTGCGTGCACCCTCGGTGCGCTCCCCCTCGTGTTCCCGGGTCGAGAGCACCATCCGCCCTCAGCCGGGCGCTCGCGTCGACCTGCGCTCCACCCCTTCCCCCATACAATCGCTCGGTCATGCCGCGTCTGGAGCTGGTCGAAGCCTCACTTCGGTACGGGCAGCAGGCGCTCCTGCTCAGCCGCCTGCGCCAGCGCCACGCGCTCCGCGCGGCGGAGCTCCTCGACGGCTGCGGCTTCTCCGCCCTCGAGGTCTTCGGCGGGGCCACCTTCGAGGCGCAGCTCCGCTTCCTCGGCGAGGACCCGTTCGAGCGGCTGCGGGCGCTGGCCGAGGCCGCCCCCACCACCCCTTTGATGGCCACCCTCAGCGGCCAGATGCTGGTGGGTCACCGCCACCTCCCCGACGACGTCGTGGGGGCCTTCGTGCGCCTAGCGGCGGAGGCGGGGATCGGCGTCTTCCGCCTCCTGGACCCTCTCAACGACGTGGCCAACCTGGCCACCGCGGTGGGCGCCGCCAAGGCGGCGGGCGCTCAGGTCGAGGGGGTGGTGGTCTGCTCCGACGCCCCCGTCGCGGCTCTGGCCGTGATCGCCCGCGGCCTCGCCGGGATCGGCTGCGACGCCATCTGCCTCCACGATCCGCTGGGGGCGACCGGTGCCGCCCGCGCGGCGGCGCTGGTGGCCGCCGTCGCCGAGGCGGGCGGCCTTCCCGTCACGGTGAGCTTCTGCGCCCAGGCCGGGCAGGCTGGGCTCGCCTACCAGGCCGCCCACCGAGCCGGGGCCGTGCGGGCCGACGTGTGCGTCTCCCCGCTGGGCGGCGGGGCCGCCCTCCCCGCCGCCGAGGCGTTGATCGCGGCCCTGGCGGGGACGGACGACGCCACCGGTCTCGAGCTGGAGCCCGTGACCCGGGTCGCCCACCTGCTCGAGGAGGTCGCCCCGCTCTACGCGGACTCCGTCGATCCCGCGCTCTGGCGCTTCGATGGAGCGGCGCTCCGCGGCATGCTGCCGACCTCGGCGATGGGCCACGGGATCGCCGAGCTGCGCGAACGCGGTGCGCTCGACCGGCTCCCCGACGTCGAGGCGGAGATCTCCCGGGTGCGGCGGGAGCTGGGCGATCCGCCGCCGGTCTCCCCCCTCCCCGAGGTGATCACCACCCAGGCGGTCTACAACGTCTTCGAGGGTGATCGCTACGCCACCATCAGCCAGGAGATCAAGGACTACTGCCTCGGCTTCTTCGGCACCCCGCCCGAGCCGATCGACCCCGACGTCCGCGAGCTGGTCAACGGGCGGGAGGAGCCGATCACCTGCAGGCCCGCCGACCTCCTCGAGCCCGGCCTCCCCGGCGCGAGCCGCGAGCTGGCTCGTGAGGGTGTCCGCTCCGATCCCGAGGCGCTCGTCACCTACGCGCTCTTCGGAGCCGACTTCCTGGCCTTTGCCCGGGGTGAGGCCCCGGTGGAGCAGCTCGGCGACGAGGAGCCGGGGAGCACCACGAGCGGGCAGAGCGAGGCCGATGCCGCCCTGGCGCCGTCGTCCCTCGAGGCCGCCGCCGCCGGCGACCCGGGGGGGAGCCCCCCGGCGAGGTGCGTGAGCTGCGGGTGGAGGTGGACGGGCAGTCCTACGACGTCCGCGTCTTCGGGGCGGGCGGCGGGGCCCCCGCCGTCTCCACGGGCGGGCCGCCGCCGGCGCCCCGGGCCGGCGGTGGGACCGTCACCGCGCCGATGCCGGGGCTGATCCTCAAGGTGGCCGTCCAGCCCGGCACCCGGGTCCAGATCGGCGACGTCGTGGCGGTCCTGGAGGCGATGAAGATGCAGAACGACATCACCGCCCACCGGGCCGGGATTGTCGTGACCGTCCACGTGCGGGAGGGCGACGTCGTCGGCCCCCGAGCCCCCATCGTCGACATCGAATGAGGGCGCTCGCAGCGGCGGCGCGCGGCCCGGCCGCCCGCAACCGGATCGTCACCACCATCACGGCGAGCGGCCACGTAACGTGGTCGGTGGTCCCGGAGTTACTCCCCCAGAGCCCATGAGCCCGATGCGCGCCGTCCGCTTCGCCGCCGTGATCCTCGCCGGCTGCCTGATCGCGGCCCTGGCCGGCATGGCGGTCGTCGGATCCGACCGGCGCACCAGCTTCACCGCGGAGGCGTCGAGCCTGCGGGCCACCTGGTCGCACGACGTGGCCGTCGGAGTGCCCGCGTCCAGCATCGCCCCGCTCCGGACCCGCCTCGAGAAGCAGCAGCCGCGGGGCGACGGCTGGTCCCTGGCGTGGTGGACGACCGACGGCCAGGGCCTCCTGGCGACGCTCACGCGGGCCACCGACGCCGCCTACGCGGCGGCCATGAAGGTGCAGATCGAACGCGCCGAGCTGGTCCTCTTCGACTGGCAGCTGGAGGTGGGTCAGCAGGGGACCCTGATGACGGCGACGGAGGCGTCCGCCGGGCAGAGCTGGCCGGCCGAGCTGAGCGCGGCGACCACCCCGGATCAGGTCGCCCACCTGGTCGCCGGCTGGCAGGAACAGCTCGACACCGCCCGCACCGATGTCCTGGACGCCCAGCAGCAGGCCGTGATCCAGGACGACGTGGCCCGGTCGGGCGGGCCCGCGGGGCTCATCTCGCAGGCGAGCGGCGCGATCAGGGTCGCCGGCCAGGACAACCTCGACCCCGGCGACGTTCCGCAGCTGCTGGCCCAATTGCAGAGTGAAGAGTCCAGCGGCGAAGACCCGTCCGCCACCTCCGGCCTCCTCTACACCGCCCTCTACCAGCTCACCCAGCTGATCTCGGTCAATGACCAGCTGAACGGCGAGCTGCGGCCTCTGCTGCTGCTCGCCGACCAGGCGGCGGCCGAAGGCACGCCCGGCTCCGCAGCCGAGCTGAGCCAGTACCAGACGCTGGACCAGAGCTACCTGGCCGGCACCACCTACGACGAGCTCAGCTCGCTGCAGTCCCAGGAGGCCGGTCTCAAGGCGGCGATCGACAGCGACCTCGCCAGCGACCAGTGCGGCCATCAGGTCGGAGGGGGTTCGGGCAAGGTCATCTACGTGAGCATCAGCCTCGAGGAGGCCGTCTTCTACGACAACGGCTGCGTGGTGAACGCCACCCCGGTGACCACCGGCCGGCCCGGCTTCCCCACCCTCACCGGCTCCTTCCACGTCTTCTACAAGCAGTCCCCGTTCGAGTTCATCTCCCCGTGGCCGCCCGGCTCTCCGGGCTACTACTACCCCACCTGGGTGGATTACGCGATGGAGTACGAGGACGGCGGCTACTTCCTTCACGACGCCTACTGGGAGAATCAGAACGACTTCGGCCCCGGCAGCCAGTACGAGGTCGAAGCGGACAACGCGAGCCACGGCTGCATCCACATCCCCAACACCCTGATGCCCTGGCTGTACTCCTGGACGCCGCTCGGGACCCAGGTCATCGTCGCCAGCTGAGCTGGCGGGCGCGGCGGGCCAGCTCGCTGAGCCGGTCCACCAGGGCCTCCGCCTCCGCCCGGTCACGGCAGAGCGCCTCGCCCACCCAGCGCCGGCCCGCGGTGTCGACGCGGAGATCGGCCAGGCGGAGCCAGCGAAGCACCGGCCCGCTGCAGAGCCGGATGCTCTGCACCTTCTCGAGGGGGACGATGACCGTCGCCGGTCGCAGCCGACCGGTCCGCGTCACCAGCCAGCGCTCGTCGTGCCAGACCGAGAGGTAGTGGTAGGAGAGCGGGGCGCGGAGCATCGCGCGCCGAGGCGGGGCGCCGGCGCGGCTGAGCGTCGCCGGGGCTCCCGGGCGCGACCCGGCCGACCAGCCACCGCGCCTGATCCAGGGTGGCCACCGGGGCCAGCAGGTGGGCGAGCTGCCGGGCCTCCCCCTGGCCGTGCGCCTCCGGCTGCCGGGCGACGTCCAGCTCCACGCGCGCCCAGCCGAAGGGTCGCCAGAGCAGCGGCTGGACGAGCCGCACCGCCTGGATGCGGCCATACGGGATGGTCTCGTGCCGCTTCTGGAGGAGCCCTCGGTGGAGGCGCAGGCCGTCGGCGGCCTCCCCGATCGTGAAGTCGAAGTCGCCGTTGACGGATCGGGCGCTGTCGAGGCCGAGGGCGAGCACGCCGGTCAGGATCCCGCTGATCAGCGAGGTGGCGCTGGGCCTCGCTGTCCTCCGGCGCCGCCGCCCCTCGGCGAGAGTCGATGGCGAGGACCGCGACCACGGCGACGACCACCAGCACCACCAGCCACGCGCCGCGCAGCAGGCTGGCGGCGATCAGCCGCCCGTTGTCGACCCGGAAGAGGGGCAGCGGCGGGCGGTTCCGGGGTCTCGGCGGCGAGGCCGTGGGCCAGGGCGAGGAGCTGGGCACGCACCGCCGCGGCATCCTGGTTGCTGAGGTAGGCGAGACGGCCGTGCTGGTGGTGACCGGTTCCCGGCCGAGATCGATCCGCACCTCGGCGAGCCCGAGCAGGCGCGCGGTCAGCGGCGCCACGATGTCCACGGCCTGGACCCGCCGCAGCGGGAAGCGGAGCGACTGGCGGTAGATCAGCCCGGTGTCGATCTGCAGCTCGTCGCCGACCACCCGCCAGCGGGTGACCAGCCACGAGACCACGGAGGCGCCGATCCCGAGGACGGCGATGGCCGCGACCACGATGAGGTCCGGCCACCCCCCCGACGACACCTGCCCGCCGGAGAGGGTGGGGATGCCCACCGCGGCCACCACGAAGCCCAGGGTGATCCCGACCCGGGCGAGCGGCGAGAGGGGATGGAGCCGGCACCAGGTGCCGGACAGCGCCGACGCCTGGGAGCTGGCGGCGCCCATCAGATTCCCGACGTCCGGGCCTCGCCGAGAGCCGCCAGCCGGTCGCGCAGCTGGGCGGCGTCCTGGCTGCGCAAGCCGGGGATGCGCGCGTCCGTCGCCGCTGCCGCGGTGTGGAGCTGCACCGTGGCCAGGTCGAAGAGGCGGTCCACCGGACCGGCGGTGACGTCCACGAACTGCATCCGCCCAAAGGGGACGACGGTGAGCCGGTGGAAGACCAGGCCGCGCCGGACCACCAGGTCCTCCTCTCGCTCGAGGTACCCCCAGGAACGGTACCGGCCGCGCTCCACGAACCACGTCACCGCGGCGAACAGGACACAGACGCCGACCCCGATCAGCGCACCTCGGAGACCCCAGAGGATGGCGCCGGCCACGCCGAGGATGGCCAGCCAGAGCAGGGTCGAGAGGCCGAGGACGGTCTGGCGGGCGGCCCACATCCGGGGGGAGGGACGCCGGTACTCCATCGCAGCCCGATCCTAACCGGCGCGACGGCCGATCACGCCGTCAACAGCGCGCCGCAGAATCCCTCGGTCACCCCGCTCCAGCCCTGACCCGACTACTTCTCCCGTTTGGGGGATCGCCGGGTCGCCTTCTTGACCTCCCCACCCAGTCCCGAGACCGACGCCTCGACGGCATCGCCAAAGGCGCGCGAGGCACGGAGGGCCTCCTCCCGGACCGCCTGGTCGTGGAACGCCTCGCCGAGGGCGTCGAAGGCGCTCCCCACCTGACGGGTCAGGGCCTCCAGGGCCTCGGCCACCCCGTGGGCGGTCTCCTCCACCGGCCGGCCGCGATCGTCGAGCTGGCGGCGGTAGTGCTCGTGGATGCGGGACCCCAGGTCCTCGAAGTGCTGACCCACCTCCCGCCACGCCTGCTCCGGGTCTTGCGGCATCTCCCTTCTCCTCTGCCCTGCCCCGACCTGCGCCAATCATGCGCCCGGCGCACGAACGCCGGCCGAGCCCTCGGGCGGCGATGGACGGGATCGGTTCCCACGCCAGGGATGGCACCATGGGCGCCATGTTCAGCAAGGTGCTGGTCGCCAACCGGGGGGAGATCGCGATCCGGGTGATCCGGGCCTGCCGCGACCTGGGCATCCGCTCCGTGGCGGTGCACAGCGGCGCCGACCGCAACGCTCCCTTCACCCTGCTCGCCGACGAGGCCGTGGAGCTCGGGGCGGGGGCCGCCGGGACGGGCGGAGCCCGGAGCGAGTACCTGGACATCGAGCGGATCGTGGCGGCCGCCCGGAGCACCGGCGCCGAGGCGATCCATCCCGGCTACGGCTTCCTCAGCGAGAACCAGGCGTTCGCCCGCGCCTGCGCGGCCGCCGGCATCGTCTTCATCGGTCCACCCCCGGAGGCCATGGCGGCGATGGGGGAGAAGGTCCCGGCCCGGGAGCGGATGCAGGCCGCCGGAGTGCCGGTGGTGCCCGGCAGCGGGGCGCTAACCGGCGACGAGGAGGCGGTACGGGCCGCCGCCGAGATCGGCTACCCGGTGCTGATCAAGGCCTCGGCGGGTGGCGGCGGCATCGGCATGCGCGTCGCCCACGACCTGGCGGAGCTGCGAAGCAGCCTGGATGCCGCCCGCTCCACCGCGGAGCGCGCCTTCGGCAACGCCACCATCTTCCTGGAGCGCTACGTCGAGGAGCCCCGCCACATCGAGATCCAGGTGCTCGCCGACGCCCACGGGACCGTCATCCACCTCGGCGAGCGCGAGTGCTCCATCCAGCGCCGCCACCAGAAGATCCTCGAGGAAGCGCCGTCGGTGGTCATCGACCCCGACCAGCGAGCGCGGATGGGCGAGGTCGCCGTGGCCGCCGCCCGCGCGGTCGGCTACGTCAACGCCGGCACCGTCGAGATGATCTACTCCAAGGGCGACTTCTACTTCCTGGAGATGAACACGCGCCTCCAGGTCGAGCACCCGGTGACCGAGGCCGTGTACTCGGTGGACCTGGTCGCCGAGCAGCTCCGGATCGCTTCCGGCGAGCACCTGCAGCTGCACCAGCAGCAGATCGTCCCCCAGGGTCACGCCATCGAGTGCCGGATCAATGCCGAGGACTACGCCCAGGGCTTCCTCCCCTCGCCGGGCCGGATCACCGGCTACCACGAGCCCTCGGGTCCCGGCGTCCGGGTCGACGCGGCCCTCGCCGGGCCGGGGATGGTCTCGCCCCGCTACGACCCGATGATCGCCAAGCTGATCGTCTGGGGCCCGACCCGCGAGCTCGCCATCGGCAGGATGCGCAGGGCGCTGTGCGAGTACGTCATCACCGGCATCCGCACCAACATCCCGTACCACCTCGCCCTGCTCGACTCCCCCGAATTCCAGCGCGGTGAGTACAACACCCATCTCATCGAGGATCACCCCGACCTGGTTGTCGAGGCACAGGGGTGGGAGGCGAGGCGTGCGCGCTTCGACCGCCTGGTGCGCGACCCCGCCCACGTCGCCACCGTCGCCGCGGCGGTCGCGGTGTCGACCAATTAGGTCGTTTGGCCCCTCTGCCTGGTTCCACCGTCTGTCTAAAAACCAAATGCTTATTGACCGAGCGCAACGGACTTTGTAACCTACCGTGCGACGAGGGGGCGGGGATGCCCTCGTTGCCAAGCCGCATGGGCGGCTGAGTGTCCGCATGGCCGACGAGGAGGCATCCCCACCATGGCGACGAGCCCCCCCCAGCACACGGAAGAGCCGCCGGTCCCTGGTCGGCTGAGTCCAGGCCCTTCCGGCCGGAAGAGAGCGTCGGTCACCGGCGGACGCGCACTGCTCCTGGTGGCAGTGGGCGCCCTGGCCGTGGTCGGTCAGACCCTGACCCCCGCCCCCGGGACCAGCGGAAACCGCTCGAGCTCGTCGGCTTCACCCCTGTCGCCCAGCCAGTCCCAGGTGGCGGCCGCCGCGCTGCTGGCCGAGGGTGGCAACCAGGCGGAGCACCCCTCCCCGATCCACGGGGACACCTGGAGCGCGGGCAACGGCAAGGCTCCCACCAAGCTGACGCCGCCGCAACTGGGCGAGGAGTCGGCCCTGGAGCAGGCGTGGGCGGCGGCGCGCAAGGCCGCCAAGGGCAAGAAGATCACGGGTTTCAAGCAGGGGGTGAGCCAGGAAGTTCCGGTCCTGGACAACTCGACGACGACCACCTACGCCAACGCCGACGGAACCCTGACCGCTCACGTGTACCAGTCTCCCGTCAACTACCAGGACGCTCAGGGTAACTGGGTGGCGATCAACCCCGATCTGTCGCTGCGAGCCGATGGCTCGATCACCGACGGAGGCGGCCCCGTGGGGGTGCGACTCGCGGGCTCACTCAGCGATCCCGACGTCCTCACGCTCACTCAGGGGGCCAACTCGGTCACCTTCGGCACGCCCACGCAGGGGCTGGAGGTGGCGGGGAGCCGGGAAGTTACCGGAGCAGTAGCGGCTGAGCCGGTGAAGGCATCGATCTCCGGCGGCACCAAGGTCACCTACGCCGATGCCTGGCCCGCCACGAAGCTCGAGTTCATTGACACCGTGGATGCGCTGACCCAACTGATCGTGCTCCAGGAACCGCCCACGGGCACCGGAGACGCCGTTTATCGGTTCCCGCTGACCACGACGGGACTCACGGCAGCTCTGGACTCCGACGGTGACGTGGATTTCGCGAACGCTACGGGCAGCGTGGTCTTCTCCCTGCCGCCGGGGACGATGGGGGACAGCAACTTCAACGAGGAGACCGGCCTCAGTGCTTCCACGTCGCTCAGCTACGGCCTGGGGCCGGGTGGGAGCTGGCTGGACGTCATCGCCTCTGGAACGTGGCTGCGTGATCCCGCGCGGGTGTATCCGGTCACCATCGACCCTACGTACGGGTGGCAATCGAACACGCCCGGGAATGGAAACGGATACGACGTGTTCGTGAGCACGTACTGCCCAACCTGCAACTACAACGGGTACTGGACCAGCGGCGAGAGCGACTACACGGACTGGATCGGCGAGTACAGCAGCAGCACGACGGGGTACAACGAGACCTCACTCTATTACCCGGGCATCTCCGACCTGGACGGCGCCAGCATCGTCTCGGCGACCTGGTACGGCTACTTCGACTGGACCTCCCTGTGCTCCGCCGAGACCTTCTGGATGTGGCAGGCCACCTCGCCCTTCAGCCTGGGGGCGACCTGGGACAGTGGGCTCCCGTACAACTCCAGCAACGGTGCCACGGGGAGCGTCTCAGCCAACTGGGGCAACGTCTGCTATGGCACCCGCAACTGGGCGTCGGTCGGCATCACCCAATGGGTCCAGCAGTGGACCGATGGGGCGGCCGCCAATGACGGCATGGTGATCACCTCCGACGGGAACACCAGCTCCAACTACTGGATGCAGCTGGCCGCCTACGACACGGACACCGGGGGTGCATCGTTCGTCGCTGTCACCTACAACCTGGGTCCGGCTCCCTCCCTCGCATCACCGCCGAACGGGGCGACCGCGGTGGCTTCCGGGTCGGGGAGTCCGAGCGCAACCCTCAGCATCAACGGGTGCGCGGGGTGCAGCGACTACCAGTACGAAGTGAGCACGGACCCGACCTTCACCACTTACAACTGCTTGTCGCCCGTGGTGTCGTCAACGTCGTGGCAGACCACGTCTTCGTGCCTCGCCGATGGCTACACGTCGTACTGGCGGGCGGTCGGCGTGAACAGCTCGGGCGATGTGAACACCAACTGGTCCTCCGCGTCGACGTTATACGGATCGGGCCCGGTCAACTGGGGATTCCAGGACAGTGCGGCGGATCCGTCACCGACAGCTCAGAGCGGCAACCAGCCTTTCCCGACCCCATCCGCACCCCCCTGGTCGGATGCATCGTCAACGACCATGCCCGTGTACGTGGTCAACCAGGGGGGGAACCCGTGGCCCGCCGGCGGCAGCTATGAGGTCTCCTACCATGTGCTCACCGCCGGTACGCAGAGCGCCGTCGCCAATGGAGTGACGGGAGCCCCGGCGTCGGGGACGACCTCCGCCTTCCCCGTCACCGTCAATCCGGGGTCGGGGGTCTGGGTGACCGCCAACATCGCGGCGATGTCGGCGCTGGGCGTGGGGGCGGGATCGTACCAGCTCGCCTTCGACATCTACAACACGCAGACCGGCGAGTGGTTCTCGCAGTACGGAGGCGCCGTTGGGCCCTTCGACGTCCTGGCCTCGTCCCCGCCGGGCCCGTCATCGCCCACGGGAGGGGCGCTGATCACGCCGGGGAGTGGCGCGTCCCTCGAGCCCACCCTCACGGCCGCCGCATGCACCGGCTGCACCGGCTACCAGTTCCAGGTGAGCACGCGCAGCGACTTCGGCGCCTACGTGACCACCAGCCCGTGGGAATCGAGCCCCTCCTGGACGGTGCCCGCCGACGACCTGGGACCGGGCGAGACCTACTACTGGGAGGCCATCGGCCGTGACCAGTACAGCTCCGCGACCGGCTGGTCGAGTGCGGCCACGTTCGAGACGCCGACCACCCCGGGGGCTCCCACCGCCGTCTCGGCAACCGGAAGCTCGGGCCAGGAGACCGTGAGATGGACGGCCCCCTCCAGCACCGGCGGATCGGCGATCACCGGCTACTGGATCATTCCGTCACTCAATTCCCAGCCTCAGCCGGCGATCGACGTCGCCTCCAGCCCTTCGACGCTGACCGGGCTCGTGAGTGGCGAGACCTACTCGTTCACCGTCGCTGCCCAGAACGCGATGGGCACAGGTGCGCCGTCGGCGCCGTCCACGGGTGCGGCGACACTGCCCGCGCCACCGACGGGTGTCACCGCCGTGGCCGGCAACAAGGAGGTGACGGTCAGCTGGCAGGCCGCCCCCGCCGACGGCAGCCCGGTTACCGGCTACAAGGTCACGACCTACAAGGGCTCCACCAAGGTCGGAACGACCAGCGTCGGGGCCTCGGCCGTCTCCGCGATGGTGACCGGGCTCAGCAACGGGACCGCCTACTCCTTCACCGTGGCGGCCACCAACGCCTCCGGGCAGGGTCCGGCGGCGGCCGCCATGCAGACGAAGACGGCTGCGGCCGACGATCCCCTCGCGTTCTATCCCCTCGACGACACCGGGTGCTGCACGGCCGCGGACACCTCCGGGAACGGCAACAGCGGGACCTTCACCTCCTCGGGCGTCACCTACGGGGTGGACGGTCCCCCCGGAGCGGGATCGGCGGTCAGCCTGGACGGCTCCGGGGGCTACGTGACCCTCCCTTCATCTGTTCAGATCTCGCTGCCGGTCACCCTCGAGGCCTGGGTCGATCCCACCTCGTGCGGGAGCAACCAGGGAGCTCTGGTGCTGGCGACCGGTGATCCGGGCGTGATGCTGGCCATCGACACGGAGTGTCAGCTCCTCGGCATGGTTGTCATCAACGACACCTTCTACACTGTGCAGTCCACGAGCGCCGTCGTCCCCCTGGATCAGTGGAGTCGCCTGGACCTGACCGTCACCGCGACCGGGCAGATCGCCGGGTACGTCAACGGGGTCGAGGCGGTCTCGGGCGGAAGCAGTTCGCGCGGGTCGGTCACCTACGCGTCCAGCGATCCGGGTGCGATCGGCGCGGATTCGTGCGCGGATGCCTGCCCGAGCTGGGGCAACTACCTCCAGGGCGCCATCAGCGATGCGGGCGTGTACCCGTCGGCGCTCACCCAGGCGCAGCTCGAGGGGCAGTACGCGCCGGGGCCGGCCCCGCAGGTCTCCGTGAGCCTCAGCTCCTCGGAGTTCGCACGCGGCCAGAGCGGGACCGTGACGGCGACGGTGACGCCCGAGAGCGGTGTGGGCAGCGGAGAGGAGACGCCCGCCTTCGTGCAGGGTGCCGAATCGACCGGCAAGACCGTTAGTCTCTCGAACAGCGTCGTCGCCGGTGACCTGCTGGTGCTGGGCATCACCACCAAGGACTCCGGCACCGATCCGATCACCGGTGTCTCCGACAACGTGAACGGCGCGTGGACAAAGGCTCTGTCCGAGCCCTACGGCAATGGCCACGTGGAGCTCTGGTACCTGGCCAATTCGAAGGCCGGCAGCGTCACGGTCACCGTCACCGGTGCCAACGTCGCTCTCGCGGTGGCCGAATACTCCGGTGTCGCCGGCTCAACCCCCCTCGACCAGCTTCTCGGCGCCAGCGGGAGTGGCACCACCACGCTCAGCGCTGGGCCGACGCCCGCCATCGGAGGAGCCGGCGAGCTGGTCCTGGGCATCGCCGGCGAGACCAGCGTCGGCTCCGGCTTCACCGCCGGCAGCGGTTTCAGCCTCCGGGAGCAGGCGAAGTCCACCAACAACTACAACGCCGGACTCGAGGACGAGCTCTCGGCGTCGAGCGGTGGTCAGTCCATGACCATGGGCGGGACCACCAATGACTTCGGAGCCATCGTCGCCGCCTTCAAGCCGGCGGTGGCGCCGTCGTCGGAGACGGTGAACCTGTCCATACCCCTCTCGGGAACGGGCTTCGACGGGTCCGGTGGGACCGTTTTGGTCGGGGGCACGAGCTGCGCGAGTGTCGCGGGGGTCACGTGCACCGTGGGAGCGTCCCAGATCACCGTGGCCGGGCTGGTGCTGGGTTCGGCTCCGGTCACGGTGACGGCGGCGGTGACGGCCATGGGGAGTGACTCCGCGTGCTCCGATCCGTTGCTCACAGCGATCGTCGCCGACGCGACAACCGGTCTGGGCGGGCTGGGCTCGGCTCAGTCGCTGGTCTGCGACGGGGGCTTGGGCGCACAGCAGTGGTGGACGTTCGTCAGCACCACACTCGGGCCCGGGGGCACGGCCGAGGTCAACGCCGCCGACGGCAACCTGCTCATCACGCAGCAGGACGGCGGCACCATGCAGCTCCACGGCGATCTCAGCCTGGACATGGTCCGCGCCTACGACAGCGAGGCGACCCTCCAGCCCGGGGCCGAGCCGGTCGGCCAGGGGTGGATCACCTCCTTCGTCTCCGCGGGGGACGATCTGGGCGGGGTGGCACTGCGGGTACCTCAGGGCGAGCAGGTGAGCGGAGGGGTGGCGATCACCCTGATCACGGGCAGTGGGGCGGGTGTGGCGTTCGAGCCCACGCCGCTGTCGACGCCGATCGACGTCACCAGTCTGGGGGCCACCACCGGCCCGCTGGGGCCGCTGGTGCCCACCATCCTCGCCCCGGGGAGCGGGTACGACCAGCTGTGCGTGGACACGGTCTACAGCCCCGAGGCTGGCGTGCACGCGAGCATGTGGCGTTACGTGGAGTCGAGCACGGGTGCGTGCACCGGCCTGACCGCCTCCAACGCCCAGGTGTTGGGCTATGCGGTGATGACCACAGATGGGGTGAGAGAGGAGTACAGCGCCAGTGGCAGCCTGCTCTCAGTCCGCGACGCCCTCGGCAACACGGTGTACTACACCTACAGCGGCGGTCAGCTCATCGGGGTCGGCGAAGACGGTGGCGGCGACCGCGCCTACAGCCTCGTCTACACGACCTGGAGCGGCGGGACCGAGGTCAACATCAGCGATCCAGCCGGAGAGGTGACGAGCTACCAGGACAACTCGGCGGGCGACCTGGTCAACGTCATCAACCCGAGCGCAACGGAGCTGCACTACACCTACGGGGGCTGTGGCGGCAGCGCCAGCCAGCTCTGCAGCGCCCAGAACCCCGACGGCAACACCGTGACGTTCAGCTACGCGACGTCCACAATCGGCGGTCCGGCCGTGATCAGCGACGTGACCGACCTGCTGGGGACGGAGACCGCCTACACCTACGGGGCCAAGGGGGCGGTGGTCAACGCCATCACCGGGACCGAGGAGGAGCACTTCGCCCAGGTGGACCCGCTGGGGCGGGTGGGCGTGGTCGACGAGGGCTCGACCTCGACCACCCAGGGTGGACCTGCCGGAATCTGGCTGCACACCACCCTCTACGACTGGGACACCACCGGCTCGACCTGCCAGCAGCCCGACCACGAGCCGGACAACAACCTCTGCGAGATCCTCGAGCTGGGTCTTGACAGCGGGCAGACGCCCAACCGGGAGACCCTCTACACGTACAACGACGAGGGCGGGATCCTGATCCAGGACGACGTCGACTCGCCCACCAACGTCATCACGACGACCTCCTATCTTGCCCAGTATGTGGAGGCGAGCGGGACGGTCAGGACCTTCACGGACACAATCGCGGGCGACGGTGCGGTGACATCCACGGGCGGTCCGCGCCGGGACGCCTCGACCATCTTCGTGGTGAGTGACCAGACCGGCGTCCTCAGTCCCGACGGCAACGCCGATCTCAACTCCAGTGGCACCGGCCCCGCCGCCGGCTACATGGCCTACGCGACAACCTACGCGCGGGATACCAATACGGCCGTGGGAGCGGGGCTGCCGATCGGGTCGACCGACCCCTGCTCGGGAGCTGGGGACAACACCGGGCTGTTGTGCACGCAGACGGCACCGACCAAGGACGGGGTGCACTCCACCGTCACCACCTACACCTACGACCAGTGGGGCCAGCGGCTCATGATGAGCACCCCGGACGAGAACGATGGGAGTGAGACCGGGGGTGCCTACACCTACACCTACTACCCGAACAGCGCCACCGACCTCTCCGGGACGACCTCGGCGGGCGGCTGGCTGGCCGGAGTGACCGACCCCACCGGCGAGTTCGTGGCCTACGGCTATGACGCCGAGGGCCAGTTGGAGAGAACCTGGGACCGCGACGCCACCGCGCAGGCGGGCCTGCCGCTCAGCGACTACCCCGGTACCTGCAGCTCCCCAGCCGCGCCGGACTACACGCAGACGCTGTACGCGACCTCGTGCACCGCCACGCCGGGGCTCTACGCCCTGAGCCAGACCGACGCCCTGGGCAACGTCACCACCTACCAGGTCGATGCCGACGGCAACAACCTGGGGGAGAGGACGGCACGGGGCAACCAGGGCGGAGTGGGCTATCCCTCGTGCCCGACGGTCGGCAAGTACGACACCTGCACCACCTACAACCCCGCCGGCGAGGTGCTGACGGTGCGGCAGCCGGTGGAGGCGACCGAGACCGGCAGCCCCCACACCACCAACGTCTACGACATCTACGGCAACCTCGTCCAAACCACCGATGGGATGGGCGACATCACGACCTACTCGTATGATGCGGTCAACCGCGAGGTCACCGAGACGGTGGGCCGCTCCGCCGAGAGCGCCGGTCCCAACCCCACCGGCTGCACCACCTCGAGCGCAGCGCCCTGGCCGAGCGGAGGGGAGGTGATCTGCACCACCACGACCACCTACGACGGCGTGGACAACGTCATCAGCATCCAGGCTCCGGCGTCGGAGGTGTCGGACCTGGTCGGCTCCAGCGAGCCGACCGTCACCACCTACGTCTACGACGCCTACCACCGCGTCATCGAGACGGTCACCCCGCGGTGGGATGGCACCTACCGCACCCTCACCTCGGCGACCGTCTACGACCCAGACGGGAACGCCGTGGAGAGCTGCCCCGCCCTGGAGTTCACCCAGGGGTCGGGGGGCTGCCACGGTCCAGGCAGCGCCACCACCGACTACTACTCCACCTACACCACCTATGATGCCGCCGACCGGCCCACCTCGGTGACCTCGTACACGGCCGACGCGCCGGTCACGGGCAGTCCGGCACCGGCGGTGACCACGACCACCTACGACGCCGACGGCAACGTCACCACCACGACCAACGCCAACGGGGTGACCACGACCAACCACTACGACGTCCTCGACCAGCTGGCCTGGACCGCGACGCCGCAGACCCCCACCCAGGACGTGGTGAGCTGGTACGGGTACGACCCGTCCGGGAACCGCATCTGGACAGCCCAGACCGCTGCCCTGAGCACTGGCACACCAGCGTCCGGGGCGACCGCGCCGACCACGGCGGCGGGCACTCGCGACACTATCGTGTCGTATGACGCGGACAACCGGCCGCTGGACACGGTGGTGGCGGCGGAGAACACGACCGGCACTCCCAACGTCTGCTTCAACAACTTTCCGAGCTTCGGTGTCATCGGGACCGTGGGGTGCCCCACGCTGGGGGTGACCGATGCGGACGGCGGCGTCAACATCCACACCCGGGTGAGCTATGACCCCGATGGCAACCAGGTCGCCCAGTTCAGCGCCGACGCCTTCGAGACGTCGGCGACAACCCCCAATCCCGAGTACATGGTCCGGACGGACTTCGATGCCGACGACCGGCCGGTCACCCAGTACGTGCCCCGTTACGACAGCAGCGACCCAACCGAGACCACGGTGGGGGCCAGCAGCGTGTTCTCCGGGCAGGCGTCCCAGGCGGCACAGTGCCCGACCACCGGCAACGTACCCGTGGCCCCTGGCGGCGTCGGCGCGCCCCAGACGATCCCCGGGGTTCCAGCGTACGACTCGACGGCGGGTCTCTGCATCACAGCGGTGCAGTACAACGCGGCCAGCGAGGTGACCATCGAGCTCCTGCCCACCGCCGGTGGCAGCTGGAGCTCCCCCCAGCAGGAGAGCTTCACCTACACCAATGACGGTCTGACGTCACAGGTCACGTCCCCCGACCCCGACAGCGCCTCTGGCGCGCCGGCGACCGTCAACCAGACGGCGGTCTACGACGCCCAGGGCAACGTCCTGGTGAGCACCCAGCCGAACCCCGACACGGCGAGCGGGCAACCCGCCACAGTCCAGACGGCCTCGACGTACAGTGCGGACGGGCTCCTCCTCAGCACCACCATGCCGTCGGATCAGAGCCTGAACCTGAGCACCACCGGTTCCTCCGCCGGCAGTCCGTCCGTGGACCCACCGACCACCACCACCGACACCTACAGCGCCGCCGGCCTCCCGATCAGCAGCACCGACGGGTACGGAGCCTCGACGCTCACCCAGTACACGGTCAACGGGTGGAAGCAGAGTGTCTCAACGCCGAGCGGCACCGAGTCGGGGACGCCCGAGGTGACGACCTACACCTACGACGCGGTGGGAAACATCAAGAGCGTCTCTTCTCCGAGCGCCACCGCGAAGGACCCGACCAACTCGGGTGGGGTCCCCACCACCTACACGTACAGCGGGAACAACCTCCTACTCACCACGAACACGCCGCCCGGCGCGGCCGAACTCGAGCCTGGAAACGGACGACACCTACAACGGCTTTGGCCAAACGCTCTCCGAGCACACCTATGAGGTGGGGACCAGCGGCTGCCCGGTGGGCGGTCCACCGGCCGCGAGCTGCGACGGGGGGACGATCAGCGACACCTACTACCTCGACGGCAGGCAGGCCAGCGAGCCCCCCGAGGCTGCGACCGGGGACACGGTCGCGACGTCACCGGAGACCTTCACCTATGACGCCTCGGGCAACGAGACCAGCGCCAGCAATGCGGGCACGGCAGCCTGGGGCGTCACCGACACCCTCAGCTACTACCTTGACGGCAGCCTGCGCAGCGAGAACGACGGCACCGGAGACGCGCAGATCAGCGCCAAGGGCGGACCGGATATGGCCGGCTACACCGCCGAATTGAGCTACGACGGGGCCGGCGATGTGGCCACCCTGACCATGGCTCGCAACGGCACCTCTCAAACCGCGACGGAGGCCGTACAGTACAACGCCGCCGACGACGCGGTCACGCTGGGGACCACTGCGGACTCTGGGGTTACCGAGACACGGAGCTACACCGAGACCGGCCAGCTCGCCAACCAGATCCAGTCCAACGGAGACGTCACCAGCTACTCGTACAACCCCGACGGTTCGACCCAGCAAGTCTGGCTCTGCGAGAATCAGAGCACGAGCGCATGCGGGCCGAGTACGAGCGCCACCGTCCTGGACTGGTGGGCGTACAGCTATGACAGCGACGGCCAGCAGGAGGCGTCGGAGGCGGCGCTGGCGGGCGACAACACCATTCTGGAGTCCGCCTACTACCCGGATGGTCGGGTCGCCTCCTCGGCGCAGGAGAGCCAGCAGCAGACAACATCCACCGCCCAGTGGGCGCCTGTCAACTATGACGCTGACGGAAACCGCATCAGCGTTGGGCTGGGATCCCAGGCAGCGACTTACACGTATAACGCCAACGACACCCTCAACGAGACGACCTCCCCCCAGGGGTCGCTCTCCGCCGCCTACGACGCCGATGGCCGCCTGGAGACCGACGGGTGCACGACGTACGCGTATGACGGCTTCAACCAGACCTACCAGGAGACGACGCCGAGCACCCTCGCCGCCGCCTGCGGAAGTTCGGTCACCGCCACCAGCGTGACCACGACCACCTACGACGCGCTGGGACGGGTGGCGACCCGGACCGACCCCAACGGCTTCTGGGACGAGCACTACGCCACGACCGGGAGCGAGGTCGGGATCATCCAGAAGGGCCAGGCAGCCACCGGCAACGGGTATGGCAGCGTCGAGGACGACCTGGTCCTGCTCATGGACGCAAGCGGCACACCCTCCCAGGCGGTTGGGCTTCAAGGCACGTCGGCCTCCGGCGGGACCCAGTGGTACACCGAGGACGGCGATGGGAATGTGGGAGCGGTGACCAGCTCGGCCAACGACGGCGACACCGTGTGCGTGCTCAAGTACGACATCTACGGCTCGCCGGTCCAGCCCACCAGCTCGACGAACCCGTGCGTGACCGGTAGCGGCAACCAGCTCACCGAGTTCGGCTACCAGTTCGCCCAGCGCGACGCGACGACGGGCGATTACACATTCGGCAACCGCTCCTACTCCCCTAGCAAGGGTACGTTTACGACCCCCGACAGCTATCAGCCGGGATCGTCAAACCTCGACGTCTCTGTCGGCACCGACCCCCTGACCGCCGACCGGTACGCCTACGCCAACGCCGACCCCGTGAACCTCAAGGATCCCAGTGGCCACAGCATCGCCGGCGACACTGGTGGAAGCTGCGGAACCGCTACCAGCTGTGCGAAGCAGGCTGCGGCGGAAGCCGCGAGCCAGGCGGTGGATCAGCCGGCGACGAGCGACGTGACCGCCCTGAATGACGCCGAGACACCGCGGCAGGCCGAGACCGCCCAGGCGGCGTTGAACCACCTCTTCGCCGCAGCGCCGGCCGGAACGGAGGCGGCCACGGTCAGCGCAATCCAGCAGAACATAGCCACGCAGGCGGCCACCGCCGCTTACTACGCGCAACAGGCGGCCCAGCACGCGGACTCCTGCTCCGGCTTCTGCCCGGGTCAATGGGCGGGTGCCGTCGGGGGCGGATTAGCGACGGCTTGGAGCGCCAGCGGGGGCAGCGCCGTCAGCTGGGCTCAGGGGCTGTGCCTTCGCAACCCATTCGGTGGCGACAATGACAACGGAGGGTGCCATACGGCCCTCAGTACAAGTCAGGGAGAAGCAACGCTGCAGACTACGGTCATGGTGGGTTCGATCGTAGTCACCGGCGGTGCAGACGCTCCCGAGGTGGTTGCAGAGGAGGTAGGTGCCGACGCCGCCGAAGCGACCGCCACAGAGGCAACGGGCGATGCCAGCCAACTAGTAATCGGGCGTACGGCTGACCTGGAGGCCCCGGGCGCTCTGCAGCCCGGCGAGTACACGTTGCTCCCGAGACTTAGCCCGGACCTAGGATCGCCGCAACTGAACTGGCTTCGCAACTCAAGCGTCCTCCGGCAGGAGCTGGGGACCGGTATTCAAACCATTCGAGACGCGTCTTCTGGAGACACTGCTGGGCAGTTCCTGAATGCCGAGAGAAACATCCTCGTCAACCGGGGATGGACATTTGATCCCAACAGCAACCTTTGGTCGGCCCCATGAACCAAGAGCATGACCGCCGTGACCTGGGTTTTGCGCAAGCGGCTAACCGCGAGTTCGAGTTCGTACAAGCGACGTTCGGACTAGTGCCCGGGTCGTCTGAGCCTACCGTGGTCCGGTACGTCGGCAAGGGCCTGTTCCTGGACGTGTGGCACGGCCGCCAGTCCTACGAGCTTGGCCTAGATCTGGGTCGGACGGGGCAGCCCGAGGAGGTCGCCAATCCCTACCACATGGCCGATCTGCTGGCGGTCTCCGGTGATGAGTCCGGGTCCGCTGCATATCGCAACTTCGCCGCGGTGACAAGGGAAGCGGTTGCAAAGGGTTTGGCGCGACTTTCGTCGGACCTCCAGAAGTACGGTCGCGAGGCACTCGACGGGCATGCTCCCGTCTTCGAGCGGATGGCAGAGCTGCGTAGTGCCAGAGCCCATGACTATGCGGCGGCAGTCCACGAGGTGCAGGTCAGAGCGAAGATTCAGGAGGCGTGGGAGGCTCACGACTACCAGCGCACGGCCTCTCTGCTCGAGTTCGATCGAACGCCCGCTGTCTCCGGCAGAGCGGTCCAAGCTCGCCTACGCACGGAGGCACCAGTGAGTGCGGCGCCGCTCGTGACGAGCGACATATGCCACAGAGGCTACTGCGGACGCGAGCGCCTATAGCTCGACGAGTGCCCTGAATCTCAGTCGTCAATTGGCGAGTGAGAGTCAGGTTGCCGGGGCCGGCACGTCCATCGCTGGCGCGGGCACGTCGACAACTCTGCGGGTTGCTGAGCAGTTGGCGAGCGAGTACGGTGGTGACCCGTATGCTTGGGCGAAGATGACCAGCGATACGTTCACGGATAGCGATGGATTCCAGTTCTCGACTCACTGGTACGAGAACCTTGAAACGGGGCAGCAGGTCGAATGGAAGACAGTGCTCGGTCGCTAGTTCGCGACCAGGGGTCGATGCGGCAATGGCGGCGGAGTGAAGCGCGCTGGCGCGTGGGGAGCGTCGGCGTGGACGTGCTGCGCGATGCCGCGGCAGCGCTCGTGAGTGCAGGTGCTCCAGCATCCCCGGCAATGGCTTCGCTAGTCATCCCGTCAGGCGCAGATGACCCACGCGATGTCCGAGGTCTCGTCGAGCAGGTCCTCTCTGAGTTGGGCCTGGAGCCGCTGTCACAGGAAGAGGCAACGCGAACCGTCATTGCTGAGATAGCGGATCAGATCGCGTCCGGGATCGTCGAGCCGGAGGTTGGAGCTCGGGAGATGTGGCGTGCAGCGAGCGCACTTCCCATTCAGGAGAGGCCCAACGCCGTGATCGCCCTGAGCAGCGATTGGGATCGGATCAGCCCGCAGGAGCAGGGTGAGGTTCGAGCTGAAATCATCGGTGCGGCGCGGGATCTCCTGGTCAGCTGGCGAGCGAGATTCCCAGGCCTTCCGGTGTAAGGGATGACGATGCCGCAAGCGTTGGGGTGATTGACGGCAGCGCTTGCTGGGGCTGGCCTGGGCTGCTCAGATTTGGGTGGTTAGCCTCTGCTCAGGCGGAGTTGGCGAGGCGGGTGATCTCCTGGGAGGCGAGGAGGCCGCGGATGACCTGACGGACGATCTGGCGGCCTTCGGGGGTGAGGCGTGAGGTGGCCTCGAGCTGAAGGCGGAGGTCGTCGGGGACCTGGCGATCGGCCTCGTCGAAGAGGAGCTGATCGGTGGAGACGCTGAGCGCAAGTGCGAGGCGCTTGAGCGCATCAATGGAAGGTTGGACTTTGCCCGTCTCATAGCGGCGGATGAGGGTGGGGTGGAGTTCGGCGCGGTCGGCTAGGGCCTGCTGGGTGAGGCCCTGATCGTGGCGGAGGGCGACGAGGCGGCGGGCGAGCTCCATGGCCTGCCACAAGGGTATGGGTGGGGGCAGCTCCGGTCTCGCCATCTGTACCACTAATGCTACAGTATCAGGGCACTAGTGCGTGCTTGACAGGATTTCGGAGGAGGCCGGGTGGCGCGGGTCCCGGAGGCGGAGCTGGAGCGGCTGAAGGCCGAGGTGTCGGTGGAGCGGCTGGCCGAGGCCCGGGGCGTCACCCTGCGCCGGCAGGGGGCGGACCTGATCGGGCTGTGCCCCTTCCACGAGGACCACGAGCCCAGCCTGGTGATCTCGCCGACGAAGAACCTGTGGCACTGCCTGGGGGCGTGCCAGTCGGGGGGATCGCCGATCGATTGGGTCATGCGCGAGCGGGGGGTGAGCTTCCGCCATGCGGTGGAGCTGCTCCGGGCCGACCTCCCCTTCGCCGCCGAGGCGCGGCCGCTCCGGGGCGGGACGGTACGGACCCTGGCGGCGCCGGTGGAGGTGGGCGCCGACGACCAGGAGCTGCTCTCGCAGGTGGTCGGCTATTACCACCGCACCCTGCAGGAGAGCCCGGAGGCGCTCGGGTACCTGGAGCAGCGGGGGCTGCGGTCGCAGGAGGCGGTCGACCGCTTCCAGCTTGGCTTCGCCAACCGGACCCTCGGGCTGCGCCTGCCGCTCGGCAACCGGAAGTCGGGGGCGGAGATCCGGGCCCGGCTGCAGCGGCTGGGGATCCTGCGCGAGTTGGGGCACGAGCACTTCAACGGATCTGTGGTGGTGCCGGTGATCGACGCGGTGGGGCGGGTTGTGGAGATGTACGGGCGCAAGATCACCGCCAACCTACGGGCGGGGACGCCGCTCCACCTGTACCTGCCGGGGCCGCGGGAGGGAGGGCGCGGGGTCTGGAACGAGGCGGCGATGGCGGCGGGCGAGGAGGTGATTCTCTGTGAGGCGCTGCTCGACGCCCTGACCCTGTGGGTGCACGGGATCCGCAACGTCACCGCGGCGTACGGGGTGGAGGGCTTCACCGCTGACCACCTGGAGGCGCTGCGGCGTCACGGCATCCGCCGGGTCCACATTGCGTACGACCGGGATGCCGCCGGCGAGCGGGCGGCGGTGCAGCTGGGGGAGCGGCTCGGGGCCGCCGGTATCGAGGCGTACCGGGTCCACCTGCCCCAGGGGGAGGACATCAACAGCTACGCCTGCAGCGACCTGGCGACGGCGCCGCGGCGGCTCATGGAGCGGGTGCGTGCGGCGGCGCTGCTCAGCCCGGCGAGGGGGGTGACGACCTCGGGGGTGACGGTGCCGGCCGCGGTCGGGCATCTCGACCCGGAGGCACTCACCGGAGCAGCGAAGGAGGATGTTGGCCCGGGGGCAGCGCCGCCTGCGGCGCCAGTGGTGAATGGCCCTCCCTTCGCCGCCATGCCGGAGCCGCCGGTGGCGACCCCGACGCCGGCGATGCCGACCGCGGACGTGCCGGTGGAGCTGAGTGGTGACGAGGTGGTGATCGCCCTGGGTGACCGGCGCTGGCGGGTGCGGGGGATCGGGCGGGCGACCAGCTTCGACGTGCTCCGGGTCAACCTGCTGGTGTCGCGGGGTGAGGGAGAGGGGTACCACGTGGACACCCTGGACCTGTACTCGGCGCGGCAGCGGGCGGGGTTCGCCAAGCAGGCGGCCCAGGAGCTGGGGGCTGTTGAGGAGACGGTGCGCAAGGATCTGGGCCAGGTGCTGCTGCGCTGCGAGGGGCTCGCCGAGGAGCGGATCCGCGCCGCCCACGAGCCCAAGCCGACGAGCGTGCAGCTCAGTGACGAGGAGGAGCGGGAGGCGCTGGAGCTGCTCCGCGACCCCCGGCTGGTGGAGCGGATCCTCAGTGACTTCGAGAGCTGCGGGGTGGTGGGCGAGGAGACCAACAAGCTGGTCGGGTACCTGGCGGTGGTGAGCCGCAAGCTGGAGCGGCCGCTGGCGGTGATCGTCCAGTCGAGCTCGGCGGCGGGGAAGTCGGCGCTCCTGGAGGCGGTCTTGGCGTTCGTCCCCGAGGAGGAGCGGGTCAAGTACTCGGCGCTGACCGGCCAGTCGCTCTTCTACATGGAGGGGCGCGACCTGGCCCACAAGGTGCTGGCCATCGTCGAGGAGGAGGGGGCGGAGCGGGCCGCGTACGCGCTCAAGCTGCTCCAGTCGGAGGGGGAGCTGTCGATCGCCTCGACCGGCAAGGACCCGGCCACGGGGCGGCTGGTGACCCACGAGTACCGGGTGTCGGGGCCGGTGGCGATCGTGCTCACCACCACCGCCATCGACGTCGACGAGGAGCTGCTCAACCGCTGCCTGGTGCTGACGGTGGACGAGGAGCGCGAGCAGACCCGGGCCATCCACCAGCGCCAGCGGGAGCGGGAGACGCTCAGTGGCCTGCTCGCCGAGCGAGAGCGGGAGCGGCTGGTGGCGCTCCATTGCAACGCCCAGCGGCTGCTCCGTCCGCTGCTCGTCGTCAATCCCTACGCCCCCCGGCTGCGCTTCTCGGACAGCCGGACCCGGACGCGGCGGGACCACACCAAGTACCTGACGCTGATCCGGGCGGTGGCCCTGCTCCACCAGCACCAGCGGGAGCGCAAGGTCACCACCCACCACGGCCAGCCGGTCGCGTATATCGAGGTGACGCCCCAGGACATCGCGCTCGCCAACTCCCTCAGCGACCAGGTGCTGGGCCGCTCCCTGGATGAGCTGCCGCCGCAGACGAGGCGCCTCCTGGAGGTCCTCGACGAGCTGGTGCGCCGGCGGGAGGAGGAGCAGGGGCTGGCCCGGGCCGATGTGCGCTTCACCCGACGGGAGGTGCGCGAGGCGAGCGGCTGGGGAGGAGGGGGGGACACCCAGCTCAAGGTCCACTTGAGCCGCCTGGTCGACCTCGAGCACCTGCTGGTCCACCACGGCGGCCGCGGTCAGAGCTTCGTGTACGAGCTGCTCTGGGACGGCCGGGGACAGGACGGCGCCCCGGCACTCAGCGGCCTGCTCGACCCGGCCGAGCTCACCCCCCTCCCCCCCTCCCCGCCGGGGTACGACACCAAGTGGTCGGGGTCAGAGCCCGGGTGGTCGGGGCTGGAGGCCGAGCGGTCGGGGTCCGGTCGGCCCCTGGTCGGCCCCCGGTCGGGGGGTGGTCGGCCCCCCCTCTCCGCCGGAAACCCCAACGGCCACCAGGAGAATCCTGCCGCTGCGCAGCTTCTGACTCCGGAAAGCATGTCTCGGGAAGGAACTCTGGAAGTCGTCATACCCACAGCCGCCCGGCTGGTGGAGGCGAGCTGAGGTGCCCCCCTTCCCCCCCGCTCTGCGCGCTCTCCCCGCCCGCGGCGGCCGGTGGTGGGTGATCCCGGGGACCCGCGGGGGATGCACCGGGCCGTCAGCGAGTTCTGCGAGTGGATGCGGATGACCAACTACGCGGAGCGGACCGCGGAAACCCGCCAGGTGTACCTGACCTGGTTCAGCGCCTGGCTGGAGGAGCGGGGGATCACCCGGCCGGCGGACGTCACCAAGCCGCTCCTGGAGCGCTATCAGCGCTCCCTGTACCACCACCGCAAGACAGACGGCCGGCCGCTCTCGTTCGGCTTCCAATACGCCCAGCTGGTGGCGCTGCGGACCTTCTTCCGCTGGGCGGCGCGGACCAACCGGATCCTGTACAACCCCGCCTCCGAGTTGGAGCTGCCCCGGCTGGAGCACCGCCTGCCCCAGCACGTGCTGAGCGCCCCCGAGGTGGAGACGGTGCTGCAGACTGCCGATGTGGCGGGAAACCCGCTGGGCCTCCGGGACCGGGCGATCATGGAGGTGCTGTACTCGACGGGGATGCGGCGGATGGAGCTGATCTCACTCCACCTCGTGGACCTGGACGGCGAGCGGGGGACGATCCGGATCCGCCAGGGCAAGGGGCACAAGGACCGGATGGTCCCGGTCGGGGAGCGGGCGGTGGCCTGGTGCGACCGCTACCTGGCCGAGGTCCGGCCCAGCTACGTGGTCGAGCCCGACGAGGGGACCCTGTTCCTCAGCGCCGAGGGCGGCGCCTTCACCCCCAACCGGATGAGTGCCCTGGTCCGCGGCTATGTCGACCGGGCCCAGCTCGGCAAGCGGGGGAGCTGCCATCTCTTCCGCCACAGCTGCGCCACCCTGATGCTGGAAGGCGGCGCCGACATCCGCTACATCCAGCAGCTCCTCGGCCACGCCGACCTCTCGACCACCCAGATCTACACCCAGGTGTCGATCCGCCGGCTCCAGCAGGTCCACGCCGCCACCCACCCCTCGGCGGTGCTGGCGAGGCGGCGGCCGGTCGCCGAGCTGGACGGCGAGGCCGGGGAGTCCGACGTCGAGCAGCTCCTGCTCACCCTCGCCGCCGAGGCCGCGGAGGAGGGCGGCGAGGGGCTCCAGCGAACGTCCGTACCGGAGGTGCAAAGGGTACGGAGTCCACAGATGGCGCGAACCGACGAGCAGGCGTGGGGCCAGGGGAGGCCGGAGACGATGCGGCGGGAGGCGGTGCGATGAGGGACAGGGACCCGATCGAGGCGGCCCGGGAGGTCAAGCGGACGGCGATGCTGCTCGCTGACGCCCGGGCGGTCCTGCGCAAGCTCGACGTCCTCGCCGCCCAGGCCCTGGCCACCGAGGACCCGACGGTCCCTGACATCGCCGCACTGCGCGACGGCTGCGACCGACTCATCGCCCAGCTCGCCCACCGCGAGCAGGCCGAGCAGCGCCGCGCCCGCGACGCCGTCCGACGGCTGCGCTGACTCCTCCTCACCCCGTCGCCGCCAGGCCCACCGCAGGCTGCGTTTTCAACTCCGTACACTTCGCTCCCCCTCCCGACCCTGTCAAGCGTGGCGATGGCGCCAGCCGCATGCCCACAGGACGTCCCAGAAGGGCTGGCACGGCGAGCCCCCGACCACCAGGACCTCGTCCAGGCCCGGCCAACGGGAGGCGGACGGTCCGCGACGGGGGGCGCGCTGGATGTCGCCGATGCGTGAGACGATGCAGGTGCCATGCCGGCCGATGCAGGGGGACCGATGCAGACCGACCGCTACCTCGTCGTGATCGAGCAGGAGGGCGCCTCCTTCGGGGCGTACAGCCCCGACCTGCCCGGCTGCGTGGCGTTGGGGGACACGCTGGAAGAGACGGTGCAACTGATGCGGGAGGCGGTGGCTGAGCACCTGGCCGCCATGCGTCGCGATGGAGATCCGATCCCACCGCCGACGACGCACCTCGGGAGCCCGGAGCTGGACCTGCCGCGGACCGCCGTGGGTGTGATCGAGCTGACGATCGAGCCTGCCCTGGCGGCCTGAGGCCCCTGTCCCCCTATTTGCCCAGACCGGCTTGGTGACGGATGCTGGCCAAGGTGCCTGGAGGGACGTCCTTGCCCAGATTGCCGGCCACCGTGACCCTGCCCGGCTTGCTGGGGTGCTTGAAGTGGCGGTGGCTGCCCGCCTGGGCGATCTGACGCCAGCCGTCGGCTTCCAGCGCGGCGATCACCTCACGGACCTTCGGGGGCACGGGCGTGATCGTGTCATGGACGCTGGTCAAAACGGGGGGATGAGACGCGAGCAGGCCCCTGACGGCGGACGGGGCTCGGGACGGACGCCGTCCCGCCGACCCCGCGGGCCCCAAGACCGCAGGGGCGGCGGGGATGGTCGCCTGCCCCGGCGGCGCCATCAGGCGCCCTCTGGCAATCGGTGCGGAGCCGCAGACCTGGGAGGGGGCGGACCGTCTAACAGAGCCCCCTCAAAATACATGGGCTGAACTCGGCCCCAATTCAGCGGGGGTCGGAATTCCCGTGTATCGAGAGGCCCCGATTGGGCGGTCTCGATACACCCTAAACTGGCTCCCCGATGGGAGCCGTGAGCACCACAGTCCGTCGCCTCCTCCCCCTCGCTGCCCTTCTCCTCGCCCTGGTCATCACGCCGGCGACCGCCTCGGCGGCCACCTTGTCCGGGACTCGCGTCAGCGCCTCGGGCCTCGCTGCACTCCTTCGCACCGGGCCTCCGAGCGCCGTTTCCCCAGGCGGGCAACCGGGAATCGGCCCGGCATACGACCGACTCGTGGTGGGCGTGCGCGTTGCCACAGAGGCTACTGCGGACGCGAGCGCCTATAGCTCGACGAGTGCCCTGAATCTCAGTCGTCAATTGGCGAGTGAGAGTCAGGTTGCCGGGGCCGGCACGTCCATCGCTGGCGCGGGCACGTCGACAACTCTGCGGGTTGCTGAGCAGTTGGCGAGCGAGTACGGTGGTGACCCGTATGCTTGGGCGAAGATGACCAGCGATACGTTCACGGATAGCGATGGATTCCAGTTCTCGACTCACTGGTACGAGAACCTTGAAACGGGGCAGCAGGTCGAATGGAAGACAGTGCTCGGTCGCTAGTTCGCGACCAGGGGTCGATGCGGCAATGGCGGCGGAGTGAAGCGCGCTGGCGCGTGGGGAGCGTCGGCGTGGACGTGCTGCGCGATGCCGCGGCAGCGCTCGTGAGTGCAGGTGCTCCAGCATCCCCGGCAATGGCTTCGCTAGTCATCCCGTCAGGCGCAGATGACCCACGCGATGTCCGAGGTCTCGTCGAGCAGGTCCTCTCTGAGTTGGGCCTGGAGCCGCTGTCACAGGAAGAGGCAACGCGAACCGTCATTGCTGAGATAGCGGATCAGATCGCGTCCGGGATCGTCGAGCCGGAGGTTGGAGCTCGGGAGATGTGGCGTGCAGCGAGCGCACTTCCCATTCAGGAGAGGCCCAACGCCGTGATCGCCCTGAGCAGCGATTGGGATCGGATCAGCCCGCAGGAGCAGGGTGAGGTTCGAGCTGAAATCATCGGTGCGGCGCGGGATCTCCTGGTCAGCTGGCGAGCGAGATTCCCAGGCCTTCCGGTGTAAGGGATGACGATGCCGCAAGCGTTGGGGTGATTGACGGCAGCGCTTGCTGGGGCTGGCCTGGGCTGCTCAGATTTGGGTGGTTAGCCTCTGCTCAGGCGGAGTTGGCGAGGCGGGTGATCTCCTGGGAGGCGAGGAGGCCGCGGATGACCTGACGGACGATCTGGCGGCCTTCGGGGGTGAGGCGTGAGGTGGCCTCGAGCTGAAGGCGGAGGTCGTCGGGGACCTGGCGATCGGCCTCGTCGAAGAGGAGCTGATCGGTGGAGACGCTGAGCGCAAGTGCGAGGCGCTTGAGCGCATCAATGGAAGGTTGGACTTTGCCCGTCTCATAGCGGCGGATGAGGGTGGGGTGGAGTTCGGCGCGGTCGGCTAGGGCCTGCTGGGTGAGGCCCTGATCGTGGCGGAGGGCGACGAGGCGGCGGGCGAGCTCCATGGCCTGCCACAAGGGTATGGGTGGGGGCAGCTCCGGTCTCGCCATCTGTACCACTAATGCTACAGTATCAGGGCACTAGTGCGTGCTTGACAGGATTTCGGAGGAGGCCGGGTGGCGCGGGTCCCGGAGGCGGAGCTGGAGCGGCTGAAGGCCGAGGTGTCGGTGGAGCGGCTGGCCGAGGCCCGGGGCGTCACCCTGCGCCGGCAGGGGGCGGACCTGATCGGGCTGTGCCCCTTCCACGAGGACCACGAGCCCAGCCTGGTGATCTCGCCGACGAAGAACCTGTGGCACTGCCTGGGGGCGTGCCAGTCGGGGGGATCGCCGATCGATTGGGTCATGCGCGAGCGGGGGGTGAGCTTCCGCCATGCGGTGGAGCTGCTCCGGGCCGACCTCCCCTTCGCCGCCGAGGCGCGGCCGCTCCGGGGCGGGACGGTACGGACCCTGGCGGCGCCGGTGGAGGTGGGCGCCGACGACCAGGAGCTGCTCTCGCAGGTGGTCGGCTATTACCACCGCACCCTGCAGGAGAGCCCGGAGGCGCTCGGGTACCTGGAGCAGCGGGGGCTGCGGTCGCAGGAGGCGGTCGACCGCTTCCAGCTTGGCTTCGCCAACCGGACCCTCGGGCTGCGCCTGCCGCTCGGCAACCGGAAGTCGGGGGCGGAGATCCGGGCCCGGCTGCAGCGGCTGGGGATCCTGCGCGAGTCGGGGCACGAGCACTTCAACGGATCTGTGGTGGTGCCGGTGATCGACGCGGTGGGGCGGGTTGTGGAGATGTACGGGCGCAAGATGACCCCCAACCTACGGGCGGGGACGCCGCTCCACCTGTACCTGCCGGGGCCGCGGGAGGAGGGCGCGGGGTCTGGAACGAGGCGGCGATGGCGGCGGGCGAGGAGGTGATCCTCTGCGAGGCGCTGCTCGACGCCCTGACCCTCTGGGTGCACGGGATCCGCAACGTCACCGCGGCGTACGGGGTGGAGGGCTTCACCGGTGACCACCTGGAGGCCCTCCAGCGGCACGGCATCCGCCGGGTCCACATTGCGTACGACCGGGATGCCGCCGGCGAGCGGGCGGCGGTGCAGCTGGGGGAGCGGCTCGGGGCCGCCGGTATCGAGGCGTACCGGGTCCACCTGCCCCAGGGGGAGGACATCAACAGCTACGCCTGCAGCGACCTGGCGACGGCGCCGCGGCGGCTCATGGAGCGGGTGCGTGCGGCGGCGCTGCTCAGCCCGGCGAGGGGGGTGACGACCTCGGGGGTGACGGTGCCGGCCGCGGTCGGGCATCTCGACCCGGAGGCACTCACCGGAGCAGCGAAGGAGGATGTTGGCCCGGGGGCAGCGCCGCCTGCGGCGCCAGTGGTGAATGGCCCTCCCTTCGCCGCCATGCCGGAGCCGCCGGTGGCGACCCCGACGCCGGCGATGCCGACCGCGGACGTGCCGGTGGAGCTGAGTGGTGACGAGGTGGTGATCGCCCTGGGTGACCGGCGCTGGCGGGTGCGGGGGATCGGGCGGGCGACCAGCTTCGACGTGCTCCGGGTCAACCTGCTGGTGTCGCGGGGTGAGGGAGAGGGGTACCACGTGGACACCCTGGACCTGTACTCGGCGCGGCAGCGGGCGGGGTTCGCCAAGCAGGCGGCCCAGGAGCTGGGGGCTGTTGAGGAGACGGTGCGCAAGGATCTGGGCCAGGTGCTGCTGCGCTGCGAGGGGCTCGCCGAGGAGCGGATCCGCGCCGCCCACGAGCCCAAGCCGACGAGCGTGCAGCTCAGTGACGAGGAGGAGCGGGATGCGCTGGAGCTGCTCCGCGACCCCCGGCTGGTGGAGCGGATCCTCGCCGACTTCGAGAGCTGCGGGGTGGTGGGCGAGGAGACCAACAAGCTGGTCGGGTACCTGGCGGTGGTGAGCCGCAAGCTGGAGCGGCCGCTGGCGGTGATCGTCCAGTCGAGCTCGGCGGCGGGGAAGTCGGCGCTGCTGGAGGCGGTGCTGGCCTTCGTGCCCGAGGAGGAGCGGGTCAAGTACTCGGCGCTCACCGGCCAGTCGCTCTTCTACATGGAGGGGCGGGACCTGGCCCACAAGGTGCTGGCCATCGTCGAGGAGGAGGGGTCGGAAAGGGCCGCGTACGCGCTCAAGCTGCTCCAGTCGGAGGGCGAGCTGTCGATCGCCTCTACCGGCAAGGACCCCGCCACCGGGCGGCTGGTGACCCACGAGTACCGGGTGTCGGGGCCGGTGGCGATCGTGCTCACCACCACGGCCATCGACGTCGACGAGGAGCTGCTCAACCGCTGCCTGGTGCTGACGGTGGACGAGGAGCGCGAGCAGACCCGGGCCATCCACCAGCAGCAGCGGGAGCGGGAGACGCTCCGTGGCCTGCTGGCCGAGCGGGAGCGGGAGCGGCTGGTGGCGCTCCATCGCAACGCCCAGCGGCTGCTCCGGCCGCTGCTCGTGGTCAACCCCTACGCCCCCCTCCTTCGCTTCTCGGACAGCCGGACCCGGACCCGGAGGGACCACACCAAGTACCTGACGCTGATCCGGGCGGTGGCCCTGCTCCACCAGCACCAGCGGGAGCGCAAGGTCACCACCCAGCACGGCCAGGCGGTCGCGTACATCGAGGTGACGCCCCAGGACATCGCGCTCGCCAACTCGCTCAGCGACCAGGTGCTGGGCCGGTCGCTGGACGAGCTGCCGCCCCAGACGCGGCGCCTCCTGGAGGTCCTCGGCGGGCTGGTGCGCCGGCGGGAGGAGGAGCAGGGGCTGGCCCGGGCCGATGTGCGCTTCACCCGGCGAGAGGTGCGCGAGGCGAGCGGATGGGGAGGAGGGGGGGACACCCAGCTCAAGGTCCACTTGAGCCGCCTGGTCGACCTCGAGCACTTGCTGGTTCACCACGGCGGCCGAGGCCAGAGCTTCGTGTACGAGCTGCTCTGGGACGGCCGCGGCCAGGACGGCACTCCCATTCTCAGCGGCCTGCTCGACCCGGCGGAGCTCACCCCCTCCCCCTCCCGCCGGGGTACGACGCCAAGTGGTCGGGGTCAGAGCCGGGGTGGTCGGGGTCGTTCCGGTCGGCCCCTGGTCGGCCCCCGGTCGGGGGGTGGTCGGCCCCCCCTCTCCGCCGGAAACCCCAACGGCCACCAGAAGAATCCCGCCGCCTCGCCGCAAATGCCCCCGGAAAGCACGTCTCGGGAGAGACATCTCGACGGCGTCGTACCCGCACCCGCCCGGCTGGCCGAGGTGGGCTGAGGTGGCGACCTCTCGTCGCTCGTCCCGCCCGCGGAGGCCGGTGGTGGGCGACCCCGCCGATCTCCGGGGGATGCACCGGGCCATCAGCGAGTTCTGTGAGTGGATGCGGGTGACCAACTACGCGGAGCGGACCGCGGAGACCCGCCAGGTCTACCTGACCTGGTTCAGCGCCTGGCTGGAGGAGCGGGGGATCAGCCGGCCGGCCGAGGTCACCAAGCCGATCCGGGAGCGCTACCAGCGCTCCCTGTACCACCACCGCAAGACCGACGGCCGGCCGCTGTCGTTCCGCTTCCAGTACGCGCAGCTGGTGGCGCTGCGGACTTTCTTTCGCTGGGCGGCCCGGACCAACCGGATCCTATACAACCCCGCCTCCGAGCTGGAGCTGCCCCGGCTGGAGCACCGCCTGCCCCAGCACGTGCTGAGCGCTCCCGAGGTGGAGACGGTGCTCCAGACCGCCGATGTCGGCAGCCCGCTGGGGCTCCGGGACCGGGCGATGATGGAGGTGCTGTACTCGACGGGGATGCGGCGGATGGAGCTGATCGGGCTCCACCTCGTCGACCTGGACCAGGAGCGGGGGACGATCCGGATCCGCCAGGGCAAGGGGCACAAGGACCGGATGGTCCCGGTCGGGGAGCGGGCGGTGGCCTGGTGCGACCGCTACCTGGCCGAGGTCCGGCCCAGCTACCTGGTCGAGCCCGACGAGGGAACCCTGTTCCTGAGCGCCGAGGGGGGTGCCTTCACCCCCAACCGGATGAGTGCCCTGGTCCGCGGCTACGTCGACCGGGCCCAGCTCGGGGGAAAACGGGGGAGCTGCCACCTCTTCCGGCACAGCTGCGCCACCCTGATGCTGGAGGGGGGTGCCGACATCCGCTACATCCAGCAGCTCCTGGGCCACGCCGACCTCTCGACCACCCAGATCTACACTCAGGTGTCGATCCGCCGGCTCCAGCAGGTCCACGCCGCCACCCACCCCTCGGCGGTCCTGGCGCGGCGGCGACCGGTGGCCGAGCTGGACGGCGAGGGCGGGGAGTCCGACGTCGAGCAGCTCCTGCTCACCCTCGCCGCCGAGGCCGAGGAGGAGGACACCGACGGGCAGCGGGAGGGGGAGCCAACCTTAGGCGCTCACCATCAGGTGCAAAGGGTACGGAGTCCACAGATGGCGCGAACCGACGAGCAGGCGTGGGGCAACGGGCAGGATGGCGTACGCGGCGTGCTGGGCGATGGGAAGGAGGGAGGCGAGTGGCAGGCTGGGCGACGTACGCAGCGGATGGAGCGTCCGGCGACGATGCGGCGGGAGGCGGTGCGATGAGGGACAGGGATCCGATCGAGGCGGCCCGGGAGGTCAAGCGGACGGCGATGCTGCTCGCTGACGCCCGGGCAGTGCTGCGCAAGCTCGACGTCCTCGCCGCCCAGGCCCTGGCCACCGAGGACCCGACGGTCCCCGACATCGCCGCCCTGCGCGGCGGCTGCGACCGCCTGGTCGCCCAGCTCACCCGCCGCGAGCAGGCCGAGCAGCGCCGGGCCCGTGACGCCGTCCGCCGGCTGCGCTGACCTCGCCGCAGCAGTCCCCGTGCACCCCAGAGACGGGTAGTCTCTCCGGCCATGCCATCGACCATTCGCGAGGTGATCGCCGAGCTGGAGACCGCTGGCTGGCGGCAGACCAGCCAGCGGGGGAGCCATCGTCAGTTCGAGCACCCGAGCAGGCCCGGCAAGGTGACCGTGGCCGGACGCCCGGGGGACGAGCTGAAGCGCGGTACGCTGGCAAGCATCCGGCGCCAGGCCGGGTTGGTGAGGCAGCAGCCATGACCGACCGCTACGTGATCGTCCTGGAGGGCGACGCGGCGACCAACTACTCGGCCTATGTGCCGGACCTGCCCGGCTGCGTGGCGACCGGCGCCACCATCGAGGAGACCGTGCGCCTGATCCGCGAGGCCATGGCGCTCCACCTGTCGGCCATGCGCCGTGACGGCGAACCCGTCCCGGCTCCGACGGTGCGGCTGGGCGACCCCTCGCTGGAGCTGACCGAGGACGCCATCGGGGTCGTCGAGGTCACCGCCGCCGTCGCCCTGGCGGCCTGAGCGGCGAGAGCCGCCCGAACCCACCGACGTCACCAGCCGCGTGCCCACAGGACGGCCCAGGAGGCCCGGGAGAGACCGCCCCTGGCCGCCAGGACCTCCCCCAGCTGAGGGGCGGACGGGGCACGGGACGGACGCCGTCCCGCCGACCCCGCGGGCCCCAAGACCGCAGGGGCGACGGGGATGGTCGCCTGCCCCGGCGGCGCCGTCAGGCGCCCTCTGGAGAGCGGTCCGGCGCCGCAGACCTGGGAGGGGGCGCGACGTCTAACAGAGCCCCCTCAAAATCCCTGGGGGAATACGGATCGCGCCAATCTCATCGGTATTTCGCAGGCTCCTGAACCCCCTACACTCGCTGAGAGCCGTGAGCACCACCGCCCGTCGCCTCCTCCCCCTCGCTGCCCTTCTCCTCGCCCTGGTCATCACGCCGGCGACCGCCTCGGCGGCCACCTTGTCCGGGACTCGCGTCAGCGCCTCGGGCCTCGCTGCACTCCTTCGCACCGGGCCTCCGAGCGCCGTTTCCCCAGGCGGGCAACCGGGAATCGGCCCGGCATACGACGGACTCGTGGTGGGCGTGCGCGTTGCCACAGAGGCAACCGCTGGAGCAGATCAATTGCCCCTCTTCATCGAGACTCCCGGCGGCCTTGCTACACAATCTCTGGATCCGGAGGCACTTGCCGCGCGTGATGCCGTGCTGCGCGGCGCATCGTTGTTCAAGGGCGGAAACGTCAACAGCCTGGCGGCAGACCAGTCACAGTTCTTTGCGCTTGAGAGCCCAGAGACCGCGGGGTACGCAGCGAGATACGGTATTCCGCCAGCGAATCTGCCCTTCGACTGGATCGCCGAGGGCCAAATCGCGCCGGGAGCTGACTTCATCACACGCGCGGCGCCAGGAGTTTTCCCGAACCTCGGCGGTGGGATCGAGGTGGTCGCGGCTCCGGGTTCGTTCGTGGGAGGTGGGTGAATGGATGACTACTACCGCAGTCTCGCAGGGCTGAGGGAGCGGCTTGAACACCTGGGCGCTGGCGCTGAGGCCGACGCTTTGCTACGGGCGGAACGCTCCGCGACGACTTCCGGCGAGGCGATCAGCAATATTGGCACGGTACTTCGGCAGGCCTTGGACAGTGGCCTAGGCGATCGCCTCGGCGTCCGTGCCGAACTCGAGTCGATCCTGCGTGTCGGGGAGGATGCCTGGAATAAGAGCAACCGAGCGTGAGATCAGGTTCTCACCGGGGCGTCACCGTCACCTTGCCGCGGTACAGAAGCCACAGAGGGGGTTAGCGCTGAGTCACTCGACGCCATCGCCAATGGGGATCGGGTGGGATCGGCACTCAAGACTGATCCGTTCCACTCTGCACCGACGTGGGCGGACCCGGCTGATGTCGCGGCCAATGGGCAGGAGTTCACTATCACTGGTGGCGACGGGGTCGCGAGGACCCTTGTTCAATCGCCCGCGACGGTGAACGACATCGCTGGACGGTTCGAATGGATCATCAATCCCGATGGCACCATCAGCCATCAGCTATTCGTGCCGGGAGGCGGGCTAAACGGGGTGCCGAACGTGCCATGACCGTGAGCGAGAGCCGTGTGGAATATCAGCCTTTTCCTAAGTTGACGAAGACGTTCGTGGTGGAGAAACTGCGCGTTGGCTGGAAGGATCTCGGCTGGGCTGCTACAAACCACTGGCTCGACACCAAGTCGCTGGGTGAGCTGGCTGATGGCCTGGCAGAGGGAGATGAGGATCTGCGGGTGGCGATCGCCATCGCTGCTCTCGACAACGACGAGGCTGTGCTGAACGCGATTCTCGAACGCCAGGCAAGGAGCGATGAAACTCCAGAGGCAACGGTGCGGGAGCGTTGGATGCGCCTGGCCGTTGGGTGGCTCTACGAGCACCGCGAGTCGTTCGATGATCCCTGGGCGGTTCTCGAAGAGATCTGGGAAGCGTTTGGCCATGCGGAGTCGCTCAACGGACTCATTCGCTGGATGCCAACGCCACCGGGTGGGCGGCCTGGTGAAGCGGGGATGCTGGAGAGGTGGCGGACGTACGCCGAGGGCGGGTGAGAGTGCGGGTTTAGCCGCTCATCGCGCCTTGGGGAGTTGCGACGCCGCTGTGGCGGACATCGTGGGTGAGGACGATCAACTCGATCAGGGTCTTGACGAGCTTGCGCTCGTCGGGGCCGAGGCGGGCCAGGGCCTCGAAGTGGAGGCGGAGGTCGTCGCCGGGGTCGCGCTCGGCGGGGTCAAATACGAGCATGTCAGTGCTGACTGACAGAGCGAGAGCGAGTCTCTTGAGAGCGTCGAGAGTTGGCTGAGAGCCACCTGCCTCATACCGGCGGAGCTGGACCACGTGGACGCTGGCGAGGTCGGCGTCTTCTCTGTGCTGATTGAGAAGGCTGATGACGAGCCTGGATTTGACGCCGTTGAGATCGTTTCGACTACTCCCGCTGATCCGTCGCGGGTGGCCGTCGCGGTGGCTCGCATCCCCGTCCAGGAGGTCGCGGAAATCGCGTCGGCATGAGATGATGTCTCCAGGACGACGCCACAGAGGCAACCGCGGCCACTGCAGAGGCTGGTTCGGCCGCGGGAGACGAGGCCGTCGACGGGACCGTGTACCGTGTCTGGGGCGGGGACTCCCCGATCGATGGTCACTCGTGGACGCCGACGGATCCGGCGACGTTGGAGAACCCCGCGCCAGTCTAGGACTGCCAGACGTAAACAGCCGTGAGTTCGTAACCCGCGGGGTGATCACGGATTGGACCGGCGTCTCTGGTCGTCTCGCCCTGCCGCTCGACGGGAATCCGGGTGGTGCTATCGAGTACGTGATCCCCAACCCGGCTGCGCAGATCCAATACCTGGAGACGTTGGGGGTCGAGCCTCCGTACTGATGAAAGGGCATGGAATGAGTACTGAAGGTTCCGACTTCGCGTTCGGTCCTCTGCGTGACGCAGTGCTTGAGCTCTTCACAGAGCACGGTGTTACGGGGGACGTTCGCTATGCACGCCCAACCGGAGGAGACGAAGCGGTGTTCGTGGTGACGACGCGAGGAGCGGCGATGATGAGGGAGGGCGAGCTGACCTCCGCCCTCACCTCGCTGCTCCACCGCAAGGTCTGGGTGACCACCGAGAGCGACGTCTGGAAAGGGCGAACCGAGCCGCTGTGAGGGCGGTCAGGCGGAGTTGGCGAGGCGGGAGATCTTCTGGGTTGGCGAGCTTGCGCTCGTCAGGACCGATGCGCCCGTCGCTGGAGCTGACGAAGGACGCCATCGGGTCGTCGATGTGACAGCCGCTGTCGCGCTGGCGGCCTGAGCCCGAGAGAGCCGGCCGAACCTACCCGCGGGCGCCAACCGCGTGCCACGGGATGGCCCAGGAGGCCCGAGGACGACCGCCACCGACCGCCAGGGATCTCCTCCCCGCGGGCTCGGCGGTTGGGGAGGCCAGGCCCGCCTGCAGAGCTAGAGTGGCGGGCGTGAACTTCACTGCCGTAGTCACCCGCGACAAATGCGAGGACCTCTACGTCGCCCACTGCGTGGAGGGCGACGTCGCCAGCCAGGGGGAGAGCATCGGCGAGGCCCTGGCCAACCTCCGGGAGGCGATCGAGCTCTACTTCAGGGATGAAGACGATGCATCCACGATCGTTGCCCTTGCGGAGGTGCACTCCATCGAGGTGACCATCCCCGTCTGACCGCTGGGTTGCCAGGCTCCACGGGGTACTGTTGTGCAATGACGCGCGCTGATCTTCACCGACTGGTCGACGAGCTACCCAAGGCATCGCTCGCAGCGGCGGCCGCCTGGCTGGAACTCGCCAAGGACCCCGTCGTGGCTCGCCTCCTGGCCGCGCCTCGCGACGACGAGCCGTTCACCGATGAGGAGCGTCGAGCTGTCCACCGAGCCCTCGCTGATCCGGGTCGGAGCATCCCCCTGGAAAGCCTCATGCGGGACGTGCCGGCCGGCTGAGCTCAGGTCCCCGAGTGGGGGTCAGCCCCCCACCGGGTAGAGCGCCACGGCCGCCGGGTGACCGCCGTCGATGTCGGACAGCCCCGTCCCGACCTCCACCTCGGCACCGGCGGGGAGGGTTCCCGCCACGGTGAGCGTCGCCTCGCGGGTGGCGGGGTCGTAGGTGGGTGCGCCGAGCAGCGGGATCGTCTGACCGGACGCGGTCTGCAGCGAGAGCGAGCTGGCGGTGACGCTCGAGCCGTCGAGGTCGGAGTCGAAGGTCACCGTCACCACGGTCGTCGCGTTCGACGAGCCGGCCACCGGCGGGGTGACGTCGACGCTCAGCACCCGCGGGCCGCTGCCCTCGGCGCCCAGCGGTGGCACCGACAGCCCGGTCACCAGCCACTGGCCGCCGCTCTGGGTGAGGACCACGCTCTCGTCGGTGAGCTGCTCGGAAGCGCTGCCCGCCGGATCGACGATGAGCCGCGCCGACGCCGTCAGCGTGGGCCCGCTGTTCTCGGTGGCGGCGGCGCAGCTCGAGCTGATGACGTAGCCGCGGTCGACCGAGGTGGGGGTCAGGCTCGCCGCCGGCAGGGCGCCGGCGCCGCTGAGGGCGGAGAGTGCCGAGCTGTCGTGGGCGACCTGGGCCTCGACGAACTGGGTCAGCACCTGATCCGCATCCGTGCAGGCCGACGCCGGTGAGGTCGTGGAGGCGGCCTGGACCTGGGCCACGTCGAGGCTCTGGGCGGATGTGAAGGCGAGCTGGCTGCCGTCGGCGGAGAAGGCCAGCGAGGTCACCTCGTCCGGCGATGTGCCCAGCACCGTGCCGGCCGACGTCGCGACCTCGATGCCGCCGGAGTCGAGGGCGTACGCGAGCATCGCGCCGTGGGTGTCGAGCGCCAGCTCCCTGATCCCCTCGGCCGGGGCGCCCGGCACCGCCGTCATCGCAGAGGGGTCGGACGTCTGCGCCTCCAGCACGGTCGCGGTGTCGCCACTCCGGTCGACCCAGGCGACGTCATTTCCGCTGCCGCTGAACCCGACGACGCCGCTCACGCTGCCCGGCAGCTGGATGGAGGTGGACGCCGGGCCCCCACCGGAGGGGATGGTCAGCAGCCAGCCGTCCGCCGTGGTCGGGACGTAGGTCGCGGACGGCGAAGCGGCCGGCGAGGGCGTGGTGGCGGAGGCCGAGCCCGAGGGCGACGAGGACGGCGAGGCGATCGGAGACGGAGAGACGGCGTGGGAGGGGGACGGGCTGGCGGAGGTCGACGCCAGCGAGGAGACGTCCGCGGCGGGGAGGAAGGCGTGCCGCCCGTCGGGGGCCAGCACCACCCCGGACGCCAATCCCCCGCTGGGGAACGCGTAGAGCTGGGACGACTGGTCGTCCAGGTCCACGGCCTCGATCCCCTGGGGGGTCACGAAGACGATCTGGTTGTCGCCGTCCCAGGCCAGCGCCGTCACCAGCGCGCCGGCGGCCGACCCGGCCGGCCAGAGCTGGCTGCGCCCGGTGCCATCGGCGTTCTCCACCACGATGGCGTCATCACCGTTGGGCCCGGCCACCGCCAGGGCGATGTACAGGCCGTTCGGTGAGACCTCCACCGCCGAGGCCGGCGCGTCGCTCAGCGCGAGCGCGGACGCGCCCGTGGGGAAGACGTACGCGCCCTCCACCGGCGTCGCGGACGCCGTGGCGGATGCCGAGGTGCCGGGGGAGGCGGAGGGGCTCGCCGTCGCCGAGGACGAGGGGCTTGCCGAGGGCGTGGCCCCGACACCCCCCGTGGAGTCCGTCGCCCCGGGAGCGCCGCCGGGCCCCCAGAAGGCCCGCGCGTCGCCGGACACCTGGGCCACCGCCGCCGGCTGGAGAAGGGGCAGCGGGGAGGCGGTGGAGCTGGGCGTCGACGGCGCTGTCCCGAAGTCGATGGTCACGCTCGAGGCGAGCGTCTGGCCGCTCTGGCTGCGCACCGACCCCTGGGGGAGGGTGACCTGGTAGTCGGTGTCGGCTGCCAGCGGGTGGGAGGGGGTGACCACCGCGGTCTCGGGGCCCTCCCAGGTGACCGTGACCTGGGTGGCCGGCTCGATCCTCAGGGCGGTGACGACCGACTGCTCGTCCATCGGCTGATTGAAGCTGAGGGTGATGGCCTGCTGGGGGTCGACCGACTGGCGGTGGCTGACGTTGGAGGCGACCACCGCCAGCCCGCCCGAGGAGACGTGGCCGACCACGAGGACCACCGCGACCGCGACGGCCGCGACGCCGAGAGCGAGCGACCCCCAGCCCACCAGCCGGCCGGGGGCGAACCGGAAGCCGGGTCGCGGGGCCAGCGCGGTCCGAGCCTCCTCGGTCAAACGGGCGCGGAGCACCGCCTTGAACCGCGGGTCGAGATCGGGCTCGGGCCGGCTCTCCCGCACCCGCTGGGCGAGCCGGAGCAGGTCGGGATCCTCGCCGAACAGCTCCGAGAGCTCGGGATCGAAGCGGTCGCGGCGCTCGCTCACAGCGCCTCTCCGGCGGTGGCGGTGACGCCCAGCCGCTGCCGGACCGTGACCATGCCGCGGTGGACCAGCAGTTTGACGGCGCCCTCGCTCTTGCCCATGATCTCGCCGATCTGAGCCAGCTTCAGGTCCTCACCCAATTTCAGGGTCATGGCGGTGCGCTGTTGCTCCGGGAGGCTGTCGATGGCCGCCCAGACCCGAGCCGCCTCCGCCGATTCGACCACCCGCTCCGCCACCGGGCGGGCCGGGTCGACGATCTCGACGGCGGCATCCAGGCTCGACTGGGGCCGCTGCTGGCGGAAGTGGTCGGCAATGGCATTGGCGCTGATCTGGTAGAGCCAGGAGCTGAAGGGGTGCCCGGAGGGCCGGTACCGCGGCATCGCCCGGAGCGCCTTCATGAAGACCTCCTGGGTGACCTCCTCGGCGGCATCGCGGTCCCGGGTGCGGCTGTAGGCGAACCGGTAGATCTGCCCGAAGTAGTGGTCGTACAGCTCCCCAAAGGCGTCGGCGTCCGACTTGGCGCGCTCGACGAGTTGATCCTCATAGGCCCGGGGAAGCGTCATCACACCAACCCCATCCCCAGGCGTGTGTGCTGGGTGAACGGATCGGTGGTAGGTCGGGTTACGGGGCTGCTCATGTCACGGCGGGGGACACGCGCCTTCGGCGACCACCCCGAGCACGCTGTGGCGGCCAGGGACGGCTCGGCGCCGGCAGTATACGGGGGTGGGTCCGGGAGGCTCACCCATGCGCCGGAGGGCGTCGACGGGAGGCCGCCCCCCGGCCTCGGCCGGGAGTTCGACACCGAATAGAATTGCCCCACGTGATCCCCCGTTACACGCCGGCCGCGATCGCCGCCGTCTTCAGCGACGAGTCCCGGCTCCGGCGGTGGCTGGAGGTCGAGCTGCTTGCGGTCGAGGGTTGGGCGGCCCTCGGGCGGGTCCCGGCGGAGGCGGCCCGGAGCCTGAGGGAGCACGCCCGCGTCGACGCCGCTCGCATCGCCGAGCTGGAGGCCGAGCAGGGCCACGACGTCGCCGCCTTCGTCCAGGCCGTCCAAGAGGGGGTCGGCGAGGAGGGCCGGTACCTCCACCTCGGGCTCACCTCCTCCGATGTCGTCGACACCGCCCTGGCCACCCAGCTGCGCGACGCGGCGCGGCAGATCGACGAGGACGCCGCCGCCCTGGAGGCGGCGCTGTCGGCCCAGGCGGTGCGCCACCGGCTGACCATGATGCCGGGCCGGACGCACGGAGTGCACGCCGAGCCGCTCAGCCTCGGGGTCAAGCTCGCCAACCACCTCGACGAGGTCCGGCGCGGCCGCGCCCGCCTCGCCGCCGCCACGGCGGAGATCGCGGTGGGCCAGGTGAGCGGGCCGGTGGGGACCCACACCTCGGTCCCACCCGAGGTCGAGGAGCACGTCTGCCGCGGTCTCGGGCTCGGCGTGGCCGCCGCCGCCACCCAGGTGCTGGCCCGGGACCGGCACGCCGCCTTCGTCGCCGCGGTGGCCATCCTGGGTGCCAGCCTGGAGCGCCTCGCCACCACCATCCGGCTGCTTCAGCAGACCGAGGTGGCGGAGCTGGAGGAACCCTTCGCGGAGCGGCAGAAGGGGTCCTCCGCCATGCCCCACAAGCACAACCCGGTGCTCTCCGAGCGCGTCTGCGGCATGGCCCGAGTGCTGCGCGGCCACGCCCTGACCGCCCTCGAGGACGTCGCCCTCTGGCACGAGCGCGACATCTCCCATTCCTCCGCCGAGCGGGTGGTGCTGCCCGACTGCTGCGCTCTGATCGACTACATGCTCCGCATCTCTGCCCGCCTCGTCGTCCAGGTCAGCGTCCACCCCGACAGGATGTCGGAGCACGTCGAGACCCTGGGCAGGATCACCTGCTCCCCCCGGGTGCTCGACGCGCTGATCATCGCCGGCCGGTCCCGCGAGGACGCCTACCGCCAGGTCCAGGCCCTGGCCGAGCGCGCCCGCCGCGGTGAGGCCGGGTTCGAGACGATGGTGCGGGCCGAGCTCGGGGAGGTCCTCTCGGCGGAGGCGCTGGACCGCTGCTTCGACCTCGGCGCCTACCTGGCCGGCATCGACCACACCTACCGCCGGCTGGGCCTCGACATCCGCGACGCGCCCCCTCCGACCGCGGGCGGGGAGCGGCCCAAGCTCGCCATCGAGGCGGGGATCGGAGGAGGGCAGTCATGACCCCGGTGCTGATGTCGGCTCAGGACGTGGGCCTGGAGGTGTACCGGCGCGGCAAGGTTCGCGACACCTTCGTCCTCGATGACGGCAGCCTGCTGATGGTGGCCACCGATCGTCTCTCCGCCTTCGACGTGGTGCTCCCCGACCCCATCCCCGAGAAGGGGCGGACGCTCACCCAGATCTCGCGCTGGTGGTTCGAGAGGACGGCGCACATCGTCCCCAACCACCTGCTGCCCGATCGCGACGGCGCCGTGCCGGCTGAGGTCCGCGCCGACTGGCGGGAGCGCTCGATGCGCTGTGCCCGAGCCGAGCGGGTCGACGTGGAGTGCGTGGTGCGCGGCCACCTCTCCGGCTCGGGCTGGAAGGAGTACCGCGACCGGGGCACCCTGGCCGGGGAGCCGCTGCCGCCCGGGCTCCGCGAGTCCTCGCCGCTGCCCGGGCTGCGCTTCACCCCCACCACCAAGAGCGACACCGGTCACGACGAGACCATGAGCCGCGCGGAGCTGGCTGAGATGGTCGGTGCGGACCTGGCCGGGCGGCTCGAGGCCACCTCGCTCGCCCTCTTCCGATTCGCCGCGGAGCACTGCCGCGGCCGGGGCATCATCCTCGCCGACACCAAGTTCGAGTTCGGCATGATCGACGGCACCCTCCACCTCATCGACGAGGTCCTCACGCCCAACTCGTCCCGCTTCTGGGAGGCCTCGGAGTGGCGCGAGGGGGAGGCCGCCGTCTCCTTCGACAAGCAGCCGGTCCGCGACTATCTGGAGAGCCTCGACTGGGACAAGCGGCCCCCGGGGCCCCAGCTCCCTCCCGAGGTGGTCGCCGCCACCAGTCGGCGCTACCTCGAGGCGGCCCGGCGCATCTGCGGGCTGGAGCTGTGAGGTTCCTCGCCGAGGTCGTGATCTCGCTCAAGCCGGTGGTCAACGACCCCCAGGGGCTGACCGTCCGGGCCGGCCTCCACCAGCTCGGCTTCGCCGAGGTCTCCGAGGTCCGGGTCGGCAAGCACATCGCCCTGGAGGTCGAGGCGGGCTCCGCGGAGAGCGCCCGGGAGCGGGTCGCCGAGATGTGCGAGCGGCTCCTCCGCAACCCGGTGATCGAGGACTACCGCATCGAGCTCCGTCCCGTCGGCGAGGCGCCGGCGGAGTCCCCGCACCCACCCGCATGAGGTTCGGGATCGCCGTCTTCCCGGGCACCTGGAGCGACCGCGACTGCGCCCGGGCGGTCGAGGTCCTCGGCCACCGCTCCATCCCTCTCTGGCACCGCGATCGCGACCTCGGCGGCGTGGACTGCGTGATCCTGCCCGGAGGCTTCTCGTACGGCGACCACCTCCGCACCGGTGCCGTCGCCCGATTCGCACCGCTGATGGACTCGGTGCAGGAGTTCGCCGCCTCCGGAGGGCTGGTCTGGGGGATCTGCAACGGCTTCCAGATCCTCTGCGAGGCCCACCTCCTCCCCGGGGCGCTCACCCGCAACGCCTCCCTCGAGTTCCGCTGCGAGATGTCCTTCCTGCGGGTGGAGACGGCGGAGACGCCCTTCACCCGCGCCTGCGAGCCGGGCGCGGTGCTGGCCGTCCCGGTCAGCCACGGCGAGGGCCGCTACGTGGCCGACGAGCCGACCCTGGACCGGCTCGAGGCCGAGCGCCGCGTCGCCTTCCGCTACGCGGCCCGCGACGGGTCCCCGGTCGGCGCGGCCTCGCCCAACGGGTCGATGCGGGACATCGCGGGCATCGTGAACGAGGGACGCAACGTGCTCGGCATGATGCCCCATCCTGAGCGTGCCGCCGAGCCGCTGCTGGGCTCGGACGATGGGATGCGGCTCTTCCGCAGCGTGGTGGAGGCGGTGGCGGAGCAGGCCGCCTTCGCGACCTCCCCGTGAACCGCATAGCGCGGCCGCGGGGCACATCGTCTTTGGGGGGACCGGCGTCTCGCGCCGTGACCGGCGCTCGCGCCTCGTGCTCGGCGCGGTTGCAACCCGCGCCTGCGCAAGCCCCCGCTTCGACGACGTGCCCCGCGGTCGCGGATCGGGCTGTCTCGGACGGGCAGGGGGTGACCGCCCCATGACCACCGACCACACGGTCTCCGCCGCCCAGCTCGCCGAGGTGGCGCTGACCCGCCGCGAGTACGAGCTGGCCGCGCGCCGCCTCGGCCGGGTCCCCACCGAGGTCGAGCTGGGGGTGATCGGTGCGATGTGGAGCGAGCACTGCGGCTACAAGACCAGCAAGCCGTTGCTGGCCCGGCTGCCGACGACTGGACCGCGGGTGCTCCAGGGGCCGGGCGAGAACGCCGGCGCCGTGGACATCGGCGGCGGCCTCGCCTGCGTCTTCAAGATCGAGTCCCACAACCACCCTTCGGCGATCGAGCCCTACCAGGGCGCCGCCACCGGGGTCGGCGGCATCCTTCGCGACGTCTTCACCATGGGCGCGCGACCGGTCGCCCTGCTCGAACTCGCTGCGCTTCGGTCCCTTCGAGGAGCCCGCCCAGCGCCACCTCCTCGACGGCGTGGTCGCCGGCATCGGCGGCTACGGCAACTGCATCGGAGTGCCGACGGTGGGCGGCGAGATCTACTTCGACGAGTTCGTACCGTCACAACTGCCTGGTGAACGCGATGTGCGTCGGCATCATCGAGCAGTCCAAGCTCACCCGCGCGGCCGCCACCGGTGCCGGCAACCTGGTCCTCCTGGTCGGCGCGGACACCGGGCGCGACGGCATCCACGGTGCGACCTTCGCCTCGGTCGAGCTCAACGAGGCGTCCAGCGAGCGGCGCCCCGCCGTCCAGGTGGGCAACCCCTTCCTGGAGAAGTGCCTGATGGAGGTCTGCGTGGCGCTCGCCGGCGATCCCCGGGTCGTCGCCATGCAGGACCTGGGAGCGGCGGGGCTCACCAGCTCCTCCGCCGAGCTCGCCCATCGCGGCGGCTGCGGGCTCCTGATCGACATCGCGCGGGTTTCCCGCCGCGAACGCGGGATGACGCCGTACGAGGTGATGCTCAGCGAGTCCCAGGAGCGGATGCTGCTCGTGGTCAGGCCGGAGGACGCCGCCTCGGTGCAGGCGGAGTTCGACCGCTGGGATCTGCACTCGGACGTGATCGGGTCGGTGACCGACACCGGGAGGCTGGTGGTCGCCGACGGCGGCGAGCGGGTCTGCGACCTCCCCCTCGAGCTGCTCATCGACGAGGTGCCGCTGCGCCACCCCGAGGCGCGCCGTCCCGCCGGGATCGACGAGGCGCTCGCCGCCGACCCGCTCGCGGCGGCGCCGCCGTGGTCGATGGGCGAGAGCCTGCTCCGACTGCTGCGCAGCCCCAATGTGGGCAGCCGCCGGCCCATCTTCCGGCGCTACGACCACCAGGTCGGCGACGACAGCGTGATCGTCCCCGGCGGGGACGCCGCGCTCCTCCGGGTGCGGGGCACGGACGGAGCCATCGCCCTCACCACCGACGGCAACGCCCGCTACGCGGCGCTCGACCCCCGGCGGGGCGCCGCCATCGCGGTCTGCGAGGCGGCCCGCAACGTGGTCGCGGTGGGAGCCGCCCCGATCGGGGTGACCAACTGCCTCAACTTCGGGAACCCCGAGAAGCCCGAGGTCTTCTGGCAGCTGGCGGAGGCCGTCGAGGGGATGCGGGAGGCGTGCCTGGCGCTCGGCGTGCCGGTGGTGAGCGGCAACGTCTCCCTCTACAACGACACCGAAGGGGTGAGCATCGACCCGACCACCGTGATCGGCATGGTGGGCCACCTCGAGGACCTCGAGCGGCGCTGCGGGGTCGGTTTCGAGCGCGACGGGGACGCGGTCGTGCTGGTCGGGCCGGTGGGGATGGACCTGGGGGGGAGCGAGTACCAGCGTCTGGCCCACGGGTGCAACAGCGGGCCCCGGCCCACCCTCGATCTCGACCTGGAGCGGAGGGTCCAGGCCGCCGTCCTGGAGATGATCCGAGCCCGGCTGCTGGGCTCCTGCCACGACCTCGCCGAGGGCGGGCTGGCGGTGGCGCTGGCCGAGAGCTGCCTCCTCGGCGGGCGCGGAGCCGACGTCACCGAGCGCCTCTTTGCCCTGGGCACGCCGGTGGTGCAGGCCGGCCTCCTCTTCGGCGAGTCCCAGTCGCGGTTCCTGGTCAGCGCCGCCCCCGACGAGGTCGACGCGGTGCGCGCCGTTGCCATGCGCCACCAGGTCGACGTGCGCGTGCTGGGCAGGACCGGCGGAGACCGGGTCAGCCTGGCCGGCGTCCTCGACCTGGGGCTGGCGGAGGTCGCCCGAGCCCACGCCGAGGCTCTGACACCGCGCGCATGAGCCGTCCTGCTTTCGCCGGGCCAGCCGTGGCCCCCGGGATCCACGGCACCCGACGCCGCTGACCGCGCGGTGGTCATCGTCCCCGCCTCGGGGCGCCGGTATACTGAATCGGTCTCCGTCCCCCCGCAGCGGTTGTCCTGGGAGGCCGGACGTGCGGAGAGCCATGGTCGGGTGCGAGCAGGCGGTCCCGTGTGACCGCGGCACGGTCGCGGTGACGGGTCGGCCGCGTGCCTGAGGGCCGGCCCACGATCCCGACGCGCGAGCGTCTCATGGACGCGGAGCGGATGCACGAGGAGTGCGGGCTGTTCGGGGTCTTCGCGCCCGGTGAGGATGTCGCGAACCTCACCTACTTCGGCCTCTACGCGCTGCAGCACCGCGGGCAGGAGTCCGCGGGGATCGCGGTCAGCAACCGCCTCGACATCCTGATGCACAAGGAGATGGGGCTGGTCGCCCAGGTCTTCGACAACGAGGTCATGGGCGACCTGGTCGGCGACATCGCCATCGGCCACACCCGCTACAGCACCACCGGGAGCCCCCGCCTGCCCAATGCGCAGCCGATGCGCTTCGAGCACGGCCAGATCGGCCCCGTGGTGCTCGCCCACAACGGCAACCTCATCAACGCCGGCGACATCCGCGCCGAGCTCGCCGCCGACGGGGTCGAGTTCGTCTCGACCAGCGACACCGAGGTGCTCGGCCGGCTCCTGGTGCGGACCGCCGGTCGCAGCCTCGACGCCGCTCTGCGCCGCGCCCTGCCCCGCGTTCACGGCGCCTACTGCCTGCTCTTCCTCACCCGCGACTCGCTGGTCGCCGCCCGCGACCCGCTGGGCATCCGGCCCCTCTGCCTGGGTCGCTATGGCGACCCGGAGGCGCCCGGCGGCTCGGGGTACATCGTCGCCAGCGAGACCTGCGCCCTCGACGTGGTGGGCGCCAACTTCATCTGCGAGATCGATCCGGGCGAGATCGTGACCATCGACTCCTCGGGGATGCGCAGCAGCCGGATCCCCTCCGGCGCGCCACGCCGGGCCATGTGCTCGTTCGAGTTCATCTACTTCGCCCGACCCGACTCCGAGATGCAGGGGCGTTCCCTCTACGAGGCCCGGCGCCAGATGGGTCGAGAGCTGGCCCGCGAGGCGCCGGTCGACGCCGACGTCGTGATCACCCTGCCGGACTCGGGCACCCCCGCGGCGATCGGCTTCGCCGAGGAGACGGGGATCCACTTCGAAGAGGGGATGATCAAATCCCGCTACATCACCCGCACCTTCATCCAGCCCTCGCAGCGGCTTCGCGACTCCGGCATCCGCCTGAAGTTCAACCCCATGCGTCACGTCCTGGAGGGCCAGCGGGTCGCCCTGGTGGACGATTCGATCGTCCGCGGCACGACCAGCCGGCGGATCGTCGACGAGCTCCGGAGGGCGGGCGCGGCCGAGGTGCACATGCGGATCGCTTCCCCACCCATCATGTGGCCGTGCTTCATGGGCATCGACATCGCCTCGCGCAATGAGCTGATCGCCGCCGGCAAGAGCGAGGAGGAGGTGGGCCGGCTGGTCGGCGCGGACACCCTCCGCTACCTCAGCATCGGAGGGCTGCGGCGCTCCATGGGCGACCCCGAGGGCAGCGGATTCTGCTTCGCGTGCTTCACCGGCGACTACCCGGTGGCGGTGCCGCTCCAGCTGGAGATGGACAAGATGTCCATGGAGCGGGCGACGCCCGCCGCCGAGCCGACGGGGACGGTCGCGCAACTCACCTGAGGGCCTCCCCTCCGGCGGGCGCTAACATCGCTGAGCAGCAGACGGCACCCCGCCCGGCCGCGTCCCGGGCGCCGCTGGGCCGCCGACCGAGAACACACGGAGACAGTGGAGCATGGGCGACGAACCCTTCGAGGTTCCCGAGCCGGGTGGGACGCCCGTGCCGTCCGAGGGCGAGCAGCCGGCCGAGCCGGGGGCCGTCGGCGGTGCCACTCCGCCGAGCGTGCCGGCGACGCCCGGCTCGTCTCCGTGGGGCTGGCCCGCTCCGCCGCCGGGATGGGCGCCTCCGGGTTGGGGCGCCGGGCCCCCCGGCGGACCCCCGCCGGGGTGGGGCCCGCCGCCGCCCTGGTCGGCACCCGGTTCGTGGCCCGGCTACCCCGCCCCGAGCGGCGGGCAGGCAGGCCCGCCGGCATCCTCCCGGCGCCGCACCCTCTCGGTGGTCGCCCTGGTGGCCGGCGCCCTGCTGATCGCGGCCGCGGTGAGCATCCCCACCGCGATCCTGGTCAGCCGCACCGGCACGAGCAGCCCGACGTCTCCGTCGCCCACGGCCACGCCCAACCCGTCGCAGCGAGCCGCGGCGGCCCAGGCGTCCGCCCTCTACCAGGCGATGTCGCGGGCCGCCGAGAAGTCGGCCGGCTTCCACTACGTGGTGACCTCGACCGGCGGCGGGGTGACCGAGAGCACCACGGGTGATGCCGGGCAGAACGTCGGCAGCCAGGTGATCGAGGAGACCACCCCCTACGGGCACGAGGACTTCGACCTCCTGCTCACGGCGGATCAGACCGTGTACTTCGAGGGCAACACGCCGGCGCTCGAGGATCAGCTCGGCGTCTCCGCGAGCGCCGCGCCGGCGCTCGACGGCAAGTGGATCTCGGTGCGGGTCGGCGACGGCCCGTACCGGCAGCTGCAGGTGGCCATCACCGTCGACTCGCAGCTGCAGTTCGACCCGCTCGTGCCCACCTCGACCCAGGACGTGACCGGGTCCGGGGGCGTCCACCTCACCCGGATCTCCGGCACGGTGCCCGCGGGGCAGGTCGCGCCGGACGGCGGGACAGCCCACTTCGACGTCACTCCGGCCACCGACCTCCCGGCCGCCTACGTGCTCTCCACCAGCGTCGGATCGATCAAGGAGACGTCCACCACGACGTTCAGCGCGTGGGGCAAGGCACCCTCGATCACGGCGCCGTCGAGCTCGGTCGGCTGGTCCACCCTCCCCACCTCGGTGCCGCAGGGCGGCTACGGCGAGGGCGAGGGGCCGTCACCGAGCCCCGCTGCGACCCCGACGCCGACGCCGGGCGGCGGGGGCTCCGTCTAGAGGGCCGGCTCGCCGTCCACCGACGAGCCGCGCACCGCGCTCCTCCGGTTCCGTAGACTGCCCGCGGAGATGGGAGATCTGCGGTACGCGGATGCCGGTGTCGACATCGACGAGGGTGACCGCGCGGTCCGCCTGATCAAGGAGTCCGTCAGCGCCACCCACGGCCCCGAGGTGCTGGGCGGGATCGGCGCCTTCAGCGGGCTCTTCGCCTTCGATCCCCAGCGCTGGAAGCGCCCCGTCCTGGCGTCGAGCACCGACTCGGTCGGCACCAAGGTGAAGGTGGCGATCGCGGCCGGACGCCCCCGCGGCATCGGCATCGACCTCGTCAACCACTGCGTCAACGACATCCTCTGCAGCGGTGCCGAGCCGCTCTTCTTCCTCGACTACTACGCCACCGGGCGGCTCTCGCCGGAGCACCTCGCCGCGGTGGTCGACGGTGCGGCCTCCGCCTGCGGTGACGCCGGCTGCGCCCTGATCGGGGGGGAGACGGCCGAGCTGCCGGGCCTCTACGCCCTCGGCGACTTCGACATCGCCGGTTTCATCGTCGGCTGCGTCGAGCGCGACGAGATCATCGACGGCCATCGCATCGAGGTCGGCGACGCCCTCCTCGGCCTGCCCAGCAGCGGCCTCCACACCAACGGCTACTCGCTGGTGCGGCACATCCTGGCCGAGCGCGAGATCGGCTGGGACGCCGTGCTCCCGGGCACCGCCGCACCGGTCGCCGACCTGCTCCTCGAGCCTCACCGCTCCTACCTGCCGGCGGTCCGCGAGCTGCGTTCGAGGGTGGAGATCCGCGGCCTCGCCCACATCACCGGGGGAGGCCTGCTCGGCAACCTCCCCCGAATCCTCCCCGCCGGGACCGCGGCTCGGATCGACCGTCGCGCCTGGGAGGTGCCGGCTCTCTTCACGGCGCTGGAGGCGGTCGGGGGGGTCCGGGCGGACGAGATGTGGCGGACCTTCAACATGGGGATCGGCATGGTGGTGGTGGTGCCCGCCGCCGCCGCCTCGGAGGCGGGCGTGGCGGCTGCCGGCCTGCCGGTCATCCGGCTCGGGGAGGTCGTCGAGCCCAGCTCCGGGCACCAAGTGATCCTCGGGTGAGCGGCGGGACCCGGGTCGGGGTCCTCGCCTCCGGCCGTGGGAGCAACCTCGACGCGCTCTGCGCGGCCGCCGCCGCGCCCGGCTTCCCCGCTCGGATCGCCCTCCTCATCAGCAACCGCCGCGACGCCGGCGCCCTCGAGGTGGCCGGGCGCTGGGGGGTCCCCGCCGAGGTCATGCCGGTCGGCGACTACGGTCGCGACGAGCGGGCGCGTGACCGGGCGATGCGTGACCGGCTCCTGGCCGCGGCTGTCTCCCTGGTCGTCTGCGCCGGGTACAACCGGATCCTCAGCGACGACTTCCTGGACGCCTTCCCCGACGCCATCCTCAACGTCCACCCGTCCCTCCTCCCCGCCTTCGGTGGCGGCATGCACGCGGTGGAGGCCGCGCTGGAGCACGGGGCCAAGGTGACCGGCTGCACCGTCCAGCTCCTCGAGCCGGGCATCCCCGATGGCGGCCCGATCGTCATCCAGCGGGCGGTGCCGGTGCTGGAGGACGACGACGCGGACAGCCTCCGAGAGCGCATCCACGAGCAGGAGTGGGCGGCGGTCCCCGAGGCGGTGCGCCTCTGGTGCGAGGGGCGGATCCGGCGCGAGGGGCGGGTCGTGAGGATCTCCGCGCCCTCCGCCGTGGCGAACCCCGCCCTCTCTCCGTCAGACTCCCCGGCGTGAGAGCCCTCCTCGGCGTCAGCGACAAGACCGGGCTCGCCGACCTCGCCCGCGGCCTCCACGAGGCCGGCGTGGAGCTGATCGCCACCGGGGGGACGGCCAAGGCCATCGCGGATGCCGGGCTCCCGGTCCGCCAGGTCAGCGAGGTCACCGGGGCCCCGGAGATGCTCGACGGCAGGGTCAAGACCCTGCACCCGGCCATCCACGCCGGCATCCTGGCGCGGCGCGACCTCCCCCAGCACATGCGGGCGCTCGCCGAGCACGGTTACGCGCCCATCGACCTGGTGGTGGTCAACCTCTACCCGTTCGCCGCGACCGTCGCCTCGGGCGCCGAGCGCGAGGCCGTGATCGAGAACATCGACATCGGCGGTCCCACCATGATCCGGGCCGCCGCCAAGAACAGCGACTCGGTGGCGGTGGTGGTCTCGCCTACCCAGTACGACGAGGTGCTGGCCGAGATCCGCGCGGCCGGTGCGGTGAGCCCCGCCACCAGGAGGCGGCTGGCCGCGGAGGCCTTCGCCCACGTGGCCGCCTACGACACGGCCGTCGCCGACTGGCTCGCAGGCGACTCCCCGAGCCCGTCGACGCGCCGGAGCTTCACCACGGGGGGGCCGCTCATCGCGGAGCTGCGCTACGGCGAGAACCCCCACCAGCGCGGCGCGATCTATGCGGTGCCGGGCCCTCCCGGCGGGGTCGCCCACGCCCGCCAGCTCCAGGGCACGCCGCTCTCCTTCACCAACTGGCTCGACGCCGACGCGGCGGCCAGCCTGGTCGCCGAGTTCGCCGAGCCGGCGGCCGCGGTCATCAAGCACACCAACCCGTGCGGCTTCGCGACCGGGGAGTCCCCCACGACGCCTACCGGCGCGCCCACGCGTGCGACCCGCGCTCCGCCTACGGGGGCATCGTCGCCCTCAACCGCGTCCTCGACCTGGCCACCGCCCAGGAGCTGGCCAGGACCTTCCTGGAGATCGTCATCTGCCCGGGCATCGAGGCGGACGCCGCCGCCCGGCTGGCGCGCCGCGAACGGCTGCGGGTCCTGGTCCTGGACCGGCCCGACTGCGCCGCGGCGTACGACGTGCGCAGCCTGAGCGGTGGCCTGCTGGTGCAGACCCGCGACCGGGTCTCGGCGGATCGCTCCGCGATGAAGGTGGTCTCCGAGCGCCAGCCCACCGAGGACGAGTGGCGCGACCTGCTGGTGGCGTGGCCGGTGTGCCGGCACGTGAAGTCGAACGCGATCGTGGTCGTCTCCGACCGCATGGCCGTGGGCGTCGGCGCCGGGCAGATGTCCCGGGTCGAGGCGGCCGAGCTGGCCGTCGGCCGGGCGGGGGAGCGGGCGGCGGGTGCCGTGGCCGCGAGCGATGCGTTCTTCCCACTCCCCGACGGTCTCGAGACCCTGGGCAGGGCCGGGATCCGGGCGGTCATCCACCCCGGGGGATCGAAGAACGACGCGGAGGTCACCGCAGCCGCTGACGCCCTCGGCATGGTGGTCGTGCACGCGGGTGAGCGCCACTTCCGGCACTGACGCGGCGCCCAGGGCGGCCTCCACCGGACGCCCACCGCCTCGGCGGCCGGCCCGGGCGACCCTGTGACGGAAGCTCCGACGGCGGGGTCGCGATCCTGTCACGCGGGGCGGTGACGGGATGACGGCCCTATGATCGAGCGACCCCGCGTCGGGGTTTCTGCCGGTGTCACAGCGGGGCCAGTCATGCAGGGAGCCAGGGGGTCGGAACGCGTGGCGACGACCTCGGGCGCCCCTGCCCCCGGTGCCGGCGGGTGAGGCCGGGAGCCGTGGGGAGCCCCGCCACCCTGGCCGTGACCGAGGACGACCTGCCCGCCACGGGCGCGGCGTTCCCCGCTCAGCCGGACGCCGACGGGAGCGACGAGGCCAGCGCCCTGCGCCTCCGGCTCGAACGCATGATGGCGCTCGACAAGCTCAAGTCCGACTTCATGAACCTCACGACCCACGAGCTGCGCTCGCCGCTCGCCATCGTCTACGGCTATCTCTCGATGATGGAGTCCGGCATGCTGGGGGAGCTCTCCGGCGAGCTGCGCGAGGCCGTCTCCTCCTCGATCCAGAGCGTCGAGCTGATGACCCAGCTGGTCACCGAGCTGGTCGAGATGGCCCGTCTCGACGAGACCCGACTCGATCCGACCCGCGAGCCCGTCGACCTCGTCGAGGTGCTCGTCGAGGCCGGTGTCCGGGTGGAGAGCTCCGAGCACCACCGCCTGCACCTCGACCTCGGCGCCAGCCCCCTCCCCGTGCTCGGCGACCGCGGCCAGCTGCTGCGCGTCTTCGCCAACATCATCGACAACGCGATCAAGTACTCGCCCGACGGCGGCGAGATCGGGATCCGCGTGAGGCGCTTCGGGCGCCAGGTCGCGGTCGAGGTCACCGACCAGGGGCTGGGGATCGCCCCCTCCGACATGGGCCGTCTCTTCACCCGCTTCGGGCGGATCGTGACCACCGCCAACGAGGGGATCGGCGGGACCGGCCTGGGCCTCTATCTCTGCCGGGAGCTGGCCCGGCGCCTGGGCGGCGACATCACCGCCACCTCCGTGGAGGGCAGGGGGTCGACCTTCACCGTGCACCTCCCCGGGGCGAGCCGCGCCCCGTCCCCGCGATCGCGGGGCTGATCCCCCCGGCGCCGGCGCTCAGCGGGCTCCGCGCGCGCGGACGTCCTTCTCGATCCGCGCCTGGTCCGCGACACAGTAGCGGGCCGCGGGCATCGCCTCCAGCCGGGCCTCGGCGATCTCCCCGCCGCACACCTCGCAGAGCCCGTACCGCCCGCCGTCCAGCCGGCGCAGCGCCGCCTCGACCTCCGCGAGCTCGCTCCTCATCCGCAGCTCGACCGAGGAGTCCAGCTCGCGGTTCAGGGTGTCCGCGGCCTGCTCGGCCGGGAGCTGGTCGGGCCGGCCGCCCTCCTCGCTGCTCACGCCCCGCCCGGCGGCGTCGAGCACCCCCTCGAGGCGGGCCTTCTCCCCCTCCAGTCGCTGGCGTACCGCCGGCATGTCCATGGCGCATCAACCCGCTCATCAGCAAACGGCTTCGAGGACCGGCGTGTCCCCGGCCCCCTCTCGCGCCTAACCCTAACCTCTGCCACGGGGCTTGCGCAGCCGCCGGCCTCGGCCGGGCGGCTCAGGCCGGCTCGGGCACCAGGTAGATCACGCCGAGGGGAGGGACCGTGATCTCCGCCGAGAAGGGCAGGCCGTGCCATCCGGCCGGAGCGGCCAGGACCGCGCCGAGGTTGCCCTGGTTGCTCCCCCCGTAGCTCTCGGCGTCGGTGTTCACCGCCTCCCGCCACCTCCCGGCGAGCGGCATCCCGACCCGGAACCCGTGGTGGACCACCGGGGAGAAGTTGGCCACGCACACCAGCCCCGGCCGGCCCGCGGCGTCGAGCCGGATGAAGCTGAGGATGTTCTGATCCACGTTGTTGGCGTCGATCCAGCGGAAGCCCTCCGGGCGGTGATCTCGCTCCCAGAGGGCGGGGGTCGCCCGGTACAGGACGCCGAGGTCCTGGACCAGGCGCTGCACGCCGCGGTGCTCCGGGAAGTCGACCAGGTGCCAGTCCAGCGAGCGGTCGTGGCTCCACTCGGCGTCCTGGCCGAACTCGCCCCCCATGAAGAGGAGCTTCTTGCCGGGGTAGGCGTACATCCAGCCGAAGAGCGCGCGGAGGTTGGCGAACTGCTGCCAGCGGTCACCCGACATCCGGCCCAGCAGCGAGCCCTTGCCGTGCACCACCTCGTCGTGCGAGAGAGGGAGCACGAAGTTCTCCGACCACGCGTAGAGGAATCCGAAGGTCATCCGGTCGTGGTGATAGCGACGGTGGACGGGGTCCTTGGCCAGGTAGTCGAGGGTGTCGTGCATCCACCCCATGTTCCATTTGAAGCTGAATCCCAGGCCCCCGCCGTAGGTCGGGCGCGAGACCCCCGGCCACGCCGTCGACTCCTCGGCGATGCTGACCACGCCCGGGTAGTCGCCGTGGACGGCCTCGTTGAACTCTCGCAGCAGGGCGATGGCCTCGAGGTTCTCGTTGCCGCCGTACTGGTTGGGCAGCCACTCGCCGGCCTTCCGCGAGTAGTCGAGATAGAGCATCGAGGCGACGGCGTCGACACGCAGCCCGTCCACGTGGAACTCCTCGATCCAGTAGCGGGCGTTGGCGATCAGGAAGTTGCGCACCTCGCTGCGCCCGAAGTTGAAGACCAGCGTCCCCCAGTCCGGCTGCTCACCGCGGCGGGGGTCGACGTGCTCGTAGAGGGCGGTGCCGTCGAAGCGGGCCAGCGCCCAGTCGTCCTTGGGGAAGTGGCCGGGCACCCAGTCGAGGATGACCCCCACGCCCCGCTGGTGGAGGTGGTCCACGAAGTCGCGGAAGTCGTCGGGGGTGCCGAAGCGGGCGGTCGGGGCGTAGTAGCTGGTCACCTGGTAGCCCCACGAGCCGTCGAAGGGATGCTCGCTCACCGGGAGCAGCTCGACGTGGGTGAAGCCGCTCGCCGCGCAGTACCCGGCCAGCTCCTCCGCCAGCTGGCGGTAGCCGAGGAGGTGGCCGTCGTGGCTGCGCCGCCACGAGCCGAGGTGGACCTCGTAGATCGAGATCGGCCGGTCGAGCAGCGGCTGCGCGGCCCGCTGCTGCACCCAGGCGTCGTCGGTCCACCGGTGGTGGCTCTGCTCGACGACGCTGGCGGTCCTCGGGGGCGGCTCGGTCTGCCGCGCCATCGGGTCGGCCTTGTCGACGCGACGGCCGCCGGCCCGCACCACCCGGAACTTGTACCTGGTCCCCGCGCCGATCCCGGGGACGAAGAGCTCCCAGACCCCGCTGGCCCCGAGCGAGCGCATCGGCTGGACGCGGCCGTCCCACCCGTTGGCGTCGCTCACCAGGCTCACCCCGCGGGCGTTGGGCGCCCAGACCGCGAAGGCCACCCCGTCCACCCCCTGGTGCTCGATCACCCTCGCCCCCAGCCGGCGCCAGAGCTCGCGATGGCGGCCCTCGCTGATCAGGTGCAGGTCGAGGTCGCCGAGGGTCGGCCAGAAGCGATAGGGGTCGTCCATCTCCCAGCTCGCGTCGGCGCTCCGGCAGCGCAGCCGGTAGCCGTCGAGGGTACCGGGCGAGATCACCGCCTCGAAGAGGCCGCGCTCGTCGACGCGGCGCATCGGGTCCACCCCGCCGGCGTGGGCCACGGACGCCTCGAGGACGTCGGGATGGAAGAGGCGCACCACCAGCCGGCCGCCCGACGGATGGGGGCCGAGGAGGCGATGGGGGTCGTGGTGGGTCCCGTTCACCAGCCGCTCGCATTCGCTGGCGAGCGATGGGCCCTGGGCCGTGGTCACGGTGCCGCCGCCAGCAGGAACCGGAGGGGGATCTCCACCCAGTCCGGGCGGTGACCGAGCTCGTAGCCGACCTCGTAGACGGCCTTGCTGACCTCGAAGGCCCTCCGGACCACCAGAGCGCCACCGCCCCCGGGGAGCAGGCCGCTCCCGTCCAGCCGCTGCAGGTAGGCGGCCCAGAAGGCCTCGCGGTTGGCGAGGGCCCACGCGTCGCCGGCCGCGACCAGGTGGTGCCAGAGCGGATCCCGGGGCTGGGTCCGCTCCGCCAGCGCGGCGGCCGCCGCGTAGTCGAACGAGCGGAACATCCCGGCGACGTCGCGGAGCGGCGAGGACCGCCGCCGGCGCTCCCCGACCTCCCCCGCCGGCTCGCCCTCGAAGTCGACGATCTTCCACCCGTCGTCGGTGCGCAGCACCTGGCCGAGGTGGTAGTCGCCGTGGACCCGGATCGCCAGACCCCCCTCCCGGAGCGTGCGGAGGGCGTCGAAGCGGGCCACGATGACCGCCCGTCTCTCGCCGAGCGGACCCAGCACGGGTTCGCCGGACGCCAGCAGCCGGTCGAGCTGGGCGGTCATCGCGTCGGCCCAGGCGGCGAGCTCCTCCGGCGCCACCGGCGACGGAGCCAGCACCCCCTCGAGGCCGGGGTCGGCGAGCGCCAGGTGCAGCTCGGCGGTGACCGCGCCCAGCCGCGCCGCCTCCCCCTGGAAGGACCCGCCCTGGTCGTCGACCAGCTCCCAGCGCTCCAGGGCCGACCCCCCCTCGGCCTCCTCGGCCGACGCGTAGAGGTCGCGCAGCGAGGTGAGCGCGAGCCGCCACCCCTCGGTGCCGTTCTGGAGGTACGAGTGGAGCAGCGCCTGCAGGGCCGGGACCCCGGCCCCACGCCGGTAGCTGATCTGGCCGCGCAGCGCCGGGACATGGGGAAAGCCGCGCTCGGCGAGGGCCAGTGCCATCTCCAGCTCGACGCTGGGACCGGGTTCGATCCGGCGGCTCCACTTGAGGAAGTCGAGATGCCCGCGCACCACCGCCGAGTTGCTCTGCTCGACGTCGAGGAGCCGGGGAGGGTCGGGGGTCGCGGTGTCGATGTCGGTGAACCGCCTGCCGGCCAGGCCGCCGGCGGCGGTCGCGACCTCTCGCTCCTCGGCCAGCATCCTCCACAGCTCGATCGCCGCCTCGGGGTCGGCCAGGGCGTCGTAGACGACCAGGGCGCCGTCCCCGGCGCCCACCCGGTCGATCAGCTGGCCGGTGGCGAGCTCGGCCGGGAGGTGCGCGGCCGTCCGGACACCGAGCGGCAGGCTGTAGATCTCCGAGCCGCCGTCCGCGTACTCGACCCGCCAGAGGGTGAAGAGCACGGTCGGGGCCGCGGGGCGCAGGACGGCCAGGTCGTCCAGCCCGACCCGAGCGACCTGCCGCCGGCGGCCACCGAACCAGCGCGCCCGCACCAGCCACGAGCGGATGGCGCCGGCCGCGGGGGCGAGACCGTAGGGCTCGAGTGCGCTCGCGTCGGAGTCCGGCCTCATCATCGAGCGGACCTCACTCGACGCTCTCGATGCTGAACCAGTAGAAGCCGTGCGGTGCCAGGGTCAGCAGGTAGGGAAGGTCACGGATCCTGGGGAAGTGCACCCTTCCCAGCATCTCCACCGGGGTCATCCCCGCGTAGCGGCGAAGGTCCAGCTCCACGGGTTGGGCGAAGCGCGAGAGGTTGTTCACGCAGAGGACAGCATGCTCTCCATCCGTGCGCAGGTATGCGAACACCGACGGGTTGGTGGCATCGAGCGATTCGAAGCCGCCCAGGCCGAACACGGGCCAGCGCCGCCTCACCGCCACGAAGCGGCGGAGCCACTGCAGCATCGAGGTCTCGCTGCGCCGCTGGGCCTCGACGTTCACGGACTGGAACCCGTACACCGGGTCCATGAGCGGGGGCAGGTACAGCCGGGCGAAGTCGGCGCGGCTGAAGCCCCCGTTGCGGTCCGCGCTCCACTGCATCGGGGTGCGGACCCCGTCCCGGTCGCCGAGGTAGATGTTGTCGCCCATGCCGATCTCGTCGCCGTAGTAGAGGATCGGGCTCCCCGGCAGGGAGAGCAGCATCCCGTAGAAGAGCTCCATCTGGCGCCGGCCGTTGCCCACCAGGGGAGCCAGCCGCCGCCGGATGCCGAGGTTGAGCTTCATCCGGGGGTCGCGCGCGTACTCCTGCCACATGTAGTCGCGCTCCTCGTCGCTCACCATCTCCAGGGTCAGCTCGTCGTGGTTGCGCAGGAAGATCCCCCACTGCGAGCTGGGCGTGGGCAGCGCCGGGGTCCGCTCCAGGATCTCGGTGATCGGGTAGCGCTGCTCCCGGCGCAGGCCCATGAACATCCTGGGCATGAGCGGGAAGTGGAAGCACATGTGGCACTCGGGGCGGTCGGCGGTGCCGAAGTAGTCGACCACGTCCTCGGGCCACTGGTTGGCCTCGGCGAGCAGGACTCGGTCGCCGCCGTACTCGCGGTCGACGGTGGCCCGCAGGTCGGCCACGAAGGCGTGGGTCTCGGGGAGGTTCTCGCAGTTGGTCCCGTCGCGCGCGAACAGGTAGGGGAGCGCGTCCAACCGGAATCCATCGATCCCGAGGTCGAGCCAGAAGCGGCAGACGTCCACCATCTCCTCGCGAACCCTCGGGTTGTCGTAGTTGAGATCCGGCTGGTGGCTGAAGAATCGGTGCCAGTAGTAGGCCCCGGCGCTGTCATCCCAGGTCCAGTTGGAGGTCTCGGAGTTGACGAAGATGATCCGGGCGTCGGTGTAGCGGTTCTTGGTCTCCGACCAGACGTAGTAGTCGCGGTACGGTGAGCTCGGTGACGAGCGGGCGGACTGGAACCACGGATGCTGGTCGGAGGTGTGGTTGAGGACCAGATCCATCACCACTCGCATTCCCAGCGCGTGCGACCGGGAGACCAGCTCGCGCACGTCCTCCACGGTGCCGTAGGCGGGGAGCACGGTGTGGTAGTCGCTGATGTCATAGCCGCCGTCGCGGAGCGGCGAGTCGTTGAAGGGCAGCAGCCAGAGGCAGTCGACGCCCAGCCAGCGCAGGTAGTCGAGGTGCTCGATGAGACCGGGGAAGTCGCCGACCCCGTCGTCGTTGCTGTCGGCGAAGCCCCGCACCAGCACCTCGTAGAACACCGCCCGCTTGAACCAATCGGGGTCGCCCCAGGCGCCGGCGGGTGGGGCCGAGGGCTGCCCACCCGGCGCCGGGCCGGCGGGCGGCGCGCCGGTGACGGCGGAGGTGACGGCCTCGCTCATCGCGGTCGGAGGTGGAGGACGTGGGCGGGCTGGACGGCGGGGTCGAGGCGGACGTAGCTCTCCCGCCCGTGCCAGACGTAGGTGATGCCGGTCATCTCGTCGTGGGCCTCGAAGGGGACGTCCGCCGGGATGCCGAGCGCCTCCAGGTCCAGCCAGACCGTGGCCTCCTGGGCGCGGCGGGGATCGAGGTTCAGCACCAGGAGGAGCACGTCGTCGCGGCTCCGGCTCATCCTGCTGACGCAGAGCATGCTGTCGTTCCTGATCTCATGGAGACGCAGGGTGGGGAGCAGCGCGATCGCCTCGCGGTGGCGGTGGCGGATCTGGTTGAGCCGGGTGATGTACGGGGCCAGGCTGTCCGGGCGGTCCCAGGCCCGGGGGCGGAGCTGGTATTTCTCGGAGTTCGAGGTACTCTTCGCTCCCCTCCGCGGCGGCGACGCGCTCGCACAGCTCGTAGCCGCTGTACATCCCCCACGAGGGAGCGGTCATCGCCGCCAGGACGGCACGGATCCTGAAGGCGGCGGGACCGCCCTCCTGGAGGTAGGCGTGGAGGATGTCCGGGGTGTTGACCCAGAAGTTGGGCCGGAACCAGTCGGTGAGCTCCGTCCCGGCGAGCTCGGTCAGGTACTCGCTCAGCTCGCCCTTGGTGGTGCGCCAGGTGAAGTACGTGTACGACTGGCTGAAGCCGAGCTTGGCCAGCCGCTGCATCACCGCGGGCCGGGTGAAGGCCTCGGCCAGGAAGACGACATCCGGGTGGTCGCTGCGGATGTCGCCGATCAGCCACTCCCAGAAGGCGAACGGCTTGGTGTGAGGGTTGTCGACCCGGAACACGCGCACGCCGCGGTCGATCCAGAAGAGCAGGACATCGCGCAGGGCGCCCCAGAGGCCGACGCGATCCGCGCTGCCGAAGTCGAGGGGATAGATGTCCGGGTAGCGCTTGGGGGGGTTCTCCGCGTAGCGGATGCTGCCGTCGGCGCGGTGGCAGAACCACTCCGGGTGCTCGCGGACCCAGGGGTGATCGGGGCTGCACTGGAGCGCGTAGTCGAGGGCGACCTCGAGGCCCAGGCGGTGCGCCTCGGCGAGGAAGCGCGCGAAGTCGTCGAGGGAGCCGAGATCCGGATGGACGGCGGTATGCCCGCCCTCCTCGGCGCCGATCGCCCAGGGGGAGCCGACGTCGGCGGGCGTGGGCTGCGGACTGTTGTTGCGACCCCGCCGGAAGCTCCGCCCGATGGGGTGGATGGGGGGGAGGTAGACGACGTCGAAGCCCATGGCGGCGATGGCGGGGAGTCGCGCGGCGGCGCTCTCGAAGGTGCCGCTCCGCGGCGGCCGTGCCCCCTCCGAGCGCGGGAACATCTCGTACCACGCCGAGAAGCCGGCCAGCTCGCGCTCCACGGCGAGCGGCCATGGCCCGCTCCGGGTGGCGCCGCCGCGGTCGGCGCTGCGCCGCATCAGCGCCACGGCGGCGGGGCGCGCCGCCTCGCGCACCCGGCGCCCGGGGATCTCGGCCGGGTCGCGCAGGCGGGCGGCGAGCGCGGCCAGCGCCCGGCGCTCGCGTGCGCCGGTGGTGGCGGCGGCCGCCGCATCCGCCATCCGGGCTCCCTCCTCGAGCTCCACGCCGACGTCCTGGCCCGCCTGGAGCCGCACCTGGACGTCACTCAGCCAGGACCCGTAGCCGTCCGGCATGGCCACGATCTCGAACGCCCACGGCCCGACGCTCGGGGGCGTGAAGATGGCGGTGAAGCGGTCGTTGCCCTCCGCCTCCATGGGGGTCTCCTGCCAGGCCGGGGTGGCTTCCCCTCCGGGGCCCGGGCGTCCGTGGCGCACCCACCCCATGACCAGGTCGTGGCCGTCGGCGAAGAGGGAGGCGCTGACCGAGAGGGGGAGCCCGAGCGTCGCCTTGGCCGGCAGCGTCCCGCACTCGACCCTCGGGCGGGGTCGCTCGACCACGACCCGGCGAGCGGGCGCCGCCGCGGGAGATGGCGGTGGGGGTGCGGCTCTCGGAGGGCGGGAGGGGGAGGCGATCCGGGACGTGGCCAACGGGCGCGGCTCCGAAGGTTCGGGAGGGGTTCGGATGGTGCTGGGCCGGTGATGCGTCGGCGGGCTCCCCCGCCGCATCGGCGCGGCCGCCGGCGACGTCCGGCGGCACGGTGGCGACATCGTACTCGGCGGATCTCGGATCGGCGGGCGTCCGTCAGCGCTTTGACAGCCTCGCGGCACCCCGGCTACGCTGGGAGCCGATGCGGCCCTGGTTCAATCCCACCCCCAACCTCCCCCCGCGCTCCGCGGCGGATCGGCTGCTCGCCGCCCTGGTGGGGCTGGGGCTGGTGGTCATCGGCGTGGCCGCGGCCCTGGCCGCGATCGTCGCCTGGATCCTGCTCATGATCGCGGTCGCGGTGTGGGGAGCCCACGGCGTCGCCGCCGCCCTCGTGATCTGCCTGCTGATCGCGATGGCGGGATTCGGCCTCGCCGTCATCGCCGCCGGCCTCTGGTCCCTGCTCCAGATCGGCTCCGTGCGCCGGGCGTTGGGCCTGCGCTCGCAGCATCCATAATCTGATCCGAGAGTCCCACGAGAGGAGGCGTCCCCCATGCCTGGCTTCTTCCCCGGCGCACGAGAGAACATCGCGGTCCCCGACGACCGCAAGGGCCAGATCGTCTTCAAGTGGCCAGACCACGAGATCCGGCGCTTCACCCACGCCATCGTCGCGCCGGATGAGCTGGCGGTCTTCATGTACCAGGGCCAGGTCAAGGGCACCCTGCCGCCCGGCCGGCACGCGATCGACGCCACCGAGCTTCCCTTCCTCGGCATCTTCGCCGATGCGCTCACCGGCGGCAACCTCTATCGCGCCGAGCTGTACTTCGTCGGCAACCGGGAGTTCACCCAGAACCGGTTCGGGGGCAAGATCGACTCGGTGCAGGACCCGGTCAGCACCCTGATCGTCTCGCTGAGGGTCTTCGGCGACTACAGCCTCAAGGTGGTGGAGCCCGCCAACCTGCTGGTCAACCTGGTGGGTACCGTGGACGTGACCGACAACGCCGCGGTCACCAGCTGGGTCGCCGAGCAGCTGCTCAAGGTGCTGCGCACCGACGTCACCAAGCAGATCGTGCGCAACGGCTGGCCCATCCTGGGGCTGGCCGCCTACACCGAGGACATCGAGAAGGCGATCATCGAGCTCGCCAACGAGCAGCTCGCCACCTACGGCCTGACCGTCGCCCGGATGGGGAACTTCACGATCAGCCTCGACGACGAGTTCGCAGAAGCGCCTGGAGCAGTTCAGCAAGGACACCGCCTACTCGCGGCTGGCCGGCTCCTTCCAGGGGTATGCGGCGGGGGAGATGGCGCTGGGTGCCGGCCAGGGCATGGCCCAGGGTGGCGGCGCGGTCTCGCCGGCGTTCATGGCCGCCGGCTTCGGCCTGGGTGGGCAGATGGCGCAGCCGGTCCAGGCGGCTCCGCCGCCGGGGCCCGGTTTCCCCGGTGGTGGCGGCGGCTACGGGCAGCCCGCCCCCGCGGCAGCCGCGCCCGCCGCGGGCACCGTCCCGTGCCCGCAGTGCCATGCGGCCACCCCGGCCGGAGGCAAGTTCTGCGCCAGCTGCGGCTCGCCGATCGGGGTGGCGCACTGCACCGGCTGCGGGGCCGAGCTGCCCGCCGGGGCGCGCTTCTGTGCCGGGTGCGGCCAGGTGGTCGGCGCCGCCCCTGCACCCGCAGCCGCGGAAGCACCACCGGCCCCCGCCGCACCAGAGCCGCCGGCGGGCTGACGCCGGACCGGACGTCCGCCAGGCGGTCGGGAGCGCCCCACGCGCCGCCGGCCGGCCGGGTACGATGTCTCTGCCCGAAGAGAGGAGGACCGCCGCCATGGAAGCTGTTGGCCAGCGCATCGAGTGCCAGTGGTGCCACGGGCAGAGCCCGGCAGGGGCCCAGACGTGCACCGTCTGTGGTGCGCCGCTCGACGTGCGCAACCTGGTGTCCGACTCGGGCTGGCGGGAGGCTCCCCGCCTGCGCGACATGACCGAGTTCCACTTCGGCACCTCCGCCTGCCAGGTGGAGGGGGAGTTGGTTCCGGTCGCGGAGATCACCCTCACCCCCGAGGATGGTGTCTTCTTCGAGCACCACGTGATGCTCTGGAAGGACGAATCCGTTCCGGTCAGCGTGATGGCTCTCCCGGGGATGGTGAAGCGCTCCTTCGCCGGGATGCCCCACATCGTCACCACCGCCCGCGGCCCCGGGCGGATCGCCTTCTCCCGCGACCAGACCGGCGAGCTGGTCGTGCTGCCCCTCCAGCCGGGGATGGAGCTGGACGCGCGCGAGCACTCCTTCCTGCTCGGCTCGCACACCGTCCAGTACTCGTACGTCCGGATCCAGGGGCTGCGCACCGCCCTCTTCGCGGGGCAGGGGATGTTCATGGACCGGTTCGTGACCGCCGGCCAGCCTGGGCTGCTCATCCTCCACGGCTACGGCAACGTCTTCGAGCGCCAGCTCGCGGCCGGGCAATCGATCCTGCTCGAGCCGGGTGCCTACCTCTACAAGGACTCGGCGGTACAGATGGCGGTCGAGACCCAGAAGCTCTCGACCGGGATGTTCGGCGGGACCGGCATGCACATGGTCCGGATGACCGGGCCGGGGCGGCTCGGCATCCAGTCGATGTACGTCCACCACAACACCGAGTAGCGCGAGATGGCCTCCAACCCCCCTTCTCCGCCGCCCGGTCCCGGTCCGTTCGGCTCTCCCGCGAACCCGCCCCAGCCGGGCCAGGGCTCCCCCAACTTCGACTCCCCCGCCAACCCGGCCCAGCCGGGTGGCCCGCCACCGGGTGGCCCGCCACCGGGCGGTCCGCCCGCCGGCGCTCCAGGGTGGCGCCCGCAACCGGGCATGCCCGTGCCGTTCCGTCGGGGACGCTTCGGCCTCCCCATACCCGACTTCTCGCAGATGCCGGGCTTCGGGGGACCCTTCCCGCCGCAGCAGGTGCCGCCCGGCACCTCCTTCGCTGCGCCGCCGCCGCCGTCCATGGCCCAGCCGCCGGCTCAGGCGCCGGCTCCGCCTGGCTCCTACAGCTGCCCCTGGTGTTCGATGGTCAGCCAGAACCCGGGGGCGAGCTGCCCGTCGTGCGGCGCTCCCGTCGACGTCCGGGCCATCCAGGACACCTCGGGCTGGACCCAGCTTCCCGCGGTCAAGGACATGGCGCGGATCCAGTTCGGCCAGTCCACCTGCCAGATCGAGGGGGCCGTGGTCCCGGTGGCGGACGTGGCTCTCGACGGCGGCGAGTCCGTCTACTTCATGCACCACACCCTCCTCTACCGCGACGACGGGGTGACCGTCGGCACCATGCGGATGCGCGGCGGCTTCTCGCGGATGCTCGCGGGGATACCGCTGGTCATGCTCCAGGCGAGCGGCAAGGGACACATCGCCTTCAGCCATGACGCGGCCGGGGAGATCGTGGCCCTGCCGATCCAGGTGGGCAGTGGGGTCGACGTCCGCGAGCACACCATGCTGATCGCCAGCGGGGCCACCGCCTACGACTTCACGATGAGCGGGATCTGGTTCATGACCCAGAAGGGCCGGGACGAGCAGGAGACCCATTTCCCGATGGGCCAGTTCCTGGACCGGTTCACCGCGCCCCAGGCTCCGGGGCTGGTCCTCCTCCACGCCAAGGGCAACGCCTTCGTCCGCCGCCTCGGGCCCGGTGAGACCATCCTCATCAAGCCCACAGCGCTCCTCTACAAGGATCTCTCGGTGTCGACGCAGCTCCACTTCGAGCACCCGGGTGGCACCTGGAAGTCCTGGCGGTCATGGGGGAACCGCTACCTCTGGCTGCGATGCATCGGCCCCGGCCGGGTGGCGGTGGAGTCCGCATTCTTCCCTATCGAGGACCCCGGCTTCGACCTGCTCGGCAGCTCGCCGGCCACCCGCCGGCAGTGGTGACGCTCGGGGAACCCTGACCCGCGGGCACCACTTTCGGGGGCTCCCGCATATACTCGGTCGATGCCCAGGTCGATGTGGCGGGGCGCCATCAGCTTCGGCATGGTCGCCATCCCGGTGCGCATGTACCTCGCCAACGAGTCCAAGGGAGTCTCCTTCCGGCTCCTCTGTCCCCGGGACGGCTCGCCCCTGCGCAACAAGCGCTGGTGTCCGGTCGAGGACCGTGAGGTCGGATGGAACGACGCGGTGCGCGGCTTCGAGGTCGCCAAGGACGAGTACGTGCGGGTGGAGGACGAGGAGCTGGACAACCTCCCCCTGAGCACCACCCACACCATCGAGATCCTCGAGTTCTGCGATGACGCCGAGATCGACGCCGGGGTCTACGTCAAGGGTGCCTACTACCTCGAGCCCGAGCCGGTGGGGGTCAAGCCGTACCAGCTCCTCAAGATGGCCCTGGAGAAGACCGGCAGGGTCGCGGTGGGCAAGGTCGCGATGCGCGAGCGCGAGCAGCTCTGCCGGCTGGCACTCCACGAGCGCGCGATCCTGCTCAACACCCTCCACTGGCCGGACGAGATCCGGGACGCCGGGGAGCTCAGCCTCCCCGAGGCCGACGTCGACGTCCACGCCCGCGAGCTCGAGATGGCGGTGATGCTCATCGACAACCTCGCCGCCCACTTCGACCCCGCTCGTCACCGCGACGACTACCGCGACGCCGTCGTCCGCATGGTCGAGGCCAAGCTCGGCGACCGGCCGGCCGAGCACGCCCCCGCGCCGGCGATCGCCCAGGTCACCGACCTCATGGCGGCGCTCCGGGCGTCGGTCGAGGCCGCGGCCCGCAACCGCCAGGCCGCCGACGCCGAGGTGGAGCTGCCGGCGCGGGTCGCCGCCTCCGGTCGCCGCCGCCGGGCCTCCTGACCGACGTGGGCCCGTCCGCGGACCGGGGCCGGCACGCTCACAGCGCCGATCCGCCCCTGCCGCTCCGGCTTCCCGTCCCGCCGGCGCTGCCCGGGCGCGTCCTGCCGGAGTTCTCGGTCCCCTGCGCGGGGGCTTTCGACGACCCGGACTTCCGCTTCTCGATCGACTGGGACGGGGCGCGCACCCTCCTCTTCGCCTCGTCCGGCGGCGTCCACCTGCAGAGCGAGACCCTCAGCGACGTCAGCGCGCGTTACCCGGAGATCATGGCCGCGGCCGCCACCCTGCCCCCGCGCTCGGTGGTGCTCGACGGGGTGGTCGCCGTGCTCGACCCCTCCGGCTGCCCGGACCTCGCGGCGCTGGGGGAGCGGATGGCCCTCGGGCCCGCGGCCCAGCAGCGTCTGCCCGCCGTCTATCTCGCCATCGACATCCTCCACCTCGACGGCCGGGAGACCATGGGCCTCGGCCTGGACCGCCGCCTCGACCTGCTCCGCAGCCTCGTCCTGCCCGACCAGCGGATCCAGGTGCCCGACTGGGTTCCCGGACAGGGGGAGGCCCTCGCCGAGGCCGCCGCTCCCCGGCACCTCCCGGCCCTCCTGGCCCGGCGCGGGAGCGCCCCCTATCGCCCCGGGGTGGCATCGCCGGACCGGCTCCGCATCGCGCTGCGGGGGCGTGCCAACTGCGTCGTGGTGGGAGCCGAGAGGGTGCTCGGCTCGACCCGCCGCCGCCGCCTCCAGCTCGCCGAGCACCTGGGCTCCCGGCTGGTGGACGCGGGGAGGGCGGAGATCGCCGAGACCTCGACCCTCTGGAGGTGGGCGGCCCCCGGCGGACGGATGCGCTCGCCGGTCATCGCCACCGTCGACCACCGCGGCCGGGGTGCGGACGGGAGCCTCCGGCAGCCGGAGGTGGTCACCCTGCGGGACGACGTCGACCCCACCTGGTGCATCCGCCGCGACCCCGTGCCCCCGCCACCCGGCCGCCCCGTGGCGGGCGCCGGCTTCCGTCCCACGGTGCTGGCGGCCCTCCCCCTGGAGATGCCGCCGCCCGCCACGGGGTGAGCCCGGCCCGCTCGGGCGAGCGGGGCCTGTGCGATCATCGGGGCAGCGGTTGACGGGAGCTCCCCGCCCTGGTCGCGATCGGCCCGTCCCGACGAGGCATCGGCGATGCCCATCCTGATGTGCCCCCCGTCCCACTACGGGATCGAGTACGAGATCAACCCCTGGATGCACGTGGGCAGCCCGGTGGATCGCCGGCGCGCCCAGCGGCAGTGGGAGGGGCTCCGCTCCACCTATGCCGATCTGGGCGTCGAGGTGGTGCTCGCCGACCCCGTCGCCGGGCTTCCCGACATGGTCTTCACCGCCAACGCGGGGGTGGTCCACGCCGGCCGGGTGGTGCTCAGCCGTTTTCGCCACGCAGAGAGGCGCGGGGAGGAGAGCCATTGGCGGGACCTCTTCGACAGCTGGGGGCTGCCGGCCCTCGACACCGGCGATCTCGCCTTCGAGGGCGCTGGCGATGCGCTCTTCCTCGGCGACACCCTGATCTGCGGTCACGGGTTCCGCAGCGACCGGGCGGCGATCCCGGCGGTGGCTCGAGCGCTCGGCGTCGACGCCGTCGCCGTCGAGCTGGTGGACCCCCGCTTCTACCACCTCGACACCTGCTTCTGTCCGCTCGACTCCCGCACCCTCCTGATCGCGCCGGCGGCGTTCTCGCCGGACTCGCTGGCGCTGGTGCGGCGCCTCGCCCCGCGGGTCATCGAGGTCCCCGACGACCTGGCTCAGGGCTTCGTCTGCAACGCCATGCCGGTCGGCGACGTGGTGGTCTCCTCGACCCCGGTGGAGGGCCTCGCCGGGCCCCTCCGCGAGGCGGGCTACCGGGGCCTCGGCCTCCCCATGGGCGAGTTCATCAAGGCCGGCGGTGGGGTGCGCTGCCTCTCGCTGCCGGTGGGGGAGATCAGCCGGCGGTAGGTGCCGCACGCACCTTTCCCGCCAAGCTCACCCCGCCTTGTGGGTTTTGTGCACAAGCCTGTGGAGAAGCCCGCCCGGCGGTCGGGTCCGGCCCTCTACTCCGACGCGATGAGTTCGATAACCGCCCGCTGGTACTGCTGGGTGTCGAGGAAGAGCCCGTGCTCACCGATGCTGGCGTCGCCCTGGTAGTAGGCGGCCAGGGCCCGGGCGGTGTCCCCCTCGTGCATCCAGAGCAGATGGCCGAGAAGGAGCGCGCCGGCCGTCACGTTGTCCTCGGCGGTCCGGACGTTGAGGGCGCGGTGGGCGAGGAACTGGGAGACCCACTCTCCGGTGTAGGGCTCGATCTGCATCAGTCCCACCGCCCCGGTGGGGGAGGTGAGGTCCTGGCGCCATCCCGATTCCATCCATGCCACGGCTTTGACGAGCCCCGGTTGCACCTGCACCTGCTGGGCGACGTGGGCGAGCAGGGCGCTCACCCGGACCAGCCGGCCCGGGACCTGGATCTGGGCGCCGGCGGGCAGCAGGGCGTTGACGTTCAGCCCGTTGGCGCGCGCCAGGGCCGTGGGGTCCACGCCGTAACGCCGCGAGATGATCCACAGGGTCTCGCCCGACGCGATGGTGCAGGCGTCGAGGTCCTCGCTGCCGGCCACATAGGAGGGCAGGCTGCGGGTGGGGTCGGGGATCTCCAGCAGCTGTCCGACCCGCAGCGGAGCGAGGTCGGCCAGGCGGTTGGCGTCGACGATGGCCTGGACGGAGGAGCCATGGCGCAGGGCGATCCCGCTCAGCGTGTCGCCCGGGCGCACCACGTAGGTGGACGCCATCACCGCGGCGGGTGCGACCGCGACGGCAGTGGCGCCGAGGGCCGCGAGGGCGATCCGGGAGGATGGGGGCATGGGGGTCTTCCTGCTGGGACGTTGGGTGGGATCGGTGGGGGGACGTGCCCCGCTCCTAGCGGTGCGATCTGAGATTAGGCGCCTGCAACGATCCGGTCAACCTGCGTGCCAGCTTCGTTGCAGATCGTCATTCCGACGGCCTCGGTGTGACGGAGCAGGCGGTCGCGGAGCCTCCTTGCCGGATCGTCACCGGGTGGTACGCTGAGCCGCATCATGCCGGTCCAGCGCGAGCCACGCCTCAGCCTTGCCGCCCCCCTTCTCGGTGCGCTGCTCGGAGCCGCCCTGGGCCTGGCGACGTTCACCGTCGTGGCACTCCTGTGGCGCGCCGGGGCCACCCACGCCGCCACGCAGACCGCCGACTATGCCCTCCTCGCCTCCCTCTTCTGCCTCGCCTGCACCGTGGTCCTCGGCCAGCCGGCGCGGCGGCGGCGGGCTCGAGTACCGATCAACCGCGCCGTCCCCCATCAGTGGTGGCCCCGGGAGACGGACTCCGTGCAGATGATCGCCGCCTGCGTCGGAGCCCCCCTCATCGTCGGCGCCGGCGCCGCGATGCTCCTCTTCCACTGACGGCGACCACGGGGTCCGGGCGGCCCGCCCCGCCGGAGCGCTCCGTCGACGCCGTGGTCTTCGACTACGACGGCACGCTGGTGGCCAGCCGGTCCGCCGACGAGAGCGCGGTCGCCCAGCTGGTCGAGGAGGACCCCAGCGCGGCACCCGGTGCCGCCATCTTCTGGGGTCACGATGGCGAACCTCTCGCCCGGCGCATCGAGCTCGCCTGGCCCGGCCGGGTCTCCGAGGTCCTCGCTCTCTTCGAACGCCAGGTGCAGCCCGCGCGCTTCCCCGGGGTGCTCCGCGTCGTCGAGGAGCTGGGTCGGCTGCGCCTCCGCCTCGGCGTGGTCTCCTCGCGGCGGGTCGTGGAGCTCGAACGGAGCCTGGCGGCGACCGGTCTCGGCCGGCACTTCCCGGTCGTGATCGGGCTCGACGACGTCGGCGAGCCCAAACCCAGCCCCGAGGGGCTGCTGCTGGCACTGGCCCGGCTCGGCGTGGCCCCCGGCCGGGCGGTCTTCGTGGGGGACAACCAGCTCGACCTGGAGGCGGGCCTCCGCGCCGGCGTCACCGTGTGGATGGCCGCATGGGGACCGCCGCTCCTCGACCCCCTGGCCGAGAGCTCCAACGGGACGGTCCTCCTCCGCCGGCCGGAGGAGGTGATCGAGCGCCTGGTGGGGCTGGGGCGGCGCTGAGCCGCCTGCCGCCCCACGGCATCCCCCTACGGGATGTCGCGGCGCAGCGTGGTCACCCCGGCACAGAGGGCGAGCCCCAGGGCCCACGCGGCGAACAGCAGGCCCCCCTCCCACGGGGTCAGGCTGGGGCCGCCGACGCTGGGGAGCGGCGAGCCGACCAGGGCATCCGAGGCCGGCCCGGGGAGGAGCGGGTACACCCTCTGAACGCCGGGGATCGCCGCGATGAGGGTCTCGGCGACCAGGAAGAACCCGAGACCGCCGATCACCGCGGCGAGCTGGTTGCGCACCAGGGTGCCGACACCGACGCCGACGACCGCGTAGATCACCACGGCGAGCATCGATCTGGCCAGGCTTCCGACCACGCCCTGGCCGATCCATCCGATGGAGATGCCCTCGGCCCCCAGCCAGAGGGCCATCACCGCCGCGACGGCCATCGCGCTCGCGATCGCATAGAGGGCCCCGACCAGGGCGGCGACCACCAGCTTGGCGCCGATCACCCGGCGGCGCCGCGGCTCGATCAGGAAGGTCGGTCGAGAGGTGAGGTGGCGGAACTCGCTGGTGACCATGACGATCCCCACGACGAGCGCGAAGATCCCCGCGATCGCCCCCGCAGTGGCGAGCGACCGCTGGTGGGCGGGATCGAGGAGCGGGTTGGGTGGCGGAGGAGCCCCCGGAGGCCCTCCCCCCATCGTGCTGGTCGAAGCACCGATCTCGGCCGCGGCCTCCAGCGCCGAGATCGCCACCGCAGCGACCAGCAGCGGCCACCACAGCTGGGTGGTCATGAGCTTGCGCCACTCTGAGCGGACCAGGTTTCTCATCGTGGAAGGCCGGAGGGGAGAGGGTCGGAGGTCAGGGCGAGGAAGCGCTGCTCCAGGGTCGAGCCCTCGCTGCGCAGCTCGTGCACCTCGACGCCGGCCTGCCAGCATGCGTGCCCGACCGCGCCGATCGCGAGCCCGGTCACCGCGACCGACCCGTCGTCCCGGTCGGTGACCTGCGCTCCCACGGCGGCCAGGGCAGTCCGGGCGACGTCCACCTCCGGGCTGCGGAGGACCACCAGCTCGCGCCCCGCCGCGAGGTCGTGGAGAGTGCCGTCGTAGACGAGCCGCCCGCGTGCGACGATCACCACCCGGTCGACGACCTGCTCCACCTCGGAGAGCACGTGGCTGGAGATGAGCACGGCGCGGCCCTCGGCGTCGGCCATCCGGCGCAGCAGCTGTCGCAGCCACGCCATGCCCTGTGGGTCGAGACCGTTGGCAGGCTCGTCGAGGATGAGCACCCGGGGGTCGCCGATCAGGGCGGTGGCCAGGCTGAGTCGCTGACGCATCCCCAGGGAGAATCCGCCCACCGGCATCCGCGCGGCGCTCGCCAGACCGACCAGGGCGAGCAGCTCGTCGGCACGCCGATCGTCGATGCCGGCGGCGGCGCAGAAGACACGGAGGTGGTTGCGCGCGGTGCGGCCGGGGACGAAGCTGGTCGCCTCGAGAACGGCGCCCACGGTGCGGGCCGGGTCGACGAGGTCGGCATAGCGTCGACCCCCGATGGTGCCGACCCCGGTGGTCGGCGCGGCCAGGCCGAGGAGCAGCCGCAGCGTGGTGGTCTTGCCGGCGCCGTTGGGGCCGAGGAATCCCGTCACCGAACCGGGCTCGACGGTGAAGCTGAGGTCGTCGACCGCCCTGAGGGCTCCGAACCGTTTGCCGAGCCCGGCCGCGACCACGGCGGGTGCCCGACCGCTGCTCACCGCCGGACGGTGCGGGGCCCCGGACATCCCGGTTGCCTGCACGCTCGCCATCGGGCGCGACTGTATCCGATCCGGCACCGGCCCGAGGGTGCGCCGGCGCGGCGCTCGCGGCCCCACCGTGCGCGAGCTGCGCCCCAGCACCCGGACGGTCAGCCGCGGGCGAGGATCTCCCCGCAGACCACGATGAAGACGCCATCCCGGGCCGTCCCCCAGGCCCGCCAGCCGGCGGCGACCTCGGCCAGCTCCGCCGCCGTCGCGATCCCGTACTCGATCGCCTGCCGGCCGAGGTCCGACGAGGTGGTGCGCTCGGCCCACAGCTCCGACCACCAGCGGCGGTCCTCCGAGGTGGCGAACGTCCAGTTCGACGTCGAGTACACGACGTCCGGGAACCCCGCCTCCCGAGCCCAGCTCAGCAGCCGCCGCCCGGCGTCGGCCTCGGCGCCGTTGCGCCGGGTGACCGCCAGGTAGATCTCACGCCAGCGGTCGAGCCGGTCCTCCGCCGGCCACCAGGCCATCGCCGAGTAGTCGCCGTCACGGGCCGCGGCCACTCCCCCGGGGCGGAGCAGCCGGCGCATGGCACCCAGGGCACCCACCGGGTCGCGGAGGTGCTGGAGCACCTGGTGGGCGTGGACCACGTCGAACCCCGCCTCCGCCAGCCCGGCGGAGCGGAAGTCCCCGACCTGAAAGGTGAGGTTCCCGGCACCGCTCCTCCGAGCGTGGGCCTCCGCTTCGGCGACCACCTCGGGCGCGACGTCGATGGCGAGAGCCTCCCCGGGGGCGACCCGCGCGGCCAGGTCGGCGGTGAGCGTCCCCGGCCCGCAGCCGATGTCGAGCAGGCGCATCCCCGGGCGGAGATGGGGCAGGAGGTAGGCGGCCGAGTTCTCCGCGGTCCGCCAGCGATGCGCCCGGAGCACCGCTTCCTGGTGTCCGTGGGTGTAGGCGTCGGGATCCGCTGCCATCGCCGCCCGATCGTGCCACGTGACAGCCTGATGACGGGCTGGTGACACGGGCGGTACGCCTCGGCTAACCTGGCGGTCGAGAACCTCGATCGACAACCGATCTCGTGGGCCGTGCGCCGGGGGGGCGTGCCGGCGTTCCAGGAGGAGAAGGTCCCATGAGCATCCACACGAGCTCCGGCGCCTCGCCCCTGCGCGTGGCGCGACGTGCCCTCCCGGGCGGCGCGGTGGTCAGGGGAGTCGTGGGCGCCGGGATGGCGCTCGGCCTGCTGGTGGGCGGGGCCGTCGGTGTCGGCGCCGTGCCCTGGGACCACTGGGGCCCCGGGTTCGGATCCCCGTCCTCGCCGCCGCTCGTCTCGGGGACGGTGAGCTCTGCTCCGTCGAGCGCCACCGGCAGCTTCACCCTCCTCGCCCACGGGGGCACCACCTGGACCGTCGACCTCTCCACCTCGACCACCTACGCCGAGCCGGGGGTCAGCTCGCTCGGCTACTCCAGCGTCGCCGTCGGCGATGAGGCCGCGGTCGACGGGACATCCGCCGGCTCGGACACCGTCGACGCCACCAGCGTGTGGCTGGTCCAGAGGCCGGTGGTGGTCGGCACGGTGGCCACCGCCCCGAGCGGCGCCACCGGCAGCTTCACGGTCACAGCCCACGGGGGGACGACCTGGACCGTCGACCTCACCGGGTCGACCAGCTACACCGAGCGCGGGGTGGCGTCGCCGACATACTCGAGCGTGGCCGTGGGCGACGGCGTGGTGGTCTTCGGGAGCTCCACCGGGACCGACACGGTGAGCGCCAGCGCGGTGTCGATCATGGTGCGCGCGGCAGTGGTGGGGACGGTGGCCACCGCGCCCACCAGCGCCACGGGGAGCTTCACGGTCACGGCCTGGAAGGCCCGGACCTTGACCGTCGACCTCACCGGGTCGACCGGCTACACCGAGCGCGGGGTCACCTCGCCCGGCTTCTCCGCCATCGGGGTGGGCGACGAGGTGGTGGTGTACGGGACCAGCGCGGGGACCGACGTCGTCAGCGCCAGCAGCGTGGTCATCATCCAGCGGCCGGTGGTCCAGGGCACCGTCGCCACCGCGCCCACCAGCGCCACCGGGAGCTTCACGATCACCGCCCGCAACCATCAGACCTGGACCGTCGACCTCTCCGGGTCGACCGTCTACCGGGATCATGGAGTGAGCTCGCCCGGCTATGGCGACGTCTCCGTCGGTGACGTGGTGGTCGTGTACGGGACCTCGGCCGGAACCGACACCGTCGACGCCGGCACCGTCGTCGTCATCTCCCTCTCGCCCCACCACCCGATGGCGCCACCGTCGCCGTGGGCGGTCGGCCACCTCTCCTCCGGCGCTCCGAGCCTGACCGCGGTCCACGTCGGCATCGCCGGCCCCGTGTCCTTCAGCGATCGGGGGACCAGCTCCTCGGGCGGGAGCGGCACCGGAGGCCACGACCCGGCCTCGGGCGGCGACAGCCACCCGTCCTCGCACAGCGTCGGGCCCGGCTCCGTGGGGGGGAGGTCCGGTCCGGGCCCGGGGGGCCACGGTCACTGAGCCCGGCTCCGCTCCCTCCGGTCAGCTGAGGGTCCGGGGCCCAGCCGCGTCCGGCGGGCCGCCGCCTCCCCGGATCAGCCCAGATGGCCGGCGGTGGCCAGCTCCGCGGTGACGTAGGCCAGCCAGGGGAGCGCCGCCACCAGCAGCCAGGCCCCGTGGGCGCGGCCGTCACGCATCAGCCCGATCAGGTAGAGGCCGGTCGCGAAGGCGCAGCCGGCGCTGAGGAGCCCGGCCGTGCCGAGCTGCCAGGTGGTGAAGGTGATGCCCACGAATCCGAGGACGCAGGCCTGGAAGGCCGCCGCCCCGGCGATGTTGCCGATGGCCAGGCCGTCATCGCCGCTCCTGATCCAGAGCACGCTGTTGAGCGTCTCGGGCAGCTCGGTGGCGAACGGGACGGCGATCACCGCCAGGATCAGGGGGTTCCAACCCAGGCTGCTCGAGGCGGAGTGGATGGCGCCGACGAAGAGCTCGGAGCCGACCGCCAGCAGGACCGTGCCGGCGAGGAGCTGGAGGGTGACCACCGATCCCGGGGGCGTGCCCGCCCGCCAGCGGACGAAGTGCAGGGGCTCCGGCGATTCCGCGCCGGGCTTCGCGGCCTCCAGCGACGCGCGCGCGTACCCCGCGTAGAGGAGGAGCAGGAGCACCCCGACCACCACCCGCTCCGGTCGCGAGAGCAGGGTCGACGCCACCGCGCAGCCGAAGGCGGAGAGGAAGACGCCGAGGTCGCGGCGTACCCGGGCTGGCTCGACGCGGAGGTGGCGAGCCCCGGAGCGGCTGAGCAGGGCCAGCCCGGTCACCGCCCCACCGAGGGTGAGGAGCAGGAACGACGAGCCGAGCACCGCCCCGATCGCGATCCTGTCCGAGTCGGAGGCCCGCCCCAGCAGGGCCACGATCACCACCATGGTCTCGGGGAGGGCGGTGCCCACGGCGGCGAGCAGGCTGCCGGTCGCGCCGGCCCCGAGATGGAGCAGATGCCCGGCCCACTCCACCGCGTTGGTGAACAGCTCCGCGGCGACCGCTATCAGCGCCAGGGCGCCGACAAAGAGCAGGGCGGTCATGGCCGGGCGTCCCCCGGTGAGGAGGGATCGACCCCGGCGCCGGCGATCACGTGCCCGGCCGGGGCGGTCGCCGGCGCCGCACGAGAGCGTCGGCCGGGCTGCGCATCCAGTTGGTCCCGAAGCCCATCACCTGACGCATGGTCACCGGCTGGACGCGGTGGACCGGGGCCGCGCCGCGGCTGCTGGCGACCGCGTCGAGGATCCGCTCCCGGCACCAGGGGAAGAGGGTTGCGGGCAGCTGGTCCGGATCGAAGAGGCGGATCGCCCAGGCCTCGATGCTGCGGCGCGGCCTCCCCCCGCTGATCTCGCCGAGGTAGACCGCGTCCCCCGCGGCGCGCAGCCCCTGCCACGAGTAGACGCCGACCAGGCCGAGGGCCCGGAAGGTGTGGCCGGTCTCTTCCTCGGCCTCCCGGCGGGCGGTGTCGGCGGGATCCTCGCCGGGCTCGCAGTGGCCCCCGGGCAGCTCCCATCCGGGGGGCCAGGGGCGGAACTGGAGGAGCACGCGCCCGCGATCGAGGACGGCGAGCTGGGCCCCGCCCACCGGCCAGGCATCGGCCCCGACGGCCACGGAGGCGAGCCGGTGACGGGGGGGGCGGTCATGGAAGAGGATGCGAGCGAACCGGCTGGCCGAGGTCTCCCCCCCGCTCACGGGGACGTCGGCGCTCGCGTCCGCCGAGGACGAGCCGTCCCGGCGGCCGTGGCGCCCTGGCCCCGTCAATCGACGGGGACGCGGCGGGGTCGCCTGGCCCGCGGGGCCGCGGCGGGGGCGCGCCGCCGCCGCCCGGGGGTCGCCGGCGCCTGGTTGCGCGCCTCGAGCAGCGCGGTGAGCCCGAGCACCACCTCGCGCTGGGCGTTGAGGAAGTGGGTGGCCGCGTCCGGCGGCACCACCTTGCCGAGCTGGCGGGCGGCTTCCTCGAAGAACCGCAGCGGGATGCCGCCGATGCTTTCAGCCATTCTCTGAATCCCTCCGAGCGCCGTCGCTCATGTCCGGCTGTCCGTGAACGTGACCCGCAGCAGGCCGTCGTCGAGCCTCGCCTTGCTGACGGTCTTCCCGTTGAGGATGCGGGGCAGGGAGATCTCCCGCTTGTAGGCGCCGACGGTGACGAACAGCTCCCCCTCCAGGTGGCTGACGTCGACGTCCTCCTTGGAGATGAAGGGGAGCTGGAGCTGCAGCTCGTAGCGCCCGTTCACCTTGCGCAACCGCTGAGGCACCGCGTGGTAGTAGACGCGAGCCGGATCCTCGTCGCCGAAGAGCACCCCCGCCAGCTCCCTCAGCCCCTCGAGGCCGACGATCTCGTGGTCGAAGAGCTTGGAGCGGCGGATGGGGATGGGGTCGAAGAGCGACTCCACGGAGGCGTCGTAGCGGCTCTGGATGGCGCGCCAGGAGGCGAAGTAGGCGTCGGTGACCTCGGGCGGGAGGACGCGGTTCACCACCACCAGGTCGGTGAGGTAGTCGTAGAGGCTGAGGTAGGTGAAGGCGCGCTGCGCCTCCTTGAGCACCATCTTCTCGAGGTTGAGGACCAGCCGCACGGTGCAGGTCTTGGGGTCGCCGAGGATGCTCTTCATGCCCTCCAGGTCGACCAGCAGCTTGCGGATGTGGACGAAGACGTCGTCGGGGGGCAGGGGGATGGAGACGAAGGGCTGCACGACCGGGCGGGCGACCTTCATCACCGCGCGAGAGGCCGGGAAGAGCCGTTGCAGGTACCAGCGCGCCACGTCGGGGAAGGCGAGCAGCTGCAGGGTCTCGCCGGTGGGCGCGCAGTCGACGATGAGCGTGTCGTACCTGCCCTCCGCCCGGTGGTTGCGTATCTGCATCAGGGCGGCCACCTCCTCCATGCCGGGCGGGGAGGCCAGCTCCTCGGCGACGATGTCGTCGACCCCCTGGGAGGAGAAGAGGGAGCTGAGGTAGAGGCGGATCCTGTCCCAGTGGCTCTCCAGTTGATGGAGGGCGTTGACCTCCTGGGCCCAGAGGTTGGGGGCCACCGGCTGCGGGTCCTCCCCGATGGCGCTGTCGAGGGAGTTGCCGAGGCTGTGGGCGGCGTCGGTGCTGATCACCAGGGTCCGCTGTCCCAGCTCGGCGCAGCGGACCGCGGTGGCGGCGGCCACCGTCGTCTTGCCCACCCCGCCCTTCCCGGTGTAGAGGATCACCCGCATCCGCGCAGTCCTCCGCTCAGTGGACGACGTTGCTGACGATGGCCCAGGCGATGAGGATGAGGACCACCATCGCGGTGGCGATCAGGGCCACCCGGCGGAGGTCGGAGGGGACGTAGGGGACCCGGTCGAAGGGGATCGCCGGGTCGTCCGAGTCGAGGGGCTCGACCATCGCCGCCGCGGTGCCGAAGCGTGCGCTCCGGAGCGGCGCGCGCTGCTGGCGGCCCGTCGCCTGCTCCGCCACGGCGACCGGGCCGACCCGTCCGACGCGACGCCGGCCCCCCTCCCCTCCCTGCAGTTCCGCGGGGGGCGCGCCGAGATGCCCGGGCTGCATCGGCGGCCGGAGGCTGGTCGCGGGCGCCGCGGAGCCGACCGAGCCGGGGGCCGTCCGGGCGGCCGGCGCCGTCAGCTGATGCGCCGCCCCGGCCGGGTGACGGCCGGCGCTGCGCTGCTTCTGCTTCCGCGTCTTCTTGGCCATGGTCCAGCCCCGAAGGGTACCAGGGGAGACGGAGCGAGGTGACGAGGGCCCTCGGGCCCACGGCGCCTCGACCTGCGTGGCTGATACCCTCCGATGCCGGATGAGCGTGCAGCCACCACCCGCGCGGCGCACCGGGCTGATAGACCGCTACTCGGCCCTGGTCATCGCTGTCGCCGCCGCGCTCTGGGCCACGGACGCGTACTTCCGGCCCGCCCTCGCCCGGCAGCTCTCCGCCAGCCAGATCGTCCTGATCGAGAGCCTGATCGTCAGCCTCTGCCTGCTTCCCCTGGCGCCACGCGTGGTACGTGAGATGCGCCATGCCTCCTGGCGGGCCTGGCTGGCCGTGGTCGTGATCGCGGCCGGTCCGCAGGCCTTCGCCACGGTCCTCTTCACCGCCTCGCTCACCCATGCCGGCACCAGCGCGGGCGTGCTCTCCGAGGTCTACCTCCTCTACCTGCTCCAGCCCGTGTTCGGGATGGGCATGGCCTGGATCTTCCTGGGCGAGCGGCGCAAGAGGCGGTTCTGGCCGCTGGCCGCGGTCGCCCTCGGCGGAGCGGCGCTCATCGTCTTCTCCACCAACGCCGTCGCTCCGCGGGGCCAGCTGATCGCCGCCGCCTTCGTCGTCGGTGCCGTGGTCCTGTGGGCGGCGGGGACCGTCCTGGGCCGCTACGCCCTGGGTGGCGTCTCCTTCACCACCACCACGGCGATGCGGTTCACCCTGGCGCTGCCCTTCCTGCTGGCCCTGATGCTCACCGACCCCGCCGCCGCCCACCACCAGTACGCGTGGAGCCAGCTGCCCAGCTTCCTCGGCATCGCCCTGGTCCCCGGTCTCGTCGCCATGGTGCTGTACTACCGAGCGCTCTCCAGCACCCCCGCCTCCATCTCCAGCGTCGCCGAGCTCGGTTACCCGGCCGCCTTCTTCCTGATCCTCTCGCTGCCGGCCCCGGTCGGCTACGCCATGCCCCTGCAGCCGCTCGAGGTGCTGGGCGCCGTGCTGCTGGTCGCCGCCGTGACCGCGCTCAACCTCTTCAACCGCCGGGAGGTCGTCACCACCCGAGCCTCCCGGGAACTCCGCCTCGCGTCGGAGCCCTCCTCGGGATAGCCGGGGACGCCCGCCGGGCGGCGCACCCGGTCAGCGTCCCCCACTCAGCCCGTCGCCAGCGCCTCGGCGTGGAAGCCCGCCGCGTGGAGGAGGTCGAGGGCTCGCTCGACGGAGGCGGCGTCGAGGGTCAGCACCAGGGCGGCGTGCCGGGTGTCGGAGTGCTGCATGTAGAGGTCGAGGATGTTGATGTCGCTCGACCCCATCAGGGTGGTCACCTGGGCCAGCACCCGGGGGCGGTTCTCGACCAGCACGGCGATGTCCGCGTTGCGCCCGCTCCGCTCGATGAGGATCCCACCCACGGCCCGGTAGGCGGCGCCCGCCGCCTCGAAGTGGCGCTCGATGGAGGGACGGTCGGCGATGTCCTCGTCGAGCCGGCGCATCGCCTCGGTGAAGGAGACCAGGACCTCGCGGACGGCGCCCGCGTTCTCCGCCAGGATGTCCGCCCAGAGAGCGGGGCTGGCTGCTCCCACCCGGGTGAGGTCGCGGAAGGAGGGACCGGCGAGGACGAGGGCGTCGGGGGAGATCTCTGAGGTGACCTGGAGGAGGGCGACGGCGAGCAGGTGGGGGAGGTGGGAGAGCGCGGCGACCATGAGGTCGTGGCGCTCCGGGTCGACCGCCGTGGGCGTGGCCCCGAGGTCGTCCCGGACGAACTGGGTCACCAGCGCGTAGGCGTCGGGGAGGGTGTCCCCGGTGGGGGTGAGCAGGTAACGAGCGCCCCGGAAGAGGTCGGGGCCGGCGTTGGAGATCCCGGCCAGCTGGCTTCCCGCCATCGGATGCCCGCCGACGAAGCGCCGGATGCCGGCCGCGGCGGCGCTCCGGACCACGGCGGCCTTGGCGCTGCCCACGTCGGTGACCACGGCGTCCGTGGGCGCCAGCCCGCGGAGCAGCTCGGGGATCCGAGAGACGGGCGCGGCGAGGACGACCAGGTCGGCGGCACCCGCTTCAGCGAGCGTGGTTCCGCGGTCGATCGCGCCCAGCTCGGCGGCGCGCCCCAGGGTGTCCTCGGTGTCGACACCGAGCACCACCCATCCGGCGCGGCGCGCCGCCATGGCGATCGAGCCCCCGATCAGACCGACGCCCACGACGGCGAGGGTGCGGCTAGACATTGAAGCGGAAGTGGACGACGTCGCCGTCGCGGACCACGTAGTCCCTTCCCTCCAGCCGCTGCCGCCCCGCCTCGCGGACGGCGGTGTACGAGCCGGCCGCGATGAGCTCCTCGGCGTCGACCACCTCGGCGCGGATGAAGCCGCGGGCGAAGTCGGTGTGGATCGCCCCCGCCGCCTCCAGGGCGGTCCCGCCCCGGCGCAGGGTCCAGGCTCGCACCTCCTTCTCGCCCGCGGTGAAGAAGGTGATCAGGTCGAGCAGCGCGTACGCGTCTCGGGCCAGCCGGTCGAGACCCGGCTCGCGGAGCCCCAGGGAGGCGAGGAAGCCGTCGCGATCCTCGGGGGGAAGCTCCACGATCTCGGCCTCGATCCGAGCCGAGATGGTGAGGCAGTCACCCCCATGGTCCCGGGCCAGCTCGGCGAGCTGCGGGGATGGTGACGATCCGGCGTCGGCCTCGCCGACGTTGACCACCACGATGAGCGGCAGCGCGGTGAGCAGGAAGAGGTCGTGGAGGTGACCGCGCTCCTCCTCCGTGAGGTGCAGGGTGCGCACCGGCCTGCCGGCGTCGAGGTGGTCGTGGGCACGGCGCAGGGTGTCGATCGCCTCGGTCGCCTTCTCCTTCTGGAGCCGGGCGGTCCTCTCGCTTCGATCCAGCCGCCGGGTCAGCGTCTCCAGGTCGGCCAGCTGGAGCTCCAGCTCCACCACCTCGAGGTCCCGGGTGGGGTCCACGGCACCCTCGACGTGGCTGACGTCGGGGTCCTCGAATCCCCGCGCCACCAGCACGATGGCATCGCACTCGCGGATGTGACCGAGGAACTGGTTGCCCAGCCCCTCGCCCCGGCTGGCGCCCCGGACCAGGCCGGCGATGTCGGTGAAGGTCACCGTGGTGGGGATCACCCGGGGTGGCGAGAAGATCGCCGCCAGCCTCTCCAGCCGGGCGTCGGGCACCGCCACCACCCCGGTGTTGGGCTCGATGGTGGTGAAGGGGTAGTTGCCCACCTGCGCCCCGGCCCGGGTCAGCGCGTTGAAGAGCGTCGACTTGCCGGCGTTGGGAAGCCCCACGATGCCCACGCTCAGGGCCATGAGCGGCTAGTCGCTCTCCAGCTCGAACTCCGCGTGCAGCGCTCGCACCGCGTCGGCGACCCGGTCGCGGGCGATGATCACGGTGACGTGGATCTGGCTGGTGGTGATCTGCTCCACGTTGATGCCCTGGGCGGAGAGCGCCGCGAAGATCCGGGCGAACATCCCGGGTGTGCCCAGGAAGGCGGTGCCCACCACCGAGACGGTGGCGATGCCGGTGTCGGCCACCACCTGCTCGGCGCCGACGCTGCGGGCCACATCGTCGAGCACCGGGCGGGACCGCGAGAGGTCCTCCTCGGCGATGGTGAAGGAGAGGTCGGTGAACCCGTCGTGGCTCACGTTCTGGACGATGATGTCCACATTGATGCCCGCCCTGCCGATGGCGCCGAACACCGCGGCGGCGATCCCGGGGCGGTCGGGCACCCGGGTCAGGATGACCTTGGCGACACCGCTGTCGTGGGCGATGCCGCGAATCTTCTGGCGATCTTCCATGGCGGGATGCTGGCAGATGAGGGTGCCGGGCTGGTCCTCGAAGGTCGAGCGCACCACGATCGGCATCGCGTAGGTCTCGCCGATCTCGACGGCGCGGGGATGCATGACCTTGGCGCCGACGGCGGCGAATTCTAGCATCTCCGGGTAGGCGATCTCGGGGATGGGCCGGGCCCGCGGCTCGACCCGCGGATCGGCGGTGTACACGCCGGCCACGTCCGTGTAGATCTCACAGCGCTCGGCGCTCAGCTCCACCGCCAGGGCGACCGCGGTGGTGTCGGTCCCGCCCCGGCCGAGGGTGGTGATGTCGAGGGCCTCGTCGACGCCCTGGAAGCCGGCGACCACCACCACCCGGCCGCGCTTCAGCTCGTCGATGATCCGCTGCGGGACGATGTCCACGATGCGCGCGCTGCGGTGGACGCTGCTGGTGCGTATCCCCGCCTGCGACCCGGTGAGCGAGATCGCCGGCACCCCCAACCGCTCCAACGCCATCGCCATCAGTGGGGCGGTGATGATCTCCCCGGTGGAGAGCAGCTGATCCATCTCCCGGCTGGGCGGCGCCGGGTTGACCTTGTGGGCGAGGCTGATCAACTCGTCGGTGCTGTCTCCCATGGCGCTGACCACCGCGACCACCTGCGAGTGCTGGGCGCGGGTGGCCGCGATCCGCCGGGCGACGCGCTGGATCAGCTCCGCGCTGGCGACGCTGCTGCCCCCGAACTTCTGGACGATGCAGCGATCGGACGGGGGGGGCACGGAGGCGCTCCTCGCGGTCACGGGGCCAGATCCACCCGGGCACCGAAGTTCCGGACCGGGTAGGCGACCGCATGGCCGTCGAGATGGATCCGCGCCGCCGTCTCCGCCATCGCCGAGGCGACCGCCCCGGTGTCTCCGGTGCACAGCGCCAGGACCGAGGGTCCGGCGCCGGCCAGGCACGCCCCGTGGGCTCCGGCCGCCAGCGCGGACCGGATCAGCGCCGGGACGTGAGGCATGAGCCGGCTGCGGGCGGGCTGGTGCCAGCGGTCCTGCATCGCCTCGGCGAGGAGCTGGAGCCGGCCGGTCAGCATGGCCGTCACCAGCAGGGCGCAGCGGGCCGCGTTGTGGACGGCGTCCTCCCGGCTGAACGAGCCGGGCACGACCTCTCGAGCCGCCGGGGTGGCCATCTCCTGGTCAGGGACGTACACCACGGCTCGCAGCTCGTCGGGCACGGTCACCTGGACCACCGGCCCCCGGTCGGCACAGATGACCATGCCGCCGAGCATCGCCGCCCCGACGTTGTCGGGGTGGCCCTCGATCCGGGCGGCCTGGCCGATCACCTGCTGCTCGTCCCAGCCCAGATTGGCCAGCGCGTTGGCGGCGAGCACGCCGCTCAGCACGGCGGCGGCACTCGAACCGAGCCCGCGTCCGAAGGGTATGGCGTTGCGGCAGAGGATGCGCACTCCCGGGGGGGGCGTCCCGGCCGCCTCGCAGGCGGCCACCAGCGCTCGCGCCACGAGGTTGCGCGCCGGGTCTCGCAGCTCCGCGGACCCGCCCGGGCCGGGGTCGACGGTGATCCCGCCGTCGGGCTCGGACCAGGCCTCGACCTCGTTCTGGAGCTGGATCGCCAGGGCCAGGATGTCGAAGCCCGGTCCGAGGTTGGCGACCGTCGCCGGGACCCGGATGGTGACGTGCATCGCCGTGCCCCGGCCTAGAGCCCGATCGCGTCGGCGATGCTCGCCGGAGTGCCCGTCACCGACCGGGGTGGGGGCAGGCCGTCGCTCACCGCCGGGAGATCCTTGAGCCCATTGCCGGTGAGCACGCAGACGGCGCTGGCCCCCCGGGCCACGGCGCCGTCCCGCACCGCCTTGCGCAGCACCGCGAGCGACGCCGCGGACGCCGGCTCGCAGAAGACGCCCTCGACCGCCGCCAGATCGCGCTGGGCGGCGGCGATCTCGGCGTCGGTGACCGAGTCGATCAGGCCCTCGGACTCGTCCCGGGCGGCGATCGCCCCCGCCCACGACGCCGGGTTGCCGATGCGGATCGCGGTCGCGAAGGTCTGCGGGTCGCTCACCGGCTCGCCGAGCACCAGGGGGGCGGCGCCCGCCGCCTGACCGCCGATCATCCGGGGCAGCTGCGTCGTCCTGCCCGCCTCCCGGTACTCGCGGAATCCGCGCCAGTAGGCGGTGATGTTGCCCGCGTTCCCCACCGGGATGGCGAGGATGTCGGGGGCGTCGCCGAGCTCGTCCACGATCTCGAAGGCCGCGGTCTTCTGCCCCTCGATCCGGTTGGGGTTGACGCTGTTGACGAGGGTCACCGGGTGGGTCTCGGCGAGCTGGCGCACCGAGCGCAGCGCCTCGTCGAAGTTGCCCTCGATGATCAGGACCGTCGCCCCGAACACCTGGGCCTGGACCAGCTTGCCGAGCGCGATCTTCCCCGCCGGCACCACGACCACGGTGCGCAGCCCGAAGCGGGCGCCGTAGGCCGCCGCGGAGGCGCTGGTGTTGCCGGTCGAGGCGCAGATGATCGCCCGGCTGCCGCTCTCCAGCGCCCGGGCCACCGCGACCACCATTCCCCGATCCTTGAACGACCCGGTGGGGTTGAGCCCCTCGAACTTGAAGTGCAGCGAGCGCAGCCCCAGGTCGACGCCGATGCTGCGCGACTCGATGAGCGGCGTCCCCCCCTCACCCAGGGTGATCCGCGGGGTGGCGTCGGTCAGCGGCAGGTGCTCGGCGTAGCGGTGGATGACGCCCTCGCTGCGCAGCCCGCCGCCGGTCGTCGTCACGGCCTCTCCTCCAGGCGGTCGAGGGCCTGCACGGAGGTGGCGGGGCCTCCCGCGCGGCGGTCGAGCCTCTCCAGGGCCAGGGCCAGGGCGGCGCGCGGCGCCGCCGCGGTCAGCACTCCCAGGTCTCCCGGCGCATCCTCGAGGAGCCGCTCCACCGGCACGCCGGCCCCCTCCAGGATCCCGACCACGGAGGCGCCGCCGCCGTCGCCCACCCGGAGCCGCAGCCAGGCACTGCTCCGGGCCGCCTCGGCGTCGAGGAGGGCGACCGGGGAAGCGGTGGGCAGGCTCACCTCCCGGCCCTGCCGGCGGGCTCGGGCGACGGCCACCAGATCGCTGAGCACGGCGCTCGCCGCCGCGTCGGCCCCCGCCCCGCGGCCACGCAGGAGCAGGCGGCCGGCGAGGTCGCTCTCGACCACCACCGCGTTGTCCGCTCCGTCCAGGTCGCCGAGAGGATGACCGGGGGACGGCACCAGGGTTGGCTGGACCGTCAGCGCCAGCCCCTCCCCGCATCGATCCGCGGTCGCCACCAGGCGGATCACCGATCCCAGCCGCCGGGCGGCGCGCACGTCATCGGGGTGGATGTCGCGGATGCCGCGCCGGAGCACCTGCCCCGGGGCCGCCTCCGCACCCATGGCGAACCAGGCGAGGATGCAGAGCTTCTGGGCGGCGTCATGACCGTCGAGGTCGTTGGAGGGGTCGGCCTCGGCGTAACCGCGCTCCTGCGCGTCGGCCACGGCGCGGTCGAAGCCGTCCCCCGCCTCCAGCCGTCCCAGGACATGGTTGGTGGTCCCGTTGATCACCGCCGCGATGCGGCGAACCTCGTCCCCCTGCAGCGATTCCCGCAGCATCGCGAGCACCGGGATCGCGGCCCCGACCGCAGCCTCGAAGGCCAGCCCGCCGCTCCCCGGGCGGACCGTCCCGGCAAGGCGGCGGCCGCGGTCGGCGATGACGGCCTTGTTGGCGGTGACGGCCCCCCGTCCGCGCCGGAGGGCGTCCTCGAGCAGCGTGCCCGCGGGCTCCAGCCCGCCGAGCAGCTCGACCACGATGTCCACGTCGGGCGCAGACACCGCGGCGGCGGCGTCGGCGTCCACCGCCGCCGCGCCGGCGCGCAGCCCGCGGACGCGGCTCGTGTCGCGCTCGGCGACGCGGCGCAGCACCAGCGGACCGCCGCTCCGGGTCGCCAGCCGGTCGGCGTGCTCCTCCAGCTCCCGCGCGACCGCCGCCCCGACCGTTCCCGCGCCGAGCAGCGCAACTCCGAGCTCCGTGGCCATTGGCGGCCGAGTCTAGTCGACCGGGGGATGCAGCCCGGGCCCGCCAGGCCTCCGCGGCCCGGTGGTACGGTGAAGTCAGCCATGGTCACGCACCTCTCTCCGCTGCCCGCGCCGTGATCGAGGCCAGCGCCGACGTCACCGTGCCGGTCGGGGCGGAGGAGGCATACGCTGCCCTCTCCGACCTTCGGCACGCCGATTGGCTCCCCGGTATCAAGGGGCTCCGCCACATCGGTGGTCCCCCCTTGGGGCTCGGTGCCCGCTACGAGGTGGAGGCGGGCCTGGTCGGCCGTCACCTCCGTGGCGTGCTGGTGTGCACGGAGGCGCTCCCCCCGGAGCGCACCGTCATGACCCTCGAGGAGGGGATGGACCTGGTCATCACCGCCACCGTCCGCACCGTCAGCGGCGGCTGCAGGGTCGATCTCATCGCCCGCTACTCGGTCGGCAACGGCCTGACCGGTCTGGCGATCGAGCGGGCCAGCGCCGGCCCGGCCCGGCGCGAGGTGTCCCGTGCCGTCGAGCACTTCGCCGCCCAGTTCGGACGCAAGGCGCCGGCGGGCACCGCGCCGGTGCGGCGCTCCCGGACCCGCGCCCCCCGGTGAGGCACCCACTCACCCATGAGCGCCCGGGACGATGACACCGAGCTCGACGCCCTCTCGGCCCACGCCCGCACCCACCCGGAGCTGAGCGCCGAGGCCGCGGACCGCCTCCTCGCCGCCGCCCGCGCCGGTGACGAGGCGGCGCGCGCCGCCCTGGTGGAGCATTCGCTGGGCGCTGTTCTGGACCTCAGCGTCGCGCGCCGCGATCGCGGCGTGGAGGTGACCGACCTCTTCCAGGAGGGTTCGGTCGCGGTCGTGGTGGCGATCGAGGAGTACGTGGCCCGCGCTGGGCCCGGGAGGCTCCTCGGCGCCTACGTCCGGCGCGTGGTGGGCGCTCACCTCGACCTCGTCGTCCAGGAGGAGGCGGCGGCCGCCGCCGAGGCCGTGGCCATCGTCGAGGACACCCGGCTGCTGGACACGGCGCGGGTCGCGCTCCGCCGTGAGATCGGACACGATCCGACCAGCACCGAGCTGGCCGCCGTGCTCCTCTGGCCCGTGGAGCGGGTCGAGGTGATCGCCGGGACGCTGGACGCGGCCCGCGAGCAGGCGGACGCCGAGATCGTGGAGTACCTCGACGACGTGGACGGCGGCGAGGAGGAGTAGCGGCGCGGCCGCGCGCTCAGGGCTCTCGCAGGTCCTCGCCGCGCCAGTCGCGATCGCCCAGCTCCGGGGGGTCCGCCCCGCGCCGGAGCGCGTCGGGGCCGAAGCGGCGGCGCAGGGAGTTGAGGGTGGCGTCGAGCCGCCGCTCCCGGTCGTCGGCGGGAGCGCTGAAGAGGTCGAGCTGGGCCGCGTCCTCGAGGTGGTGCACGCCGACGCCGAGGAGCCGGACCGGGTGTCCGGGCCGGTGCGTGACGGCGAGCAGCGCGAGCGCGCCCGCGGTGATCTCCGCGTCGCTGTCGCCGCCCCCGTCGAACGGCCGCTGGCGGGTCAGCGTCGTGAAGTCGGCGAGGCGGAGCTTGAGGCTCACGGTCCGGGCGGTGAGCCCGGCCGCGCGGAGCCGCCGGCCGACGTCGGCCGAGAGGTGGCGGATCCGGTCGCGGAGCTGCTCGACCCCGGCGACGTCGCGGTCGTAGGTCTCCTCCCGCGAGATGGACTTGGGGGCCGCCGGCGGCGTCACCGGTGAGCTGTCGATCCCCTGGGCGCGCTGGGTCAGGGAGACGGCGGCGGCGCGCCCCAGGCGCCGCTCCAGGAGCGCCGGCGGGTGCCGGGCGAGGTCTCCGAGCGTTCGCAGCCCGAGGCCGGCGAGCGCGTCGGCGGTGGCGGGACCCAGTCCGGGGAGGGTGCGGAGCGCCAGCGGACGGAGGAACTCCGCCTCCTCGCCCGGCCGGACGACGACGAACCCGCGTGGCTTGCGCAGGTCGGAGGCGATCTTGGCGACCGTCTTGCAGGTGGCGACCCCGAAGCTCGCATCGAGCCCGGTCGCCTCCAGGATCTGGTCGCGCAGCCGGGCGGCCATCTCAGGCGGCTCGCCGGGGGTGGCGGAGACGTCCAGGTACGCCTCGTCCAGGGAGAGCGGCTCGACAAGCGGCGTCAGGGCCCGGGCCAGGGCGAAGATCCGAGCCGAGGCCCGGCGGTAGGCGGGAAAGTCGACGGGGAGCAGGACCGCCTCCGGGCAGAGGCGGAGCGCCCGCCCCAGGGGCATGGCGGAGTGCACCCCGAAGCGGCGCGCCTCGTACGAGGCGGCGGAGACCACGGCGCGGGTGGTGTGCCCCTCCCCACCTCCCCCGACGATCACGGGACGCCCGCGCAGCTCGGGACGCCGGCGCTGCTCCACCGACGCGTAGAACGCGTCGAGATCCACGTGGATGATCGCCCGTGCCCAACCCACCCGCCGATTCTGTCGCCTCGGCCGCTCGGCCGGCCGCTCGCCGTGGGGTCGGGCGGCTAACGCCGGGCGCCGCCCGCGCGCGCGGGCCGGCGAGCCTCGAACTCGCGGAGATCCTCCTCGCCCACGTACCCCGCCGCGATCAGCAGCTCGACATAGCCGACGCCCAGATGGGGCGCGGCCCGGCGGAGCACCCAGGGCGGCGGGTTCTCCTTGTTCTTGTTGACGGCCTGGTAGAAGTAGATCTGGTTGAGGTCGCAGAGCAGAGCGAGCCGGTGAAGGGAGATGCCGCGCTCGCGGCAGCGCTCCTTCAGGTACTCGCGAAAGGCGGCATCCATCATCAGGGTTCCTGCCAGCTGGTTGGGGACCGACGGGATGTGTCGTCGCCAACGACGCTACCACGCGCACCGCCCTCCTGCGACGGGAACAGGAGTTCGATCAGATCGGGGAGGCGGTCGACGACCGCGTCGGCGTCGTCCGGCCCGGGGTCGTCGCTGTGCTCGCGAACCCGGATCGTGATCATCCCCGCCGCCCGGGCCCCGCCCACGTCCTCGCGGCGGCGATCCCCGACCATGGCGGTCGAGGGAGCCGCGGCGCCGAGGGCGCCGAGGGCGGCGGCGAAGATCTGCGGCGCCGGCTTGCGCCACCCGACCTCGCTCGAGAAGGTCACGCTGTCGAAGAGACCGGCCAGACCGAGGCGGGCGAGCTGAGCGTGCAGGCTGCGCGCCCGGTACGGGGCGTTGGAGCAGAGGCCGAGCCGGAGGCCGCGCCGGCGCAGCTCCTCCAGGGTCGCGACCGTCGCCGGCGGCACGGCGACTCCCTCCCACCACGCCTCCTGGACCAGGCGGCTGGCCTCGTCGAGGAGATCGTCGGAGAGCCGCAGGCCCAGCGCCGCGTAGGCGCGCCGCTCCTCCGCCACGGCATCGATCTCCCTCAGCCGGCCGGATCTCTGGTGGCGGGAGACCGCCTTCTCGACCCGGTCGTGCACCTCGACGAGCAGCGTCGCAGCCGGGGGGACCGGGCCCGTGCCCGCCTCCCGGAGCCGGCGGGCGACCTCCTCGTGGGCCCTCAGCAGGGCATCGCCCGGCCGGGTGAAGGTGACCAGGGTGAGGCCGTAGTCGAAGAGCAGGGCCCGGGTGCGCCCCCCGCCGGACCACGCCGCGGGCGGCGCCATCAGCGGGGTTGGTGGCTCCTGCCCGGTCCGCCCCGCCGCTTCCTCCCCGACACCCTCCGCCTCCGCCGCCGGCTGCCGCCGGCCCGCTCGGACCCGCGCGCGAACCGGTCGTAGAAGGCGGTCGAAGGGTGGGGCTCACCGGGGAGATGGGCGGTCGCGCCGGGGGTCGCCTCGACCCGGGCCGCGTACTCCGCGAGCAGCGCCTCCAGGGGTCGCTTGTTGCTCGCCGAGGGTGACGAGGTCTCGGCCCAGGGCTGGGAGGTGGACGTCTCCGGATCGGGTGGGGGCGCTTCCTCGGCCCCTGGGACCGAGTTCGATGAGCTGGCGGATGGCGCGGGCCACCAGATCGTCCGAGGACGCGCCTCCGTTGGGCTGGAGGCTCACCGCCGTGCCGGGTCCGTGACCCCGGCCCGCACCCCGAATCCGGCCAGGGCCAACCCCGCGATGGTCTTGACGTCGACCGCGTCCTCCGCGATCAGGCGATCAGCCTCCGCCACGGTGAAGAGCTGAGCGACGACGTGCTCGTCGGGGTCGGTGTGAGGCTCCCCCGGGCTCAGCCGCCGGGCGGAGAAGAGGTGGAGGATCTCCGCGCTGTACCCCGGGGCGACCGGTCCGCTGGCGAGCCGCTCCCAGACCTCGGCGGTGAAGCCGGTCTCCTCGGCCAGCTCGCGCCGGGCCGCGGTCTCCGGCTCTTCACCGGGCGTCAGGGTGCCGGCCGGGATCTCCCAGAGAGCTCGGCCGATGGCGTGCCGCCACTGGCGCACCAGCAGGACCCGGCCCTCGCCGTCGTCGGCCACGATCCCGACCGCTCCGGGGTGCTCGACGATCTCGCGCCCGGCCAGGTTCCCGTCGGCCGTCTCCACGGTGTCGTCATGGACGGTGAGCAGGCGGCCCTGGAACACCGTCCGCCGTTCCACGGGGTGCTCCCGCAACAGCTCGTCGGCCATGCCGGGAAGTCTGACAGCCGGTGCGCGAACTCGGGGCCGCGGCGTCGCCGCCCGGGGGGTGACGAACCGCTCCCCGCCCGATCGCATCGGGAGCGGCTGTGGTAGGGTCGGCGGGTCACGGACCGCCCCGGTCGCGTCCGGATCGCCGGCTCGGCCCGGCCGGTCCACGGCCCACCGCCCCCGCGCCAGCGGAAGGCGGACCCGCCCGTCCTGCGGGCCGCCGCGTGCGCGGACCACGCGTCCGACGGCGACCCGGGCGGCGAGGAGGAGACCCCGGTGCACCTCGCGAGCAGCCTTCTGGGACCGCTCCGGCGAGGCGTGCGCTGGCTGGGACGGGCCTCGCACTCGCTGGGTCAGGGCCCTCCGGGTGGGGTGCGACGCCGCCCGACCGATGCGCGCCAGCGTCCCGGCGGCGGCGGGGCGCGCCGGCCTCGGGGGGTGCGGGTGCCCCGCCGGCTCGTGGAGCTCCTGGCGGGGGCGGCCGTGCTGCCCCTCGGCGCCGCGGTGGCCCTCACCGTGGTCGCCACCTCGGGCCCCTCCGCCACCTCCCCCCAGGGTCCGCCGCTCGCCTCCTCCAGCTCCCTTGCCCACTTCCACATCGACTCGCTGAACGGCCCGTCCTCGGCGGGCGTCCTCGATCCCAGCCCCCCGGCTCTGACCACCCTGCCCCCCGCGCCGGCACTCTCGCAGATCGACCAGTCCGGAACCTCGGTCCCGTCCGACACATACACCACCGCCGAGATCGAGGCCATCATCACCTCCGCGGCGGACGCCGACGGCGTCGATCCCAGCTGGATGATCCGGACCGCCCAGTGCGAGTCCAACCTGAACCCGGACTCCTACAACCCCTCCGGCCCCTACTACGGTCTCTTCCAGTTCCTGATGTCGACATTCCGGGCCCACGGGGGCACCGAGATCTGGGACCCGGTCCAGCAGGCGACCATCACCGCGAGCATGTTCGCGTCGGGAGAACTCGTCGGCCTGGCCGGTCTGCTCGCGGAGGTGACCGCCGCCGACCCCCCGCGAGGTCAGCTGACCTCGGTGCCGTAGAGCTGGCAGGTGGCCGGCTCGGAGGTGGTGAGGACGGTCACCGTCGCGGCCGCCGAGGCCGCCTCCGGCCAGAGGGTCGTCGTCGAGCCACCCCCGACGACGTCCCCGCCGCCGTTCCGGCAGACGGCGGTCACGGTGATGAGCGTCCCCGCCGGCACCTGCCCACTGACGCTCCCCACCGCACTGCCCTGATAGCCGCCGCCGCTGCCATAGCAGGGGTCGCCGCAGGTGTAGGTCGCCGTGGTCCCGGAGATGACGGTGCGGGTTCCCGCCGTCCAGCCGCCCACCGTGACGGCGGCAGTGGCGGCGGTGGCCCTCTGGCAGCTGTCGGTGCAGAGGACGGTGACGGCCAGGGTCTCCCCCGGCGCCAGGGACACCGGCTCCGCGGCAAGCGTGTAGCTGCCGCCGGAGATGCGCACCGTGAAGCTCACCACCACGCCCGTGGCGATATGGGCCGCGGCCAGGTTGCTGACGATCGCGATCGGGTACGCCTGGAGGTCGAAGGTCCCGACCCCGGACCCGACCACGGTGACCTGCTCGTTGTCGGGGGCCGCCGAGGGCGAGGGCGTCGGCGAGGCGCTGGCCGTGTGCGACACTCGTGGCGTCGGCGAGCTGTGTGCGGACGTCCCACCGCAGGCGGTCGCGGTCAGCAGGAGGGCGGCGACCGTCAGGTTGCGGAGCACCCCGCGATGGTAGGGGCTCCGGGCATGGGGAGCACCGCCGGAGCGCTCCGGCGGCCGGCCGCGTCACCCAGCACCCGCCTCCCGGTCCGGCGATCCGGCGACGCGCGGAGGGCGGAGGGGCCACCGGCTCCTCCGCCCTCCGTCCACGGGTCGGGGATCAGATCCCCAGATCCTGGCGGATGTCCTGGAGGTCGGTGGAGCAGGTGCCGAGTTCCTGCCGGGCGGTCTGCGCCGACTGGCGGGCCGATACCAGCGTCGGCTGGTTGCCCGGGTAGCCGGAGGGCTGCAGGTCGATGACCTCGGCGACGATGCCCGAAGATGCCGAACTCCGCGGCTCCCAGCTGGCTGCTGCAGTCGTTGAGGGCGGTCTGGGCCCTGGCCCTCTGCGCCGCCGAGGCAGCGCTGTCGTCGATGGCCGTCTGGACGGCGGGCAGGTGCGCCTGGATCACGGACTCGACGCTCCCCTCGGTGTCGGCCGCGATCACCAGGTGGACCTTGGGGCCCTCGAGGAGGTAGACGCGGAACCCGGTCACGATGGTCTCGGTGTCGGCACGGGCCTGCGCCACCGAGGTATCCGAGTCGATGGTGCCGAGCAGCGTCTCGAGGCCGCTCTCGTCGGCGCTGACCTGGCCGAGCAGGGTCGACTTGTCGCCCGCGCCGATGGCGGCGCTGCCGTCGAGGTCCGCGGCCATCTCCCGGAGGGCGCTCTCCCGGTCACCGACGGCCGTGGCCGCCCGCTGCCGGATGCAGGCGAGCTGGGCGGCGACGCTGCCGCTGCACGCGCCGGGAGTGGGGGCCGCCGACGGGCTGGAGCCGGCGGACGGGTCGGCGCTCGCGGCCGCGCTGGGCGAGGGGCTGGTTGCGCCCACCGTCACCGCGCACGCGGCGCCCAGCGCCGCCGTCACCGCCAGGGCGGTGATGCCCAGTCGGAGTGGGGGGTGCAGTCTCATGAGGCCGGATCTCCTTCGCTGGTGCTCAGGCCGCTGTCGGCCTGGCCGATCTCGTTGCCGATCTGCTCGATCTGGTTGTCGATCTGGTTGAGCTGGGCGTCGCTCACCCCGCCGGCGGAGGAGGCCCCGCTCGGGCTCGACGTCCCGGCGGGGGCGGTGCCGGGGGCCGCCACCTGGCCGGCGCTCGGAGTGGGGGAGGCGGCCGGCGCCGGCGCCTGGTGGCCGCATGCGGCGATGAGCAGCGCGGCGGGGCCGGCCAGGGCCGCGGAGCCGAGCCTGCCGAGACGGCGCATGGATGGGGTCCTCCTGGGCCGGATGGGAAGCTGGGCCCCATGCTGGCATCAGCGGCGGTCACGGCTCCTGAGAGAGGCCTGAGCCGCGCGCCGCGGGGCGCCGGAGCGCGCCCTTTCTCAGCGGCGCCTCAGCGGCGCGCGCTGAACTCGCTGCGCCGGAAGAGTGGGTGGAGGGGCAGGTCGCGCTCGGCCAGCGCGGCGGCGGCCCCCTCCTCGCGGTCCACCAGGACCACCACCTCCACCACCCTCACACCCGTCGGCGCCAGCACCTCGAGGGCGCGGAAGGCCGATCCGCCGGTGGTGACGACGTCCTCGACCAGCGCCACCCGCTCGCCCGCCACCGGTGCCGGTCCGGCGATCCTGGCGGTCGTGCCGTGCTGCTTGTCCGCCTTGCGGATCATGAAGGCCCGCAGCGGTGGATCGGCACCGGCGCCACTCAGGGCCGCGACCGCCCCGAGGAGCGGGCCGACGCCGTCGTCGCCCGCCACCGCGGACACCCCCAGCTCGCGGCAGCGAGCCAGCAGGAGGGTCGCCGCCAGGAACAGGCCACGCCCCTCCAGGGTGACCTGCTTGGCGTCGAAGAAGTAGTCGCTGCGCCGGCCGCTCGCCAGCACGAAGTCCCCCCAGCGGAAGGCGCGTTCGGCGAGGAGCCGGTGCAGCTCGTCCCGGGCCGCGGTCACGGCTCCGGCCTCCAGCGCAGCACCGGCCTCCGCGCCGCCTCCACCTCGTCGACGCGGCTGACCGGCGTCTCGTGGGGCGCCGTCCGGACCAGCTCGAGATCCCGCTCGGCCTCGGCGACGATCGCCGCGCAGGCGTCGGCGAGGAAGTCGAGGCTCCGCTTGGAACTCGGTCTCGGTCGGCTCGAACATGAGCGCCTCGGCGACCGTGGTGGGGAAGTAGGCGGTCGGCGCGTAGACGCCGTGGTCGAGGAGGCGCTTGGCGACGTCGATGGCGCGCAGCCCGTCCACCCGGCAGCCCCTGGTGGTGGCCACGAACTCGTGCATCGAGTCCGACGTCACCGCCATCGGGAAGAGGGGTCTCAGCCGCGCCTGGAGGTAGCGCGCGTTGAGCACCGCGTTGTGAGCCACGTCGGGGATGGAGGACCCGTAGGCCCGGATGTACGCGTACGCACGCACCAGCATCCCGAAGTTGCCGTAGTACGACCTCACCTTGCCGATCGAGCGGGGGCGATCGTGGTCGAGGCGGAAGCGGTCCCCGTCGCGCTCGACGGTCGGCACCGGGAGGAGCTCGGTGAGCTCGTGGGCCACGCCGACCGGGCCGCTGCCCGGACCGCCGCCGCCGTGCGGCGTCGAGAAGGTCTTGTGCAGGTTGAGGTGGACCACGTCGAAGCCCATGTCGCCGGGCCGGGCCAGGCCCACCAGGGCGTTGAGGTTGGCCCCGTCGTAGTAGAGCAGCGAGCCCGCCTCGTGGGCGACGCGCGCGATCTCCACGATGTCCTTCTCGAAGACCCCGAGGGTGTTGGGGTTGGTCATCATGATCGCGGCCACCGAGCGGTCGATCCGGCGGTCGAGGTCGGCGAGGTCGACGGTCCCGTCGGCGTTGCTGTGGACGGTCACCACCTCGAGGCCGGCGAGCGCCGCCGATGCGGGATTGGTCCCGTGGGCGGAGTCGGGGATCAGCACGCGGGTACGACCGGTGTCGCCGCGGCCGGCGTGGTACGCCTGGATCATCCGCAGCCCGGTCCACTCGCCGTGGGCCCCGGCCGCCGGCTGGAGCGAGATCCGGGCCATGCCGGTGATCGCGCAGAGGAGCCGCTCCAGCTCCCACATCAGCTGCAGCGCCCCCTGCACGTCGCCGGCGTCCTGGTAGGGATGGAGGTCGGCGAAGCCCTCCAGCCCGGCGAGCTGCTCGTCGACCGCCGGGTTGTACTTCATGGTGCAGCTGCCGAGCGGATAGATCCCGTGATGAAGGTTGTGGTTGCGGCGGGCCAGCCGGCCCAGGTGCCGCGCCAGCACCGGCTCGGGAACGGCCGGGATCGCCGGCGGTGTGGCGCGCAGCGCCACCCCGGGCAGGAGCTCCACGAGCGGACGCTCCGGGACGCCGGACGCCACCTCGCGCGGTCCGTCTCGGAGCTCGTGGCTCAGCTCGAAGAGCAGGGGCTCCTCGCCGGCCCATCCGGGCGCCGCACCTCGCGAGCCGCCCGCGCCGGGGTCCGGCACCCCGCTCATGCCCTCGCTCCCGCGAGTGCGCCGAAGCGCGACGCCGCACCGACGTAGCGATCGATGGCGGCGGGCGTGGTCGTCTCCGTGCAGCAGACGAGCAGCTGGTCTCCACGCCGCGGGTCGACCGGTCCGAGCGGCAGACCGGCCACGATCCCCTCGCGGCGCATCGCCGCCACGAACTCGCGGGCGTCCCCCGGGATGCGCAGCGCGAACTCCCAGAGGAAGGGGCGCTCAGGATCGGCGAGCCGGAAGCCGTCGAGCGCGCCGAGCCGTGCGGCGAGGTGATGGGAGCGCTGCACGCTGACCTCGGCCACCCTGCGCATCCCGCCCGCCCCCATCCTGGCCATGTACACGGTGGCCGCCAGCGCCGTCAGCGCGTGGTTGGTGCAGATGTTGGAGGTCGCCCTCTCCCGCCGGATGTGCTGCTCCCTCGCCTGGAGGGTGAGGGTGTAGGCGCGCCGGCCGTCGTGGTCCCGGGCGAGGCCCACCAGCCGTCCGGGGATGCGCCGCATCAGCTCCTGGCGCACCGCCATGAAGCCGAGGTGGGGTCCGCCGAAGGAGGGGGGGATGCCCAGCGGCTGGCCGTCACCGACGGCGATGTCGAAGCCGAGGTCTCCCGGAGAGGCGAGCAGTGCACAGGCGATCGGGTCCGCGCAGCAGATCGACACCGCTCCGGCGGAGCGCGCCGCCTCCGCGACCGGGGCGAGGTCGCCCACCGTCCCCAGGAACCCGGGTTGGGCCACCACCACGCAGGCGTCGGCGCCGCCCACCGCACCAGCCACGTCGTCGCCGGTCACCACCTCGATGCCGCGCCCGCGCGCGTAGGTGCGGATCACCGCGAGCGTCTCGGGATGAAGGTCGGCGGCGGCGACCACGCGTGCCCGGCCCGTGTGGGCCACCGCCATCATCACCGCCTCGGCGGCGGCCGTCGCGCCGTCGTAGAGGGAGGCGTTGGCGACGTCCAGCCCGGTGAGCCCGCAGATCATCGATTGGAACTCGAAGATCGTCTGCAGGGTCCCCTGGGAGGCCTCCGCCTGGTAGGGGGTGTAGGCGGTGTAGAACTCGGGGCGGGCGACCGCCGCTCTCACGATGGCCGGGACGTAGCGCCGGTAGACCCCGGCCCCGAGGAAGGAGTCCAGGCTGCCGAGGGGGTGGTTGCGCCCGGCCAGCCGGGTCAGCTCGGCGACCAGGTCCTGCTCCGCCAGCGGCTCGGGGAGGTCGATCCGGGGGTGCCGCAACTCCTCCGGCACCGCCCGGAACAGCTCCTCCATGCTGGCGACGCCGATCGCCTCCAGCATCTGGAGGCGCTCGCCGGCTCCATTGGGGAGGTACGCCATCGTCGCGGACAGTATGCCCAGCCCCGCGGTGCGGGCGTCCTCCGGCGGTCTCGCCGGGCGACGCCCCGCCCCCCGAGCTCAGGACGGCCGACCCAGGGCTCAGCCAGGGGACCGGCCCCACGCGACCAGGCGGCAAGGCCCTGCGAGGGCCCCAATCCCCCGTCCCGCGGTCAGGACATGTCAGGCCAGGGGGCTCCGCCCGCGGCCTCTTCGCCCTCCTCGCCCTCGCTGCGCTGCCGGTAGCGCTCCGCCACCATCTTGTAGGCGACGCTCTTGGGCAGGCCCAGCTTGACCAGGGACTTGACCTCGTCCGCCATCACCTTGTCGCGCGCCGTCTCGATGGCGGAGATGACGTCATCGATGCTGACCGTGCTCACTCGCTTGGACACCTCGCCACTGTACCAGCGTCACCGCCACCGCCAAACCCCGGCACCAGGGTCATCGCCCCCCAGACGTTGCGGTCGACACCCAGCTCGGCGACCCGGATCTCCGGCGCGGGCTGCAGAAAGAGGCTCTCCCGCACCGTCCGGCGCAGCTCCCCGTGGAACCTCTCCCAGGCGGCGACCACACCGCCGCCGAAGATCACGGCGTCACAGTCGAGCAGGGCGACGGTGTTGACCACGGCGAGGCCCAGCCAGCGGCCGACGTCGGCCCAGGCGTCGTCGTCGTCCAGCTCCTCGGCGGCCCGCCCGAAGCGCCGGCGGATGGCATTGCCGCTGGCCACCGCCTCCAGGCACCCGTGGCCGCCGCAGTGGCAGGCGGGGCCGCCCAGGTGCGCGGGCCAGACGACCTGGTGGCCCGCCTCGGTGTCGTGGCGGGCGATCACCAGCTCTCCGTCACGGACCACGCCCGCGCCGATCCCGGTGCTCACCGTGTAGTAGACGACGGTGCGGAAGCCCCGTCCCGCGCCGAAGTTGGCCTCGGCCAGGGCCGCGCAGTTGGCGTCGTTCTCGGCGAACACCGGGCAGTGGAAGCGCTCGCCGAGGGTCGAGCGCAGATCGAGCCCGTGCCAGGCCGCCGACATCCCCGGCGGGTTGATGAGCACCCGGCGCTCGCGGTCGAAGGGGCCCGGCGTCGAGACGGCGACGGCCTCCAGCTCGCTCCCCCCGCGGACGGTGTCCAGCATCCCAGCGAGGAACTGGCCCGGGTCTCCGGCGCGCGGGGTGGGTCGTACCAGCGGCTCGCCGGGCGTCCCGAGGTCGCCGGTGACGCTCGCCAGGCACTTGGTCCCGCCGATGTCGACCAGCCCGATCACTCTCGCCCGCTCTCCCCGTCATCGGCCGCCACCGCGGCCGCCCCGGGGGCGCTGCTGCTTGTCCGCCGCCGGCCCTGGACGAACCATCCCACCACGACCAGGACCAGCACCGCCGCGAGCACGATCCCAGCGGTCCCGATCGGTCCTGAGATCCGGTTCCAGTTCTTACCCCCCTCGTAACCGGCGACGGCCAGGGCCGCGGTCCAGGGCACGGTGCCGAGGAACGTCATCAGCGTGAAGGTGTCGATGCGCATCCGGGCCAGCCCGGCGGGAAACGAGATGTAGGTGCGGATCACCGGGAGCAGGCGGCCCCAGAAGACCGCGCTGGTGCCGTGGCGCTGGAACCAGCGGTCGGCGATCTCGACGTGATGGCGGCGGATCCCGATGTAGCGCCCCGGCCCGAGCAGCACCGGCTCGCCGAGCCAGGCCGCCAGGCCGTAGGCGATCAGTGACCCGATCACGTTGCCGGCGATCCCCACCACGATCACCGCCACCAGGTTGGGCGACCCCGTCGCCGGTGACGAGGCGAGGTACCCGGCGAGCGGCATGATCACCTCGCTGGGGAACGGGACCCCGACGCACTGCACGGTCATGAGCAGGAGGATGGCCACCAGCCCGTAGCTGCCGACCCATCCCTGGACGAGGGTGTCGATGCTGGCGAGGGAGTGCATTCAGGGCTCCTGTCGGGTGGCCGGGGGGAGATCGACGATGGTCGCACCCCGACGGGCGGTCAGGGAGGCTCGGGCCCGAGCCTCCCGGCGCAGTCGGGACCGCCCCACCAGGGCCAGCACGATCACCAGGGCGGGGGCGAGGGTTCGCCAGTCCATGGTGCCGAGCAGCAGGCCGAGGGGGACGGCCACGGTCACCGCGAGGTCGTAGACGCTCCCTCGCATCCGGGTGAGAACGGCGACCGGGATGGCGATGACGGCGCAGAGCAGGCCCGCGAGCGGCAGCGACAGGGCCAGCCCGGAGATGAGCGGCACCAGCCCGCGCCCGCCGCGCCGGAAGCCCACCGGGAAGGCGTCGCCCACCACGCATCCGGCGATGGCGCTGGCGACGAACCAGCCGACGTCGTGGCTCACCAGGAAGGCGGTCAGCCCGACGGCCGCGCCCTTGAGCAGCTCGATGGTGCCGGCCGCGAGGGCGGTGCCCGGCCCGGCCACCCGCAGTGCGTCGATGGCCCCGGTCCCGCCGTGCCGGCGGAGGTCGATGCCCCGTTCCCGGCGGACCAGCAGCCAGGCGATGGGCAGGGCCCCGACCACGTAGGCGATGGCGAATGCGATCGCGGCGATCAGGGGGGTCGGGGTCACGGCGACGAGCCTAGCCGAGCCAACCGCGCCGCGGGGGCAGAGAATGGGCAGTCAGCCGTGGCCCGTGTCCGACGTCTCTCCAGCTTCCCCACCTGGCCGCGCCCGTTCGACCCCCGGGCCGAGCTGGACTGGTCGGATCCCGCCTTCAGCCGCCGTCTCCTGGCTGAGCACCTCGATCAGTCCCACGACGGGGCCAGCCGGCGCCGGACGCTCGTCGAGCGGCATGTGCGCCGCCTCGTCCAGCTCCTCCCCGAACCCCCCGCACGGGTGCTCGACGCCGGGTGCGGGCCCGGCCTCTACGCGATCCGGCTCGCCCGGCTCGGCTACCAGGTCGACGGGATCGACATCGGCCCCGCCGTCATCCGTCACGCGCGGCGGGAGGCGCGTGCCGAGGGGGTCGCGCGCCAGGCCCGCTTCGAGGTGGCCGACGTCCGGGAGCTGACCGCCTCGACCCGCTACGGGGCGGCCCTGCTCATCTACTACGTCCTCGAGAACCTGACCGCGCGCGGACAGCTCGCGGCCCTGCGCCGGCTTCGTGCCTCGCTCCTGCCCGGCGGGCGGTTGATCGCCGAGTTCCGCCTGCGACCCGACCAGCTTCCCGGGCGGCTCTCGGCCTGGGAGGTGACGGACTGGTCACTGCTCGGCTCTCGGCGCCAGCTGCTGCTCAGCGACAGCGTCTACGACCGGGCCCGCAACCTCTTCGTCCTCCGCGAGGTCGCCGTCTTCGGGGACGGAAGCCTCGCCGTCCAGCAGACCACCAGCCGGCTCCTCGCCTTCGACGAGATCGAGGCGCTGCTCGGCCGGGCCGGCCTGCGCGTGGTCCGGACGTTCGACGGGTGGACCCGCCACCCCGGCGGCCCGCTCAGCGACAGCGTGCTGGTGGTCGCCGAGCCCTCGACGACCGTCGCCCTCAGCACACGCCCGGGAGGGTCCCGACGGCGAGGCTCAGAGTGAGCTCGGGGGCGTCCCCCAGGGAGAGGATCGCGGTGTACGTCCCTCCTGGCAGGCTGGGGTCGACCGGCCAGACCACCTGGTAGCTCTCCCCCGCGCCCGCGCCGAGCACGAGGGTGCCGCAGGCGCTGGCGCCGGCGGCGGCCGAGGAGCTGCCGTAGACGCTGAGCCCGGTGCGGTCGGTGACCACCAGCTGGACCGGCTGTGAGCAGTCGACCTCGACGGTGGCGGGCCCGGTCACCGTCTCGGTGAAGGTCACCGTACCGCCCGGGTCGACCTGGGCCCGGTCGGCGGTGGCCGAGACGGGGGGCGCGGCGGTCACGGGCTGGGGGAGTGAGACCGGCGGCCGGCAGCTCGGCGTGGCCGTCGCCAGTGCCGTCGCGCCGCCGCAGGCGGTGAGGAGAAGGGCGAGCGCAGCGAAGCGAGGTCGGAGCATCCGAGGGGAGTCTGCCCCGATCCGGCCGCCAGCGGCGGCCCGGGCCGGCTCCTCCCGCGAGCCTGGGCGGAGTGACGCGGCCCCGCAATACCATTGGCTGCTGCCGCCGCCGCGCCGCGAGCGGCCGTCCGCATCGGAGGAGGTCGTTCACGCCATGGCCACGCCCGCACCGGACCGCATTCGCACCGTCGCCGTCGTCGGCCACAGCCATGACGGCAAGACCACCCTCTGCGAGGCGCTCCTGCACACGGCCGGCGCGACGGCGCGGCTCGGCTCCGCCGATCAGGGCACCTCGATCCTCGACTCCGAGCCCGAGGAGCAGCGCCGCTCCATCTCCATCAGCGCCGCCGTCGCCCACTGCGACTGGCGGGACACCCGGGTCACCCTCATCGACGCCCCGGGCTTTCAGGACTTCGCCGGCGAGGTGGCCTGCGCGCTGGCCGGTGCCGACGCCGCCGTCCTGGTGGTGAGCGCCAACGGCTCGGTGCCCGTCGGCGCCGAGCTGGCCTGGGAGATGCTCACCGCGGCCGGTCTGCCCTGCCTGATCGTGGTCAACCGGATGGACCGGGAGAATGCGGCCTTCGAAGCCACGGTCGACGCGCTGCGGGAGGCCTTCGGCCGCAAGCCGATCGCCGTGGTCGTGCCCGTCGGGGCCGCCGAGGCTCTGACCGGCTACGTCGACCTGGTCGACGGAACCGCCCACCGCTTCGGAACGGACGGCGGCGCCACCCCCGCCGAGCTGCCCGCGGAGATGGTCGCCGAGGTGGAGCGCGCTCGGAGCGCGCTCACCGACGCCGCCGCCGAGACCGACGACGCGCTGATCGAGAAGTACCTCGAGGGCACCGCCCTCTCCTCCGACGAGATCCGCACCGCGATCGGCCGGGGAGCGGGCGCCGGCACCCTGGTGCCGGTCGTCTGCGCCGCCGCCGCCGACGCCCGGGGCGCGGCGCTGGTGCTGGACAGCATCGTGAGCTTCCTCCCGTCTCCCCAGCAGCGGCTGCGCCGGGGGAGCGACGCCTCCGGCAAGGAGGTCGAGATCCCCTGCGACCCGGCCGGCCCCCTGGTCGCGCAGGTCTTCCGGACCTCCGTCGACAACTTCGGGAAGGTCTCCTACGTCCGGGTGCTCCGGGGCACGCTGCGGGGCGAGACCCATCCCTACAACGCGGTCCAGAAGGCGGAGGAGCGCTTTGCCCAGCTGGGCCGCCCCATGGGCAAGCAGGTGGTGAGCGCCGGCGAGGTGGGCGCGGGCGAGGTCGCGGTGCTGACCAAGCTCTCCGCCACGGTGACCGGCGACACCCTCTGCGACCGCTCGGCCCCCGTCGTCATGCCCGCGATCTCGGTCCCCTCCCCGGCCTACTCGGCGGCGATCACGGCCCGGACCAAGGGTGACGACGACAAGATCATGCAGTCGCTGGCTCGCCTGGCCGAGGAGGACCCCGCCTTCTCGATCGACCGGGACCCGGTCACCCACGAGGTGATCGCCCACGGCCTCGGGGACGTCCACCTCGACGTGGTGCTCGAGAAGATGCGTCGCAAGTACGGGGTCGACGCGACCCTCCAGGCGCCCCGCATCCCCTACCGCGAGACCATCAACGGACAGGCCCGGGTCCAGCACCGCTACAAGAAGCAGTCGGGCGGAGCCGGGCTCTACGGCGACTGCACCATCGAGATCGAGCCGCTGCCGCGGGGCGGTGGCTACGAGTGGCAGGACAAGATCTTCGGCGGGTCCATCCCCCAGCAGTTCCGTCCCTCGGTCGAGAAGGGCGTCCGGCAGACCATGGAGCAGGGGGCGATCAGCGGCAACCCGGTCGTGGACGTCCGCGTCCGGCTGGTCGACGGCTCCACCCATCCCGTCGACGGCAAGGACATCGCCTTCCAGATCGCCGGCTCGATGGCGATGCGCGAGGCGGTGCAGAAGGCCTCACCGGTGCTGCTCGAACCCATCGTGATCGTCAAGGTGGTGGTGCCCGAGCGCTTCACCGGGGACGTGATCGGCCTCTTCAACTCCCGCCGCGGCCGGGTGGCGGGGATGAACCCCCTCGGCGACGGGCGCTCGGAGGTGACCGCGCAGATGCCCCAGGCGGAGATGTTCACCTTCCCGATCGACCTCCGCGCCCTGACCCAGGGGAGGGGGCGCTACGCCACCGAGCTCTCCCATTACGAGGAGGTCCCGGCGCACGTCGCCCAGCAGCTCATCGAGGCCCATCAGAAGGAGCACGCCGCCGCGAGCGCCTGAGCGGATCAGCCGGAGGCCCCGGCGGGCGCCTCGACCAGATCCGGTGAGGCGGCCGCCACCGGCTCCCGCCGCAGTCTCCAGGCCAGGACGGCGGCCAGCCAGGCCACGCAGAGGCACGGCAGCGAGCAGAGCTGTAGGAAGGGCCACCACGCCGCGGTCCCGCTGATCGCGGTGACCCCCTGGATGGTCAGGGCCGCGATCGCCGCCGGGGCCACCAGCCCGAACGCGACCAGCACCGCCGCGGCTGCCACGACCGCGGAGCGCTCCGCCCTCCACCCTCGCGCCGCGGCCAGGCCGGCCACCGCGAAGAGGGGGATGAGGAGGTGCGTGAAGTGGGGATACCAGGCGATCCCCCCCGCCAGGAGCATGGCGGTGATCCCCAGCCCGAACTCGACGCCGCGCTCCTCCGGGGCCCGGGAGCCAGGGCGGGTCGCCCAGCCGGCGATCCCCAGGACCACGAGGGCCGCCACGACCCCGGTCACCTGGACGAGCGCCGAGGTCGGCTGCACGTGCAGCACCGATTGGTCGGCCAGCCGGCTGATGGCTCCCCCGATCGATTGGTTGTAGATCCATCCCGTGGCCCGGTCGAGGTCGGGGAGCACGCGGGTGAGGAAGGTGGTCCAGGGCTCGATGCCCACCGCGGCGAGGGCGATCGAGCTGGTGGCGAGCCCGGTGGCGACCATCGCCCCCGCACCGCGCCACCAGCGGCGGCGCACCAGCAGGATCAGGAAGATCACCGGGGCGATCTTGATCGCGGCCGCGAAGCCGAGCAGGACGCCCACCGTGACCGGGCGCTCGCGAACGTAGGCCCAGAAGGCGACCGCGAGCAGGAGGAAGACGACCGGGTTGATCTGCCCGTGCCAGAAGTTGTAGCTGGAGGGGGCGAAGGCGAGGGCGGCGAGGACCCCGAGCTCGGTGGCCGGCCAGGAGCGGGGGAGGGCGGTGCGCGCCACCAGGATGGCGCCCGCCACCGCTGAGGCGAGGGTCGCCAACAGCCAGACCACCATCGCCGCCCGGTCCCCGAGCAGTCCCAGCGGGCGCACCACCACGGCCGCGAACGGCGGGTAGTCGAAGCCCGACATGACCACGGTGGAGGGGTCGAACTGCGCGTACGGCGACCCTCCGGCAGCCATCGAGCGCGCCGCCCCCAGGTAGGCCTGGAAGTCCTCGAACGGCCCGCCGAAATGGCCGGTCAGGGGGTCGAGGACAAAGGACTTGAGGGCCACCGCGACGGCGGCCACGGTGACCACGATGAGGGCGACGCCGAGGCGCCGTGTGCGCTGCGAGAGCGCGAACCCCGAGCCGGTCACGATGACCGGCCCCGCCCGGCCCGCGCCGGCGCCGGCCATCTCACCACGGGCGGATGGTACGGCGGCCTCCGCGCTCCCTCGGGAGGCGTCGCGCCCTCGTCACCGGGCCGGCACCGCTCCCGCCTACGGGCGGATGGCCTCGGCGAAGGTGTACGGGTGGTGGTAGCGGAAGGCTTCGTCGTCGCCGAGCTGGCGCATCCGGTCGCCGAGGTCGCCCTCGAACCGGGCGCGGACCGCCGGGCCGAGCACCGAGAGGAGCGCGTGCGCCGCCGGGCCCGCCCCCATCATCAGGTCGGTCCATTCGCGCGCCGTCGCCGCGCGCCCGCCGGTGACCATCATGGTCGTGACCACGTCGGTGAACCCCGCCGAGCCGAGCAGCTCGGCGAGCACCTCGGGCTCGCCCATCCGGGTCCGGTCTCCGGGCGGCCGCGGGACCACGACGGGGTGACGCCCCTCCAGGGCCACGAGACGCTCGCCGAACAGCTCCTCGGCGGGCGTGGAGAGGGCGTTGTCGAGCACCGAGACGGCGATCCGGGCGCCGCGGCGCAGCACCCGCCAGGCCTCGCCGAGGGCCCGCGGGGGATCGGAGAGGTAGGGGAGGGCGTCGCCGATGGTGACCACGTCGAAGGTGCAGTCGCTGAACATCAGGGTCTCGGCGGGGACGTGGAAGAAGCGCACCCCGGCGGAGACGCGCCGCTCGGCCACCTCGAGAAGGCGCTTGGCGATGTCGATCCCGAACACCTCGCCCGAGGAGCCCACCCGCTCGGCGGCGAGGTGGGCCACCAGCCCGGTGCCGCAGCCGACGTCGAGCACGCGCTCGCCGGGGATGGGGGACGCGATCTCGATCAGGCGGGCGGCCAGGCGGCGGTGGATCCCCGAGGACCAATCGTCGTAGGCGTCGTTGACGGCGTCGTAGTAGGCCTCGAGGAGGCTGGCGTAACGAGTTGTCGACGGCCACTCCTCGTCGGGCGAACCCGGAGGTGCGGGAGCGGTAGACTGACGAGCCTGTCCGTCGGCGTAGGGGAAGGATTCACACATGGACCAGACCGCAGAGAAGATGAGCGCCAGCCCGGAGACGAAGGACCCCATGGTGCTGCCGAAACCGGACCGCCAGCGTGTCGGCGAGAACTCTAGCGGCGGCACGGTGACCCTGGGCGTCGACGATCGCCTCGAGGGGAAGCTGATCATCCGCAGCGATCTCGTCGTTCACGGCACGATCGAGGGAGAGGTGATCACCACCGGTGACGTCAACGTCGAGGCCTCGGCGGTGGTCAAGGCGCGGCTGGAGTGCCGCAACCTGAGCATCCGGGGCCGGGTCGAGGGTGAGGTCACCGCCCAGCAGCGCCTCCGCCTCGCCGGGTCGGGCTACCTCCAGGGGAACCTGCGGGTCGGCAAGCTCCACGTCGAGGACGGGGCCACCTTCAACGGGTCGATCGCCATGCTCGGGGGCGACAGCTAGCGGGTCGCACGCCGCCGCCGGCCGTCTCCTCCGCGCGCGCCGGCCCGGTCGGTCCCGGTCCCGCCGCTCCCCGGTTGGCGCCGGCTCAGCCGACGAGGACGGAGAGCGCCCACACCACGAGCGCGCCGAGCCCGGCGATGGCGGTCACGGCCAGCGCGATCGCGCGCGGGCTCGCCATCCCATAACCGGCGACCACCCGGGGCTCAGGGGGGAGGCTGGTGTGGTGAATAGTCATGCAGCTAATACGCCACGGGAGCCGCCGCGGTTACGGTGAGATCCCCGCGTCCCGGGCGACGCCGGCGGCGGGACCGGCGGCCGGCGGCGCGCCTCTGCGAAGGGATCGAGCCGCTCGGCTGTTGCGCTGGGTTCGACGCGTTCCTCCCCCCAATTCGGCTGAATTCGACCGTGGCGGCCGGCATCTGCTTACAATCCCGGGTCAAGCCCGCCGGGCGCACCCGGCCCATCCCGTGCAATCCAGGAGAGGAACCGATGGCTGTCTCCGGCTACTGTCTCAAGTGCAAGAAGCAGACAGAGATCAAGGACGCTCAGGCGATCACCATGAAGAACGGCAAGCCGGCCACCACCGGCACCTGCCCGACCTGCGGCACCAAGATCTTCAAGATCGGCAAGGCCGAGCTCTGACCGTCCGGGGCAGTGCCCCTCAGTCGGCCTCGAGGGCTTCGGCCCGTCCCACCCCGGCCATGGAGCCGACCCGGTCGCCGTCGGCCAGCCTCATGATGATCACGCCGCGGGTCTGACGCCCTGACACCCTGACCTGGGCCAGCGGGATCCGGATCACCTGGCCCATGGTCGAGACCACCATCAGCTCCTCGGAGAGGTCCTCGACCACCCGCATCCCCACGATCTCGCCGATCTTCGGCAGCGCGTTCTGGTCGACCGTGTAGACCCCCTGGATGTTGCGGCTCTTGACCGGGTAGTCCTCCATCGGGGTGAGCTTGCCGAAGCCCAGCTGGGTCACCACCAGGACGTGACCGCGCGGGTTGACGATGTCGAAGCCGGCCACCTCGTCACCGGGCCGGAGCCGCATCGCCCCCACCCCCATGGTGTCCCGGCCCATCGGCCGGACCTCCTTCTCGGAGAAGCGCGCGCCCTTGCCCTGGCGGGTGACCACCAGCAGCTGGTCGCCGCCGGTCGAGATCCTCACCCAGTCCAGCTCGTCGTCCTCCTGGAGGTTGATGGCGATGAGACCGTTGCGCCGCACCGCCGAGTAGGCCGCCGAAGGCGTCTTCTTGATCTGGCCGAGGCGGGTGACCATCACCAGGTACTGCTCGTCGGAGAAGCCGTCGACGGCGATCAGGGAGGTGATCCTCTCCCCCTGGTCGATCTCGATCAGGTTGATGACAGGGAGGCCCTTGGCCTGGCGCTTGACGTCCGGGATCTCGTGGGTGCGCAGCCGGAAGACGCGCCCCCGGTTGGTGAAGAAGAGCATGTCGCTGTGGGTCGAGGCGGTGGTGGAATGCTCCACGTAGTCCTGCTCGGTCGAGCGCTTCGCCCCCACCACGCCCCGCCCGCCCCGGTGCTGGGCGCGGTAGCTGTCCAGCGGGATCCGCTTGATGTAGCCGCGGTGGGTGAGGGTCACGAAGACCTGCTCCTTGGGGATCAGGTCCTCGTCGTTCATGTCGATCTCGCCGTAGCGGATCTCGGTGCGGCGCGGGTCGCTGAAGCGCTTGCGCAGGTCGGCCAGCTCGTCCTTGATCAGCTGGTCCACCAGGCGCGGGTTGCCCAGCACGTCCTCGAAGCGGGCGATCTCCTTGATCAGGGACTCGTACTCCTCGCGGATCTTCCCGGACTCGAGCCGGGTCAGCCGGCCCAGACGGAGGTCGACGATCGCCTTCGACTGGCGGTCGGTGAGCTCGAAGCGCTGCTCCAGCGCCGCCTGGGCGGCCCGCTCGTCCTGGGCGGCCCGGATCAGGGCGATCACCTCGTCGATGTGATCGAGGCACTTGAGCAACCCCTCCAGGATGTGGGCGCGCTCCCGGGCCCTGGCCAGCAGGAAGCGGGTGCGCCGGACCACCACCTGGCGGCGGAAGTCGATGAAGTGCTGGAGGATCGCCTTGAGCCCGAGCACCTGGGGCCGGCCGTCGACCAGGGCCAGCATCAGAGCGCCGAAGGTGTACTGGAGCTGGGTGTGCTTGTAGAGGTTGTTGAGCACGGTGTGGGGCCGCGCGCTGGGCTTGAGCTCGATGACGATCCGGGTGCTCTCGCTGCGGCCCGACTCGTCGCGGAGGTCGGCGACCCCCTCGATCTTCTTGTCGTTGACCAGCTCGGCGATGCTGGCCAGGAGCCGCGCCTTGTTGACCTGGTAGGGGAGCTCCCGGACGATGATCTGCTCGCGGCCGTGGCGCGACTCCTCGAACTCGACCTGGGCGCGCATCACGATGCGCCCGTGCCCGGTCGCGTACACCTGGGAGATGTCGCGCGCGTAGATCATCCCCCCGGTCGGGAAGTCGGGCCCGGGGATGATCCGCACCAGGTCCTCGGTGCTGGTCTCCGGATCGTCGACGAGCCGGGTCACCGCGTCGCAGACCTCGCCGAGGTTGTGGGGTGGGATGTTGGTGGCCATGCCCACCGCGATCCCGCTGGCGCCGTTGACCAGCAGGTTGGGGAGCAGCGCGGGGAGCACGCTGGGCTCGACCACGGTGGGGTCGGCAAGGTAGGTCTCGACCATGTCGACCGTGTCCTTGTCGATGTCCTCGACCATGGTCATGGCCACCGCCGACATCCGGGCCTCGGTGTAGCGCTGGGCCGCGGGCGGGTCGCCGTCCACCGAGCCGAAGTTGCCCTGGCCGGTCACCAGGGGGTAGCGCATCACCCAGGGCTGGACCAGACGGGCCAGGGTGTCGTAGATCGACTGGTCGCCGTGGGGGTGATAGTTCTTCATCACCTCGCCCACGATCGCCGCCGACTTCTTGGTCTTGGAGCCGGCGGTGATGCCCTCCTGGAGCATCGCGTAGAGGATGCGGCGCTGGACCGGCTTGAGCCCGTCGCGCACGTCGGGCAGGGCCCGGCTCACGATGACGCTCATCGCGTAGTCCAGGTAGCTCTGGCGCATCTCCTGCTCGAGGTCGATCGGCCGGATGTCGCCGGGGTGGAAGATGCTCACGCCCCGACCTCGTCGTCGGGTGGCGTCGCGGCACCGCTGGAGGCGGGGTCCGCCGACCGCGAGGTGAGCGCCGCCGCGATCCGCGAGCTGACCTCCTGGCGGGCGGCGCGCGCCGCCGCGCGGACCGCGTTGCCCATCGCCAGCGCGTCGCTGCGCCCGTGGGCGATGACCACCTCGCCGGCCACGCCGAGCAGGAGGGCGCCGCCCGCCCTCCGGTAGTCGACGCGGTCGCGCAGGGGACGGAGCCGGGGCCTGAGCAGGGCTCCGCCGATCCTGCCGGTGAGCGAGCCGCGGGCCTCGCGCGAGATCGAGCTGAAGAGGAGCTCAGCGACCCCCTCGGCGGTCTTGAGGGCGACGTTGCCGGTGAAGCCGTCGGTCACCACCACCTCGCAGGAGCCGCTGAAGACGTCGCGGCCCTCCACGTTGCCGACGAAGTGGAGGCGCGCGGCGGAGAGGAGCCGGTGCGCCTCCTGGACCAGCTCCGATCCCTTCTCGGCCTCCTCCCCGTTGCTGAGCAGGCCGATGCGGGGATCGGCGACGCCCATCATCAGCCGGGCGTAGATGTCGCCCATCACCGCGAACTGGAGCAGCCAGAGCGGCTTGCAGTCCACGTTGGCGCCGACGTCGAGCAGGAAGGTGGAGGCGGTCTCGGTGGGGAAGGTCGCCCCGATGGCAGGCCGGGCCACGCCGCGGATCCGTCCCACGGTGAGCAGGGCGGCGGCCAGGGTGGCGCCGCTGTTGCCGGCGGAGACGGCCGCCTGGGCGCGGCCGTCGGCGACCAGGCGGGTGGCGACCACGACGCTCGCATCGCGCTTGGACCGCACGGCCTGGGCGGGATGCTCGTCCATGGCGATCACCGACCCCGCCGGGACGATCTCGACGTGGGTGCGCAGCCGCTCGGCGGCGGCCTGGTCACGATCGGGGAGAGCCCGCCTCCAGCCGTCGAAGACCGTCTGAAGGCGCACTGGGTCGCCCACCAGGAGCACTCGCAGCGGCTCGGCGAGCGCGGCTTCGAGGGCCCCGGCCACCGCCGCCTCGGGGTCGTTGTCCCCGCTCATGGCGTCGACGGCCACGGTCACCGGATCGGCGGTCGGCGGGGCGCCCGCAGGGGTGCCGCTCTGGCTCATCAGACGTCCAGGTTGCGGACCGACCGGGCGTGGGTCTGGATGAATCGGCGGCGCGGCTCGACGTCGGAGCCCATCAGGCGGTCGAAGATCTCGTCCGCCTTGATGGCATCCTCCACCCCCACCTTGAGGAGCACCCGCTTGGCCGGGTCCATGGTCGTCTCCCAGAGCTCCTCGGGGTTCATCTCCCCCAGCCCCTTGTAGCGCTGCACGTCGATCCTTCCCCCGCCCATCTCCTTGAAGCGGCTGTCGCGCTCCGGGTCGCTGTAGGCGTACTCGATGCGCTCCTGCTTGCCGGTCCCCTTCTTGAGCTTGTAGAGCGGCGGCTGGGCGAGGTAGAGGTAGCCGCCCATGATCACCGGCTGGAGGTGGCGCCAGAAGAAGGTCAGCAGCAGGGTGCGGATGTGCGAGCCGTCGACGTCGGCGTCGGCCATCAGCACGATCCGGTGGTAGCGCAGCTTGGCGATGTTCATGCTCTCACCGAAGCCGGCACCCAGGGCGGTGATCAGGTTCTTGATCTCCTCGTTGGCGAGGATCTTGTCGGCGCGCGCCTTCTCGACGTTGAGGATCTTGCCGCGCAGCGGGAGGATGGCCTGGTTGCGCCGCTCCCGCCCCTGCTTGGCCGAGCCACCCGCGCTGTCGCCCTCGACAATGAACAGCTCGCAGTGCTCGGGGTCGCGCTCGCTGCAGTCCGCCAGCTTGCCCGGCAGCGTCGCCGACTCGAGCAGCGACTTGCGCTGGACAAGCTCGCGGGCCCGAGCCGCGGCCTGGCGGGCCCGGGCGGCCGTCAGCGACTGCTCCACGATCCGCTTGGCCTCGGGGGGGTTCTCCTCCAGGTACTGCATCAGCGCGTCGCTCAGCACCGTCGACACCTGGCCGGTGACCTCGCTGTTGCCCAGCTTGGTCTTGGTCTGACCCTCGAACTGCGGTTCCTGGAGCTTGACGCTGATCACCGCGGTGAGGCCGTCCCGGACGTCGTCCCCGCTCAGGTTGGGGTCGTTCTCCTTGAGGATCCCGGCCTTGCGCGCGTACTTGTTGAGGGTGGTGGTCAGCGCCGAGCGGAAGCCGGTCAGGTGCGCCCCGCCCTCCTCGGTGTTGATGTTGTTGGCGTAGGCCAGCACGTGCTCCGTGAAGGCGCTGTTCTGGTACTGGACCGCTATCTCGACCATGTTGCCGTCGATCTCGCGCTCCACGTACATCGGCCGGGCGTTGACGACGTTGCGGTTCGCGTTGAGATAGCTCACGAAGGCCCTGATGCCACCCTCGAAGTAAAACGTGTAGCGAAAGCCGCGGGTCTCGTCGTGAAGGGTGAGGCTGACCCCCTTGGTCAGAAAGGCGAGCTCGCGCAGCCGGTCGGCCACCGTCTCCCAGTCGTGGGTCCGGTCGGGGAAGACCTTGGGGTCGGGCCACCAGCGGATCGTCGTACCGCGCCGCGAGGTGCGCCCCACCGTCTCCATCGGTCCCTCGGGGAAGCCCCGCCGGTAGCTCTGGCGGTACAGCCTGCCGTCCTTGTGGACCTCGGCGACCAGCCGCTCGCTGAGGGCGTTGACCACCGAGGCGCCCACCCCGTGGAGCCCACCCGCGATCTTGTAGCCGCCGCCGCCGAACTTGCCGCCGGCGTGGAGCTCGGTCAGCACCATCTCCAGGCCGACCTTCTTCTCGGTGGGGTGCATGTCCACCGGGATGCCGCGGCCGTTGTCCACGACCGACACCGAGCCATCCTCGTGCAGGGTGACCAAGATCGTGTCGCAGTAGCCCGCCATGGCCTCGTCGATGGAGTTGTCGACGATCTCGTTGATGAGGTGGTGGAGCCCGCGCAGGTCGGTCGAGCCGATGTACATGCCGGGCCGGCGCCGGACGGGCTCGAGGCCCTTGAGCGCCTCCAGCTGGGCGGCGGAGTAGGAGTCCCCGTCCTTGCCGGGGCCGCCACCCTTCCCGCGCCGGCCGCTCCTGGGTGCGGGCTCCTCCCCGTCGGGGAACTCGCGGGCTATCGAGGGAGTGGTCTGGGTCAGGTGGGAATCCTCAGCGAGATGGCTTGCGGCCGCGCCAAGCCGATCGGGAGCGGAGCCAGTCGACCTGCCGGAGGCGCTGTCGCTGGGGGCGGACGCGGCCCGTTCGACGTGGAATGCGAGTTCAATTCTACCAACCCACAGGCCACCTCCGGCTCTCCCGGGACCGTCCAACTGGTCAGCCCGGGCCGCTTCCGGGACACTAGGGCGGTGGCCCTCGAGGAGTACCGGCGCAAGCGCGATTTCACCCGCACCCCGGAGCCGAGTGGGGAGGCGACGGGGCGCCGTGGGACCGGCCTCGGGCTCTGGGACCGGCTTCCCGAGGGACGCCGCTTCTGCGTCCAGATGCACCGCGCGACGCAACTCCACTACGACTTCCGACTCGAGCACTCGGGCGTCCTGCTCTCGTGGGCCATTCCCCGGGGCCCGTCCCTCGACCCGGCCCGCCGCCGCCTCGCGGTTCAGACCGAGGACCACCCGGTGGACTACGGCGGCTTCGAGGGGGTGATCCCGTCGGGTTACGGGATGGGCACCGTGGAGCTGTGGGACGCCGGCACCTTCGAGTGGACCCGGGAGTCCGCCGCTGACCCGGTCGCCCAGCTTCGGAAGGGGGACGTTAAGCTCCGGCTGATGGGGGAGAAGCTCCGGGGCGAGTTCGCCCTGGTGAGGATCGGCCGGCAGCGAGCCGGCCCCGAGGAGGAGCGCAACTTCCTGCTCATCAAGAAGCGGGACGAGTGGGCCGCCGGCGGCCACGACGCCGCGGACCACGACGGTTCCGTCCTGAGCGGACGCACCCTCGACGAGATCGCCGCCGCCGGGGGGGGCGACCCACGCGGAGCGCCTCGCTCCAGCCGGCACGCCGCCCCGCCGGCGGACCCCGTCCCGCCACCGGCCTCGCTCCCCTCTCCCATGCTGGCGGTGGCCGCCGACCGTCCCTTCTCACGGCCGGGCTGGCTCTACGAGCTGAAGTACGACGGGATAAGGGCGATCGTCGCGATCGATGCGTCCGGGGTCCGCGTCGTGGGACGGCACGGACGGGACGAGACCGGGCGCTACCCGGAGGCGGCCGCGCTCCCCGCCCAGCTCCGTGCCCGCAGCGCGCTCCTCGACGGCGAGATCGTCATCCTCGACGCCGAGGGCCATCCCGACTTCGAACGCCTCCAGGCGCGGCTCAACATCGCCGACGGGGGCGAGGCCAGGCGCGCCGCGGAGCGCTCCCCGGTGACCTTCGTCTTCTTCGACGTCCTCGCCCTCGACGGCCGCGACCTGACCGGCACCGAGCTGCGGATCCGCAAGAAGACGCTCCAGGAGGCCATCGGGCCCACCGGACCGGCGCTCTTCGCCGACCACGTCGAGACCGAGGGCGAGGCCTTCTTCGCCGCGGTCCGGGAGCGGGGCCTGGAGGGAATGGTCGCGAAGCGCGCCGCTTCCCGCTACCAACCGGGGCGGCGGAGCCCCGACTGGCTCAAGGTCAAGGCCTGGCGCAGCCAGAGCTGCGCAATCGCGGGCTGGACGGCCGGGCACGGCCGGCGTGGACGCCTCGGTGCGCTGGTCCTGGCCCTGCGGGGCCGGTCGGGCTGGGAGCACTGCGGCCAGGTCGGCACCGGCCTGGGCGAGGCGGAGATCACCGACCTGCTCCGCCGCATGGAGGCGCTCCGGCGTCCCTCGCCGGCGCTCACCCCCGCTCCGAGGCTGTCCGAGCCGGTGACCTGGGTGGACCCCCACCTGGTCTGCGAGGTGCGCCATTCGGGGTGGACCAGGGCTGGCCTCCTCCGGCACCCGGCCTTTCTCGCCCTCCGCGAGGACCTGGGGCCCGAGGACTGCGTCCGGGAGGAGGCGGCCGACGTCTCCACCCTGGTCACCCGGCCGCTGCCTCCGGGTGGCCCCCCGGAGGCAGCGAGCGCCCGGCGTGAGCTGCCGGCGGAGGTGGCCGCCGCGCTCGAGACGCTCCCGCGCCTCCGCCCCGACGACTGGTGGGAGATCGGAGGGCGCCGGCTGCGGCTGACCAACCTGGACAAGCCCCTCTGGCCCGCCCCGGTGATCACCAAGCGCCAGATGATCGACTACTACGTGCGCATGTCGCCCTATCTCCTCCCCCACCTGCGCGACCGGCCGCTCTCGACCCAGGTGTTCCCCGACGGTGTCACCGGCCACTCCTTCTGGCGCAAGGACAAGCCCGCCCACGCCCCGGGGTGGATCAACTCGTGGCTCTTCGAGGGGGAGAGGGGGAGCAAGCGCTGGATCGTCGCCCGGGAGCCCGCCACCCTGGGATGGCTGGCCAACGCCGGGGTGGTGGACCTGCATCCCTGGCACTCGCGCATCGACGCCCCGGACCAGCCCGATTGGGCGGTCTTCGACCTCGATCCCTTCGAGCCGGCGAGCTTCGACGACGTGCGCGACATCGCCCGCCTGGTCAAGGCTGCCCTCGATCACCTCGGGCTGCGCGGCCTGCTCAAGACCAGCGGGCAGACGGGACTACAGATCTACGTGCCGCTTCGCCGCGGCCCCGACTACGCCCGGGTGCGGGCCTGGGTCGAGGAGGTCGCCCGAGCGATCGGGCGCGTCGAGCCGGAGCGGATCAGCTGGGAGTGGGCGGTGAGCCGCCGTTCCGGGCGGATCAGGATCGACTACACCCAGAACATCATCAACAAGACCCTGGCCGCGCCCTACTCGCTGCGGCCCCTCCCGGGTGCGACGGTCTCCACCCCGCTCGCCTGGGAGGAGCTCGACGACCCGCGGCTGCGCCCCGACCGCTGGACCATGGACACCATCTGGGAGCGCCTCGGCGAGGTCGGTGACCTCTTCGCCGGGGTGCTCGACGGGGACCAGGATCTGCCGACCCCCCACCGGGCGGGCGGCACCGGGCCCACCCCTGATCTCACCCGGGGCTCGCCGCTCCCCGGCGGCCCGGCATAGCCGGGATCCCTCACCCCGCCACCGAAGCGGCTCCGCTCCCTCTCGTCGAGGCCATAGAATTTCCCGGATGGCTGTCCTGCTCCTCAATGCGTCACTACAGCCGCTGAACGTGATCAGCCATCGCCGGCTGGTCGTGCTGCTGAGCAAGGAGCGGGTCGCCTTCCTCGACACCGACGCCGAGGTGCGGGCCGCCGCGGCCCTCCAGGAGCGGCGCATCCCCGAGGACGTGGTGATCGTCCGGCTGCTCCGCAACATCCATGTCCCCCGCCGGGTGCTGCGCCCCAACCGCCGCAACCTCCTGCTCCGGGACGACAACACCTGCCAGTACTGCGGCATGGTCGCGGTTGCGGCCGAGCTCACCGTCGACCACGTGATCCCGGTCTCGCGCGGCGGCGCCCCCAACAGCTGGGAGAACGTGGTGCTGGCGTGCAAGCGCTGCAACTGGCGCAAAGCTGACAGGCTGCCCGCCGAGGTGGGGATGCACCTGCTGCGGCCGCCGTGGCCGCTCACCCAGGAGTACGCGCACATCATCTTTCTGCGCTACCCGGCCCTCAAGGCCGCCTACGACGCCTACTGCGCCACCGCGGCGGCGTGACCCGGCGCGGATCGGCACGCGCCTCCGCCCCCGCCCCTCAGCTCGCCCGACGGGCGGGCGGTACCGAGCGCGTACGCTCTGAGCCAGGTCTCATCCGATCCTCATCGGTTTCTCATGTCAGCCACAGCCTCGCCCGGTAGGGTCAGTTCGTGAACCGGCGCATCGGCATCCGGCTGGGATTGGTTTCGGCGGTCGCGGTCGCCGGTCTCGCCGTCGCCCTGGCCGCACCCTGGGACGCGGGGGCATCGTGGCCCACGGCCGGACGCGAGACGGGGCTGGCCTCGCACCCGGAGCAGGCCGCGCCCACCGATCCGGCGGATCCCGTCACCCCGATGGCGGGCAAGGTCGCGACGCCGGTCCCGACCCCGGCCCTCGCCTCGCCGGCGGCCGTCCAGCTTCCCCAGGTCCAGCTGCCCATCACCTACCACTCCCAGCAGACCGGTGACTGGTGCGACCCGGCGGACATCGAGATGTGGCTCCAGGCCGACGGGGTCGGGCTTCCCGGCCTCGACGACTACGGGACCCAGGAGCGGTTCTGGAACTACGAGCTGGCCGACAACGACGGCTACACGCTCTCGCAGTGGAACGCCTCCCCCTACGCGGTCGCCGTGACGCTCGACCACTTCGGCGGATGGGATGACATCGGCGACGACCCCCAGCCCACGGCACAGGCCGCCGGGGTGGTCATCTCCTACAGCATCGACATGCTCCAGCAGCCCGTGATCGTCATGGTCGGAGGTGGCGTCCACTACGTCCTGGTCACCGGTGTCACCCTCGGCCCCGGTGGCGCCGACGCACCCCCGGTCGCCGTGACCGTCGACGATCCCCTCGCCTACGGGGTCTCCGGGGGCCCCGCGGCCGGCAGCAGCCCCAGCGAGGAGATGAGCTGGGACCAGTTCACCGAGTGGTACACGCCCAACACCAACCACGGCGGCGTCTGGGCCGGCCAGTGGGTGCTGATCGCGGCGGGCATCCCTCTCGTCGGCTGACCCCTCGCCCTCCCGGCCCGGCGGCGGCGATCACACGGCCTGCCCGAGCCCGTCAACTCGATAGTTAGCCTATATAATTATCTGTGGGCGGATCCGCCCCGAGCCGGGACGGCCGGGCCCGCATGGCACCATGGGTCGCCGTGAGGCCGGTGGCGTGGAGGTGAGATGACCATGGCGGACGATCGCTTCGGAGCTCGCGCGCAGCTTGCCGGCGGGCTCACCTACTACCGGCTGGACGCGCTCGCCCGGCGGGGCGTCGGCGACGTCTCCCGCCTGCCGATGACCGTGAAGATCCTGCTCGAGAACCTGCTCCGCCACGCCGGGGAGCGCTTCGTCTCGGACGACGATGTGGTGGCCCTGGCCGGCTGGGACGGCCGCCTCCCCGAGCGGGACCGGGAGCGCGCCTTCGTCCCCGCCCGGGTGCTGCTCCAGGATCTCACCGGCGTCCCCGCGGTGGTCGATCTCGCCGCGATGCGCAGCGCCGTCCGCCGTTGGGGCGGGGATCCGTCCCGGATCGACCCCCTGGTGCCCGTCGACCTGGTCGTCGACCACTCGGTGCAGGTGGACGCCTTCGGCACCGCCGACGCCTACGGGCGCAACATCGAGCGCGAGTACGAGCGCAACCACGAGCGATACGCCCTGCTCCGTTGGGCACAGCAGGCGTTCCACGGCTTCCGGGTCGTGCCTCCGGGGATGGGCATCGTCCACCAGGTCAACCTCGAGCACCTCGCCGAGGTGGTGACGGTGCGCGAACTCGGCGGCCTCCGCATCGCGATCCCTGACACGGTGGTGGGCACCGACTCCCACACCCCCATGGTCAACGGCGTCGGCGTGCTCGGCTGGGGGGTGGGCGGCATCGAGGCCGAGGCCTGCATGCTCGGGCAGCCGATCTATCTGCTCACCCCGGCGGTGGTCGGGGTGCGCTTCCACAACCAGCTGCCCCCCGGCACCACCGCGACCGACCTGGTCCTCACCCTCACCGAGAAGCTTCGCAGCCATGGGGTCGTCAACAAGTTCGTCGAGTTCTGCGGCAGCGGCCTCTCCTCGATGTCGGTGCCCGACCGGGCCACCCTCTCCAACATGTCGCCGGAGTTCGGGGCCACCGCCTCGCTCTTCCCGGTCGACGATCAGACCCTGCGCTACCTGCGCGAGACCGGCCGGGACCCGGCCCAGGTGGAGCTGGTGGAGCGTTACTGTAAGGAGCAGGGGCTGTTCCGCGCCGACGACTCTCCGACCCCGGTGTTCAGCGAACTGCTCGAGCTCGACCTGGCCACCATCGAGCCGTCGCTGGCCGGGCCTCGCCGTCCCCAGGACCGGGTCGCGCTGGGCCGGGTGGCCGGCTCGTTCGAGGCGGTGTACGGGCGTGACGGGCACGCCGGGGCCGCACCGGCGTCCGGCCGGGCGGAGCCGCAAGCACGGGAGCTCGGCCACGGGGCGGTGGTCATCGCCGCCATCACCTCCTGCACCAACACCTCGAATCCCTCGGTGATGGTCGCCGCCGGCCTGCTCGCCGCCAAGGCGGCGGAGCGCGGGCTCCGGCCTCCTGCGTACGTCAAGACCAGCCTGGCACCGGGATCGCGGGTGGTCACCGCCTACCTGGAGCGTGCCGGGCTGCTCGAGCCCCTCGACCGCCTCGGCTTCAACCTGGTCGGCTACGGCTGCACCACCTGCATCGGCAACAGCGGGCCACTGCCGGCAGCGGTGGCCTCGGAGGTGGAGAGCCGGGACCTGGCCGTCTGCGCCGTGCTCAGCGGCAACCGCAACTTCGAGGGGCGGATCCACCCCCAGGTGAAAGCCTCCTACCTCGCCTCGCCGCCGCTGGTGGTCGCCTTCGCCCTCGCCGGTACGGTCGAGGTCGATTTGACCGCCGAGCCGCTCGGGACCGGCTCGGACGGCCGCCCCGTCTTCCTGCACGAGATCTGGCCGACCTCCGAGGAGATCGCCGGGGCCGTGGCCCGCGGGTTGGGCAGCGACCTCTACGGGCGCGAGTACGCGCGCATCTTCGAGGGCGACGAGCACTGGCGGGCGCTGCCGTCCCCGTCGGGGGCGATGTTCGACTGGGACCCGGACTCCACCTACGTCCGCGAGCCGGGCTTCTTCGCCTCGATGGGCGCCGAGCCGCAGCCGCCCCGGGACATCGAGTCGGCACGCGCCCTCGCCTACCTCGGCGACTCCATCACCACCGATCACATCTCGCCGGCGGGCAGCATCTCGCCCACCTCCCCCGCGGCCGGCTACCTCGGTGAGCACGGCGTCGAGGTGCGCGACTTCAACACCTACGGAGCCCGGCGGGGCAACCACGAGGTCATGGTGCGCGGCACCTTCGCCAACATCCGGCTGCGCAACCGGCTCGCCGACGGCAGGGAGGGCGGCTTCACCACCCACCTGGGCTCGGGCGAGGTGATGACCATCTACGACGCGGCGATGCGCTACGCGGCCGAGGGCACGCCGCTCCTCGTGATCGCCGGCCGGGAGTACGGGTCGGGGTCGTCGCGCGACTGGGCCGCCAAGGGGCCGGCCCTCCAGGGGGTGCGCGCGGTGATCGCCCAATCATTCGAGAGGATCCATCGCAGCAACCTGGTGGGCATGGGCATCCTTCCCCTGCAGTTCCGGGAGGGCGAGAGCGCCGAGACGCTGGGGCTTACCGGCCACGAGACCTTCACCGTCACCGGCGTCGCCGGGGTGCGCCCCGGGGGATCGATCCCGGTGCTCGCCCGCCGCGAGGACGGCGCTGAGCTGCGCTTCGAGACCACCGTGCGCCTCGACTCGGAGACCGACCTCGACTACTACCGCAACGGCGGCATCTTGCCCATGGTGCTCCGCCAGCTGATGACCCGGGACACCGCGGCCCGCTGACGGCTGCGGCTCGTGCTCGATCGACGGCCGGGAGGGGCTGGCCGCGCGTCAGGCGTCGTCGTCCTCGCCGGGGTGGGCTGCGAACGACTCCAGCCACCGCGTGAACTGCTTGGACATCTTGCCGATCCCGCCCGCAGTCCTCTCCAGGACCTCTCCGAAGCGCTCGGTGTAGTGGTCCACCGCGGCCCGGAACTCGGCCGAGGGCGGGGGCTCCTCACCCCGATGCACGTATTCGCCGCCGATGACGCGGTCGTACTCGCCGCTCTTGACCCAGCGGGTCAGCTCGTAGACGCGCCGGACCGGGAAGGGGTGGGTGGCCGCCAGCTCGCGACCGAGCCGCTGGTGGCGGTCGAAGAGGTCGTCCCATTCGACGTACTCGTCGGCCTGCCGGAGGAAGGCGTCGAGGCTGAGCCCCTCCAGCCCGCCTCCGGCGAGCTTCATGAGGGTGCGGCAGGGCACGAGCGGGTCGCGGAGCACCAGCGCGGCCGCGCGGTCGCAGCTCAGCTCCGCGGCGCGGTACCAGGCGAGCAGCACCGTGACCAGCGCCTGGAGCGGCACCCGGCCCATGAGTGGCATGCGGGGCACCGTGAAGCGCAGGAGCAGCTCCAGGGTGGTGCGGTAGCGGACATGCTCGGAGAGCACGTGGCCGGCCTCGTGGGCGAGCACCGCCCGGAGCTCGGCCGCGTCGAGCATGGGGACGATGCCCGACTGGAGCAGGACGGTGGGACGCTGTGCGCCCAGGGTGACCGCGTTGGCGATCGGGGTCTGGATGACGTGGAGCGTCGGGACCGCGGCGATGTCGAGGGTCGAGTACGCCGCGCGATGGGCGCTCCAGATCCTGGGCAGCTGCTGGTCGCCGATGCGGACGCTGTTGCCGAGCAGGAGCTGCATCATGCGGCGCTCGACGGTCAGCTCGAGCAGCTTCTTGACCAGGGGGTCGAAGAAGGGCAGGCGGTGCAGCACCGCCGTGGCCGCCCGGTCGGCGGGGTGCTCGTAGGCCTTGGCGCTGATGCCGGCGAAGGGCGGCAGCGCGGGCGCGGCTGGCGGGGTCTCCGGGGTGACCGTGGGCGGGACCTCCCTCACGCTGCCACCGCCACGGGACGGCATGGCCGGCTCGGCTGTCCGTGAGCCCTCCGTCCCTCACGTGTGACGCGTGGGGCCGAGTATAGGCACCTGCCCGACCCCACCTCTCGGAGGGGCGGGCACGGCCACGTCGCGCTCCGGGGCCGTGCCGATGAACGGCGCCGCCCTCCCCGGGGTAACGTGGAGACGGGCTTGCCACCCGGGGCGAGCCGCCAGTAGACTGGATCGAACATCCGTGTGGAGATCGACGAGCCGGTGAAGCCCGCACCCCGCCGCTGGGAGATCAACGACGCCGCGCCGATCCCGGGCCAGCCGGCGACGCTCGGGCGGGTGCTGGCGGGCCGTGGCCTGGACGCGGACCGTGCCGGCGACTTCCTGGGCGGGGGGATGGCGCTCCTCGACCCCTTCGGCCTGGAGGGGATGGCGGACGCTGTCGTCACCCTCGGGGTGGCGGTCGGCGAGGGACGGCGGATCGCCATCTACGGGGACTACGACGCCGATGGCGTGACCGCCTGCGCCCTGCTGACCAGGGCGCTCCGGGCCGCCGGCGCGGACGTCCTCCCCTACATCCCCAACCGGATGACCGAGGGGTACGGGCTCCACGCCGCCGCGCTCGAGGAGCTCGCCGCCCAGGGGGTCCGGTGCGTGGTGACCGTCGATTGCGGGACCAGCTCGGTGGAGGTCGCGGCCCAGCGACCGCCCGGGATGGCCCTGGTGGTGACGGACCACCATCTGCCCCTGGCCCCCGACGGCGGCCCGGCCCGGCTCGCGCCCGCCGACGCTCTGGTCAACCCCAAGCAGCCCGGGTGCTCCTACGGCTTCGACGGGCTGGCCGGCGCCGGAGTGGCCTGGAAGCTGCTCTGTGCCCTCGAGTCGGAGGGGATCGTTCCGGGAGGCCAGGCCGAGGCGTTCCTCGGTCTCGCCGCCCTGGGGACGATCGCCGACATGATGCCGCTGCAGGGAGAGAACCGCACCATCGTCCGGCGCGGGCTGGGAGGGATGCTCGAGCTGGCCGGGCTCCGCGCGCTGGCCCAGGCCGCCGCCGTCGCGCCGCCCCTCGCCGCCTCCGACATCGCCTTCGGTCTCGCGCCGCGGATCAACGCGGCCGGGCGGATGGAGGACGCCAAGCTGGCCCTCGACCTCTGCCTGAGCGACGACCCCGAGGAGTGCCGCGGGCTGGCCCGCCGGCTCGACGGGCAGAACCGGAGCCGCCAGGCCGCGGTGGCCGCCGCCCTCGCCCAGGCCGAGGAGCGCGTCGCCGACATCCCCGAGGACGCGCCGGCGATCGTCATCGGCGACCCCGGGTGGCCGATGGGGATCGTGGGATTGGTGGCCGGCAGGCTGATGGAGCGCTACGCGGTCCCCGCGTTCGTGGTCTGCCTCGATCCCCAGGAGGCGAAGGGGTCGGGGCGCTCCGTGCCCGGGACCCACATCGTCCACGTCCTCGACCACGCGAGGCCCACCCTGCTGCGCTACGGCGGCCACGCGGCGGCGGCGGGCTTCAGCCTCCGGGTCGAGGAGTTCGAGCGCTTCCGAGAGCTGGTGATCGAGGCCTGCGCGGAGCAGGCCGGGGAGCGCCCGCGCGAGCGCGTGTTCCACGTCGACGGTGCCATCCGATGCGCCGAGGCAACCCTCGAGCTGTGCCACCAGCTGGAGGCCGTCGAGCCCTGCGGCATCGGCAACCCCACCCCGCTGCTCGCCATCCGCGGCGGCGAGGTGGTCAGCACCCAGACCTTCGGAAGCGAGGGGCAGCACGTCAAGGTGGTGCTGCGCGACGGTGGGCCGGGGCTCCTGGAGGCGATCGCCTTCGGCAAGCCGGGTCTCGCCGAGCACCTGCCCCGGGGCCGCCGGATCGACGTCTGCTTCGCCCTGGAGCAGGACAGCTGGCAGGGCCAGCTGCGGGTCAGGGCCCGCCTGCGCGACCTGCGCCCGGCGCGGGCCGAGCGGCCGGCTGCGGCGGCGGACCCGATGGTCACGATCGCCTGAGCCGGGGCGGCGTCCGGCCCCACTCCTCCCCGGCCATCACCCGACGACGTCCCGGGGCGATACGCTGACCGTGCCGATCGGACCGTGGAGGGCCCACCACATGACCGAGAGCCAGACCCCGGCGCCCCGGCGCCCGGGGCACCCGCAGGGGACGCCGAACTGGGCGGACCTCCAGGTCCCCGACGTCCCCGCCGCCCTGGACTTCTACTGCGGCCTCTTCGGGTGGGAACCGGGCTCCGAGGGACCGCCGGAGGTCGGCGGGTACCGGATGCCCCAGCTCGGCGGCGGGGCCGTCTGCGGGATCGGGCCGGTGATGCAGGCGGGTGCGCCCCCCGCATGGACCCTCCACTTCGCGGTGGACGATGCGGACGAGGCGGCGGCCCGGGTGGCCGCAAACGGCGGCGCGCTCCTCTTCGGCCCGATGGACGTCATGGACGCCGTCCGGATGGGCGTGTGCGCGGACCCCGCCGGTGCGCACTTCGGCCTCAGCCAGGAGCGCGAGATGCGCGGATTCGGGGTCACCCACGTCCCCGGGGCGTTCGCCTGGGCGGAGCTCGCGACCAGCGACCTGGCCGGGGCCCGCGCCTTCTATCCGGCGGTCCTGCCCGGGGTCACCGAGAAGCGCTGGGGCGGGGAGTTCGAGTACCACCTGCTGACCAGCGCGGGGAAGGAGGTGGCGGGGATGTTCGCCCTCCCCGACGCCTCGATGCCGCCGGCGTGGACCATCTCCTTCCAGAGCGCCGACGTCGCGTCCGGCGCGCAGAGGGCTCAGCGGGCGGGGGCGGAGCTGGTCATGGGGCCCCAGACCACGGCCGGGGTGGGCACGTGGGCGGTCCTCCGCGATCCGCAGGGGGCGCTCTTCGGCCTGCTCGAGCCCCCGGCCTGACCGTCCTCCGGGTCAGCTGGCCTTGCGCTTGCGGGGCGTGATGGCCATCTTCGGTGACCCGTCGGGAAGCCAGTCCGTCCGGCGCCGGCGGTCGGCGGCCGCCACCGGCATGGTGGCCGCCGCGGCGTCGGGGACCCAGTCGGCGAGCCGGCGGCGCGGATGCTCGGGCCCGGCGGGGCGGTCGGGGGCGACGAAGATGTTCATGTCGAGGTCCTCACCGCAGGCGAGGATGTCCGCGGTGCGCCGCGGCACCCTCCCGCAGGCGACGTGCTGGCCGAGCACACGCCCCTCGGCGTCCACCCCGGTCTGCTCGAAGCGGAAGAGCTCCTGGAACTGGACCTCACCGCCCTCGACCCCGTAGATCTCCGAGATGCTGAGGATGCGGCGGCTCCCGTCGCGCAGCCTGCCCTGCTGGACGATGAGGTCGATCGCGGAGCCGATCTGGCCGCGGACGGCGGCGGTGGGCAGCTCGGTGCCGGCCATCAGCACCATGGTCTCGAGGCGCGAGATCGCCTCCCGCGTGGAGCTGGCGTGCAGGGTGGTGAGCGAGCCGTCGTGGCCGGTGGACATCGCCTGGAGCATGTCGAGAGCCTCTCCGCCGCGGCACTCGCCGACGACCAGCCGGTCGGGGCGCATCCGCAGCGAGCTGATGACCAGGTCGCGGACCAGGATCTGTCCCCGTCCCTCGACGTTGGCGGGCCGTGTCTCCAGGCTCAGCACATGGCGCTGCCGCAGCTTCAGCTCGGCGGCGTCCTCAATGGTCACGATCCGCTCGTCGTCGGGGATGAAGCTGGAGATGACGTTGAGGGTGGTGGTCTTGCCCACCCCGGTGCCGCCGCTGACCAGGATGTTGAGCCGGGCGCGGACGCTGGCGCGCAGGAACCCCATCATCTGCGCCGAGGCGGTGCCGTGACCGATCAGGTCGTCGACCTCGAGGCCGGTCTGGGTGAAGCGGCGGACGGTGAGCGTCGGCCCCTTGAGCGAGACGGGCGGGATCACGACGTGGATGCGCGAGCCGTCCTCGAGCCGCGCGTCCACCATCGGCGAGCTCTCGTCGATGCGGCGGCCGACCCGGCTGACCATGCGGTCGATGACCTGCATCAGCTGGTCGGTGGTCTCGAAGCGGTAGGGGGTCAGCGAGAGCCTGCCCGCACGCTCGATCCAGATCTCATGCGGCCCGTTGACCATGATCTCGGTGATGGTGGGATCGGCGAGCATCCGCTCCAGGGGGCCGAAGCCCAGCAGCTCGTGATGGATCCGGGTGACCGTCTCCATCCCCTCCGCGAGGCTGAGCGGCTGCCCCAGCTCGCAGGCCGTCTGGTTGACCAGCTCGGCGAGCCGCTCGCGCACCGCGTGGTCGTTGGTCTCCGCCAGGTAGGCGGTGTCCTCGACGAGCCGGGCGTGGACCATGCGGCGGAGCACGTGGTAGCTGGTCTCGACGGTGTCGTCGGCAGCGACCTGCTTCTCCGTCGGGCGCGTGCCCAGCAGGCGGTTGCTGAGCTGCATCGCGCTGAGCGCGGTGAGCGGCTGCTCGAGCGCCATCTGCGGAAGCGCCGTCGCCAGCACGTCCTGGGCCTCTCGGTTGGCGGTGCCCCACCGTGGCATCGGATCAGATCTCCCCCTGGGCGGGCTCGTGCCCGTGTGAGAGCTGCCTCCCCCACACCTCTCCTGGTGGCGCCGGACCGCGTTCTCCAGACACGGACATGCGCCGTTAGACGCGCATGATCATATCATCGGGATCCTCACCGCGCAACGACAATGGTGCGCGGTCAGCTGGCGCAGGTGGTCCCGGCGGCGGGGACGGCGAGCGCCTCCAGGTAGCCGTTCACGGCGGCCTGGACGCAGGCGCTGAAGACGTAGGAGGTGTGCCCGTAGCCGTCCCGGGTGAGCAGCACCGAGCCGGCGATCTGGCGCTGGAGCGAGACCGACCAGGCGTAGGGGGTTGCCGGGTCGTGGGTCGCCCCGACGAGGAGGATGGTCGGGGCGCCGGTGACGTGGAGCGGCGCCGCCGCCGGGCCGTGCACCGGCCAGTACGCGCAACCGAGCACGGAGTAGACCTCGTCCTCACCGAAGTGGGGTTCGGTGGCTTGCACGGAGAGGGCCGTGGCGTCGTAGTCGGCGAGTGCCGCGGGCACGCTGTGGTCGGCACAGTTGATCGCCACCTCGGCGCTGGCGCTCGGGTCGTACCCCTGAGGCCCGCGGCCGGCGTACTCGTCCACCAGGGAGAGGAGGGGTGCGACGTTGCCCTGGATGGCGTCGGCCAGCGCCGCGTAGAAGCCGCCCCAGGAACCCGGGTCGTACATGGCGGCGACCAGGGCGGAGATGGCCGTGCCGCGGCCCACCGTCCGGCCGTCCGGGGTCGGGACCGGGTCGCTGGCGAGCTGACCGAGCAGGCCGGAGATGGCGGCACCGGGGTCCTCGCCCAGCGGGCAGCCGCTCTCCGCCTGACACCGGCTGACGAACTCGTCGTAGCTGACCTCGAAGCTCGCCCCCTGCTCGATCGACTGCTCCATGTAGTCGAGGGAGGGATCGAGGTCGCCGTCCAGCACCATGGCACGGATGTGGGTGGGGAAGAGGCTGGCGTAGGTGGCTCCCAGGGCGGTCCCGTAGGAGAAGCCGAAGTAGGTGAGCTGGGGGTCGCCGAGCGCGGCCCTCAGTGCGTCCATGTCCCGCGCGGCGTCGACGGTGCCCAGGTAGGGGAGGAGCCAGTCGCTGTGCAGGCGGCATCCGCCGTCGAAGGCCAGGGTGCTGGCGACCAGGTCGGCCTCGGAGACCGGCGAGCCGGCCACCATGGGATCCTGCTCGATGTCGTGGTCCAGGGCATCGGTGCCCACGCAGTCGACGGCGTCGGGACCGGTGGTGCCGCGCGGGTCGAAGCCGACGATGTCGAAGCGCTGAACGAGGCTCCCGAAGATCGAGAAGTCCCGCTCGACGAACTGGACCCCCGACTCGCCCGGCCCTCCCGGGTTGACGAGCAGAGAGCCGATGCGTGCCGACGGGTCCCGGGCGGGCACCACGATCACGGAGGTGGGGATCGTGCCCAGCGAGGGATTCGCATAGTCGAGGGGCACCCAGAGGGTGTCGCAGCGAGCCCCCGCGGGGGCCCCCGCCGTGCACCCGACCGGCTCCAACCCCGGAGGTGTGGTCGAGGGGCCTGCACTCGGGGTGGCGGCGGGGGCGGGGCTGGCGGCAGGGCCGACGGCGGCCGGCGCGACCGATCCGGCGAGCAGCAGCACCCCGGCGAGGCCGAGGGAGGCGGGCCAGCGGCGGGCTTCCATCCGCACCCCGGAAGAGTATTCGCGGTGCGCTCGCGGGCGTCGCCGGCACCCGGTGTACGCTGGAGGCCGTGACCGAGGCCCACACCGTCGGCGAGCTTCGCCGTGCCGAGTACCGCGTCCAGCCGATCAAGTCGGAGCTGCGCCGCAACCTGATCCGGAAGCTCCAGGCGGGGGAGAGGCTCTTCCCCGGGATCGTCGGCTACGGCGACTCCGTGATCCCCCAGCTGGAGAACGCGATCCTGGCCGGCCAGGACATCGTCCTGCTCGGCGAGCGCGGCCAGGCGAAGTCCCGCCTGGTCCGCTCCCTCACCTCGCTGCTCGACGAGGCCGTGCCCGCCATCGCCGGCTGCGAGATCAACGACAACCCCTACGCGCCCATCTGCCGGCGCTGTCGCGACCTGGTGGCGGAGGGCGGTGACGAGACGCCGATCACCTGGCTCAGCGCCGCGGATCGCTACGGCGAGAAGCTGGCCACCCCCGACACGTCCATCGCCGACCTGATCGGTGAGGTCGACCCGATCCGGGTGGCCGAGGGCCGCTATCTCTCCGACGAGCTGGTCATCCACTACGGGCTGGTACCCCGGACCAACCGCGGGATCTTCGCCATCAACGAGCTGCCCGACCTCGCCGAGCGCATCCAGGTGGGGCTGCTCAACATCATCGAGGAGCGCGACGTCCAGATCCGCGGCTTCCGGATCCGGCTTCCCCTCGATGTCTTCGTGGTCGCCACGGCCAACCCCGAGGACTACACCAACCGGGGCCGGATCATCACCCCGCTCAAGGACCGCTTCGGTGCCCAGGTGCGCACCCACTACCCGCGCACCGCCGAGGACGAGATCGCCATCGCCGAGCAGGAGCGCGTGGTCTTCGACGACATGCCGGTCCCGGTCCACGTGCCCGAGCACATGAAGGAGATCGCCGTCGAGATCACCCATCTGGCCCGGCGCCATCCGCAGATCAACCAGCGGAGCGGGGTCTCGGTGCGGGTCACCACCGCCAACTACGAGAGCCTGGTCAGCAGCGCCCTGCGCCGGGCCCTGATCTCCGGGGAGAGGGAGGCCGTGGTGCGGGTCAGCGACCTGGTCGCGGTGACCCCCTCGACGGCCGGCAAGGTCGAGCTCGACACCTGGGAGGAGAGCGACGACGACCAGGTCCTCGACAAGCTCGTGCGCAGCGCCTGCAGCAACGTCTTCCGGCGCCACTTCAACGCCCAGGAGCTGGCCGACCTGGTGCAGCGCTTCGACCAGGCGGGCTTCACCGTCGAGGTCGGACCCCTGCTGCCCGCGGAGACCTACGGCGACGCGCTCCGGGAGCTGCCCGGGCTCGATCGCGCGCGGGAGAAGCTCGGCGAGGCCGACACCCCGCAGTCGATGGCGGCGGTACTGGAGTTCGTCCTTGAGGGACTGCACCTCAGCAAGCGGCTCAACAAGACGGCGCTCGAGGGCACCGCCGTGTACGGGGGCTGACGCCGGGCAGGATGGCCGAGCCCCGCCATCGCTTCTCCGCCTGGGACGGCAGCCAGGACCCGCTGGGGCCGGACGTCGACGAGCTCTTCGGCCGTCTCAGCGAGGACGTCTTCCACGGCTGGGACTTCGAGGCGGCGCTGCGCCGGCTGCTGGAGCGGGGTTGGCGGGACACGCAGGGGAAGCGCCTCGTCGGGATGGAGGAGATGCTCCAGCAGCTGCGCCGGCGCCAGCAGAAGCAGCTGGAGCGATTCAACCTCGACTCGATCTTCGAGGACATGCGCGAGAAGCTCGACCGGGTCATCTCACAGGAGCGCCGGGGCATCCAGGAGCGCGTCGACCAGGCGCCCGACGAGGGGCGCCGCCTCCTCGACCGGGTGGCCGCGGAGAGGAGGCGCCAGCTCGACGAGCTGCCGCCCGATCCGGGGGGTGCCATCCGCGGGCTGCGCGACTACGAGTTCATGGACAGCCGGGCCGAGGCGGCGTTCCAGCAGCTGCTCGAGGAGATCCGGCGCAACGTCGTCGACTCCTACTTCAAGGAGATGGCCCAGTCGATGCAGGCGATGAGTGGCACCGACATGTCCGAGCTCCGCGAGATGGCTGCGGACCTCAACCGCCTGCTGCGCCAGAGGCTGGACGGGGAGCCTGAAGCCCGGCTGCAGCGGGCGTACGAGGCCTTCCTGCAGCGCTGGGGCCGGATGTTCCCCAACGCGCCGGCGAGCTTCGAGGAGTTCGTCGAGCAGCTGATGCGCCAGATGGCGCGGATGGACTCGCTGCTCCAATCCCTCTCACCGGAGATGCGCCGGGAGCTGGAGTTGGTGATGGAGTCCGTCTTCAGCGACCCGGCGCTGCAGCAGACCCTCGCCGAGCTGGCGGGCAGCCTCGCCCAGCTCTCGCCGCGGGGCGGCCTGGGCAGCCGTTACGGCTTCTTCGGCAGCCAGGAGGTCTCCCTCGAGGAGGCGATGGGGCTGATGGACAGGCTCCAGTCGATGGAGGAGGTGGAGCGCGACCTCCGCGGCGCCCTCCGTGGTGAGCAGCTCGACACCGAGGCGATGGATCGGATCCGCCAGGTCCTCGGCGACGACGCCTCGCGGAGCCTGCGCGAGATGCGGCGGCTGGTCGAGGAGCTGGAGGCCCGCGGGGTGGTCGAGCGCAGCCCGGAGGGGATGCAGCTGACCGCCAGGGGGATGCGCAAGATCGGTCAGAAGGCGCTGGGAGACCTCTTCGCCCGGCTGCGCCGGGATCGCTTCGGCGAGCACGATCTCGCCCGCCTCGGGCACGGAGGCGAGCGGGGGGACGACAGCAAGCCCTACGAGTTCGGCGATCCCTTCGACCTGGACGTCCAGGCGACGGTGATGAACGCGGTCAGGCGCGAGGCCGAGGGGGCACGCCGGCCGCGGGCGGCGACGGGTGGCCGGCGCCGGGCATCCGAGCGCGAGACGGGCGCCGCCTCGCGATCGGTCCCGCACCTCGCGCCCGCGGACTTCGCGGTCCACCGGTCGGAGTCCCTGACCCGCTGCTCCACGGTGCTGATGCTCGACATGAGCCGCTCGATGCCGCTTCGAGGCTACTTCTACGCCGCCAAGAAGGTGGCCCTGGCTCTCGACTCGCTGATCCGCAGCCAGTATCCGCGGGACGCCCTCACCGTGGTCGGCTTCAGCGACCTGGCCCGGGAGATCCCGCCCCGGGCCCTCCCTCAGCTGTCGGTGAACGAATACGTCTACGGCACCAACCTGCAGCACGCCCTGATGCTGGCGCGGCGGATCCTGGCCCGCAGCCACGCCGAGAACAAGCAGGTGATCATCGTCAGCGACGGGGAGCCGACCGCCCACATCGAGAACGGACGCCCGGTCTTCGCCTACCCCCCGCTCCCCGAGACCTTCGCCCGGACCCTGGTCGAGGTGCGGCGCTGCACCCTGGAGAACATCGTCATCAACACCTTCATGCTGGAGTCGAACCACCACCTGGTTCGCTTCGTCAACCAGATGACCCGGCTCAACCGCGGACGCGCCTTCTTCATCAGTCCCGACCGCCTCGGCGACTACGTGCTGGTCGACTACGTCAGGTCGCGTCCCGGTGCGGCCGCCTGAGCCCCGGCGGGAGGCCTCAACTTGACGCTGGGACCTTTGGTAAGGTACCTTGACACGCCATGACCGCCACAGTGACCGCCCCCGGCCCGCCACCGCCACCGCCCGGCCCCCCGGTCCAGACCGGGCAGCCGCCGGCCGCCCGCAGCGTCGCCGCCGTCAAGGTGTACGGACGCGGCGAGACCGCCGTCCGAGCGCTGGACGGCATCACCGCCGACTTCGCGACGCGGCAGTTCACGGCCATCATGGGGGCGTCGGGGTCGGGCAAGTCCACCCTCCTCCACTGCCTCGCCGGCCTCGACCGGCTCAGCTCGGGTGAGACGTTCATCGCCGGCTACGAGCTGGGGCGGCTGTCCGACAACCAGCTCACCCTGCTCCGGCGGGAGAAGGTCGGGTTCATCTTCCAGTCGCTCAACCTCGTGCCCACCCTCAACGCCCTCGAGAACATCCTGCTGCCCCTCACCATCGCCGGGCGCAAGCCGGACCGGAGCGTCCTCGACGCGGTGGTGCAGATGACCGGTCTGGCCGACCGGCTGCGGCACCGGCCGGCCGAGCTCTCCGGAGGCCAGCAGCAGCGGGTGGCCGCCGCCCGGGCGCTGGTGAGCCGCCCCGAGATCATCTTCGCGGACGAGCCCACCGGGAACCTCGACTCCAAGGCCGGCGGCGAGCTTCTCGGCTTCCTGCGCAAGGCGGTCGACGACCTCGGCCAGACCATCGTCATGGTCACCCACGACCCCCTCGCGGCCTCTCACACCGATCGGGTGGTCTTCCTCGCCGACGGGCGAGTGGTCCAGGAGATGCGGTCCCCAACCGCCGACACCATCCTGGCCGTCGTGCGCCACCTCGGCGAGTAGCCGGCAAGCGTCGCGTGTTCAAGGTCAGCCTGCGGAGCCTGCTGAGCCACAAGCTCCGGCTCGTCCTCACCGGCGTGGCCATCATCCTCGGCGTCACCTTCGTTGCCGGAACGCTGGTGCTCACGGACACCATCCGGAGCACCTTCCAGGGCGTCCTCAGCAACGTCGACAAGGGTGTGGCCGTGCAGGTCAAGGGCCCGGCGCCCGCCACCGCGGCAGGCCGCCTCTCGGGCGCCACCCTGCCCCTCCCCGAGTCGGTGCTCGCCAAGGTGCAGAGGGTCTCCGGCGTCGCGGACGCCGTGGGCGTGCTCGATCGGACCGGTGTGGCCTTCCTGCTCGACGGCCAGCAGGTGGGTGACCCGAGCCATGAGGGGGCGCGCGGGCTCAACTGGGTCTCCGACCCCCAGCTCACCCAGTTCCAGATCGTGGCGGGCACCGCCCCCAAGACCTCGACCGACGTCGTCATCAACTCCGCCGCCGCCACCAGCTCCCACCTCGCCGTCGGCCAGCAGATCCAGGTGAGCTTCCAGGCCTCCGCCGCCCAGACCTTCGTCATCAGCGGCATCGCCACCTGGGGCGGGCAGACCAGCATCGCCGGGGAGGGATTCGCCCTCTTCACCCTGCCCACCGCCGAGAGCGTGCTGGAGGCGAGCAGCACCTTCGACGCGATCGATGTCAGCGCCCAGTCGGGGGTCACCGACCTCCAGCTCCGCGACCGCGTGGCCAGCGCCCTCAACGGGACCTCGGTCCAGGTTCAGACCGGGGCCCAGGCCTCCTCCCAGGTCGAGCAGAGCGCGGTCACCGCGATCAACGAGTTCATCGGGACGCCGCTCCTCGTCTTCGCGTTCATCGCCGTCTTCGTCGGCAGCTTCCTGATCGCCAACACCTTCAGCATCCTGGTCGCCCAGCGGACCCAGGAGCTCGCCCTGCTGCGCGCCCTGGGTGCGACCCGCGGCCAGGTCTTCACCGAGGTCATCACCGAGGCGGCCGTGACCGGAGTGCTCGCCTCGCTGGCCGGCTTCCTCCTCGGCATCCTGGTCGCCGACGGGCTGATCCACATCTTCAGCTCGTCGGCCAAGCTGAGCGTCCAGCCCGACGCCCTGATCACCTCGCTCCTGGTCGGCACCATCATCACGGTGATCGCGGCCGCGCTCCCCGCCCGGCGGGCGACGCGCATCGCCCCCGTCGCCGCCCTGCGCGAGGCCCAGCCCGAGATCCAGGGGCTGCCGCGGACGCGGATCGGATTCGGGCTCCTGCTCTTCCTGGGCGGAGCCGCCGGGCTGCTCACCAGCCTCTTCACCGCCAGCGCGACCTCCGGCCCGAACCTCGAGGTGCTGGGGCTGTCGGTGCTCGCCATCTTCCTGGGCACGGCTCTGCTGGCGCCCATCCTGGTCCGCCCGGTGGCGACCGCGCTGGGCTGGCCGGCGCGGTTCCGGGGCGCCCCGGGCCGGCTGGCCGGCGAGAACGCCCGGCGCAACCCGCGACGGACGGCGCTGACCTCGGCGGCGCTGATGATCGGCCTCGCCCTGGTCACCGCGGTCGCCGTCATCACCGACTCCGTCGAGGCGAGCATCAACCAGGCGATCGACGGCACGGTCAAGGCCCAGCTGGTGGTGATCGACGAGGGCAGCGGCGGCTTCAGCCCCGAGGTGGCCTCCACGCTGCGCGGCGACCCGAGGCTCGCCGACATCTCGGAGATCAGAGGCACCGACGCGCTGGTCGGCGACATCTCCACCGGCATCACCGGCCTCGACACCAGCAACGTCGCCAGCATCTTCCACTTCAGCATGACCTCGGGGTCCGCCGCCAGCATCGACACGACCGACACCACGATCGTCGACTCCACCGAGGCGTCGACCGAGAACGTCCATGTCGGCAGCCCCGTCACCATGACCTTCGCCAACGGCGATCGGGTGAGGATGGACGTCGGGGGCATCTACACCCCGGACGCCCTGATCAGCGGGTACCTGGTCTCCCTCAACACGCTCGACCCCCACCTGACGACGGTCCGGGATGCGGACGTCGCCTTCAACGCCGCGCCGGGCGTCTCGCTGTCCGCCGCCGACGCGGCGATGCTCCAGGATCTGAGAGCGTATCCGGAGCTGAGCGGCCTCACCAAGGCGCAGTACAAGGACCTGATCAGCGCCGGGCTCAACACCTTCCTGAACCTGATCTACGTGCTGCTCGGGCTGGCCATCATCATCGCCGTGGTGGGCATCGTCAACACCCTGGCGCTGAGCGTCCTGGAGCGCACCCGGGAGCTGGGACTGCTGCGCGCGGTGGGCATGACCCGCGGCCAGACCCGGGAGATGGTGGCGTGGGAGTCGGTGATCATCGCCCTGCTCGGTGCCGTCCTCGGCCTGGCCGTCGGCTCCGGGTTGGGCATCGCCATGGTCAGCGCGCTCCACAACGACGGGATCAGCCAGACCGCGGTGCCCGGCAGCAACCTGATCCTCTACGCCGTCGCCGCCGGCCTGTTCGGGATCCTGGCGTCCATCTTCCCCGCGATCCGGGCGTCCCGGGTCGACGTCCTCCGCGCCGTCACCACCGACTAGGACCGGGAGGCTCCGGCCCCGCCGGCTCGGTCTGCGCCAGACTGGTCGGATGACCGATGCCGCGGAGCGCCAGGCCTTCGCCGAGCGGATGCGCCTCCAGCTGGAGTCGCGCTACCGCGGTCTCGACGTCACCATCGACGGCGCGGCATTCGCGCTGCGGCTGCACGGCGCCGGCGTCGACGTCACCCTCCCCCTGGCGCCGCTCCACCACGCCTGCCTGCGCCAGCCGGGTCGCAGCGGGAGCCTCATCGCCGACTTCGTCCGCGGCACCGAGCGCCAGCTCAGCCCTCGGACCGGGACCGAGGTGAGCCCCGCCCACCTGCTCTGGTGCGTGCGCGGCGTCCGCTACCTGGAGGGCCTTCACCGCTCCGGGGAGCTGGTCACCCGCCCCCTCGGCGCCGCCATGGTCGCCTTCGTCGCGGAGGAGCTCCCCGGGCCGGCGATGCGCGGAGTGCCCGCCGCAGAGCTGAGGGAGGCCGGCCTCGACGAGGCGGATGCCCGGTCTCGGGCCGACGCCAACACCGCCGAGCGCTTCGCCACCCTACCGGAGCGGATACGCGGCGCCGCCCGGGTTCCCGCCGACGGGTGGCGGCTGGGCAGCGACACCCTCTTCCAGGGCAGCGTGCTCCTGGCCGCCCCGGTCCTGGCGGCGTTCGCCGAGCGGGCCGGGGGCGAGGTCCTGCTGGCCGTCCCGGACCGCGCCGAGGTGCTTGCCCTGCCCGCCGCGCTCCCCAGCGCCGCCCGCTTCCGGATGCGCGTCGTGCGCGCCTGGCGGGAGGCGATGAACCCGGTGTCGCGCGGGGTGCTGGTCACCGACGGCGCCTCGCTGACCGAGCTGGGGCGGCAGCCGCGCGGGTCCGGGTCCGGGCTCGAGCTGCTCGGCTGGCTGCGCGGCTGACCCGCTTCCCGCTCAGCCCGCGGCCGGCCGGCGCGGCTGCGGGGTCGGCGCGTCGAGAGCCTCCACCCGGCGTGCCGAGAGCAGCCGCCGCTCCTGCTCGCGCTGAGCCGCGAGGGTGGAGGCGGCCGCGACCGCCGCGGCGCCGGCCAGGGTGATGCCGACACCCGCCGCCAGCCTCCACGGAGAGCGGGTGAGCCCCGGGGCGGGGAGGGCGGGGCCCTCACCCAGCCAGACCGTGATCGCCGTCTGATCCGCCAACTCGCCGCCGTGCCTGGCCCTGGTCCGCTCCACCCGGACCGCCGCGGGCGCCAGGGGGTGGCGCCCGGCTCGCGCCAGGCCCGCGCCACGCAGCACGGCGGTGAGGAGAGGCGAGCCCGCGTCGCGCAGCCGGGACAGCGATGCCATGGCTGGACAGGATACCGTTCGCCCATGAGCGGCGAGGAGGCGGTTCGGGAGGGGACGCCGCCCCCGCTGCCCGCCGGCCCGGTGAGCCCCCACGGCGCGCGGATCGAGGCGGCCTTCCTCGGGGCCCTGGCGGGGGAGAGGGCGGCACAGGCCCCGTCGGCGGCCGGCGACCTCCTCGAGGTCGCGGACTCGATCGCCACGGTGGGCGGCTTCGACGCCGAGGACCTCCGCCGCCGGGGGCTCGCCGGCTCCTCGCAGGCGGGACCGGCCGGCCTCCTGCTGCGAGCCCTCCCGTTCGGACTGCTCGCGCCTCTGGACCGCCCCCGGGTGCGCCGGGACGCCTACCGGGTGGCCGCCCTCGCCGGGGCGGACGAGGGGACCGCGGTCGCCGCCATGGGAGCGGCCATGCTCGTCGCCGACCTCACCCGCTTCGACCTCGCCACGGCCGCCGTCCGCGTGTACCAATCGCTTCTCGAGGACGCCCCCTTCGCCCTCCTCGAGCGTTTCCGGCTGGGGGGCGCCGGCCCTCTCCCCGAGAGCGACGACGACGCGGGCGCCGCCCTCCAGCTGGCGATGGCCGGCGTCCTCGGCGCCGAGCAGGTCGAGGCGGCCATCACCGGGGCGGCGGGGCCGGGGCGCCGTGCCGCCCTCAGCCTGGCCGGCGCGCTGGCCGGCGCCCGCCTCGGCAGCGCCGGCTACGACGAGAGCTGGCGCGGCGCGGTCCCGCATGCCCATCGCGCCGCCACCCTGGCCGCCGCGGTGGCCTCCCGCGCCGCGGCGCTGGCGGAGGCGGCGAGCGGGCCGGGATAGACTGGCGGCGAGCATGTCCGAGAGCCGCGGAGCCGGGCGCCGGATCAGGATCCTCACCGCCAAGGTCGGTCTGGACGGTCACGACCGCGGCGTCATGGTCATCTCGCGGGCACTCCGCGACGCGGGTGTCGAGGTGGTCTACACGGGCCTCCACCAGACGCCGGAGATGGTGGTGAGCGCGGCCATCCAGGAGGGCGTCGACGGGATCGGGATCAGCATCCTGAGCGGCGCCCACATGACCCTGCTCCCGGCGGTGCTCCGCCTGCTCCGGGAGCGGGGAGCGGAGGACATCGTCGTCTTCGCCGGCGGGATCATCCCCGCCGGCGACGTGAGCGAGCTGGAGGCCCAGGGGGTGGCCCGCGTCTTCACCCCCGGCACCTCCCTCGACGAGGTCGTCCGCTGGGTCGGCGAACGCTTCGGGAACGCCGCGCCTGCCTGACCGGCTAGAGTCCTGGCCTCGTGGCCGACCTTGCCCTCAGCGCGACCTCCCGTCCCGAGCGCGGACGCCACGTCCACGCGATGCGCCGGCACGGCCGCGTCCCGGCCATCCTCTACGGCCAGGACATCCCCTCCCAGGCGATCACCGCCGAGGTCGAGGCGCTGCTCCGGGCCTGGCACCGTGCCGGTCGCACCCACCTCATCGACCTGAGCGTCGACGGCGCGGGGCCCCGCAAGGTGCTCTTCCACGATTTCCAGATCGACCCCCGCACCGCCCGACCCCTCCACGCCGACTTCCTCGCGGTCAACCTCCGCGAGCGGCTGGCGGTGGACGTCCCGGTCCGGGCGGTGGGCGAGGCCCCGGCCGTCACCGTGCTCAAGGCGGGGACCCTGCAGCAGGTCATGGTCACCATTCGGGTCGAGGCGCTGCCGGGCAACCTGCCCGATCACCTGACGGTGGACGTCAGCGGGCTGGCCGAGGTGGACAGCGCGGTGCGCCTCCGTGACGTGGTCCTTCCCGAGGGCGTGAGCCTGGCCGGGCATCTCGACCTCGAGGATGTCGTGGTCAAGGTGGCGCCGCTCAGGGTGGTCGCGGCGGAGGAGACGGGCGCGGCGCCGGCGGCCGAGGGCGAGCCGGCCGCGGAGGAGGCGGAGGCCCCCGAGCCGGACTGACGGCTCGATCTCGCGTTCCGGCCACGGCCGGTCACGGATCTGCAGCAAGCGCCACATCCCGGGTGGCAGTCGCGACGCTGCTTCACGGTGTTCCAACGCCTGGTTCGAGCCCTCCGGCCCGCGGCTACCATCTGACCCAGCGGGTCGCGCACGCACCGGCGGGCGGCCCCGACGACGCCCCGTGGGGGGGTGTCAGGCTCGGAGTGGGGGTGGCGAGGCCGCCGCGGCCGCGCCGCCCCGGGGGGGCCCGGGGGAGCCGTCCGATCGGCCGCCGGCCGGCCTCACCTCACTCCTCCCCGCCGTCCGCCGCGGATCCCGTCCCGGTCCGGGTGGCCCGGATGCGCGAGAGCAGATCCCCGCTCACCGCGCCGGAGTCGTGGGAGCGGTAATCGAGCCAGTAGGCGACCGCCATCCGGAGCAGGCCGTCGCCGTCGACCTCGAGCTGGACGGTGGGCGGCGGCTCGGTCGAGATGGAGGTCACGGCCGCGAGCGCCGCCCGCGCCGCCTCGACCATCTCCGCGGGCTCGACGCCCGGCTCGACGGCGAGGCTGAGGCAGACGCGGCGCTGGGGGTAGGCCGTCGAGTTGAGGATCACGCTCTGGAACACGGTGAGGTTGGGCAGGACCGCCAGCATGCCGTCGCCCGTCCGCAGCGCGGTGGTGCGCAGCGCGATGGTCTGGACCACCCCCTCCTGCCCGCCGATGAGCACCTGGTCGCCGATCCGGAAGGGCTTCTCCAGGAGGATGAAGATGCCGGCCAGCACGTTGCGGAGCAGGTCCTGGAAGGCGAGCCCGATGGCGAGGCTGAAGATGCCCCCGAAGGTGAAGACGTAGGCGGCGTCGAGCCCACCTGCCACCAGGCCCCCGACGAACGCGAACAGCCAGGTGCAGATGGTCATGACGTTGCGGGTGAGGATGCGGACCTGCTCGTCCCCGGCCCGCTCCACGGCGCCCACCACGATGCGCCGCAGCACCCATCCCGCTGCCAGCACCAGCAGGAATACGACAATCCCGTCCAGAACATCCTGGACGATCGGGCCCAGGACGCTGCCGGAGCCGGTGCGCTCCTGGACCTGGTCGCAGGCCCACTGCAGCGGGTTGCTCAGGCAGCTCGCGCCGGTGGTGAGGAGGAGGGTCATCAGCCGGGATCGTAGCCCGGGCGCCGGTCCGGCGGCCGATAATCGGCGCGGTGCGCTTCGATCTTCCGCTCGGTCTCTCGACCCATGATCCCGGCGGGGCGGCGGCGTCCGCGGAGGCGGACGGCCTCGACGGCATCTGGTCGCAGGAGGCGGGTCACGACCCCTATCTGCCCCTCCTCCCGGCGGCCCTCGCCACCCGGCGGATCACCCTCGGCACCGCGATCGCGGTCGCCTTCCCGCGCAGCCCGATGGTCCACGCCCAGGTGGCGTGGGACCTGCAGCGCAGCTCCGGCGGCCGCTTCGTGCTCGGGCTGGGTGCCCAGGTGCGCGCCCACAACGAGCGCCGCTACTCGGTCGCCGGCGACCGCCCGGCGGCGCGAATGCGCGACCTGATCCGGGCGGTCCGGGCCATCTGGGCCAGCTTCCAGAGCGGCGCCCGGCTGGAGTACCGCGGCGAGTTCTACACCCACACGCTGCTGCCCCCCTTCTTCGATCCCGGGCCTCTCGAGGTGCCCCCGCCGCCCATCTACCTCGCGGCGGTGAGCGAGGCGATGCTCCGGGTCGCCGGCGCCGAGGCTGACGGGGTCCACGTGCACCCGCTCCACACCGAACGGCATCTCGACCAGGTCGTGGGGCCCACCGTGCGGGCCGCGGCGGTGGCCGCGGGGCGGGATCCCCGGACGGTCGAATTCGTCCTGCCCGCGATGATCGCGACCGGACGCACCGACGCCGAGGTGCGGGCGTCACGGGAGGCGATGCGGGCCCAGGTCGCCTTCTACGCGTCCACCCCCAGCTACCGGCGGGTGCTCGAGCTGGAGGGGAGGGACGAGGCCGCCGACCGGCTCCATGCGCTGAGCGTCCGGGGTGCGTGGGCGGAGATGCCGGCCCTGGTCGACGACGAGTTGCTCGACGCCGTCTGCACCACCGCCCGGTGGGACGGGCTGGGCGCTGCGCTGGCCCGCCGCTACCGGGGACGGGCCGACCGGCTCATGCCCTACGCGGCCGGCGCCGGAGTGCCCTGGGCGGAGATCGCCCAGGTGGTGCGAGCGGCCTCGGCGTGAGGGCGGCAGCGCCGGCCCGCCACGGGGTACGGTAGGGGGGTGCCCGGAGTGATCCTCGTCGCCGCCCTGGTGGTGATCGCGCTGGCGGTGTGGGCCGGGGTGGTGGCGGTGCCGGTGCACACGCTGATCGCCTGGCTGGTCATCGGTCTGATCGCCGGCGCCCTGGCCGGCCGGCTGGTCCGGGGCCGCGGGCTGGGCTGCCTGCTGGACATCGCCGTCGGCCTGGCCGGGGCGATCATCGGCGGACTCATCGTCCACCAGCTCGATCCCTCCCTGATCGCCGGCGGCGGCCTCCTCGGCGTGGTCGAGGACGTGGTGGTCGCCTTCCTCGGGTCGGTGATCCTGCTCTCGGTGGTCAGCCTGGTCACGCCCCGCCGGGCCCGGAACAGGCTGAGCGGGCGCTCCTGACCGGCCGGTGACCGGGACGCCGCCCCCGGGGCGTCGGGGCCAGAGGGTGGTGCTGGTCCGGCACGGGGAGACCGACTGGAGTTGCAGCGGCCGGCACACCGGACGCAGCGACGTCCCCCTCGACCCCGTGGGCGTGGAGCAGGCGGGCCGGCTCCGGTGGCTGTTGCGGGAGTGGGAGTTCGCGGAGGTGCTCTACAGCCCCCTCGAGCGGGCGCGCCGGACCTGCGAGCTGGCCGGGTGGGCGGGCTCGGCCCAGGCCGACCCCGAGACCGAGGAGTGGGACTACGGCGACTACGAGGGGCGGACCGCCGAGCAGATCCGCGCCGAGCACCCGGGGTGGTCGATCTGGAAGGACGGCGTGACCGGTGGCGAGAGCGCCGCCGACGTCGGCCGGCGGGCCGACGCCGTGATCGCCCGCCTGCGCCGGGTCGCGGGGGACGCCGCCGTTTTCTCGCACGGGCACTTCCTGCGCATCCTCGCCGCGCGCTGGTGCGGCCTGCCCATCGTGGCGGGGGAGCGGCTCGCACTCGATGCGGCGTCCCTCTCGGTGCTGGGCGACGACCGGGGCGACCCGGTGATCTGGCTCTGGAACGACACCTGCCATCTCGGCGAGGTCACGCCGGCACCCTGAAGCTCCGCTCGCAGTCCACCCCGAGGGTCGCGAGCACCTCGCCGGCGAAGTAGACGGGGCCGAGCGCGAGCACGCGCGGACCGAGGGCGTCGAGATCGACCGCCTCCAGGCGCATCACCGTGCCTCCCCCCCGGGGCCCCGCGGAGCTGCCGCCGGGGACCATGACCAGCGGCTGACCACGGAGCGCCTCGAGGAGCGGCGCGGGGTCGCGATGACGGGGGATGAAGGTCAGCACGGCGGTGGGGGGGCCGAGGGTCGCCGTGACATGGGCGAGCGCGGTCGCGATGGCGGCGGGGTTGGTGGCGCAGTCGACGATCCATTCCTGAGCCCCGCGGCGGTGCCGGCTGAGCCGGCCGGGCAGGCGCACGCTGCGCAGGACCTCCGCCAGAACCGGCGGCGGCGGTGGTGGCAGGCCCTCCAGCTCGAGCAGCCGGAGCCCCGCCTCCACGCCCAGGCGGGCGCTGATGCCGCCGAGCCCGGGGGCCGGTGGGCCCAGGTCGACCCCGCCTCCGCCGGCCTGCCCCTCCACGAGGCGGCGGCAGCCGCGCACCTCCGCGGCGGCCCGGATCGCCGCCTCCGCGCCCCGGTCCTCCTGGCGTGCCGAGACCACGACGCGCGTGCCAGCGCCGATGACCCCGGCCTTCTCCGCCGCGATGGCGGCCACGCTGTCGCCGAGCACCCCGAGATGCTCGCCGAGGACGGGGGTCACCACCACCACTCCGGGTGCGACCAGGGAGACCTCGTCGGAGGCCCCGCCCATGCCGGCCTCCAGAACCACGGCCGCGCAGCCGCGATCCGCGAAGTGGCGGAGGGCGCTGAGGGTGAAGAGGCCGGTCGGGGAGAGGTACCCGTCGTCGGGAAGCAGGTGGGACACCCGGCCGACGGTCTCCACCACCTCCGCCACCAGGACCTCGTAGTCGGTGAGGGCGATGGCGGCGCCATCCACCCTGATCCGCTCCCGATTGCTGCGCAGCCCGGGGCTGGTCAGGGTCCCCACCCGGAGACCCGACGCGGCGAGCGCCGCGGAGGCGAAGGTGGCGGCGGTCCCCTTTCCCTTGGACCCGACCACGGTGACGACGCGCTCGGGATGGGCTCGCCAGCCGTCCAGGTCGATGCCCAGGTGCGGCGCCAGGGCGCGGGCCCTTCGCGTGCTGCGCCGGCCGCCGGCCGCCCGGCCGGCGATCCGCTCAGCGAAGAAGGCCTGGTCGCTGACGATCCGCTCGCGTCGCATCCCGTCCCGACCGTACACGGATCGGGGTCGCGACTTGCCGAGTTGGCCCCAGCGACATGACGAACCTTCCGGGTATCATCCGGCCCGTCGGGGCCCGGCCGGCGGGGAGCGGCGTCCGGCCTCGGCGGTGGGGGTCCGTGATCGGGACTTCCACGCGGCAGCCGGTGGTGATCGCACCGGCTGTGCCGGCGCTGCGATCGGAGGTCTGATCTCATGAGCCAGGGTCGCTCCCCCCGGGGCCCGACGCGTCCCGACCCCCGCCCTCCCGGGCCCGAGCGGACAGCGGACCCCGGCGCCCCGCGGGGCCGCGGCCGGCGCTCCCGGCGGCGCCTCTCCCGCTACCGCGTTCCGCTGCCCCGGGCCCGCATCGTCGCCGCCGTGGTGGTCGGCTTCCTCCTCTCCGGGGTGGGCGGAGCGGCCAGCTTCTTCTGGCCGACGATCACCGCCGCGGTGGGCGCCACCGGCCACACCATCCAGGTGGCCACCCCCACCCCCATCCCGGGCACTCCCTCCGCCGCCCTCACCCCCTCGCCCACCGTCTCGGCCGGCTCGGAGGCACCCTTCACCGTGCTGCTCCTCGGCTCCGACAACGACGGCAAGTTCACCACCGCCGGCGCCACCTCCGGCTTCTGCTGCACCCAGTCGATGATCCTGGTCCGGGTCGACCCCGCGGCGGGCACCGTGACCATGCTCTCCTTTCCCCGCGACCTCTACGTCCCCACCTACTCGGCGAGTGGGAGGTTCGAGGAGGACGAGAAGATCTCGGAGGCGTTCGGCTTCAACGGCGGCGGCACCAGCGGGATCGACGCCGAGATCTCCACCGTCGAGCACGACTTCCAGGTCCAGGTCGACCACTACGTCTGGATCGGGCTGCAGGGACTGATCAACCTCATCGACGAGGTGGGCGGCATCGACATCGTGGCCAGCCACCCGGTGATGGACGACGACTACCCCTATGACGTCGCCGGCAGCACCAACCCGTTCGCCGCCGACCGCGTCGCCGTGCTCCCCGGGGCGCAGCACATGGACGGCGTCGAGGCTCTGGAGTACGTGCGCTCCCGCCACGACGACCTCTCCGAGGACCTCGGCCGTACCGTCCGCCAGCAGCAGGTCCTGGTGGCCCTGCGCCAGAAGCTCTCCCAGCTCAGCGTCGGCAACATCAACAACATCGCCGCGGCTCTGAGCGGCCAGGTGCTGACCGACGTCTCGCTCACCCAGTTCCCGCTGCTGCTGGGCCTGGCCAAGGACATCGGCGCGGGGAGCATCCAGCACGTCTTCCTCACCCAGTTCTCCGGCGCGACGGTGAACGGTGAGGACGTCGAGGAGCCCGACATGAGCGCCATCCTCTCGGTGGTCCACCAGTACTTCCCGGCCACGTGAGCCGCCCCGGCAGGCTGCTCGTCTGGCTGGTGCTGCTGGCGCTCATGGCCGCCTTCGGCGTCGGTGTCAACCGCTACCTGGCGAGTCGCGACGGTTCGGCGTTCTCCGCCGCCAAGAACCCCACCCAGGTCCACGTGGCACCGCAGCTCACCCTTCCGGGGACGATCTACTTCGCCGACGGCGGCGGTCTCTACGCCCTCACCGGCACCAAGGTCACCCAGCTCCAGGCGCGGGGACAGGGCTGGACCCAGCCGGTGCTCCTCCCCACGGGCGGCGGGTTGCTCGCGGTCAAGGTCACCGCCAACTACTACTCCGACCTCTACGAGCTGAGCCTCACGGGGACGATCGAGGAGCAGCTGAGCCACGACTCGGGGAAGGTGACCGCCACCGAGCTGGGGGCGGACGACTGGCTCTACTACCCGGCGGTCGGGCCCGGCGGCACCCTCTACTTCAGCTACGACTATCCGAAGGCCAACGTCGACGATCCCAGCCAGTGCTGCTACGAGGTGGACCTCTCGATCTGGAGCACCAAGCTGGGGTCCATCGACATCAACCGCAACAACGTCGTCCATCGCAGCGGCATCGCGCAGCAGAGCTGGGCCAACTACTACACCGGCGGCGACGTCAGCCCGCTGCCGCTTGCGGGTGGCGGGCTGATCTACGTGGAGTACGAGGCCGCCTACGGTGACACCGGCCAGCTCAGCGCCCCGCTGGCGGGCGCCGTCCCGGGCAGCGAGGTGAGCCAGGTCCGGCTCGACCCGAAGCCCCTCTACAACGCGCTGGGCTCGGACGGCACGGCCCTGACCCAGCCGCAGGACGACTGCTCCCAGCCCGCCCTCAACCCCGGGGAGACGGAGATCGCGATGATCTGCACCCCGGTCGTCAACGGGGCGCCGAGCAGCACCGAGTCGGATCTGGTGGCGGCCACCTTCGATGCCACCACCGACACCATCGGGCCGCTCGACCGGCTGGTGACCGGGACCCTGGCGGCGTCGCCCGCCTGGTCGCCGGACGGCACCGATCTGATCTACCTGGCCCCCGAGGCCGGTGACGGCTACTTCGAGCTCTGGTACATCAAGGGGGCCGCGGCCCCCACCGCCTCCCCGCGGGCATCGGCGACCCCAACCTCCTCCGCGCGGGCGTCGGCGAGCGCCACCCTCTCCCCGCGGGCGTCGGCGAGCGCCACCCCTTCCCCGAAGGCATCGCCGAGTCCTACGCCCTCGCCACCCCGGCAGATCACCAGCCACCTCGACCTCGACGGCTCGGCCCCGGCGTGGGCCGGCTGAGCCTCACCGGTCCCGGGCAGCAAGGGAGGCCCGACCCCAACGGGACGGGCCTCCGGCGAAGGAGAAGGCGCTGAGCCGGGTGCAAGATGTAGTGGGTCTGGCCGGCTACTGACACAACATCTTGATAACTTCCCCCCGGGCTGTCAAGTCCGGGCTGCGGGGCGCGCGGGCGCCCCCGTCACCCCGACAGGCCGCCGGGGCGTGCCCGTCCCGAGAGGGCGTCGCCGGCAGCGCGGAGCAGGCTGCGCAGCCACGGCGGCGGGCCCGGGGTGGGGGTGGGCGTCGCCGCCGCGGCGCCCGACCGACGAGGGGCGATGGCGATCCCGGGCCCGGACGAGGCGGCCGGCTGGGGCGGCGGCGCCGGCCGTCCCGTCGGGGGGGGCGCGACCACCCCGCGCAGCTCGACCGTCGCGCGCTGGGAGACCATCTCGGCCAGCTCGGCTCCGCTCATCGTCTCCACCTCCAGCAGCCGCTCCGCGAGCGCATCGAGCAGCGGGCGCCGCGCCACCAGGATGGTCCGGGCTCGGCCCAGCGCGTCGTCGAGCAGGCCGTCGACCTCGGCGTCGACCCGCCGGCCCAGCTCGTCCGAGTGGATCTGCGGCGCGCCCTGCTCGCCGCTCTCCACCACCCGCACGCCGAGCCCCGACATCCCCAGCTCGGTCACCATCCGGCGGGCGAGCTGGGTCGCCTTGAGGAGGTCGTCGGCGCCCCCGGTGGTGATGTCGTCGGGGCCCAGGAGGATCTCCTCGGCGGCGCGGCCTCCCAGCAGACCGGCCAGCTGGTCCTTGAGCTGCGACTTGGAACCGAGGGCCCGATCGCCGTCGGGGACGGTGAGGGTCGAGCCCAGGGAGCGCCCCCGAGCCACGATGCTGACCCGGCGCACAGGGTCGGTCCCGGGCAGGGAGCCGAGGACCACGGCGTGGCCCATCTCGTGGTAGGCGATGGTGCGCCGCTCGCCGATGCTGAGCAGCCGGCCTCGCCGCTCGGGTCCGACGAGCACCCGGTCGACCGCCGCCTCCAGCTCCCCCATGCCGATGAGCGGTCGCCGCTCGCGGGCCGCCAACAGCGCCGCCTCGTTGACCAGGTTGGCCAGGTCCGCGCCGGTGAAGCCCGCCGTCCGGCGGGCCAGCAGCGGGAGGTCGGCATCGGGAGCGAGCGGCTTGCCCGCGGCGTGGACGGCGAGGATCGCCGCTCGTCCGGTGACGTCGGGCGCCTCGACGGTCACCCGGCGGTCGAACCTCCCGGGTCGGAGCAGCGCCTCGTCAAGGACGTCGGCCCGGTTGGTGGCGCCGATGACGACGATGCGGGCGCCCTGGTCGAAGCCGTCCAGCTCGACGAGCAGCTGGTTGAGGGTCTGCTCCCGCTCCTCGTGGCCGACGTTGACGCCGGCACCGCCGCGGCGCCGGCCGACGGCGTCGATCTCATCGACGAAGACGATGCAGGGCGCCGACCTGCGCGCCCTCCGGAAGAGGTCGCGGACGCGCGCCGCGCCGACCCCGACGAACATCTCCACGAACTCCGACCCCGAGACGGAGAGGAAGGCGCAGTCGGCCTCCCCCGCGACGGCCCGGGCCAGGAGGGTCTTGCCGGTGCCCGGCGGTCCGACCAGCAGGACCCCCTTGGGCACCCGGGCCCCCAGCGCGCGGTAGCGGTCGGGATCGCGCAGGAACGCCACCAGCTCGCCCATCTCGAGCTTGGCGTCATCGCACCCGGCGACGTCCGCGAAGGTGCAGAGCTGGCGGTTGCCGGCGATCTCCCGGGACCGCGAGCGCAGCAGCCCCACCGGGCTCGCCCGCCCCGGGCGCCAGTAGAGGATGACGACGACCATCACGATGATCAGGGTCGGCACCAGCACCAGCAGGAGGGTGCTCACCGGGATTCCGGTGTCGGCGGTGTAGTCGACGAAGTGGTCGGAGGTGAAGATGGAGACCACGAGGCTCTCCCCGCCGTCGGGCAGCGGGGTCACGTGCTCGCCTCCCGCGGCGTCCCACCAGGTCACCTGCCCGGTGCCCACCTGGGCCGGGTGAGCGGCGCTCAGCGAGATCTGGTCGCGGGCCGCGCCGGTGCCGCTCTCGGCGTCGAGGACCGCCTGGGTCAGCGTGCCCAGGCTGGCCTGGGGCGGGGGTGGTGGCTGGTCTCGCACCGACACCACCACGACCACCACGACGGCCAGGAAGACCGCCCAGAGGCCGAGGAAGATCGCCTGCCTGCGCCCCGACATCAGGCCGCCACCGCCGGAGTTGGCCGGATCGACACCGCCTTTCGCGCTCCCTCTTCCCGCGCCGCCGCCGCCCGACCGTCAGGGGCGAGAAGGTGTGGGAGCGGGGACCGCGCGGTGCACCGCTCCCGAGCGCGAGAGCCCCTGGTTGCCGTCAGGCCGAGTATAGGCGGGCGGTCCTCAACGCGCCACTCGCAGCGAATGGCATGCGATGTGCGCGTCCGCCTGTCGCACCGCCGTCGAGAACGCCGGCCCCGATCTCACGTCGGGACCGCCTCGCCATCGCGCAGCAGAGCATCCATCCCCGGCGTCCAGGCCACGCGGCGGTCGCGGGTGATCACCAGCGCGGCGTAGCCTGCGATCCCGGCCACCCAGCCCAGCCCCTCCTCACCCAGGACGAAGGCGGCGGTGGCGAAGGCATCGGCGTAGGTGAGGCTGGGACCGGCCACGGTCATGCTCAGCACCGCGTCCGCCGGCCCGCCCGTGCGCGGGTCGATGATGTGCTCGCCGCGCTCGTAGGTCCCGCTGGTGGCCACCGCCAGGTCGCCCGTCTCCAGCACCGCCGCCATGCGGTCCGCGACCTGCGGATGGCGGATCCCGACCCGCCATCGCTGGCCCGGCGACGGCCGCCCCCGCGCGACGACGTCGCCCCCCGCGCCGATCAGGAAGTTGCGGGCTCCCGCGCCGACCAGCATCTCCGCGGCGCGCTCCACCGACCACCCCTTGACCAGGCCCGACGGATCGAGCCGGCCCCCGAGGCGGATGTCGAAGCAGCCGCCACTCCGCCGCTCGACCTCCGCGCAGAGACCGAGCACCTCGCGCAGGTCGCGCGAGCACTCGCTCTCGCGCAGCTCGCCGCGGGCGAGCCGGCTGACCTCGCTGTCGTCACGGTAGGTGCTGAACCGTGCGTCCACCTCGTGGAACCAGGCGAGGGCGGCGTCCAGCGCTGCCTCGGGCAGGTCGTCGTCGCGGACGTCGAGGCTGATCACCGTCCCCATGACGGGCTCCGCGCGGACCCTCCGATGCAGCGGCGCGGAGGGCTCAGCCACGCGCCGCATCCAGCGCCGACTGCACCGATTCCGCATAGCTCGCGCTGGTGAAGGTCGCCCCGCTCACCGCGTCGATGTGAGCGCTCTGCGCCTGCAGGACCTCCTCGCGGAGGCGCGGGAATGCGCCGGAGGCGATGGTCGTCGATTGCGGGTCGCCCTCCGTCTGGTGAAGGATCCTCACGTCGGTGATCCTGCCCCCGGAGATCACCAGCTGCACCTGGACGCTGCCGTACTGGTTGCTGGCGTCCTGACCGGTGAACGACCCCGACCTGAGACCGCTCGCCGCCGGGGTGGGCGTCGCGGTCGGTGTGGGCGAGCCCCCCCCGCTCGGTGGGGCGCCGGACGGGGTGGCGGTGGGGGTGGGGCCGGCGGACGGTGATGTCGAGGGCGGCGTCGCGGCGATGATCGCCGTCGCCGGTGGGGTGCGGAAGCTGAACAGCAGGACCAGACCGACGACGGTGGCGACGAGGGCGACGGCGGCGCGGATGGGCATGTGGGCAGCCTCAGGTGAGGAACGCAAAGCGCTCGCAGTGGACCTGTGCCGCGGGGACCCGGAGCGCGTGCAGGCTGCTGAGCACCGCGTCCACCATCTCGCGCGGGCCGCAGACGAAGATGTCGCGATTGCGGAGGTCCGGGATGGCGGCGACCAGGAGACGCGGCGCGAACGGCTGGGGGTTCACCTCGCGCCCGCGCCGGCCGACGATGTAGTGGATGACGCCGCCGCGCGCGGCGACCAGCCGGTCGAGCTCGTCCTTGAACACGACGTCGGACCAGGAGCGGGCGCGGTAGAGGAGAGCGATCGAGCCCTTCCGCTCCGGCATCTCCTCGATCAGGGCGCGGAGCGGAGTGATGCCAATCCCTCCGGCGATGAGCAGCGACCGCGGGCGGAGGCGCCGGATCGAGGTGAAGATGCCGTAGGGGCCCTCCAGGATCACGGGGGTCCCGGGGTGGACCCCGTGCAGCGACTGCGTGAAGCCGCCCACGCGCTTGACGGTGATGCGCAGGTACCGGCCGTTGGGCGCGGAGGAGAGCGAGAAGGGGTGGACCCGCCACCACAGCTCGCGGGTCAGGAATCGGAACTTGAAGAACTGCCCGGCGCGCGCCGGGAGCTCGTCGAGGGCGCGACCGGTCATGTAGATCGAGACGACGTCCGGCGACTCCATGACCAGGCTGCTCACCCGGAGACGGTGACGGAGCGCCAGACGCGCCGGGATCGCCAGCCGGAAGGTGACCACCAGGCCGCCGGCGATCGCGTAGAGCGCCACCCAGTAGCCGACGGCGACCGGGTCCGCCAGGAAATCGGTGCCCACCGCGAGCTGGTGGGCGAAGGCGAGGGCGATCGCCAGGTAGACGTAGAGGTGGATGAAATGCCAGGTCTCGTGGGAGAGGCGCCGCCTCGCCGCCCGCACCGAGGTCACCGCGATCAGCAGGAAGAGGCCGAATCCCACGTAGGCCATGAGCATGTAGGGGTAGGTGGTGAGGAAGACCCAGGTCTGGGCCAGGAAGGAGCGGCCGTCGGTGATCCCGAATCCGGCGGTGGTGAGGACCACGTGGGCGGAGATCAGGCCCACCGTGGCGAAGCCGAGCCAGCGATGCCAGCCGGCGATCCGGTCGATCCCGAAGAGGCCGTCCAGCCACGGGCTGCGCGACATCAGCACCAGCTGCACCAGCGCGCTGTAGGTGCCCAGCAGGGCGGCGAGCTGGCCCGCGCCGGTGAGCACCGCCGCCGGGTGGGTGAGATTGGGGAACTGGCCGTGGCGGACCCACATCGCGACGATCAGCAGGGCGTTGCCGAGGACGATGAGGACGGCGTCACGGGGCAGCAGCCCCCACTGCCGCGGCACGCGCAGCGATCGCCGGCTGGCGGCGGTGCTCGGGGCACCCAGGTCAGTGTGCCCTGTCACCAGGGTGCCAGAGGACCGCGCGGACATGCGCCGCAAGGATCATGCATCTCCCCTTACGAAAGCCTGACGCGCCCGGTTCAGGGGAGTCAGGACATCAGCCGACGACCAGCAGCACCTTGCCCACCGCTCCACCCTGGACCGCGTCCTGGGCGGCTGAGCACTCCTCCAGGGGGAAGCGGTGGACCGGCAGCTCAGTGAGCGCCCCGGCCGTGAGCGCCGCGCTGACCTCACTGACGCCGGCGTGGAGATCCTCGACCGGGACCCCGTAGAGGAGCACGAAGCGGAGCACGACGTTGGCGCTCATGCAGGCTCGGACCGGGAGCTCGGGATCGGCGCCGTCGGCCGCGTAGACCGCGATCACCGTGCCGGCGCCGGCGAGACCCAGGTCGAGCGAGAGGTTGGCCGCCAGGTTGACCTCGACCACCCGGTCGACGCGATCGGCGAAGGCCCGGATCCGCTCCAGGGCGTCCGCCTCCCGGTAGTTGACCACCAGGTCTGCACCGGCCGCCCGGGCCAGCTCCGCCTTGGCGGGGCCGCTCACGGTGGTGACCACCCGGGCTCCCTGGCGCCGGGCGAGCTCGATGGCGAAGTGTCCGACCGCGCCGGCTCCGCCGGCGACCAGGACGGTGCGCCCGGCCAGGCCGCCGTCGGCGAAGAGGCAGCGGTGCGCGGTGAGCGCAGGCACCCCCAGGCTGGCCCCCAGCTCCAGCGATGCGTTCTCGGGGAGGGAGACCGCCTGGCCGTCAGCGACCACCGTCCACTCGGCGGCGGTGCCCCACGGGCTCCCCGCCGCGGCCATCCAGACCCACACGCGCTGCCCCAGGCGACCCTCGTCCACTCCCGGCCCCACGGCGTCGATCACCCCTGAGCCGTCGTGGTGCGGGACCTGGAACCGATCGACCGGCCGGGGTGTGGCGCCGCTTCGCGACTTCCAATCGGTCGGGTTGACGCCGGAGAAGCTGACCCGGACGCGGACCTCGCCCGGTCCCGGCTCGGGTCGGGGGAGCTCGACGACCTTGAGGACCTCAGCGGCCGCACCCTGGCGTTCGTACACCACAGCCTTCATCTGCGATCCCTCCGTCGATCTCCTCCGTGGGCCGGCCCCGTGACGCTAGGCGGGGGTGAACCCGATGCGCCTCAGCATCATCGCATTGCGATCCTCCGGCGTCCCTTCGGCCCCGGCGCCGAACCCCGCCCAGCGGACGTTGGCGGCCAGCTGGCGGTGGAGCGCGGCCAGCTCCGAGGACGTCTCCCCCCGGCTCGGGTCGGCGGCGGCGTCGTAGTCGATCATGGTGCTGGCGATCCCCAGCACCCCGTCGCCGGCCATGAAGAGCTCGAGCATCCGGGCCTGGCACGGCCAATCCTGGAGCGACCCGGTGGTGACCTCCCACAGCCCTCCGCCCTCGCCGCGCGGGTCGCGGCGCGGGCGGATCGCGTGAGCGTGGGTGTGACCGTTGAGCCAGAGGACGACGTTGTCGAAACGCAGCAGCGTCGCCAGCAGCCGGCTCGCCGCCCTCGGGGAGGAGCCGTCCGCATGGCGGCGCGCGCTCGAGGGCACCTCCGATCCGTGATGGGAGGTCACGACCACGAGCCGATCGCGCGCCCCGGTGCGGACCCGCCGCCCGTCGGCGGCGCGGTACGAGGAGTGCACCTCGATCAGCCGTCGCTCCAGCCAGCCCAGCTGGGCGTCGTCCATGCACCGGCCGGCGGACCCGGCCGGGCAGGCGGTGTCCAGGACGACGTATCGCACTGCCTCGGTGTCATGCACGGCGACTGCGGCAGGAGTGCCGGTCGCCGGTGCTCCGAATCCGTGGCGCGGCGGTGCGCCGTCCTCGCCGTGGGCGTCGACGAAGCCGGCCAGGGTGCAGCGGCTGCGTGCGAAGTCGCCGGTGACCGTCACCGAGGGTCCGGCGAGGAACGCCTCGGGATGGGCGACGAAGGTGGCGTGGGCCGTGTCGCGGTCGAATCCCTCGGGCAGCGCGATGGGCTTGCGCGAGCCGGTCAGAGCCGTGAGGAGCTCGGGCGTCATCTCCCCGACCCCGCGGCAGAGCGATTCGTGGTTGCCGTGGCAGCCGAGCCACGGCAGCCGCAGCCCGGGCGCTTCGAAGGGTCGCAGCGCCCGTTCGAGAAGCCCCGGCAGCCGGGGGAATCCGTACTCGCGCGCCAAGAGGTCGGGTCCCGCACTCCGGCCATCCGGGACCCAGAAGATGTCGTCGGGCCACCCGGGGGACTGCACCCCCTCGTATCCGGGGGCGCCCGAGTTGGGCTCGACGAGGCCTCCGTCGAGCAGGCGCAGGAGGGTGCGGACCTCGTTGCGCTGGCCGTTGTCGATGGCGTCGCCCCCGGTGAGGACCAGCTCGAGCGGGGCGCCGGTCATCGGTCCGGCCAGCCCGCCGTTCAGGGTGCGCACCAGGGCGTCGAGGGCGTGGGGGGTGAGCGCCTCCTGGGGGCGCTGCACGGGGACGAGCTCCGCGAACCGCGGATCGAGAAGCTCGCGGTTGAGGAACTCGAAGCGCGCCGGGGACTGCACGTCGCCGATGTGCAGGTCGGTCATGTGGGCGAGGCAGGCGATGGCACGGCGGGGCCCGCCCGGCCCCGCGTCCGGGGTCAGGTCCACCAGCTCGGAGCGGAGCACGTGATCCTCGCCGTCGCCGTCCGCCAACGCCCGATAGGGGGCGCTCGCACCGAGCCCGAGGACCCCGCCGGGGATCAGCGTCTGACGATGGGTCAGCGGCATTGGCGACCTAGCGTCGTGCCGGAGGGCCGTCCCGGGTGACCAGCACCGGGTCAGCACGGAGCGCCACCCGGACCCGCGCGCCGCCCGGATGGGCGACCGCCTCGGAGGTCGGTATCTGCACCAGCACGGTGGCGTCGCCGAGGTCGACGGTGAGCCGGCTCACCGCGCCGAGGAAGGCGACGGCCGTCACGGTCCCGGAGAGAGGCCCGTTGGAGGTCGGCGCGGCGGGGGTGAGGGAGATGGCCTCCGGTCGCACCAGCGCGACCGCGGGGCCCTCGGGTGTGTCCGCGGAGATGAGGGGAAGCCGGATGCCGCGCACCTCCACGCCACCGTCCCGCACCACCCCGGCGAGGCGATTGGTGAGCCCGACGAACTCGGCGACGAAGGGCGAGGCCGGCTGCGAGTAGATGGTGGTGGGCGGTCCCAGCTGCTCCAGCCGGCCGGCGCGGATCACCCCGACCCGGTCGGCGATGGCCAGCGCCTCCTCCTGGTCGTGGGTGACGAAGAGGGTGGTGATGCCGACCTCGCGCTGCACTCGCCGGATCTCGTCGCGCAGCTGGCTGCGCACCCTGGCGTCGAGCGCGGAGAGCGGTTCGTCGAGGAGCAGGATGGAGGGGCGGATGGCCAGGGCTCGAGCCAGGGCCACGCGCTGCTGCTGACCGCCGGAGAGCTGGTGCGCGTAGCGCTCCGCCTCGGCGCTCAGGCCCACCAGCTCGAGCATCTCCCCCGCCTGGCGCCGCCGCTCCGCCGTCCCGACCTTGCGCATCCTGAGCCCGAAGGCGACATTCTCCCGGGCCGTCATGTGGGGGAAGAGCGAGTAGGCCTGGAACACCATGCCGGTGTCGCGCCGGCTGGCCGGCAGCTGGGTGACGTCCCGGCCGTCGATCACCACCCGTCCGGCGTCGGCGTCCTCCAGTCCGGCGACGAGTCGCAGGGCCGTCGTCTTGCCGCACCCCGACGGCCCGAGGAGGGCGACCAGCTCTCCGGCCTGGATGGTGAGGTCGAGTCCGTCGAGCGCCATCGTCGGTCCGTAGTGGCGGGAGAGGTTCTCCAGGCGCACCTCGGCCGCGGAGCGTGCCCGGATCCCCGCCGGGCCCTGCTGACGGTTCGGGCCAGCACTCATCTCATCCCCTCACAGTGCCCCGGCGACGCGAGGCGAACCGACCCAGGAAGGTCAGGGCGAACAGGAACAGGAAGACGAGCACCAGGGAGAGCACCGCCAGGGCGATCGAGACGCTGGCGTCGCCGGTGCCGAGGATGGAGATGGCCACCTGAAGGTTCTCGAAGTTGAGCAGGTTGGCGACGGTGAACTCGCCGAGCACGACCGCCACGCAGAGCACGCAGGCGTTGAAGACCGCGCTCGACATGTTGGGCACGATGATCCGCCACACCACGGTTCCCCAACCCGCGCCCAGGCTGCGCGCGGCCTCCGACAGGGTGCGCACGTCGACACCGGCGAGTCCCGCGGCCAGAGCTCGGTAGCAGTAGGGAAGCACCAGGATCAGATACGCGAAGGAGAGCGTCAGTATGGAATCGCTGACGTTGATCTCGATCCAGCGGTAGATCGGAGCGAAGCCGACCACCAGCACGATGGCGGGGATGGTGAGGGGGGTGAGGCAGACCAGCTCCAGGGGGCGGACCGCGCGCGGCAGTCGCAGCCTCGACCAGATCATGGTGGGGAGGAGCAGGGCGAGCATCCCCGCCGCGGTGATCGCGGCCAGCTCCAGCGACGCGGTGATGGCGTCGACCAGCTCGGGATCGGAGCCGATGCTGGTGAACGCGCTGAGGGTGCGCGGGCTGTCGATGCCCACCCCGCGGGTGGCGAACTCCACCATGGCGACGATGGGCAGCAGAAAGAACAGACCCAGCACGACGTAGACCACGGTGTGGAGGGCGGCGAGGCGCCGGCGGCGACGACGGTTCACCGGCGATGACCCCGTCGGGCGGCGCTCACGGCAGCCACCGCGCGGTGCGCCGCTGCAGCCACGAATAGAGCACCGTAATCACCGCCACCACCACCACCATGCCGAGGGCGAGCGCGGCGGCGAGGTTGGCCTGGTCGAGCCCCACCTCGCTGCTCAGCGCACGGCTGATCTGCAGGGGCACGATGATCCCGCCGATGTCGAGCAGCGCGGCGGCGGTCGCATAGGCGGAGAACGCGTTGGCGAAGAGCAGCAGCCAGCACCCCAGGAAGCCGGGCAGCAGCAGCGGCCCGGCCACGTGCCGCCAGTAGTGCCAGGTGGAGCCGCCCAGGGTCTCGGCGGCCTCGCGCCACTGGGGGCGAATCCCGTCGAGCGCGGGCATGAAGACGATCACCATCAGCGGGATCTGGAAGTAGGTGTAGATGAGGGTCAGCCCGATCAGCCCGTAAAGCCACACGCCGTGGGGATAGAAGTCGATGCCGTGCTGGCGGAGCCAGACGACGATGAAGCCCTCGGTGCCGATGGTGGCGATGAAGGCGAACGCGAGGGTGACGCCGCCGAACTGGGAGAGCACACCGCAGAGCGCGGTCACGAGGCGGCGCATGAGACCGTCCGGCGACCCGGTGGCCACCGTGTAGGCGAGGACGGCACCGACGCCCGCCCCGATGGCGGCGCTGACGGCGGAGAGGATGAGGCTGTTGACGAACGAGCTGACGATGTACGGCTGGCTGAGCTGGGCCAGGTTGGCCAGGGTGGGCCCGTGGCTGCCGCTGAAGGCCCCCACCACCACGAACAACGTGGGCAGGAGCAGGAAAGCCGCCGCGTAGACGGCGAAAGGGCCGGCGCCCAGCCAGGCGCCGGGCAGGTGGAGGCGCCCCCCCAGGGGGCGCCTCACATCTCCCGTGTCGGTGGTGGCGACTGCCGTCAACTGCCGACGGCCGCCGACCAGTTGCTGGCCAGGTACGAGGCCGCAGCGGCGGCCTGGCTCTCATCCAGGAAGACCGGCGTCCCGCTGATGGCGGGCAGCGCCGAGGCGTAGGTCTGGTTCAGGGTTCCGCTGGTCTGCATCGCCGCCTGCTCCACGGGGCGCGCTCCACCCTGGAGCCAGAGGTTCTGCCCGGTCGCCGAGTAGAGGTACTCCTCCCAGAGCCGTGCCGCGGCGGGGTGCGGCGCGGTCTTGGTGATCGCCTGGGCGTAGTAGCCACCCAGGGCCGCGCTCGAGGGCACGTACACCTTCCAGTTGGGCAGGCCGACCACGGTGGCCGAGTTGAGGTAGTCCCAGTTGAAGACCACCGGGGTCGTCCCGTTGTCGATGGTGGCAGCAGTGGCCGTGACCGGAACGAAGTTGCCGGCCGCGTTGAGCTGCTTGAAGAAGCTGACGCCCGGACCGATGTTGTCGAGCGACCCGCCGTCGGCGAGCGAGGCCATCATGACCCCGTTCAGCGCCGCGTTGGCCTCGGTCGGGTCACCGTCGAGCGCGACCGCGCTCTTGAAGCTGGAGGTGAGCAGGTCCGAGAGCGAGGTCACGGTGTACTTGCTCGAAGTCGTAGCCGATCGACATGTAACCGCCGTAGTCCTGGTACCAGAGGCCGCCGGGATCCTTCTGGCCGGTCGGGATGTCGGACCATTCGGCGACCTTGTAGGGCGCGAACAGGCTGGTGTTGGCCCAGGCCACGGCCATGCCGATGTCGAGCACGTCCGGGGCCTTGCTGGTGCCGGCCTCCGACTTCACGGCGTTGACCTCGTCCTGGCTGCTGCCCTGGGGGTTCGCCTGATTGACCGTGATCCCGTACTTGGCTTCGAAGTCCTTGATGATGGTGCCGTAGTTTGCCCAGTTCAGCGGGAGGGCGATGACGTTGAGCTGACCCTCCGCCTTGGCTGCCGTCACCAGGCCGCTCATGCCCCCGAATGCCGCATCCGAGGTTGCGGTCGAGTACGAGGTGCTGGTGGAGCTCGACCCGCAGGCGGCTGCTGTGGCCAGCACCATCGCCGCCAGGCCGAGGCGCGTGCCGGTTCTCACAAATCGATTCATCTGCCTTCCTTCCCCTTTGCCATGACGGCTGTTCGCGGGGATGATGCGAGGCGCCGTCTCATCTTCGCAAGGGCGACGCGGCCTTTCCGGGCGTCCATATCCATCCCTTCCCCGCGGGTTAGCCGCTCGACAACGGGGTCATCATCTCGGTGGTGAGCGGTGCGGCTGCGCGCGCCCGAAGCCGCCGCGTCGGGTGGGCCGGGGTATGTGCGACCTGCTGCCAGCCGCTGGTGTCCAACGTCCCACGCGCGCCAGGCCCCTTGGCCCCTTTCGCGTCAGCGCGACGAGGGAGGAGCATGTGACCTCCGACCATCGGAGGTGGCAGGATGTCCGTGCTCGTCGCGTACGCAACCAGGTATGGAGCCACGCGCGGGATCGCCGAGCGCATCGCCGCGAAGCTCACCGATGCGGGTCAGAAGGTCGACGTGCGCGCGGTCGGTGAGATCGGTGACGCCTCGGGCTACGACGCCTTCGTCATCGGCAGCGCCACCTACATGGGTTCGTGGCTGAGGGACGCGCGCGCGTTCACCCACTCCCACGAGGAGCTTCTCTCCCTCAAGCAGGTGTGGCTGTTCAGCAGCGGACCGCTGGGAACGGAGACCACGGATGCGCAGGGGCGCGACGTGGCGGTGGCCGCGGCCCCGAAGGAGTTCGTCAGGCTCGGCACCGCGGTCGGGGCCCGCGACGAGCGGGTGTTCTTCGGGGCCCTCGACCGCGCCAAGCTGCGCGGTGCCCACCGGCTCATCGAGAGGCTGCCCGGGGGAAGCAAGCTGCTGGTCGAGGGGGATTTCCGGGACTGGCAGGCGGTCGACGCCTGGGCCGAGGGGATAGCCCGGGAGGTCGCACCACCCGCTGGCCCCGCCTGAGGCCCCGGACCTCTCAGGGCCGAGCGCGCGGGGATGCCCCCTCGGCACATGTGTACCGCATATACTATCTTGGTTACTTTCCGTGTCCCCGGCAGGCCGCGAGGCAGGGGGTGAATCGTGTCCACCACGTTGACCGGCGAACCGTCGGGAAGCCCGCGCCCGGGGGAGGTCGAGCTGCGCCTCCTGGCCGAGGGGCTGCGGGTGTCGATGATCCATCTCAGCCGCCAGCTCCGCCGCCACGATCCCTCTGAGCTCAGCATCACCCAGGTCTCCGGACTTGCCAGCGTCGTCAGCCACGGGCCGCTCGGCGTCGGCCGGCTGGCCGAGCTGGAGAACCTCCCCTCCTCGGCTGCGACGCGCCTCGCCGACCGGTTGGAGGCCACCGGCCTGGTGGTGCGCCAGGCGAACCCCGGAGACCGCCGCGGGGTCCAGGTGGTGGCCACGCCCGCCGGCGCGGCGCTGCTCGCCGACTACGCCCGGGCCGGCAACGAGTGGCTCGCAGAGCGTCTCGCCGCTCTGAGCGAGGCCGACCTGAGAGTGCTGGAGCGAGCGGTCGCGGTGCTGCGGGCGCTGGCGGCCGGCCGTCCGGCCGCGGTCGCCCCCGCGCCCGCCGAGGCGCCCACGGCGCAGGCCGGGCGCGCATGACCATCGCCGCAGCTCCCGCCTCGCGCGTCGGACCCCATTACAAGTGGCTGGTCCTCTCCAACACGACGGTGGGAGTGCTGCTCTCGTCGATGACCGGCACCAGCCTCATCATCGCCCTGCCGGTCATCTTCCGCGGCATCCAGCTGAACCCGCTGCTGCCCTCCAGCTCGTCCTACCTGCTCTGGATCATGATGGGATACGTGCTGGTCTCGGCGGCCATCGTGGTGACCGTCGGCCGCATCGGGGACATCTTCGGCCGGGTGAGGATGTACAACCTGGGCTTCGCCTGGTTCACGGTCGGAGCCGTCCTGCTCTCGTGCGTCTGGAGCACCGGCTCCAACGGCGCCCTGGAGCTGGTCATCCTCAGGATGTTCCAGGCGGTGGGTGGGGCGCTGCTGATGGCGAACTCCGCCGCCATCATCACCGATGCCTTTCCCTCCGACCAGCTGGGCTTTGCCCTCGGCATCAACATGGTGGCGGCCATCGTCGGCTCCTTCCTCGGGATCGTCGTCGGCGGCCTCCTCTCGCAGCTCGGCTGGCGCTGGGTGTTCCTCGCCAACGTCCCGGTCGGAGCCTTCGGCACCATCTGGGCCTACCTCAAGCTCAAGGACATCGGTGTGCGCATCCGGGCGCGCATCGACTGGGCCGGCAACCTCGCCTTCGCCGGCGGCCTGGGCATGCTCCTGGTCGGGGTCACCTACGGCATCGAGCCGTACGGCACCTCCTTCTCGGGCTGGGGCAACCCCTTCGTGCTGTGGATGATCGCCGGCGGGGTGGCGCTGCTCGCCCTTTTCGCGGTCATCGAGTCCAGGGTCGAGGAGCCGATGTTCCGGCTCTCCCTCTTCCGCATCCGTGCGTTCGCGTTCGGCAACCTCGCCCAGTTCCTGGGATCGATCGGACGCGGCGGTCTGATGTTCATGCTGATGATCTGGTTCCAGGGCATCTGGCTGCCCCAGCACGGCTACAGCTTCGCCGACACACCACTGTGGGCGGGCATCTACATGATCCCGTTCACCCTCGGGTTCGTGGTGGCGGGGCCGCTCTCGGGGAGGCTCTCGGACCGCTTCGGCGCCCGTCCCTTCGCCACCGGCGGGATGCTGCTGGCGGCCGCCACCTACGCGCTGATGATGACCTTCCCGGCCAACTTCGACTACGTCCCCTTCGCGGCGGTGATGTTCCTCTCCGGGATCGGCGGCGGGCTCTTCGCGTCGCCCAACACCGCCTCGATCATGAACTCGGTCCCGGCCCGCCATCGGGGGGCGGCCTCGGGCATGAGGGTGACCTTCGCCAACACCGGCATGCCGCTCTCCATGGGTCTGTTCTTCACCCTGCTGGTCGGGGGGCTCAACGCCAAGGTTCCCGCGGCCATGTACAACGGCCTGGTCCACAACGGGATCCCCGCCGCCAGTGCCGCGACCCTCTCCCACGTGCCTCCGCTCGGCTACGTCTTCGCGGCCTTCCTCGGCTACAACCCGCTCAAGACCCTGCTCGGGCCCACGGTGCTCTCCCACCTCACCGCTGTCCAGGTCGCCCACCTCACCAGCCGGTCGTTCTTCCCTCAGCTCATCGGCCCGGCCTTCGTGGGGAGCCTCTCGATCATCCTCGGCTTCGCGGTCGTGATGAGCCTGGTGGCGGCCGTGGCCTCGGCATTCCGGGGAGCCAAGTACGTCCACGTCGACGAGGAGTCGGTGGCCCAGCGCCACGTGGCCAGGGGCATGCGGCACGCCACCTCGGGGAAGTAGAGGGCCTCGGGACCACCGAGGGGCGGGGCTCCGCGACCGATCTCCACCGCGGCCGGCGGCGGAGCGGCCTCCCGACCGGCGCCGGGTGGGGATGTGGCACGCTCCGTCACCCGCGTCACGGGCCGATCACGTCTCGACGCATCCTGGCTACGGCGCAAATGCGGCGTTTGCCGCGTAGATAAACTCGCGCCATGGGTGCCTTCGCAGATGCCGCCTCTCCGCCCGACCTGCTCGACTGGGCCGATGCCGAGTGCCGGGCGATCGCGACGACGACCGCCGACGCCCTGGCGACCCGCATGTGGCGCGTCCGCATCTCGCTGGAGACGCGGCTTCGTCGCGAGCCGGATCCCGCGACGGCGCAGCTCCTCACCGAGCGGATCACCGCCCTCCACGTCGCCGAGGCCGACCTCGCCTCCGTCGCCGCCATCCTCCGGACGATGGGCGCGCCGATCACCTGGCGCGAGGCGGCCGACCACATCGGCCGCTCGACCTTCTGAGGGGTCTCGCCTCGCGGACCGCCGTGGCCGCTGCTCGGCGGCGGCAGCGAGCGCCAGCGCCGCGCGCTGGCTGGCTTGCCTGGCTACTAGCCAGCCTAGCTGCAGCCGGAGGTGGCCCCGCAGTTGTGGCACTTGTAGCAGGAGCCCGAGCGCACCATCAGTGAGCCGCACTCGCTGCACGAGGGGGCGTCGGCCTGGTTCTGGAAGGTGCTCGTCGGCGAGACCAGCTCGATCCCGAGGGGCATCACCACCTGGGCGGCGTTGGCCGGGCCCTCGACCAGGGGCGGTGTCTCGGCCTCCTCCGCGTCGCGGAGGACGATCCCGATCTCGATCTGCTTCTCCGGGCTCAGGAAGCGCGATCCCAGCCACCGGAAGATGTAGTCGACGATCGACTTGGCGATCGGGATCTCCGGGTTGCGGGTGAACCCCTGCGGCTCGAAGCGCATGTGGGCGAACTTGTTGATCAGGAAGTCGAGCGGGACCCCGTACTGGAGCGCGAAGCTGACCGCGATCGCGAAGGAGTCGGTGAGCCCCGAGACGGTCGAGCCCTCCTTGGCCATCTTCACGAAGATCTCGCCGGGCGTCCCGTCCTCGTAGAGGCCGACCGTGATGTAGCCCTCGTGGCCTCCGATCTCGAACCGGTGGGTGAGCGCCTGCCGCTCCGCGGGGAGCTTGCGGCGCAGCGGCCGCTCCACGATCCGCACCTTCTCGCCGGTGGTCTTCTCCATCGAGGTCGCCATCGGCTGGGAGCGCTTGCTGCCGTCACGGTAGATGGCGAGCGCCTTGAGCCCCATCTTCCAGCCGTCGATGTACGCCCTCTCGACGTCCTCCACGGTGGAGTCGGAGGGCATGTTGACGGTCTTGGATATGGCCCCGGAGACGAACGGCTGGACCGCCGCCATCATGCGCACGTGTCCCTGCCAGGCGATCGAGCGCTTGCCGCTGCGCGGGGTGAAGGCGCAGTCGAACACCGGGAGGTCGTCGTCGCGCAGCGTGGGGGCACCCTCGATGGTGTCATTGGCGTCGATGTAGGCCACGATGTCGGCGACGTCCCCCTCACCGTAGCCGAGCCGCTTCAGGGCGGCGGGCACGGTGTTGTTCACCATCTTGAGCATGCCGCCGCCGACGAGCTTCTTGTACTTGACCAGCGCGATGTCGGGCTCGACCCCGGTGGTGTCGCAGTCGAGCATGAAGCTGATCGTCCCGGTGGGGGCGATGACGCTGATCTGCCCGTTGCGGTAGCCGTGGCGGGCGCCCAGCTCGTGGGCCTCGTCCCAGGTCGCCCGGGACGCGGCGAGGAGGTCGGCGTCGACGGTGGACGCGGGGATGGCGTAGGCGGCCTCGCGGTGCTTGGCCATCACCCGGAGCATGGGCTGGCGGTTCACCGAGTAGCCGTCGAAGGCGCCCACCTCGCGGGCGATCCGCGCCGACTGCGCGTAGCCCTCGCCGGTGAGGATGGCGGTGAGGCAGGCGGCCAGGTCCCGGCCCCTGGGGGAGTCGTAGGGGGTGCCGCGCGCCATCAGCAGCGCGCCCAGGTTGGCGTAGCCGAGCCCCAGAGGCCGGAAGGCCTCGCTGTTGCTGCCGATCTTCTCGGTGGGGTACTGCGCGTTGCCGACCAGGATCTCCTGAGCGGTGATGGTCAGCTGGATCGCGTGGCGATAGTCGTCGATGGCGAAGCTGCCGTCCGCATTGAGGAACCGGAGCAGGTTGATGGACGCCAGATTGCAGGCGGAATCATCCAGGTACATGTACTCGCTGCAGTTGGCCACCACGAGACCGTTGACGATGTAGGAGTGATGGAGCGGCTCGGTCAAGTTGTAGACGGTGTCAGAGCCGCCGGGGACGCATGCGAGCAGTCGCGTCGTGGGCTTGGTCTGGTAGCGGTCGACGCCGCCGATGATCGCCTCGAGCCGGTGCTGCTTGCGAGGGGCGGAGAAGCCGATCACGGACGCGAAGCGGGTCATGTCCGAGCCGCTGATCCGGAGGTCGAAGCCCGGGCGCACCGCGTAGGTCGCGATCTCACCGTCCTTGCGCCGGTACCGGAAGGGCTTCGGGTTCCAGGTGGTGGTGTCGTAGACGCGGGAACGGATCCCGAACGCCTCGAGCACCTGCTGGACCTGGACCAGCAGGGCGCGGCTCCGGCTGGCCAGGCCAACGTAACGATTCGCCTTCCCGCCCTCGACTGCCGAGATGCAGCCGTCGGCGCCGAAGAGGCCACGCAGGAAAGCTGCCTGCACCTCCGGTGGGGCGGTGAATATCCCCTCCGGGAGCTGCTTCTCGTGAGCTCGGGCGCCGGTCACCCCGAGACCGCCGAACAGGTCGCGGACCGCGCCGCTGCCAAGCCTCAACTGGGTGGTGCCGTTGCCCATCTTCGTACGAGTGCGGCCGCCGAACAGCTCCTGGAGCAGCCTGGCATGGCGATCGGCCAGCCCGTCGTTGACGTCGTCGCCGCCATAGACCCAGATTGTCTGGTCCTCGGTCAGGCAGCCGTCACCGATCAGATGACCGGTGAGCTCGCCGAGCTCCGTGCTCCACCGCTCCGGGACTGCCTGGTGAACCTTGGTGCCACCGCGATTCCATGACGTCGCCAGAGCCTCCACTCTGACCGGGAGGGTCCACGAGGCTTCCGTTGCGGGGGTGGGCGTGTCGTTGAGGAGCACACGGTCGGCGCCGACGAGATCCTCTGCCGGTACCCAGCCGCGGTTGGTGGTCCAGAACCGGTGGTTGGGAGTGCAGCGCAGCTCCTGGCCGTTGGAGAAGAGCAGACGGACCAGTGACTTGACGCCCGTCTGCATGACCGCCACCGGGGGGGTCGCCACCACCCCGGCCCCGGGGTCGGCGGCCGTCGCGCGATGGGTGTAGACACGGATGTCGTCACCAGCCGCCATCCTGCGGTACAGCTCGGCAATGGGGAGCAGACCAACGGTGGTGTGGACCCGGGTCTCCCCGGGGAAGCAGGGGTTGCTGGCGTTGATCCGCCCGCTGTTGGACGAGGTGTGCCAGTCGTTGATGGTGGTGTCGTACTGGACCCCGGGATCGCCGCACTGCCACGCCGAACTCGGCCATGAGGTGGAGCAGCGCTCGTGCCTTGACGGTCTTGAGGATGCGGCCGTCGGTGACCGCCTTGAGCTGCCAGTCGCGGTCCTCCTCGACGGCGCGCATGAACTCGTCGGTGACCCGCACCGAGTTGTTGGAGTTCTGGAAGAAGACCGATGCATAGGCCTCGCCGGTGAACGACGGGTCGTACCCGGCGTCGATGAGCGCCCAGGCCTTGCGCTCCTCCTTGACCTTGCAGGTGATGAAGTCCTCGACATCGGGGTGATCCGCGTTGAGGATCACCATCTTGGCGGCGCGCCGGGTGGTGCCTCCCGACTTGATGACGCCGGCGAAGGCGTCGAAACCCTTCATGAAGGAGACCGGACCGCTGGCGGTGCCGCCGCCTGCGAGCTGCTCCTCGGAGGAGCGGATGGCGGAGAGGTTGGTCCCCGTCCCGCTCCCGTACTTGAAGAGCATCCCCTCGGTCTTGGCCAGGCTGAGGATCGAGTCCATGGAGTCTTCGACGCTGTTGATGAAGCACGCCGAGGCCTGGTTGCGGCTGCCTGGGACCCCGATGTTGAACCACACCGGGCTGTTGAAGCTCATCTTCTGGTGGAGGATGAGGTGGCACAGCTCGTCGGAAAACGCCTCCGCGTCGGCCTCGGTGGCGAAGTAGCCACCCTCGCGGCCCCAGCCGGTGATGGTGTCCACCACTCGGGAGATGACCTGGCGGACGCTGGTCTCGCGCCGAGGCGTCCCCAGCGGTCCGCGAAAGTACTTGGACACCACCACATTGGTCGCCATCTGCGACCAGAAGGCCGGCACCTCGCAGTCCTTCTGCTCGAAGACCAGCTCGCCCTTCTCATTGGCGATGCTGGCGGTGCGCAACTCCCACTGAACCTGGTCGTAGGGGTGGACGCCGGCGGTGGTGGATCGGCGCTCGACGCGGAGACCGCTGGTGGCCACCTCCACCTTCCCGCTGCCGCTCCCGCCCCGGCGTGACCCGTGGCGGCCCTCACCACCCATCGCGGTGGGGGCGGGGGTCGGGTCGGACGGCGGTGGCGAAGCGGAAGTGCTCACTTCAGATTCCTCTCTGCTGAGTTGTCAGGTGCGGCGTCGGAACCCACGTCCCGGGAGGGACGGCTCCAGGCGGGCGAACCCGGCCACACCGAGTACTCTGTCCCCCACAGTATCCCACATGTTGGGGTCCGCCCGGGCTGGAGCCCCCACATCTTGGTACCGCCCGTCCGTGGAGTCAAGGGGTTCTGCGCCCTCCGTGCCATCTTCGACCCGTCGGGCAGGCGCTCCGTTCACCCGCAGATCATGGCGCGATAGGCCTCGGGGAGGTCGACCTGGATGATCCCCCTCCGGCTCCCCGCCAGGAGCAGGAACTCGCCCCGGGGAGCGACCTCGAGGCGGCGCCGCTGCCCCTCGGTGAGGCCGAATGCCCGCTCCATGGCGGCGACCTCGACGGCCCGGTGGCCGCCGCAGAGGACCACGGAGCAGTTGCTGGCGACGACCGTGCCCTCGTCGCTGCGGAGCAGGTCCTGGACGTTCTGGGTCGCCACCACCAGGGAGCTTCCGTGTTTGCGGCAGCGCCGGGCCAGCTGGGCGAGGAGCTGGCGAAGCACCGGATGGGCGGTGAGCATCCCAACCTCGTCGAGGATGATGTGGCGCCGTCGCGGCGCTCTCCGTACCAGCTCCCAGAGCAGCCGGCCCAGCAGCAGCGTGGTCACCGGGACCAGCTCCTCCCTCACCTCGCGATAGCCGACGGCGACGAGGGGGCCCGTCCAGGCCGGTGCCGTCGGCCGGTCGAGGAAGCCGGCCAGCCCACCGTCCAGGAACCGGCTCAGCACCTGCGCGACCCTGGGGGCGCTCTCCCCGAGCTCCCCTAGGCATTGCCGGAGACGCGGGCGGGAGCCGGAGACGCCGGCGGCCGCCTGGGCCGAACGAGCGGCCCTCTCGACCGCGGCCCGCTCGACCTCGGTCATCCCTCCGCACAGCACGGCGCAGACCTCGACGACGATCGACGACGACGCGCCGTCGCCGTCCCCGAGGTCGAAGGGGTTGATCGCCGCCTCGCTGACCAGATCGAGCCACGCTCCACCCAGCCGCTCGACCAGCCGCCGGTACTCGCCCTCGGGGTCGACGACGATCGCCTCCACCCCCTGCCGGCGGGCCTCGATCAGCAGGCCGCCGATCAGGAAGCTCTTGCCCTGCCCCGACGCCGCGAAGATCCCGACGTTGGCGTTGGGATGGTGGGCGGTGTCGAACGGGGCCACGCTGACCGGGAGCCCGCTGTCGACCATCCGTCCGATCCGGTAGCCACCCGGGTCCTCGATGCTGGTCTGCAGCCAGGGCGCGCAGCTGGCGGCGGCGTGGGAGTCGACCAGCTTCCCCGGCCCCGGAGGGGGCCCCAGACCCCAGGCGGCGAGCGCCCCCGCCAGGTGTTCGAAGTGACCGGGCCGGCACACGCCGAGGGTGGCTCCGAACTCCGCTCGGATCCACCCCCAGGCCAGCTCCAGGGCCTCTCGATCCTCGCCGAGGGCGACCGCCGTCAGCCAGAGCCGGAGCGGCCGTCCCGCGTTGCGCGCCAGCCGGTCCCGCAGGCGGTGGGCGGCCTCCAGCCCGGTCTCCACGGTCGCGTCGGGGACCAGGCCCCGCTCGGCCTCGAGGATCCGCTCGGCCCCCAGGTGGCGCATCCTCCGGTTGAGCATCCGCGTCGCCTCGCGCCGGGAGGTGGGCACGACGTGGAGGGCGATGTCGCACTCCACCGGGGAGCGGACGAGCGCCGCCAGCCATCCTGCCTCCACCGAGCTGCCCGGAAGGCGGTCGAGCAGCGCCGCCCGCGCCAGCCGCTCCCCGAGCCGGGCCTGCTGGGCCTCGTCCGCCCAGGCGAGGCGTCCCCGGTCCAGCCCGACGCCGGCCAGGTGCTCGCGGAGAGCGGGGCCCTCGAGGCGGTGGCCGGGGATGCCCGCGGCCGCCAGGCACGCCGCCACCGCGCCGGTCTCGCGTTCGAGCCCCCCGGCCTCCTCGTGCCGGAGCGACACGACGACCCGGCGGTGCAGGGCGGCCGCCGTCGCGAGACGCCCCTCCCAATGCTGGTCGAGGGCCGAGGTCAGGGCGGTCTCGCGGGCCCCGCGCGGTGCTCTCTCCGCTGTCCTCTGGTGGCGGCGGACCCTGACGGTCAGGATCAGCTCGCCCGAGAGCCCTCGGAGCAGTGCCTCGAGGGCACTGACGGCGGCCTCCCGACGCCAGGGCTCGAGAGCGAGGACGTCCACCTCGTCGCAGAGGAGGACGGCCATGAGGCGGCCGTCCGGGGTCAGCACCCGGTCGCCCTCCACGCGGATGCGCAGGCGGGGTGGGACCGGGCGCCCCGGGGGCAAACGGCGCCCTATCCCGCCCGCCGCCGGAGCAGTCGCCGAGCCGGGAGGAGCTCGGCGCCGCGGCCGGGGGCCAGGAGCTGCGGGTCGACCGTCGCCGCCAGGCCGCGGAGCGCGGCCGCGGTCGCACCCGAACCCTCCGCGCCGACCAGGCGGTGCTCCATCTCGGCACGCTCGAGCTCCGGGTCGTCGGGGATCTCCGCGACGATGACCCCACCCAGGTCGAGCATGGCCTCGGCCAGGGCCGGCCCGCCGCGGCCGCGGTTGACCACGTAACGCAGCCGCTGTCGGAGGCCGAGCCGGCGCAGCGCCTCCGTGCTCCGGTAGGCGTCCTGCACCCCGCCGGCGGTGGCCGTGAGGACCACGAAGATGTCGTGGGCGCTCTCCAGCGCCCACCGGGTGACCGCGCTGAGGTCACCCGGGACGTCGAGGACGACGGTGCCGCAGCCCCGGCTCTCCACCTCACCCACGGCGGCGGCGATCCCGTCCACCAGGTCGCGGCGGTCGCCCGAGCCCGCGGGGAGCAGTCGCGCAGGACCGGGCAGGACCCGGAGGCCGGTGCGGTGGACGGTCAGCAGCCTCTCCGCCGCCGCCTGCGCCCGCACAGCGGTGTCGAGGTCCCAGTCGGTGGCGCACGGCACGCCGAGTTGGATGCCGGCGCGCGGGCTCGCCACGTCGAGGTCGACCAGCGCGACCTGGGGAGGCCCGGCCATCCCCCAGGCGCCGGCCCCGCGCCACCGGGTCGCCAGGAGGCCGGCGACCTCCACGGCCAGGGTGGTCCGGCCGGTCCCTCCGCTCAGGGAGAAGAACGTCAGTCGGCGCGTGGCGCGGAGGGGACGCGCCGGCCGCAGAGACCGCACATCATCGACCGACCGGATGCGGAGAGCGCCATCCGCTCTCGGCGCCGCGCGCTGGGCAGGCGCGTCGAGGAGCGTCCCGCCGGCCGCGCTGAAGATCGCGAACGGGCGGCTCCCCCCTTCCATCGGGTCATCCCGTGGAGGCGCAGCCTGGGGTGGCTCGGGCAGGAGCACGAGCCGCACGCGCCGCGGTGGCTCCACCTCGATGCTCGCCTCTTGGTAGGCAGCATGGGCGACCGGGAGCCCGTCCACCACCAGGAGACCTCGCCGTGGCCGGGTCCAGAAGGATGCCGCCACCGACGCCCACGAGAGCAGCGTCCTGCCCTCGTGGCGGACCAGGGCCACGACCAGCCCCGCGCCGAGCTCCGTCGCGGCGAGCGGGACGGCGGCGGCGCGAGGAAGCGCGGAGTGGAGCGTCAGATAGGCGAGGACGGCCGCGAGGAGGACGGCGCCCACCTGAGCGGGCGTCATCCCCCAGGCCAGCGGTTCTGGAACGTCGAACCCGTCAGCGAAGTCGATCTCGGCCACCTCCCGTCCTCCTCCCACGGACCACCTTCCGGCTCCCCCCCCGCCCTCTCGGGGTGCCGATGTGGACGCTACCCGGGCAGGGCGGACAGCGGCCGGACAACGACGTCGCTGCCTGCGGACTGCTCCGTCGCGGACGGTGCCGCCGCCTCCGGCGGTGCGGGCTCACCCGGGCGCAGGCAGACCACGATGGCCAGGCCCGCGGCGGCGACCAGCGTCCACGGTGTGAGGTTGACCAGAGCTGGCGCCGCGTTGGTGGCTCCGAGGTAGTCGGCAACGTTGATGGCCACCCAGGTCACCAGGACCGCCCTGCGCAAGGAGCGGACGCTACCACCCGCTGCGGCCAGGGCGGTGAGCGACCAGGCCGCCGCCGGCACCAGCAGCGCGAGGTCATGACCATATGCATGGGGCGATGCGAGGACGGAGAGCACGGTTGCTCCGGCCAGCGCCGCCTCCAGTCGGTGTGGCCGCATCCTCACCGCGGAACCGAGAACAGCGCCGAGGACCATGGCGACGACGGAGCCCGCGGCGGCGACGAGGTCGGCGGTGCGCGTCTGGCCGAGCACCGACCCGGCGATGCTGATGAGGCTCACCATGGGGACGACCGACCAGGCGGTGACCTGGTTGCCCAGGCTGCCCACGAAGCCGACCACCCCGCCGGTCCCGACGGCGAGCACGGAGACGGCAACCATGGCGGCTCCACCGGCGAGCGCCCCCAGGATGAGGCGCCGGTCGCGCCACCCGAGTGCGAAGGCGGCGAGCCCCAGGGCCAGGTGCGGCTTGGCCAGCAGCGAGCTGACGGCGAGGACGGCGCCGGCCCAGCCCATGCGGCGGCTCCGCAGGCACGCGTAGGAGATCGCCAGGCCCAACGCTGAGACGCCGTCCCACTGACCCTGCAGGAGTGTCGAGCTGGTGCCCACACAGGCGAGAGCGATCAGCCCGAAGCTCATCCGCTGGCCGCGGCCGATCGCGTCCCCGGAGGGAGCGGCGCGGACTGCGACAACGGCCGCCGCCGCGATGAGGACGAATTGCAGCAGCGACCAGATCCTGTAGGCGGCGTCGAGAGTGAGCAGGCTGAGAGGGGCGGTCACCACAGCGGCCAGCGGGGCGGCATCGAAGGGCAGGTAGCCGGCGTGATGGGGGGTGATGACGCGCGCGTAGAGGGAGGCCTGGAGGGCCGAGCTGTACATGGACGCGGCGAGACCGTGGCGCACCAGGGTCGCGCCCACGTAGGTGTTGGTGAAGTCGGTCCGTCCGATCTGCGCCGGGCTGATCTCCAGCCAGAGGAGGAGATAGGCGAGGACGACCGCCAGGCCCAAGACGGCGGACAGCAGTGTCCCGCGTCGCACAGCGTTCACTCTGGCCCCACCTTACGAAGCCGCCGGCGTCCGCTCGGCCGGCGTTGCCGGAGCGTGACACTCATTGCTCGGCGGAGGCCCCCGCACGCGGCCCGGCGGCTGTGACGCAGCGGCTACCGGGCCGATACAGGGATGTGGCGCAGCCCGGCGGGGTCCCAGCGTAGGTTGGGGCGGCTGCCGCTCCGGGCATGCCTTTCTGTCTTCTTAGGAGCACCAGTGCCCGTCGGGCGCGAAGCGCACCAGTCAGACGCTGCGACAGCGACATCGGACGGATCGGCCACCACAGGCTTCCCCCTGACGGCTGGCCAGGTGGTCCGGCTGCTGATCGGGGCTGTGTGGCTGTACTGGGCGCAGGCGTGGATCGGCGTCACCGGCCTCGTACCACTGGGTGGGGCGCTGGCGGCGCTCTCGGCCGTCGGCGCCCTGTGGATCATGGCCGCGGCGCTCACCGTCCGCGGCCATCCGTCCGAGGCGCACGTCGATCGCCTCATCCTGGTGGCGTGCCTGGTGCAGGGCGCCCTGCAGATCGTGGTGGCGAGCTCATGGCACGGATACGTGAGCGACGAGCTCGCCTTTGATCAGGCGGCGGCCTCCGCGCTGATCCATGGCCTCAACCCCTACGGGTTGAACCTTGCATCCGCACTCCGCCAGTACGGGGTCGCGTGGGGGACGCTGACGCTCGGTGGGCAGGTGGTGCACACGGTGTCGTACCCGTCCCTCTCGTTCCTGCTCTACGTGCCCGCCACCCTGCTCTTCGGCACGGGAAGCGGCGCCGGGCTGGGCACGGACGCCCTGGCGTGGGTCATCGGCGGCGCACTCCTCTGGCGCATGGTCGACCCCTCGCTCCGTCCCGGCGTGGCCCTCTTCCTCATCCTGCCCATCCCCCTTCTCCTGGTGGCGGAGGGGGCCACCGATCCCCTCTACCTCCCGTTCCTGCTGGTGGCGGTATGGCGCTGGGACCGCTTCGGGGATCCGGCCGAGCGCTCTCCGGCGCGGTGGGTCGGTCCGGTGGCACTCGGTCTCGCCTGCTGTGTCAAGCAGACGCCCTGGTTGCTGGCCCCCTTTCTGATCGCGGCCGTGGGGATCGAGGCTCACCACCGCGGCCGGGTGTGGCTCGAGGCGTGCGGGCGCTATGTCCTCATCGCCGGAGCTGCGTTCCTCGTGCCCAACCTCGCCTTCATGGTCTGGAATCCGGGAGCCTGGCTCACCGGTGTCCTCGTACCCCTGCGCACCGCCTTGGTGCCCCTCGGGATCGGGCCGGCCGAGCTGGTCGGAGCGTACGGCCTCGGCGGGGGGGACATGGGGCTGTTCGGCTGGTCGGGCGCGGCGCTCACGGTGGCGGCGCTGCTCATCCTCATCTGGCGGTACGGTCGTCTCAAACCGATCCTTCCCCTGCTGCCCCTGCTCGGCGTGCTGCTCGAGACGCGCAGCCTGATGTCCTACTTCGTCTTCGCGATCCCGGTGCTGGTCATCGCCGCCACCACGGTCAGGGCGGTGCGCTGGGAGCCGCCCGGGCGCCGGCTCGCGCGCGGGCTGACGTGGGGCGGCGGGGTGCTGGCCGCCGCCGCCGCGGGCCTCCTTGTCGCGGCCCTCGCGGATCCCCCTCCGCTCGCGATCACCGTGCAGAGTGCCCACGTCGGAGCCTCGCGGCTGGTGGCCGACGTCAGCGTTTCCAATCGCGGAGGTCAGCCGGTGCGGGTGCACTTCATCTTGGCGGTGACGGGAACCTCCGAGCAGGTCATGAGCGTCACGAGCGGTCCCGCCGTGCTGGATGCCGGACAGCGCGCCTCGTACGCTCTGGTGGCCACCGACCAGACCCCGCTTCCCACGCCGGGCTACCCCTTCCAGTTTCAGCTGACCAGCACCGATCCCGCCATGCTGGCTGTCACTCCGCAGCTGACCTCGGATGCCGCCGGGGACGTCTCCCCGTGAGCGTCGCCGAGCCCAGGGCCCTCCCGGCCTTCCCGATCAGCGCCCGCCAGATGATCCGCTTCGTTATCGGGATCCTCTGGCTCGGCGCCTCGCAGTCCTGGTTTGGGGCGCCGCTGGGCACGCCCAGCCCGGGATTCACGGTGATCGCGGCCGGCTTCGGTTTCGTGGCCATCGGCGGCGCCATGCTGGTCCGCGGTGAGGAGGCGCAGCGACGGTTCGACCTGCTCCTGCTCGGCTTCAGCGTCCTCTTCCTGCTCTTCGCGATGTACACGTGGGTGGGGTCGGTCTTCGAGAGCGACGAGGTCGCATTCGGCCAGCAGGGAGCGGCGTTTCTCCTCCAGGGCCACGACCCCTTCAGCGCCAACTACGCCGCCGCGCTGGGCGCCTTCGGGGTGCGATTCGGAACTCCCACCCTCGCCGGCACGGTCGTGCACCAGTTCTCCTACCCGGCCGGTTCGCTGCTGCTCCTGGCGCCTCTCGTGGCACTGCTGGGATTCCACTCCTACGCCTTTCTCGCCGGCAACTTCCTGGCGACCATGGCCTCCGTGGCCATCCTGGTTCGCCGGCTGCCCGCCCAGTTCCTGGGCGCGCTGGCCCTGCTGCTCCTGCTCCAGCCCATCTACTTCCTGCTCGCGTCCTGCCTCGACCCCCTCTTCCTCCCCTTCATCCTGGTGGCGCTCCTGGAGGTGGAGCGCTTCCGCGCACCCGATGCCGGCGCCCTGGCACGCTGGGCGTCCCCCGTCTGCCTCGGTATCGCCTGCAGCGTCAAGCAGAATCCCTGGTTCCTGGTGCCCTTCCTGATCGTCATGGCGGTCATGGCGGCGCGTGACCGGCGCGCGAGGCAGTGGGTGGCCGGGCTCACGTACGCCGGGCTGGTGGCGCTGACCTTCCTGCTCGTGAACCTGCCCTTCATCATCTGGAGCCCCTCGGCGTGGCTGGCGGGGGCCCTCCATCCGCTGACCACGCCGGCGGTGCCGTGGGGGCTGGGGATGGGAACTCTGCTCCTCCTCTTCGGCACGGGGGCATTCAGCCTCTTCAGCGTGAGCGCGGTGCTGGCCTGGATCTCCGAGCTGCTGCTCTACGTCCGGTTCTATTCGCGAACTCAAGCCCGCCGCGCCGCTCCTCGCGGTCCTTCCTCTCATGCTCACCAATCGCAATCCCGCCGAGTACTTCGTCCTGGCACCGCTCCTCTTCGCCTTCCTGTGCGCAATCGTGGGCCCGGTCTCGTTGCCGATCGTGACGGGCCGCCACGCGCTGGTGGCAGCCGCGGCGCTGGCGGGCTGCCTGGCCGTGGTGGTGGCGACGGCTGGGTTGGCGGTCCGTCCGCCCCTCTCGGTGGTGATCGACACAGAGAGCGCCAGCGCGCACTACTTCACGGCCACCATCGAGGTCGTCAACCACGGCTCGTCGACGCTGACCCCGCACTTCATCGTCTCGCAGGACATCATCCCCGAGGAGCCGGCAACGGTTCTGGACGGTCCTGCCCGGTTGCTTCCGGGGGCGAGTGCCGCCTACCGGATCCGGACCCCCGAGATAGCCGGGCTGCCCGGTCCCGGCCAGACCACCAACTTCGTCGTCTACGCGAGCACCACGTCCCCGGACACCTTCGCGGCCAGCCCGGTCGCCGTCTGCCCCTGCTGATCAGCTGCGGGCCAGCGTCCCTGCAAAGCTGGCGATGGCATCCGCCACCTGAGCCGGCCGCTGCACCGGGAGGTCGTGGCCGCCGTCCACCCAGACCACCTGCGTGCGGTCTCCGCCCAGCACCTCCTGGGCCCGCTGCACCGCATTGGCTTTCTCGTCCGCGGGCCACGGCCCGCCCCGCGCCGGGATGAAGAGCACCGGGCACTCGACGCGCGCCATCAGCTCGAACGAGTCCAGCTCCCAGAGCCGGCGGGCGATCTCCATGTGGTGGTCCATGCCGAGGCGTGCGCGCACAGTGCCGTCCGCCGTCTCCTCGAAGTTGCCGAGCAGGATCTCGGCCGCGGCCTCCGGATCGCCGCCCTCGCCGAGCGATCCCCCCCTGGCCCACTCTCGCACCGTGTCCGCCGTGATCCCGGCGATCCGCGGGGGTCGCAGGCGCTCCTCGGCCTCGGCCCAGGTCGGGAAGTGCTCCTTCATCGCCGCCGCTCCACCGTCGACGCAGACGCAGCCCAGCACGCGTCCGGGCAGGGTGGCGGCGAGCCAGAGCGCCACCGACGCCCCCCAGCTGTGCCCGGCCACGATCACGCGGTCCAGGCTGGTCGCATCGATGAGCCCCCGGAGATCCTCGACCACCTCCGCGAAGGAGTACCCCGCCTCGGGCCGGTCCGACCGACCGTGGCCGCGCAGGTCGGGGGCGAGCACCCGCCACCTCGGGCTCAGACGAGCCGCCACCAGGTCCCACCAGCGGGCGTTGCTCGCCAGGCCGTGCAGGGCGAGGACGGGCGGGCTACCGCCCGGGTGCTCGCGGACGGACATCTGCAGCGTTCCGACGTCCACCAGGTACTCGCGCATCCCGCGGCCGATTCTCCTCTCCGGCGCGTCTCCGCCGACGCCGTACCCTATCGGCATGCCCGCACCAGCCCCCCCTCCGAACCTGGAGTGGACCGAGGACCCGGAGGCCAACCGGCTGATCGCCGAGAACCCTCTGGCCCTGCTCATCGGCTTCTGCCTCGACCAGCAGATCCCCATCGAGCACGCCTTCCTCGGGCCGCTGCGCATCCGTGAGCGGCTCGGGACCCTCGACGCGGTCCGCCTCGCCGCCCTCGACCCGGACTTCTTCGCCGCTGCCTTCCGCACCCCGCCGGCGATCCACCGCTTTCCCCGCAGCATGGCCGAGCGCGTCCAGGGACTCTGCCGGATCGTGGCCGAGAGCTACGCCGGCGACGCCTCCCGGCTGTGGCGGGAGGCCGGCACCGCGGCCGAGCTGCAGCGACGGCTGGCGGCGCTTCCCGGTTTCGGACCGATGAAGAGCCGGATCGTCACCGGGGTGCTCGCCCACCACTTCGGGGTCAGACCGCCCGGGTGGGAGGGGGTCGCCCCCGACTGGCCCACGCTCGCCTCTGTCACCACCGCGGACGAGCGCCGTGCCTACCAGGCGGCCAAGCGTGCCCACAAGGCCGCCATGCGCGCCCAGGGTTCGGCGAGGGCATGACCGGCGGCGCCGGCTCCACGGTCCAGGTGGTCGAGGACGGCGACGTCCGGATCGTCCGGGTCGGGCCCATGGGCCCGTACGGGAACAACGCCTACATCGTCCGCGACACCGGCGCGCACGCCGGTCTGCTCGTCGACATGCCGCTGGAGGAGGGCCCGCTGCTCGCCGCGATCGCGGCGGAGCAGGGCGTCCAGACGGTGGTCGCGACCCACTGGCACCCGGACCACTGGGCAACCTACGACGCGGTGCGCGCGGCCACCGGGGCCCCCGTGTTGGTGGGTGAGGTGGAGGAGAACGTTCCCGAGGAGCGGATCGACGGCCGGCTGAGCGACGGCCAGGAGCTCCGAGTGGGCGGCATCCGGGTGCAGGTCCTCCACACCCCCGGCCACACCCGGGGCAGCATCTCGCTCCGGGTGGGCCGGGCGGTCATCACCGGCGACACCCTCTTCGACGGGGGTCCGGGCCGGACCTCCGCCGCCGGGGACCTGGAGACCCTCCTCGCCTCGATCGACGCCCGGCTCCTGCCGCTGCCGCCGGAGACGGCCGTCCTGCCCGGCCATGGGCCAGCCACCACCATCGGCGAGTCCCGATCGGGGCGTGAGCGGTACGGGCGGCATCCCAAGCCACCGCTCTTCTTCGGCGACGTGGAGTGGCGCGGCTGAGGCCCGATACCATTCGGGTGACGCCCGCATCGTCTAGCGGCTAGGACATCACCCTTTCAAGGTGGCAACCGGGGTTCGACTCCCCGTGCGGGTACGAGTGCGGTGGTGAGGGGCGAGGCAGGCTGCAGCGCGCCGATGGGCGGGGTGAGGCGAGCGCGGCTCTGCCGCGCCGCCGAGGGGCGGCGAGCCCCGGTGAGATGAGGGGTCCCCACGCGGCCGGCCGCGTGGGGTGGCAACCGGGGTTCGACTCCCCGTGCGGGTACGAGTGCGGTGGTGAGGGGCGAGGCAGGCTGCAGCGCGCCGATGGGCGGGGTGAGGCGAGCGCGGCTCTGCCGCGCCGCCGAGGGGCGGCGAGCCCCGGTGAGATGAGGGGTCCCCACGCGGCCGGCCGCGTGGGGTGGCAACCGGGGTTCGACTCCCCGTGCGGGTACGAGGGCTGGGTGCCGACCCGACCCTCACTGGACCATGTGGTATCCGCTCACGCCCAGCGCGACCAGGAGGCTCAGGGCGCCGAGGACCACCAGGGTGCGCCGGAGGCTCTGCGCTGACGGCAGGCTCCTGCCCAGCAGCACCCAGACCGGATAGGTCAGCAGGCAGTAGCGGAGCGCCGACATCAGCGGGCTGAAGCCGTTGACGTGGCTGACGATGACGAGAAGGCTGACCGCCGCGTACGCGGTGTCCGCCGGCCTCAGCCGTCTCCACATGAAGAGGACGCAGACGAAGAGGGCGATGACGGAGAGCAGGTTGAGCAGCTCGGGGACGTCGGCGTGCGCGAACACCCAGAGCAGGCTGTCCCACACCGCGATACCGGGAAGCACCGCCTGGACGTGCCAGTACACCTGCTCCGCGGCGAGGATCCCCCCCGGGTAGCCGTGGCCGGTCACGTACCACTGGAACCCGAGCAAGCAGGCGGGGGGCAGGACCAGGGCGGCATGGGGCCAGCCGAGAGGGCGCCGGCCGGCGGCCAACCGGGCCCGCGCCTGGAACCCGATCTCGACCAGCAGGGGGACCATGACCAGGATCCCCTGGATACGGGAGAGCGTCGCCCCGGCTGCCAGCAGGGACGCGAGGACGATCCTCTCCCGCCGCACCGCCAGCACGGCGGCGAGGGTGAAGGTGAGGAACGTCGCCTCCGTGAGCGGGGAGAGGAGGAAGAAGATGGCCGGCCCCACCCCGAGCAGCAGCTGGGCGCGGTGGCCGGCCCGGGCTCCGTACTCGGTCTCCACCAGCCGGAAGAGGAGGGTGAGCGCGATGGCGGTGAGCACCGAGTTGACCACCAGCCCGGAGAGGATGGCGTCTCCACCGAGGAACGTCATGAAGGCCCGCATCAGGAGCGGGAAGAGCGGGAAGAAGACCCCGACGGGGCCGATGCCGGCGCTCGGCGGGAGATACCCGTGGAGGGCTATCTGTGAGTAGAACGCGGCGTCGTTGCGCTGCCACGGTCCGACCAGGAGACCCTGCCACCCCGTGGTCGCCGGGGGTGCCCCGAACCAGGTGATCCCCTGCGAGTCGCAGTGCCCGTCGCCGCAGGAGACGGCCACCGCCAGTCCCAGCACCACGCGCATCGCGATCACCAGGCCAACCGAGTTGAGGGCCGCCCTCCCGAGCGGAGGCCATCGCCGCACCCAACCGGTGATCCGCTCGGCGCTCGGGCCCGCCCGCGGCGGCGAGGCCGAGCCGGCGACGCTGTCGGCGCCTGCGGGCACCGGTCAGGCCACGAACTGCCCGGTGGCCGCCAGGCTCGCGATGAAGCCCATCCAACCGGCGGAGACCGCGATCAGCGCGGGACGGGCGCGCGGGTGGCGCCGGGTGACGTCGGCCAGGGCGAGGTAGATCGGCACCGCGGTCATCTCGAAACGGGGCGTGCCCAACCAGTAGATGACGGCGGTGGCCATCACCCATATCCCCGCCGCATACAGGGTGAGCGACGGAGCGATCTGCCGCCACTGCCAGGCCATCCAGAGGATGGCGACCAGGCCTCCCACCCCGAAGAGGATCTCCATGCCGAAGAGCCAGCTGTTGCCCCCCGCGCCACCGACGAAGTTGGTCCAGGTGGTGTAGGCCCCGCTCCACGGCCAGGCCAGGATGCGGTTGAAGGAGGCGGATTGCGCGGCGTGCACGTAGGCGAGGGGGTCGCCGGTGAGGCGCCAGGCATAGGCGATCCAGAGCAGCGGCGAGAGCAGGCTGGCGAGGATCACCAGCAACCCTCGCCCGGGCCGGCCGCGCCGCCGGATCAGGTGGTCGACGATCAGCGCGGGGACCAGGGCCGCGCCGGTGATGTGGATGAACATCGCGCAGCCGGCGGCCAGCGAGGCGCGTCCCTCGCTGCCCCGCCGCATGTAGTAGAGGGAGGCGATGGCGGCGGCCAGGAAGGCGCTCTCCGTGTACACCGCGGTGAGGTAGAAGGCGTAGGGGAAGACCGCCAGCGCCCAGCAGGCGAAGCTCGCGGAGCTCTCGTCGCCGCGCTCGTGCAGGACCAGCTTGGCGAGGAAGATCAGCGCGATGAGCTCTCCGACCCCGCTGACCACGATGCCGGCGACCACCGTCTGGGGGATGAGGTAGGTGAAGATGTGGACGAGGAGCGGATAGCCGGGGGAGCGCGCCCAGAGGTATCCGAGGGTGTTGGGCCCCAGCTGCAGTGGGCCCGTCGGGAAGCCGAAGGCGGCGATCCGGACGTAGGCGGCGCCGTCCCACTGCGCGAACGGACCCAGGAAGGCGGACGCGGGCGGGACCCCCACACCCGTGCTGCGCGCCCAGAGGGTGGCCATGGGCACCAGCACGGCGATCGCCTTGCTGGCGATGAAGGGTCCGACGACCAGGTGGAGGACGCCGATGCGCCGGCTGGCCTCTGCCCAGAGGCCGCTCCCGGCCGAAGCCGCCGTCGCCTCGGACGCCGGCGGTCCCGGCGACGTCCCCGTCTGCGCTGGAATCGGCGGCGGCGCCATGCCCGGCGAGTGTACCCGGTTCCCGCTCGGGGCCTCGGTATACTCGACAGCGTACCGACTTCCACGGTTTGCCGAGGTGCCATGCCCATCCCGACGGAGGATCGCCCCGCGCGCTCGCGCGAGCTGCCGCCCGCGTGGGGGATGGACGGCGAGAGGCGGCCCGGGAGCGGGTCGCCACGCCGGGTCGGTTTCGCGGTCTCGCGGCTCGACGCCGTGCTGGTCGTGGCCGGGCTGCTGATCTGGACCGCGGTCTTCCTCGTCTTCTTCGCCCCGCGCTGAGCCCCTCAGGTGGCTCCCATCCGGACCCGGTTCGCCCCCTCGCCCACCGGATTTCTCCACCTCGGCAACGTCCGGACCGCCCTCTTCGCCTGGCTCGCCGCGCGCTCGACCGGGGGCAGCTTCGTGCTCCGCATCGAGGACACCGACCAGGGCCGCTACGTGCCCGAGAGCGAGGCCGCCATCCTGGAGACGCTCCACTGGCTCGCCCTCGACTGGGACGAGGGGCCCGAGGTCGACGGCCCGCACGGCCCCTACATTCAATCGCTGCGCCTCGAGCTCTACTCGGAGCACGCCCGGCGGCTGGTCGACGCCGGCGCCGCCTACTGGTGCACCTGCGCGCCGGAGCGGCTCACCGAGATGCGCCTGGAGCAGCAGCGTCTCCACCAGGCGCCCCGCTACGACCGGCGCTGCCTCGACCGCCAGGACGAGGTGGCCGGCGAGCGCGCCGCCGGGATGCCGGCGGTGCTCCGGCTCCACATGCCGGAGGGGACGACCGAGTGGGACGACGCCATCCACGGGGCGATCAGGTACGACAACGCCGACATCGACGATCAGGTGCTGCTCAAGTCGGACGGCTTCCCCACCTACCACCTGGCCGTGGTGGTCGACGACCACCTGATGCAGATCTCCCACGTGGTGCGCTCCGACGAGTGGATCCCGTCGACCCCCAAGCACCTCGCCGTCTACGCCGCCCTGGGCTGGGAGCCGCCCCGCTTCTGCCACGTCCCCCAGGTGCTCGACCCCTCCCGTCAGAAGCTCTCCAAGCGGCGCGGAGCCCGCACCGTCCTGGAGTACGCGGAGCAGGGCTACCTGCCCGAGGCCTTGGTCAACGCCATGGCCCTGCTGGGGTGGTCGAGCGGGACCGAGCAGGAGGTGTTCAGCCGCGAGGAGCTGATCGCGGCATTCTCCCTGGGACGGGTGCAGTCCTCGCCCGCGGTCTTCGACGCCCGCCGCCTCGACTCCCTCAACGGCCTGCACATCCGGCGCATGGAGCCCGAGGCGCTGGTGACGGCGCTCGAGTACCACCTCCCGGGGACCAGCCTGGAGGAGCGGCGGAAGCTCGTGCCCCTGCTCCAGGAGCGGATGGTCACTCTGCGCGACGCCGAGCCGCTGGCCGCCCCGCTGATCGGTCCCGCGCTCTGGGAGCCGGACGTCGTCTTCCCGCCCCGCAAGGTGGACGTGGAGACGGCCGCCGCCCTCCTGGACGGCGCTGCCGCCGCGGTGGCGGCGGGCGGCCTGGAGGACCTCGAGAGCCTCCGGCTGCACCTCACCGCGCTGCTGGACGCCCGCGGGGTCAAGGCGCGCGACGGTTTCCGCGTGCTCTACGTCGCCATCCTCGGCAGTCCCGCCGGGGTCCCCGTCTTCGACGCCATGGCGTTCATCGGCGCCGAGAGGAGCCTCGAACGTCTCCGCGCCGCCCGGGGGGAGCTGGCGCTTCGCGCCACCCCGAGCGCCTGACCCGCCGGCGGGCGGCTCAGCCGGTGCGGGTGGGCCCGCTGCGCTCCACGGTCAGGCGCAGCAGCACCCGCTGCTCGCGCTGCATGGCCTGCCGGTACTCGGTCCAGTCGGGGTGCTCGCCCCCGATCCTGCGGTAGTAGTCGACCAGGGGCTCCATCGCCTCCGGGAGGCTGACGATCTCCACCTCTCCCTCGACCGTGTGCCACTCACCGAAGAAGCCGTCGCTGATCGCGCAGTAGGTGGCGTGGGGGTCGCGGCGCAGGTTGAGCGTCTTCATGGCACCCTCCCGGGTGCTGACGATCACCCGGCCCTCGGCGTCGACCCCCGCCACCACCGGGGAGAGCTGGACGCCGCCGTCGCGGCGTCGGGTGGCGAGCACGCCGTGCCGGTGGTCGCGGAGGAACTCCAGCGCCGCCTCGTGGTCCATCGAGGCTCACTGTACGGCTCGGGGCCGGCTCCGGGGCGTCCTCCAGCCCGGGTTCAGCCCAGCGCAGCTCCGACCTGTGCCGAGAGGTGACAGGCGGCGAGATGCCCGGCGGCCTTCTCCTCGAGCGGCGGCTCCTCGTCGCTGCAGATCCCCGGGACCTGCGCGATGGGGCAGCGCGTGTGAAAGCGACAGCCCGAGGGCGGGTGGAGCGGCGAA